>NZ_JBEFLP010000001.1:0-1356635 GCF_040149665.1 Sulfitobacter sp. HNIBRBA3233 | reverse complement strand
GACTTCCTGAACACCGCGTGGTCTATACAGGTGATCCGCGGGATCATCCTGTGGGGGATCGCGGTGGCGCTGGCCGTGCCGATGGCGTGGTTCTACGATGCGCCGGACTTGCAGGTCTATCTGCCGGTCGCTGCACTGATGCTGGTGATCGCGGGCTTCAACCCGACCCGTATCGAAACCGCGCACAGGCATCTTCTGATGGGCCGCCTCACGGTGCTTGACCTTCTGTCGCAGGCTATAGGCATCGCAGCGATGATCGGGCTGGCACTGGTCTGGCAATCGGTGGCAGCACTGGTGGTGGGTGGCGTGATCTCGGCACTGGCAAAGCTGGTGCTGACTTGGGCGTTCCTGCCGGGGCAGGCCAACCGCTTTCGCTGGGAGCCTGCCGCGGTGCGCGAACTGGTCAGTTTCGGGAAGTGGATCTTCATGAGCACCGTCTGCTGGTTCTTCGCCAGCCAGGGCGACAAGGCCGTTCTGGGCAAGTTCCTGAGCCTCGAAAGTCTGGGCATCTACAACATCGGGTATTTCCTTGCGAGCTTTCCGCTGCTCCTCGGCTCTGCGGTGACGGGCCGGGTGATGATCCCGGTCTACCGCGACGCCAAGGAGCAGCGGGCCAAGATCGCGCGGCTCAGATACGGGTTGAGCGGGGGGATCATCGCCTTGCTGGCGGGGATGGCGATCTTCGGCCCCTGGCTCGTCGATGTGCTCTACGATGCGCGCTATGCGCAGGCGGGGGGGATCGTCACGCTGCTGGCCGTCGCCTTGGTGCCTCAGGTGATCGGAATTACCTACGATCAGGCCGCCCTTGCCGCTGGCGATTCCAGACGGTTCTTTGTTCTAACGGCCGTGCGGGCGGTGCTTCAGGTTTCGCTGCTGATCGCCGGTGTCAGCGCCTACGGAATCGTGGGCGCGATTGTGGGGATCGGGATCGCCCAGGTCGTGACGCATGCGGCGGTGATCTGGCTCGCGCGGTGCCACGGCGTCTGGGACATGCGCCATGACGCGGTTGCCGCGGGCGCGGGTGCGGCCCTGATTGCGCTGGCGCTGTGGATCAACCGCGACGCCCTGGTGCTGTTGATGCCTTGATGGACTTGACGGCGGTCTAGGACGTCTGCCGGGCGATGCGCGCTGCGCGTCCGGCCTTGCCTGCCGCACGGCGCTTCTCGCGGCGCTGGCGCCATTTCGAACTGCCGAATTTCGCTTCGAGTTCGGGGATGGATACCACCGGCGTCACGCCGGTCTCCCGCTCCATCTGGCGGGCAGAGCGGATCACGGGGCGGCGCAATTCCAGCAGCCACGCCAGCATGATCGCCAGCGCCACAGATGCGCCGCCGCCCAGTATCGCGCGCTTCTTGCGGCTCATGGTGATCGGATAATCGGGCACCTGCGCCTCTTCCAGCGTCGTCAGCCGCTCGCCCTGCGATGCCGCTTCCAGCGTCGCGCCTACTTCGGCGTCGCTCCGACGCGCCGAGATCGTTTCGAGCTGCGCCTGAAGCTGCTCGCGGCGGCGCTCGAAGGCGTCAAGCTGTCGCTGCGTTTCGGGCGAGCTCTGGACGCTGGCGCGCAGCGCGTCGCGGCGTTCGGTCAGAAGGCTGCGCTGTTCTGTCAGCGTGGCAAGCTGCGTGTCGATATCACGCTCGGCGCGTTCGATCGTGGACTGGCGCGCGCTGCGGTCGATTTGCGTGCGCGCAAGCTGGGCCGCGATGATCCCGCGGTCGAGTTCCAGAATGCTTTCGTTGAGCTGGCCGATCTCGGTCAGGCGAAATTGCAGCCCGCCCTCGACGGTGATGTCGTTGTCCTTGCGGAAGGTTTCGATCTCGTTTTCGAGGGCTGCGAGTGCCGTGAGGATCTGTTCTTCCTGCCGTTCGAAAAAGGCAAGGGTGGCGGCGGTCTGTTCCTGACGCTGTTCGCGCATCAGCGCGCGGGTTCTTTCGGCGAAGTCATGGGCCACATCACGGGCGATGACCGGATCCTCAAGATCGACCGTGATGGTCAGGACCGAAATGGTGCCATCGTCGGCAAATCCCTCGCGCGCGGCAGCCACGCCGGTGATCGAAACCGATTGCCGCAGCAGATTGACCTTTTCACTGGGGCGCAGCGCTTCGAGGTTGGAGAACAGGCCGTATTTGTCGATCATGTTCTGAAGGTTTGCGCGCGCCATCAGCTTCTGTTCGATCAGTTGCAGGCGCCGCGCCGAAGAGGCGCCCACGGTCGAGGGGGCCAGTTCGTCGTCGATCTTAGGCTGTTCGACCTGAATAACCTCGGACGATCTGTAGACATGCACATAGCTGGACGCCCAATAGAGCGACGCGATACATCCCGCGATAACCACGAACGCGATCAGACCCAGCCGACGCCGGATCATGTCCAGGAAATCCTGCCATGTGTAAATCGGACCCATAAGGTGCCTCGCTCCGTCCTGCCCTTGCCGTTCTACGGATCTGCGTCCGTGCGGCAGAATGGGCGGATACCGTGGAAATCAGGCGATACTATGACTGCAAACCACAACCGCGACAAAGCGGCAACAGACGCCTAGAAACGTTCAATGCTCGACGCACGCGCGCGGTTCAGGATGACGCCGAGCAGCGCGGTCTGGCCTTCGAGGATACGTTCGCATTCCTTGAGGTGTTTTGCCATGGTCTGCGTCCCGTCCGACACCAGCAACACGCCGTCGAGTTGGGGCAGGAACGCCGACGCGTCGTCGTGGCAGAGCAGGGGCGGCAGGTCGTAGATGACCATGTCGGGCTTCAGCGCCGACTGCATATGCGCAATGCTGTCCAGTGTCGCTGGATCCTGAAGGATCTCCGCGGCATCGGGCTGGACCTGGGCGTTCAGGCCAACCGCAAGACTGTCCGACGCGCGCAAGAGGTAGTCGCTGATCGCCACGTCACCGGCCAGAAAATCGCACAGGTCCGCCGCCGCCGACGCATCCATGTCCAGCGCCGCTGCAAGGCCGGGCGCGCGCATGTTCATATCCATCAGCACGATCCGCGAGGACGGGATCCGCGCAAGGCTGGCCGCAAGATTGGCGGCGGTGAAGGTGTTTCCGCATCCGCCGGTGGGCGATACCACACCGATATTGGTCCAGCCGTGCTGCTTGACCGTCTGGCGCAACCGCGTGCGAAGCAGATCGAAGGCCCGCGATACGTCAGTTTCGCGGAAATCCTCCTCGGCCTGGCTTCCGGGCAGAATATGCTGGTCCTTGCCCGGTTCCTGCTGGTGCAGCAGGGGCCACAGATCGGTCTGAACCTGTGGCAGGGCACGGCCGCGCGTTGTTGCGGGGCTCGGAAAGGGCTCTGCCAGATCCTCGATCACGATATCTGCATCCGTGACCTCTTCTGCCAAGTCGGATTCTGCCAGGTCGGAAAACCGGCGCGGCCGCGTAAAGCTGCCGTCAGAGGGCAGCATCCTGTCCGTCGCCTGTGACAGCGAAGATGTGAAGGTGTCCTTCATGGGCTCAGGCTTTCGGGTCTTGGGCATAACCGGAATATAGGCAATGCAAGGGGTTTATCAAAGATCGGGCCATCAACATCCGGTGCGGCGGGCCATCACCCACACGGTTTTGAAGATCAGGACAATGTCATTGCGCAGCGACAGGCTGCGGCTGTAGGCGGCGTCGACCTCGTTGCGGTAGCCAAAACTGTTTTCGTTGCGGGCCGACACCTGCCACAGACCGGTGATGCCGGGGCGCAGCGCGAAATAATGGGTCGGGTCGCCGTACATCGGCAGCTGGTCGGGCATCATGGGGCGCGGGCCGATCAGGCTCATCTCGCCGGTCAGCACGTTCCACAGCTGCGGCAGCTCGTCCAGAGACGTCTTGCGCAGGATCGATCCGATCCGCGTCACACGCGGATCGTTGATAAGCTTTTGCTTCTCGTCCCATTCGCGGCGCATTTCCGGGTTCGCGGCCAGATACTGTTCCAGAACCGCATCGGCATCGCGTGTCATCGTGCGCAGTTTGAGGATCGCGAAACGATCGCCCCCCCGGCCCAGCCGGATCTGACGGTAGAAAGGATTGCCGCCCTCCAGCCACAAGGCGATGGCGCACAGCGCCATGACAGGCACGAAGAACGGCAGCGCAAGAAGGACCAGAACCGTCTCGAAAACGCGCTTGCCGAAAAGACGGTAGGCAGACGCCCGCCCGGCTTGTCCGACAGGTTCGAGCAGGGCTTCGGCAGTGCGCACCATTGCAAGGCGGCCCTCCAGGTCAAGCGGCAAAGACAGTGCGCGGCTCACGACGAAACCTGTCTGGTCCGGATCGGACTTCATCATTTCTCAAACCCCCCGGGGCTCTGCTTTTACTCGGTCACACCAACGGGTGCGCCATACTCAAAAAGCCGCTGTTTCCTGATGGCAGTCGGGATCAGGCGGCCAACTCGTTACTTTTCGGCGCCTCACATGAGACGCCGTTCTTCTCGTTCGTTCCGGTCCTCTGGTCCGGGAGAATGTTGCAGATGCGAGCGCTGCCTCTGCCACGCCTTCTGAATAACAGAATTTGGTCACAATTGAGGGGGAATTTTCGAAACAAACTGTTTCGACCGTTCCGGCCCATACGCAAGGCACGTTTTACATTTTCTATAGTTTCAAAGGCTTGGTTTGTTTTTTGGGGAATACTCAGCGCGTAAAGATCGCTAGAAAAGGAACATCAAGCTGTTCTTTTTGATGCCTTATTTCGGCCAAATTGTCAATTGAAGTCAGACAGTCGCAGCGCATCCGGAGGATCGTTGACGCAGCGTCATTTCCACAGAGATGAATAATCGCCAGTGCCCGCACCGGCGGAGGCCAACTCGCCCGTCATCCGATACCGGCGTTTCGCCGCTACCGTGGAATTTTCCCCGCAACTGCGTCACTTCATCGACAGCCGTTGCCGTGCCTGCGGATCCACTCACGGCTTTCCCGCGTTCCCGAACGATCTGTTGGAAAGCATAGGTAGGGCGTGAGCGGGCTTGACCTTCGGGTCGGGCCGATCAGCTCTGCGTTGGATGTATTTGGGGAGAGTATACGCTTCAGGCGTTTCACGGATAAGGCGAAATGGTCTGGAGAGAAGTGGCAGCCCGTAGGGGAGTCGAACCCCTCTTTTCAGGTTGAAAACCTGACGTCCTAACCGATAGACGAACGGGCCACTCTGTCGTGAGCGCTTCTCTAAATAATCCGACCGGCGGGCGCAAGAAGCTTTTTGCGGTTTTTTCAGAATTTCTTTTCGTCAGACAGGAGCTGCGTCTTCGAGCCGCAGCTGCACGCTTTGCCGGCCCTGCCACGTGTTGATGTCGAGCCGCCCGGCAAGGTGAAACCGTGCGCCGCCGTGCGATTCCAGCGCCGGTCCGAGGGCGGTATCGAAGGCGCCGAAGCAGATCGCATCGAGCTTGGGGCCAATCCCGTCGCCAAAGCTGATCTTGAGATGGCTTTCCCCGACGCGGCGGGCAGAGAAAAGGCGCATGTCGGAAAAAACATAGCGGGGCGCGGCGGCACCGGCGCCGAATGGGCCTGCGGCCTCGATCTGCTCGGTCAACTCGACGCTGGCGGCACCGGGCATCAACAGCCCCTCTACCCGAAGATCGGAAGGGCCCAGCAGATGTGCGCCCTGTTTCTCCAGCAATTCGGACAGCCGTGCCATCGCGGCGTCGAGTTTTGCCTCGTCGACCGTCAGCCCCGCCGCCATCTTGTGGCCGCCGCCCTTTACCAACAGCCCCTCGCGCGCCAGCCTCTGGATCGGGGCGCCGAGGTCGATTCCGCTGACCGAGCGGCCGGACCCCTTGCCGATGCCGTCTTCGAGGCCGATCACGATTGCGGGGCGGCCGGACGCTTCTTTCAGGCGCGAGGCGACGATGCCAACCACGCCGGGATGCCAGCCCGCGCCCGCCGCCCAGACCAACGGGCGGTCAAAGCCGCGCTCTTCGGCCTGCGCCAGTGCGGCGGCGCGCACCGCGTTTTCCACTTCGCGGCGTTCGCTGTTGAGTGTGTCCAGCCGCTCGGCCAGCGCGGCGGCTTCGTGCGGATCATCGGTGGCCAGCAGGCGCGCGCCGAGGTCCGCCTTGCCCACGCGCCCGCCTGCGTTGATGCGAGGGCCCAGAAGAAAGCCAAGGTGATAGGCTGCGGGCGTGGTATCCATTCGTGCCACATCGGCCAGCGCGGCAAGGCCGGGCCGTTCGCGCCGGGCCATTACACGCAGGCCCTGACGCACGAAGGCACGGTTGACCCCCGAAAGCGACGCCACATCGGCAACGGTCGCCAGCGCCACCAGATCGAGAAGCGCCATCAGGTCCGGGCCCTTGGTGCCCGCCGCGCGCAGTTGCCGTCCTGCTTCGACCAGCATCAGGAACACCACCGCCGCTGCGCACAGATGCGCAAGCGCGCCGTCCTCGTCCTGCCGGTTGGGGTTCACGACCGCACAGCACTCTGGCAGGGTTTCGCCCGCAAGATGGTGATCCAGCACGATCACATCCGCACCCTTGGCCGCCGCGATCGGCCCGTGGGACAGGGTGCCGCAATCGACGCAGATGATCAGATCGTGCTCGGCGGCGAGTGCGGACATCGCCTCGTCGTTGGGGCCGTAGCCTTCGTCAATCCGGTCGGGCACATAGAGCGTTGCCCGCGCGCCCATCTCACGCAGCCAGATGATCAGCAGGGCGGCGGAACTGCCTCCGTCCACGTCATAATCGGCGAATATCGCGATCCGCTCGCGGTTTCGGACCGCAGCCAGAAACCGCTCTGCCGCGCGTTCCATGTCGCGCAGGCTGCGCGGATCGGGCAGCAGATCGCGCAAGGACGGGGCGAGAAACGATTGCGCTTCTTCGGCGGGGACGCCGCGCCGGGCGAGAACCTGACAGACCGGCATGGGCAGCCCGCTCTGTTGGTGCAGCGCCTCGGCAGCGCGGGAGACTTCCACGCCCGGTCCGACCCAGCGCCGCCCCGTCAGTGATGCCTCGACGCCAAGAAAGCTCATCAAATTCGCCTCTTTCCGGGTAGGGTGGGCAACGGCCGCGCCGCCGCCGGTCAGACCTCTTCGATGCGCAGGGCGACGGGGTCGGCGGCGACCACATTCGTCGTCGCCATGGCCGACAGCGCGTGGTCCAGATCGGAACGGGTGATCTTGTGCGTCACGATCAGGACGGGCGCGTGGTCGTCCGCGTGGGCGTACTGGCGCATGCGGTCGATGGAGACACCTGCTTCGCCCAGCACTGCCGCCACCTTGGCCAATGCGCCCGGTTTGTCCTTGAGCGCCATGCGCAGGTAGTAGGCGGCGGGGCGTTTGCTCAGCGCCGGTGTCGCGTCCTCCAGCTTTGTCGCCGCCTGACCGAATACGGGGCCGCGCACACCGCGCGCGATATCGCAGATATCGCTCAGCACGGCGGAGGCGGTCGGTCCTGCACCGGCGCCCGGGCCGCGCAGCACGATCTGGCCCACGGAATCGCCCTCGAGGACGATCATGTTCGTGCCCCCCTGAAGCTGGCCCAGCGGCGACGTTTCGGGGACAAGGCAGGGCTGCATACGCTGCTCGAGGCCGCGACCGGTCATCTGCGCCACGCCCAGCAGCTTGATCTTGTAGCCCATGTCGGCGGCGGCGGTGATGTCCTCGATCGAGACGCGCTCGATCCCCTCCAGTTCGATGCCCGCGAAGTTCACCTTGGTGCCAAAGGCCAGCGAGGACAGGATCGCCAGCTTGTGCGCCGCATCGATGCCGCCCACGTCAAGCTGCGGATCGGCCTCGAGATACCCCAGACCGTCGGCCTCGGCAAAGACTTCGGCATAGGTCAGGCCCGCGTCTTCCATGCGGGTCAGCATATAGTTGCACGATCCGTTCATCACGCCCATGACGCGGGTGATCTCGTTGCCCGCCAAGGCTTCTGACAGGGTCTTGATCACCGGAATACCGCCCGCGACCGCGGCTTCGTACTTGATGACGCAGCCGCGCTCTTCTGCCGTTTCGGCGAGGGACTGGCCGTGCATGGCCAGCATCGCCTTGTTCGCCGTGACCACATCCTTGCCAAGCGCAAGCGCCGCTTCGCAGGCGTCTTTCGCGGGGCCGTCCTCGCCGCCGATAAGTTCGACGAAAACGTCAACATCGTCGCGTTTGGCCAGCGCTACGGGGTCGTCTTCCCAGGCGTAGGACGACAGGGTCACGCCGCGGTCCTTTGTGCGGTCCCGGGCGCTGACCGCTGAGATCACGATCTCGCGTCCCGTGCGCGCCTGCAGCAGCTTCGCCTGCTTGCGCAGTATCTGCACGACGCCCACTCCGACGGTACCCAAACCCGCAATTCCGAGGCGAAGAGGCTGTGACATGGATGGCGGTCCTTCCTGCGAGAAATCTGTTGTCGGGCGATGTATCGCGATCCGCAGGCCCGCGCAACGCATCGTCGACCGTCAAGAGCGGCTATTGCAGACCCTGCGCCAGACGCTGCCGCTCGCGACCGCTGAGAACGGAGCCGCGCAGCCCCGCAGCACGGGCGCGCAAAGCGGCGATCCGGCGGTCGAGCGCGGCATTCGCCCGCTCTGGCGCCACTCCCTCGGCCTGCGCGCGCGCCAGAACCGGCCCCAGTGGCACAAGCTCGGGGTAGGGGGCGGCCTCTAGCGCGGGGGTGATGGTGCGGTCGAGCGCGGGAAAGGTCGTGCATCCGGCCACCAGCGGCAGGGCCAGGCATAACGCAAGGAAGAGGTGCTGCGATCTCATGGCACTGTTCTGCACCAGCGCGGGGCGGGCGCGCAAGCACGGCCTTTACTTTTGAACGGGCGTTCAGATAATTGCCCCATGGCGCGCACAGCAGGTTCCCATTCCGATATCACTGGCCCCAGAGTGCGAGAGGTCGCGCAGCGGCTCTTTGCCGAAGGCGGCTATGCGGCCGTGTCCATGCGCGCCATCGCGGCCGAGGTCGGCGTGCAGGCCGGCGCGCTCTATAACTACACACCCGACAAGCAGACATTGCTTTTCGATCTGATGGAGAGCCATCTTCAGGATCTGCTGGCCGCGGTCGAGGACGACCCGAAAGCGCCGCCGTCGGAGAGGCTGGACGCATTCGTGTCGTTTCATATCCGCTTTCATGCGGCGCGGCCCGATGCGGTGTTCATCGCCTATATGGAACTGCGCAATCTCAGCGCCGAGAATTTCGCACGGATCGAGGCGCTGCGCCGGACCTATGAGGACGGGCTCGAGCAGATCCTGCGCGCGGGCGTGCAAAGCGGGGCATTTCGGGTGACCGACACGAAGATCGCGACCCTTGCCATCATCGCCATGTTGACCGGGGTGAATACGTGGTTCCGCGAGGGCGGGCGGCTGTCACTGGATCAGGTGACGTCGCAATACGGCGAAATGGTGCGTCGGGCGGTGGGGGCCGCCTGACGCTACTGCACATCAGTGTGCTGGTTTGATGAATGTCCCGTTGTTTAGCTCCTGCATCGCCTGCATCAGCTCGGCGCGGGTATTCATCACGATGGGGCCGTGCCACGCCACGGGCTCTTCGATGGGCGCGCCGGAAATCAGCAGGAACCGCATCCCCTCGGGGCCCGCCTGCACGGTGATCTCGTCCCCGGTGCCAAAGCGGACAAGCGTGCGGTCGCCCGACATGTCGCGGATGTTCAGCTCTTCGCCCGCGACTTCCTTTTCCAGCAGGATGCCGGAAGGGCGGCTGGCGTCAACGAACGCGCCCGCACCCTGGAAGATATAGGCAAAGGCGCGGCGATAGGTGTCGATGCGGAAGGTTTTCTTCACGCCTGCCGGCACGGTGACATCCAGATACTGCGGATCGGCGGCGATTCCATCGACGGGGCCGCGCTTGCCCCAGAATTCACCGGTAATGACACGCACCTTCACGCCGTCGTCGTCGATTACTTCTGGAATCGCGTCCGATGTCACGTCCTGATAGCGTGGCGCGGTCATCTTCTGGCTCGACGGCAGGTTGCCCCACAGCTGGAAGCCGTGCATGGCCCCGCGCGTGTTTCCCTGCGGCATTTCCTGGTGCAGGATGCCCGATCCGGCGGTCATCCACTGCACGTCACCCGCGCCCAGCGTGCCGGTGTTGCCCAGACTGTCCGAATGCTCGACCGTGCCTTCGAGGACATATGTGATCGTCTCGATGCCGCGGTGCGGGTGCCAGGGGAAGCCTTTTTCGAAATCCTGCGGGCGCTCGTTGCGGAAATCGTCGAACAACAGGAAGGGGTCCAGCTCGCTGGGATCCTGAAAGCCGAAAGCGCGGTGCAATTTCACGCCTGCGCCTTCCAGTGTAGGGATTGCGCGGCGGGTTTCGATCGTGGGTCTGAGGGACATTTTGGCATCTCCTGACTGGTGTACAGAGGAGGTAGGCAAGAGGGGCCCCCGGTGCAAGTCCCGCTGGCGCACCGGCATTGTGCATCAATACGCACTAGCGTCGCGCATCCGTCGGTCCGTGTGTCACCAACAGGCGGGGCGCGGGTATCCGTGGCATCCGGTTGGGCAGAGCCGCCGATTTCGTCAGAGGTCGCATTCAGGCGCGACCTGTCGTTCTGGCCGGTCAAGCCTGAGGGCAGGCAATCGGGAGACAGGAATGGAAATCGGATTTATCGGCCTCGGCAATGTCGGCGGAAAGCTGGCGGGAAGCCTGCTGCGCAACGGGATCGCGCTGCGCGTGCACGATCTGGACGCGGGGCTGGTGGCGGCCAAGATCGCGGCAGGGGCCAAAAGCGGCCAAAGCCCCGCGCAAATGATGCAGGACTGCGATATCGTGATCACCTGTCTGCCCAGCCCCGTCGCGTCGGCGGCGGTCGTCGCGCAGATGCTGCCCCATGTCGGGGAGGGCAAGATCTGGGTCGAAATGTCCACGACCGATCCCGAAGAGATCAAGCGCCTTGCCCAGGAGGTTGCCGAAGCAGGCGGGAAGGCCGTCGATTGCCCCGTGTCTGGCGGATGCCACCGTGCGGATACCGGAAACATCAGCATCTATGCGGGCTGCGATCGCGCCACCTTCGAGCGTGTCCTGCCCGTGCTGACGCATATGGGCCGCCGTATCCTTCACGTGGGCGGGATCGGGGTGGCCAGCACGTTGAAGGTGATGACCAATTATCTTGCCACTGCCAATCTGCTGACCCTCTGCGAGGCGCTGACGGTGATGAAGGCGCAGGGCATGGATCTGGCCATGACCTACGAGGCGATAGCCATGTCATCGGGTACCAGTTTCGTCCACGAGACGGAAAGCCAGCTGATCCTGTCCGGATCGCGCGACGTCAATTTCACCATGGACCTGATCCAGAAGGACATCGGCCTGTTCCAGAAGCTCGCCGACGACGCCGGTGTGCCGCTCGAAATTTCGCCGCTGATGATCGAGATGATGACCGACGGCCAGCGCCGTTTCGGGATCCGCGCGCAGTCGGACCGCATGATCGAACGCCTCGAAGAGGCGACCGGTCTGCGCATTCTAGCGGACGGCTTTCCGCAGGAACTGGTGGATGACGAGCCGGAAGAGCGTGGCTACGAAGTCCGCCCGGCGCGGATCGGCTGAACGCGCGGGTCTGCGGAGCCTTGCCGCAGGACCTTTGTGCCGCTAGGGGTCTGCGCAAAGGGAGATTGCCATGACAGATCCGGATCATACCGCAGCGGACCCGCGCACGGAGGTGCTGGCCGTTGTGCAGGCCTCGCCCGGTCGCCGTGTGCTGGGCATCACGTCGCTGGGGCTTCTGGGCGTGATGGTCATCTACCTCGCGCTCAGCTCTTCGCCCGAACCGGTCTGGCGGGTGTTCCTGCTGGTCCTTGGCGCGGCGGCGATCTGGATGGCCGACATGATGCGCCGCGCCACTGCCAGCCGTATCGAACTGACCGAGACGGAACTGCGCGACAGCGACGGCACGCTGATCGCGCGGGTCGAGGAGATCGACGGGATGGACCGTGGGTTTTTTGCGTTCAAACCGTCGAACGGATTTCTGCTGCGGACCCGTGCGGGCGCGCAGCGCACATGGCGTCCGGGCCTGTGGTGGCGGCTGGGCCGCCGCATCGGCATCGGGGGCATGACACCGGGCAGCCAGACCAAGGTGATGTCAGAAATCATCGCCGTCATGCTGGCCCGGCGCGAGATGGCGGCAGAGCCCCCGCAGGACTGACTGCGAACCGAAAAAGGCCCCGGACGGTGATACCATCCGGGGCCTTTCTGTTTCGTTTCGTGTATCCGGGGTCCGTCAGACGCCCGGGGCGGTATCCGACCCATCATCCCACAGGACCTGCGGCGCATAACGCGGACGGGTGAAGATGAAGTTCTGGATCTCGCGGTTTTCGAGGCCGGTGCGGAAGGGCGGGCTGTAGAAGGCCGACGTTTCCACGATGATCAGCCGCTCGCCATCCACCATGTTCGGCAGGCGGTCGCCCCAACCGCGCACGGTGCTGGCGGTCAGCGGGGAGGAACGTCCGGTCGATTGCGACCAGTCGAGATCGATACGTTCGTTGCGTGCGTCCCAGTAGACCACGGAAACCCGGATGGTGCTGTCCTGCGGCGACCGTGTCAGCGTGTCGAACAGCCGGTGCGCACCTGCAAGATAATTCGCATCGATTGGCACCGTCTCGCGAGAGATCATGTCGCTGATCGTATACGCGCCTTTCTGGTGCATCGAATACTGCCGGAACGCATCGAAGATCGAAAGGGCGGACATGTAGGCCCAGAACATGATCGGGATGATGATCACGGTTTCCAGCGCGATGGCGCCATCCTCCTTGCGCAGGAAGTCCCCTCGCAGGAAAGATTTGAGGTTAAGTGTGAACATTATCTTGGCTCCTGTACAAAGGCGCTGATCGACGTCATGGCGACCTTACCCCCGCCGTCCTTGCGGAAATCCTGGCCCAGACCGGTCATCGGGAAGACCGGTGTGAACTTGTAGCAGGCCCGCAGGATCATCAGTTCGTGGGGCTGACCCAGCGACCAGCCGCGTACCGGTGTTGCGGGCTCCGAAACGTCGGGGCAGTCGGGGCTTGCCGGCAGACCGGTGAAGTTGCGCGGGTCCATCGACACCATCTCGAGACGCAGCACGGTGTTGCAGTCCGGAAGGTTCCCGGCGTTCTGGCAGATCGCCCGCTTGAGGTCGTCGTGATCGAATACCATGCCGGTATTCAGACGGACCTGACGGGTGGTCACCTCGAGGCCGCGGTCCAGAAGCATCTGCCGGACGCTGTAGATCCCCATCTCCAGACCGAAGAAGAAGAAGGAGAAGATCAGCGGCGCCATGATCACGAATTCGAGCGCGATGATCATGCCATCTTCGTTCTTGCGGAAGATGCGGAGCCGCTTTTTCAGACGGGTCATCATTGTGTGAGCCTCAGCTGGTTGATCTGGCGGGCAATCGCCTTGAATGCGTCAGAGATTTCGACGCCCTCGACACGGAAGAAGTGGCTGGGCGAGGATGCGCAGTCTCTCATCACGCTGGCACCGTAGTCGTCGACTTCGAAACCGATGGACCAGATGACGATGTTCTTTGCCTTCACTGCATCACACACGCTGTCGAGAAGGTCGTTCCCGATGGAGGGCGTGTATTTCATGTAGCGGAAGCTGTTGTGATAGTAGGGATGCACGTAGTTGTTGAGATACCAATGCAGGTTGTACCGCGCCCAGTGCGACGCATGGCTAGAGTTGGCGTAATAGGAGTCGCTGATCCGGTACGAATAGTGGTTCTTGCCGTCCGTCATCAGGATCACGGTTTTCAGCGTCTCGGAGTCCGAGAAGGATGCAGGCCGCGACGAGAAGATCGGGTCGACCCGGTTTTCAGTGACCAGTTGCTGCGTGATCTCGTTGAAATCGGGATCCAGCAGGCCGGAGGCCCATTTCATCCCCGCAAAGATTGATGTCGACCCGCGTGGGACCAATTGACCGATCTGGAACTTCAGGCTGTTTGCGTCCTGGCTGAGTGGCGTGATGTCCTCGTAGGTTCCGTTCGGGCAGACGGGTGTCGAGACGTCGTTGCTGTAGCCATCGTAACCCCACTGGAAATGCTGCACCTGCTTGTAGGTCTTGTCGCGCCGCAGCCGCGTCGAGGTGAAGTCCGATGAATCGAACTCCATGCAGTGCGAATAGGGGTTGTTGTAGTTTACGTTGAACTTGCTCAACAGGGCCGGTCCGGCGCTGACGTGCTCGGAGTAGGGGATGAGCGAGAGCGAAACCAGATCCTGCGTTTCGGGGCGGATCACCGTATCGACGAATTCCCGCGCGGCGTCGCGCAGCTGGGGCATCTTGTCGCCCTGGCCCATGGACCCGGAGATATCGAGCACAAGCGAGATTTCCACGTTGGTGACGCGCTCCTCGGCCTCGGACCGGCTGCGCAGCGGCAATTCGTTGATGCCCAACAGGCGCATGAAGTTGGTCGGCGTCACGGAGTCGGAGTTGACCGAGACAGTCCGGAAATTCAGACCTTCGCTCACCTTCACGCCGTTGGAGCGGTCGGGAATGCCGGCTTTTGCGAAATAGTCGTTCACGACGGTCTGCGGATCCAGCGTCTGATCGAGATCCGCAGCAGCGAGAACCGCGCGGTCGGCGGTGTTCTGGATGCGCACGCGCTCCATCTCGTTGCGCATCATGTCAATGGCGATACCGCAGACCAGCAGCATCATCAGCAGTGTAAAACAGGCGAAGATGGTGACCATACCATCTTCTTCTTTGGTATAGCGGCGCATCCGCGCGCTGTTCGAGCGCGTCAATCCGACCGGAATACGGGTCGTTGAAAACAAATTTGACATTCGCATTACCTCTCAGGCCAAGACGCCCTGCCAGAGCGCGCAAAATGGCTGTTATGACCGATGGTTATGCCGCAGGACTTTGGCTAAAATGGGGCAGAAAATTGCCTAAGCTTCCAATTTTAAAGGAATATTCTGAACAATGGACTGTGTTTCACCGCGAGTGTTTCCAGCGTGTTAACAAAGGGCGCCCGCTGCGGGCCCAAACTGGGCGGCAGTGTGAACCTGTGAGTCGTCAAGGTTAATGGGCGACGAAACTCCGCGCGCCGGTCGCATTGCGCAGATCCTGTGGCGCGACCTCGAACACCGTGTTGGGCGCGCCGCCTGCCGCCCATACGGTGCCGAAATCCAGCAGGGCAGTGTCCATCCAGACGGGCAATTCGCACAGATGCCCGATGGGGGCCACGCCGCCGATGGCAAATCCCGTGTCGCGGCGCACGCGGCTGGGATCGGCGCGGACCAGTTCCTCTCCGAAGATCTCGGCGGCGTGGGACATGTCCAGCCGGTGCGCGCCGCTCACGAGGACAAGGACAAGCGATCCGCTGCGTGCCCCTTCGAAAATCATCGATTTGGCGATCTGGCCGACGTCGCAGTCGCAGGCCTCTGCGGCTTCCTCGGCGGTGCGGGTATTGCGGTCTAGCGTCACGATCTCGATACCGAGGCCAAGCACCTTCGCGGCCTCCTGCACCCGTTTGACGCTCTTTCCCATCGCCGTGCTCCTTCATCGCCTGCTGCAGTCTGTCAGAGGCTGTGCCGAATGCAACGGACGCGACCATAGCTTTGCGGGGGCGTTCATAAAATGATTAAAAATCTGGCAATCTGTGGCAGTCAGATTAGGGTCAGGGTGGCGGCCTTCCCCGGCACGCAACAAGGCCCACGTTTCTTCATTTCTACAAAAAGGCGCATGTAATGTCCCAACCTTCCAACGAACCGAGTTTTCGCGAGAGCGTCGACCTGATGTTCAATCGCGCGGTGCGACTGATGGATCTCAGGCCCGGGCTTGAAGAAAAGATCCGGGTCTGCAACGCAACCTACACGGTCCGTTTCGGTGTCCGCCTGCGCGGGGAGATCAAGACATTCACCGGCTACCGGTCCGTCCATTCCGAACATATGGAGCCGGTCAAGGGCGGTATCCGGTTCTCGCTGGGCGTCAATCAGGACGAGGTCGAAGCGCTGGCCGCGCTGATGACGTACAAATGCGCATTGGTCGAAGCGCCCTTTGGCGGATCGAAGGGCGGGCTGTGCGTCGACCCGCGTGAATACGAAGAGCACGAGATGGAGATGATCACCCGCCGCTTCGCCTATGAGCTGATCAAGCGCGATCTGATCAACCCCGCCCAGAACGTCCCCGCACCGGACATGGGCACCGGAGAGCGCGAGATGGCGTGGATCGCCGACCAGTACAAGCGGATGCACACCACCGATATCAACGGCGCGGCCTGTGTGACAGGCAAACCGATCAACGCGGGCGGTATCCAGGGGCGCACGGAAGCCACCGGTCGCGGGGTGCAATACGCGCTTCGGGCGTTCTTCCGCGACGATGAAGGCGTCAAGAAAGCCAACATGAAAGGCACGCTCGATGGCAAGCGCGTGATCGTGCAGGGGCTGGGCAACGTCGGCTACCACGCCGCCAAGTTCCTCAGCGAAGAGGACGGCGCGCCGGTTGTCTGTGTGATCGAATACAATGGCGCGATCTGGAACGACGACGGCATCGATATCGAGGAGCTGAAGCAATACATCACCGAACACGGCACTCCCGAGGGGTTTTCCGGGGGCCAGTTCTTTGAACACGGCGAGAATCTGCTGGAGCGCGAATGCGATATCCTGATCCCTGCGGCGCTCGAGGGGGTCATCAACCTTAGCAACGCAAACCGCATCAAGGCCAAGCTGATCATCGAGGCCGCGAACGGGCCCGTGACGGCGGGGGCGGATGAAATCCTGCGGGACAAGAAGACCGTCATCATTCCCGACATGTATGCCAACGCCGGCGGCGTCACGGTGTCCTATTTCGAATGGGTCAAGAACCTCAGCCATATCCGCTTCGGGCGGATGCAGCGCCGCCAGGAGGAATCGCGTCACCAGCTGATCGTGGACGAACTGGAACGGATCAGCCGCGACACCTCGATCAACTGGACGCTGAGCCCCGATTTCAAGGAAAAATACCTCAAAGGAGCGGGGGAGATGGAGCTTGTCCGCTCGGGTCTGGATGACACGATGCGGCTGGCATACGATTCCATGGCACAGGTCTGGCACGGGCGCGAGGATGTGACCGACCTGCGCACCGCAGCCTATCTGACGGCAATCGGCAAGGTCGCGGCAAGCTACCACGCGAAAGGCCTCTGACCGACGGCGCAACTGGGTCTAGATTGCGGCGCCGCGGTGTTCTCACCGCGGCGCTTTTGTCTTTCACGCAGGGTGACGCAGCGTCTACATCGCGCCTGAAGGTTGTTAAATAATTGAAATATAATAATTTTGTGAATGGACGTTGAGGTATCAATAAAATTTTCCACCGAAATTCATAATTGTCGGGAAAATACCTTACTTAGGGCCCGCTGCCGCCGTGGTGATCCTGCCATTTAAAGGTTGGAAATGAAGGAAATACTCCATGTTCAACTTTGGATTTGGCGCGTCTGCTGACCGGTCGAAATCCGGCTGGCAGCGGATAACCTCGAAAGTTCGAGAGTTTCGGGGAAATGAGGATGGAAGTCAGACGGTCGAGGCCGTCATCTGGTTTCCCATATACATGGTCGTGTTCGCGATCATCCTGAACCTTTCGATGATGTTCTTCACGAAATCACAGATGCTGCGCGTCGCACAGGACGGCAACCGCGCCTATTCGCTGGGCCGGATGGACGCGACAACGGATGTCGAGAATTACATCAAGGCGCAGTTCGCCTACACCAGAGCGGCCTTGAGCGTGAACAGCGCGATCCGCGACGGTTTCATCGTGACGGAAGTGACCGCTCCCGCCATCCACCTGATGCCCATGAGCCTGATGCGGGGCTACTTCGACGATGTCACGATCGGCTTCGTCGCCCAGCAGATCATCGAGTTCTGAGCCATGAAACAGCAGCACATCCCAGCACGTGACGGATCGCCCCGAGGTTTCATCAACGGTGAGAAGGGCACGGCGAGTATCCTCAGCCTGTCGTTTCTCCTGATTTTTCTCACCCTCGGTGGGGTCGCGATCGACTTCAGCAAATCCGTGTCCGAGCGCGCGCAGTTGCAGGCCGCCGCCGACACAGCGGCGCACGCAGCCCTTTACGTGCGCAGTGACGGTTCGGTCGAAGAAGCCCGCGATGCCGCGCTGCGTTCGATCGACGCGATCCTTGCCAATGGGTATTTCAACAAGATCACCAACAAGACCGATGTCGAGTTCGGCGTCTGGAACAACGAGACCTACGAGTTCACCAAGGACGAGAACAGCCGGACGGCCGTACAGGTGCTTGCGAACCTTGAAGAAAGCCGTGGCAACGGCGCGCGCAACCTGTTGCTGGGCCTGATCGGTTACGGGCGATTCGATATCCGGACCTCTGCGGTCTACACGACCTATTTCCCCCCGTGTTTCACCGAAGGTTTCGTCGCCGAAGATGTCGTCGACATCCAGTCCAACAACGAATTCCGCGACGGGTTCTGCATCCACTCGAACTCCCACGTCAGCGTGAACTCGAACAACATCTTCGAGCCGGGGACCGTCGTGTCGATGCCTGATACCGACGACCTGGACATGCCCAAATCCGGCTATGAGCGTAACGACGGTCTGGAAGCGGCCCTGCGCAGCGGGTCCTACCGGATGCGCCTGCTTGCCAAACTGCCCGACATCATCGACGGGCTGTGGACGGCCGATCCGGCCTCCTTCCCGCGCCGCAAGCCTGGCAGCTTCGGCGACGGCACCCTGCTGGGCGGCGAGTATAACAGCTACGTCCACAACCTGCCCTATGCCAGCACCCTTCTGCCCGAGAATTTCGAGACCGGTGTCGTCAATGCGCTGCGCTGCGGCGGCAGTGGCAAGGTGACGCTGGACAAGGGAACCTACTGGAACATCGCGCTGATCACCGATTGCGAGGTGAAATTCGCCAAGGACGCGATTCTGGAAGACACCCTGATCGCGACCACCCACACCGGCGCTAATTCGTTCAATTCGCCGTCTGGCTTCATGCTGGGCCGGCAGGACAACTGTCTGGACGGGGGCGGATCGGTTCTGATGACGATGGGCGGTTTCAACGTGGCGGCCGGTCTGAGCATTTTCGGCGGCCAGATCCTCGCGTTGGGGGATATCACTTTCGCGGCGGACGCCAGCGGTGTGCTGGGTGCGAGCCTGATCGCCAAGGGGCGCATCGACGGCACCAGCAACTCGGTCATGGGGTTCTGCAACGGCAGCGGGCTCGAGAATGCCTATCGCGCCGATTACTTCCGCATGATCCGCTAGGGCGCATCAGCGGGCGGCATCCGTTTCCGCGAGACAATCCTTTCGCGATTATCCCCGGCCAAATCCCTTGGCGCGATTGTGCGGCCCGTGCAGTTCTGTCTAAGTGGACGCAGCTGCACAAAGGGATCTGCAATGCGCTTTTCTGGATGGCGTCTGTTGCGCGAAGGGCTGACGGGAAACAGGGGCTGGGGCCCGCACTGGCGCGATGCCACGCCAAAGGCGGAATATGACGCGGTCATCATCGGCGGCGGCGGGCACGGGCTGGCGACGGCCTATTACCTCGCCAAGACGCACGGCATGCGCAACATCGCCGTGCTGGAGAAAGGCTATCTCGGTGGCGGCAATATCGGGCGTAACACGACCATCGTGCGGGCGAACTACTTTCTCGACGGCAATTCGCAGTTCTATTCACATTCGCTGAAGCTTTGGGAAGGGTTGGAGCGCGAGCTGAACTACAACGCCATGCTGTCGCAGCGCGGGGTCATGATGCTGTGCCATTCCGACGGCCAGCGGGATGCCTTTGCGCGGCGGGGCAATGCGATCCGCGGGCAGGGCGATGATGCGGAACTGCTGGACCGCGAGGGCGTGCGCCGCATCGCGCCCTACCTCGATTTCGAAAATACCAGGTTTCCGATCTACGGCGGGTTGTTGCAACGCCGCGGAGGGACCGCGCGCCACGATGCCGTGGCGTGGGGCTATGCGCGCGGGGCGTCCGACCGAGGTGTGGACCTGATCCAGAACTGCGAAGTCACCGGTATCGATATCGAGGGCAGGCGCGTCACCGGGGTTCAGACCACCCGTGGCGCGATCCGGGCGCGCAAGGTCGGCATCGTCGTTGCGGGCCGCTCGGGGCAGGTGGCGGCCATGGCGGGCATGCGCCTGCCCATCGAAAGCCACGTGCTGCAGGCCTTTGTCACCGAAGGGTTGAAGCCCTGCATCGACAACGTCATCAGCTTCGGGATGGGACATTTCTATATCAGCCAGTCCGACAAGGGCGGGCTGGTCTTTGGCGGGGATCTGGATTTCTATGCCTCCTACGCCGCGCGGGGGAATTTGCCGATGGTCGAGCATGTGATGGAAGCGAGCATGACACTGATGCCGATGATCGGCAAGGCCAAGGTCCTGCGGTCCTGGGGCGGTATCATGGACATGACGCCCGATGGCTCTCCTATCATCGACAAGACCGGGACCGAGGGGCTCTTTCTCAATTGCGGCTGGTGCTACGGCGGCTTCAAGGCGGTGCCGGGCTCTGGCGATGCCTTTGCGCATCTGATGGCGACCGGGGAGCACCACGCGGCGGCGGCGAAGTTCCGGCTCGACCGGTTCAGGACCGGGCGCGGCCTGATGGACGAGGAGGGCACAGGTGCGCAACACAACCTCCACTGAGGCGCCCGGAGCGGGCTGCGGGATTGAGTTTAGGGGCAAAATGGAGACAGGCCGTTGCGGCCTGCGGGCGGTCGTGGCGTGAGGATCGATTGTCCATTGTGCGGCGCCCGTGACCGGCGCGAGTTCTACTACAAGGGGGATGCGGTTGCGCTGGAGCGTCCGGCCCCAGACGCCGGAGAGGCCGCCTGGGACAGCTATCTGCATCTGCGCGACAATCCCGCCGGACGCACCCGTGATCTGTGGCAGCACGAGGCGGGATGCGGGGCCTGGCTGATCGTGGAGCGCGATACCGTCACCCACGAGATCCATGCGACCGCACTGGCCGCGGAGGCGGGAAAGTGAGGCTTCGCGAGATCCCCGACGGGGAAAAGATACGCTTCCGCTTCGACGGCGTGGGTTATACGGGCCGGCGCGGAGAAACGGTTGCTGCTGCCCTGCTGGCGAGTGGCGTACGGCTGATGGGCCGGTCGTTCAAATACCACCGCCCGCGCGGCGTCCTGACGGCGGGGTCGGAGGAGCCGAACGCGCTTGTCACCGTTGGCAGGGGCGCGGGCGCGGAACCGAACCTGCGCGCCACGGTTCAGGAAGTCTACGAAGGGCTCGAGGTGCGCTCGCAGTCGGCGTGGCCCTCTCTTGCCTTCGATGCGCTGGCGGTGAACGATCTGGGCGCGCGGTTTCTGGGGGCGGGGTTTTACTACAAGACCTTCATGTGGCCACAGACCTTCTGGGAAAAGCTCTATGAGCCGGTGATCCGCCGTGCGGCCGGATTGGGGGCGCTGAACGGCAAGGCGGATGCGGATCGCTACGACCGCGCCTTTGCATTCTGCGATGTGCTGGTGATCGGGGCAGGGCCTGCGGGGCTGATGGCGGCGGATGCCGCGTCGCAAGCGGGTCTGGACGTGATCCTTTGCGACGAAGACAGCCAACCCGGGGGGCGGCTGTTGGTCGAGCGCGAGGAGGTCGGCGGCGTGACTGCGACCGATTGGGTCGCGCAGAAGGTGGCAGAGCTGGCAGCGCGGGCGAACGTGCGGATCATGCCGCGTACGACCGTCACCGGCGCCTACGACGGCGGCGTTTTCGGCGCGCTGGAGCGTGTGTCGCATCATCTGCCGCGATCTGGCGCGCCGCTGGAGTGTTTCTGGCGGATCACGGCGCGGGCGTCGATCCTTTGCGCAGGGGCGATAGAGCGGCCCATCGCGTTCCCTGACAATGACCGGCCCGGCGTGATGATGGCGGGTGCCGTGCGGGCCTACCTCAACCGCTGGGGGGTGGCGCCCGGCAGGCGGATCGTCGTGTTCGGCAACAACGACGACGCCCACAGGACCGCACGCGATCTGCATGCCGCGGGGGTCGAGGTGGCCGCGCTGGTCGATAGCCGCACGGAGGCGGAGTTTGCCGACAGCCCCTTCCCGGTGCATCCCGGTGCGGTGGTCTGCGGCACATCGGGGCGCAGGGGCGTGAAGACGGTCACGCTGCGGCGGGACGGCCGGGACTGGACGATCAGGGCCGATTGCCTTGCCGTATCGGGGGGCTGGAACCCGACGGTTCACCTGACCTGTCACACGGGCGGCAGGCCCGAATGGCGTGAGGATATCGCGGCTTTCGTCCCGGTGGCGGGGACGGTGCCGGGCATGGACTGGGCCGGGGCCTGCGCCGGGGCGTTTTCCACGCAAGCGTGCCTGCGCGGCGGGCTCGACGCAGGACAGCGTGTGGCGCAGGCGCTGGGCAAGGCCCCGGCAGATCTGGTGCTTCCTGATGCGGACGGTTCTGCCTACCGGATCGCCCCTTTGTGGGAGGTGGCCGGCAAGGGGCGTGCCTGGCTCGATTTCCAGAATGACGTGACCACCAAGGATATCCGGCAGGCGGCGGTGGAAAACTTTGTCTCGGTCGAGCATATGAAGCGCTACACCACGCAAGGGATGGCGACCGATCAGGGCAAGACCTCGAACGTCGCGGCGCTGGCGCTTCTGGCCGATGCGACCGCGCGCGGGATCGCGCAGACCGGGACAACCACGTTCCGGCCACCCTACACGCCGGTGTCGATCGCCGCGATGGGGGCAGGCGGGCGCGGCGCGGGATTCGCGCCGCAGCGGTTCACCACCAGCCACCGCCAAAGTGTCGCGATGGGCGCGCCGATGATCGAGGCCGGCTTGTGGTACAGGCCCAGCTATTTCCCGCGCGAGGGCGAAGCCACGTGGCGCGCGGCCTGCGACCGCGAGGTCCGCCATGTGCGCGAGGCCGTGGGCGTGTGCGATGTCAGCACGCTGGGCAAGATCGACATTCAGGGCCCCGACGCGGCGCGGCTGCTTGATCTGGTTTACACCAACGTCTTCTCCACCCTGAAAGAGCGGCGCGTGCGCTATGGCCTGATGCTGCGCGAGGACGGGATGGTCATGGATGACGGCACCACCGCGCGATTGGGGCCGCAGCACTACCTCATGACGACCACCACCGCCGCGGCTGGAGAGGTCATGCGCCATCTCAACTGGGTGTCGCAGGGGCTGCATCCGGAATGGGATGTCCGCTTCGCGTCGGTGACCGAACACTGGGCGCAGTTCGCGGTGGCGGGACCCAAGGCGCATGGGCTGCTGGAAGGGCTGCTCGATCAGCCGCTCGACGATGCCGACTCGCCGTTCATGGCTTGTGGCGAGGTCGGCGTCCTGGGGGTGCGCGGACGGCTGTTCCGGATCTCCTTCTCGGGAGAGCGGGGGTACGAGATTGCCGTGCCCGCCCGCTACGGTGCAGCGCTTTTTGCAAAGCTGGTCCGCCGCGCCGAGGCGCTGGGGGGCGGGGCCTACGGTATGGAAGCGCTGAACGTATTGCGCATGGAAAAAGGGTTCATCACCCACGCGGAAATCCACGGGCGCGTCACGGCATTTGACATCGGCATGGCGCGGATGGTGTCGCCGGGTAAGGACTGCATCGGCAAGGTGATGGCCGCGCGGCCCGGTCTGGTCGATCCGGCGCGGGCGCGGCTCGTGGGCCTCAAACCCGTGGCCCCCGCGCAGGAGATTTCAGCCGGTGCGCATCTCTATCCCGTGGGCCAGAGCGCCGTGCATGCCAACGATCAGGGCTATGTCACCTCGGTTTGCCAGTCGCCGCAGGCCGGTTCGATGATCGGGCTTGGGTTTGTCAGCCGCGGACCCGAGCGTATGGGCGAGCGTCTGCAACTGGTCGACCATCTGCGGGCCATCCGCACCGAGGTCGAGATTTGTCCGCCGGTCTTCTACGATCCCGAGGGAGGGCGCCTGCGTGAGTGAGCTTGAAGCGGAGACCTGTTTCGCGGACCTTCTGCCGGTTACGATCGGCGGTGTCACCCTGCGCGAAGCCGAGGTCGGCTCTGCCCATGCGGTCTTGCCTTACGCCACGGCCACGCCGGAAGCGCTGCAAGAGGCGCTGGGCATGCCATTTCCCGGTGCCGGCCAAAGTGTCACGCAGGGGGACACGCGGTTGATCTGGTGGGGCCGCGAGGAGGCGCTGCTGCTGGGGCGCGCGCCGGGCAGAGAACTCTCGGCGCTGGCCGCTGTGATCGATCAGGGCGATGCATGGTGCTTTGCCGAATTGTCCGGGGCCGGGTCGGAAGACGTTCTGGCGCGGCTGGTTCCCGTCGATCTGCGCGCCGCGCATTTCGCGCAGGGCGCAACCGCGCGGAGCCTTCTGGGCCATATGCATGCCAGCATTACCAGAACCGGCCCCGATACCTTCATGGTCGCGGTGTTCCGCTCACTGGCCGGAACACTCGTTCACGATCTGACGCAGGCACTGGAAGCGGTGGCGGCGCGCCGCTAGAATGGCGCCTGTGAGTTTTGTAAGGAGTACCGATATGATCCGGATGTTTGCAGCCGTCGTCGCCCTGTGCGCCGCCACGCCTCTGGCCGCGCAGAGCGCCAAGGAAACCGATTGTGGCTATCAGGCCGATGTTGTCGCAGCGGTTCAGGCGGCAAGGATGGAGCGGGTGCGCGAAAGACAGGTCGTGGATCATGTCGCAGGTACCGCGCCGGAATGGCCGGAAAAATACAACGCGGTCGTCCCCTTGGTGACCCCTTGGGTCTACCGCATGAAAATGAAAGAGCTGAAGTCAGCCGATCTGGGTGAGGCGTGGGAAGAGCTGTGTCTGCAGCAATGACTCGGATCTGACCGTCGCTGCCGCGTCGATGCGGCGCGGCGCCACCGCTCTTTTCGGCCTGTATTCCGCCGCGCGCTTCTGGACTCTGGCCTGCGGCATTCGGTATGATCGCGTATGAGCCTGCCCCCTGGATTTCTGGATGAATTGCGCAGCCGGTCGAGCCTGTCACAGGTCGTCGGGCGCAAGGTCATGTGGGATCAGCGCAAGTCCAATCAGGGCAAGGGCGATATGTGGGCGCCGTGCCCGTTCCACCAGGAAAAATCGGCGAGTTTCCACGTCGATGACCGCAAGGGATTCTATTATTGCTTCGGGTGCCACGCGAAGGGCGACGCGATCTCCTTCGTGCGCGAGACCGAGAACGTGAGTTTCATGGAAGCGGTCGAGATTCTGGCCCGCGAGGCCGGGATGCCGATGCCCGAACGCGACCCGCAGGCACAACAGAAAGCCGATGCGCGCACCCAGCTCGCCGAGGTGATGGAACTGGCGGTCAAATGGTTCCGGTTGCAGTTGCGCACCGGCGCAGGCCAGGCTGCGCGTGATTATCTCGCCCGCCGCGGTCTGCAAGGCGACGCGCTGGCGCGCTGGGAGATCGGATTTGCGCCCGATACATGGCAGGGGCTGTGGGATGCGCTGAAAGGGAAGGGCGTCGAAGACAAGCTGATCCTCGACGCCGGTCTGGCCAAGCCGTCGCAGAAGGGCGGCAAGCCCTATGATACCTTCCGCAACCGCATCATCTATCCGATCCGCGACGCACAGGGCCGTGCCATCGCCTTCGGGGGCCGCGCCATGGACCCTGAGGACAAGGCCAAGTACCTCAACTCTCCGGAAACGGCGCTTTTTGACAAGGGCCGCAGCCTCTACAACGTGCGCGAGGCGCGCGTGGCGGCGGGCAAGGGGCAGCCGCTGCTTGTCGCCGAAGGGTATATGGATGTGATCGCGCTCAGCGAGGCCGGTTTCGGTGCGGCGGTGGCGCCGCTGGGGACCGCCATCACCGAGAACCAGCTGGCGATGCTGTGGCGGATCAGCGACGAGCCTGTCATCATGCTGGACGGGGATGCTGCAGGCCAGCGTGCGGCGTTGCGCCTGATCGATCTGGCCTTGCCGCTGCTGGAAGCGGGGCGCAGCCTGCGCTTTGCGATGATGCCCGAAGGGCAGGATCCCGACGATCTGCTGAAATCCGCCGGTGTCGGCGCGGTGCAGAGCATCATCGATGCGGCCCAGCCCACGGTCCAGCTGCTGTGGCAGCGCGAGATCGACGGAAAGGTCTTCGACAGCCCCGAACGCAAGGCGGCACTGGACAAGACGCTGCGCGAAAAGATTGCGCTGATCCGCGACCCCAGCATCCGCAGCCACTACGGGCAGGAAATCAAGGATCTGCGCTGGCAGCTGTTCCGCAATAAATCCACGTCGGCATCGGGCGGCGGTGGAGGCGGCGCGCGGCGTCCGCGACAGCAGGGCGCGTGGGTCAAAGCGGTCCCCGGTCCGTCCGTCGGTGCGAAATCCTCGGTGCTGGCCACGGCGCAGGATGCCCGCGCCACCGATCACCTGCGCGAAGCGGTGATCCTTGCCGCCTGCATCTGCTGCCCCGAGGTCGTCGAGAAATTCGAGACCGGGCTGGAAAACATGCCCTGCGCCGATCCCGATCACGCGCGCATGCGCGATCTGGTTCTGGCGCACGCGCACAGAGGGGCCGGTGATTTGCGCGACAGAATTTCGGACGCTCTGGGACCGGACGCTATTGAAAACCTGCTGGCGCAGCGCCATGTCGCAATCACACCCTGTATCCGCAAGCCCGGGATGGCCGATCTGACAGCAATGACCATCGCCGAGGAGTTGGCAAAGCTGAAGGCCCAGCGCGGGCTGGAAGAAGAGCTTCACGATGCGCTTGACGATCTGACCGGCGAGGCAGACGAGGGGGTGACGTGGCGGCTGGCCGAAGCGGCACGTGCGCACGACCGGGCACGCCGCTCTGGACAAGAAGATCAGGCGGAATACGTGATCGCCGACAATGGCGCGCGGTTGGACCGGGAGGAAGTCGAGAAAAGCCGCAGCTTCTTTGATCAGATCGATTTCAGCAAGGGCGGTCGCAAGAACAGCTGATGCGCCGCGCGGCTTTGCGGCCGGGCGCTCTGGCGCATCGACGGGTCGATCGTGACCAATCGTCCGCAATTAGCGGAAAAATAGGGACGCGGGTTTAAGAATCGTCTGAAACCACGCATGATTCGAAAAACGAATCAGCTACCACTGATTCGCAGGGACGCTTGAGAGGAGCTTTCATGGCTGCCAAGGATACCAACGAAGACGTCAAGAACGACGATCAGGACTCCGGCCACTCGCTCGACATGAGCCAGGCCGCCGTCAAGAAGATGATCGGCGAGGCGCGCGAGAAAGGGTATATCACCTACGACCAGCTCAATACGGTCCTGCCACCCGATCAGGTGAGTTCCGAACAGATCGAGGACGTGATGTCGATGCTCTCCGAGATGGGCATTAACATCATCGAGGACGAAGAGGCCGAGGAAGAAGAGAACAAGGGCTCGACCGACGTAACTACGACCGAAAGCAACCGCGAGGTCGCACTCGGCTCCGGCACCTCCGAGAAACTGGACCGCACGGACGATCCCGTCCGCATGTACCTGCGCGAAATGGGGTCGGTCGAACTGCTGAGCCGCGAGGGCGAAATCGCCATCGCCAAGCGGATCGAGGCGGGGCGCAACACCATGATTGCGGGCCTGTGCGAAAGCCCGCTGACCTTTCAGGCGATCACCATCTGGCGCGACGAACTTCTGTCCGAGGATATTCTGCTGCGCGATGTGATCGACCTCGAGGCGACATTCGGCAACCAGATGGGCGACGACGAGGAAACCACTCCGGTGGTTCCCGCGGCAGGCGCCCCTGCGCCGGGCAAGGAAGAGGCCAAGCAGGAACTCGACGCGGACGGCAATCCGATCAGCGCCGATGACGATGACGACGACGATGACGACGATCAGGCCAACATGTCGCTTGCCGCCATGGAAGCCGCGCTGAAGCCACAGGTGCTCGAAGCGCTTGACCGTATCGCCGACGATTACGTCAAGTTGAGCGAGATGCAGGACAGCCGTATCTCGGCCACCCTGAACGAGGACAATACCTTCTCGAAAGGGGACGAGGACACCTACCAGAAGCTGCGCAGCGAGATCGTGGCGCTGGTGAACGATCTGCATCTGCACAACAACCGTATCGAAGCCCTGATCGACCAGCTGTACGGCATCAACCGCCGGATCATGCAGATCGACAGTGCGATGGTAAAGCTTGCGGATCAGGCGCGTATCAACCGCAAGGAATTCATCGACGCCTACCGCAACCACGAACTCGATCCCGGCTGGATGGAGCGGATGGCCGAAAAGCCCGGCCGCGGCTGGCAGATGTTCATCGAACGCTCTGCCGACAAGGTCGAGCAGCTGCGCGCCGACATGGCGCAGGTGGGCCAATACGTCGGTCTGGATATCTCCGAATTCCGCCGCATCGTGCAGCAGGTCCAGAAGGGCGAGAAAGAAGCCCGTCAGGCCAAGAAGGAAATGGTCGAGGCGAACCTGCGTCTCGTTATCTCCATCGCGAAGAAATACACCAACCGTGGTCTGCAATTCCTTGATCTCATTCAGGAAGGCAACATTGGCCTGATGAAGGCGGTGGACAAGTTCGAATACCGCCGCGGCTACAAGTTCTCCACCTACGCGACATGGTGGATCCGGCAGGCGATCACTCGGTCGATTGCGGATCAGGCGCGCACGATCCGTATTCCGGTGCACATGATCGAAACGATCAACAAGCTGGTCCGCACGGGCCGTCAGATGCTCCACGAGATCGGCCGCGAACCGACGCCGGAAGAGCTGGCCGAGAAGCTGCAGATGCCGCTGGAAAAGGTCCGCAAGGTGATGAAGATCGCCAAGGAGCCGATCAGCCTCGAAACCCCCATCGGCGACGAGGAAGACAGCCAGCTGGGCGATTTCATCGAGGACAAGAATGCCGTGCTGCCACTGGACAGCGCCATTCAGGAAAACCTCAAGGAAACCACCACACGGGTTCTGGCCAGCCTCACGCCGCGCGAGGAACGTGTGCTGCGCATGCGTTTCGGCATCGGCATGAACACAGACCACACGCTGGAAGAAGTGGGCCAGCAGTTCAGCGTGACCCGCGAACGGATCCGCCAGATCGAGGCGAAGGCGCTGCGCAAGCTCAAGCATCCGAGCCGGTCGCGCAAGCTGCGCAGTTTCCTCGACCAGTAGGTCGGTCGCGGGTACAGGACCCGCACCAACGATATTGCAAGGCGGGGGCCACCAATGGCCCCCGCCTTTTTCGTTGGGGCCCAGCGAGTGGCTGGTACCAATCGGCAAGGCGCCGCCGCTCACCCGGCTGTGATTTTGACCTCGCCCGTGCGGCCCCTACCTTTAGGGCAGCAGAAGGAGAGTTCTATGCGTTCCCTTGCCATTGTTGCCCTGTCGCTTGGCCTGACCCCCGCTATCGCGTCCGCGCAGGCGTATCAGGCGGTAAACGACCTCTACGTCGTGCCCCTCGGCGGCACCGAATTCGAGGTGATCGAAGGGCGCGGGGAGGGGCCGCGCGGCATCTGGTGCGCGGCTGCCGAATATGCCGAACGTCGCCTTGGCGCGGAGGATCGCGTCTACATCCAGCGGGCGCGCGGACCGGCGCAGAGCGTGACAGGTCGCAAGGCGGTGGGTTTCACCATCAATCCGGCCAATTTGTCCCAAGGCCCCTTTCAGTCCGTCAGTCTGGGTACGGATCAGGTCGGGGTGGGGCTGCCGGTCGATCACGCGATCCAGTTCTGCCGCGATATCTATGATCGCGACGATTCCCTGTTCCGGAGGTATTGATCGTGCGGTTGACCCTGTTGGCTCTGGCCTCATTCGTATCGCTGGCAGCGCAAGCCGTTGCGCAGACCCACACCGCCGCGCCGGGTGTTGAGGTTGCCCCCGTCGAGAGCGGCTTCGCGGTGCTGTCCGACGGGGGATTGGGCGCGCGCGGTTACTGGTGTGGTGCGGCGGACTATGCGCGCGACATTCTGGGTGCGCGCGGGAACGCCCGCATCTACGTTGCCTCCCCGCGCCCTGCCGGTCTGGGGCAAAGATCGCCGGTTGTCTTTACGCTGGACCCTGCCGGTTTGACGCCCCGCGCGGCTACGATCCTCGGCGCGACATTGTCGCAGCCGGGCAGCAATCTCAGCGTTGGCCACGCCTACGGGTTTTGCGCCGATTTCCGGCTGATCACGAACGGGGATATTTGATGCGCCAGATCGTTCTGTCCGGCCTTATGTGCCTTGCAACCAGCGCTGCCGCCGCAACCCTTGGCGAGGAAAAGAGGTTTGTCATCAATCCTCTGGGTGGCACCGATTTCGAGGTGATCCGCCTCCAGCAGATGGGCCCGGCAGAGCTGTGGTGCGCCGCTGCAAGCTATGTCGAGGTGCGGCAGGGCCTCTCAGAGACGACACCGATCTACGTGAAAACCCCGATCGGCCCGGCGCGCACTGCAAGCCGGCGTCAGGCGGTGGTGTTCAGCCTCAGCAACGAGGGGCTTCCCGCGCCCGACCCCGAGCGGCTGAGCGTGACGGTCGATGTCCCGGGCGAGATGATGAAATCCGCGCAGGCGCGCCGGTTTTGCCGCGATGCGTTCACGCGGTCGACCAAGTAGCGATGCATACCGAGTTCGAGATCGAGACGCGCGGCCCGCGCCTCTATGAATTCACGCAGGACGTCGCGGCGTGGTTGCGCGACTGCGGTGCCGTGTCGGGTCTTCTGACGCTGATGGTGCGTCACACCTCGGCGTCCCTGCTGATCCAGGAAAATGCCGACGCGGATGTGCAGCGTGATCTTCACGCCTATTTCGCGCGGCTGGTGCCGCCTGCCGATAGGCCCGAGATGACCTATCTGACCCATACCGCCGAAGGGCCCGACGACATGCCCGCGCATATCAAGGCGGCGATGTTACCTGTCAGCCTCCATATCCCCGTCATCGACGGGCACATGCGGTTGGGGACATGGCAGGGCATCTACCTGTTCGAGCATCGTACTGCCCCGCACCGCAGGCGCGCTGCGGGGCATTTCATGTCCGACCGGGCCTAGTTCGTCGGCATCATGAACACTTCGCGGATGGTGGCGCGCTCGGGCGCGTTCAGCGCGTAGACGACCGCTTCGGCCACGTCCTCGGCGTGGAGTTTGTCAGGCTTGGCGCTGTCGAAGAATGGCGTATCGACCATGCCCGGTGCCACGACCATGCAGCGCCCGCCCCATTCCGACATTTCCTCGGCCAGGTTTCCGGCGAAACCGTGGATGAACCATTTCGTCGCGCCGTAGATCGACCCCTTGATGTGCCTGCGACCGGCAGCCGAGCCGGTGACCAGAAACTGGCCCTTGTTCTTTTTCAGATCGGGCATCACCGCGTGCGCGGTGTAGAGCGCACCCTTGATGTTGAGGTCGATCATGCCGTCCCAATCCTCGGGGTCACCGCTTTCCACGCCCGCCGCCTTGCTGCCACGGCCCGCGTTGGCAAAGGCCGCATCGATGCTGCCGGTATGCTCGCGCAGTTGCTCGATCGCTTTTTTCTGTGCGTCGAAGTTCATCGCGTCGCCGGGAAGGGCCAGCGCCTGTGATCCGATTTCCTTGGCCAGTTCGTTCAGCTTGTCTTCGCTGCGCGCGAAAAGGCCGACGTTCCAGCCCGCGCTCGCCGCAGCCTTCGCTGTTGCGGCCCCGATGCCTGAGGACGCGCCCGTGATGAATAGTGTCTTGGCCATGGTCTGTCTCCGTCTGTGTGTGTGAACTCAGACAGGAACGCGCCAGGGCGGCTGTTTGTTCGGGGCATTCTGTCTCAGCATCTGGGCCCGCAAATCTTGTCTACCCAAAACCTTGTGTCTGGCGTATACCTGTGGACAAGTGGGGCGGTGATCCCACAATCGAGGCGGAACACAGTTGAGGGGACAGGTCCATGCGCTGCCCATTTTGCGGGAATATCGATACTCAAGTCAAAGACAGCCGACCGGCCGAAGACCACGTGTCGATCCGCCGGCGCCGGTTCTGTCCGGCCTGTGGCGGTCGCTTCACGACCTACGAGCGCGTGCAGCTACGCGATCTGGTCGTCATCAAGTCCTCCGGCAAGCGCGAGGATTTCGACCGCGACAAGCTGGAACGCTCGATCCGTATCTCGATGCAGAAACGCCCGATAGAGCCCGAGCGGATCGACCAGATGATCAGCGGGATCGTGCGGCGGCTGGAGAGCATGGGCGAAACCGACATCCCCTCCAAGCAAATCGGCGAGATCGTGATGGAAGCGCTGGCGCGGATCGACACTGTCGCCTACGTGCGCTTTGCCAGCGTCTACAAGAATTTCCAGGCGGCGGATGATTTCGACAAGTTCGTGCAGGAACTCCGCCCCGATCCGCTTCCCGAAAGTTGAGCGATCTTCGCTTCATGGCGCTGGCCCTGTCGCTGGGGCGGCGCGGGCTTGGCAATACATGGCCGAACCCGGCGGTGGGCTGTGTTCTGGTGCGCGCGGGGCGCATCGTCGGCCGTGGCTGGACTGCGCCGGGGGGACGGCCCCACGCCGAAACCCGCGCCTTGGCGCAGGCGGGACCGCTGGCGCGGGGTGCGGATGCATTCGTCACGCTTGAACCCTGCGCCCATACCGGCAAGACGCCCCCCTGCGCCAAGGCCCTCGTCGACGCGGGTGTGGCGCGTGTGGTCGTCGCAACCCAGGACAGCGATCCGCGCGTCGCGGGGCAGGGCATCGCGATGCTGCGTGCCGCCGGCATCAAGGTCGAGGTCGGCGTGATGGAGAAGGCCGCCCGGCGCGCCAACGAAGGCTTCTTTGCGCGGGTCGAACGGGGCCGGCCGATGCTGACCCTCAAGCTGGCGCAATCCTTTGACGGGCGCATCGCCACGGCCACGGGAGAAAGCCAGTGGATCACCGGAGCGCAGGCGCGCCGTGAGGTCCACGCGATGCGTCTGCGCCACGATGCGGTGATGGTGGGGGCTGGCACCGCGCGCGAGGATGATCCCTCCCTTACCGTGCGCGACATGGGCGCCACGCGGCAGCCGGTGCGCGTGGTCATCAGCCGCAGGCTGGATCTGCCGTTGACGGGCAAGCTGGCGACGACGGCGCGTGATGTACCGGTGATCCTGTGTCACGGGGCCTCTGCGCCGCAGGAGCTGGTCGAGGCATGGCGCGGTCTGGGGGCGGTGCTGCTGCCGTGCGAAATCAGCGGCGGGCAGCTGGATCTGGTGGACGTGATGCAAAAGCTGGGCGCGCATGGTCTGACCCGCGTGTTCAGCGAAGGCGGCTCCGCGCTGGCCGCGTCCCTGTTGCAGGCGGATCTGGTCGACCATCTGGTCGGATTTACCGCCGGTCTTGCAATCGGGGCGGAAGGATTGCCGGGACTGGGTGCGATGGGGCTGGCGCGACTGTCCGACGGCCCACGCTTTGCGCTGGCAGGGACGCGGGCGGTGGGTGGTGATCTGCTGCACCACTGGACGCGCGCCGCGGTCTAGCGCCGCCAAAGCCCCGCAAACGGGGCGAAGAGCCCTTGCAGACGCGACAACAGGCGGTTGCGCGCTCCGGGGCCGGGGATGTCGCCCTTCGCCAGCCGCTGCACGACCACTTCGACCGGGCAGGGCAGTTCCGTCACCGGATCGAGGTAGCGCGGATAGTCGATCAAAGCCGCATGGACCAGTCCTTCGAGGGTAGGGCGCGCCCGGCGCCGGGGCGGAATTTCGCCCTTGTCCGTGGTCAGACCCCAGCCTGCGTAAAAGGGCGCGCCGTAGGTCGTGACCGGAATGCCGCGCAGCAAAGCCTCGAACCCCATCAGGGAGGTCATCGTATGCACCTCGTCTACGGCGCCCAGCACGGCTGCCGGATCGACACCGTTCAGGATCACATCGGCAAGGGCCGGATCGTCGATCCCGCCGCTGCGCAAACCGGCCTCGACGTCGGGATGGGGCTTGTAGAGGATCACCGCCTCGGGACGGGCCGCGCGCACGGCCTCCAGCAGCGCCCGATCGGTCGCGATATCCGTGGTGCCCGTGCGGATCGAGGCATCGTCGGCCACCTGTCCGGGAACCAGAATGCGATGCCCCTGCGGCAGGTCTGGCATCGTGGCGGTGCCGGTATTGTACTTGCTGAGCCGGTTTGCGCGCAGCGCCTTGATCAGCGCGGCTGCGCGGCGTTCCTGATCGGGGCGCAGCTCGGCCCGCGCGGCGATTGCCCGCTCCAGCCGCGAGGGGCGGGCGGGATCGTAGTAGATGCCCAGATCGTCCGTGACCAACGACAGCGGCGGGGTCAGCGCCGCCCCCAGACCGCGCGAGCGCAGGAAGCCATCCTCGACCCTTACGGCATCGCCGTGGCCCACGTCGGCGCGCCCCGCCCAGACCATCCACGGCCCGCCCCGCGCCCGTGCGCGGGCGGGATCGTTTTCGAACACCACGGGATGATGGCGACCGTAGAATGTCTGCAAAGGTGCGTGTTTCCACCGCGACATGGCCGAGGCGGTCCAGCCCTGCCGGTCCTCGCGCCACGCCCGCGCCTGCGCTTCCAGCGTGTCGATCACACGCTCGAGCGGACACAGCGCGTCGGTGTAGGGGTCGTACCAGCGCGGATAGAGGATCATCGCCCCCGCGAACAATTGCGCGCGGGTCAGCCTGCGCTGGCGTCGCTGCACTTCGAAGGCGTCCTCGGTCAGCCCCCAGCCTGCATAGAAGGGCTGCCCGAACACGCGCGGCCTGTGCCCGGCAAAGATCGCCTCGAACCCCAGACCGGACGAGACCGTGTAGACACCGATGGCCCCCTCGAACAGGATCCACGGGCTGATCGGTTCGGTCAGAAAGCGTATCCGGTCGCCCAGATCCTCGTCGCGGAAATATCCCTTGCGGTGTCCCGCAGCCGTTTCGGGGTGGGTCTTGATCAGGATCTGCGCGCCCGGATGCTCCTCCTGCGCGTAGTAGAGCATTTCGAGAAACCGTGCGCGATCCGCACCCGAGGCTGTGACGGAGGCGTCCTCGTGGGTCTGGTCGATGACCAGCACATAGCCCGGAGCGGGCGGGTCGATGTCGTCGCGCACAGCGGCGTATTTTGTCAGATGCGCCTCTTTCAGCCTAGCGATGGCCCCGCGCGCGCGGTCCAGCAGGGCGGTGTCGTCCAGTGGGTCGTTCGCCAGCAGCCGTTCCAGATCTGAAGGGCGCGAGGGATCGAAATGGGCCGCGCTGTGGTCGATCACCAGCCCCAGCGGCGGCTCGCCCTCGCGGCCGGGAAACAGCGACCTCAGAAACGCGTCCTCGATGCGTACAACGGGGCTATCGCGCGCTTCGGCCACGCCCAGACCGCGATGCGCGGTGGGCGAGTTGCCCCAGACCGCCACGGCATCACCGTCCTCTGAGGGCAGGCCGATATGGATGGAATAGCCCGAAAGATGCAGGATGCGCCGGATACGCCCCTGTGTGAGAAAGCCGCCGTTGTAAACGAAAAGCCGCCGGTCCTTTACGGGACCGGCGGCGGCGTTCTGGCTGTCGTTCGGCATCAGCCGCCGGAAAGGGCGGTGGCCGTGGTGGTCAGGCCCCCCACGGAAGAGGCGGTGCCGGTGATCGCCGCGATCACCTTGTTCCACTGCGTGAACGGCGCTTCGGTGACATAGAGGGTATCCCCGTCGCGGATCACGAAATCGCGGGCCATGAACATGCCGTTGGGTTCGGTGAGGTTGAGAACATAGACCAGTCGCTGCGCGCCTTGCAGATCGTTGCGACCCAGCACCTGTGCCGCGACTTCCTCGGGTTCGTTGCGCATCACGAACACACCTGTCGGGTCCGCCGCGCTGGCCAGCAGGCCGCCGACTTGGGCAATAGCCTCGATGGCCGACAGGTTCTGTGTCTCGAACGGGACGCGGGCCTGTGTGCCGGTCGCGCCGAGCGCTACGTAGGAACGGGTGTCTTCCTCGACGAGGATCTTGTCACCGGCCCGCAGCGCGATATCGAGTTCGGGGTGCTCATAGAGGTCCTCGAACCAGATCTTGCCGGAGGTCGTGCCGCGGATGACGGTGATCTGCGCAATCTCGGGTTCGATGGTGATGCCGCCGGAGCGGGCCAGCATGCTGGCAAGGGTGCGTGTGGGACGTTCGATCGGATAGACGCCCTGACCCCCGACCGCACCGACCAGCGACACGGTCGCACCGTCGCCTGCGGCGCGGCGCACCTCGACCTGCGGATCGGGGGTTTGGTCGGCCAGTTTGTTGGTGATGATCCGCCGGATCGCCTCGGGGGAGTTGCCCGCCGCGCGAATGCGTCCCGCGTAGGGGATAAAGATAAATCCGGCCCCGTCGACCTGCACCTCTTCGAGGATCGCGGGTGCGCCCTCGACGCCCAGAAGGCTGTCATCGACGTTTTCGTAGATGGTGATTCCCAGAACATCGCCCGCGCGGATCGTGTCGGAGCCAAGTTGCCCGGCCGATTTGAACGCGTTCGAGAACCCGAGTGCGGGGGTCACGGCAGTGGCGCGTGTCACGCGGTCGTTGACCGCAACGATAAAGGCATCACCCTCGCGCTGGACCGATCCCGCGTAGATCTGGCGTTTGTTCGGGCCGACCTGCGGCAATCCGCAGGACGCCAAAACGGCGCAAGCCGCGACGAATGCGATGGGACGTGCCCACCGGAACTTCTGGGTTTTCACTGCCCGGTCTCCTCGACCTATTTACTGCCTCGATGCCGGTATCTTCCGGCTGATTAGGCAGCAGCGTAGCGTAAGCGATTGATAAAATCTACACTTGCGCCCGCGCGCCGTTACTTCACCACACGCAACTGTTGCCGTGGTGCCGCGGTCCCGTGGTCCAGCGCGTCGTAGGGATCGTCAGGGCTCAGCATCATGTCCACGACCTGTCGCATCAGTTGCCTGCGCCCGCGGGCCGAATAGAACCCACCGGGAAGCTGCGATGTTTCAAGGAGATACCGGCGGAAATCCTTGTAGGCGCGGTTGTCGGGACGCGACGCTGCGGAAAAGAAGTCGGTCAGCGGCTGGTCTGACACGAATTCGGGTTTCGCATAGACCGCGCGACCGAACACCTTCAGTGGAATGCCGCGCCACAGCACCTGCTGGCCGGCGGTCGAATTCACCGTCACGGCAGTGCGCGCATCGTTGAGAAGCTGCGCCAGCTTGCCGCCGCGCACGAAGTGCACGCGGTCGCCGATGCCGCGCTCGCGCGCGAGCTTGCGCAGCACGCGCCGCACCGGCACGCGGCCGTCTTCCAGCGGGTGCGCCTTGACCACGAGGTGGTGATGCTGCGGCGCGCCATCGGCGAAACCGTCCACCACCAGCTTGAGAAAATCGCTCATGCTGTCGAAGGGCGAATGCATCTGGAACGAACTGTCGTGCTCCAGTTGCAGCAAGGCCAGGTGGTAGGGAAAACCGCTCAGCCGGATGCGCAGGGTGGCCAGACGCCTTTCGATCGCCTGCCACGGCATCAACAGCAACCGCTTGAGATAGAGCTGGAATTCCTTGGTGACCGGCAGGTCGCGGTGGGGGCGGAAATTGCGGTAATCGCCGTTTCTAAACATGACGAACCAGTGATAGAGCGCGCCGTAGAAGACATGCTGTCGCATGTCGCCCCAGTGGCCGGGGGGCAGGGGCGCCTCCATGTCGGATTTCTCCAGCGCCTTTTGCATCTGCGGGATGCTCATTTCCATCAGGCGCGAATTGCCGTTCGTGCCGCCCCGCTCGTAGGTGATCCAGTAGGGCCGCATGTAGCCTTCTTCGAAGACGTGCACGCAAAGTCCGCTTGCGCGGGCCTGTGCCACGGCCTCGGCGTGGATGGGGCGCGTGTCGCCGTAAAGGACGATGTCCGTCACGCCCTTGTCGCGCAGGAGGGCCGCGAAGGTGCCGGGCCAGTCTTCTACAGTGCCGCGAAAGGGGATATAGCTGCTCGAATGGAACCAGAACGCACGGTCACCGGCGTTGAAGCCCACGCGCCATACCTCGCTGCCAGCCGCGCGCAACATCCGGCCAAGCCGGTTGAAGAAGGGCCCGTGCGGCCCTTGCAGGAACAGAAACACCCGCTTGTCAGGGCTCGACGAGGGCATGGGGGGCTTTCTTTGGTTGCGGTCGGGCTTATTTAGTCTCAAAACTCTGTCCAAATTATGACCCGGCGTGCAGTGCGCCGTGGTCCATCATGACCGGAAGGAAAGCCATGTTCACGGGGATTGTCACCGATGTAGGAACCATAACGTCCCTGCAGCAGGAAGGCGACCTGCGCGTACGCATCCGCTGCGGTTATGATACATCCAGGATCGACATGGGCGCGTCCATCGCAAGCGACGGCGTCTGCCTGACCGTGGTAGATCTGGGCCCGGACTGGTACGAGGTACAGGTCAGCGCGGAAACCGTCGATCTGACCAATCTGGGCGACTGGCGCGAGGGGCGGCGGGTGAACCTCGAGAGGGCCCTGAAAGTGGGCGACGAACTGGGCGGACATATCGTATCGGGCCACGTCGACGGCGTGGCCGAGGTGGTCGCGATGCATGACGAGGGCGACAGCACCCGCGTGACCCTGCGCGCGCCCGCATCACTGGCACGTTTCATCGCGCCCAAAGGCTCGGTGGCGCTGAACGGGACATCGCTGACCGTGAACGAGGTCGACGGCTGCGATTTCGGCATCAATTTCATCCCGCACACCAAAACGGTGACAACGTGGGGCGATGTCGCCGTCGGCGACCGCATCAATCTGGAAATCGATACGCTTGCGCGCTATGTCGCGCGGCTGGCAGAGATGACCTGAACAATTTGCCGGTGTGGCGCGTCAGCGCGCACCGGCGTCAAAGCGCTCCGAAGGAGACAGCATGAATTTCGAAACACCCGGACCCGTCGAGGAAGAGCTGGCAAGCGCCATCTCACCGATCGAAGAGATCATCGAGGAGGCGCGTCAGGGCAAGATGTATATTCTTGTCGATCACGAGGACCGCGAGAACGAGGGTGATCTGGTGATCGCGGCGGAATTCGCGGATGCCGAGGCGATCAATTTCATGGCGACCCACGGGCGCGGCCTGATCTGCCTGCCGATGACGCAGGCGCGGGTGAACGCGCTGGAACTGCCGATGATGGCCACGAACAATTCCTCGCGCCATGAAACCGCGTTCACCGTCAGCATCGAGGCGCGCGAGGGTGTCAGCACCGGCATCTCGGCCGCGGACAGGGCGCTGACCGTCGCCGTTGCGATCAACGAACAGAACACCGCCGCAGACATCGCCACACCGGGCCACGTGTTCCCGCTGCGCGCCCGTGACGGCGGCGTGCTGGTGCGCGCCGGCCATACGGAGGCCTCGGTCGATATCTCGCGGCTGGCGGGACTGAAACCCGCCGGTGTGATCTGCGAGATCATGAAGGACGATGGCACCATGGCGCGGCTGCCCGATCTGGTGACCTTCGCCAAGCAGCACGACCTGAAAATCGGCACGATCAGCGATCTCATCGCCTACCGGAACAAGCACGACAACATGCTGATGGTCCGCGATGACCGCGAAGTGACTTCGGCCTATGGTGGCGACTGGCGCATGCGCGTCTTTCAGGACCAGATTTCGGGCACCGACCACGTCGTGCTGTCGAAGGGCGATATCGGCGACGGAAAGCCCGTGCTGACCCGGACCCATGCGCTGAACGCGCTTGAAGACGTGCTGGGGCTGGGCCCGTCCGCTCCGGACGAGCTGCCCCGCGCCATGCGGATCATCGAGAAAGAGGGGCGCGGTGCGGTCCTGCTGTTCCGCGAGCCGAACCCGCGACTGCGGCTCGACGACGAAGACGACGCACCCCGCACCATCAAGCGCACCGGTCTTGGCGCGCAGATCCTTGCGGAAATGGGCGTTCACGAGCTGATCCTGCTGACCGACAATCCGCAGACCAAATACACCGGGCTTGAAGCCTACGATCTGAAAATCGTGGGCCACCGCCCGATCACAAAGGAATAAGCCATGGCCGCCTCGGAAGAACACACCGTCCTGCCTGCGCCGGAATTCGACGCGCCCGTGAAGGTACTGATCGTGGTGTCGCCCTATTACAGCGATATCGCCGCCGACTTGGTGAAGGGCGCGAAGGCGGCGCTGGAAAGCGTCGGCGCGACCTATGAGGTCGTCGAGATGCCCGGCGCGCTCGAGATTCCCACGGCCATCGGCATCTCCGACCGTGGCAGCAATTTCGACGGCTACGTGGCGCTCGGCTGCGTGATCCGCGGCGAAACCACGCATTACGAGACCGTCTGCAACGACAGCAGCCGCGCGCTCCAGATGCTGGGCCTGTCGGGGCTGTGCATCGGGAACGGGATCCTCACCGTCGAGAACAAGCAGCAGGCCGAGGTACGTGCAGACCCCGACGGGCAGAACAAGGGGGGCGGTGCCGCAATGGCGGCCTTGCATCTCATTGCACTGGCCCGTAAGTGGGCGGGCACGAGCAAAGGCATTGGTTTCAAACCGGGTGGCACGGATACCATCATTGCCTGATCCCAGTACTGGACCCTCCCGATGACCACGCCTCCGCGAAGCGACAACATGACCGGCAACATGAAGCGAAAGATGCGCCACGCCGCGCGCTTTTTCGCGGTGCAGGCACTGTTCCAGATGGAACATTCGGACCTGTCGGTGGACCGCGTGCGCATCGAATTCCTGAACCACCGTTTCGGAGAGCTTCTGGACGGGCAGGAAATGCTCGAAGGCGACGAAGCGCATTTCACGCGGGTGCTGGAGGGCGTGGTGGCCCATCAGGCGGCCATCGACCAGTCGACAGACCGCGCGCTGGTGCAGAAATGGCCGATCGCACGGCTTGATCCGACCTTGCGTGCGCTGTTTCGCGCGGCAGGGGCCGAGTTTCGCGACAAGGGCATCCCGCCGAAAGTGGTGATCGCCGAATACCTTGATATCGCGGCGTCGTTCTTTCCCGACGGCAAGGAAACCCGCTTTGTGAATGCGATCCTTGACTTTATGGCGCGTGAAGCGCGGCCCGAAACGTTCTGAATATTCTGAAACTGGAGGTTTTGGCCCTGTTGCAGCGTGAATCCGCGCTGCGCGCCGGCTGAAATCGCCGCTGAGGGAAGTTGTGTGACGGGACCGCCGTTGCCGGGTCAGTCTTATTCCCGAGGACCTGTATATACAGGTGGGCGCCAGATAACCTGACCAGGGCCAGGACAGAGCCAGCTCCCTCGGATTTGCTTAAGGCCACTGGAATGTAGACGTCAGTCGAGCAGGGCAGAACCCGTCACAGCCCAGAGATAAGCCGCGGGGTCGGTCCGGACAAGGGCTCAGCCCTCTGTACCGTCAATAAATCCGTACCGCACCAGTTCCTCGGGCAGCAGCACATAGATTTCGTCGGGCGGGGTCACCAGTGCGTGCTGCATGACCAGCGGATCAACACCCATCTGGTCAAGGTAACGCATCACTTCGCCCTGTCCGCGCTGGATATCCTCCACTGCGACAAAAGCGGGGAGCAGGGTGCTTTCGCCGAAATAATGCTGGTGCACACCCACCGACGCATCGTCCGGCACCCTGCGCGTGGTGCCAGCGGCCAGAAGGTAGGGGCAGGCCGAATAGCATATGTCGCCCGAGCGGAGTTCGGTCTCGAACCCCGCCTGACGCACGGCGCGACCCAGCACAAGCGCATCGCGCACAGACCCGCCCGGCGAATTCAGGATGATCCGGCTGGGCGGGGTCCGGAGGTCTTCGATCAGCTTCAGGATGCGCTCGGCGTCGCCTCCCGCGATGGCCCCTTCCAGCAGGATCGCCTCACCGCCCGCCACGGAAGTCAGCACCAGCCGCTCCGGCAGGGGCTCCGTGCGCAGGGGTTGCCCGCCGGGGGGCGAGCGATCGGGCGAGAACCGCCGTGTTTGGTCACCGGGGCGGATCGGTTCGGTCAGCTGCGGCGCCCTCGGCCCGAAGTCGGGCAGGCTGAAACCGCTTTGCATGTCGCCCAGAAACAACAGACCGGCAAGGCCGAGCTGGAAGATCAGCACACCCATCAGGACGCGTCCGACGGTGTTGCGTTTCGGGGTTGCCTCGGTCATTCGGCGGCGGGTTTCGGTTTGGGCAGCGGTGCAGGGGGCTGAGACGTGGCGGGCGTCTCGCTGTCGCGGAACATGCCGGGATCGAGCTCGCGCACCACGGCCATGGCGGCACGCAGCTCTGCAAGGGTCATGCTGTCTTCGATGGCGGTGCCCTCGCGGCCCATGCGGATAGCGCCCTGCGTGATCGCGAGAATCAGCACCAGAACACCGGGCAGCAGGTCAATCGCGATGGCCCCCGCCCATGAGGGCACGAAGTTGCGCGCATAAAGGATCACCGCATCGGCAGAGGATATCGGCGTATAGGTCGTCTCGGGCGGGGCGGGGCGCGCCAGAACGTCCTGCGCGGCGCGCTCCAACGTGGTTGCGCGCTGGGCGAGCACCTCAAGCACCGACGTGATCGTCGCCGCCTGATCCGTGCGCGTCGCCTCGGACCGGCCATCGAGTTCCGGCAGGACAACCGAGGCCGACAGATCCTGCGCCGCGCGTTCGACCAGCGATGCCACGGAGAGCTGGCGCAGCTGCGTGATCAGCCCCGCAAGGCGCACGGCCTGTTCGGAAAACTCCACCGACCGCGCCTCTACCGGGCCGGGTTCGACCGTGAGGGCACGCATCCGGCTGAGGATCGCGTTGCCTTCGGAAAAGGCGGATTGGACAAGCGGTTCCTGCGCCGCGATCTGGGCTTCCAGCGCGGCAAGCTCGGATGATTTCTGGCGCAGAACGCGGAAAACCGCACCGCGGCCCGCAAGGCCGGAGAGATTGCCGGTGGCCTCCTGTTCGCTCAGATCCTCGAAGGACTGCCGGACGCGGGCCACGTCACGCTCCAGCGCCTGACCGGTCAGGGCGACCTCGTGGGCCTGTTCCAGCGCGCCCTGATAATCCTGAACGGTTTCGGCAAGGTGCTGTTCGACCGCTGCCGACCCGGCGAGTGCCGCCGCGTTCAGCCAGCTTGACATGGCGACGATGGCCAACGATCCCAGACCCATCGCGCCCAGGAGCGCGATCCGCGCCCGTGCGCCGCGCACCGCCGGAAACAGGCGGATCATGTAGGACCAGAACACGAAGATGCCGACAGACACCGCCACGGAATAGGCGATCGCCGCAAATGCGGTCATCGCGCCGTTGTCGTCCAGCAGCGACGACACCCCCAGATAGGTGTAGATGCCGGATGCCACCGACAAGACGCCCAGAGCGGTCCCCGAGAAAGTATCGAGCCACGTGACATGTCCTTCGAGTTCTCGCGCGTAGCGGACACCGCGCGCCTGCGCGGAATGGTCATCGGGTGTGCTCATCGCGGTTGCATCCTTTTGGTTGTCTGAAAGATAGGGGCGCGCGCGCCCACTGCCAACCGCGGCAGGAACGGGGGTTGCAAATGTTCACGAATTGTTCATTATTTTGCGCATGAACCAGATTGCACAAACCTACCAGCCCGGCCAGCTTTTGCAGCGGGGCGTGTCCCGCCACCTTGCCTCCTTGGGGTTCGCCTGCGTGGAGGAAGTGGTCCCGACGCGGGGAATGCGGGTGGACGTGATGGCACTGGGCCCGAAAGGCGAGATCTGGGTCGTCGAATGCAAATCCTCGCGGGCGGATTTCACATCAGACCAGAAATGGCAGGGCTATCTGGAGTGGGCCGACCGTTTTTTCTTTGCGGTGGATGCGGAGTTCCCGACCGAGATCTTGCCCGACGATCACGGATTGATCGTGGCCGATGCCTACAACGCCGAAATACTGCGCATGTCGGAGGAGACCAAGCTCGCGCCCGCCCGTCGCAAGACGATGGTTCAGAAATTCGCCACAACGGCGGCACGCCGGTTGCAGGTGTTGCGCGATCCGGACATGCATCCCGACTGGGACTGACGCGGCGCTCAGCGCTTTTTCTTGCCGCCGACCTTGGCCGCCGTTGCGGCTGCCGCCACGATCTCTTCGGCGATCTCGCGCGCTTCGTCAGGCGTGAAATCCATTGGCAGTTCCACACCGCCCCCCTCGACGAACAGGCGCACCATGCCCAGCTCGGTCGGTCCGATCTGAAGATTGGCTTCGATATCGCTTTCGGAATTGATGCCCACGGTCGCTCTCCCTTGTGTCACAGCAGCATAGCGGTATCCGCGCGCGGGTTGAAACGCAAGATTGCTAAGGGCTATCCTGAACATATGTCCGACATCGAACTGCGCCCCTTTACGCCCGACGACCGCGACTGGCTGGTCGCCGCCCACGCCAAGCATTACGCCCGCGAGGAGGGATTCGACGAGTCGTTCGGCATATTGGTTGCGGGCATTCTCGATGATTTCATCGCGTCACACGATCCCGAGGACGAGCGGGGCTGGATCGCGTGGGAGGACGGCAAGCGCATCGGGTCCATCTTCTGCGTCCGGTTGGACGGGACACGCGCGAAACTGCGCCTGTTTCTGCTGATGCCGGATGCGCGCGGCAAGGGGCTGGGGCGGCGTCTGCTTGAGACATGCACCGGATTCGCCCGCGCGTGCGGCTATGACGGGATGCAGCTTTGGACCCACGAAAGCCACCGCGCGGCCTGCGCGCTCTACCGGCGCAACGGTTGGCGCCTGATCGCTGAACGCCCTGTGACGTCCTTCGGGCAGTCGCTGAATGAACAGACCTTCGAGATCACGTTTTAAGTGATTTTCGCAGCCTGCAAGGCTTGCAATCTTTTCGCGACAAAGATAAGTCCCACCTGCGTGCCGCCTTAGCTCAGTTGGTTAGAGCGCTTGATTGTGGATCAAGAGGTCCCTGGTTCGAGACCAGGAGGTGGTACCATCTTCCTCTTTAAATTCAGCGTATTGTCGGGCAGCGTTAACGCTCTGCCTTAACTGTATGTTTGGCCGTTCGAGCCGCCACGGGGCCGATTCAGCGCCCGGTCTTTGCCGCTATTTCACGTCGACCGTCTGGCGCAGCGCGCCGGTCATACGGTCAAATATCAGTATCTGGTTGCGATCCGTGACCACGGCGTACCAATCCTGGCCTTGGGTGAGGGCTGTCGCACGCGCCCCGTCGGGGAGCGTTATTTCGGCAGGCAACGGCGGGGTGTGGGTGCCGAGGCGGGTGACAAGCAGCCCGATTACGACTACGACACCGCCAATCATGACCAAGGTCAGCACCGTCACCATGCGGCGCAAAAACCGCAGGTTGCCCGGTTCAGGAAGCTCGTCCATGTCGCACCGCCGTATCACATTCATCCTCGGCGAAACGCCGCCGCCCCGTCTTGATAAGGCGCTGGCGCGGGATGTGCCAGAGGACGCCGCATTGTCGCGCACCCGGCTGGCACGTCTGATCGAGTCCGGTTCGGTTTATGTGAACGAGGAAATCCAGCGCGACCCGCGCGCGGTTGTGGGCGAGGGTGCCAAGATCGACATCGACGTCGAGGAAGCGGAAGAAAGCCATATCCAGCCAGAGGCAATCCCGCTCGATATCATTTTCGAGGATGAAGACCTGATCGTCGTTAACAAGCCCGCGGGCATGGTCGTGCATCCCGCACCCGGATCGCCGTCGGGCACGCTGGTGAACGCGCTTCTTGCCCATTGCGGCGACGATCTGTCCGGTGTGGGCGGCATGAAGCGCCCCGGTATCGTGCACCGGATCGACAAGGACACCTCGGGGCTGCTGGTCGTCGCGAAATCCGATGCGGCGCATCACGGGCTGGCCAAGCAGTTCGAGGCGCATACCGTGGAGCGCTACTACCGCGCCTTGGTCTACGGCGTTCCCGATGCCAACGATCCACGGCTCAGGGGGGTGAAGGGCGCGAGTTTCGAGACAGGCAATATCCTGAAGCTGACAACGCAACTGGCGCGCCACCGGACCGACCGGCAGCGGCAGGCGGTCCTGTTTCAGGGCGGCAAACACGCCGTGACCCGTGCCAGATGCATCGAAACTTTTGGCGTGCCGCCGGTTCTGGCGTTGATGGGATGCTGGCTCGAAACCGGGCGCACGCACCAGATCCGTGTGCATATGGCCCACGCGGGCCACAGCCTTGTGGGTGATCCGGTCTACGGCGGGCGCCGCAAGCTGCCCAAGGCGGCGCTGTCGGAGACCGCGACAGAGGCGGTGCGCGGGTTCGACCGGCAGGCGCTGCACGCGGCAGTCTTGGGGTTTACACATCCACTCAGCGGTGAGCTGATCCGGTTCGAAGCGCCTTTGGCGCAAGACATGGAAGATCTGCTAAGCTGCCTCACCTGATTATGCTTTGCGCAAATCGTGACAAAACGTAGCACTGTAACGAAATGCACGATGGGGTGATCCGTGCGGATGGATCATTCCTCGTTAACAATCGTTGTGTAGGTATGAACGTGAACCGCGCGGCACAGACTTGTATGTGTAAATCACCGCGCCCATATGGTATGTTAAACCTCGTAACATGGGGTTTCAGGGACGAAGGATAGAAACATGGCGAATTACGCAAACCTGCCCGCACCCACGCCGGAAGGTGGCCTCAACCGCTATATGCAGGAGATCCGAAAGTTTCCCCTGCTGGAGCCGGAAGAGGAATACATGCTGGCCAAACGCTGGGTCGAGGAACAGGACACCGAGGCGGCGCATAAAATGGTGACATCGCACCTGCGTCTGGCTGCGAAGATCGCGATGGGCTACCGGGGCTACGGTCTGCCGCAGGCCGAGGTGATCTCGGAGGCGAACGTGGGCCTGATGCAGGCGGTAAAGCGCTTTGATCCCGAAAAGGGATTCCGGCTGGCGACCTACGCGATGTGGTGGATCCGCGCGTCTATTCAGGAATATATCCTGCGCTCCTGGTCCCTGGTGAAGCTCGGCACGACATCGGGTCAGAAAAAGCTGTTCTTCAACCTGCGCAAGGCCAAGAACAAGATCGGCGCGCTGGAAGAGGGCGATCTGCGGCCCGAAAACGTCGAGAAGATCGCGACGCAGCTGGGTGTGACCGAAGCGGAAGTCATCTCGATGAACCGGCGGATGTCCGGTGGCGATGCATCGCTGAACGCGACTGTCGGCTCCGAAGGCGAAGGCACGATGCAATGGCAGGACTGGCTGGAGGATGAAGACGCCGACCAGGCCAGCGATTACGAAGCGCGCGACGAGCTGGAAACGCGCCGTGAGATGCTGGCAGAGGCGCTCGAGGTCCTGAACGACCGCGAGAAGGATATCCTGACGCAGCGCCGCCTTTCCGACGAGACTGTGACGCTGGAGGATCTGTCTGGACAGTACGACGTCAGCCGCGAACGGATCCGCCAGATTGAGGTGCGCGCGTTCGAGAAGCTGCAAGCGCGCATGCGCGAAATCGCCAAAGAAAAAGGGATGATGGCGAACGCATAAACCGATTTTTCCCTGAAAGGGCGCTCTGACAGGGGCGCTCTTTTGTCTTGCGCAGGGTTTTCGGGGGCCGCTACCTTGGTTGGGCCTCGCGGGTGTAGACCGGAAGGACTGAAAACCCGACCTTCGAGACAAGCGATTTTCTGACGCAGCAGGCCGTTTTTGCTATGATTATGGTGTAGCCAAGCGGCGGTTGAAGCATCCCCGGGGATCAAATCCCCGGTGTGATGCGTTGGGGGGTATAGACTGACACCCGAACCGGGATGGAAAGGATAAAGCGATGGCAGGAGGATGGGCACGTGATGGTGCGGTATCGGAGCAGATAGAAGCCTCTATCAGCGATGAACTTGCACGGCTGAAGGCGCGGCGTGGGCCCGAAGGCGAAAGCCGCACCCATTGCGCGGAATGCGAGGAACCTATTCCCGAAGCCCGCCGCAAGGCGCTTCCCGGCGTAAAGCTGTGCATCGACTGCATGCAGGAACGCGACGGGCGCCAGCAGGCGCGCGGCGGAATCAACCGGCGCGGGTCGAAAGACAGCCAGTTGAAGTAAAGCAAGCACCGGCGCGGCCCGCCTAGGCGAGCCGCGCGAAAGTTCAGGGCATGAGCACGGTGTCGATCGCGTGTATCACCCCGTTCGAGGCGACGATATCGGGCATCCTCACGGTCGCACCGTCGACGCGAACACCGTTCCTGCCGTTCATCCGCAGACGACCCCCTTCAAGCGTATCAAGCCGCCCGCGTTCCCCTGCCAGAGCCGAGGCAGGGTAGGCCCCCGGAACGACATGATAGGACAGCAGCGCAACCAGATCGTCGCGGTTTTCGGGGCGTAACAGCGATTGCACCGTGCCTGCCGGCAGCGCGGCAAAGGCCGCGTCCGTGGGCGCGAACACCGTGAACGGCCCCGGCCCCGCAAGGGTTTCGGTCAGCCCCGCCGCCGAGATTGCCGTGACCAGTGTCGAGAAATCGGGATCGCCAGCCGCAACATCGACGATGGATCCGCTGGATGCGATGGTCGTCGCGCATCCCGCGACCGACAACAGGCCGACAGCAGCGGCTGAGGTGAGAAGAAATCTGCGGTTCATTGGTATCTCCCTTTGCAATGGTTCAGGGGGGATACGTCTGGCCGCGCGAATGGTTCGCGGTTGCCGGGCAGAGTTTGGCGGTCCGGGCGCGTCGCGTTGTCGCGCCCGGACTGCCGGATCAGTCTTCCATCGCTTCCAATTCGTCGATCATGCCCGAGATCATCGAAAGCCCCTTGTCCCAGAAGGCCGGATCGGACGCATCAAGGCCGAAGGGGGCCAGCAGGTCCTTGTGGTGCTTCGACCCGCCCGCCTTGAGCATGTCGAAATACTTGTCCTCGAACCCCGGCTTGCCCTCTTGGTAGACCGCATAGAGCGCGTTCACCAATCCGTCGCCGAAGGCGTAGGCATAGACGTAGAAGGGGGAATGCACGAAATGCGGGATATAGGCCCAGAAGGTATCGTAGCCTTCCATGAACTCGAACGCAGGTCCGAGGCTTTCACCCTGCACCGACATCCACAGCGCATTGATATCCTCGGGCGTCAGCTCGCCACCGCGCCGGGCCTCGTGCAGCTTGCACTCAAAATCGTAAAAGGCGATCTGGCGGACGACCGTGTTGATCATGTCCTCGACCTTGCCGGCCAGCAGCACCTTGCGTTCTGATGTCGTCTTGGCCTTGTCCAGCATCTTGCGGAAAGTCAGCATCTCGCCGAAGACACTCGCCGTTTCGGCCAGCGTCAGCGGTGTCGACGACAGCATTTCGCCCTGACCGGCGGCCAGCACCTGATGAACCCCGTGGCCCAGCTCGTGCGCGAGGGTCATCACGTCACGCGGTTTGCCCAGATAGTTCAGCATCACGTAGGGGTGCACGTCGGTGACGGTGGGGTGGGCAAAGGCACCGGGTGCCTTGCCGGGCTTGACGCCCGCGTCGATCCAGCCATCGGTGAAGAACGGCTTGGCGATTTCGCCCATACGCGGATCGAAGGCTTCGTAGGCCTCCATCACGGTCGCCCTTGCCGTGTCCCAGCCGACTGTCTTGGGCTCTTCCATCGGCAGGGGCGCGTTGCGGTCCCAGACCTGCATCTTGTCCAGCCCCAGCCACTTGCGCTTGAGCTCGTAGTAGCGGTGGCTCAGCTTGGGATAGTTGTTGACCACCGCATTGCGCAGCGCCTCGACGACCTCGGGTTCGACGTGGTTGCTGAGGTGTCGCGCGGTCTGCGCGGTTTCCATGCCGCGCCAGCGGTCAAGGACTTCTTTTTCCTTGGCCTGCGTGTTGTGGATGCGCGCGAAGGTCTTGACGTTGTTCTGGAACACGCTGGCCAGTTCGCGCGCCGCGGCCTCGCGGTTGTCGCGGTCCGGATCGGTCAGCAGATTCAACGTGCCCTCGATGCCGAGGATCTCGCCGTTCACCTCGAATTCAAGGCCCGCGATGGTTTCGTCGAACAGCCGCTCCCACGCGTCCCCGACAACGCCGAGATCGTGCAGGAATTTCTCCATCTCGTCGGAAAGCTGGTAGGGCTTCATCGCGCGGATGCGGTCGAACACTGGCTTGTAGCGGGCCAGATCGTCGTTGGCGTCGAGCAGCGCGTCGAGGTGATTGTCTTCGAGCCTGTTGAGTTCAAGAGTGAAGAAAACCAGCGGAGTGGTGAAATTGGTGATCTTCTCCTGCATGTCAGACATGAACTTTGCGCGGCTGCCGTCCGTCGTCTGCTGGTAGTAGCGCAGGCCCGCGAAGGACATGATGCGCCCCGCGATCTGGTTGATCTTCTCGTTGCGCAACACGCAGTCCAGCAGCCCGTCGGCATCCAGCGCGCCAAGCTTGCCTTCGTAGTCCTCGGCAAAGCTGCGGCAGGCCTGTTCCAGCCAGTCCAGATCGCGCTTCAGCTCGGCTGCGTTTTCACCGGTATAGAGATCGTCGAGGTCCCATTCGGGCAGGTCGCCGAAATCCTTGCCACCTCCGGCGTTTGCGTCGCGTACGGGAAAGGGCAGTTGGAACATCTCGTCACCTCGGTTGTGTCAGTCTTTGGCCAACAGGTAAGGCTGCATGCCCCGGGGGGCAAGGCATCTTGCCGCCGCGGCAGCACCGGACAGCTAAAAATGCGGCGGCTCAGCCGTATTGGGCCAGCATCTGCTTGAGATCGTCGAGCGTGTTGGCCTCGGCCATGGGTTTGTCCTGCCGCCAGCGCAGCATCCTCGGAAAGCGCAGTGCGACGCCGGATTTATGGCGGGGGCTGGCCTGAATGCCTTCGAACGCGATCTCGAAGACGTGGTGGGGCGTGACCTGCCGCACAGGGCCGAAGCGCTGCTGCGTGTTCTTGCGCACCCAAGCCGTGATCTTGCGGAACTCGGCGTCGGTCAGGCCGGAATAAGCCTTGGTAAAGGGCACCAGATCGTCGCCGTCCCAGACTGCGAAGGTGAAATCGGTGAACAGGTTCGCCCGCCGCCCCGATCCCGATTGCGCATAGATCATCACCGCGTCGATGGTCAGCGGCGCGAGTTTCCATTTCCACCAGTCGCCTTTCTTGCGCCCCGACAGATACGGGCTGTCGGCGCGTTTCAGCATCAGCCCCTCGGCATAGGCCTCGCGCGCGTTGTCGCGGTAGGCGTGCAGATCCTCCCACGCGCTGAAGGGCAGTTGCGGCGACAGGCGGACGGGCGCATCGGGCGGCAGACCGGTACAGAGCGTCTCCAGCATGGCGCGGCGGTCCGCGAAGGGGCGCTCCCGCACGTCCGCGCCCTCATGCTCCAGCAGATCGTAGGCGTGCAGCATGACCGGCGCCTCTTTCAGCAGTTTTTTCGGCACCGTTTTGCGCCCGATACGCGGCTGGAGCGTGTTGAAGCTTTCGGGGTGGTCGCGGTCCGCGTGCCAGACCAGCAACTCGCCGTCCAGAACCGTGCCGTCGGGCAGGTAGTCGACCGCGCGCGCCAGTTCGGGAAAGCGGTCTGTCATCAGCTCTTCGCCGCGCGACCAGACGAAATGCTCGCCCCCGCGCAGGATCAGCTGGCCGCGGATGCCGTCCCATTTCCATTCGGCGCGCCAGTTCTGCGGCGTCTCGAGGTCTTCGGGCCCGTTTTCCAGCGCGTAGGCCAGATAGAAAGGATAGGGGCGCGAGGTATCGGCGCTGGCGTCCTCGGCTTCGATCAGCGCGTGCCACGTCGTGTCGTCGGGATGCCAGTTGCCCATCAGGCGGTGTGCCAGTTCCGCCTCGTCACGGTCGGTGGCGCGGGCCAGTGCGCGGGTCATCAGCTTCTGGCTGACGCCAACCCGCATGCCGCCGGTGATGAGCTTGTTGAACACGAAGCGCTCGGTGCCGCCCAGCCGCGCCCAGGCGTCGAGGACGAAGGCCTTCTTGGCCTCCTCGTCGGCCTTGTACACCTCGCGCAGGTCCGCGATCCACTGCGACAGGGGGCGATTGTCCGTGGTCTCGTTCGGCGGCAGGACCAGTGCAATCGTTTCGGCCAGATCGCCCACGATGGGGTAGCATTCCTCGAACAACCACAGGGGGATGCACGCAACTTCGGCACCCCATTCGCGCAGCTTCGTGGTGGTGACCGCGCGCTTCGGTCGGCGGCCCGAGAAGAGCGCGATCGTCCACAGCTTGTCGATATCATCCGTTACCTTAAAATATTCTGATAACGCATTGACCTTGATCGTGGTTTTCGTGCTTTGATCGATTGCATTGAAGAGGTCGGCATAGGCCTTCATGCGGCATCCTCCGCATCGTCCGACCGGTCGAGGCTTTCCCCCTCGAACTGTGTCGGCACTACCTCGGCGTTCCAGCCGTTTTCATTAAGGTATCGCGCGAATACATCCGTGTAACCATGTGTGACGTATACGTTTTCGGATTCAGTTTCCTTGATTGCCCAAAGCAGCCCGTTCCAGTCCGCGTGATCCGAGATGACGAAGCCTCGGTCGCCTGCGCGGCGGCGCCTGACGCCGCGCATCGCCATCCAGCCCGAGGCAAAGCCGGTTTCCTGCGCGCCGAACTTGCGCGACCATGCCGATCCCATCGCAGAGGGCGGCGCGATGACCATCGCTCCCGGATGTGTCTTGGCGCTGATGTCCTTGTCGGCCAGCACGGTGTCGGGCAGGGCGATGTCCTGTTCGCGCAGCACCGCGTTGGTGTTTTCAACCGCCGCGTGGCACAGGATCGGGCCGATTGAGGGGTCCAGCATCGTGATCAGCCGCTGTGCCTTGCCAAGCGAATAGGCCCCCAGTATCGCGGTTTTGCCCGCCGCCGCGCAGTCACGCCACCAGCCGTTGATCTCGGCGGCGATGTCGGCCTGTGCGCGCCAGCGGAACACGGGCAGGCCGAAGGTGCTTTCGGTGATGAAGTGATGGCATTTCACCGGCTCGAACGGGGTGGACAGGCCATCGTCGATCACCTTGTAGTCGCCGGAAGCAACCCAGATTTCACCGGCTACTTCGACGCGGATCTGCGCCGCGCCGGGGACATGGCCCGCGGGATGGAAAGACACCGTTGCCCCGCCGATCTGCCGGCGTTCGCCGTAGGCGATGCCTTCGGCCGCGATGTCGCCCAGACGGTGGCGCATGACGGGCAGGGCGTCATGGGTCGCCAGATAGCTGTCCATGCCCCAGCGGGCGTGGTCGGCGTGCCCGTGGGTGATCAGCGCGCGCGGCACGCGGCGCCACGGATCGATATGGAAATCTCCGGCAGGGCAATAGATGCCTTCGGGGGTGAATATCAGGGCGGGTTCTCGGCTCATGGCGCACCAGATAGCGGTGCGGGCCGCCGGGGCCAGCGATCAGCCGGTCGTGGTGTCGAGAAAGAGGGCCGAAATCTCGTCGAAGATCGGGGTGCGGATGCTGGGAAGCTCCATCAGGACCTCGTGTTCCGCGCCCTCGATCATCCGCAACGCGCCGCCTTTCCAATGCTCCATCCGGGCGCGGATGCGCGGCACGTCGACGATGCGTTCATTGGTGCCGACAAAGGTCAGGCAGGGCATGTTTGGGGCCGCGCGCCCGGCGAGGTGCCGGGTTTCTGCCAGCGCCTCGCGCAGCCAGATGACGCTGGGGCCGCCCAGTTGCAAGTCGGGATGCGCCTGCACCTGCAATTGCATCATCTCGAACATTTCGGCGTCCGTTGTCAGCACGTTGTCCTCGAACGGATCGGTCAGCACGTAAGGATCGCGTTTCGTGCCCGGGGGCAGACGGTGCCCCTGATGGATGCGCGGCAGCAGGTTGGTGATGATCTTGGCCGGAAGCCGCATGTGCGGGGCGATATGGATCCCCCACATCGGTCCGGTAAACGCAGCCGCCTGAACGCCGATGCCTTCGATCACTGCGCGCAGGCCGATGCAGCCGCCCATGGAGTGCGCCACAAGGAAATAGGGGCGCGGCAGGTTCAGCTCGCGCACGGCCCGCATCAGCGCGGCCACGTCTTTCTGGTAGTCGGAAAAGAGATCGACATGCCCGGTCAGCGGATCGTCCAGCAGCCGGTCGGCAAGGCCCTGACCGCGCCAGTCTATGGCGATGGTCGACAGGCCGCGTGCCGCGAAATCGGCGGCGGCGGGGCCGTATTTCTCGATGTATTCGGTCCGGCCGGGGAACAGCAGCACCGTGCCCCGGTCGGTTCCTTTCGTCCAGATGCCCAGCCGGATGCGTTTGCCGTCGGACGTGTCTGCCCAAACCGCACGGCCCCCATCGGGGCCGGGATCAACATCCGTGAACAGGGGGGCATCGGTCAGGGCCATGAGGCGGCCGGATCAGGCCAGAACTGAGGCGAGTTTCATCGCCATGCCCATGTCGCCATCGACTTTCAGCTGGCCCGCCATGAAGGCGGCTGTCGGATTCGTGTCACCTTCGAGAATGCCGCGGAAGGTCTCGGGGTCCGCGCTCAGCGTCACGTCCGCTTCCTCGTCGCCCGCGCGCGCGCCGTCGTCGTCGATCATGACACAGCCTTCGCCCTCGATGTCGAATTTCGCGGTGCCACCGAGGCCCCCCGACATCTTTTCGTTCAGGACCTTGACGGCTTCGTTGACGATATCACTCATATGTGAGTCCTTTTTGGCAATTGGTGACCCGTGCCTCTGGAAATCGGCCCGTCACCTGTTACGTTCACAATTGTTATGCGTATTCGAACCGTCAACCTCAAACATGCCGTTGCGACACTTGGTGTCGTCTTGTTGCTTGGTGTCCCTGCGCAGGCGCAGGATCAGGACGTGTTGATCGAAAAACTGCGCACCGCGACCCCCGAAGAAGCGGCGAACGCCCAGCGTGATCTGGAGCGGGAATGGTCGCGGTCGGGATCGGCTGCGATGGACCTTCTGCTCAAGCGCGGGCGCGAGGCCATGGCGGTCGGGGATTTCGATGTGGCGATCGACCATCTGACAGCCCTGACCGACCACGCGCCGGATTTTGCCGAAGGGTTCCACGCGCGCGCCACTGCCTATTTCCGTGCCGAACTATACGGCCCCGCAATCGACGATCTGGAGCGGACATTGGCGCTCAACCCGCAGCATTTCAACGCGATCTTCGGGCTGGCCGTGATGTTCGAGGAGTTCGGCCGCACGCGGCAGGCCGCGCAGCTTTACCGGCGGGTTCTGGCGTTGAACCCGCATCATGAAAATGCAACCAAGGCGCTCGAAGGTCTGAAGAAAGACGGCATCGGCCGCACCCTCTGATCGCGAAGGAATGATGCGGTGGATACGCGCGGAAGAGTTGTGGCCGTTCTTGGCCCGACCAACACAGGCAAGACGACATATGCCATAGAGCGGATGCTCGGACATCGCACGGGCATCATCGGTCTGCCGCTGCGGCTGCTGGCGCGCGAGGTGTATGACCGTATCGTTGCCGCGCGCGGCCCGTCGGTCGTGGCGTTGGTAACCGGCGAGGAGCGGATCGTGCCGCCGCGCACCCAGTACTGGGTGTGCACGGTCGAGGCGATGCCGGAAGGCATGGGGGCCGATTTTGCCGCCGTCGACGAAATCCAGCTTTGCGCCGATCCCGAACGCGGGCATGTCTTTACTGACCGGCTGCTGCGGATGCGCGGCCTGCACGAGACGCTGTTCATGGGGTCCGACACCATGCGCGGCACCATTGCGGCGCTGGTCCCCGAAGCGCAGTTCATCAAGCGCGAGCGGATGTCGGAGCTGACCTATTCGGGCCAGAAAAAGATCAGCAGGATGCGCCCGCGCAGCGCCATCGTCGGGTTTTCGGTCGAAAACGTCTATGCCATCGCAGAGCTGATCCGCCGCCAGAAGGGCGGTGCCGCCGTGGTGATGGGCGCACTCAGCCCCCGCACACGCAACGCGCAGGTGGACATGTACCAGAACGGCGAAGTCGATTTCCTGGTGGCAACGGACGCGATCGGGATGGGGCTGAACCTCGATGTGGATCACGTGGCGTTTTCATCGCTGAGCAAGTTCGACGGACGGCGGATGCGTCCGCTTGCCCCCAACGAGCTGGCGCAGATCGCGGGCCGTGCGGGGCGGGGCATGAAGAACGGCACCTTCGGCGTAACGGGCGATGCCCGGCCTCTCGACGAAGGGGTGGCACGGGCGATCATGGATCACCAGTTCACGCCCCAGAACAAGGTCTTGTGGCGCAACCCGGCGCTGCAATTCGGATCGGTGGACCGGCTGATCATGTCGCTCGAGGAAAAACCCGACAACGAGCGGCTAGTCAAAGCCCGCGAGGCAGACGACCTGCGCGCGCTCAAGATGCTGGCCGATGACGCCGAGATCGCGGCGCGCGCGACCGATGGCCCTTCGGTGCGTCTTTTGTGGGATGTATGCCGGATTCCCGACTTCCGCGGGATCAGTCACGCCGAGCACGCGAGCCTTCTGGAAGTGATTTTCAACCACCTGCACGAGCGCGGGACGATCCCGGACGACTGGCTCGCGCGGCAAATCCGACGCATAGATCGAACCGATGGCGACATTGATGCGTTATCCAAACGACTGGCGTTTATCCGCACGTGGACCTACGTCACCCAGCGCAAAGGCTGGACCAACGACGAAACCCATTGGCGCGGAGAAGCCCGTGTCGTAGAAGACAGACTGTCGGACGCCTTGCACGAACGTCTGACCCAAAGATTTGTAGACCGGCGCACATCCGTGCTTTTGCGCCGGCTAGGACAGAAGGAAGCCATGGTGGCCGAAGTTAATGATACCGGTGAAGTGACCGTCGGAGGCGAATACGTAGGCAAACTGGAAGGGTTCCGGTTCCGCGCCGACAAGGGGGCGGGTGCCGCCGAAAGCAAGACGATCAAGACCGCTGCCTTGCAGGCGCTTGCGCCGCAATTCCAGCTTCGGGCCGACCGTTTCTACAACGCGCCGGATACGGAAATCGATTTTACCGAACAGGGTGGCCTCATGTGGGGCGACACGGCTGTCGGCAAACTGGTTGCGGGCTCCGACAACCTGAAGCCCAACGTCGAGGTTTTCGTCGACGACATCGCGGGTGCTGACGTGGTCCAGAAGGTCCAGCGCAGGCTGCAACACTTCATCGAGCGCCGGATCGCCACGCTGTTCGAGCCGCTGATCGCCATGCAGAAGGATGACGCGCTGACGGGTCTTGCCCGCGGGTTTGCGTTCCAGATGGTCGAAAACTTCGGCATCATCCCCCGTGCGCAGGTCGCCGACGAAGTCAAATCGCTGGATCAGGACGCGCGCGGTGCGCTGCGCAAGCACGGGATCCGTTTCGGCCAGTTCACGATTTTCATGCCGCTTTTGCTGAAACCCGCGCCCACGCGTCTGCGTCTGGTGCTGTGGTCGCTCCAGAAGAACCTTGGCGAGTTCCCTGAATCGCCGCCGCCCGGCCTTGTCACCATCCCGGTCGAGGCTGGCGCACCGCAAGGGGCCGACACCATGTCTGGCTACCGTAACGCGGGCACACGGGCGATCCGCATCGACATGCTGGAGCGTCTGGCGGACATGCTGCGCGCCGAGGATTCGCGCAGCGGCTTCGAGGCCAAAGCGGATATGCTGTCGATCTCCGGCACAACGCTTGAACAATTCGCCGACCTGATGGAGGGGCTGGGGTACCGCGCCGAACGCGGTGAGCGCCCCAAGGCCAAGCCTGCGGACAAGGTTGTCCCCCATGACGGCACCGAAGAAGCGATGCCGCCCGCGGCCGACACGGATGTGCCGGAAAAGACGCTCAATGATGCAGCACCTGCCGAGGATGCCCCGGACAAGCCCGTGATGGACGTGGCCGCCGAACAGCCGGACGGCGGCGTGGTCGACGCGGCCGAGCCCGTGCAGCCCGCGGACACTTCGGAGCGGGTCGCCGAGATGCCCGACGACGGGATTGCACCGATTGCGGATGCACCCTCCGAACAGCCGGAAGTCGACGACAATATCCCCGACACTCCCGCCGAGGAAATCGATCCCGGCACGGAGCCCTACGCCGAGATCGAAGGACAGGAGATGGAAGTCTTCTATACCTTTACCTGGGCGCGTCCGCCGCGCCGTCAGGGCGGTGGCGATGCACGCGGGGCAGGCGGCGGTGGCCGCAACAAACCGAAGTCCCAGCAGCCGCGTGGCAAGAAAGGCGGCGGAAAACCGGCGCAGGGGGGCAAGGCGCAGAACTTCTCCTCCAAACCGCCGCGCAAGGAAAAAGCCATCGATCCCGACAATCCCTTCGCCGCCGCGCTGATGGGGCTGAAAGGCGATAAGTGACCGCAGCCGCAGCGGAGAAACTGCGGCTGGATAAATGGCTGTGGTACGCACGGTTCTTCAAGACACGCTCGCTTGCCGCGACCATCGTGGCGGGCGGGCATGTGCGGATCAACGGGACGCCGACATCGAAACGGGCGGCCACGGTCACGCCGGGCGACGTGCTGACCTTCCCCAAAGACGATCATGTTCGCGTGATCCGGATCGAAGCCTGCGGCACAAGGCGCGGACCGGCGCCCGAGGCGCAGGCGCTATACACCGATCTTTCGCCGCCGCAACCGCGCGACAAGGACGCCCGTCCCGAAAATCCCGGCTATGACGGAAAAGGTCGTCCGACCAAGCGCGACCGCAGGCAGCTTGATCTTTCTCGGTCCCGCCACCTTGATTGATGGAAGCCGCTGATTTAGCTAGTGCCCAACTTCATATGACAGAGACCTCCCCATGACATATATCGTCAACGATGCGTGCATTGCCTGCAAGTACACCGACTGCGTAGAAGTCTGCCCGGTCGACTGCTTTTACGAAGGCGAGAACATGCTCGTCATCCACCCAGATGAGTGTATCGACTGCGGCGTGTGCGAGCCCGAATGCCCCGCCGACGCCATCCGTCCGGATACCGAGCCGGACATGGAAAAATGGGTCGAGTTCAATCGCAAGTATTCCGAGCTCTGGCCGGTGATCATCACCAAGAAAGACCCGTTGCCCAACGCCGAGGAGATGGACGGCAAGGAAGGCAAGATGGAGCTCTTCTCGGAAACGCCGGGCGAGGGCGGCTGAAAACCGATTCGCGCGGTTTTTGGCGCGGATCCGTCCGAAGGCCTTAAATGCTTGACCATGACGCTTCTGCGGGGCCGCTTCCAGCGGCCTCATTTTTGTGGTATGATTGCGTAATGCAAGTGAAACACGCACATAAAATCGCCGCCGGATTGCCGCGGCGCAACTGATCCGTCACCACCACGCCGACAGACCGGGCTTTGGCCCGATGTCTTGCGTGTTTTTTTCCGTGTCCTGCCTTACAGGGCACGACCGAGCCAGGAGCCTCAAGAGTATGACCAAATCCAAGAAACTTGATTTCCGCCCCAACGAATTCGTCGTCTACCCCGCCCATGGCGTCGGGCAGATCATTTCCGTGGAAGAGCAGGAAGTCGCTGGCATCAAACTGGAACTTTTCGTGATTTCCTTCGAGAAGGACAAGATGACCCTGCGCGTGCCCACGCACAAGGCGACCGAGATCGGGATGCGCGCGCTCAGCTCTCCGGACGTGATCAGCCACGCGATGAAAACCCTCAAGGGCAAGGCCAAGGTCAAGAAAGCGATGTGGTCGCGCCGGGCGCAGGAATACGAACAGAAGATCAATTCGGGCGATCTGATCGCGATTGCCGAAGTCGTGCGCGACCTGCACCGCACCGACGAGCAGCGCGAGCAAAGCTATTCCGAGCGTCAGCTTTACGAAGCGGCACTCGAGCGTCTGACCCGCGAAGTCGCTGCGGTGTCCGGTGGCGATGAAATGGCCGCAGCCAAGCAGGTCGGAGACGTTCTCGAAAGCCGCGTCGCAGCCTGATCCGCCGGACAACGGTGCCGAAATCCAACCGCGTCTGCCACACCCGGCAGGCGCGGTTTTTTCATGCCACGGCGGCAGCGCAGAGCAGCAGGACCGCCAGTTCCGCCAACTGTTGTGCTGCGCCCAGAACATCGCCCGTCTGCCCGCCGATCTTGCGTCTTGCCAAGGTGCCAAGGCCGGCACCGACGGCGATCACGGTGAGGGCGGCCAGAATGCCGGCACTGCCGAGGATCGCGATCGCCAGCACGCTGCCGATCCCGAGGGCCACGAGGGCGGACGCCATGGCAGGGCGCCCGACGGAATGTGACAGACCGTCGTCACGGGCGTGGGGCAGGGTCGCCATCAGCAGTGGCATCACAGCGCGCGACAGGACCGCCGCGGCGATCATCGTGCCGATGCCCTCCGCCAGCAGCAGGGTCAGCGCGCTCCACCGCAGGCCGGTCACCACGACCAGCGCCAGAACACCGTAGGTGCCGATCTGGCTGTCGCGCATGATCCGCAACCGGTCGGGCGTTGTCACAGCGCCCCAGAACCCGTCGAACAGATCCGCAAGCCCGTCTTCGTGCATCGCACCGGTTACCATCATCATCCCGGCAATCGCCGCGCCCGAGACCGCGACATCGGGCAACCCCAGCGCGGCAGCCGCCAGCGCGCACAGGGCGGCGAAGCTGCCGACGACCACGCCCACAACCGGATAGGCCCAGACCGCGCGCGCGCCGTTGGCGAAAGCCTCGGCGGGCAAATGCGGCATCGGCAGGCGGGTGAGCAGGACCAGCGCAAGCCAAAGTTGCTTCACAGGGTCGTTTTTTCGCACGTGTCTGCCCCTTTCTGCGCTTGTGAGCCTCGCGCCATTGGGTAAACAGGCTGGACCGGTCTGGCAATGAAGAGGTGTAGAATGGCTGAGTTTTCCGATCTTGCGGGGTTTCGCGCGCTCCTCGGCCAGATGCCTGACACTGATGCGGCAGCACAGCGCGAGGCGCAGGCCCGCGACGGCACATTGACCAAGCCGCCGGGATCACTGGGGCGGCTGGAAGAGTTATCGCTCTGGTACGCGTCATGGCGTGCGCAGGCCCGCCCCCGCGTGACGGCACCGCAGATCATCGTTTTCGCGGGAAATCACGGCGTCGCGGCGCGCGGTGTCTCTGCCTTTCCGCCCGAAGTGACGGAACAGATGGTGCTGAACTTTCAGGCGGGCGGGGCGGCGATCAACCAGCTCGCCCGCGCGGCGGGTGCGACGCTGGATGTCCATGCGCTGGACCTCGATACACCCACCGCCGATTTCACCGCAGGCCCGGCCATGACCGAGGCCGAGGTGACCGCAGCCTTGGCGCGCGGCTGGGATGCGGTCAACGATCAGTCGGATCTGCTGGTCGTGGGCGAAATGGGGATTGGCAACACCACGCCGGCCGCCGCGCTGGCCGCAGCACTTGTGGGCGGCGATGCGGGTCTTTGGACCGGTCGCGGGACCGGCGTCGATGACACAGGCCTCGCGCTCAAGACGGATGTGGTGGCCGAAGGGGTGGCGCTGCACGCGGGGCAGGGTGACGGGCTCGAGCTGTTGCGCCGGCTTGGCGGACGGGAGCTGGCCGCGATGGCGGGCGCGATCGCGCGCGCACGCGCCCTGCGCATTCCCGTGATCCTCGACGGGTTCATCTGCACCGCAGCCGCCGCCTGCCTCGAGCATACGGTCAAGGGCGCCCTCGACCACTGCGTCGCGGGGCACCTCAGCGCCGAAGGGGCGCACGCGCGCCTGCTTGACAGTCTTGGCAAGGATCCGATCCTGTCGCTCGGTCTGCGTCTGGGCGAGGCATCGGGCGGCGCGCTGGCGATCAACATCGTCAGATCCGCGCTGGAATGCCACAGCGGCATGGCCACCTTTGCCGAGGCCGGGGTCAGCGACGGCTAGAGGGTTCGTGGGGAAAGCGCGCGTCAGGCGCTTTTCTTGTCGTCCTCGTCCGTGCGGTTCAGGAAAGCTGTTTCCAGATCCTTTTCCAGCGCCTTGGCGCGGGCAACGTAGGCTTTGTTGTTTACCGGATCGACATCCGGGCGCCACAGCTCGGCCAGTTCGCGGATCGACATCCGGTCGTGCTGGTAGAAGATCCGCTGCGCCTCTGCGGCCTCGTATTCCGACAGGCCGAGGTTTTCCAGAACGTAGCGGCCCGCGCGCAGCGAGCTGTCGAACATCTCGCGGACGATGTCGTTCGCACCGGCGCGGAACAGGTGGTAGACATCCGTGCGGTCGTGCGCCCTTGCCACGATATGCAGATCGGGCCGCTGGGCGCGGGCGTATTGCACCAGCGCGCGCGCGGATTGTTGATTGTCGAGAGCGACCACCAGCACTTTTGCCTCGGCCAGACCGGCCTTGCGCAGGATGTCGGCGCGGGTCGGATCTCCGAGAAACGCCTTGAAGCCGAAGCGGCGCATGACCGAGATCGTCTTGGGGTTGTTGTCCAGAACCACGGTTTCAAAGCCCGACGCCTGCACCAGACGGTTCACGATCTGGCCGAAGCGGCCCACGCCCGCGATGATCACGGGGCCGGATTCGTCGATCTCGTCGTCGGGAGGGCGCACATGCGCCTCGGCCGAGCGGCGCGAGATGAAGTCGTAGAGAATGAACAGAAGCGGCGTGATCAGCATCGACAGGGCAATCACCAGCAGCAGGGTTTCCGCCACCGGATTGGGCATGACACCCGTGGTGACAGAGAAGCTGACCAGCACGAAGCCGAACTCCCCCGCCTGTGCGAGACCCAGCGCGAAAAGCCAGCGGTCGCGGCCCTTGAGTTTGAACAGCCATCCCAGCCCGAAGAGGATCAGCCCCTTCACGATGATGACCAGCAGTGCCATCCCCATGATAATGGCGAAATCCGCCGCCAGAAGCTCGAAATTGATCCCCGCGCCGACGGTGATGAAAAACAGCCCGAGGAGCAGCCCCTTGAACGGCTCAAGGTCGGTTTCCAACTCGTGCCGGAATTCGGAACTGGCCAGCACCACACCGGCCAGAAATGCGCCGAGCGCCGGTGACAGGCCCACGATCGTCATCAGGGCAGAGATACCCACGACGATCAGCAGCGCCAGAGCGGTATACATCTCGCGCAGCTTTGCGGCGTGGATGAAACGGAACACCGGCCGGGTGAAGAATACCCCGACAACCACGATGCCCACGACTGCGCCGATGGTGACCAGCGTCACGCCCCATGCCGGAAGGCTCTCGATCAGGCGCACGGCTGCGACGGCGGCTTCGGGGCTGTGCGCGCCTGCCGCCTCGTGGCCGCCGCCGCCGGCGCCCTGTGCCGCGCCCTCGCGCAGGATCGACCCGTCTGGGCCGACGACAGTCGGCAGCGTGACCGCGAGCAGGGGCAGAAAGGCAAGAATGGGAATGACTGCGATGTCCTGCGTGAGCAGCACGGAAAACACCGACCGTCCGCCAGCGGTCTGCATCAGCCCTTTTTCGGACAGGGTTTGCAGCACGATCGCGGTAGAGGACAGCGACAACGACAGACCGATGGCAAGCGACACGCCCCACGGCTGGTCGTAGGCCATCGCGATCCCCATCAGGGCAAGCGAGCTGACGACAACCTGCAGCCCGCCCAGGCCCAGAAGCTTGTGTCGCATGTCCCAGAGCGCCTTCGGCTCGAGTTCGAGGCCGATCAGGAACAGCATCATCACCACGCCGAATTCGGCGAAATGCTGCAGATCCTTTGTCTCGGATCCGACCAGCCCCAGGGCCGGGCCGATGATGATGCCTGCGGCCAGATACCCCAGCACCGATCCCAGCCCCAGCCGCGCGGCAATGGGCACCGCCAGCACCGCGGCGGCGAGGTAGATCGAGGCTTGGAACAGGAAACCTTCCATGTCGTATCCTTTTGGTCACGCCACACCGGCGTTCAGGTTGGTAGCGGGCCGTCGCGTTTCAGCTGGTCCATCACGATCTGGCTTTGTACGCGCGAGACCGCTGGATGTGGCAAGAGCACCTCGTGAATCAATCTGTTGAGTGCAGGTAGGTCTTCACAGTAGACGCGCAACAGGTAATCCGCATCCCCGGTCATGGTCCACGCGCTCACAATTTCGTTTCGCGCGGCGATAAGCCGCCCAAAGCTGTGCGCGTGTTCGGGACCGTGGATCGACAGGTGAACCTGTACGAACCCCTGCACCGCAAGCCCGAGCCGCCGCGCATCGACCCGCGCGGTATAGCTTTCGATGACGCCCGAGCTTTCCAGCCGCTGCCGCCTGCGCCCCGCCTGCGAGGGCGACAGGTTCAGACGTTCGCCCAGCTCTTGCGAGGTCAGGTGAGCGTCCTGCTGAAGGGCGGCGAGAAGCCGCTTGTCCATATCATCAAGCATATGCGCGAAATCCACGTTTCTGACGGATACTATGCGCAAACTGCGCGAAGATCACCAGTCCAACGTCCGAAATTGCGCAAAAATAGCGGCGGATGAGTGGTAACCTGCCTGCCAAATCAACACCGACAGGAGATTCAGACATGGGCCCTTTCCCCCACGACGCGCCGAAATCCAAGATCACGGCAGAGAACCCCGCCGGAACCGATGGCTTTGAATTCGTCGAATTCGCCTCTCCCAACCCCGAAGAGCTGCGCGAGGTGTTCCGCAAGATGGGTTACACCCATGTCGCGAACCACAAGACCAAGGGCATCGAATTGTGGCAGCAGGGCGATATCACCTACGCACTGACCCACGACCCCGACAGCTTTGCCGCCGGTTTTGTGGCAGAGCATGGCCCCTGCGCCCCCTCCATGGGCTGGCGCGTCGTGGATGCGCAAAAGGCGCTGGCCCATGCGGTCGCCAACGGGGCCGAGGAATACAAGGGCGGCGGCAAGGTTCTGGACGTGCCCGCGATCAAGGGGATCGGCGGGTCGCTTCTGTATTTCGTGGACCAGTATTACGACACATCCCCCTACAACTGGGAATATGACTGGATCGCCACGTCAAAGCCCGAGGGCGTGGGGTTCTACTACCTCGACCACCTGACGCACAATGTGTTCAAGGGGAACATGGATAAGTGGTTCAAATTCTACGGTGATCTGTTCAACTTCCGTGAAATCCGCTTCTTCGATATCGAGGGCAAGTTTACCGGCCTGTTCAGCCGCGCGCTGACATCGCCCTGCGGCCGTATCCGCATCCCGATCAACGAAGACCGGGGCGAGACGGGGCAGATCGTTGCCTATCTCAAGAAATACAACGGCGAGGGTATCCAGCATATCGCCGTGGGCGCGCGCGACATCTACGACGCGACAGATGCGATTGCGGAGCGGGGGCTGCGGTTCATGCCTGCGCCACCTGACACCTATTACGAGCTCAGCAAGGACCGCGTCACGGGCCATCAGGAACCGCTGGACCGGATGCGCAAACACGGCATCCTGATCGACGGAGAAGGCGTGGTGGACGGCGCAGAAACGAAGATCCTGCTGCAGATTTTCTCGAAGACCGTGATCGGTCCGATCTTCTTTGAATTCATCGAACGCAAAGGCGATGACGGCTTTGGCGAAGGCAATTTCAAGGCACTGTTCGAGAGTATCGAGCAAGAGCAGATCGACAGCGGCGAACTGGCGACGGAGTAATCCGGCGCTGCGGCGGTCGCGTCACGTCACAATACCGGAACGCGGGGTGCAAAGGAGCGCGCGCCCCGCGTTTTTCTTTGCCCGATGATGTCAGGAGTTGGGGCCGGAAGGCGGTATCAGCCTTTCGGCATTTTCAGCACGACGTTGCGGCCCCGCTTGGTATAGCGCAATTCGTCGTTCCCGATTGCCGAGACGCGCCCGCCGTCGATCGCGTCGCCAACGCGCACCTTCTTGTAGCGGCCGTTGGACAGACGCACCAAGGCCCGGCGGCTCGACGGTTTTCCGTAGACTCCGATCAGGTTCACCTGGCGCAGGTTGATCGCGTTCTTGACGGTTGCCGCTTTGGACACGGATGCTTTCGACGGGATCTTGGGGGCGACAGCGCGCGGTGCCACGGCGGCGGCAGTTGCCACTTGGGTCTCGCGTGGCGGTTGGGCGCGCTGGGCCTTGGCCACGATCCGGTCGAAATTGCGTGGCCGTGTGTCGGGCCGCCGGGACTGGGTCGTGGCAAAACGGGTGGCGTTTTCGATGGCGGGGGCTTCTGCGGCGGGCGGCAGGGCAAGCGCGGCAGCCGCTGCCGCTGTTGCCGCTTCTGCCGCGGCGCGTGCGCGCGCCTCTTCGTCGGCCTTCGCCTGCTCGCGCTCTTCATCCGCGCGTTCCTGCAGCGACCGGGGGCGCAGCGACGGGCGGAAAGCGGCAAGTTCCGAGAATGTCACACCACCCAGCTGGGCGCGTTCGGTTGTCTCTGCCAGCCCGGTGGGCCGCTGCGTGGGCCGGAACGCGGCCAGCAGCGGCGCGGGCGTATCTTCGGCGGCGGTTGCGTCCTCTTCCGGGTCCTCAGCGAAGCGTGTCGGCGGCAGCGGTGGCTTGACCGGTGGGCTGGCGGCGACGAGCGTATAGCCTCCCGGTGCCACAACGCCGCTGTCGGTGGGCACGATCAACCCGTCATCGCCGATCCGCGCGCTTTGCCCGAAGGGCGGCGGTGAGGGGATCGAGGCCAGCGTCAGGTCCGTATCGAATGCTTCGGGGTTTTGCAGTGCGATCGCGTCTGTCGCGCCGCTGCTGCCGTCGATCCCGATCTGGAAAACCGGACGCTGGTCCAGCTCGGGCCGGCCCGGAACATCACGCGGCGCAAGGGGCCAGATGCCGCTGACGGCGTATCGCGCCGCGGCTTCCTGTTCGCTGATGACCGGCAGCTCCGGTTCGGCGCGCGGAGCAAGGGCGGCATCGACTGTCGCGGTCTCGGAGGCGGAGAGAACGGGATCGAGTGCTGCAACCTGCGTGCCCTCGGCGGTGGGGGTGGTCGTATCCTGGTTGTCATCCGGGACGCGGATCACCTCGGGGGTGATCTGGTTCTCGGGGGCGGAGGCCACCGCACGGTCGCGGTCGCCGCCGAAGAGGCTTGCGATCCCGTCATCGAGGAACACCGCCGCCCAGGCCGCGACACCGGCGAGGAAGACCAGCAGGATCACGGTCATGATCAGGCCAAGGAAACGCGGTTTGCCGCCGATGTCCGCAGCGCGCGCACCGAAGACGGTCATCCGCTCCTCCTCGCTGCTGGCTGCGGGCAGCCTGTTCGCGGGGGCAGGGACCGGTGCGGCGGCCCCCTTGCGGGGCTTGCGACGGCTCAGAAAGCCGCCTTTCTTGTTTGCGGGCGCGGCGACCGGCTCTTCGTCGGGGGGCGGCGTTTGCGTCAGGGAGCTGCTGTCGGGCTGCGGTGTGATCCGCGGTGCCGCTGCTTTGCCCGTGCGCGTCGCGGGCTGTGGTGCGCGGCGGCTCGCAAAGCCCACGGCGGGTGCCGCCGCCGGCGCAGAAACGGCGCGCGCGGCAGAAAGTGTGGGTTTCTTCGGGGCCGGCGCGAGGGGCGCATCCCCCTTCGACTGCGGCTGAAGCGCCGCGACCGGAGCCGCAGCGGCCTTGTCGGAGCGCGCGGAAGGCTGCGCTGGCGATGCTTTGGGCGCGGTATCGGGGCGGGGCGCGACCTTCGGTGCGTCCTCCAACGGATCATCGGCCAGTTCCTGCGCCGTCAGGCTGCGGTCGGCGAAGGCGGGCAGGGGCGGTTCGTCCGGCACGGTATCCGCATCTGAAGACGGTTTTTGATCCGCCGCTTTGCCCGAAGGTGCGGCTTCAGGCGCGTCTTCGGCGGGCGAGGGCGGTGTCGCGGCTGTTTGTGCGGGGGCCTCGTCCGGTTTTTCTGTCTCGGCTTCGTGCGCGTTGTCGGAGGGATCCTGACCCGCGACCGTTGGATCGTTGTCCGGGGCTTCTGCGCCGGTTTCCGTCGAGGCCGCAGCTGTCAGCGCGGCGGGGTCGATCTTGCCGACCACAACGACGGCTATACCGTCCGGTTCCACCTCTTCGCCGTCTTCCAGCAGATCGTCCGCTGCTTTCGTCCTGCCGAAAAACGGCTCGCCCAGATAGGGTGCGTCTTCGGGCATGCCCACAAAGCTGACCGGGTGGAAACGGTGTTCCTGCGCGAACCCTTCCGCCTCCGAAAGGGTTTCGCGGGCAACAGCCGCGACATGGGTCAGCGGCCCGTCCTGCGAGATGTCGAACGCCAGATCTTCGACCTCGTAGGGGGTGGCGTTTTCGAGCGCTTTCGCGGCTTCCTTGCGCCGTGCCTGCGTGGACAGGCCGGGCGTTTCGATGGTCAGGTATTTGATCTGGCTCGCGGGGATCACGAGCTTCGACCGAAGACCGCCGGGTTCGAGGCTGACGGCGGTCTTGCGCAGAACGGCCAGCTCTGCCGCGAGATCGTCCGAAGAGACGCTGACCTCGCCAACCTCCCTCCAGCCGCCTGCGGCGCGGTGCAGCAGCTGGATGCCTTCGAACGACAGGGAAAGAGCAAAATTAGGCTTCATGCCATGCCTTTATCACGGGTGCGGTTAACCAACAACTTCGTGCACTCAGGATAGTGCACCGTGCCCCGCGTGAAAAGACGCGAGGCACGGATCAGCGGTCTGCCGCAGATCGGGGGCCCGAGGGGTCAGGCGACGGCCTTGGAAAGCGCCTGATCCAGATCGGCGATAAGGTCGTCCGCATCCTCGGTCCCGATCGAGACACGCACAACGGACGGGCCTGCGCCTGCCGCTTCCTGCTGCTCGGCGGTCAGCTGGCGGTGGGTGGTCGAGGCGGAGTGGATGATCAGCGACCGCGTATCGCCGAGGTTCGCCACGTGGCTGAACACTTCAAGCGCATTCACCAGCTTGACGCAGGCGTCGTAGCCGCCCTTGACCGCAAAGGTGAACAGCCCGCCCGCGCCTTTGGGGCAGACCTTCTTGGCGCGCTCGAAATAGGGCGAGGATTCAAGACCCGCGTAGGTCACATAGTCGATGCGGTCATCCGCCTCGAGCCATTTGGCGATCTTCTCGGCGTTCTCGACGTGGCGATCCATGCGCAGCGAAAGGGTTTCGGTGCCCATGAGGGTATAGTGCGCCGCCTGCGGGTTCATCGTCATGCCAAGGTCACGCAGGCCGATCGCGATGCCGTGGAACGTATAGGCCAGCGGGCCGAAGGTTTCGTGGAACTTCAGGCCGTGATAGGCAGGCTCGGGCTGGCTGAGCGACGGGAACTTGTCGTTCGCGGACCAGTCGAATTTGCCCGAATCCACGATGCAGCCACCGGTGACGGTGCCGTTGCCCGTCAGGTACTTTGTCGTCGAATGCACGACCAGCGTCGCGCCGTGTTCGATGGGCCGCACGAGGTAGGGGGTCGCCGTGGTGTTGTCGATGATGAGCGGGATCTCTGCCGCATCGGCGATGTCCGCGATGGCGCGCACGTCCATGATATAGCCGCCGGGGTTGGCAATCGCCTCGCCGAACACCGCGCGCGTGTTCTCGTCGATCGCGTTCTTGACGGCTTCAAGATCATCGAAGTCCACGAATTTGCATTCCCAGCCGAAGCGCTTGATCGTGTGGCTGAACTGCGTGACCGTGCCGCCGTAGAGGCGTGTCGAGGCGACGATATTCTTGCCCGGTCCCATGATCGGGAAAAGCGCCATGATCTGCGCCGCGTGGCCGGAGGAACAGCAGACCGCGCCAACGCCGCCCTCGAGCGTGGCAATGCGTTCCTGAAGCACCGCGACCGTCGGGTTGGTCAGGCGCGAATAGATAAATCCGACTTCCTGAAGGTTGAACAGCGCCGCCGCGTGGTCCGCGTCGCGAAAGACATAGGCCGTGGTCTGGTAGATCGGCGTTTGCCGTGCGCCGGTGGCCGGATCGGGGCGTGCGCCGGCGTGAATTTGCAGGGTGTCGAAACCGTATGTGGGGCCGTCTGTCATTGTATCCTCCTCAAGAACAGATTTCCGCGGAGGTTAGGTCGAAAGCAAGGATGCCTCAATGGCGATTATCGGGCGCGCGCGGGCCGCCTTGACCGGCGGTTGCGCCTAGCGCATCCAATAACCGTTGGACTTCAGGCGGTTGCGGATCGCCTGTTCCTTGCGCGGCAGGTTCTCGCGGTCGAACAGCGCGCGCGCCTTCTGGCCGCGCCCCTGATAGATCATCCGCTTGATCGGGTCGTAGCCCTTGAGGACCTTCTTGAACTTGTTGGGGGCTGTGACCGCTTCCAGAACCTCGACGGTGCGGTCGCTCTCGCGGGCGTAGAGCAGCGGCAGCATCCGGTAGTGGCAGCTGACCGACCCGTCGATCAGACCCTCGGGGAGGGTATCGCGCCCGCCACCCAGACTGTGGATGACCAGCGGCAGTGCGATCTGGTCGAGCCAAGGATCAAAGCTCTGGGCGCAGAGTTCGACCGGCGGGGCGTTGCGGATCGCAAGCGCGTATTCCAGGAACCGCTGCCCGAAGACGCGGGGGCAGCGGTAGAAGAAAAAGCCCGCGTTGAAATAGAGATACCGCCGCCAGTATTCGTCGGGCTGCGACAGGTCCAGCGAGCTTTCGAAATCGAGACCGAACTTGTCGTAGAGCGATTTCCAAAGGCCCGTGTACCCGGGTCCGTAAAGCTGCGGCTCGGGCCACGTCCCTTCGCGCCGCAGCGACGCGGTGGGACGGTCGAAATCGAAGGGCACCGCCGCGAGATCGCCGGTAATCAGCGTATCGGTATCGAAAAAGACGAAGGGCTCCCCCTCGGGCAGGGCCAGCAGCATTTCTATCTTGTTGCCGTAGGGGTATTTCGCCCCAAAATGGCGCGCCTCGAAGGGGACGAATTCGGCGCCGAGCGCGATCAGCGTCTCGCGCACGTCCTCTGCGCGAATGGTCGGATCCTTGGGCCACAGCGGTCCCTCCTGCGGTTCCGCGATCAGGATGCGGCCCTCGAAATCGGGGGACATCGCCCGCAGGCTCGCCACGAATATCAGCGCCTCATAGGCCAGGCGTCCGTGCTGTCCGACAACCACCACGTTGAAGGATCGTTCTGCCGCCGATCTGGGTGCCATACTCTTCCTCATGCGCTTCAGCACTGCGCCCGCTGAATTTTTTCCCGGCAGTATAAAGGGCGGCTTTGGTTTTGAAAGAACGCATTTCGAAAGCCATCGGCAAAGGCACTGGCGAAGACCGTCCTAACCCCTGCGTGATCGCGCTTGCGTGATTCGTTCGGGCCCGGAATGGGTTGGAATAAAGCGGAGAACAATTGGTTAATTTATCGCGAATTGTTTCCTGTCTGGAAAATCCAATTCGTAAAAATCCTGTCCAATTGGGGCGGGAGCCGCGCGATTGTGTCCGTATTGTGGCGCAATTGCGATTTTCTCTCGGCTGGGTCGTGCTTGTCGGCGTATGGATTGCAAAACCATTTCTCTATTGGGACGCGAACAATGACCGAAAAACCATCCATTTCATTCATTCTCGGGTGTGATCCTCAGGCGAAGGTCACGATCACCGAAACAGGAACCGGCACGCTCTTCGTGGTTGTCGGTCCGGCCGATCCTGCTGTGGATGTGCTTGATGTAGACGGCGTCTTCTTCAACCTGTCCGACGACAGCACGCTGGACAGCCTGAACTTCTTTCCCGACGCCAACGCAGGCTCGATCTTTGCGCCGGTGACGGGCATTCAGGCGGCGGTCGACGCCGTGGATACGCTGTCGAACGGGGCGCAGGTCGCAGACCAGTACGATGTCGGCCTCCAGTTCGGTACGGTTGCCGACACGACCGAAGGTGTGGTGAACCAGGCCAGCTTTACCCTGTTCTCCGATAACGGTCCCATGACGATTGCCGATCTCGACGCCGACAGCTTTGCGGTGGTGGTCGACAGCGACGGTGGCAACGGTCAGGTTCTGACAACCGGCGGCGCGGGCGGGCCGGACGGCGGTGATCCCGTACTTGTCAGCAAGGAAGTCCTGTTCGAAAACTTCGACGACATTCACGAGCCCGAGCAATCCGCCGCCATCGACGGGCCCACGAACTGGGCCGTGGCGTGGGACAAGCTTGTCACCAACAGCTACAACGAAGGTGTGCTGGCGCTGAAGACCGTGCCGACGGACGGTCCCGTCACCCTGAGCTTTGACGCCAATGTCCACGACACGCATCTGTTCGAGAATTCGGGCTGGGGCGAAGACAGCCTGCGCGTCGAAGTGAACATCGACGGCACCGGTTGGGTTCTGCTCGACGAATTCCAGGTCAACGATGCGGGCACCGCGATCGTAGGGTCCGAAACCGGCCAGTCCTTCGGCAATACGCCGGGTGGCATCACCTATTCGGGCGGCATTCTGGACACGGCGGAATCCGACGTTCAGTTCCGCTTCGTGTCCGATGTGACGGCATCCGACGAATGGATCAAGATCGACAACCTCTCTGTCACCGCCTCCGAGGAAGTGGAGGGCGGCACCAATGTGGTCTGCGTCGAAACGTCCGTTTCCGACGATTTCGACGGCCTCTACGAACCCGAGCAGTCCGAACTGGTCGAAGGCCAGACAAACTGGGCCGCGGCATGGGGCAAGCTGGTCACCAACAGCCACAACGAAGGCGTGCTGGAACTGAAGGCAGTGCCCACCGACGGGGCCGCGACACTGACGTTCGATGCCAACGTCCATGACACCCGCCTGTTCGAGAACTCCGGCTGGGGCGAAGACAGCCTGCGCGTCGAAGTCAGCCTCGACGGCGGCGAATGGGTACTGCTCGACGAGTTTCAGGTCAACGATGCGGGCACCGCGATCGTGGGCTCCGAAACCGGCCAGTCCTTCGGCAACCATCCCGGTCAGGTGACCTACGAGGGCGGAATCCTCGACACCGCCCAGGAAAGCGTCCAGTTCCGTTTCGTGTCCGATCTGACCGCATCGGACGAATGGATGAAGATCGACAACGTCGAAATCACCGCCTGCGAAGAGACCGTTACCGGCGACGATCTGTGCAGCGATCCGAAGGTCGTCCTGTCCGAAAGCTTCGACGGTATCCACGCGCCGACAGACAGCGATGCCATTGCCAGCAGCGACCAATGGGCGGTGGATACATGGTACGGTGACCTCAACACGGATGGATGCCGTGACGGGACGCTGCAACTCGAGACGATCCAGAGCGAAGGCCCGACCTCCATCTCCTTCGATGCGATGGTCGGCTGTGCCGGTAACTTCGAAAACAGCGGCTCGATGGCCGATAGCCTGCGGCTGGAAGTGCAGCTGGGCGACGGGGAATGGACGCTGCTCGACGAGTTCCGCGTGAACGATGCCGGCACCAAGCTGGTCGGCTCCGAAACCGGCAACACCATCGAAGGCCATTACACATCGCTGGAATACACCGGTGGCGTGCTGGACGAGGCGAAGGGCGATGTGACATTTCGGTTCGTTTCGGACATCTCTGCGAGCAACGAAGACATCTATATCGACAATATCGAGGTCACCGCCTGTGAAGGTGTCCCGGTCGAAGAGGATGACTGCAAAGGCCAGTACGATGTCGAATACCTTGCCGGCATTCCCCTGCTTCAGCCGATCGACGACGACCAGCTGAAGGATCTCGATGCCGCCGGCGAAGAAGTGCTGGACGAACTGGCCGTCTGAGGCGTCTCTCAGCGAAGAAAATCACGCCCCCATCCGCACGACGGGTGGGGATTTTCGCGTGTCGGGACCGGTCGCGAGGCAGATACCTTTGCCGGGGGGCTGGTGCGCCGTCAATTGGGTCTGAACTGGAGTGAAAGTGGTGGGCGACCCTGGAATCGAACCAGGCGTGCGTCTCCGCGAGGGAGTTACAGTCCCCTGCCACACCTTGCGGCCTGTCGCCCACTGGCGCGTTGATTACCTGCGGGGCCAGAGGGCGTCAACACCTAAATCCGCTGATTTCACCGTGGTTTCGCACGGCTGTTTCGCGGCTGCGCAACGGCGGCGAAACAGCGTTCCCCTTGGCTTGTTCCGCGCGGCGGGATAGACGGGCGAGATACGAAAGATGCGAGGCCGGAAGATGAAAAAGCCAAAATGGGTCGTCGAGAAGGAGCAGGCGCGCAAAGCCGACGCGCGCGAGACGCTGTGGCTATTCGGTCTGCATGCTGTGCGCGACGCCTTGTCGAATCCGGCACGCGAAAAGCTGCACCTCATGGTGACGCCGAATGCGCAGGCCAAGCTGGAAGATGCGATCGCGGCCGCCGGGATCGAGCCCGAAGTCGTCGACCCGCGCAAGTTTCGCCCGCCGATCGATCAGGGGTCCGTGCATCAGGGCGCCGTGCTCGAGGTCAAGCCGCTGGACTGGGGGCGGCTTGAAGACGTGTGCATCGGGGACGCGGCCCCCCGTGTCGTCATGCTGGACCGTGTGACGGACCCTCACAACGTCGGTGCGATCCTGCGCTCGGCAGAGGTGATGGGGGCGTCGGCCGTGATCGGCACCAAGCACCACTCGGCCCCCGAAACGGGGGCGCTGGCCAAGACAGCCTCGGGTGCGCTGGAACGTCAGCCCTATCTGCGCATCCGCAATCTGGCCGAAGGTATCCGCAGCCTTCAGGACATGGGATATCTGGTGCTGGGTCTGGACGGGGAGGCCGAACAGACGATCGAAACCGCGCTGGAGGGCCGGCGCGACCGTGCTGTCGCACTGGTTCTGGGGGCCGAAGGGCCGGGCCTGCGCGAAAAGACCCGCGAGACCGTCGACCAGCTGGTGCGGATTGACGCAGGCGGCAGTTTCGGATCGCTCAACGTTTCAAATGCGGCCGCCATCGCCCTATATGCATCCCGGGCGCATCGCTGACGGAGCAGTCTTATTCAACAGTCCACGAAAATCGCGACCTGCTGCCACTGTGGCACGCGGTCGGTGCTCAAGCTGGATCGCGGGCATCACACGCTGACTTGCGGCAGCTGCGGCGCGCCCCTGCGGCAGATGAAGGCGATCCCGCGCGAGACCCAAGCGCCCCGTGCTGTCAGCCACCAGACCCCCGCGCGGCTGCGGTCCTTGCCCGAGGCCAGGCACAGCCCGCCGAAGCGGCAAAAAAAGCGCAAAAGCATCTGGAAAAAGATCGCATCGGAAGCGTTTGATATCGTTGAGGATATTTTCGACTGATCCGCACGCTGGTCCGAGCGGGGAAATCGGTGGATTGCCAAGGCAGCCCAAGACTGTAGATTCCTTCCCATGCAGTATTCAGACGCCTATCTCAAACAGATCTTGAACCGCACCAAACGGATCGCGGTGGTCGGCGTGTCGCAAAACCCTGTCCGGCCCAGCTATTACGTGGCGCGGTATCTCAAGCTCAAGGGATTCGACGTGGTGCCGGTCAATCCCGGTATCGCGGGCGAGACGCTTTTCGGCGCGACTGTGGTGGCCGATCTGGACCAGATCGAAGGGCCGGTCGATATGGTCGATATCTTCCGCCGCTCCGACGCGGTGCCGCCCATTGTCGAGCGTGCGCTGGAGGTCCTGCCTGATCTGAAAACGATATGGATGCAGATCGGCGTGAGCCATGACGAAGCCGCAGCGCAGGCAGAAGCCAAGGGGATCGACGTGATCCAGAACCGCTGTCCGAAAATCGAATACCAGCGCCTGTTCGGCGAGTTGCGCATGGGCGGTTTCGCGACGGGCGTGATATCAAGCAAGCTCTAGCGTCAACGCCTTGGCGCAGCGGCAGGGGGCAAAGTGCGTTCCTGCCGGGGCACAGGCACCCCGGCGATTATAGCCTGCAGAAGAGGAGCCTAGCGCGACGCTTTTTCCGCAAGGCCCGATTGTGACTGGCGGCGGGCGAGTTCGGCCAGCACGTCAGACAGCGGCACATCACGCGCGGCCAGCATCACCAGCAGATGATAGAGCACATCGGCAGCTTCCGAGGTCAGCGCGGGCTTGTCGTCGCGCACCGCCTCGATGATCGCCTCGATGGCTTCCTCGCCGAATTTCTCGGCGCATTTTTCGGGGCCCTTGGCCAACAACTGTGCGGTCCAGCTGCTGTCGGGGGCGGCATCCTTGCGGGAGAGGATCGTATCGTACAAATCGTCGAGCGTCATGCGAGCCTCATGGGGATGCCTGCGGCGGCCATGTGCTGCTTGGCCTCCTGTATGGTGAATTCGCCGAAGTGGAAGATCGACGCGGCCAGCACGGCAGAGGCGCCGCCTTCGGTCACGCCCTCAACAAGATGGTCAAGCGTGCCGACACCGCCCGATGCGATCACCGGGACCGAGACCGCGTCCGAGATCGCGCGGGTCAGGCCGAGGTTGAAGCCCGATTTCGTGCCGTCGCGGTCCATCGAGGTCAACAGGATCTCGCCCGCGCCACGCTCCATCATGGTGCAGGCGAATTCGACCGCATCGATGCCCGTGGGTTTGCGCCCGCCGTGGGTGAAAATTTCCCAGCGGCCGGGGGCCACGGTTTTCGCGTCGATGGCGGCAACGATGCACTGGCTGCCGAACTGGTCTGCCGCCTGCGCCACCACATCGGGGTTGGCCACGGCGGCGGAGTTGAAGCTGACCTTGTCGGCGCCGGCCAGCAGCAGGGCACGCACATCTGCAGCGGTGCGCACGCCGCCGCCCACGGTCAGCGGAATATAGCAATGCTCGGCGGTGCGCCGCACGAGATCGAACATGGTGCCGCGATTTTCATGGGTGGCGTGGATATCCAGAAAGCACAGCTCGTCCGCGCCGGCGGCGTCGTAGGCAATCGCGGCATCGACCGGATCCCCCGCATCGCGCAGTCCGACAAAGTTCACGCCTTTGACGACACGGCCGTCGGCAACATCGAGACAGGGGATGATACGGGTTTTGAGCATGGCGTTCTTCTAGTGGGACAGGCGGCGCGGGGCAAGCGGGGGAGCGGGCCGAGGCCCGCATGAGTTTAGGGGCAAAATGGAGATTCAGTCGCGCAATGCAGCCAGTGCCTCGCGCAGATCGATGGCCCCGTCATAGAGGGCGCGGCCCGAAATCGCGCCAGCAATCACGCCGGTGGCATCGAGGGCCTTGAGATCGTCCAGAGAGGAGACACCGCCCGAGGCGATGACGGGAATCGATACAGCACGCGCGAGATCGGCGGTGGCATCGATGTTCGGCCCGCCCATCGCGCCATCGCGCAGGATGTCGGTATAGATGATCGCGGCCACGCCCGCGTCCTCGAAAGACCTTGCGAGGTCGGTGGCGATGACGTCGGTTTCCTCGGCCCATCCCTTGGTTGCGACACGGCCCTCGCGGGCGTCGATGCCGACGGCGACCTTGCCGGGAAAGGCGCGGGCGGCCTCGCGCACCAGCGCGGGATTTTCCACGGCGACGGTCCCGAGGATGACGCGCGCGAGGCCGCGGTCGAGCCAGCGTTCGATCGTCGCCATGTCGCGGATGCCGCCGCCGAGCTGGGCGGGGACCTTGCAGCGCTTCAGAATTGCTTCGACCGGGGCGGCGTTCACCGGCTCTCCGGCGAAGGCGCCGTTGAGGTCGACCAGATGCAACCACGTGCATCCCGCATCCACGAATGTCTGGGCCTGAGCCGCGGGATCGTCGTTGAAGACGGTCGAGCGGTCCATATCGCCGTGTACAAGGCGGACGGCTTGTCCGTCCTTCAGGTCGATTGCGGGGAAGAGGATCATGGCGCAGCCCTTGGACAGTTGAATGACCGGGGTTTTGCACGGTTTCGGCGCGGGCGCAACGCGCCGTCACGTCATGCTTGCCAGAACGCGCAGGTCTGTATCATGCTTGGCCTCGAGAAGAGGGAGGAAACCTATGAAACGAGTAATGGTTCCCGCGGCGCTGGCGCTGGGTCTGGCAGGCGCGGCCTGGGCCGATCCGGCGGAAGGCATCTGGAAGACCGAAGTGGACGATGGCGCCTATGCCCACGTCAAGATGAGCCCCTGCGGTGCATCGATCTGCGGGGTGATTGCGCGCACCTTCAACAGTTCGGGGGAATACAAGTCCGAGAACATCGGCAAGCAGCTGGTCTGGGACATGCAGCCCGCCGGCGGGGGCGACTACAAGAGCGGCAAGATCTGGCAGCCGTCGACCGGCAAGACCTACAAGTCGAAGATGAGCCTGTCTGGCAACACGCTTGCCGTTTCAGGCTGCATCGGGCCGATCTGCAAGAAACAGACCTGGAGCCGGGTGAAGTAGATCCGGCTGCGGCAGGACGAAAGCGGGCGCGGGGCAGGGATGTTCCGCGCCCGCAGCGTTCAGGGGCGCCAGCGCAAAAAGTTCGCGATCATCCGCAGGCCGGTTGTCTGGCTTTTCTCGGGGTGGAACTGCATCCCGATCATGTTGGCGCGACCGATCACCGCCGTGACGTCGCTGGCGTAATCCACATGGGCCAGACGTTCCGCCGGTTTTTCGACGGCCATGTGATAGCTGTGCACGAAATAGGTATGATCGCCCGTGGCAATCCCGTCGAAAACCGGGTGCGGCGCATCGATGATAAGATCGTTCCACCCCATATGCGGCACTTTCAGTGACGCATCGGCAGGGGTGATGCGCGTCACCTCGCCCGCGATCCAGTCGAGGCCCTCCGTATCTTCGTATTCGCGCCCGATGCTGGCCATCAGCTGCATCCCGACGCAGATGCCCAGAAACGGGCGGCCGTGGTTTTCGACCGCATCGGTCATCGCCTCGAAGAGCCCTCCGGTGCCTTTAAGCGCGGCCATGCAGGCCGGAAACGCCCCGTCGCCGGGCAATACGATACGGTCGGCTGAGGCGACAACATCGGCGTCGGATGTCACGACAACCTCGCCTGCATCCACTTCGCGCGCCATGCGTTCGAATGCCTTGTGGGCGGAATGCAGGTTGCCGCTTTCGTAATCGATGATCGCCGTAAGCATCAGAGGCTGCCCTTGGTCGAGGGGATCGCATCCGACTTGCGCGGATCGCTTTCCAGCGCGTCGCGCAGTGCCCGCGCCACCGCCTTGAACGCGGCCTCGGCAATGTGGTGGCTGTTCAGACCGTGAAGCTGGTCAACGTGCAGGGTGATGCCCCCGTGGGTCGAAAACGCCTGAAAGAACTCGCGCACGAGTTCCGTGTCGAAACTGCCGATCTTGGCCGTGGGCAGATCGACGTTCCACACCAGAAAGGGCCGGCCCGACAGATCGAGCGCCGCGCGCACCAGCGCGTCGTCCATGGGCAGCAGACAGCTGCCGTAGCGGGTGATGCCGCGCTTGTCGCCGACCGCCTCGCTCAGCGCCTGTCCGAGAGCGATGCCGACATCCTCGACGGTGTGGTGGTCGTCGATGTGCAAATCGCCCTCGCAGCGCACGGTCATGTCGATCAGCGCGTGCCGCGACAGCTGGTCGAGCATGTGGTCGAAGAAGCCGACGCCGGTGCGGTTGTCGTAGGTGCCGCTGCCGTCGAGATTGATATCGACGCTGATGTCCGTTTCCGCGGTCTTGCGGGTGATGCTGGCGCTGCGCATGGCGATTTTCCTTTGTGTCTCGGCGCTCTTATACCATCGCAGCCATGCGGGCCAAGAGCCGCTTTGGGTTGCGGCGCGGCGGCCTTCGTGACAGCGTGGCGGTATCATCCGCCGGAGCTTTGACATGTCCACTTGCGTCTTTATCCAGATCCGCTGCCGTCCCGGTTCGACCTACCGCGTTGCCGAGGCGATCGCCCTGCGTGAAATCCATTCCGAACTCTATTCCACATCGGGCGATTTCGACCTTCTGATGAAGGTCTATATCCCCAAGGGTGAGGACGTGGGCGTTTATATCAACGACAATCTGCTCGATATCGAAGGCATCGAACGCTCGCTGACGACCATGACGTTCAAGGTCTTTTGATGCGGCTTGTGACGCTCGCAGTTTGCGCGGTGCTGGGCTTTCCCGCTCTCGCGGCCCCGCAGCGCGTCTACGAGGGGTCCGAGGCCGCGGCCCTGCGCTGTGCGAACATGATGGCGCTGACGGGGGTGACGCTGGGGCGGGCGGGGCTGATGACCAGCGAGGAGAAAGACATCCTCGTGGGGATCAGTATCCTGATTCTCGAACGCCATGTCTCCGGAAGCTGGCCCGAGAAAAAGCGCGCGATGGAAATCATGCGCGACCGGCGCGACGTGGACGCCACGCTCGAAGACTACCAGCGCAACGCGCCGGGCTGTCTGAAGCGCTTTCCGATCAACTGAAATTCCGATGCAGTCCAGTCCGGCAGGGGCGGGCGCGGCGCGTGCGCCCGAGTCCTCGCTCTGATCACGCGGCCCCCGGAGACGCGAAAGGCCGCCCGAAGGCGGCCTTGCGGTAAACCGGTGGGGTCCCGGTTTCTAACTGGAGCGGGCGAGGCGATTCGAACGCCCGACCCTAACCTTGGCAAGGTTATGCTCTACCCCTGAGCTACGCCCGCATCCGTTAGTGGGGCTGATTTAGCTGCCACGACCGGAGGCCGCAAGAGGGAATTTCGCAAAGCCGGCAAAATTTTTCGCCGATAGCGCGCGGAGCGGATGTTGGACCATCGCCACCGGTGTCGGAGCAGGGATCGGGGGCTTTTCGCAGTCCGAGAAAGCGATAGGCCGCCTGGCGGCTTGGCGCGAAAAAGGGTGCCGCGCCAACCGCGGCCAGAGTGGCCGCGGAGTGCTTCGTTGTGCGTTGCAGATGGGCGCGTGGCGTCCGGCGGCGGGGTTACTCAAGCTCGACCAGCAGATCCTTTGCGTCGATCTGGGCACCGGGGGTGATATGGACCGCCTTGACCGTCGCGTCGCGTTCGGCGTGCAGGCCGGTTTCCATCTTCATCGCCTCGATGGTCAGCAGCAGATCGCCCTGTTTCACCTTCTGGCCCGCGCTGACCGCGACGGTTGCGACAACGCCGGGCATCGGGGCGCCGACGTGATCGGTATTGCCGACCTCCGCCTTGGGCCGCGACTGGGTCGTTGCCTTGACCATGCGGTTGGGAACCCGGATCACGCGCGGCTGTCCGTTGAGTTCGAAGAACACCTTCACCTCACCGTCTTCGTTGGTCTCGCCCACCGCCTGAAGCCGGATTTCCAGCGTCTTGCCGGGGTCGATCTCGGTCGAGATTTCTTCGCCCGGTTCCATTCCGTAGAAGAAGACGGGCGTGGGCAGGGTACGCACGGGCCCGTAGGTCTCGTGGCGTGCCATATAATCGATGTAGACCTTCGGATACATCAGGTAGCCCGCCAGATCCTCGTCATCGATCTTGGCACCGTCGAGCTTGTCCGAAAGCTCCTTGCGGGTCGCTTCAAGGTCGACCGGGGCGAGGTGCTTGCCGGGGCGTTCGACATTGGGCGTCTCGGTCTTCAGCACTTTCTTGACGATACCGTCGGGAAAGCCGCCAGGGGGTTGGCCGAGATTGCCGCGCATCATGTCGATGACGCTGTCGGGAAAGCTGACGTCGGTTGCGGGATCCTCGACCTGCGCGCGCGTGAGGCCCTGGCTGACCATCATCAGGGCCATGTCGCCCACCACTTTCGACGAAGGCGTGACCTTCACGATATCGCCGAACATCAGGTTCACGTCGTGGTAGGTGCGCGCGACCTCGGGCCAGCGTTCCTCCAGCCCCAATGACGCGGCCTGCGCCTTGAGGTTGGTGAACTGCCCGCCGGGCATCTCGTGCAGATAGACCTCGGAGGAGGGCGCCTGCATGCCGGTCTCGAAGGCGCGGTACTGGTTGCGCACCTCTTCCCAGTAGTCGGAAATCTCGCGCACGGCGCGCATGTCCAGACCGGTGTCGCGGTCGGTGTGGCGCAGTGCCTCGACCACGGAACCGAGAGTGGCCTGCGAGGTGTTGCCGGACAGCGCGTCCATGGCACAGTCGACAGCGTCGACGCCTGCCTCACTGGCCGCAAGGATCGTCGCACAGGCGATCCCCGCCGTGTCGTGGGTGTGAAAGTGGATCGGCAGCCCGACTTCGGATTTCAGCGCCCGAACCAGCTGTCGTGCCTGTGCGGGCTTCAGCAGACCCGCCATATCCTTGAGGCCCAGTACATGCGCCCCGGCGTCGCGCAGATCCTTGCCCATCTTGACGTAGTACTTCAGATCGTATTTCGCGCGGTCGGGGTCGAAGATGTCGCCGGTATAGCAAATCGTCCCTTCGCAGACCTTGCCGCTGTCGAGCACCGCATCCATCGCGACGCGCATGTTCTCGACCCAGTTGAGGCTGTCGAAGACGCGGAACACATCGACGCCGGTGTCGGCGGCGGTCTTCACGAAGTGCTGCACCACATTGTCCGGGTAATTGGTGTAGCCGACGCCGTTTGAGCCCCGCAGCAACATCTGCGTCATGATATTGGGCATGCGTTCGCGCAGGTCGCGCAGGCGCTGCCACGGGCATTCCTGCAAGAAGCGGTAGGCCACGTCGAAGGTCGCGCCGCCCCAACATTCGACCGACAACAGCTGCGGCAGGTTGGCCGAGTAGGCAGGGGCCACATTGATCATGTCAAAGCTGCGCATCCGCGTTGCCAGCAGCGACTGGTGGCCGTCGCGCATGGTCGTGTCGGTGATCAGAAGCTGGCGCTGCTGGCTCATCCAGTCGGCGACGGCCTGCGGGCCTTTCTGCTCCAGCAGGTTGCGGGTGCCCATCATCGGCTCGGCCCGCTGGGCGGGGGGCATCGGCAGGCGATGCGCCTTGGCCGGCAGCGGCTTGTCCTTGGTCTCGGGGTGACCGTTGACGGAGATGTCCGCGATATAGGTGAGAACCTTGGTGCCCCGGTCACGCCGCGCGGCGAACTGGAAAAGCTCCGGCGTCTGGTCGATGAATTTGGTGTGATAGGTATTGTCGAGGAACGTCGGGTGCTTCAGCAGGTTCTCGACGAAGGCGATATTGGTGCTGACGCCGCGGATGCGGAATTCGCGCAGGGCGCGGTCCATGCGGGCAATCGCCATTTCCGGTGTGGGGGCTTTGGCGGTCACCTTGGTCAGCAGGCTGTCGTAGTAGCGGGTGATCACGCCGCCCGCGTAGGCTGTGCCGCCGTCCAGACGGATGCCCATGCCGGTCGCCGAGCGGTAGGCGGTGATGCGTCCGTAGTCGGGGATGAAGTTGTTCTGCGGGTCTTCGGTCGTGATCCGGGTTTGCAGCGCGTGTCCGGTCAGGGTGATGTCCTCCTGCCGTGCCTTGCCGGTGGCCTCGGCAATCGTCTTGCCTTCGGCGATCAGGATCTGGGCGCGCACGATGTCGATGCCGGTCACTTCCTCGGTGACGGTGTGTTCGACCTGCACGCGGGGGTTCACCTCGATGAAGTAGAACTGTTCCGTTTCCATATCCATCAGGAACTCGACGGTTCCCGCGCATTCGTAATTCACATGGGCGCAGATCTTGCGGCCCAGCTCACAAATCTCGGCACGCTGGTCTTCGGTCAGGTAGGGGGCGGGGGCGCGCTCCACCACCTTCTGGTTGCGGCGCTGGACAGAGCAGTCGCGTTCGTAAAGGTGATAGATTTCGCCGTGCGTATCGCCGAGGATCTGCACCTCGACGTGGCGCGCGCGCAGGATCATCTTTTCCAGATATCCCTCGCCGTTGCCAAAGGCCGCTTCGGCCTCGCGGCGGCCCTCGCGGACTTTCTCTTCCAGTTCAGCTTCGTTCTGGATCGGGCGCATCCCGCGCCCGCCGCCGCCCCAGCTGGCCTTGAGCATCAGCGGATAGCCGACCTCGGCCGCCTCTTTCTTGATCGCGGCCATATCGTCGCCCAGCACTTCGGTGGCGGGGATGACGGGCACGCCTGCCTCGATCGCGACGCGGCGGGCGCTGGCCTTGTCGCCCAATGCGCGCATGGTTTCGGCCTTGGGCCCGATGAAGGTGATGCCGTTCTGCGCGCAGGCATCCACGAAATCGGGGTTCTCGGACAGCAGACCGTAGCCGGGGTGGATCGCGTCGGCGCCGCATTCCTTGGCCACGCGGATGATCTCGTCAATGCTGAGATAGGCGGCGACCGGTCCCAGATCCTTGCCGATGCGGTACGCTTCGTCCGCCTTGAACCGGTGCAGGCCCAGCTTGTCCTCTTCGGCAAAAACCGCGACCGTCTTTTTGCCCATTTCATTGGCTGCGCGCATGATGCGAATGGCAATCTCGCCGCGGTTGGCGATCAGGATCTTGCGGAAATCGGTCATGGAGGGGCCTTTGGGTAAAGTGACGTTAAGGCAAACTACGCGCTAAGCTGCACCCGCTGCAATGCGGGAGACTGGGTAGGGCGGGAATGATCCGCAATGGATATTTCCGCACCCGTTTTTCAGGCATGATATTGGGGGTGGCGTGAAACAAAAGGTTGTCGCAGGTGCAGCGATCCTTTTTGGTGGGAAAGGTGACATCGGGGTAGTGATGCAATGAACAAATATACGATAGCCGCCTGTCTTGCGATGCTTGCGGTGGCGGGGTGCACCGTGCCCGATCCTTTCAAGATGCAGACCCTCGATAAAGGGGAGCCTGTCGGAGTGGTGCAGATGCTCGCAGAGCATCCGGGGAAAATCGCCTGCATCGACTACCGCGCGTCGGATAACAGCTGTGCCTCCCTGTCGAAGGCGCAGCGCGTGGGCAACCGGATCGTCGCGGTCGAAACCGGTGCGGTGCGCGGCCTGTCGGGCCAGATCGAGCGTGTCAGCCTGCGCAGCAGGGGCCGGATCGTGGACGGCGCGACCTGCGTGGCCCCCGACGAGATCGAGAGCGTGACCGCCGAAGGGGGAATGGGCGAATTTCTGCAGGAAACAACCCGTCTTCTTATTTCCCAGTTCGGGGGCGAGGTATGCGCGCGCTATTTCCGGGTGACTGACGGCTTTGTGGTCTCGTCCACGGGCGGGAACGGAAAACCCTTCCCGCCGGGTGATTCACGCCTGCGTTTCGTGGATGCGCCGCTGCCTGTCAGGGCGCAATAGGCGCACTCTCAAAGCCGGTCGAGGCGGATCGTCTCGGGCAGGGAGCGCAGATCGCGCGCACCGATCTGGCCCATGTTAGACGCCATGTCCTTGGCCAGAATGTCGATCAGGTGGTCGATGCCTTTGGGTCCCAGCGCACCAAGGGCGAAGTGGAACGCGCGACCCAGCATCACGAAATCCGCGCCGAGGGCGATGGCGCGCAGGATGTCCAGCCCGCCCTCGATCCCGCTGTCGAAGATCAGCGGTTTGTCGGTTGCCGCCCGGATCGCGGGCAGAGCATCGATTGCGGCGGGCGCGCCGTCGAACTGTCGGCCCGCGTGGTTCGACACCCAGATCGCATCGACACCCATGCCGTCCAGGCGGCTCGCGTCTTCGGGGCGCATCACGCCCTTGACCATGAAATCGCCGTCCCACTCCTCGCGCAGCCAGTCGACGTATTCCCAGCCCGGAGCGGTGCGCAGGATATACCCCATATGCGCGGTCGGCGGCAGGTTCGCAGTCGCCGCCGTTGTGTATTTATCCAGCCCGCGCATGTGCGGCATCCCGCGCTTGGCCGTCTGCCACGCCCAGGCCGGGCGCAGCGCGACCTGCCCCATCAGACGCGGTGTCAGGCGGGGCGGATTGGTCAGGCCGGACCGGACCTGCCGTTCGCGGCGCGAGGCCACGGGCACGTCGACGGTCAGGATCAGTCCCGTAAACCCCGCGTCCCGCGCGCGGTTGAGCATGTCGCGGCGCACTTCCGGCACGCGCGGCGGATACATCTGGAACCAGGCCGCCTCGCCCAGATGCGGGGCGACATCCTCGGGGCTCTGGGTGGCGACGGTAGAGATCGCGTAGGGGATTTTGGCGCGCGCGGCGGCGCGGGCAAGGTGGCCTTCGGCATCGGGCCACATCAGGCCGGACATCCCGATCGGGGCCACCCCGAAAGGTACAGGATAGTCGCGCCCCAGAAACCGCGTGGACAGATCCGGTGTGAACTCTCCGTCCAGAACCGACGGCATCATCCCGATGCGGTCCAATGCGGTGCGGTTCAGCGCCTTGGTCGATTCGGTTCCGGTGCCGCTGTCGAGGTATTCCCAGACGAATTTCGGAATGCGCCGCTTGGCACGTTTGCGCAGATCGGCGACGGAGGGATATCGGTTGTGCAGGTCCATGACCGCATAAGGGCAGGGGCCGCAGGATTTGTCCAGTTGCCCCGTGACCGGCAGATGCGCGCGCTCTTCGCGGCCCTGAAACAGATCCTTTCCAGTAACTTGCCGATGTCCGGAACAAATTGCGAACGCGGCTTTTCCTTTTGGTGCGATCGGGTTAATTTGGGTGCATGAGCAGTTTTGATGAAAACAGCGCCTTCGAGAGCGCTTCACTGTCCGCACGCGCGATGGCGGCCCGCCCGCAGCCCTATCTGGACGGGTTGAACCCCGCGCAGCGGGCCGCGGTAGAGCAGATGGACGGCCCGGTGCTGATGCTGGCGGGGGCCGGAACCGGCAAGACCCGCGCGCTGACCGCGCGAATCGTGCATCTGCTGAACACCGGACGGGCACGCCCGAACGAGATACTTGCCGTGACCTTCACCAACAAGGCCGCGCGCGAGATGAAGAATCGCGTCGGCGCGATGCTGGGCCAGCAGATCGAGGGCATGCCGTGGCTGGGCACATTCCACGCCATCTGCGTAAAGCTGCTGCGCCGCCACGCCGAACTTGTCGGGCTGAAAAGCAATTTCACGATTCTCGATACCGATGACCAGCTGCGCCTTCTCAAGCAGTTGATCGCAGCCGAAGAGATCGACGACAAGCGTTGGCCCGCGCGGATGCTGTCGGGCATCATCGACGACTGGAAAAACCGCGCGCTGCTGCCCGACAAGGTGCCGGCAGCCGATGCGGGTGCCTACAACCATCGCGGCGTCGAGATCTACGCCCAGTATCAGGCCCGCCTGAAAGAGCTCAACGCCTGCGACTTCGGCGATCTGCTGTTGCATATGGTGTCGATCTTCCAGACCCACGAGGATGTGCTGGCGCAGTATCAGCGCTGGTTCAAATACATCCTCGTGGACGAATATCAGGACACCAACGTCGCGCAGTATCTGTGGCTGCGCCTGCTGGCGAGCGGTCACAAGAACATCTGTTGCGTGGGCGATGACGACCAGTCGATCTATGGCTGGCGCGGGGCCGAGGTGGGCAACATCCTGCGGTTCGAGACGGATTTCCCCGGTGCCCATGTGGTGCGGCTGGAACAGAACTACCGCTCGACGCCCCATATCCTTGCGGCGGCGTCCGGTGTGATCGCGGGCAACAAGGGGCGGCTGGGCAAGACGCTCTGGACCGAGGCGCAGGACGGCGAGAAACTGCGCCTGATCGGCCATTGGGACGGCGAGGAAGAAGCCCGCTGGATCGGCGAGGAAATCGAGGCGATGCAGCGCGGCACGCGCGGCCTGCGGCCCTATGGTCTGGACCAGATGGCCATACTGGTGCGCGCATCGCACCAGATGCGCGCGTTTGAGGACCGTTTCCTGACCATCGGCTTGCCCTACCGCGTGATCGGCGGGCCGCGCTTCTACGAACGGCTCGAAATTCGCGATGCGATGGCCTATTTCCGCGTCGTCACCTCGCCCGATGACGATCTGGCGTTCGAGCGGATCGTGAACACGCCAAAGCGGGGTCTGGGCGATGTGGCCCAGCAGAAGATCCAGCGCACCGCCCGCGAACACGGCACCAATCTGGTCGAGGGCGCGCGCATCCTGCTGGCCCACGCAGGCATCGGCGGCAAGGGCGCGGCACAGCTTCGCCTGCTGATCGACGGGATCGACCGGTGGAGCCGCATGGTGGGCGACGAAGACGTCAGCCACATGGAACTGGCCGAGATCATTCTCGACGAAAGCGGCTATACCGGCATGTGGCAAAACGACAAGACGCCGGAAGCCCCCGGTCGTCTTGAGAACCTCAAGGAACTGGTAAAGGCGCTTGAGCAGTTCGAGAACCTGCAAGGGTTTCTGGAACACGTCAGCCTCATCATGGACAACGAACAGGAAGAGGGCGGCGAAAAAGTATCGATCATGACGTTGCACGCGGCCAAGGGTCTGGAATTTCCCTGCGTGTTCCTGCCCGGATGGGAGGACGGCCTTTTCCCCTCGCAGAGATCAATGGATGAAAGCGGCCTCAAGGGGTTGGAGGAAGAGCGCCGCCTTGCCTATGTGGGCATCACGCGGGCCGAGGAAATCTGTACCGTGTCCTTCGTCGCGAACCGCAGGGTGTTCGGGCAGTGGCAGTCGGCGATGCCGTCGCGCTTCATCGATGAGCTTCCCGAAGACCACGTCGAGGTTCTGACCCCGCCGGGGCTTTACGGTGGAGGCTTTGGCGCGGCGATGCCGACCAGCAGCCTGCACGATCAGGCGGCGGAGGCGAACGTCTACAACTCTCCGGGGTGGCGGCGGCTTCAGGCGCGGTCTGGCCAGCGCGGTGTCAGCCAGCCGTCGGAGGCAAAGAACATCACCATCGACATGACAGCGTCCAGCAGCTTCACCATCGGCGAACGCGTGTTCCACCAGAAATTCGGCTACGGCACGGTTCAGGGAATCGAGGGTGACAAACTGGAAGTCGCGTTCGAAAAGGCGGGCGACAAGAAGGTCGTCGCACGCTTCCTGTCGGCGGCGGACGACGTACCGTTCTAGGACGGCGCGCGCACGTAAGCTATGTGGCGCTCGACAGGGCCGACGCGTCGGGCGTGCAGGCGCAGCTACTGGTGCAGATTTGATATCACTTCTCCGCCCCGCCACTGCGCGGGTCGGGGGCTTCTGGCCGGGGCGTGTTTTGCTTTCTGATGCCGCGATTGCGCATCTCCGGGGCGAAACGGAGCACTCTTTACGGACACATGCGGCGGCAGAAACGAATAACGGCGGCACCCTGGGAGGAGGGAGCCGCCGTATTCGTGATGCATCCACCTAAAGGGAGGAGGGTGGAAACATCGCGTGTGGCGCGGGGTCATCGCAAACCGAGACTCTGCCGCGCCGGAACCTTCCGGGCCTAAAGGGAGGAGGGCCCGGAAAGGATTGGAATTTCGGGCTTAGCTGACCGCTTCTGCCGCTTCGCGCGAGATGCGGCGGAAGTCGCCACGGCTCAGGCCCAGATCGGCGAGGTCGCGGTCGTGCAGCGTGCAAAGCTCGTTGAAGGTCTGGCGGTACGCGCGGCGCTGCCGCAGCTTCAGGCTGATGGTGTCAAAGATTGCTGCGATGCGGCTAGGTTTTGCGGTGCCGGCTGTGTGTGTGTCGCTGTAGAATGCCATGTTATTCTCTTTCGTCTTTCAATGTCGCGTCTGGGATAGAAATAGGCACGGCGTCCCTGATCGCAACGCTCAAGAAGGCAAAGCCGATATGCACCAGGCGCATATGCGACGTTGCGTAATTACATGAAACCATGTGCAAAAATAAACACCCCGTGCGGGCGTTTCGATTCGGATGGATGTGTCTGGATAAAAAATGGCGACGACATCAGGGAGGAGGAAGATGTCGCCGCCGTAAAGATCAGACCCTCTTGGGAGGAGGTAAGAGGCTCTGGTATTTAACTGAAAACCATCGGGAGGATTGTTTTCATGTCCTATTGATAGCGCTAATTGCTGCAGCCGCACAATAAAAAACTTTGCAATGCTGCCATGCAGCAAGCGCATAGGTGGTATTGTTGACCTGTAGCTCATCCGACTTAGGGCGAGCGTGCCGTGCGCTGCGACAGGCTCGACCCTTGCACCTGCGGCGCGATCTGCGATGTCTGTACCCTCTGAAGGAGACTGCCATGCCGCTGACGAAAGACGACGTACTCTCTGCTCTCGAACGGATCAAGCTGCCGGACGGGAAGAGCCTTGTTGCGCATGACATTGTGCGGGCGCTTACCGTGGACGGATCGACCGTCCGCTTCGTGATCGAGGCACCCTCGGCAGAGGTTGCCAAGGCGATGGGCCCGTTGCGCGATGCGGCGGAGAAACTGGTCGCGTCGCTGCCCGGCGTGGAAAAGGCCTCTGTGGCGCTGACAGCGCACGGCCCCGCGCCCAAAGCCCCGGCCGCGCCCAGTCTGAAGATCGGGGGCCATCCCAAGCCTCAGGATGGTCCGACCAAGCCCGCCGGCGTCCAGCGGATCATCGCGATCGGGTCTGGCAAGGGCGGTGTCGGCAAATCGACTGTATCGTCGAACCTTGCGGTGGCCCTCGCGCGGCAGGGGCGCAAGGTTGGTCTGCTGGATGCCGACATCTACGGTCCCTCGCAGCCCCGCATGATGGGGATCAACAAACGTCCGGGCAGCCCCGATGGCAAAACGATCATTCCGCTGAAGGCGCATGGGGTGACGTTGATGTCGATCGGTTTCATGATGGAAGAGGGCAAGGCCGTCGTCTGGCGCGGCCCCATGCTGATGGGTGCGCTGCAGCAGATGCTGGGGCAGGTGGAATGGGGTGAGCTGGATGTGCTGCTCGTGGATCTGCCGCCCGGCACCGGCGATGTGCAACTGACGCTGTGCACAAAGTCCGAGCTGTCCGGTGCGATCGTCGTGTCGACCCCGCAGGACGTGGCGCTGATCGACGCGCGCAAGGCGCTGGACATGTTTGCCACGCTCAAAACACCGGTTCTGGGCCTGATCGAGAATATGTCGATGTTCGTCTGCCCCGACTGCGGCAGCCAGCACGAGATTTTCGGTCAGGGCGGCGTGCGGGCCGAGGCCGAGAAAATGGGCGTGCCGCTGTTGGGCAGCCTGCCCATCGACCTTGAGACCCGTCTGGCGGGGGATTCGGGCACACCAGTCGCGGCCGGCGATGGCCCGATGGCCGACGCCTACGCGCGCATGGCCGAAGGTCTAATCCGGGGTGGGATGGCCTGACCCGGCGACGCCATCAGATGGCGATCAGGCGCTTCTTCTGGATCAGCTGTGCATAGAGCGTGGTGAGCACCGAGAAGATCAGCAGGCCCTCCAGCACGTAGATCGGCAGTTCGATGACCAGCGTTCGACCCGCCGTCGGGGGGGCCAGCGAATTGATCGTGGCGGTCAGCACGGTGTTCAGCAGGGCCAGCAGGGTCGACACCCCCCACAACGCCCGCGTCATCGTCTGCGTCAGGCGCCAGCTTTGGAGCAGCGTGATCGGTCGTCCCAGTGCCGCTGCGGGCAGGATCAGGCTCAGCCGCAGGGAAAACCAAAGCAGGATCAGCTGTGTCAGGAAGGTCGTCAGCAGGATCGAGGGCAGGGCAGGTCCGCCGATCACGCCGCCCCCGTTCTGCTGCGCAAAGGTCAGTGGCAGAATCAGGGCAAGGCTCGCTCCAAGCTGGATCGCCGCAAGAAGCGTCACCCGCCAGAGGTAGCCGAGGATCAGCATCGGACCCAGCGGATGCGGCTTGCGCGAGGCAGACAGCGTATAGCGATGCCACAGCACCGCCATCAGCGCGTAGCTGAGGATGAAGCTGGCCACGAGCACCAAGGGCAGGCCGCTCCAGCGCAGGGTGTCGACCTTCGGGTTCGCGGTGCTGTAGGTCAGAAGGTCAGGGGCGAAAACAACGGTGATCGCGATGACGCCGATCATCAGCGCCAGACCCGGCGCTACGACCCGTATCGTCTGGAACGGATTGTGCGTCAGAAGCGCGATTGCGTGACGCATCAATTTCAAGGCACTCAACACCGGTGGAAACCTGTCCTTTTGCGGGGTGGATCAGTTTTGGCGCCTCCGGCGTCTTAGATCAACCTGTTTCCCCAATCGTACCCGGCGTGGAACCGCTTGCGTGTCTGATGCGCCATAGCGCCCGCGCCCTTGTCCGGCGCGTGTCGGGAAGCGGTGGCTGGGAAATCGTGGGAAGCGCGTGGTCGGCGCGGATCGCCGCTGTAGATTCGGTGCCGGGTGGGGCGAAGCAGCGTCCCTGTCGGGGCAAAAATCCGGAACAGGCGGGGAACGAAATATGGCCGATTTGGGGCGATGCATATTAATTGGGAATTCGTGGGAAAAATTTGCACCTCCCTAATGAACACAATATATAGATTTGAATCTCACAGCGTGCACAAATTAAGCCAAATTTTGCGCACCCCTCCCTACCAAGTGTTGTTTTTTTGGTATCACCGGAACAGCATTTTGTGCCGGATGCCTAAAATAAATGTAGACGCCCATGAATTCCCATGGCATCCCTTGTGCATCGGATGAGACGAGACACGGGGCACCAAACGACCCCACGCAACAATAAACTCTAGCAGGTTTCATACAGGCACCTCGCTTCATCAGACCAAGAGATCCGGCGTGCGGGCGAGCAGTACATCCCCCCAGGTGTCGCGCGTGGTCGGAACTTCCCCGCAAGGCGGGATCAAGCGGCGGGTTGATCAGTGGCAGCAGATCAACCCGCCGTTTTTACATTCAGCGGTCGGGCAGGCCGCGCGGCGCCAACAGAATCTGCACCGACGGGTGCGCAGGCAGGGACAACATAGTGAGCCGACGGTTCAGAGGCGAGAGCCACAACAAGGTCGATACGAAGGGGCGGGTGTCTATCCCGGCCTCTTTTCGGCGTGTGTTGGAGGCAAACGACCCGAACTGGAAATCCGGCGAGACACCCGAGCTTGTGATCGTCTACGGCGATCACCGCCGCAGCTACCTTGAATGCTACACAATGGCCGCCATCGACGAGGTCGATGACAAGATCGACGCGCTTCCGCGCGGGTCGATGGAGCGCAAGATGCTGCAACGCCTGTTTCACGGGCAGTCGTTCCCCACGACTGTCGATGAAACCGGCCGTCTGGTCCTGCCGGCCAAGCTGCGCCAGAAGATCGGGCTCGAGAACGAGGCGTTTTTCATCGCGGCGGGTGACACCTTCCAGATCTGGAAGCCCGAAACCTACGAAACCGAAGAGAAGGCCCGCGAGGAAGAGTGGCTCGACGAGCTGCCGGATGATTTCGATCCGCTGGTGTTCCTGGACGGTCAACCGGGAGCGTAAGGGACATGGCTGCCACCGACCCTTCAAAAGAACCCCACCTTCCCGTCCTGCTGCGACCTCTGCTTGAGGCTGTGGCGCCGGTCTCCGGTGTCTGGCTGGACGGAACGTTCGGGGCGGGCGGCTACACGCGCGGCTTGCTGGAGGCTGGCGCCTCCCGCGTGATCGCGGTGGACCGTGACCCGCTGGCGTTCGAACTGGCCGCAGGCTGGGCCGATGCCTACGGCGACCGGATCGTGATGCAGCGCGGTGTCTTCTCGAAAATGGACGAATACGGCCAGGACCTTGACGGTGTGGTGCTGGATCTCGGGGTCTCGTCCATGCAGCTTGATCTGGCAGAGCGCGGTTTTTCGTTCATGCGCGACGGCCCGCTGGATATGCGGATGAGCCAGGAAGGGCCGTCGGCTGCCGATATCGTCAACGAGGCTTCGGAAGAGGACATCGCGAATATCCTGTTTCTCTACGGAGAGGAGCGCGCAAGCCGCCGCATCGCCAAGGCCATCGGACGGGCGCGGGCCGAGGCCCCGATCACCCGCACGCTTGAGCTTGCCGCGTTGATCGAAGGGTGCCTGCCGCGCTCCAAACCCGGCCAGAGCCATCCCGCGACCCGCAGCTTTCAGGGGCTGCGCATCGCGGTGAACAACGAATACGGCGAGCTTTTCGAGGGCCTGATGGCTGCGGAACGGGCGTTGAAACCGGGCGGTCAGCTGGCGGTGGTGACCTTCCATTCGGTCGAGGACCGGATGGTCAAACGGTTCCTGACGGACAGGGCCGGAGCGGGCGGAAACGCCAACCGTTTCGCCCCGCAGATCGAGACAGAGCCGCCGCAGTTCACCATCGAAAAGCGCAAGGCCATCGGGCCGGACGCCGCCGAGCTGGAGGAAAATCCGCGCAGCCGTTCGGCAAAGCTGCGGGTGGCGCGGCGCACCGACGCGCCCGCAGGCACGGTTGATCCAAAGACCATCGGCATGCCGATGATGAGGGGAAAGAAGACATGAAATCAGTGCTTTACGTTTTGACTGCGCTTGGCGTGATCGGGTTGGCCTTCTGGGCCTACCGCGAAAACTACGCCACGCAGGCGGCCCTGAACCAGACCGAGAACCTCCACCGCGAAATCCGCTCATCCCACGCGCGTCTGGCAGTGTTGCGCGCCGAATGGGCGTTCCAGAACCGGCCCGACCGGCTGCGCGATCTGGCCGAGATCAACTATGAGCGCCTCCAGCTTCTGCCGCTGCACCCCGACCAGTTCGGTCAGGTGGACGAAATCGGCTATCCCCCCGCGCCGCTCCTGCCGATCACCGATGGCGTCGATGTCTCCACCATGAACGCGGAGGATCCGCTATGATCCGCACCCCGCTGCGCCCGCTTGCCAGTATTCTTGCCGCCCGTGCCAACGGCGAGGATCCCGACGCGATCGAGAATGAAAACCGCCGCATCCGGCACGAACACATGCGCGACCGCGACCGGATGCGCGCCGAAGGGCGCCTTCTGGTGCTCGGCGTGTTCTTTTTCTGTGCCTTCGCCGTTGTCGGCGCGCGCATGGGGCTTCTGGCCGTCTCCGAACCGGCGGAGCCGCGCGCGATCGCGCCGGGGTCGATCATTTCGAACACCCGTGCGGATATCGTGGACCGCAACGGCAATATTCTGGCCACCAATATGGATACCCACGCGCTTTATGCGCAGCCGCCGCATCTGATCGACCCGACGGGATCGGCGCAAAAGCTGGTCGAGATCTTTCCCGATCTCAAGGTCGAGCGGCTGGTCAAGGATTTCACCGGCAGCCGCAAGTTTCTGTGGATAAAGAAGAAAATCAGCCCCGAGCAGATGCAGGCGGTGCATGATATCGGCGATCCGGGTCTGTTGTTCGCCCCGCGCGACATGCGTCTTTATCCCAACGGCAAGCTGGCGGCCCATGTCATGGGCGGGGCGAGCTTCGGCCGCGAGGGCGTGCGTGCGGCCGAAGTGATCGGTGTCGCGGGTGTCGAGAAATACTTTGACGACTATCTCAGCGATCCCGCGAATGCGGGCAAGCCGCTGCAACTCAGCCTTGATCTGACCGTGCAGGCCGCCGCCGAGCGGGTGCTTTGGGGCGGTATGAAGCTGATGAACGCCAAGGGCGCGACCTCGATCCTGATGGATGTCAAAACCGGCGAGGTGGTCAGCGTTGTGTCCCTTCCGAGCTTCGATCCCAACGACCGGCCCCGTCCGGCGATCGAGGGCGATCCATCGGACAGCCCGTTGTTCAACCGGTCGGTGCAAGGGGTGTACGAGCTGGGATCGACCTTCAAGATCTTCGCCGCCGCGCAGGCGATGGAGCTGGGGCTGGTCAACGAGAACACGATGATCAACACCGCCGGTCCGATGAAGGTCGGCGGCCACAGTATCGGCGAATTCAAGAACAAGAATTACGGCACCATCACGGTGTCGCAGATAATCGAGAAGTCCTCGAACCGCGGGACGGGACGTCTGGCGCTGATGATCGGAAAGGAACGTCAGAAGGAATTCCTCGAAAAGCTTGGCCTGCTGGAAAAGACACCTTTCGAGATCGTCGAAGCCTCTGGCGGGCGTCCGCTGTTGCCGGAGCGGTATACGGACCTCTCGGCAGTGACGATTTCCTACGGGCACGGCATTTCGACCACGGCAATGCATCTTGCGGCGGGATATGCCATCATTGCCAACGGTGGCCGCGTGGTAAAACCGACGCTGCTGAAGAAAACCGGCCCGCAACTGGGCGAGCGGGTGATAAGCGAGCGGGTCGCAGCTGCCGCGCGCCAGATGCTGCGCGATGTGGTCGTCGGCGATGACGGCACGGCCAGCTTTGGCGAAGTGCCGGGCTATTACGTGGCGGGCAAGACCGGATCGGCGGACAAGCCCCGTCCGAGCGGTGGGTATTATGCGGACAAGACCATCACCACCTTCGCGACGATGTTTCCGGTACATGACCCGAAGTACGTTCTGGTGGTGACGCTGGATGAGCCCGTGGAAACCTCCTCGGACAAACCGCGCCGCACGGCAGGCTGGACCGCCGTACCCGTCGCCGCCGAGATGATCCGCCGCATCGCCCCGCTTCTGGGGATGCGTCCGACCATTGAAACACCGCCGCCCGCTGGTATAACGCTCACCAGCAGCAACTAAGCCACAAAGGCGCGCATATGGTGACCCCTCTCGACATCCCGTTGAACTCTTTGGGATTGATGGCCGCAGGGGGGGAGAATCCGGTGCTGAGCGGTCTCGAAGTCGACAGCAGGCGCGTCCACCACGGCACTCTTTTCGCCGCCATGCCGGGATCGAAGGTCCACGGGGCAAACTTTGTGTCCGCCGCGCTGGAGCGGGGCGCCGTGGCGGTCCTGACGGATGCCGAAGGCGCGCGGATTGCCGGCGATGCGGTGCGCGCGGCCGGTGCGGCGCTGATCGTCGCGGACCAGCCCCGCGAGGCGCTGGCGCGGTCGGCGGCGCTGATGCACGCGGGCCAGCCCGAGACGATGGTCGCGGTCACGGGGACCAACGGCAAGACATCGGTATCGACCTTCGTGCGCCAGATCTGGATCGAGATGGGCTTGGCGGCGGTCAATCTGGGCACCACCGGTGTCGAAGGGGCGTGGGCCGCCCCGCTTGCCCACACGACGCCGGAACCGATCACATTGCACCGCACGCTGAGCGCGGCGCGCGCAAACGGCATCACCCACGCCGCGATGGAGGCGTCCTCCCACGGTCTGGACCAGCGGCGGCTCGACGGAGTTGTGCTGCGCGCGGCGGGTTTCACCAATTTTACGCAGGATCATCTGGACTACCACGAGACCTTCGAGGCCTATTTCGACGCCAAGGCGGGTCTGTTTGCCCGCGTCCTGCCCGAGGATGGCGCGGCTGTGATCAACATCGACGACCCCAAGGGCGTCGATATGGCCGCGATCGCGGGCGCGCGGGGCTGCGAAGTGTTTACCGTGGGCCGTGACGGCGGCGATCTGCACCTGACGGCACAGCGGTTCGATGCGACGGGGCAGGACCTGCGGTTCGACTGGCGCGGCAAGGTATTCCAGAAGCGGCTGAACCTGATCGGCGGCTTTCAGGCCGATAACGTCCTGCTGGCCTGCGCGTTGGTGATCGCCTGTGGTGCCGATCCGGCGGATGTCTTCGATACCATACCGCATCTGACCACGGTGCGCGGGCGGATGCAGCTGGCCGCGACACGGGCGAACGGGGCTGCCGTCTTTGTCGATTATGCCCACACTCCAGATGCCGTGGCCACGGCGCTGTCCAACCTGCGCCCGCATGTGCTGGGCCGCCTCATCGCCATCGTGGGTGCGGGCGGGGACCGCGATGCCGGAAAGCGCCCCCTCATGGGGCGGGCGGCTGCGGCACAGGCCGACAGTGTGATCGTGACCGACGACAACCCGCGCAGCGAAGATCCCGCAACGATCCGCCGGGCGGTCCTGTCGGGCGCTCCGAACGCGGTCGAGGTCGCGGACCGGGCCGAGGCGATCCTGCGCGGGATCGACATGCTGGAGCCCGGCGATGCGCTGTTGATCGCGGGCAAGGGACATGAAACCGGGCAGATCGTCGGCGACGACGTGCTGCCGTTCGATGATGTGGAACAGGCAAGTGTCGCGGTCGCGGCACTGGACGGGAGACTGGCATGAGTTTGTGGACAGCCGCCGAGGCGGCAGAAGCGACCGGTGGCCGCGCGCAGGGCGACTGGCACTGCGACGGGGTGTCGATCGACACGCGCACATTGGTTGCGGGCGATCTGTTCGTCGCCCTGAGTGCGGCGCGCGACGGCCATGATTTCGTGGCCCAGGCGCTTGCCGGTGGTGCCGCGGCGGCACTGGTGTCGCGGGTGCCCGAGGGTGTCGCGCCGGATGCGCCGCTTCTGATCGTGGACGATGTGCTGGAGGGGTTGCGCGCGCTGGGGGCTGCGGGCCGTGCCCGCACCAAGGCCCGCGTGATCGGCGTCACCGGGTCGGTGGGCAAGACATCGACCAAGGAAATGCTGCTGGCGATGCTCGCCGATCAGGGGCGCACCCATGCCTCTGTCGACAGCTACAACAACCACTGGGGCGTGCCGCTGACACTGGCACGGATGCCCGCGGATACCGAATACGCGATCATCGAGATGGGTATGAACCATCCCGGAGAGATCCTGCCGCTGACCACGCTGACCCGCCCGCACGCGGCGCTGATCACCACCGTCGCCGCCGCGCATCTGGAAGCCTTCGACGACATCACCGGCATCGCGCTGGAAAAGGCGAGCATCTTCGACGCGCTGCCCATCGGCGCGCCTGCGGTTTACAACGCGGACGTGGAGACCTCGGCGATCCTTGCGGCCAAGACGGTGGACAAGCGTCTGAATGGCCTCGCTTTCGGTGAGCGGGGGTACGAATACAGGCTGAAAAACGTGGCCATCCAGGGCGACACCACAGTTGTTCAGGCCGAAGCGCACGGCGCGCCCCTGCTGTTCAAGCTCGCCACGCCGGGACGTCATTTCGCGATGAACGGTCTGGGTGCGCTGGCCGTGGTCGATGCAATCGGTGCGGATCTTGCGCGTGCCGTGGCCTCGCTCGGGCGGTGGACGCCCTACAAGGGGCGCGGCGTGCGCGAGGTGATACAACTCGACGAAGTCGAGACGGAGCTGACATTGTCGCTCATCGACGACAGCTATAATGCCAATCCAACTTCCATGGCCGCCTCGCTGGAGGTGCTGGCCGCCGCCGTGACGATCGACGGTGTCGGGCGGATCGGCAAGGGGCGGCGGGTCGCCTTTCTGGGCGATATGAAAGAGCTGGGGCCGGATGCCATCGCCTTGCACGCTGGCCTTGCGCATCTGCCCGCGCTTCAGGCGCTGGACAAGGTCCATTGCATCGGTCCGCTGATGAAATCCCTGCACGCCCTGCTGCCCGAACACCAGCGCGGCGACTGGGCCGAAACCTCGGCCGAGCTGGTCGAGGGGCTGCGTCACAAACTGGACGCGGGCGATGTGGTGCTGGCCAAGGGCTCTTTAAGTATGAAACTGGGCCTGATCGTTGACGCGATACGCAAAATGGGCCATCCGGTAGCAACCGCCTGATCCTCGAACACCTGGCGTTACAGGCACCGCCGACACCATATATGGGCATGGCTGCCCCGGTGACAGACCAAGTAAGGACGTTGAATGCTGTATTGGTTGACCCTGCTGTCTGACGGTGGCGACTTCTTTAACCTGTTTCGCTACATCACGTTCCGGGCGGGTGGTGCGTTCCTGACCGCGTTGATCTTCGGCTTTATCTTCGGCAAGCCGCTGATCGCCGTCCTGCGCCGCAGGCAGGGCAAGGGGCAACCCATTCGCGATGACGGACCCGAGGGGCATTTCGTCAAGGCGGGCACGCCCACCATGGGCGGGCTGTTGATCGTCGGCGCATTGCTGACCTCGACGCTGCTTTGGGCGCGTCTGGACAACCCATTCGTCTGGCTCGTCCTTTTCGTGACCATGGGCTTTGCCGCCATCGGTTTCGCCGATGACTATGCGAAGGTGTCGAAGGGCAACCACAAGGGCGTTCCGGGGCGGATCCGGGTGGCGCTCGGCCTCGCGATTGCGGGGGTTGCGACCTATTGGGCGATGCAGGTTCACGCCATCAACGATCTCGATCTGGTTGCGCGTCTCGACGACTATGACGCGCTGTCGGGGCGTCTGGCGCTGCCGGTGTTCAAGGATGTCCTGCTGAATCTGGGGCTGCTGTTCATCCCCTTCGGGATGATCGTGATCGTGGGCGCTGCCAATGCGGTGAACCTGACGGATGGTCTGGACGGGCTGGCGATCATGCCCGTGATGATCGCGGCCGGCACTTTGGGTGTCATCGCCTACGCTGTCGGGCGGGTCGATTTCACGGATTACCTTGATGTGCATTACGTGCCCGGCACCGGCGAGATCCTGATCTTCTGCGCGGGTCTCTTCGGCGGGGGTCTGGGCTTTCTGTGGTACAACGCGCCGCCCGCCGCCGTGTTCATGGGCGATACCGGATCGCTGGCGCTGGGCGGCGCGCTGGGGGCCATCGCGGTGGCAACCAAACACGAACTGGTTCTGGCCATCGTGGGCGGCCTGTTCGTGGTCGAGGCGCTGTCGGTGATCATTCAGGTCCTCTACTTCAAACGGACCGGCAAGCGGGTCTTCCTGATGGCGCCGATCCATCATCATTACGAGAAGAAAGGCTGGGCGGAGCCGACGATCGTGATCCGGTTCTGGATCATCTCGCTGATCCTCGCGATGATCGGTCTTGCCACGCTGAAGGTGCGCTGATGATCCCGGTGCGCGGGCTCGATGGTGCCACTGTCGCGGTCCTCGGGTTGGGGCGGTCCGGCCTGTCGGCGGCGCGCGCATTGCGGGAGGGCGGCGCGGTGCCGGTGTGCTGGGACGACAATCCCGCCGCACGGGCCGCTGCCGAAGCCGAAGGTTTCGAATGCCGCGAGCTTGCGCGGCAGGGCGCGCTTGACGATGTGGCGCGTCTGGTTGTCAGCCCGGGCATCGCGCATCTCTATCCGCGTCCCAATCCGGTGATCGCGGCGGCACTCGATCTCGGGGTGCCGGTGGACAATGATATCGGCCTGTTCTTCCAGAGTTTTGCCACCGAAGAATGGGAAAATTTTGACGTAGCACCGCGTGTCGTTGCGGTGACGGGGTCGAACGGGAAATCCACCACATCGGCGCTGATCCATCACATTCTCGAACAGGTGGGCCGTGACGCGCAGCTGGCAGGCAATATCGGGCGCGGCGTTCTGGATATCGATCCGCCCGTCTCCGGCGGGGTCGTGGTGCTGGAGTTGTCGAGCTACCAGACCGATCTGGCCCGTAGCCTGACGCCGGATGTCGCCGTCTTCACGAATCTGAGCCCCGACCATCTGGACCGCCACGCGGGCATGGGGGGCTATTTCGCCGCCAAGCGCCGGTTGTTCGCCGAAGGCGGGCCGGACCGCGCGGTTGTCGGTGTGGACGAGATCGAGGGGGCGTTCCTGGCCGGGCAACTGGCCGAGGGCCGCGCGGACGACCGCGTGATCCGCGTGAGCGTGGCGCGCAAACTGACCGGACCGGGGTGGCAGGTCTTTGCCCGCAAGGGATTTCTGAGCGAGTACCGCAACGGCAAGCAGGCCGCCTCGATCGATCTGCGCGAGGTGTCGGGCCTGCCGGGGGCGCATAACCACCAGAACGCCTGTTGCGCCTACGCGGCCTGTCGGACACTGGGGCTGGCCCCGCGCGTGATCGAGACCGCGCTTCACAGTTTCGGGGGTTTGCCGCACCGCAGCCAGCTGATCGGCGAGAAAGCCGGCGTGCGCTTTGTCAACGACAGCAAGGCGACCAACGTGGACGCGGCGGCCAAGGCGCTGGCGGCTTTCGACAATATCCGCTGGATCTGCGGCGGGCTGGAGAAAGAGGGCGGGCTGTCCGCACTCGACGGTGCATCGGGGTCGGTCAAAAAGGCCTATGTGATCGGGCGCGAGGCGGCAGGCTTCGCGATGCAGCTGAAGCCCGAGGCCGAAGTCTGCACAACGATGGAGCAAGCCGTTGCGCGGGCCGTGGCAGAGGCGGAGCCGGGGGATGTGGTGCTGCTGGCGCCCGCCGCCGCGAGCTTTGACCAATACGACAGTTTCGAGCGGCGGGGTGAGGATTTCATCCGTCTCGTGCGGGCGCATCTGGATTGAAGAGCGCTCGTCGCTGCGCTGCCTCGCGGGATCCGGCGGCTAGCACGCTGGCGTCGGGCGCCTTCAGCCGGCGGTGCCCATCGCGCGCGCGGCAGCCATGGCCGATGACCAGGCCCATTGGAAATTGTATCCCCCCAGCCATCCCGTGACATCCACGGCCTCGCCGATAAAATAGAGGCCGGGCACGTCGCGGGCGGCCATGGTGCGCGCATCGAGCGCGTCGGTGTCGACGCCGCCGAGTGTGACCTCGGCGGTGCGGTAGCCCTCGGTCCCGCCCGGTGTGACCTGCCAGTCGCGCAGGCCGTCCGCCAGATCCTGCAGACGCTTGTCCGACCAGTCCGCCAGATTGCCTGTCAGATCGAAGCGCGCGGCGAGGTGATCGACCAGCCGAGCGGGCAGGTGGCGCGCCAGTTCGGTGGTAAGATTGCGCCGCCCCGCCGTCTGGCGCTGCGCTTTGAGCGCCGACACCATATCCGCGGGCAGAATATCGAGCGTGACGGGAGCGCCCTCGCGCCAGTAGGAGGATGCCTGCAACACCGCAGGCCCCGACAGGCCGCGGTGGGTGAAGAGCAGCGCCTCTTCGAACGCCGTGCCACCGGCGGAGACGCGCGCGGGAACGGCAACGCCCGAGATCTCGGCAAAGCGGCCGTCGGGAAAGGTGAAAGGCACCAGTGCGGGCCGGGTCTCTGTCACCGGGATGCCGAATTGCTGCGCGATCTCGTAGGCGTAGCCGCTGGCCCCCATCTTGGGGATGGATTTGCCGCCCGTGGCAATCACGACCCGCGCGCAGCGCAGCGTCTTTTCGCCCTCGGGGCCGGACAGCACCAGCGAAAACCCGTCGGCTGTCCGGCCGAGGCTGGTCACAGACGTTGCGAGCAACAGCTCGGCTCCGCGCTGTTGCATCATCTTGCGCAGCATGGCGATGATCGCCTTGGCCGAGCTGTCACAGAACAGCTGCCCGAGCGTCTTTTCGTGCCACGCGATGCCATGCGCATCGACAAGCTCGACGAAATCCCATTGCGTGTAGCGCGCCAGGGCGGATTTCGCGAAATGCGGGTTCTGCGACAGGAAGGCCTCCGCCGTGCAGTACATATTGGTGAAGTTGCAGCGGCCACCGCCGGAAATGCGGATCTTCTCTCCGGGGGCCTTTGCATGGTCCACGACCAATGTGCGGCCGGACAGGTGGCCCGCGCACATCATGCCCGCGGCACCCGCGCCTATGATGACAGTGTCAAACTCCATGCCCGCGGAGGTGCACGAGCGGCAGTGCGGGGTCAAGCCTTCGTGAGGGGCATTGCGGCCCTTCACCCTCATGTTACCTAGGTCGCTCAACGAGCCAGAAAGGACGTACCCCATGACCACCCTGATAGCGGGCAGCCGCTTCCCGAAAACCGATGTACCGAAACTGGGCGGGGGGACGCTCACGCTTGGGGCGCCGCGCGACGGGCACGACTGGCAGATGGTCGTCGTCTACCGCGGGCTGCACTGCCCGATCTGCAAGACCTATCTGGCAAAGCTTCAGGAACTGGAGAGCGATCTGAACGCCTTGGGCGTCGATGTTGTCGCCGTCTCGGGCGATCCCGAGGAAAAGGCGCGCGCCTTTGCGGAAGAAAAAGACCTGAGCCTCGCCATCGGCCATGACCTGAGCGTCGCGCAGATGCGGGCGCTTGGCCTTTACGTGTCCGATCCGCGAAGCCCGCAGGAAACCGACCGCCCGTTCCCCGAACCGGGTGTCTTCGTCATCAACGGCGAGGGCAACATCCAGATCATCGATATCTCGAACGCGCCCTTCGCCCGTCCCGACCTTCAGGGGCTGACAAACGGGATCAAGTTCGTGCGTGCCAACGATTATCCCGTCCGGGGCACTCACGCCGCCTGATCGAGCCATGCAAACAGCATCGGGGCCGCGCGAAAGTGCCTAGCCCCGATGCGCAAATCGCGCTATACATTGTGCCAGACCCCCGAAAAAGGGGGCAGGCAGGCAGTGTAAGGCAGACCCATGACAGAAATGGTCTATGGTGCGGTCCCGATACGGGACGGTGAACCGATTCTCCCCAAGTGGTGGCGGACGCTCGATAAATGGGCGTTGTCGTGTATTCTGATGCTCTTTGCCGTCGGGATGTTGCTGGGGCTTGCCGCGTCCCCGCCGCTGGCCGAAAAGAACGGTTTCCAGCCTTTCCATTATGTCCAGCGGCAGGCGTTCTTCGGCGGGCTTGCCATGCTCGCAATGCTGCTGACATCCATGATGTCGCCGCTCGTGGTGCGCAGGCTGGCTGTGGTCGGCTTCCTGATCTCCTTCGTGGCGCTGCTGTTCCTGCCGTTTTTCGGCACCGATTTCGGCAAGGGGGCGGTGCGGTGGTATTCGCTCGGTTTTGCGTCAATCCAGCCGTCCGAGTTCCTCAAGCCCGGTTTCGTGGTCGTTGCCGCATGGATGATGGCCGCGAACCTCGAAATCAACGGCCCCCCCGGCAAGGCATGGTCCTTCGGTCTGTGTTTGACGATCGTGCTGCTGCTGGCGTTGCAGCCCGACTTTGGTCAGGCCTGTCTTGTCCTCTTCGGTTGGGGGGTGATGTATTTCGTTTCGGGTGCGCCGATGGTGCTGCTGGTGGGCATGGCCTGTCTGGTGGTCGTGGCGGGCACGGTTGCCTATGCCAATTCCGAACACTTTGCCCGCCGCATTGACGGATTTCTCTCGGCGGATGTCGATCCGACCACCCAGCTGGGCTATGCCACCAACGCGATCCGCGAGGGCGGGTTGTTCGGTGTCGGCGTGGGCGAGGGCGAGGTGAAATGGTCGCTGCCCGACGCGCACACGGATTTCATTATCGCGGTTGCCGCCGAGGAATACGGCCTCGTGCTGGTTCTGTGCATCATAGCGCTTTATTCGGTGATCGTGGTGCGGTCGCTTTTGCGGCTGATCCGCGAACGCGATCCCTTTATCCGGCTGGCAGGAACGGGTCTTGCGTGCATGTTCGGCGTGCAGGCGATGATCAATATGGGCGTCGCTGTCCGGCTGCTTCCGGCCAAGGGCATGACGCTGCCTTTCGTCAGCTACGGCGGGTCGTCCGTCATCGCCAGCGGGATCGCGCTGGGCATGCTTTTGGCCTTCACACGGTCGCGCCCGCAGGGTGAAATCAGCGATCTGCTGTCGCGGGGGCGCGGATGACCCAGCCGTTGCTGATCATTGCGGCGGGCGGCACCGGCGGGCATATGTTCCCCGCACAGGCGCTGGCCGAGGTGATGCTCGCGCGCGGCTGGCGGGTCAAGCTTAGCACCGATGCGCGCGGCGCGCGCTACACCGGCGGATTTCCGGACGCGGTCGAGATCGACCAGATCGCAAGCGCGACTTTCGCGCGGGGCGGGCTGGTGCAGAAGGCGCTGGTGCCGCTGCGGTTGGCGGGCGGCGTGGCGAAGGCCGCGCTGCGGATGCTGTCGGACCGGCCGGCGGCTGTGGTGGGCTTCGGCGGCTATCCCACGATCCCCGCGCTGGCGGCGGCCACGCTTTTGCGCAAGCCGCGCATGATCCACGAACAAAACGGCGTTCTGGGCCGCGTGAACGAGGTTTTCTGCAAACGGGTCGACCGTATCGCCTGCGGCACATGGCCGACCGCGCTGCCCGAGGGGGTTGATGGCTACCACGTGGGCAATCCGGTCCGCGCCAGCGTGCTCGAGCGGCAGGGCGCGGGATATATCCCGCCCGGCGATTACCCGATGCAGCTTCTGGTCATGGGCGGCAGCCAGGGCGCGCGCATCCTGTCGGATGTTGTTCCGCCCGCGATCGCCGCCTTGCCGATGGAGATGCTGCGCAACATCCGCGTCAGCCATCAGGCCCGCGACGAGGACGCCGAGCGCGTCAGCACCTATTACGCCGAGAACGGCATCGACGCGGACGTGCAGCCCTTTTTCAACGATGTGCCGCGTCGGATGAGCGAGGCGCAACTGGTCATCAGCCGGTCGGGTGCCTCGACCATCGCGGACCTGACGGTGATCGGACGCCCGTCGATCCTGATCCCCTTCGCGGCGGCGGCGGGTGACCATCAGGCCGCAAACGCCCACGGGCTGGTTGAGGCGGAAGCCGCGATCATGATACGCGAGGACGCGGCCAACCCAGAGAGCCTCGCCCAATACATCGAAATGGTTCTCTCGAATCCGTCCGCCGCTACACAAATGTCGCTCAGCGCGTTGCGGCTGGGCAAACCCGAAGCCGCCGAGGATCTGGCCGATATGGTGCAATCGCTCGCAACACCGCAAGGAGACGCCGCATGAATGCCGCCACAAAACTGCCCCAGGATGTGGGCGCGATTCATTTCGTCGGAATTGGCGGGATTGGCATGTCGGGCATCGCCGAAGTGCTGCTGAACCACGGCTATCAGGTGCAGGGATCGGACCAGAAGACATCGCCGATCACCGACAGGCTGCGCGACCTCGGGGCGACAATATTCGAGGGCCAGCAGGCCGAGAACATCGAGAACGCGCAGGTCGTGGTGATCTCTTCGGCGATCAAGCCGGGGAATGCCGAACTGGATGCCGCGCGCACCATGGGCCTGCCGATCGTGCGCCGCGCCGAAATGCTGGCCGAACTGATGCGGCTGAAATCCAACATCGCGATTGCCGGGACGCACGGGAAGACGACCACGACAACGATGGTCGCGGCGCTGCTGGACGGCGGCGGGTTTGACCCGACCGTGGTCAACGGCGGCATCATCCACGCCTATGGATCGAACGCCCGCAAGGGCGAGGGCGAATGGATGGTCGTCGAAGCCGACGAAAGTGACGGCACCTTCAACCGGCTGCCCGCGACCATCGCGATCGTGACCAACATCGACCCCGAGCACATGGACCACTGGGGAACGATCGAACGGCTGCGTCAGGGGTTTCTAGACTTCACCTCGAATATCCCGTTCTACGGCGTCGCCGTGTGCTGCACCGATAACGCCGAAGTCCAGAGCCTCGTGGGCAAGATTACCGACCGCCGGGTGGTCACCTATGGATTCAACGCCCAGGCAGACGTGCGCGCGGTCGGGCTCTACTACAAGAACGGCACCGCCCATTTCGACGTGCATCTTCAGGCCGAGGATATCGTCATCAAGGATTGTGAATTGCCGATGCCGGGCGATCACAATGTATCGAACGCGCTGTCGGCCGTGGCCGTGGCGCGGCATCTGGGCATGAAGGGCGAGGAAATCCGCACCGCGCTCAAAAGCTTCGGCGGCGTCAACCGGCGCTTCACCCGCGTCGGCGAGGTGGACGGTGTGACGATCATTGACGACTACGGCCACCATCCGGTCGAGATTGCCGCCGTGCTCAAAGCCGCGCGACAGGCCTGCGACGGTCGTGTCATCGCGGTACACCAGCCGCACCGGTATTCACGCCTTAGTCACCATTTCGATGAATTCTGTGCCTGTTTCAACGATTGCGACGTGGTCGGCATCACGCCGGTCTACGCTGCGGGAGAGGACCCCATCGAAGGCGCCGACCGCGATACGCTGGTCGCCGGACTGATCCAGCACGGGCATCGCCACGCGCGGCGTGTCGACGGCCCCGAAGATCTGGCCCGTCTGGTGGCCGAACAGGCGCGCGCGGGGGATATGGTCGTGTGCCTTGGTGCGGGAACGATCAGCGCCTGGGCCAACGACCTGCCCGATGCGCTGCGCGCCCTGAAAGGAGAGGCTGCATGACGGCCCTGATCTCTTCGCTGGCGCTTGGCGTGGGCATGGGCGTTTCGCGCCCGCTGGTTGCGAAGTCATTGCTTCTGGCGTGGTTGGCGCTGCTGGCGATGTTGGTCGGGCCGATGTTGCTGATGCCGGACAACACCGGCGATCTGGTGCTGGGCAGCGCTGCACTGACACTCGTTGGCCTGCCTGTCAGCCTTGGCTTGGGATGGCTCTCGGGGCTCGGGGTCGCGCGGCTTGCGCGTCGTAGCGCATGACGCTGGTGTTGCTCTGTATCGGGTGGGTTTTCGCCTCGGCGGCGGTGGCGATGCTGCCCATGCGCCGCCAGTATGTTCCAGGCGTGGCGCTGCTGATCGCGGCGCCGGTGCTGATCGTCCTGATCGGTCTGCAATACGGCTGGATCTTCGCGGCGCTGGGCCTTGCGGCCTTCGTATCGATGTTCCGCAATCCGCTGCGCTATTTTCTTGCCCGTCTGCGCGGCGAACGTCCGGAGATCCCTGAATGAGCTTGTCCCTGATCCTCGCCTGTATCTGGGCGGTCGTCGCGAATGTGCTGGCCATGACGCCCAGCCGCGATCACCACTGGCGCAATGCCTATATCCTGATTGCCGTGGGAATTCCGATCGTCGGCTACGTTGTCAGCCAGCACGGCCCGTGGGTCGGGTTGCTGGTCATGGCCGGGGGATGTTCGGTGCTGCGCTGGCCGGTCATTTATCTTGGGCGCTGGCTGCGCAGCCGTACCGGCGCCAATACTCCGGCGGAGTAATCGCGATGTATCTGATGTTGCTTGCACTGCTGGCGGTCTGGATGCTGGGGTGCGGATACGCGGGCTATGCCCGGAGGTTCGGGCTGTTCGCCGTGATCCTCTGCGGGGGTATTGCGCTCAATACCGCCTGGATGGTTCTCAGGCTTCAGGCGCACCCGCTGGAAGGTGCCGCCGTCATCGCCCATGCAGCGGCGGTGATGTATGGCCTCGGGGCGCTTGGCACGGGATGGCTGATTAGCCGGATGACACGGGCCTTTCGTGACAGCAGGGTAGGGGAATGACGCTCCCGGAGGTGCGCGGGCGCCTGACGCCGAACCGTTCGCTTTCGGAGCTGACGTGGCTGCGCGTGGGCGGCCCGGCGGACGTGCTGTTCCAGCCCGCCGATATCGAGGATTTGCAAAGCTTTCTACACGCGCTGCCCGCGGAGACTGCGGTATTCGCAATGGGCGTCGGATCGAACCTGATCGTGCGCGACGGCGGGATGCGCGCGGTCGTGATCCGGCTGGGGCGCGGGTTCAACGGGATCGACATTGCCGATGGCATCGTGACGGCGGGAGCGGCGGCGCTCGACGCCCATGTGGCGCGCAAGGCGGCGGATGCGGGGCTGGACTTGGGCTTTCTGCGCACGATCCCCGGCAGCATCGGGGGCGCTGTGCGCATGAACGCGGGCTGCTACGGCACCTATACGGCGGATCATTTCATCGACGCCCGCGCCGTGACCCGCAGCGGAGAGATCGTGACCCTGACGGCGGATGATCTGCACTTCCGGTACCGCCAGACCGACCTTTCCGAGGGGGCCGTGATCGTCGAGGCGCGCTTCGCCCCGCCCGCGGGCGACCCCGCGGCCCTGCACGCGGCGATGGAAGACCAGCTGCGCAAGCGCGACGAGACACAGCCGACCAAGGACCGCTCCGCCGGATCGACGTTCCGCAATCCCGCGGGCTTCAGCTCGACCGGGCGCAGCGACGATGTCCACGATCTGAAAGCCTGGAAGGTCATCGAGGACGCGGGCATGAAAGGCGCGCGCCGGGGCGGTGCGCAGATGAGCGAGAAACACGCCAATTTTCTGATCAATACCGGCGACGCCACCGCCGAGGATCTGGAAAGTCTGGGCGAAGATGTACGAAAAAAGGTTTACGATTCCAGCGGGATCACGCTAGAGTGGGAAATTATGCGCATCGGTGAGAAATCACCCCGATAGCGCGGGTAGACAAGCCGCGAAAAGCGGCATCCAAAAAACCAAAAAGGACCTCTCGAAAGGTCCGGGACATTGAAGGCACAAGGGTATGTCGAGCAGGACAAACCCGACAGTGGCGGTACTATTGGGCGGACCCTCGGCCGAGCGTGAGGTGTCACTCTCAACCGGGCGCGCCTGCGCGGCCGCACTGCGGGAATATGGCTATGATAATGTGGTCGAGGTCGATGCAGGCCCCGATCTTGCTGTCGTTCTGGCCGATCTTGCACCGGATGCCGTCCTGAACTGCCTGCACGGTCGCTGGGGCGAGGACGGTTGCGTGCAGGGTATCCTTGAATGGATGAAGATCCCCTACACGCATTCCGGCATCCGTGCTTCCGCTGTGGCCATGGACAAGCAGATGAGTAAGGACATCTTCCGCGCGGCAGGGCTGCCCGTGGTCGACAGCGTGATCGTCAGCGCCGACGAAGTCCGCAAGCGCCACGTCATGCTGCCCCCCTACGTCGTGAAGCCCAACAACGAGGGATCGTCGGTGGGTGTCTATCTGGTCGGGGCCGAGAACAACGGACCACCCCAGCTTGACCCGTCGATGCCCGATCAGGTGATGGTCGAAACCTTCGCGCCGGGGCGCGAGCTGACCACCTCGGTCGTCGGGGACCGCGCGTTGACGGTAACGGACATCCTGACCACCGGATGGTATGACTACGACGCGAAATACAAGGAAGGCGGGTCGACCCATGTGGTCCCCGCCAAGGTGCCGCAGGAAATATTCGATCTGTGCCTCGATTACGCGCTGCGCGCCCATCGCGCACTGGGATGCCGTGGTGTCAGCCGGACCGATTTCCGCTGGGACGAGGGGCGCGGCGTCGAGGGGCTGATCCTGCTTGAGACGAACACCCAGCCCGGCATGACCGGCACATCGCTGACCCCCGAGCAGGCGCAGGCCTGCGGCATGAGCTTTCCCGAATTGTGCCACTGGATGGTGGAGGACGCATCATGCGATCGCTGATCCGCCGCCGCGCCGATGCAGGCAAGCCCGATCCCGCACCCTCGCGCTGGGCGTGGCGGGTGCAGCGCTGGATGCTGACCCCCGGCATCCGTTTCGCATTGCGCGCGGGCATCCCGTTTTGCCTGACGCTGGGCCTCGGCACGCTTTTCCTCTCCGATCCGCAGCGGCAGGCGGCGATCCAGACGATGATCGCCGATGCCCGCGCCAGCATCGAAACGCGGCCCGAATTCATGGTTAACGCGATGGCTGTGGATGGCGCAAAGGACGAACTGGCCACCTACATCCGTAAAAGCCTGCCGCTCGATTTCCCGGTCTCTAGCTTTGATCTGGACCTCGACGCGATGCGCCAGACCGTGACCGAGATCCCGGCGGTCAAGGCCGCGTCCGTGCGCATCAAACCCGGCGGCGTTCTGCAGATCGAGGTCGAGCAGCGCCAGGCCGTGGCGCTGTGGCGGCTCGATAGCGGGCTGTCGCTGATCGACAGCGACGGTATCTATGTCGCAATGGCCACCAGCCGGTCGGCGCGACCGGACCTGCCGCTGATCGCGGGGGACCGCGCGAACGAAGCGGTGTCCGAAGCGCTGGACCTGATCGCGGCGGCGGCCCCACTGGGGGACCGGATGCGCGGGCTGGTGCGGATCGGCGAACGGCGCTGGGACGTGGTGCTGGACAGGGGGCAGCGTATCCTTCTGCCCGCCACCGGTGCGTTGCGCGCGCTGGAGCGGGTGATCGCGCTCGAAGCGGCCCAGGATATCCTGAGCCGCGATGTGGTTCGGGTGGATATGAGGCTGGCACGCCGACCAACAGTGCAAATGAAAACAGAGGCCGCCGAGGATCGCGCGGCCCGACAGGCAGCGTTTAGGGCAGGCAACAAATGAACGATCTCTACGACAGTCAGCGTACAATGCGTCACATGCGCAAGCTCGCCATGCAACGCGGCGTGGTTGCGATCCTCGATGTCGGCAGTTCCAAGATCGCGGCGCTGGTGCTGCGCTTCGATGGCTCGGCAAAGCTCGGCGACGAGGGCGAGATCGGGTCGCTTGCGGGACAGTCGGGGTTCCGGGTCATCGGGGCCGCCACCACGCGGTCGCGGGGCGTCCGCTTTGGCGAGATTTCTGCCATGCAGGAGACCGAGCGCGCGATCCGCACGGCCCTTCAGGCCGCGCAAAAGATGGCCGGCATCCGCGTCGATCATGTCATCGCCTGTTTTGCGGGGGCCGAGCCGCGCTCCTACGGTCTGGACGCGTCGGTGTTGCTGGAGGATCAGGTCGTCAGCGAGGATGACGTCGCACGGGTGCTCAGCTCCTGCGATGTGCCCGAATACGGTGAGGGGCGCGAGGTTCTGCACGCGCAGCCCGTGAACTTCTCGCTCGATCACCGGACCGGGCTTGTCGATCCGCGTGGCCAGATTGGCAACGAACTGAGCGTCGACATGCACATGCTGACGGTCGATGCCGCCGCGATCCAGCATCTCGCCTACTGCATCAAACGCTGCGATCTGGAACTCGCCGGTATCGCGTCTTCGGCCTATGTCTCGGGGATCGCGGCGCTGGTCGAGGACGAACAGGAACTGGGTGCCGCCTGTATCGACCTTGGCGGCGGGGCGACCGGCGTGTCGATCTTCATCAAGAAACACATGATCTACGCCGACAGCATCCGCATGGGCGGCGATCACGTGACATCGGATATCTCGATGGGATTGCAGGTGCCGATGGCCAATGCCGAGCGGATCAAGACATTCTACGGCGGTGTTCACGCCACGGGCATGGACGACCGCGAAATGATCGAGATCGGCGGAGAGACCGGTGATTACGAACATGACCGTCGCACCGCGAGCCGCGCCGAGCTGATTGGCATCATGCGCCCACGGGTCGAGGAAATTCTCGAAGAGGTCCGCGCGCGGCTCGATGCGGCGGGATTCGACCATCTGCCCAGCCAGCAGATCGTCCTGACAGGAGGCGGCAGCCAGATCCCCGGTCTCGACGGGCTGGCGAGCCGCATTCTGGGCCAGCAGGTGCGCCTTGGACGTCCGCTGCGGGTGCACGGATTGCCACAGGCAGCGACCGGTCCGGGCTTCTCTTCGGCGGTGGGTCTGGCGCTTTTCGCGGCGCATCCGCAGGACGAATGGTGGGATTTCGACATTCCCGCCGACCGCTATCCGGCGCGGTCGCTGAAACGTGCGGTCAAATGGTTCCGCGATAACTGGTGAGCGGGGCAGGGCAGGCGCCTGTGTCTGCGCGAAAATGAAATATACACGCATATGGGGTGCGAATAGGGATGACAGGCCGCGAAAGGGCTGTTAATTTCACAGCAAGGCTCGAAAGAAGCCCGTGGCAGACGAGCAGTCGCCCAACATCGCTAAACGGTATCCGTGACCGGATTCGGTCTGTGGAAGCCGACCGAGCTGGCATTTTCGTCCGCGTACACGTCCTGCGTGCTGCGATCTGATCCATATCTAGAATTCGTCACCAGATGCGGTGATATCCGGCAAAAAATCGCCTATATTTAGGGGTATTTTGGGCTTTTTTACGTGACGCTGCGACCTATGGGGTCTAGTATTAAGCAAATTTGGGACAAAATAGACCCGCGCGGTGCGGGCAAGCAACACAGGCGGAATTAAGATGACCTTGAACCTTTCGATGCCGGGACAAGACGATCTGAAGCCACGCATCACCGTTTTCGGTGTCGGCGGGGCGGGGGGCAACGCTGTCAACAACATGATCGAGAAAGAGTTGGACGGCGTTGATTTCGTCGTGGCCAACACCGATGCGCAGGCGCTTCAGCAGGCCAAGTCGGAAAACCGCGTTCAGTTGGGTATCAAGGTCACCGAAGGTCTGGGCGCGGGTGCCCGCGCGACTGTCGGCGCTGCCGCCGCCGAGGAGAGCATCGAACAGATCGTCGATCACCTGGCCGGCGCGCATATGTGCTTCATCACCGCAGGCATGGGCGGCGGCACCGGTACCGGCGCCGCGCCGATCATCGCACAGGCCGCGCGTGAACTGGGCGTTCTGACCGTCGGCGTCGTGACGAAACCGTTCCAGTTCGAGGGCGCCAAGCGCATGCGTCAGGCCGAGGACGGCGTCGAGGCACTGCAAAAGGTCGTCGATACGCTGATCATCATTCCGAACCAGAACCTGTTCCGTCTGGCCAATGAAAAGACCACCTTCACCGAAGCCTTCTCCATGGCCGACGACGTGCTCTACCAGGGCGTCAAGGGCGTGACCGACCTGATGGTGCGTCCGGGCCTCATCAACCTCGACTTCGCGGACGTGCGTGCCGTGATGGACGAGATGGGTAAGGCGATGATGGGCACGGGCGAGGCCGACGGCGAAGACCGCGCCATCCAGGCCGCCGAGAAGGCTATAGCGAACCCGCTGCTCGACGAAATCTCGCTGCGCGGTGCGAAGGGCGTCCTGATCAACATCACCGGCGGTCACGACCTGACGCTTTTCGAACTCGACGAAGCGGCAAACCGTATCCGCGAAGAAGTCGACCCCGAAGCCAACATCATCGTCGGGTCCACGCTGGACGAAGGCATGGGCGGCACGATGCGCGTGAGCGTCGTGGCAACCGGCATCGATGCGCTGGACAACACCGGCGAAATGCCCGTGCCGCGCCGGTCGATGTCCAAGCCGCTGACACAGGATCGTACCATCGAAGAGCCCGAAGCCGTCGAAGAGGCGCCCGTGGCTGCCGAAAGCCGCAGCTCGGCCGAGGACGAGCCCTCGACACCCAGCTTCTTTGATGACGCACCCGCCGCGTCGCAGCCCGATACGCGCGATATGTTCGGCAGCCGCCGCGACACCCGTATGGATGAGGTGGAAGACGATCTGCCACCGCCAGCCTATACGCCGGAGCCCGAGCAGTACCACGCCGAGGCCGAAGCCGAAGAACTGGAAGCGCATCCCGAAACCTTCGTTGCGCCACGCGCGCCGACACCCGGAACACCTTCGCCCGAAGCGATGGCCCGACTGCGCGCCGCAGCGCAGCGTGCCGCACCTTCGGCGGATCGTGTTCAGGAAGCGCCCAAACGGCCCCAGCCGCAGCCACAGTCCGCTGCATCGGCACAGGGCGGCGAGCGTCCACGCTTTGGCATCAACTCGCTGATCAACCGGATGACCGGCACGCAGGAAGCCGAAGGGCAGGCACGTCCCGCCCCCCAGCCGCCACGCCAGCAGCCCCCGGTCAAGAGCCAGCAGGCCGCAGCACCTCAGCCCCGTCAGGAGCAGGATCCCGACCAGGAACGCATCGAAATCCCCGCTTTCCTGCGTCGCCAAGCAAACTGATTGATGAAACAACGTGATGAGAAAGGCCGCCTTCGGGTGGCCTTTTTCTATTGATAACAGTGGATTGCCGGGGGCTTTGGCGGCGTGGGCCGTTTTGTGACAGTGATGTTTCAGTCGGTTGCAAAGATTGAGTTGAGTGAAGGCAACCGTCCGCTTAGCTAAGGGTTAATCAAGTGTAATCTTGAATCCGAGCTTGAGGGCGAGACCGTGCAGACAACCGTGAAAACAGCGATCAGCTTCGCAGGCTTCGGCCTGCATTCCGGCAAACCGGCAACGGCAACCGTGCGCCCTGCGCCGGTGAATTCGGGCATCTGGTTCAAACGTACCGACGTTCAGGTGGGCAACCGCATGATCCCGGCACGCTGGGACGCGGTAGACCGGTCGCCCCTGTGCACCAAGCTGCGCAATGACGCCGGGCTTGAGATATCCACCGTTGAGCACCTGATGGCGGCGCTGGCCGGATGCGGCATCCACAACGCGGTTGTCGACATCGACGGACCCGAAGTGCCGATCCTCGACGGCTCGTCAGCACCTTTCGTGCGCGGGATCATGGCGCAAGGCGTGCAGCCACAGGCGGCCCCTGTCATGGCTTTCGAAGTGCTGAAGGAAGTGACCGTCCGCGATGGTGACGCGGTCGCAACGATCAAACCGTCCGACACGCTGCGCATCGACTTCGAGATCGAATTCGACGATGCGGCTATCGGCCACCAGTTCAAGTCGCTGGTGATGAACAACGGCTCTTTTGCGCGCGAATTGTGCGACAGCCGGACGTTCTGCCGCCAGGCCGATGTCGAGAACATGCAGTCCAACGGTCTGGCCCTCGGCGGGCAGCCCGGCGAAAACGCGGTTGTTTTCGATGGCGAGCGTGTGCTCAGCCCCGGTGGCCTGCGCCACGCGGACGAACCCGTGCGCCACAAGATGCTCGACGCTCTGGGCGATCTGGCGCTGGCCGGTGCGCCTCTGCTGGGTCATTATGTGGGCGAACGGGCGGGCCATTCGCTGACCAACACGCTCTTGCGGAAACTTTTCGCAACACCCGGTGCGGTGCGCAAAGTTGCCTGCACCGGCGACAAGGCCGCGCGCCTTCCCGGTTTTGGTCTGGTCTGGGAAGAAATCCCCGCCGTTGCCTGAACAGCTTTCACGCAAGCCACTCTGATAGGAAACAGCGCCCTGAACCTCGCGTTCCGGGCGTTTTCTTTCGGCGGAAAACGGCGTTTTGTACGGCAGATTAATGTGATAACACCATGGTCAACAGGCGCGAGACGCTCTAGAAAAACGATGAAGCGGTAGCAATCATGGGAAATCCAGCGATGGGTCTTGGGGGTTCGGCAAAACGACTGTCCGTGTCGCTGCTTGTTGTGGCCGCGCTGGCCGCCTGCGATGGTGGCCGGGATGCGGGCCGTTTTACGGACAACTTTTTCAATCCGCAGGAAATTCCGCTCGAAACCTACACGCCGGAACAGATTTTCGATCGTGGCGAATTCGAACTGAACCGCAGGCGTCCGGCCGAAGGCGCGTTCTATTTCGCCGAGATCGAGCGGCTCTATCCCTATTCCGAATGGGCCAAGCGCGCGCTGATCATGCAGGCCTTTGCCTATCATCAGGATGGCGATTATCCCAACAGCCGCTCCGCGGCGCAGCGGTTCATCGATTTCTATCCCGATGACGATGACGCGGCCTATGCCGCCTATCTTCTCGCGCTCAGCTATTACGACCAGATCGACGATATCGGTCGGGATCAGGGCCTGACGTTCCAGGCGCTGCAATCGCTGCGTCAGGTGATCGAACGCTATCCGGACAGCGAATATGCGCGGTCGTCCATCCTGAAATTCGATCTGGCCTTCGACCATCTTGCCGCGAAAGAGATGGAGATCGGGCGCTACTACCTGCGTCGCGACCATTACGCAGCCGCGATCAATCGTTTCCGGGTCGTTGTCGAGGATTTCCAGACCACCACCCACACCGCCGAAGCGCTGCACCGGCTGGTCGAGGCGTATCTGAGCCTTGGTCTGACCGAGGAGGCCCAGACCGCCGGCGCGATCCTCGGCTATAACTACCAGGCGACGGAATGGTATCAGGACAGCTACAAGCTGTTGACCGGTCGCGGGCTCGAGTTGAAAAGCTTCGGCAACAACTGGCTGTCGTCGATCTACCGCCAGACGATCAAGGGCGAGTGGCTTTAACGGTGCAACGCACCTTTCCGGTGATCTGACCATGCTGCGCGGACTGGATATTTCCGACATGCTCATCATCGAGCGGCTGGAGCTGAATTTTCAGCCCGGCCTCAACGTGCTGACCGGAGAGACCGGCGCGGGCAAGTCGATCCTGCTGGATTCGCTTGGCTTTGTCCTTGGATGGCGGGGCCGTGCCGATCTGGTCCGGCAGGGCGCCGCGCAGGGCGAAGTGACCGCTTGGTTCGACCTGCCCGCCGGTCACCCCGCGCACGCGGTTTTGCAAGAAGCGGGACTGCCCGAAGGGGATGAGCTGATCCTGAGGCGGATCAATACGTCGGACGGGCGCAAAACGGCGTGGGTCAACGACCGGCGGTGTTCGGGCGAGGTGCTGCGCCAGCTGTCTGAGACGCTGGTGGAACTGCACGGCCAGCACGACGATCGCGGCCTGCTGGATCCCAAAGGGCACAGGGCGATCCTCGACGATTTCGGAGGTCTCGACGCGGCCTTGCAAGAGACGCGGGCGGCGTGGTCGGCGCGCCACAGCACCCGCCGCGCGCTCGAGACCGCGCGTAAGGCACAGGCCGAGATTGCCGCCGAGGAAGAATTCCTGCGCTACGCGGTGGCCGAACTGGACAAGCTGAAGCCGGAAGAAGGCGAAGAAGCCACGCTCGATACCCGCAGGCGGATGATGCAGGCCGCCGAACGGATCCGCGCCGACGTGGTGCAGGCCTATGAGGCGATGGGCCCGAACGGGGCGGAATCGCAGATGGCAGACGCGTTGCGCTGGCTTGACGGTGCGGCGGATCGTGCCGAAGGCGCGCTGGAAGAACCGATGGCGGCGCTGAACCGTGCGATGATCGAACTCGACACCGCGATGGAAGGTGTCGTGACCGCGATCGAGGCGATGTCCTTCGACGCGGCTGAGCTTGAGGAAACCGAAGAACGGCTGTTTGCGATGCGTGGCCTCGCACGCAAGCACAATGTGCAGGCGGATGAACTGGCCGGTTTCGCCGACACCCTGCGCGGCAAGCTTGCGGCACTCGATGCGGGCGATGAAGAACTGGCGCGCCTCGAGCGTGACGCACGCGCGGCAGAGGCGGCCTATGACGCGGCGGCGAACCTGCTGACGCAGGCACGCCAAGCGGCGGCGGCACGGCTGGACACAGCCGTCAGCGGAGAGCTGGCACCGCTGAAGATGGACCGCGCCGTCTTTGCCACGCGCATTACCGAGGACACGGCCGGCCCGGACGGGCGCGATGCCGTCACCTTCACGGTCGCGACCAACCCCGGCGCGCCGGCAGGACCGCTGAACAAGATTGCCTCGGGCGGGGAGCTGTCGCGCTTCTTGCTGGCGTTGAAGGTTTGCCTGACACAGGGGCAGTCGGGGCTGACGCTGATCTTTGACGAAATCGACCGTGGCGTGGGCGGGGCGACCGCCGATGCGGTCGGGCGCCGGCTGGCCGCAATTGCCGATGGCGGTCAGGTGCTGGTGGTGACCCATTCGCCGCAGGTCGCGGCACTGGGCGCGCACCACTGGCGGGTCGAAAAATCCGTGACCGACGGGATGACGACGACGGACGTGGTGCCCCTCGACCCCGAGGCGCGGGTGGACGAACTGGCGCGTATGGTTGCGGGCGATCAGATTACCGATGCGGCACGGCAGGCGGCCCGTGCGCTTCTGAGCGTGTGATGCGCCCCAGAGCGGTGCAGATACCTTGAACCGCCGCCGGAAGTATGATTTCCGCTAGGGAAAGGATATTTTGCCCCGTAGCGATCGAAAGGCCCCGATGTCAGAGCCCAGCCGCTCCTTTCTCTCGCAACAGGCCACGCAGGCTTGGCAGGGATGTTGCGAGGGCTGGGCCGTTCTGCGCCGCAAGGGGCCGGGCAAGATCACATTCTGGTTCATCGCCTTGGTCATCGGTATCGCGGCAGGTTTCGCGGCCCTGTTTTTCCGCAAGGGGATCAACCTCTTGCAGGCCACTCTTTACGGGACCGAAGATGTGCAGTTCCTGCACAGCTTCATCTCGGGGCTCGAATGGTACTGGATCATCGTCATTCCCACCTTGGGCGGGCTGGCTACGGGCCTGATCCTGCACCGCTTCACCTCCGATGCGCGGGCACGGTCGGTCGCGGATGTCATCGTGGGCTCCGCGCTCAAGGACGGCCGGGTAGAGACACGCGCCGGTCTGGCATCGGCGGCGGCATCGCTTGTGACGCTCGGCACGGGCGGTTCGTCCGGGCGCGAGGGGCCGGTGGTGCACCTTGCCGGTGTGCTCTCCACATGGGTGACCAATCGCATCAATGCCGACGGGATCACGGGCCGTGATCTGCTGGGCTGTGCCGTCGCCGCCGCCGTTTCGGCCAGCTTCAACGCGCCCATCGCGGGCGCGCTTTTCGCGCTGGAGGTCGTGCTGCGCCATTTCGCAATCCATGCCTTCGCACCCATCGTTATCGCCTCTGTGGCGGGAACGGTGATCAACCGGATCGAATTCGGCGGGGTGACCGAATTCAAGCTGCCCACCACTGGCGAGCTCCAGTTCTACATCGAATTGCCCGCCTTTCTGATGCTGGGGCTGACCTGTGGGATCGTCGCCGTTGCCCTGATGAAGTCTATCTTCTGGGCGGAGGATCTGGGCAACCACATACAGGACCGGACGCGCCTGCCACGCTGGATGCGCCCCATGGTGGCCGGTGCGATGCTGGGCGTCATCGCGCTGTGGTTTCCGCATATCATCGGCGTCGGCTACGAAACCACGTCGCTGGCCCTGACCGGAGAGCTGGTGCTGCACGAGGCGATCGTCTTTGCGGTCCTCAAGGTGCTGGCGGTAACGATCACGCTGGGCGGACGCATGGGGGGCGGTGTGTTCTCGCCCTCGCTGATGGTCGGCGCGCTGGTCGGGCTGGCCTTCGGATTGATCGCCACGGGAATTTTTCCCGATGTATCGGGGTCCGTATCGCTCTATGCGCTGGCGGGCATGGGGGCCGTCGCCGCCGCCGTTCTGGGGGCGCCGATCTCGACCACATTGATCGTGTTCGAACTGACCGGTGACTGGCAAACGGGTCTTGCGGTGATGGTCGCGGTCAGCATGTCAACGGCCATCGCGTCGCGCGTGGTCGATCACAGCTTCTTCCTCACCCAGATCGAAAGGCGCGGCATTCACCTCGCCGCCGGCCCCCAGGCCTATTTGCTGGCGATGTTTACCGCTGCAAAAGTCATGCGCACCGACGCGCATCCGCGCGCCGCCGATCCGGAGCGTTGCTGGGAACTGATCGGCGAGGGCACATATATCGACGGGGCCGCCACGCTGGAAGCGGCAATGCCCATGTTCGAACAATCGGGCGTGCCGTTCCTGCCGGTCGTGACTCTGACCGCGGATGCGGCCCCGCCCGAACTGCTGGGCGCGCTCTTCCACGTTGATGCGCTGCGCGCCTACAACAGGGCTCTCGCCGCCACGGCGGCCGAAGAGCACTCCTGACCCACAGCCTCAGATCTGTTCGACGGCGATCTCGTCGCGTTTCTGGAACGCAAGGTAGCCCTTGATCTGCGCCACATCGTCCTTCGGATCCTCGTAGGACCAGACGACATCCTGCAGGGTGCGGCTCTTGGTAACCACGGAGAAATAGGTCGCCTCCCCCTTCAGCGGGCAGCTGGTGACCTTGTCCGAAGGGTCGAGAAACGCCATCGCGATATCGCCGCGCGGGAAATAGATGACGGGGGGATAATCCCCCTCGATCAGCTCCAGCGCGTCGTTGGTTTCGCCCAGAACAGCGCCACCTGCGCGAACGGTCCAGGTGCCTTCAGCTTTTCGTATCGTGATCGTGCTTGCCACGTTTATTCCCCCCACATGTCTCGGTTTCGCACTCAGATCGGCGCGGTTGCGTTATCTAACCATTCTTTCGCAGGCGGTGTAACCCGCGGCCCGATCTTTTGCACAACCTCGGCGTGATAGTCGTTCAGCCATGTCCGCGCATCCGGATCGAGCAGTTCCGGCACCACCAGCCGCCTGTCGATCGGGACAAAGGCCAGCGTGCGCCAGTGCAGCATTGCACGGTGGTCGTCGCCACCGGGCAGGTTGGGGGCTTTTTCGGCCACCAGCAAATTCTCCAGCCTGATCCCGAACGCCCCTTCACGGTAGTACCCCGGTTCGTTGCTGAGGATCATGCCTGCCTCCAGCGGAACGTCGCTGACCCGGCTCAACCGCTGCGGCCCTTCATGCACGCTGAGATAGGCACCCACACCGTGGCCCAGACCGTGGTCGAAATCCTGCCCCGCCAGCCAGAGCGGCATCCGGCCGATCGCCTCGATATGGCAACCGGCAAGGCCCTTGGGCCAGCGCAGGCGGCTCATGGCGATCAGCCCCGCCAGCACGCGGGTAAAGGCAGCGCAGGCCTCCTGCGGTGGTGTGCCGATGGGGATGGTGCGGGTGATATCAGTGGTGCCGTCCAGATATTGCCCGCCGCTGTCGATCACGATCAGATGGCCGTCCTCCAGCGTGGCATCGGTTTCCTCGGTCACGCGGTAGTGCATGATCGCCCCGTTCGGGCCGGTGCCCGCGATGGTCTCGAAGCTGATGTCCTGCAGCGCGTTGTCGCGCCTGCGAAATTCCTCCAGCTTGCGGACGACCTGTGTCTCGCTCAGCGATCCTGCCGGCTGCGCATCGAGCCAGCACAGCATTTCGACCATGGCCGCGCCATCGCGCAGATGCGCTTCGGCGGCACCGGCGATCTCGGCAGCGTTCTTGCGCGCCTTCGGCAGGGCGCAGGGGTCCTTGCCGTGCACGGCGCGATCGCCGAGGCGGTTGGCAACGATCTGCGGCGCGGTTCCGGCGTCGATGCGCACGGGCCCGTCCAGCCCGTCGAGCGCGGGCAGGAATTTCTCCGTCGCAGCCAGTCTCACCTCGGGGCCCAGATGCGCGGCCATGCCCTCAAACTTCCGCAGATCGGCGAAAAGATCCACTGACCCGTCCGCGTGAAACAGGGCAAAGGCATGGACCACGGGATTGCGCTCGATGTCCGCGCCCCTGATATTGAGCAGCCAGCACAGGCTGTCGGGAAGGGTAATCACCGCTGCCCGCTCACCGGCCTCGGCAAGGGTTTTGGCGAGGCGTGCGCGCTTGTGCTCGTGGCTCTCTCCCGCGAATTCCAGCGGATGGATCTTCGCCGGTTGGCTTGGCGGTGCGGGCTGGTCGTCCCAGATCCGGTCGACAAGGTTTGCGGTCTCGATCAACGTGATCCCGCTGCCCGCAAGGGCTTTCGTCGTTTGCGCGATCTGCTCGACGGTATGCAGCCAGGGGTCAAATCCCACACGCCCGCCCGCGGGCAGCGCATCGCGCAGCCATGCCGCCATCGAGGTTTCGGGCCAAGGCACGGGCGTGAACTCCGCCGCGACTTGCGCTTTCACCTGCGTGCGGTAGCGCCCGTCGATGAACACGCCCGCCCGGTCTCGCAGCACGACGCAGAACCCGGCCGATCCGGTAAATCCCGTCAGCCACGCCAGCCGAGCGTCCCGCGCGGCCACATATTCACCCTGATGTGCGTCCGCACGCGGCACCAGGAACCCGTCGAGACCCTCGTCAGCCAGTACCCCGCGCAAGGCTTTCAGGCGCGGAGGCCCCTGTTCGGGCCGCGCTGTCACGTCGAACGTCTGGTACATCAGATTTCTCCTCGTTCAGGGCAGAGCCCGCATGCAGGGGCAGCGCCGCGGCAGGCACCCCCCGCGGCTGCGGCGGCGCGCGACCTGCGTCTCCATTTTGCCAGTAAACTCAATCCCGCAGTCTCAACTTGCGCGCTTCATGCCCATGACACGCGCCCGCTTGCGCGGATCGCTGTCGAACAGGGATGCCAGTTGTTCGGTCATCGCACCGGCAAGCTGTTCGACATCGGTGATCGTGACGGCACGGTCGTAATAGCGGGTGACGTCGTGGCCGATGCCGATCGCCAACAGCTCGACGGCCTTCTTCTTTTCGACCATGGCAATCACGTCGCGCAGGTGCTTTTCGAGATAATTCGCAGGATTCACCGAAAGCGTGCTGTCGTCCACCGGTGCCCCGTCCGAGATCACCATGAGGATCTTGCGCGCTTCTGAGCGGCCCACCATCCTGCGGTGCGCCCATTCCAGCGCCTCGCCGTCGATGTTTTCTTTCAGCAGCCCCTCTTTCATCATCAGCCCGAGGTTGCTGCGCGTCCGCCGCCAGGGGGCATCGGCGCTTTTGTAGATGATGTGGCGCAGATCGTTCAACCGTCCCGGCATCGAAGGCCGTCCGTCGTTCAGCCATGCCTCGCGCGCCTGTCCGCCCTTCCACGCGCGGGTGGTGAAGCCGAGGATCTCGACCTTCACGTTGCACCGCTCAAGCGTGCGCGCCAGCACATCGGCGCAGATCGCCGCGATGGAGATCGGCCGCCCGCGCATGGAGCCCGAGTTGTCCAGCAGCAAAGTCACGACCGTATCGCGGAATTCGGTGTCTTTCTCGACCTTGAAGCTCAACGGGGTTGTCGGATTCGCCACCACCCGCGCCAGACGGCCCGCGTCGAGCGTGCCCTCCTCCAGATCGAACTCCCACGACCTGTTCTGCTGCGCCTGAAGCCTGCGTTGCAGCTTGTTGGCCAACCGGCTGACGGCGCCTTTCAGCGGCTCGAGCTGCTGGTCGAGGTAGGCGCGCAGGCGCTCCAGCTCGACCGGCTCGGCCAGATCTTCCGCGCCCACGATCTCGTCGTGATCGCCAAGATAGACGGTATAGTTGGGATCCGCGTCCGATACCGGCGCGGGGGCAGGCGGCTCCATAGGCGCTTCGCCCTCGGGCATCTCGGCATCTTCGCCCAGTTCCTGATCGGCCATGTCGTCCATGGACACCTGCGCCTCGGCGCTGTCCTGCTGGTCTTCCTGGCTCTGCTCGGGGGAGGCCTCGGCGTCGTCCTGTTCCTGATCGTCGTCGCCGGTGCTGTCGGGATCCTGCTCTTCTTCGGCGCCTTCCTCGGCCTCGTCTTCCTGATCCTCGTCTGTCCCGTCCGGGTCGTCTCCCAGCTGGTCGGCATAGCCGAGGTCGGTGATCATCTGGCGGGCGAATTTGGCAAATGCCTGCTGGTCGTCCAGCACCTCGTTGAGATCCTCCAGCGTGCCGCCGCACTGGTCCTCGATATAGCCGCGCCACAGCTCCATCACGTTTTCCGCACCGGCAGGCATGTCGCGCCCGGTGGCAAGGTGGCGCACCAGATAGCCTGCGGCGACTGCCAGCGGCACGTCGGCGGCCTGCGTCACCTGATCGTAGCCCTTGCGCAGGGCCTCGTGCTTGATCTTGGCGTCGATATTGCCTGCGGTGCCGGGCATGTCGCGCGCGCCCATCGCCTCACAGCGGGCGGTTTCCATCGCCTCGTAGAGATCGCGGGCCATTTCGCCCTGTGGCTGGTATTTCGCGTGGGTCTGGCCGTTGTGATAGCGGCGGTTCAGCGCCAGCGCATCCGCAGTACCACGCGCCAGAAGGACTTCGTCACGGGTCATCCGCCGGGTGATCTGGGGCAGGCGCATCGCGTCCCCCGACAGGCCGGACGGGTCGACCGAGTAGCTGACCGTCAGGTCGGGGTCGTTGGCCATGACCTTGGACGCTTCAGCCAGCGCTTTCTTGAAGGCATCTGCGGGGTTGTCGGACGTGCTCATTGTGGCCCTCGTGGGGTTGTTGTCGGGGACAGGTTTCGCAGGTTTTACCGGCAGGGTCAAAGCCCGGCATCCGTCTGGCTTCCAGATAGTTCGCGCAGCGCTATCGGCCAGTGTCGCCGCCGGTGCAAAGCGCGTTCAGGAATGACCGCCGGACGGGGGTGCTGCGGGGCGGTGCGACCTTTTGGCCTAGGCAGTCGCGGGGAACGGATGGGCGGCCCACCGGTTGGCCCTTCAACAGCGCAGAGCGGCCCCCACGAGTGGCCCGCGCAATTGAAATCAAGGAGTTACAACATGACAAATCTGTTCACAAAAACCGCACGCATCACCGCAGTCGCCCTGCTGGCATCCGCGCCCGTCGCCGCATTTGCAGTCGAATCCGGTTCGCCCCAGCAGTCGGTCGAGGCCGATCCCGACGAGTATGTCGCATCTGAGGATGCCGTAACCGGCGAGTCCATGGAAAACACGCCGATCGCCGGTCAGGAAGACGCATACGATGATGCGGACGTCGTCGAGGATGTCGACGGTTCGATCTACGAGGACGACGCCAAGCGCGACGGTTAATCGTCGGCAGACCATCCGAACAAAAAAGCCCCCGAGCACTGCTCGGGGGCTTTTTTAGTTCAGTGCTTAGGCCGTTCAGCCCATGCTGATGCTGGCAGCGCTTTCGGGAAGCTCTTCGTCGAACAGGCGCTGGTAGAACTCCGCGACTGTCTGGCGTTCGAGTTCGTCACATTTGTTGAGGAACGACAGGCGGAAGGCGTAGCCGACGTTCTTGAAGATTTCGGCGTTCTGCGCCCATGCGATCACGGTACGCGGTGACATCACCGTCGACAGATCGCCGTTCATGAATGCGGTGCGCGTCAGGTCGGCGACGGTCACCATCTGCTTGATCTTCTTGCGGCCCTCGGCGGTGTTGTAATGGGGGTTCTTGGCCAGCACGATCGCGGCTTCCGCGTCAATGCTGAGGTAGTTCAGCGTCGACACCAGCGACCAGCGGTCCATCTGGCCCTGGTTGATCTGCTGGGTCCCGTGGTAGAGCCCGGTCGTATCCCCCAGACCGACGGTATTGGCCGTGGCGAAGATGCGGAAATAGGGGTGCGGCGTGATCACCTGGTTCTGGTCGAGAAGCGTCAGCTTGCCGTCCTTTTCCAGAACCCGCTGGATGACGAACATCACATCGGCGCGACCGGCATCGTATTCATCGAACACAATCGCCGTCGGGTTGCGCAGCGCCCACGGCAGGATGCCTTCCTGGAAATCGGTGACCTGCTTGCCGTCGCGCAGTTTGATCGCGTCCTTGCCGATCAGGTCGATCCGGCTGATGTGGCTGTCGAGGTTCACACGCACCGCAGGCCAGTTCAGCCGCGCGGCGACCTGTTCGATATGCGTCGATTTACCCGTGCCGTGATAGCCCTGGATCATCACACGGCGATTGTGTGTAAATCCTGCAAGGATCGCCAGCGTGGTGTCGGGATCGAATTTGTAGGTGCTGTCGAATTCGGGGACGCGTTCGGTGGCTTCGGCGAAACCCTTGACCACCATGTCCGTATCGATGCCGAACACCTCACGCACCGAGATTTCCTTGGTCGGGGTTGCGTTGATGTCGAGTGCGCCGTCAGCCATGCCAATCATCCTAATTCTACCTCTCCTGACGCGAGGGCCGGAGATCTGTGGTTTCACTGCGGATGCAACATATCGCGCAGAGGTGCAAGGGAAAGGAAGAAATTTACGGGCGCCCGCAATGACCGGGGCGGCCGCCGTTGCCCGATTTCCGTGCACGTCCTGGCACGGGCAACGGCCCTCGCGAAAACGTCGGTCAGTCCTTGAAGTTCCGGCTGGCCTTCAACTGGTCCCATGCCCAGACAACCTGCTGCAACTGTTCTTCCTGACTGCGGTCGCCGCCGTTCATATCCGGGTGCAATACCTTGATGAGCGATTTGTAGATCTTGCGGATCTCCGCCTTTGTCATGTTGTCCTTGGCTTCCAGAATCTCGAGCGAGCGGCGTTCGGTCGGCGGCAGGCGGCGTCCTGCCTGCGGCCCCTTGCCGGGGTTCTGCGTGGCGTTGGCCCCCAGCACCTGATGCGGATCCTCGATCCCCAGGCGCGCCCATGCACGCTGCTCGGGGTCGCCCATGGGCTTTGTCGGGCGTTCCCAGACTTTGCCCTCGCTCAGCTTCGCGTTCATTTCCGCTTCGGTGGTGCCGTCGAAGAAATTCCACTTGTTGTTATATTCGCGCACGTGCTGCTGGCAGAACCAGAAATAGTCATCGAGCACGTCCGGAGCCTTTGGCGCGCGGTACTTGCCCGCCTCCTGGCATCCGTCGTGGTCACAGATCCGCGTGGATGTTTCCGACGCGCCGGACATACCGCGCCGACCGCGCGGGTTTTTCTTCTTTGCGGAAGAAACCGACATATCGAAACCAAAGGGATCATCTTTTCGCATGGGAGAACCTTTCCGTTGCAGGGCGTCTAGTCTAAACCTCTGGGCAGCAGAGGGAAGGGGGCGTATCGAAAAAATGCGTCGGATCACGGCGACATTAGACCGCGCCCCGGATTGAGGATGGACATGGCTGTCAAAGATGAAATCGAAGCTTCCCTTAGGAAGTCATTCAGCGTCGAAGCGTTGCAGGTAGAGGACGTGAGCGAGGCCCACAGGGGCCACGCGGGATTTCAGGAGGGCGGTGAAAGCCACTTCGATGTCGCGATCACCGCACCGGAATTCAAGGGGATGAGCCGCATTGCGAAGCATCGCGCGGTTCACGCGGCGCTTGGGCCTGCGCTGATCGGGCGCATCCACGCGCTGTCGCTCGATATCAAGCCCTGACGCGGGCACGGTCCTGCGCGGGCCGGATCACGATTTAGGCGTGTCGCGGGTGTTTTCCGGTGGTTCGGGCTCCTGTTCCGGCTCCGGCTCGGGTGAGGGCGGCTCGGCGTCTTCGGGCAAGGCCATCGATGCGGCGCCGGGGTCGGGCAGGGCGTCTTCGGACAATTCCGGCGGTGCGTCGGGGCCTGTGCGGGCCAGACTGCGCGCGCGCGCCAGAATATTCAGGGTCGAACTGATCTTGCTCTCGCTCTGGGGATCCTCGACGCCGTTGTCCGCCGGATCGCTCTGCGCGGGTGCCGCCGCTTTGTCGCCGGATTTCGCCTCAGGGGCTTCCGCGTCGTCCTGGGACAGGGGCGCAGGCAGAAGTTCGGGTTGAAATTCCGCCGCGTCGCCTTCGCGCGGGCGGCGGAACACCAGCACGTTGCGCCATTCCGTTGTCGTTCCGGTCAGACCGGCACGTTCGATCGACGGAAGTGTTTCGGCGCGCATGAACTCCCAGCCGTATCCCGAAAGACCGTTCATCAGTTCCTGAAGTGCGAAGGAAAACCGTGCCTCCGCGCCACGCACACCCTTGCCTTTGAGCCCCTTCGTCGGGGCGGGAACAACCTTGTATTCATAGCGGGGCATGGATGCGTTTCCGGTTCAGTTTGCGATGTTCTAGCCTGCGGCAGCGCGAAAGGAAACCGCCGCGCCTGCCGGGCGGCGGTTGCGCGCCCGCAGGAGCCGCGCGGGGTAGGGCAGTGCGCGTTAGGCGCGCGTCCTAGCGGACAATACCGATCTTGCGACCGGCGCGTTCGGGCCAGGGTGCAAGATCGTGGCGGGCTTTCATGTCCCGCAACCGGGCCTGAATGTCTTCGGGCATGGGGGCGGATTTCGGCGCGTCGCCGGACTGGTCGATATGCAGCGTCAGCGCCTCGCCGGTGGCGGCCACCCAGCCGTCCTCGTGGGTCAGCTCCTGATAGACGTGGAACCGCTTCTTGTCGTAGTCCAGCAGATGCAGGGTCGAGGTCACGCGGTCGCCCTCGTGCAGCTCGCGCAGATAGCAGATGTGGAATTCCACCACATAGGTCGTGCAGCCAGTGCGGTCACGGTAGTCGGGGCCGAAGCCGATCAGCGGATAGGCCTGATCGGCGCATTGATCCATCAGCACGGAATAATAGGCCATGTTGAGGTGGCCGTTGTAATCGATCCATTCCGGCAGGACGACCATCGGTTCGGAGCGGAAGACATGCTCGGTCATGCGCTCAGCCTTCCAGCTTTTGCGCGACCAGCTGGTTCACGACCTTGGGGTTGGCCTTGCCGCCCGTGGCTTTCATGACCTGACCGACGAACCAGCCCGCGAGTTTCGGGTTCTCTTTCGCCTTGGCGACTTGATCTGGATTGCCTGCGATGATCTCGTCCACCGCCGCCTCGATCGCGGCTGTGTCGGTGACCTGCTTCATGCCTTCGGTCTCGACGATCTCGTTCGGCTCGCGGCCCGTGGTATAGCAGATCTCGAACACATCCTTGGCGATCTTGCCCGAGATGGCGTCGGAGGCGATCAGGTCGATGATCTGGCCCAGCTGTGCGGGTGTCACGGGGCTTTCGGTGATGTCGCGGTCGTCCTTCTTGAGCCGGCCGAACAACTCGTTGATGACCCAGTTCGCCGCCATCTTGCCATCGCGCCCTTGCGCGACCTGTTCGAAATAGCCTGCCGAATCCAGATCGGCGGTCAGCACGCTGGCATCATAGTCGCTCAGCCCGAAATCGGAGATGAAGCGCGCTTTCTTGGCGTCGGGAAGCTCGGGCAGGTTGGCCGCGATATCGTCCACCCACGCCTGTTCGATTTCGAGCGGCAGCAGGTCGGGATCGGGGAAATACCGGTAATCATGCGCTTCCTCTTTCGAGCGCATGGAGCGGGTCTCCTGCCGGTCCGGATCGAAGAGCCGCGTTTCCTGCACCACCTCGCCGCCGCCCTCGACAATGGCGATCTGGCGCTTCGCCTCGACCTCGATGGCCTGCTGGATAAAGCGCATCGAGTTCATGTTCTTGATCTCGCAGCGGGTGCCGAGGAAGGAGAAATCCTGTGTTTCCTGATATTTCTCGTAGGCACCGGGTTTGCAGATCGACACGTTGACGTCTGCGCGCATGGCGCCCGACTGCATGTCGCCGTTGCAGGTGCCCAGATAGCGCATGATCTGGCGCAGCTTGGCAAGATAGGCGGCCGCCTCTTCCGGGCCGCGGATATCGGGGCGCGAGACGATCTCCATCAGTGCCACGCCGGTCCGGTTCAGATCGACGAAAGACATCGACGGATCCATGTCGTGGATCGATTTGCCGGCGTCCTGTTCAAGGTGGATCCGTTCGATCCGCACCGTGCGGGCCGTACCGTCGCCCATCTCGACCAGCACCTCGCCCTCACCGACGATGGGGTGGTAAAGCTGGCTGATCTGGTAGCCCTGTGGCAGATCGGGGTAGAAATAATTCTTCCGGTCGAACGCCGAAAACAGGTTGATGTCCGCTTTCAGCCCAAGCCCGGTGCGCACGGCCTGTTCGACGCAAAATTCGTTAATAACCGGCAGCATACCGGGCATCGCAGCGTCCACGAACGCCACGTTCGAGTTCGGCTCGGCACCGAATTGCGTGGACGCGCCGGAAAAGAGCTTGGATTTGGAGAGCACCTGCGCGTGCACTTCCATGCCGATAACAAGTTCCCAGTCCTGCTTTGCACCGGCGATGGTGCGCGGTTTGGGGGTGTCGTAGGTCAGATCAAGCATGGTGAAGCCTCAGGCGTGGAAGAACTCAGCCGGGTTTAGCCGCGGCAGGGCAAACCTGCAAGGACCGCGGGGGCGTACCCGCGCCTCCATCGGAGCGTTGCCGGCAGATCGGGCAGCCGCAGGAGAGATCGCCCCCCTGCGGATGCCCGTCGGAAGGTCTCAGGCCATCTGATCGCGCAGGACGCGGCGCAGGATCTTGCCGGAGGCCGATTTCGGGATCTCGTCGACGAAGTGGACCTTGTGGACCTGCTTGTAGGACGACAGGGTTTTCTTGAGGTGATCCTTGATCTCTGCCTCGCTGGGCGCGTCCTTGCCGGTGACCACGAAAGCGATCGGCAATTCGCCCGCCTCATCGTCCGGCTGGCCGATCACGGCTGCGTCGGTAATCCCCGGATGGGTGACGAGCGTCGCCTCAAGCTCGGCCGGAGCGACCTGGAAGCCCTTGTATTTGATCAGCTCTTTCAGGCGATCCATGATGAACATGAAACCGTCCTCGTCGATCTTGGCGATATCGCCGGTCTTGAGCCAGCCGTCCTCGTTGATCGTTTCGTTGGTGGCTTTTTCGTTGTTGAGATAGCCCAGCATCACCTGTGGCCCCTTGATCCACAGCTCGCCCTCTTCTCCGGTGGCCATGTCTTCTCCGGTCTCGGGGTCGACGATGCGGCATTCGGTATTTGGCAGGGCCAGCCCCGAGGATCCCGATTTCGCGCCATCGCGCGGGGACACGTGGGTGACGGGGCTCGACTCGGTCATGCCGTAGCCCTGGAGGGCCACGCAGCCGACGCGCTTGGCCGCCGCATCGGCGACTTCACCGCCCAGCGGGGCCGCGCCCGAGAATATCTCGACCACACTCGACAGATCGTATTCCTCGACCAGCGGGTGCTTGGCCAGCGCCAGTGCCACTGGCGGCACGACCCACATCCGTCTGGATTTGTGCTCCTGGCAGATCTTCAGGAAAAGCTCGAGGTCGAAGCGTGGCAGAGTGACCAGTGCACCGCCCCCGCCGAGATGGACGTTCATCAGAACCTGCATGCCGTAGATGTGGAAGAACGGCAGGAAGGCGGCGGCGGTCTCGCCGGGTTGGAATTTCGACGCCGCGATCACCTGATCGACGTTGACGACGAGGTTGCGGTGCGACAGGCGCACGCCCTTGGGCAATCCGGTGGTACCCGACGAATAGGGCAGCACGACGACGTGGGTATCGAGATCGACCTCGACCTGATCGGCAAGCTCGGCACCGAAATAGGCGTCCAGCGTTTCGGCGCCCTCGGCCTCTCCGATGGTGACGACGGGCAGGTCGCCGACTTCTTTCGCGGCGGTTTGCGCGGTTTCAAGGAACATCGGGATGGTGATCAGGATATCGGCAGCACTGTCGCGCAGCTGGTGGGCGACTTCGGAGGCGGTGTAGGTGGGGTTGATCGTCGTGATCGTGCCACCGGCCCATGCAACGGCGTGGAACACGACCGCGTATTGCGGCATGTTCGGTGCCATCAGTGCGACACGTTTGCCCGCCCCGAACCCGCGTTCGGTCAGACCACCTGCCAGCGATTTGACCGTTTGCATGAATTCGGCTGCCGTCATCGACGCGCCGGACGGACCATCCGTCAGCACGGTTTCTTCGGGGCGTGTGCGCAGGTTTTCGAAAACGCGTTCGGTGATGGTGATGTCGCGGATGGCGATGTCCGCGGCGGCAGTCTTGTACACTGACATGAAAGTCCTCCCTATTTCAGGGAAGGAATATGAATTCCCGGGGGGTATTGTCCAGCCGTGAACGGGACATAGGGTTTGTCCGGTCGCGGCGACCCCACGTCAGGCGGCCATGGTGATGGCCCCCTTGTCCGTAAAGACGATGCGTTTGCCCGCGTCGATCTCCTTGCGGAAAAGATTGGCGATGATGCGCAGGGCGTCGTCCTGGCCCGCCGCCGCAAAGCGCGAGGTGGACGAGACGCGCAGGTTGTTGGCGAAACCCTGCGCCGCATGGGCCCAGATCATCGGGTGCAGTTCGGTCAGGCGCTCGCGCACGATCCAGCCCGCGCAATTGGCGATCTGCGAGCGGATATGATCCGCCCTGTCATTGCCGGAATAGGCCTGACCCATCGTGTTCGCACAATAGGCCGCCAGCAGGTTCACCGTGTGCTGGTCCGACGACCGCTCCAGAATATCGGAGATGCCCTCGACGAAAAACGGCAGATCGACCCGCGCGCAGGCCGCATCGTCGAGTGTGATCGCATCCATCATCACCCATGTATAACCACCGGCGCCCCAGTGCTGTTCGGTGCGCGCGGCAGTGCGCCGCGCTTCGAGTTCGAGACCCGGAAGGGAGCCGAACCAGCGCGGCAGCATATGGGTGCCGAGCGCGCGGTAGGGGGCGGTGTTCGCAGGGTTCAGGTCGATCAGCTTTTCGAAACGGTCCGCGACTTCCCGCGCGCTGCCGCCTGCGCCGGTCAGGACCGAACAGGCGGTTGCGGCCAGCAGGGTCGAGGACGGTGTTTCGCCGTCGAAGGGCTCGATGATTTCGCGGGCGCGGGCGAGGTGCGCCTCGAAGGCCTCGCGGTTGCGCGGAGCGATCTCCACGTCCCAGCCGATCCCGCGCCAGGCCCATGCCAGATCGACATGGGTCTGTGCGACGATGCAGGCCACCACAAGGTTGCCTGCATGTTCTGCCAGAACGTATTCGAGCGCTTCGATTCCGCGCAGAAGCGGAGCGTCACGGTCGGGCGTGCGGTCGATCAGGGCGTGTTCCACTGCCAGAACCACGTCTGCGCGGGCACCGAAGGCCATCAGGTCGGCGACGCTCATCCCGCCGGGGGTCAGCAGTCTGCGCTGGTCTGCCCGTTCGATCATCGTGGTCAGATCGCTCCAGCGTTCCTGACGGACTAACCGCAAGGCGCTGTTCTGATAGGCGTCGCGCGTGCGCTCCTCGGCTGTCGGATCCGGGCAGGGAATCGATAGCTGTTTCAGTGCGCAAGGGCCGCGTTCGGGGTCGGCGACGGCCTGTTTCAGCGACATTCTCTCGGGGATCGTGGCTGTCGCGGGGGCCTCTGCGAGTTCTTTCGCGCGTTTGCGGGTCCATGCGGCAGGCCGCTGGGCTGCCTCGGCTGGCTTGCCAGCAACCGCGAGCGGCCAGGGCGCCCGCAGGCGGATCCCGGTCGGCTTGGAAATCTTGCTGATGAGGGTCGACATCAGTGTCATGTGGCGCTCCGGGATAATGGGTGAATGATTTGTCCCTTAGGTGCCGGTGCAATTTGGCCTGACTGTGGCGCGGACGCGGAGAAGGAGGGGAATTGCGAGAATGTTGAAGCCCGCCAAGCGGTCATTTGCGGCGGATTGTTGCGCGTGTCCCGCCAGACCGGCGGATAGCGGCTGATTGTACCCCCGCAGGGGACAGACGGGCGCGCGACCGGATTCTGTCTGTCTTGCCAAGGCGACGCAGGGCGCAACATAGTGTGCGTCATGAAAAAGCTGCTCTTCTTTATCCTCTGCGCGGGCATCCCGCTCGCGCTTGGTGCCGAGACACAGGCGACCGTGCGGCCCCCGGCCTTGCCCGCAGTGCCGGTGGCGCCGGATGCGTTGGGGCCGCGCGTTGACGGCGTGGTGACCACGGCTGCCGCGGTAGGGGTGCCACGTACGGGGCCGCCGCTGATTGATCCGGCCAGCATCGCGGTCCGTCCCCCCGCACGGCGCGCGCAGCTTCCGCGCACGCGCTGGCAGCACATGTCGGGCCACGCGCTCTGGACACAAACCGCACTTTCGGCGCTCAAGGATCATGGCAAGCCGCTGGTCGACCTCGTGCCGCGCGACATCGAAACATGGTGCCCCGCCTATCCGATGAACGACGACGCCAAGAGGCGGGCGTTCTGGGTGGGATACCTGTCGGCGCTGGCCAAGCACGAGAGTACCTTCAAACCCTGGGCGGTCGGTGGCGGTGGCAAATGGTACGGGTTGTTGCAGATCCTGCCTGCCACGGCGCGGGGGTACAGATGTAATGCCGGTACCGGCGAGGCACTGAAAAGCGGTGCCGCGAATCTCAGCTGTGCGGTGCGCATCATGACCCATACGGTGCGGCGCGACGGTGTAATCCACGGGCGCGACGGGGCATGGCGGGGTGTGTCGGCGGATTGGGGACCGATGCGCAATGCCCGCAAACGCGAGGATATCGCGAACTGGCTGCGCGGTCAGGCCTATTGCAAACCACTCGGTGTCACGAGGCCACGGGCCAGACCCTGACGGAAGACGCGTTGTTGCCCAAAGCGCAGGTCAGCCGATCAGGGAAAAATGGTGCCGCCTCACCTTCAGGCCGGCCTCGGTCGCTGCCGCTTCGATCCGGTCGGCGGGGGGCGTTGCCGGAACCGGCACACGCAGCTTGCGGCCCGATGTCAGAACCACGCTCAGCCGGACCGAGAAATCGAGCCGCGTGTCCAGCCGCAGGTGATCCACGCCTTCGAGCGCGATCTCTGCCTCGGAGCGCGGGGTCTGCCAGTTGATGTGGCTGTCGGTCAGCCCGAATTCGGCACGCGGATTGACCACCAGATCGTTCATTGCCGGTATCGTGAACGCCCCCAGGAGGGCTACGATCCACCACGCCGCATCCAGCACCAGCAAGGCCACGGCAAGCGCCGCCCATATCAGGCCGACCACGAAGAGAAGCGTCCGCCGGTCCGGCGTGGCGCTATAGTGATATGGAAGCGTCATGCGGTCCTGAAAACCCGCGCCAGCGCGCCCATCGCATCCGATTGCCGTGCGCTGGGCATGCCGCGCTGGCCCGCGGCAGAGATATCTCCCAGCACGCGCATCAGCTTGTCAAAGGCGGTTCCGTGGTCCAGCCGTTTCAGCCGCCGCGTCAGCGCATCGAAGGCAGGTGTTGGGCCACCGCCCTGCGCCACGATCCAAGGTGCGAGGACGGTCAAATCCTGCGCGGCGGACGCGTCCAGTTTCAGATGCTTTTTCAGCGCAGTCTGCAGGGCCGTGTCCTGCACGGCGCCGGCGTTGTCCATCTGCGCGAAGGCCTGCCCGAGCGCCGCGATGCAGATCTCGGAACTGGCGATGGAGGCGATGATCTCGGTATTGGGTTTCGCGTGCAGCCCCGCACGCTTCGCCGCTTTGCGCACCGGTGCAGGGGCATCCATCAGGCCGCCCGCGATATAGGGGCCGCGCTGAAGTTTTCTGAGGATCAAGAGGCCGGTGAAGAGCACGCCGGCCAGAATGATGATGTAGAGCATCGACTGCATCCTTCCTTAGGTGCGGGAACGGGGGCCCGTCACCTGCCGCCCGTCACATCGAGGGTGGTTCCGGTGATATAGCTTGCCGCGTCCGACAACAGATAAAGCACGGCGTCGGCGACTTCGCGCGCTGTTCCCGCGCGTCCGCCCAGCGGCACGTTCGGCGCCGTGCGCGCAAGGCGCCCGGGATCGCCGCTGCGGGCGTGGATGTCGGTGTCGATCAGGCCGGGGGCGACCGCGTTCACCCGCACGCCCGCGCCCGCCACTTCCAGTGCAAGCCCCTTGGAGTATGTCTCGAGCGCTGCCTTGCTGGCGGCGTAGTCGACAAAGAGATCGGGCGCGCCGGTGCGCGCGGCGATCGAGGTGATGTTCACGATCGCGCCGGATTTCCGTGGCACCATCCGGCGCACGGCGGCCCCCGCCACCAGCATCGCGCCGATCACGTTGACGTCAAAGATCGCGCGCAGCCTGTCGTGGGTCAGTTCTGCCGCGCGGGCAGGCGGGGCCGTGATCCCTGCGTTGTTGACCAGTGCAGCAAGCGGACCCAGATCGTCGATCTGCGCAAAGAGATCGTGGATGGCCTGTGGGTCGGCGACATCCGTTTGCCGGACAGCGACATCCGCACCTAAGGCACGCGCCTGCGCGGCGGTCTCTTCGGCACCGTCGCGATTGCCGTTGTAGGTCAGGACAAGGTCGTAGCCCTCTTCGGCGGCACGCAGGGCGCAGGCGGCTCCGATTCCGCCAGATGCACCGGTGATCAGGCACAGCGGTCGGCTCACGCGGCGGCGATCCGGCTGAGCATCTCTGTCGTGTCCCGGCTGAGCCCGTCCGTGTCGAGCAGGCGGGTCACCTGATCGCGGATCATGCTCTGGCGGTCCTCGTCATACCTGCGCCACGTCTGGAAGGCCGAGCACATGCGCGCCGTCGTCTGCGGGTTGACGGGATCGAGCCGGATCAGCCAGTCCGTCAGCAGTTCATAGCCCGCGCCGGAGGCATGGTGGAAACCCGCGTGGTGCATCGCCAGCGCCCCGAAGACCGCGCGGAAGCGGTTCGGGTTTTTCCAATTGAAATCGGGGTGCTCTGTCAGGCGGCGGGCGGTCGCGGCGGCCTCGTCTGGCGCGGCTTCGATCACCTGAAGGCTGAACCACTTGTCCATCACCAGACGGTCGTCTTTCCATTGGGTCTCGAAGGACGCCAGCAGATCCTGCCCGTTGCCCGCGCGCAGGCTACAGGCAAGGGCGGCCAGCTGCTGTGTCATATTGTCGGCGTCGGTGAATTGGCGCGCCGCGCGGGCGCCGCCATCCTGTCGCGAGATCAGCGCGAGCGCCGCGTTGGCCAGCGCGCGTTTGCCCGACTGCTCAGCGTCGGGGCGATAGGGGGCCGTCACCTGATTGTCGCTGTGCAGCGCTGCCAGATCGTCCGCCAGCCGCTGCGCCTGCGCGTCGCGCATGGCTTCGGCGGCGGTGTATATTCTCGCGGGATCGGGGGTATGTCCTGCCTGGTCGAGGGTTCCGGCCAGATCCGTCTGGCTGGGCAGGCCCAGCATCAGGGCGCGAAAGGCGGGATCAAGCGCCTTGTCGGTGACCACGGCGGCAAGCGCGTCGAGATAGGCGGCGTCCGGGGCGGCACCCTCGGTGATCATCGCGATCAGGGATTTGCGGGCCAGCGTGCGTGCCGCTTCCCAGCGGTTGAACGGATCGGTGTCATGGGCAACCAGATGCGCGCGGTCGGCGTCCGGCATGGGATGGTCCAGCACGACAGGCGCCGAAAAATCGCGTAGGATCGACGCGACCGGGCGCTCCGCCAGCCCTTCGAAGGTGAAGCTCTGCTCGGCCTGGTCCATCTCCAGCACGCGGGTGGCCGCGGCTTCGCTTCCGTCGCGTGCGATCAGGCCCACCGCGATCGGGATCACCTGTGGTGCGGGCGCGGGGCTGGCCGCCGAAGGTTTGGTTTCCTGCCGGAACGCGAGCGTCAGCGTTCCGTCCTCCCACTGTTCCGTGACCGACAGATGCGGTGTGCCCGCCTGCGAATACCAGCGCTTGAACTGCGTCAGATCGCGGCCTGTGCTGTCCTCGAAAACCTTCAACCAGTCCTCGATTGTGGCGGCATCGCCGTCGTGACGGGTGAAATACAGGTCCAGCGCGTCGGCATAGGCCGCATCGCCCACCAGCGTCTTGAGCATGTGGATGACCTCCGCCCCCTTTTCGTAGACCGTGGCGGTATAGAAGTTGTTCACTTCCTGAAAGCTTTCCGGCCGGACGGGATGCGCCAGCGGGCCCTGATCCTCGGGGAACTGGCGGGCGCGCAGGTCGATCACGTCCGAGATGCGCTTGACCGGTGCCGACCGCATGTCGGCGGTGAACTGGCTGTCGCGAAAGACGGTCAGCCCTTCCTTGAGGCACAGCTGGAACCAGTCGCGGCAGGTGATGCGGTTGCCGGTCCAGTTGTGGAAATACTCGTGGGCGATGATCGCCTCGATCCGCTCGAAATTCGTGTCGGTCGAGGTTTCGGGCGAGGCGAGAACGGCGGAGGAGTTGAAGATGTTCAGCCCCTTGTTCTCCATCGCGCCCATGTTGAAATCGTCCACCGCGACGATGTTGAACAGATCGAGGTCGTATTCGCGGCCGTAAACCTCTTCGTCCCATTTCATCGAGGCTTTCAGCGCCTCCATGCCGAAGGCGCATTTGCCCTCGTCACCGGGACGCACGTAGAGGTTCAGCGCGACCTCGGCCCCGCTGCGCGTGGTGAAACTGCCCTGATGCGCAACCAGATCCCCTGCCACCAGTGCGAAGAGATAAGCGGGCTTGGGCCATGGATCATGCCATTCCGCGCGCCCCTCTGAGGTGCTGACGGGATTGCCGTTGGACAAGAGCACAGGATGTGGCCCGTCGATCGTGACCGAAAACACCGACATCACATCGGGGCGGTCGGGGTAGTAGGTGATCTTGCGAAAGCCCTCGGCTTCGCACTGGGTGCAGTACATGCCGTTCGACATGTAAAGCCCTTCGAGCGCGGTGTTGTTTGCGGGGTCGATCTCGACCTCGCTTTCCCACAGGAAGGCGCGGTCGGGTACGGCGCAGCGCAGACCGTCCGCCGTGATGTCGGGTGTGACAAGCTGCCCGTCGATCTTGGCGCTAATCAGCTGTAGGTTCTCTCCATGCAGGAAGAAATCCTGCTTAGGCGCCCCGGGATTCGGGGTCAGCGTCATCCGACACCGCACTCTTGTGGCATGCGGATCCAATGTGAACGCAAGCGAAACGCTTTCGACCTTCCAGCCGAAGGGCGTATAGTCGGCAAGGTAGACGGTCTGTGGGCTGGCGTCGCGCATCGGGTATCCTGACAGGGCTGGCTAAGAAATTTAGGTCGCCCTTGGAACGGACGGTGCTGGCCTTACGTTATGCCTATGAATCAATGCCCGCAAGCGGGCTAGAAAGTAGTAAGGAGAACAGACAATGTCTGCACCCCAAACCGACGTTGAGCGTCAGGAACGACGCCATAAACCATCCCTTTTCGGCATCCGCGGAGCGATGATTTTCGGGGGGCTGATGATTGTTCTGCTCATCGTCTACAACGTGATGAACGCGGGCGATGGCGAGGCCGTGCTGAACGACGTCGAGACGAACGCCGAAGGGTCGACCGTTGCAACCGACACCTACGAGCCGGGCACGAACAACTCCGGCACGCCAACGGATCCCGCCGCAACGGAGTGACCGTTTTCGCCGCATTTGCAGAAGCCATCCGCGCCTCCGATTCCGTTCGGGGGCGCTTTTGCATGAGATAGGCCGCGGTCATGCCCAAGCAGCGCAAGAAGTCCGATTTGCCCAGCAAAACCTGCGCCACCTGCGGGCGGCCCTTCGCGTGGCGCAAGAAATGGGCCGATGTCTGGGACGAAGTGCGCTATTGCTCGGAGAGGTGCAAGCGCGGCCGTCCGCGCGGCGACGGGGGCAAATTGGTAAGATAATCTGACCGCAGCCCCTTGCGAGCCGGTCGGCATGGTATTATGGCTGGCTTAACGGAAATTTCCTATCGGAAACACGATCCGGCGGGAACACCATCTATCGAAGGGGAGCGACCATGAAGCGTGTTGATCGTGACGGCCTGCAAGTGGACAGCAGGCTTGCGGAATTCATCGAAGAGAAAGCCCTCGACGGGCTGTCCGTCGATGCGGGATCTTTCTGGAGCGGGTTTTCCGCGCTTATCCACGACATGGGGCCGAAAAACCGCGCCCTGCTCGAAGACCGCGAGCGGATCCAGAGCCAGCTCGACGGCTGGCACCGTGACCATCAGGACAAGCCCCACGACGCAGAAGCCTACACCGCGTTCCTGCGCGAGATCGGCTATCTGGTCGAGGAGGGCGAGGATTTCCAGATCGACACGCGCGACGTCGACCCCGAAATCGCCCAGACGCCCGGACCGCAACTGGTTGTGCCGATCACCAATGCCCGCTTTGCGCTGAACGCGGCCAACGCGCGCTGGGGATCCCTTTATGATGCGTTCTACGGCACCGATGCGCTGGGCGATTTGCCGCAGGCGGGTGGATATGACGCCGAGCGTGGAAAACGTGTCGTGGCCCGCGCCAAGGCATTTCTGGATGACGCCGTGCCGCTGGTTTCAGGCAGCCACACGCAGGTCGTGGGATACCAGATCGTGGACGGGCAGCTTGAAGGCGTGATGCTGAACGGGTCGGACTGGCGCGGTGGCGGCAGCACCGCCGTGCAGGACGAGGCGCGCGACGGCACGCCGCCGGTCAAGAACGGCACACCGCTGGCGGACGCCTCGCAATTCGTGGGCTACCGCGGGCAGGCCGATGCGCCTTCGGCAGTTGTCCTGCGGAACAACGGCCTGCACATCGAGATCCAGATAGACGCTGACCATCCGATCGGCGCGTTGGACCCCGCCCATGTCAGCGATGTGCTGATGGAATCCGCGCTCAGCACGATCATGGATTGCGAGGACAGCGTCGCGGCAGTCGATGCCGAGGACAAGGTCGTCGCCTACGGCAACTGGCTGGGCCTGATGCGTGGCGATCTGGAAGAGACCTTCGAGAAGGGCGGAAAGACCGTCACCCGCGCGATGAACCCCGACCGCGACTATACCGCGGCGGATGGCGGCAGCCTGACACTCAAGGGCCGGTCGTTGATGCTGGTGCGCAACGTGGGCCATCTGATGACCAATCCCGCGATCCTCGACCGTGACGGCCTCGAGGTGGGTGAGGGGCTGATGGATGCGATGATCACAACGCTGATCGCGATGCACGACCTGAATCGCGAGGGCGGAAATTCGGTCACCGGATCGGTCTACGTCGTGAAGCCGAAGATGCACGGCCCCGAAGAGGTCGCCTTTTCGGACGCAATTTTCAGCCATGTGGAAAAGGTTCTGGGCCTGCCGCAGAACACCGTAAAGCTGGGGATCATGGACGAGGAGCGCCGCACCAGCGTCAACCTCAAGGAATGTATCCGCGCGGCGAAATCCCGTGTGGCCTTCATCAACACAGGCTTCCTCGACCGTACCGGCGACGAGATCCATACCTCGATGGATGCAGGTCCGATGGTGCCCAAGGGCGAGATGAAGACACAGCCCTGGATCGCGGCCTACGAAGACCGCAACGTCGATATCGGTCTGGCCTGCGGCCTGAAGGGGCGCGCGCAGATCGGCAAGGGCATGTGGGCCATGCCTGACCGTATGGCAGAGATGCTGGACCAGAAGATCGGCCACCCCAAGGCGGGCGCGACCTGTGCCTGGGTTCCGTCGCCGACGGCCGCCACCCTGCACGCGATGCACTACCACGCTGTCGACGTGCTGGCGCGTCAGGATGAACTCGCCGCCGGCGGGGCGCGCGGCACCCTCGAAGACCTGTTGACGATCCCGGTGATGGAAGGCCGCAACCTCAGCGATGACGAGGTCACCCGCGAGATCGAGAACAACGCCCAGGGTATCCTCGGATACGTCGTGCGCTGGGTCGATCAGGGGGTGGGCTGTTCCAAGGTGCCCGACATCAATGATGTGGGCCTGATGGAAGACCGCGCAACCTGCCGGATCTCGGCGCAGGCGCTGGCCAACTGGCTGCACCACGGGGTGATCAGCGAGGAGCAGGTCATTGCCGGGCTCAAGAAGATGGCCGAAGTCGTCGACCGCCAGAACGCGGGTGATCCACAGTATACGCCGATGGCGCCGGGCTACGACGGGATCGCGTTCAAGGCGGGCTGCGATCTGGTGCTGAAAGGCGTCGAACAGCCTTCGGGTTATACAGAGCCAGTGTTGCACGCGCGGCGGCTGGAGCTGAAGGCCGCAGGCTGAGGCGCGGGGCGCAGCGGGGAAGGGGGCCAGCCCCCGCCCCGCACAAGGCGCGCGGTTGGCCGGAGGCTGAAGGCCAGGAAAAGAAGACAGAATCGGTACCCGTGGAAGGGGCCGCAGAAAAAGGGAAGGACGAAGCATGACTGTTTCACTGAGAAAAGCGCGGACCGTGATCCGCAAGGCGTTCGAAAAAGGTGCCGAGCTGGAACTGAAGCCACTGTCGGTTGTGGTGCTGGACGCGGGCGGACATGTGATCGCGTTCGAACGGCAGGACGGGGCGTCGGTGGGCCGGTTCGCGATTGCCCACGGCAAAGCCTACGGGGCCGTGATGCTGGGCATGTCCGGCGGTGCGCAGATGAAGCGGGCGGAAGATCAGGCCTATTTCATGGCTGCGGTCAACGGTGTGTTCGGCGGTCAGGTTGTGCCGGTGCCGGGCGGTGTGCTTTTGCGCAGCGCGAAGGGCGCCGTGATCGGGGCGGTCGGCGTGACCGGCGATACCTCCGACAATGATGCCGCTGCGGCCATGGCGGGCATCGAAGCGGCGAACCTGATCGGCGAGATCTGACGCCACCAGATTTGCCCAAAAATAATGCAGGCGTGCCCTCCGACTGGGCGCGCCCGTTTTTGTGGTGTTGAGGTCGCGGGCAGCAGTTGCTAGCTTCTGCCGGTAGATCAACCAGCGAGGTGCGACATGAGACGGCCTGTCATCGGGATTATCGGAAACAGTCATCTCATCAACGATCAATACGTCGTTCAGGCCGCCGGGGCGATGAACATCAAGGCGGTCGCAGAAGTGGCCGGCGGATTGCCCCTCGTGGTTCCCGCCGATCAGGAAGTGGCTCCGATTGCGGAATTGATGGCCTGCTGCGACGGCTTTCTGCTGACCGGCGGGCGTCCGAACGTGCATCCCGAAGAATACGGAGAGCCCGAGACGGAGGCGCATGGCACCTTCGACCGCAAGCGCGACGGACTGGCGCTTGAGCTGACCCGGGCCTGTGTCGCGACCGGTCAGCCGATCCTCGGAATTTGCCGCGGCTTTCAGGAAGTGAACGTCGCAATGGGCGGATCGCTCTACCCTGAGATTCGCGAATTGCCGGGCCGGATGAACCACCGGATGCCTCCCGACGGGACGATCGAGGAAAAATTCGAACTGCGCCACGATGTCCGCTTTACCAAGGGTGGCGTGTTTCACCGGGTCATGGGCGCGGAAGTCGTCCGTACCAACACCCTGCACGGGCAGGGGATCAAGGCGCCCGGTGGCCGTGTGGTCATCGACGGCTACGCCGAGGATGGCACGCCCGAGGCGATCTATATCGACGGCGCGCCCGGCTTTACCCTCGCGGTGCAGTGGCATCCGGAATACGAGGCCGCGAAGGATCCGGTGTCGCGCCCGCTCTTCGAAGCCTTCGGTCAGGCCGCGTCCGCCTGGGCAGCCGGCCAGCGCCCCGCAGCGCTACAACACGCGGGCTGATAGCGCAGGGCCGACCGCGCTGGCGCACGGACGGCCCGATCCTTTTGCAGGCTACATCTGGCCGCCCGCGATTTCGATGCACTGACCGTTGATACTGCCCGACCCCTCACCGACCAGCCAGTTCGCTGCCGCCGACACCTCGTCGACCGTGATCAGGCGTTTGTGGCGGTTTGCATTGACCATCACATCGCGTGCCGCGTCCTCTGAAATGCCTGCGCGGGCCGATATGGACGCGGTGTTGCGGGTCACGATATCGGTATCGACATATCCGGGGCAGAGCGCGTTGAACGTATAGGGCTTGCCCATGTACTCCTCGCTCAGCGCGCGGATCAGGCCGATCATCCCGTGTTTGGACGCGGTATAGCACGTGGCCCCCGGCAACCCCTTGATCCCTGCCATGGAGGAAATCGCGATCACGCGGCCCCAGTCGGTTTCGCGCATCGTCTTGAGGCTTTCCCGCACGGTCAGGAAGGCCCCGTCGAGGTTGGTGGCCATCATGTCGCGCCAGAATGCCATGTCGGTCTTGTGCGCCGCTTTGCCCGTGGCCAGCCCCGCGTTGGGCACGCAGATCTGCACGGGGCCGTTGCGGTCCACCGCCTGCGCGATCTTGGCGACCACATCGTCTTCGTCGCGCACATCCATCGCCAGCGGCGTCATGGCGTCGGTGGCGACCTCGTCCAGCACTTCCTGCCGGCGACCGGTGATCGTCACATGCGCCCCTTGCGCCGCGAACGACCGGGCGATGGCCAGCCCGATGCCTGTGCCGCCGCCGGTGATGAGGGCGTGTTTGCCTTTGAGTGTCATTATGGTTTTCTCCCGAATTCAGTTCCTCCACAGACTAGGCATGACGCAGCGAAACGCAAACCGGTGCGCGGATAAGTTGAAGGCATGCCGAATCTAGGGGGTGGCGGAAACGGTCGGGTTTCATTATTTCGCCGGATGCGCGTTGCTTGAAATAAAGTTGCGGGAATGTATGCCATTGTATACTGCTAAAAACTGGGCGTTTTGCCCGAAAAAGTGGCGTCGGGGCTTTCAATCTGGGGCCGCGGTGCTTGTGGTCCGTTGGGGGGCGCGCTAGGTCAACTGGACATCTGCGACACGCCAGTTTCGCACCAAACAGGATTTTGGGAGATTTTGAGTGAAGATCGGGACACCTAAAGAGGTATTCGAAGGCGAGCGCCGCGTGGCGATGACGCCCGAGAGTGCGGGACAGTTACAAAAGCTCGGGCATGAATGCCTGATCGAATCCGGTGCGGGCGAACGCTCGGGGTTTGACGATGCTGCCTATGAGGCGGCCGGTGTGGAAGTGGTCAAGACCGCCGCCGCGCTGTGGAAAGCCGCGGATATCGTCGCCAAGGTGCGTGTCCCTGACGATACGGAAATGAAGCGGCTGCGCGAAGGCCAGACGCTGATCTCGTTCTTCAGCCCCGTCGCGGACGAGGCCAAGATGGAGGCCGCCGCCAAGAAGGGTGCCACCGTCGTTGCGATGGAAATGATCCCGCGCATCAGCCGCGCGCAGAAGATGGACGCGCTGTCGTCCATGGCAAATATCGCGGGCTACCGCGCGGTGATCGAAGCGGGCAACAACTTCGGCCGCTTCTTTACCGGACAGATCACCGCGGCGGGCCGTGTGCCCCCGGCCAAGGTTCTCGTCGTTGGCGCCGGTGTCGCCGGTCTGGCCGCGATCGGCACCTCGACCAGCCTTGGCGCGATCACGCTGGCCTTTGACGTGCGCCCCGAAGTGGCCGAGCAGGTCGAAAGCATGGGCGCCGAGTTCGTCTATCTCGATTTCGAGGAAGAGCAGCAGGACGGATCCTCCTCCGGCGGCTATGCCTCTGTTTCGTCGCCCGAGTTCCGCGAGGCCCAGCTGGCGAAGTTCCGCGAACTGGCCCCCGATGTCGATATCGTCATCACCACCGCGCTGATCCCCAACCGCGAAGCCCCCGAGCTGTGGACCGAAGACATGGTCGCGGCGATGAAGCCGGGCTCGGTCATTGTCGATCTCGCGGCAGAGAAGGGCGGCAACTGCAAGCTGACCGTCAAGGACGAGAAGATCGTCACCGAGAACGGCGTTACCATCATCGGCTACACCGACTTCCCCAGCCGGATGGGCACGCAGGCGTCAACGCTGTACGCGACCAACATCCGTCACCTGCTGACTGACCTGACGCCCGAAAAGGACGGTCAGATCAACCACAACATGGACGACGATGTAATCCGCGGGGCGACCATCGCCCATGACAAGGAAATCACATACCCGCCGCCGAAGCCAAAGGTGGCCGCGATTGCGGCACAGCCGAAGAAGGAAAAGGCAAAGGAGCTGACGCCCGAAGAGAAAAAGCAGGCGGAAGTCGAAGCCTTCAAGGCGCAGACCAAACAGCAGGTCGGCCTGCTGGCCATTGGCGGCGCGCTTTTGCTGCTGGTGGGACTGGTTGCACCAGCGAGCTTCATGCAGCACTTCATCGTCTTCGTTCTTTCCGTATTCATCGGTTTCCAGGTCATCTGGGGCGTGGCGCACAGCCTGCACACGCCGCTGATGGCGGTGACGAACGCGATTTCCTCGATCATCGTGCTGGGGGCGCTGATGCAGATCGGCTCGGGCTCCTTCCTCGTGATCATTCTTGCTGCCCTGTCGGTCTTCATGTGTGGGATCAACATCTTCGGCGGCTTCCTCGTGACACGGCGCATGCTCGCCATGTTCCAGAAATCCTGAAGGAGGCTGAATAGATGGAATACGGTTTCACAACAGCCGCTTACGTCGTTGCGGCGATCTTGTTCATTCTCTCGCTTGGCGGTCTTTCGGGACAGGAAAGCGCGAAACGTGCGGTCTGGTACGGTATTGTCGGCATGGCGCTGGCGGTGGCGGCAACGCTGCTTGGGCCCGGTGCGGGCCTGTGGTGGCTGTCTATCCCGCTGATCATCGGCGGCGGTGCCATCGGCTACCAGCTGGCGACACGGGTGCAGATGACGCAGATGCCCGAACTGGTTGCGGCGATGCACAGCCTTGTGGGTCTGGCGGCGGTGTTCGTCGGTCTGAACGCCCATATCGAAATCGGTCGCGTGGCGGCCGCCTTCGCTGATGCCGGCCTGCCGTTCCCGCAGGAAAGCTACGGCACGCTGACGGGCGCCGCGAAAGAGGTTGCCGATCAGTTCCGCGGGTTCGCGGCAATCGTGGCGAAGAAAACCGGTGTCGAGATCAACATCCTGCGCGTCGAACTGGTGCTCGGGATCTGGATCGGTGCCGTGACCTTCACCGGATCGGTCATTGCCTACGGCAAGCTGGCTGGCCGTGTCAGCAGCGCTGCGGAAAAGCTGCCCGGTGGTCACCTGCTGAACATCGCGGCGGCGGTCATCTCGGCGCTCTGCCTGATCTGGTACCTCACCTCCGGTGGCTTCATCCCGCTGCTTCTGCTGACGGTTGCGGCCCTGTTCATCGGGTATCACCTGATCATGGGCATCGGCGGGGCGGACATGCCTGTCGTGGTGTCGATGCTTAACAGCTATTCCGGCTGGGCGGCGGCGGCCATCGGTTTCAGCCTTGGCAATGATCTGCTGATCGTGGTCGGTGCGCTGGTTGGTTCTTCCGGTGCGATCCTGAGCTACATCATGTGCAAGGCGATGAACCGGTCCTTCGTGTCGGTGATCCTTGGTGGCTTCGGCGGCCCTGCGGGTGAGCAGATGGCAGTCGACGGCGAGCAGGTCGCGATCGAGGCGGACGGTGTCGCACAGGCGCTGAACGAGGCCGAAAGCATCATCATCATCCCAGGCTACGGCATGGCGGTGGCGCAGGCCCAGACGGCGGTCAGCGAACTGGTCAAGAAGCTGCGCGCAGCGGGCAAGAACGTCCGCTTTGCGATCCACCCCGTTGCGGGGCGTCTGCCCGGCCACATGAACGTGCTGCTGGCCGAAGCCAAGGTGCCCTATGACATCGTGCTTGAGATGGACGAGATCAACGATGATTTCCCGGACACGGACGTGGCGATTGTCATCGGGTCGAACGACATCGTGAACCCCGCCGCACAGGACGACCCAAACAGCCCCATCGCCGGTATGCCGGTTCTGGAATGCTGGAAAGCCAAGCAGGTCTTCGTGTCCAAGCGCGGGCAGGGGACGGGATACTCCGGTATCGAGAACCCGCTGTTCTTCAAGGACAACACGCGCATGTTCTACGGGGATGCCAAGGCGTCGCTCGACAAGCTGTTGCCGATGATCGACTGATCCCGAGGCACCAGCCACGCGCCCTCAAAAGGGGATGGCTGAGCCACAACAACGGCAAAAGGCGCCCGGCAGCGATGTCGGGCGCCTTTTCCTTTGCCGAACCAGCGTCAGGCGCAATCGCGCCGTGCGGCAAGGAATGACACAAGGCCAAGGTCGATGCGGTTCAGCGCGACCGACCGGGTGGCAACCACTGCCCCCCATGCCCCCAGAAGGTTCGCGGCAACGGCGGCGGCGACGATACCGGTAAACCCTAGGGTCAATGCGCCGACCCATGCCAGCGGCAGATAGATGGCAAAGATTCGCCCGAGGCTCAGGCCCATCGACCACAACGGTTTGTCGCGGGCGTTCATCGCCGAATTTGCACTGACCAGCAGACCGTAGCCAAAGAAGCTGGCACCGACGAAGCGCAGGTATTGCGCGGCGTAGGCCTGATCCGCGTCACCTGCGGCCAGCAGCCCCGCGATCGGGTCCGCGAAGATGCCCAGGATGAGCGCCAGAAAGACACCGTAGCCGGTGCAGAAGATAAAGGCCCAGTGCACCGCATCCTGCGCGCGGTCGCGGGCCTGCGCGCCCCAGTTCTGCCCGACGACCGGTGCAATCCCCGACGAAAGCGCCATCAGCGGCACCAGCGCCACGGATTGCACCCGTGTTGCGGCGCCGAAACCGGCCACGGCGGCGTCTCCGACGGTCGAGACGGCCGCAGTGACCAGCGCCATACCGGCAGGGTTGATCGCATTCGAGAAAGCCGCCGGTGCGCCGACGTTGAATATCCGCTTGGCCGAGCCCGCCAGCCCGTTGAACAACCTGCCGCACCAGCCCAGAAGGCCGCGCCGCCACGCGATGAACAGCGCGATCGAGCTGGCGATGGAGCGTCCGGTCAGGGTCGCAACTGCGGCCCCCTGCATCCCGAGTTCCGGCAGGCCCCACATGCCGAAGATCAGCAACGGGTTGAGCGCGATGTTGATGACGGCCTGGACCACCATCACCACCGCCGATGTCACACTGTCCCCGTGGGAGCGGAAGACCGAATTGGTGATCATCATCAAGACAAGGAACGGAAAGCTCATGGCCCAGTAGGGGGCGTATTGCGCAATCGCCTCGGCGCTGGCGTCATCGGCGCCCATTGCCGCGAAAATAAGCGGATAGGCCAGCCAGAACAGCACCGCGACCGTAATCCCCGTGGCCAGACCGATCCCGATGGCGTGCAGGCCGAGGCGCTGTGTCGCCTCGGCATCGTCACCGCGTCCGACGCCCTGGCTGAGCGCGGCATTGGCCCCCGCGCTCATCCCGATGCTGAGCGAGATGATCGCCGTGGTCACCGGATAGATATACCCCACCGCTGCCAGTTCCGTCTCGCCAAGCTGGCCGAGGAAATAGGCATCGGCCAGACCCACACTCAGCACCGCGAGGATGCCAAAGCTCATCGGGGCGGACATCACGGTCAGGGCTTTCCAGACCGGTCCCTTGGTCAGGTCGCGCTCTCCTTTCTTGCCGGACTGCGGGGCACTGTCCTGGGCGGCATCTGGCATCGGAAATTCCTTCGGGCTTGGGCGAACCACGCAGAACTAGCGCCGTGCGCCGCCGTTCCAAGGCTGCGATACCTTTCCGATAGGCGGCACTGTATACAGCGGTGTCCCTGTTTTGTCTTTGATCGCGTCACTTCTACGTTGCAAGGTGTTGGGGCAGTGCGGCATTTGTGGTGCCGAGACGACCACCGCAAGTTGCCCAAGGAAGTAGGCTCATGCCCCAGATCGAAGACCACCCGCTCCGTTACAGCCTGACCGGAGAGTTGCATGCGCGGCCCTTCCCGGATACCGCGCCTCCGCAGGTGGTGGCGTTTCTCGCGATCAAGCAGTCGGGCGACGCCGCCGCGCGCAACCGCGACAGGTCGCGCGATATGGAGCATCTGGTCAGCCTGCTGAAACACTATGGCGCGCCGCTGCCGGATCGCGACGCCACGCATTACTACGGCGAGATGGGCAAGTACCGCATCAAGTGGGAACAACATACCGAAGTCGTGACCTACACCGCCTTCTGTGATGATCTGAGCGAACGTCCCTTCGACCCGGCGGAATTCGACGTCTTTCCGGCCCGCTGGCTGGAACAGGCACCGGGGCAGCGATTGACCTCGGCCTTGCTGCGGCTGATTCCGTCGCCGCAGGATCCCAAGGAAACCGTGTCGCTGTTGCGCGAATGGTTTGTCCCCGAAAGCATGGCCGTGGCGCATGTGCTGGACGAGGCCGCCGTGGTCGCGACTGATTTCCGGATCGACCCCGCAGGCCATATGCGGTTCGCGGTCTTCGCAGCACCCGAGACGGGCAACCGGCGGCTGGGTCGTATCATCCAGCGCCTGCTGGAGATCGAGACCTACAAGACGATGTCGATGCTGGGGTTTGCCCTCACCCGCGAGATCGGCGCAGAGGTCGGCGTCATGGACCGCCGGATCAGCGACCTCATGGCAAAGATGAGCGCGAAGGAGACGGAGCCGGAGGCGACGCTCGATGCCTTGCTCGATGTCTCGGTCGATCTTGAGAATGTGGTCGCGCAAAGTGCCTTCCGCTTTGCGGGGACGGCGGCCTACAAGGCGATTGTCTACCAGCGGATCGACGCCCTGCGCGAAAACCGCTTTCAGGGTTTGCAGGAGTTCGGTGAATTCATGATGCGCCGCTACGAGCCTGCGATGCGCACCGTCGTGTCGATGGAACAGCGGCTGGAGCGGATGTCCGCGCGGGCCTCGCGCGCGTCGGATCTGTTGCGGACGCGGGTGGACGTGGAACGCTCGGCCCAGAATCAGGCGATCCTTGCGTCGCTGGACCGGCGTGCGGATCTGCAACTGCGCCTCCAGCACACGGTCGAAGGGCTGTCGGTGGTTGCGATCAGCTATTACGCCGTGTCGCTGGTGGCCTATCTTCTCTATCCGCTGACCAACGTGACGGGGCTGAGCAAGGGGATGCTGACCGCCATTGTCACGGTGCCCGTGGTGCTGGTGGTTTGGGGGGCGGTCCGCCGCTTGCGCAAGACGATACAGAAACAGTAGGTCCGTCAAAAGAGCGCGGAAGGCCGCAGCGCCCGTTCCTGCCGGTGCGGGCACCCCGTCAGGGCGCCCGCAGGGGATCAACGGCCGCGGATACGCGGGTCCAGCGCGTCGCGCAGACCGTCGCCGAGGTAGTTCACACTCAGAACCGTCAGCGAGATCAGGATGCCGGGCAGCAGAACACGCTCGGGGTATTCCTGCATCCGGTCCACCGCATCGGCCAGAAGCTTGCCCCAGGTGGGAAAGTCCGACGGGAAGCCGACGCCCAGAAACGACAGCGCGCTTTCGGTGATGATTGCGGTCGCAAGCCCCAGCGTTGCGGACACCATGATCGGCGAAATCACGTTGGGCAGCAGGTGACGGCGGATGATCTTGCCCGGTGTCGAGCCGATGGAGCGTGCGGCAAGAATGAACTCGCGCTCTTTCAGGGCAAGAATGTCGCCGCGCACGATCCGCGCGGTCTGCATCCATGACGTAAAGGCGATGACGCCGACGATCAGTACGAACATGCCCGCCTCGGGCCCGCCAAAGGCCGATGTCAGCGGCTGGCGGAAGAGGGTCACGGCCAGCAGGACCAGCGGCAGGATCGGCAACGACAGAAACAGGTCCGTGAGGCGCATCAGCCAGAAGTCCATCTTTTTGAAGTAGCCGGCGGCGACGCCGATCACTGTCCCGATGAACAGCGCCAGACCCATGGCGGCCCAGCCCACGGCCATGGACACCCGCCCGCCGTAGATCATCTGCGCGAGGATATCGCGGCCCAACTGGTCGGTGCCGAAGGGATGTGCCCATCCCGCCTTCACGTCGCTGTTCCACAGCAGCGTATAGACCGGACGCCAGTCCTTGTTGCGGATATCAAGCTTGGTCGGCTCGATCTGCCAGATCCACGGCCCGAAGATCACCGCAAGGGTGATGAAGATCAGAAAGCCGCCACCAAACACCGCGCCCTTGTGCTTGCGGAACTGGTCCCAGACGTCCTTCCACTGGCTGCGCGGCGGGGCAGAGGGTTCCTTGTCGACGAGTGCGCCGAAGGTTTCGATATCTGCTTCGACGGGGCTTGCGGGTGTTGCTTGCTCAGTCATAGCGGATCCTTGGGTCAAGCACGCCGTAGAGGATATCGGCAATCAGGTTGAAGAGAACGATGAGAATGGCAAAGATGAACGTCAGCGTCATCACCATCGGCAGATCGTTGGCAAAGAGGGCGGTCAGCAGAAGCTGTCCGATGCCGTTCACCTTGAACACGTTTTCGGTGATGATCGCGCCGCCGAAAATCGCGGGCATGCCGAGCGCGATGATGGTGACGACGGGGATCATCGAGTTTCGCAGAACATGCACCATGACCACGACGCTTTCGCCCAGACCCTTGGCGCGGGCGGTGCGCACGTAGTCCTGGTTGAGGTTATCGAGCATCGCCGAGCGCATGTAGCGGCTGATCTGCGCGGTGGTCTGAAGCGCGAGCACCATGACCGGCATGATCATCTGCATGAACTGCAACTTGAAGGTATCCCACGAATTGACGACCAGCGTGGTGTCATAGATCGAGGGAAGCCATCCAAGGCTGACAGAGAAGATCACAATGAGCAGCGGGCCGGTAAAGAACGGCGGGATCGAGAAGCCGATCATGGTCACGAAGGTGCCGGCCTGATCGAAGACCGAATAGTGCCGGTAGGCGGAATAGATGCCGATGGGAATGGCGATCAGGATCCCGACGACATAGCTCAGCCCGACGACCCACAGCGTTTGCGGCATCCGCTGGATGACGATGTCCATGACCGGCGACCGGGTCTGCCAACTGATAACCCGCTGGCGCTGGGTCATCTCGCCCGTGGCCTCGTCCATCACCATGCTCAGATGCGTGTCGGGCAGCCAGCCCAGAAGCGTGCTCGACGTGGTCAGGTAGTCGATGAAGACCGCCGGTTCGACGACGAAGAACTGGTGCAGCCACTTCAGGTACTGGACGTGGATCGGCGCGCCGAGGCCGAGCGCCTCGCGCATCTTCTGTTTGACCTCTGGCGGGACGGTCAGGGGCACCTGCGCCATCGGATCGCCGGGGGCGAGCTGTAGAAGCAGAAAGATCACCAGACTGATGAACAAAAGCGTCGGGATGGACAGGACAAGTCGTCGGATGGTGAAATTCAGCATCGGGCGGCGCCTTTGGTAAGCAGTCTTCAGGTATGGCACGGGCGGGGAAATCCCCGCCCGTATGTTTCAGGATTATGACGGGCGCGTGCCCGCCGCAACCCTTATTCCTTGATGCGGTACCAGTCCGCGACGTTCCACAGTTCGCTGTCCCAAACATTGAGCACAACGCCACCCAGAGTGTTGGATGCAGCGGACACACGGCCACGATCGACGAGCGGCACGATGGTCATGCTGTCCTTGGTGATCATGTCGTTGAGCTGCTTGGCAATCTCGCCACGCTTGTCGAGCTCACCCGTGCGGGCCAGTTCGTCGAGCAGCGCATCGTACTCTTCGTTGCAGAAGCGGTTGATGTTTTCACCCTGCCACTGGCTGGATGGCTTTGGCTCGTTGCCGCAACGGTAGGCCGACAGATACGCCTGCGGGTCTGTGCCGTCGAAGTTGTTGGCGTACATTTCAACGTCCGCATAGAACTTCTGGAACGTGTCGGGCGAACCGGGGTCACCACCGAAGAACACGGAGGCGTCGAGGTTGCGCAACTCGGTTTCAACACCGATCTGGCTCCACCAATCCTTGATCAGCGCCTGGAAATCCTGACGCACGGCGTTGGTCGATGTCTGGTACAGCAGGGAAAGTTCCATGCCGTCCTTTTCGCGCACGCCGTCACCGTCGGTGTCGGTCCAGCCGGCTTCTTCCAGAAGCGCGCGGGCGCCGTCCAGATCCTGTGTCAGGCACTCGGTGTTGTCGGACGCGTAAAGCGCGGGCGCTGGCACGAGGTTACATGTCGGGCGACCTGCCTGACCGTAACCGACTTCGACCAGCAGTTCGCGGTCGATTGCCATCGACAGCGCGCGGCGTACACGCTCGTCCGACAGGATCGGGTGCGGGTGTGCAACGGTCGAACGCTCGCCTTCGGGCAGATCGGGCGACGGGTCTGTCAGGTTCATCTCGATCCGCTCGACCAATGTGCCGAACGCCGAGATCGGCTTGCCCTTGCCGCCTTCGGCCATGTTCGCCAGCACGTCGGGGGCCAGCTGCATGTTCCAGGCATAGTCGAATTCGCCGGTTTCCATGACGGCACGGCCAGCGGCGGTCGCGTCGCCGCCACCTTTGAACGTCAGCGATGCGAAGGCGGGTTTGCCTTCTTCACGGAAGTTTTCGTTGGCTTCCATCTGGATCACGTCGTTCGGACGGAAATCGGTGACCACGAAGGGGCCTGTCCCGATGGGCGAGAAGTTGGCTTCGGTGCACTCGGGTGCTTTCGCGCCAAGGCAGTCAGCGAACTGTGCGGCCTGAATGATGGGGGACTGAGCGCCCATGAACGGGCCGTAGGGGTTCGGCTTGGCTTCGGAGAAGTTGACGGTGACCGTCAGGTCGTCGACGACCTCAACGGATTCGACGCCGTCAAATTTCGATCCCTGCGCGCAGCCGCCTTCTGGGTGCATGCAGTAATCGGCGGTGAATTTCACGTCTGCCGATGTGACGGGCGTGCCATCGGACCAAACGAGGCCCTCTTTCAGCTTCCACGTGATCGACTTGAGGTCTTCGCTCACGCCGCCGTTTTCAACGGTCGGGATTTCGGCGGCAAGATACGGAACCAGCGCACCGGTTTCGTCGTAACGGCCCAGAGGCTCGATGACCAGCGATGCCGATTCGAGGTCCTTTGTCCCGCCGGAGAGGTAGGGGTTCAGGATCGATGGCGCTTGCCAGTAGATGATGTTGAGCTGACCGTCACGGCCGCGCTCGCCCTCGTGACCATCCGCGATGGCCATGGGTGCAAGCGCCGCTAGTGCGACAGCGCCCATTAGGGTTGATTTCAAAGACATTGCGTACTCCTTGTTGGACACACGTATCGGTGTCGGACCACCCGGTACACCGGGCTTGGTTTTGGCTTCACTCCTCCGGAAATAACAACGCCTGCCATCGTGTTGATTTACCTAAGGTAAATTGACATGGCAGTCGCGGCATCCCCAAAGCGCGTGGCGGGATAGAACCACAACCGGTAAAAATTGCAACCCCACTGCCGCGCCGGGCAAGCCGAAATTCCGGGCAGCTTTCGCGGGTGAAGTTCCGTGTCGGGTCGAAAGGGGTACGGTCCTGTTTGACGCCGCTGCGGCTTCGGCTTAGCGTGCGGCAGCACCCCCATCTGAGAGGACAGTTATGCTGGATCAAGCGCCGAAGGGACCGATCGCACGGATCGAGAACCTCAGGGTCGAGTTTCAGACCAAGGACGGCCCCGTTGTCGGCGTCGAGGATGTGTCATTCAGCATCAACCCGGGCGAGACTGTCTGCGTGGTTGGCGAATCCGGTTCCGGTAAATCGGTCTCGTCGCTGTCGCTGATGCGGCTGGTCGAATTCGGCGGTGGCGAAATCGCCGGGGGCAAGCTGTTGTTCGAACGCGCGGGCGGCACCCAGATCGATCTCGGCGCGACACCGCAGGACAAGATGCGCGGTATCCGCGGCAACGAGATCGGGATGATCTTTCAGGAGCCGATGACCGCCCTGAACCCCGTGTTCACGGTCGGCAAGCAGTTGACCGAAGGTCTGCGCCTGCACAAGAAGATGAGCAAATCGCAAGCCGAGGCGCGTGCGCTGGAGTTGATGAAACAGGTGCGTATCCCCGAGCCGGAAAAGCGGCTCGAGCAGTATCCTCACGAGCTGTCGGGGGGCATGCGCCAGCGGGTCGTGATCGCCATGGCGCTGGCCTGCGAGCCGCGCCTGCTGATCGCGGACGAACCCACTACCGCGCTGGATGTGACGATCCAGGCCGAGATTCTGGCCCTGATCGACCGGCTCAAGCGCGAGACCGGCACCGCCGTGATGTTCATCACCCATGATATGGCCGTTGTGGCGCAGATGGCCGACCGTGTGGTCGTCATGTTCCGCGGCAACAAGGTGGAAGAGGGGCCCGTCGAACAGATTTTCGAAAACCCCCAACACGCCTACACGAAGGCGCTGCTGGCCGCGGTGCCCAAGCTGGGCGAGATGACCGGCAAGGATTATCCCGAACCGATGAAGCTGCTGGGCAGCGAAAAGAACGAGATCAAGCCGATCAAGGGCACCGACCAGACGCTGCTGACGGTCAGCAACCTGACGACGCGCTTCCCGGTGACCGGTGGATTGCTGCGCCGCACGGTTGCGAATGTCCACGCGGTCGAGGATCTGTCGTTCGAGATCAACAAGGGCCAGACCCTGTCGCTGGTCGGGGAATCGGGGTGCGGTAAATCCACCGCAGGTCGGTCGATCCTGCGACTGGTAGAGCCGATGTCCGGCGCAGTCGATCTGGATGGCAAGGACATCATGGCGCTCAACCAGCGCGACCTGCGCACGGCGCGGCTGGACATGCAGATGATCTTTCAGGATCCCTTTGCCTCGCTGAACCCGCAGATGAACCTGTCCGATCAGGTGGCCGAGCCGATCCACAACTACGCCACGCTGAAAGGCGGCGATATCGCCAAGCGGGTCGAGATGCTGTTTGACCGTGTCGAGCTGCCTCGCAGTTTCATGCGCCGCTATCCGCACGAACTGTCGGGGGGCCAGCGCCAGCGTGTCGCCATCGCGCGCGCCCTCGCGCTGAACCCGAAACTGATCATCGCGGACGAGGCCGTATCGGCGCTGGATGTCTCGGTGCAGGCGCAGGTACTGAACCTGATGATGGAGCTTCAGGCCGAAATGCAGCTGAGCTTTCTGTTCATCAGCCACGACATGGCTGTGGTAGAGCGGGTCAGCCACTATGTCGGCGTGATGTACCTTGGCCGGATCGTCGAGCTCGGACCGCGCCGCGCGGTGTTCGAAAATCCGCAGCACCCCTATACGCAGGCCCTGATGAAAGCGGTTCCAATCGCGGATCCGCGCAAGCGCAAATCGGAAAAAGAGCTGAATTTCAAACCGATACCGTCGCCCATTCATCCGGTCGGATACGATCCCGAACCAAGCGTCTACCGCGAGGTCGCGCCGGGCCACAAGGTTCTGATCACCGACAGCGGCTATTAACCAGTAAGGATACATCTATGTCTGCGCGCCTCTCTCCGTTCGAGTTGATGGAGAAACTCGTCAGCTTTCCGACCGTGTCGCGGGACACCAACATTCCTCTGGTCGACTGGGTCAGCGACTATCTGGACGGGCACGGCATCACCGCGCACCGCTACATCGACCCCGACCAGCCCAAACACGCGCTGTTTGCCCATGTCGGCCCGCAAGAGGACGGCGCGATCGTGCTTTCGGGCCATACCGATGTGGTTCCCGTCGATGGCCAGCCGTGGGACAGCGACCCGTTCAGCGTCGTGGAACGCGACGGAAAATACTATGGCCGCGGCACCTGCGACATGAAGGGCTTCGACGCGCTCGCCCTCTGGGCGCTGGTGGAGGCGAAATATGCCGGGGTCAAACGCCCGCTGCAGATCGCCTTCAGCTTTGACGAGGAAGTCGGCTGCACCGGCGCGCCTCCGATGATCGAGGCCATGCAGGGCGTGGTGCCGAAAGGCTCTGCCGTGATTGTCGGCGAACCATCGAGCCTGCAGGCGGTGACCGGCCACAAGGGCGGCATCGGTTTCAACACCCACGTCGTCGGGTTCGAGGTTCATTCGTCGCTGCTGCACACGGGCGTGAATGCGATCATGGCGGGCGCCAAGCTGATCGAGTGGGCCAACGCGCGCAATACCGAGAACATGGAGGCCAAGCCGAGTGATCTTGCCGCGATGTTCGATCCGCCGTTCACCACCTGCCATGTCGGCATGATCTCGGGCGGGACGGCGCATAACATCACCGCGAAGGATTGCCACTTCGCCATGGATTTCCGTGTTGTGCCCGGCGAGAACAAGGATGCATGGGCCAGCGCCTATCTGGAAAAGGTGCGCGAGGTCGAAGCCGCGATGCAGGACGTGGTGGCGGATACGCGAATCGAAATCACGCCGCGTTTCGATGTGCCCGCGCTCCAGCCGGAAGACGAAGGCGAGGCCGAAACACTGGTCCGCCAGATCACCGGAGACAACGCCAGCCACAAGGTTAGCTACGGCACCGAGGCCGGGCAATTCCAGGAAGCGGGCTATTCCGCCGTGGTCTGCGGTCCCGGCGATATCGCGCAGGCACACCAGCCGAACGAATTCATCGAAGTGTCGCAGTTCAACGCGGGCCATGATTTCATGCGCAAACTCGTTGACCGGCTGTGTCTATAGAAGCAGCGCGCTGATGGCCGGCTTTCCGATCACCGCGGATCAGCCACCGCGCTATACCCCCGATCTGCCGCAGGACGCCGATCTGGTGGTCATTGGCGGGGGCGTGATCGGCGTTTGCACGGCGCTTTATGCGGCCCGTGGCGGCGCGCGTGTGGTGCTGCTGGAAAAGGGGCTGGTGGCCGCCGAACAGTCAAGCCGCAACTGGGGCTGGATCCGCCAGCAGGGCCGCGACCCTGCCGAATTGCCGATCATGGTCGAGGCGAACCGCCTGTGGCAGAGCCTCGCGCGGGAAACCAACGCCGAAATCGGCCTGACGCGGGCAGGGGTCACCTATCTGGCGCGCGACGAAAAAGCACTGGCCGGATATGAGGCATGGCTGCCGCACGCGCGGGCAAACGGCCTCGACAGTCGCCTGCTGAGCGAGACGGACGTGGCCGCGATGTATCCCGGCATGACGTTTCAGGCCAAGGGCGGGCTGCATACGCCGTCCGATCTGCGCGCGGAGCCTTGGGTCGCCGTGCCAGCACTGGCAGAAATCGCGCATCGCGAGGGTGTCACGATCGTCGAGCACTGCGCGGTGCGTTGCCTCGATATCGCGGCGGGGGCCGTGGCCGGTGTGGTTACCGAACGCGGGCGTATCCGCGCGCCGCGCGTGGTGCTGGCTGGCGGCGCTTGGTCGTCGCTGTTCTTGCGCAATCACGGGCTGGGCCTGCCGCAGCTTTCGGTGCGCAGTCAGGTCGCGGCGACAGAACGGCTGCCCGATGTCGGCACCGCGGCGGCATCGGTTCCGGGGGTGGCATTCCGGCGGCGAGCCGATGGCGGCTTTACCCTTGCGCCGGGATTCGGGCCGGACCTCTATATCGGTCCGGATGCCTTCCGCGCGCTTTTGAAATACCTGCCGCAGCTGCGTGCCGATCCGTTCTTCGCGCGGCTCAAACCGGTGGCACCAGCGGGCTTTCCCGACGCCTGGGGCACCCGCCGGCGGTGGTCTGGCGATGCTCAGAGCCCGTTCGAGCGGATGCGCATTCTCGATCCGAAGCCGGACAAGCGCCGGATGGAGCGGTTGCGCCGGCGTTTTCAGGATCTGTTTCCGCATCTCGGGACGGTCAGGCTGCGCGCGACTTGGGCCGGCATGATCGACACGATGCCCGACGTTGTGCCGGTGGTCGATCACGCGCCGCTGCCCGGCCTGATCGTCGGCACTGGGATGAGCGGCCACGGCTTTGGCATTGGCCCTGCGATGGGCCGGATCCTTGCCGATCTTGCCGCCGGTCGTGATCCGGGTCACGATCTGACGCGGTTCCGCTATAACCGCTTTTCCGATGGCTCCCCCATCGTGCTTGGTCCCGACGTCTGAAGGAGATTTCCATGCCCATCCGCAACAGCTTTGCCGAACGTCACGCCGATATCACCGCCTGGCGTCGCCATTTGCATACGATCCCCGAATTGCAGTTCGATCTGCCCAAGACCAGCGCCTTTGTCGCCGAAAAGCTGCGCAGTTTCGGCATCACCGACATCACCACCGGCATTGCCGAGACGGGTATCGTGGCGGTGATCGAGGGGCGCGGGAACGGCTCGGGGCGCACCATCGGCCTGCGTGCCGATATGGACGCGCTGCCGATCCACGAGGCGACGGGCGTCGATTATGCCTCTACCCATCCGGGCAAGATGCATGCCTGCGGCCATGACGGGCATACCGCGATCCTGCTGGGGGCGGCACAGTACCTCAACGAGACCCGCAATTTCGACGGGCGCGTGGTGCTGATCTTCCAACCCGCCGAAGAAGGCGGCGGCGGCGGCAAGGTGATGTGTGACGAAGGCCTGATGGAGCGGTGGGGCATCGACGAAGTCTACGGCCTGCACAACGCGCCGGAATACCCCGTGGGCGAATTCGCGATCCGCGAGGGCGCGCTGCTGGCGGCGGTCGATTTCTTTGACATCGTGCTGACCGGTAAGGGCGGCCACGCGGCGGCCCCGCACGAGGCGATCGATACCAACCTTGCCGCAGCGCATGTGGTTGTCGCGCTGCAATCCATCGCCAGCCGCAATGTCGATCCGCTCAAACAGGTGGTCGTGTCGACCTGCGTGATCCGGTCCGACAACGATGCGCATAATGTGATCCCGCAGACGGTCCTCTTGCGCGGTACAGTCCGGACGCTGGACACCGGTGTGCGGGATCTGGCCGAAAACCGTCTGACCGAAATCGTGACCCACACCGCGCGCGCGTATGGCTGCAGCGCCGATATCCAGTACGACCGTGGCTATCCTGTCACGATGAACCACGCGGCCGAAACCGTCCACGCCGCCGATGCCGCGGATGCGATCAGCCCCGGGGTGGACCGCAACACCTCTCCGATCATGGCGGGAGAGGATTTTTCCTACATGCTGGAAGAGCGGCCCGGCGCCTATATCATGCTGGGCAACGGGGGCGGGGCCATGGTTCATCACCCGCAGTACAACTTCAACGACGATGCCATTCCGGCGGGCTGTTCGTGGTTTGCCGAGCTTGTCGAAAGGCGTTTGCCGCTCAAGGGCTAGGCCGCGGCAGGCACACGGCTGGCCCTTGGCTGCGGCTTGCGGTAGGAGCCTGTCAATCAGTTTCATCAGGAGATCCCCATGCCCGTCAAGAACCGCTTTGCCGAACTGCACACCGATATCACCGCTTGGCGACGCGATCTGCACGAACACCCCGAAATCCTGTTCGAGACGCACCGCACCTCGGCCACGGTGGCTGACAAACTGCGCGCCTTCGGCTGCGACGAAGTGGTCGAGGGCGTGGGCCGTACCGGCGTGGTGGGCGTCATCAAGGGCCGCGAGACTGCCTCGGGCAAGATCATCGGGCTGCGCGCCGACATGGATGCGCTGCCGATCCACGAACAGACCGGTCTTGAATACGCATCGAAAACCGATGGGGCGATGCACGCCTGCGGGCACGACGGCCATACCGCGATGCTGCTCGGGGCGGCGCAGTATCTGGCCGAGACACGCAATTTCGACGGGACCGTCGTGGTGATCTTCCAGCCCGCCGAAGAGGGCGGCGGCGGCGCCAAGGTGATGTGCGACGACGGCCTGATGGAGCGTTGGGGAATTCAGGAAGTCTACGGCATGCACAACTGGCCGGGCATGGCACCGGGCAGCTTTGCAATCCGCTCTGGTCCTTTCTTTGCCGCGACGGACCTTCTGGATATCGAGATCGAGGGCAAGGGCGGCCACGCCGCCAAGCCGAACGAGACGGTCGACACCACCGTGATCGCCAGCCAGATCGTGGGCGCGTTGCAGACCATCGCCGCGCGCAATGCCGATCCCATCGGCAATATCGTGGTCTCCATCACCTCGTTCGAGACCTCATCTAAGGCCTATAACGTGATCCCGCAGCGGGTGCATCTGAAGGGGACCGTCCGCACCATGTCGCTCGAGCTGCGCGATCTGGCGGACAAGCGCGTGAACGAGATCTGCACAGGCATCGCCTCTGCCATGGGCGGCGAGGCGCGGGTGACCTACCACCGCAACTATCCGGTCATGGTCAATCACGACGAGCAGACCGAATTCGCGGCGAAAGTGGCCCGCGATATCTCGGGCGACTGCGACGAGGCACCGCTGGTCATGGGTGGCGAGGACTTCGCCTTCATGCTCGAAGAGCGCCCCGGTGCCTATATCCTCGTCGGCAACGGCGATACGGCCAGCGTCCACCACCCGCTTTACAACTTCAATGATGACGTCATTCCGGCGGGCTGTAGCTGGTGGGCGGGAATCGTCGAACAGCGCATGCCGATCGCTTGATGACGGGGCAGGGGCGGCCCTATCGGTCGCCCCTGCCAAGCAATTCGCGGTAGATCGCGATCAGCGCACGCGCCTCGCCCTCGATCGAGAAGTCGGTCTCTACCCGCTGTCGCGATGCGATCCGCCATGCGGCAAGCCGCGCGGGATCGGCCAAGGCCGCGTCCACCGCGCGCCCGAGGGCCACACTGTCGCCGGGATCGACCAGCGTGCCGGTTTCGCCCGATGCCACCAAAGCATCAAACGCGCCGACCCGTGTGGCCACGACGGGGCAGCCTGTCGCCATCGCCTCGATCGGGGTCAGGCCGAAACCCTCCCACCGCTGCGGCGCGACGTAGAGATCCAAGACCGCGTACCAGTCCGCCATTCGGTCTGTCGGCACCTCGGGTTTGAACAGGATGCGTTCCGCCAGACCGGCACCCCGCACACGTTGTTTCAGATCCTCAAGAAACGCCTGATCTTTCTCCACGGCGCGCCCCATGACGATGGCATGCGCGCCGGGATGGCGCGGCAGCGTATCGATCATCGCATCAACGAAGGCATCCGTGCCCTTTTGCGCGCGTATCCTGCCGTAGCAGCCGATAAGCGGCCCCTCGACCGGCAGCCCCATGCGCGCGCGCAGTGCAGCGCGGTCCTGTGCGGGGGCGAAAGTGTCGGTGTCGATCCCGTGCATGATGACGGTAGAGGGGCCTTCGAGATAGGCTGCCGTCTTGTCCGAAGTCGCCACCACCGCGTCCATGCGCCGGATCAGCCAGCGTGTCAGCCCCGACTGCTGCCGCTGCGAGGCCGAGGTGAACATCAGCCGCAACCGCTTGCACAGCAGGTGTTTCAGCGCCAGACCGCCGATCATCTCGACGTTGCGGCGGGCGTGCCAGACGCGCGCGCCCGAGGGGCCAGACCGGGGCAGGGTGATCAGACGCGACAGCGGAATCTGCGGCACATGTTCGGGCAGCACCGGGCCGGTTGCCACGATCGCGATGTCGCGCGCCTGTACCGGCACCAGACGCACGACCGTCGCAGTCACACCCGACAGACGGCGTTTGAAGTTTGGCGCGATCACGTCGATGTCGCGCGGATGGGGCGCCTTACCCATGGTCGAGCTCCAGAGCCTTGATCAGCCGCCCGGCAATTGTATCAAGTTTGCCCGTCTCTGCCTTCGCAAAACCTTCGGCAGCCGTGCAGGCGCGGGCGCGCGCAGCGTCGTCGGACAAAAGCGTGGCCACCTGCTGGCCGAGATCCTGTGCATCCGCGACCAGTCGGGCGGCACCGGCGGCTTCCATGGCCGCAAAGGTTTCGGCAAAGTTGAACACGTGGTTGCCCGACAGAACCGTGGCACCCGACTGCGCGACCTCGAAGGGGTTATGCCCGCCGATAGGCCGCAGGGATCCCCCCAGAAACACCACATCCGTCAGCGCGAACCAATTGCCCAGCTCGCCCAGCGTATCGGCGAGATACACCGCACCGCCCGGCGTGTCGCCGCGCGTGCGGCGGGTAGCGGCAAGGCCCGCGTCCGCGATCCGTTGCAGCACTTCGGTGCCCCGCTCGGGGTGGCGCGGCACAAGGATCAGATGCGCGGTGGGGTGGTCTTTCATCACCAGCTTATGGGCGGCCAGCACGGTCTCTTCTTCGCCGGAGTGGGTGGAGGCGGCGACCCAGACGGGGCGGTGGCCCAACGCCGCGCGCGCCTCGAACAGGGTGTCGTCGTCCGTGGGCAGGGGCCCGGCAAAGCTCTTGAGGTTCTGGCCCCGCGCGACCCGACCGGCGGGCGCATGCATCCGTACCATCGCCTCGGCCATGGCGTCGTTCTGGGTCAGGATCAGGTCGAAGACATCCAGAACATGCGCCGCAAGCGCGCCGCGCTTGGCCCAGGATGCGACAGAGCGGTCCGACAGACGCGCGTTGACGAGCGCCATGGTGGCACCGGTGGCGCGGGTGCGACGCAGCATCTGTGGCCAGAGTTCGGATTCAACGAAAACCGCCGCGTCGGGCCTCCAGTGTTTCAGGAACCGCTTCAGCGGCCCCGGTGCGTCCAGCGGCGCGTATTGGTGGACAGCGCGCGGTGGCATCCTGTCGGCAATCAGCTTGGCCGAGGTCGCCGTGCCGGAGGTGATCAGGAACTGCGCGCCGGGTAGAAGAACGCTCATGCGGGTGATCAGCGCCAGCACCGACAGGCTTTCGCCGACCGATGCCGCGTGAAACCAGATCAGCGTGCCCCCGGGCCGCTGCACGCTGGCGTTGCCCAGCCGTTCATGGGCCCGCAAGGCGGATACGCCCGCGCGGCGCAGCTTGCGCGTGACGATCCACGCGGCGAAGGGCAACAGGATGACCGACAGGACCACATAGGCGCGGTAGGCCAGAGGCGCGCGCATTGCGGATCAGCCGCCGGTGTGGCTCATGTGGCGCGGCATCTGCCCATCCAGCGTCTGGCGGGAATAGTCGAAATCGTGGCCGCGCGGTTTGAGGTTGATGGCCGCGCGGATCGCGTCTTCCAGCGGGCGGTCGTCACCGGGATGCGCGCGCAGGGGGGCGCGCAGGTCGGCGCTGTCTTCCTGACCGAGGCACAGGTAGATCTCTCCGGTGCAGGTGATCCGCACGCGGTTGCAGCTTTCGCAGAAATTATGGCTGAGAGGCGTGATGAAGCCGATTTTCTGGCCCGTCTCCTCCAGCCGAACGTAGCGCGCGGGCCCGCCCGTGCGTTCGGCCAGATCGGTCACCGTGTAGTGCTTGGCATATTCGGCGCGCACGTCGCGCAGCGACCAGTACTGGCCCAGCCGGTCCTCGTTGCCGATGTCGCCCATCGGCATGACCTCGATCCACGTCAGGTCCATGTCGCGCTCGGCGCACCATTCGGTAATCTTCGCCAGTTCCGGCTCGTTGAACCCCTTGAGCGCCACGGCATTGATCTTGACCCGCAGGCCCGCAGCCTGTGCCGCGTCGATCCCGCGCAACACCTGCGCCAGACGTCCCCACCGGGTCACTTCGGCGAATTTCGCCTCGTCCAGCGTGTCGAGCGAGATATTCACCCGCCGCACACCGGCGCTGTAGAGCGCGGTTGCGTATTTCTCCAACTGGCTGCCGTTTGTCGTCAGCGTCAGCTCTTTCAGCGTGCCCGCGTCCAGATGCCGTTTCATGTTGTCGAAAAACTGCATGATCCCGCGACGGACCAGCGGCTCGCCGCCGGTGATCCGCAGCTTTTCGATTCCCAGACCGATAAAGGTCGAACACAGCCGGTCCAGCTCTTCCAGCGTCAGAAGCTCTTTCTTCGGCAGAAATGTCATGTTCTCGGACATGCAGTAAACACAGCGAAAATCGCAGCGGTCCGTGACGGAGACGCGCAGATAGGTGATCGCGCGGGCGAAAGGGTCGATCAGGGGTGCATTCATGCCCCAAGTGGTACAGTCGCGGCCGCCGTGTCGCAAGCAGCATTTCCGATCATTGAAGCGCCCGCCGCGGCAAGGTAGCGTGGCGAGATGAATCGTTTGAATACCCCCCTCCCTCTCGTGCTCGCTGCCGCGGCCCTCGGCCTCTCGGCCTGCGCGGCGCTTGGCCCGCGCCAACCCGATGACGCTGCCGCACCACCAGCGGCAGAAGTTGCGGAAACAGCGCCAGATCCTGTCCTGACTTCGGCGCCGCCACCGCCTGAAGCGGCGACAACGGCAGATGCGCTGGATACGACCAGCGCCGCCCAGCGGGCGGAGGCCGCGGCACCCGCCGCCCCCGAAACCGCCTCGCGCAGCCTCGGAACCACGATCGTGAGCCTCGGCAGCCCGACAGAGCCGGGCTTTTGGCTCAAGACGCCGCTGGTCAAGACCCAGACCAAGGGGCGGGTGACGAATCCAGCGACGGGCAAATCCTCGGCTGTCACGCTGATACCCATCGATGGCCCGCCGACCGGCGGCAGCCGCCTGTCGCTTCCCGCGCTGCGCCTGATCGAAGCATCCCTGACAGATCTCACCGAAGTCGAAGTCTCTCTGGAGGAATGATGCCACAGCGCCCGCAACGGCGTGCCGCGCCGAATGGGGCCACAGGGTCCGCATCTCCATTTTGCCCTTAAACTCAATCCCGCCATCTCTGCCCGCACGCGTTTCGCGTTTACCCAAGCAAGCGCGCCCGCGTCAGCAGCGTGGCCGCGCTTCAAAAAAGTCTGTGCGCTAAAGCCCGTCCGCAACCGCGAGAAGCTTCGCGACATCCAGCGTATCGCGCAAGCCACCGGCGCGCGCCGGATCGGACAGGGCTTCGGGCGCGCCGGGATAGGGGTCATGCATCGGGCGGAAGGATGTCTGTGGGCAGACCGTCGATGGTGGTGCGGTTGCGTTCGTCCCAATAGGTCTCGATGCCCTCAGGGCCCCGCGCCTCTGCCCAGTCCTTCAACACGTCCCGCGGGCCGGCGTGGTCGTAGAAAGGCACGGCATAGCCGCAGCTTGTCTGCAGCATGTCGACAGTCATGTCGTAGATTTGCCGCGCGCCCGGCGACGGCTCGAACAGGGCGTTCAGCCCGTCGAAGGCCTCGTCGCGCGGATGCAGCGTGCGCGCGGTGCCGTAGGCCCGCATGATCATGGGCTGGCGTTCGAACCCGCACCACATCAGCGTCATCCGGTTGACCCGCTTGAGGTGACCTGCGGTCTCGTTGCCGGACCCGGTCAGGTTGCGCCACACGATCCGCGTCTCGTCCAGCACCCGCAGGCTGTCCATTCCCTTGGGCGAGATGTTGACGCGCCCGTCCTCGGCGGCAGTCCCGCAAAAGAACAGATGCTGCGCTTCGATGAACCCGCGATGCGCGTCGCCGATGCGGTCGAATTGCGTGGCCATCTATTCCACCGTGACGGATTTCGCGAGGTTCCGGGGCTGGTCCACATCCGTGCCCTTGGCGACGGCCGTATGATAGGCCAGCAATTGTGCGGGGATCGCGTAGAGGATCGGGGCCACCGCATCCGAGACATCCGGCATCTCGATCGTATCCCAGACGCCCTGGCTCGCTTCGGCCAGACCCTCGCGATCGGAAATCAGGATCACCTTGCCCTTGCGGGCCATGACTTCCTGCATGTTGCTGACCGTCTTGTCGAAAAGCGCATCGCGCGGCGCCATGACCACCACTGGCACATTCTCGTCGATCAGCGCGATGGGCCCGTGCTTCAGCTCGCCCGAGGCATAGGCCTCGGCGTGGATATAGCTGATTTCCTTCAGTTTCAGCGCGCCTTCGTGGGCCAGCGGATAGAGCGGACCTCGGCCCAGGAACAGAACATCGCGGGCGTTTGCCAGTTTGCGCGCGGTTTCGCGGACCGCGTCGCTCTGCTCCAGCGCCTCGGCAATCAGCGACGGCAGGCGGCGCAGTTGCGACAGGTGGTCCTCGCGCTGCTCGGGCGTGATTTCACCGCGGTCGGTGGCGGCCTTGATCGCCAGCAGGAACAACACGGTCAGCTGGCAGGTAAACGCCTTGGTCGAGGCGACGCCGATCTCGACACCGGCGAGTATGGGCAGCGCCACGTCGCTTTCACGCGCGATCGAGCTTTCGGGGACGTTGACCACCGAGGCGATGCGCGCGGCCTTGCCGGTGCAATAGCGCAGCGCGGCCAGCGTGTCGGCGGTCTCGCCCGACTGGCTGACAAAAAGCGCGAGGTTGCGCGCGGGGATCGGCGGCTCGCGGTAGCGGAATTCGGAGGCCACATCGACCTCCACGGGCAGGCGCGCGATCTGCTCGAACCAGTATTTCGCCGTCAGGCAGGCCAGATAGGCCGTGCCGCAGGCGACCATGGTGATCCGGTCGACAGTCGCGAAATCGATCTGGGGATCGGGCAGGTTGATATCGCCTGTCGGGCTCAGGTAATGGCGCAGCGCATCGGCGATCACCGCGGGCTGTTCCGCGATTTCCTTGGCCATGAAGTGCTTGTGCCCGCCCTTGTCCACGCTGGCCGAACTGATCTGGATGGTGCGGATTTCACGTTCCACGGCGGTGCCTTGTGCGTCGAAGACACGCGCGCCCGCGCGGGTGACGATGGCGTAGTCGCCTTCCTCGAGATAGCTGATCCGGTCGGTCAGCGGCGACAGCGCGATGGCGTCCGAGCCTACGAACATTTCCGTGTCACCGTACCCGATGGCCAGAGGAGACCCGCGCCGCGCGGCGATCATCAGGTCGTCCTCACCGTCGAACAGGAAGGCCAGCGCGAAAGCGCCTTGCAGCTTGCCCAGCGTCTTGATCGCGGCATCGGTGGGCGACAGGCCGGTGTTCATGTGATGCTCGGTCAGCATCGCGACCGTTTCGGTGTCCGTATCGGTCGAGGGGGTCAGCCCCTCGGCGGCCAACTCGGCCCGCAATTCGCGGAAATTCTCGATGATGCCGTTGTGCACCACCGCCACCGGGCCCGAGCGGTGCGGGTGGGCGTTGCCGACGTTGGGCTCTCCGTGGGTGGCCCAGCGGGTGTGGCCGATGCCGGATTTTCCCGCCAGCGGCTCGTGCACCAGCAGATCGCCAAGGTTGACAAGCTTGCCGACCGCGCGACGGCGGTCCAGCGTGCCTCCGTTGACCGTCGCGATCCCCGCACTGTCGTAGCCGCGATATTCAAGGCGTTTCAGCGCCTCGACCAGTATCGGGGCCGCTTCGTGGTTGCCCAGCACTCCGACGATTCCGCACATATCAGCTGCCTCTCTGCGCCCGGGCTTTCCTTGCCCTGAGCATGTCCATGAGTTTGCGGGCCATGCCCGGCTTTTCGATCTGTGGCGCGCGGGCCAGTGCCAGCGCCCCGTCCTCGACGTCCGATGTGATGACCGAGCCCGATCCGGTCATGGCGCTGTCGCCCACATGCACCGGCGCGACCAGCATGGTGTTGGAGCCGATGAACGCATCCGCGCCGATATGGGTGTGGTGCTTCATCACGCCGTCGTAGTTGCAGGTGATCGTCCCGGCACCAATATTCGCCCGCGCGCCCACGAAGGCATCGCCGACATAGCTGAGGTGGTTGATCTTCGCACCCTCGCCGACCTGCGCGTTCTTGACTTCCACGAAGTTGCCCACGCGGGTGTTTTCGGCCAACTCAGCACCGGGGCGCAGCCGCGCGTAGGGGCCGACGACAGATCCGCGTGAGACGTGGCACCCTTCCAGATGGCTGAAGGCCCGGATGGTGGCGCCGCTTTCGACGGTCACGCCGGGGCCGAAGACCACATGCGGCTCGACCAGCGTGTCGCGCCCGATCACCGTGTCGCGCGCCAGATAGACCGTATCGGGGGCCTGAAGCGTCACACCGTCCGCCAGCAGCACCGCGCGGGCACGCGCCTGAAAGGCGGCTTCGGCGGCGGCAAGTTCGGCACGCGAATTCACGCCCAGCGTTTCGGCCTCGTCACAGGTGACTGCCGTGGCGCTGAGGCCCTTGGCGCGCGCCAGCCCGACGATATCCGTCAGGTAATACTCGCCAGCGGCATTGTCGTTGCCGATCTCGGCGATAAGGTCGAACAGGCGGCGCACGTCACAGGCCACGACACCGCTGTTGCACAGGGTGATGGCGCGCTCGGCCTCGGTGGCGTCCTTGTATTCGACAATGCGCGACAGGCTGTCGCCGTCCATCACCAGCCGCCCGTAGCGAGCGGGATCGGCGGCTTCGAACCCCAGCACGACGATGTCGCTGCTCTGTGCCGCGCCGGCCAGACGCTCCAGCGTTTCGGGCGATACAAAAGGCGTGTCGCCGTAAAGAACGATGGCCGTGCCTTCGGCGTCGGCGAGTGCCGCGCGCGCCTGGTCGACCGCATGGGCCGTTCCCAGCTGTTCTTCCTGCACCACCACCACGGTATCGGAATCGTGGTCCAGTGCCGCGGCGCTGACCCTCTCGGCCCCGTGTCCGGCGACGACGACCGTGCGCTCGGGCTCAAGCGTGGCACCGGCGGCCATGGCATGGATCAGCAGCGCGTCGCCCGCGATCGGGTGCAGCACCTTGGGCAAATCGGAATTCATCCGCGTGCCTTTGCCTGCCGCGAGGATGATGAGACTTGTTTTCATGTGGTATCCGTTCTGCCCGTTTTTTCCTTGTTTATAGGATGTGCGGGGCAGCACAAGCACCCGCCCCATCAATTCCGGTTGCGGCTTGCAACATCATTGCGCATGGATGAGCGGGAAGATGTGCGAGGGGGCAGGTGATGAAGACGGTGGTATTCGATCTCGACGGCACGCTGGCGGACACCAGCGGCGACCTGATCGCGGCGGCGAACGCCTGTTTCACGGATATGGGCGAGGGCGCTGTTCTGGATCCGGCGGCGGACGCGGGTACGGCGCTGCGCGGAGGGCGCGCGATGCTGCGTCTGGGCATGACACGTCTGGGCCGCAATGCCGACGATCCGCTGATCGACCACTACTACCAGCCGCTCCTGGAGCATTACGCGCGCGACATCGACACCCACACGCGGATCTACGACGGGGCGATGGCTGCGGTGGACGATCTGCGCGTGCAGGGATACCGCGTCGCCATCTGCACCAACAAGCCCGAGCGGCTGGCGCGCGATCTGCTGACGCGGCTGGGCATTCTTGACCGGTTTCAGGCGATGACGGGCGCGGATACGCTTTCGGTGCGCAAACCGGACCCCGAGCATCTTCGCGAAACCGTGCGCCGCGCCGGGGGAGATCCCGCGCAAAGCTGTCTGGTGGGCGACAGCGATACAGACCGCAACACCGCGCGGGCGGCAGGTGTGCCGTCGATCCTCGTCACCTTCGGGCCCGCAGGTGGCGACATGGCCGCGCTCGACCCCGAGGCGCTGCTGCACCGCTACGGCGATCTGCCCGCTCTGGTGCGCGATCTCATCGGGGCACCGGCGCGATGACCGAGGTTTTCAAGGGCAGCTTTACCCAGCAGGAGCCGATCCCCGAGGCGGGGATCGAGGCGGCGGTGCGGGTGATGCGGCACGGGCGTTTGCACCGTTACAACACCGCCCCCGGCGAGACGGCGGAAACCGTCTTGCTGGAGCAGGAATTCGCGGCGATGACGGGCGCGCGATACTGTCTCGCGGTGGCCTCGGGCGGCTATGCGATGGCGACCGCGTTGCGCGCCATTGGTGTGAAACACGGCGACAAGGTCCTGACCAATGCCTTTACGCTGGCCCCGGTGCCGGGCGCGATTGCGGCGGTGGGCGGCGTGCCGGTCTTTGTCGGTGTGACCGGCGATCTCGTGCTTGACCTTGAGGATCTGGAGGCGAAGGCGGGGCAGGCGCGGGTTCTGCTTCTCAGCCATATGCGGGGCCATCTGTGCGACATGGAACGCCTGCTGGCGATCTGCGATGCAGCTGGCATCACGGTGATCGAGGATTGCGCCCACACGATGGGCGCCGCGTGGAAGGGAAAGCCCTCCGGCACTTGGGGAAAGGTCGGCTGCTTCTCGTGCCAGACCTACAAGCATGTGAATTCCGGCGAGGGCGGCCTTCTGATCACCGATGATGCCGAAACCGCCGCGCGCGCGATCATGTATTCGGGCTCCTACATGCTCTACGAACGGCATGCCGCCGGTCCGCCGCCCGAGACATTCGAGACGATCCGTTACGAGACGCCGAACATCTCGGGCCGGATGGACAATCTGCGCGCCGCGATCCTGCGGCCGCAACTGGCCGACCTGCACCGCCAGTGCGAGCGCTGGAACGAACGCTACCGCGCGATCGAGGCAGGGCTGGCCGATACCCCCGGTGTGACACTCGTGCCGCGTCCGCCGGAGGAAAGCTTTGTCGGGTCCTCCTTCCAGTTCCTGCTGAACGACTGGTCGGGGGATGCGGTGCAGACCCTGCTCGCGCGCTGTCTCGATCGCGGGGTCGAGCTGAAATGGTTTGGCAGCGCCGAGCCTGTGGGCTTCACCAGCCGCTACGACAGCTGGCGGTATGTCCCGTCAGAGCCGATGCCGCAGAGCGATCATGTGCTGGCGGGGCTCGTGGACATGCGCGTGCCGCTGACCTTCAGTCTCGAAGACTGTGCTGTGATCGCGCGTATCATCCGCGACGAAGCGGGACGGATCTTCCAGTCGGAGCATTGATCCGCTCCGGCATGCGAAAGCCCGCCGTTTGGGAACAGCGGGCCTTTGCGTCTGTCGCGTTGCGGCGGGGCCGGATCAGAACGTGATCTTGCCGTGCTTGCCGATGTCGGGCATCTCGTCCTGCACGTTGGCCTTCGTGATCTCGTAGAGAAACTGGAGCGTCCCGCCCGTGGTCCAGACCTCGGCTTCCTTTGGGTCGAAGCGCATCAACTGGACATCGTCGTCCTGCTTTCCGTCCTCGAACCACGCGGCGGCGATGGCGCCCCAGAGCTTGTCCAGCTGGGCGGGATCGGTGACACAGGTCAGCGTGCCGTCGATACGGGCATAAAGACCCTCGTTGGCGCTGCTGATGATGTACTGGGCGGGCGTGGCCTGCACGGCGGACTGCACCAGATCGGTGCCCTTGGCAGAGATGAACCAGATCGGCCCGCCGTCATCGTCCGCATAATGGCTCATCGGGACCGCGGGTGCGCTGCCGGTGGAGAGCATGCCTGCGCGTGTGTCTTCAAGACGGTCCCAGAATTCCTTTTTGATATCGGTCGACATGGTATTCTCCATTCATTTCGGGTTGCCGTTACAACTGCTAAGCTGCGCGAATGGTTCCGCTGCGCGCTTGACGCAAGGCGGGATTCCTGCAACTAATGAACAAGCGTTCAATAAATGACAGATCGGGGAGGATCCACATGTTCAACGCCACAATGAATTTTGATCTGGGCGAGGATGTGAACGCGCTGCGCGAGAGTGTGCACCGCTGGGCGCAGGACCGGATCCGTCCGATGGCGCAGCAGATCGACAAGGACAATATCTTTCCCGCCGAGCTGTGGACCGAGATGGGCGAGATGGGCCTTCTGGGGATGACCGTCGAAGAGCAATGGGGCGGCACCGGCATGGGCTATCTCGCCCATACGGTCGCGGTCGAGGAAGTTGCGCGCGCCTCCGCTTCGGTATCGCTGTCCTACGGGGCGCATTCCAACCTCTGTGTCAACCAGATCCGTCTGAACGGCACCGACGAGCAGCGGGCGAAATACCTGCCGAAGCTGTGCTCGGGCGAGCATGTGGGAGCCCTGGCGATGTCCGAGACCTCCGCCGGATCGGATGTGGTGTCGATGAAGCTCGGGGCCGAGAAGCGCAACGACCACTTTCGCCTGAACGGCAGCAAATACTGGATCACCAACGGCTGCGACGCCGAAACGCTGGTAGTCTACGCCAAGACCGACAAGGACGCGGGCAGCAAAGGCATCACCGCCTTTCTGATCGAAAAGTCGATGACCGGTTTCACCACGTCGCCGCATTTCGACAAGCTGGGGATGCGTGGATCGAACACGGCGGAGCTGGTGTTCGACGATTGCGAAGTCCCGTTCGAGAACGTGCTTGGCGAGGAAGGCCGCGGCGTGGCCGTGCTGATGTCGGGGCTGGATTACGAACGGGTGGTTCTGGCGGGCATCGGTCTGGGCATCATGGCTGCCTGCCTCGACGAGATCATGCCCTACATGGCCGAGCGCAAGCAATTCGGCCAGCCGGTCGGGTCGTTCCAGCTGATGCAGGGCAAGATGGCCGACATGTACACGGCAATGAATTCGGCCCGCGCCTATGTCTACGAGGTCGCCAAGGCCTGCGACCGCGGCGAAGTGACCCGCGCGGATGCGGCGGCGTGCTGTCTCTATGCCTCCGAGCAGGCGATGGTGCAGGCGCATCAGGCGGTGCAGGCCATGGGCGGGGCGGGGTTCCTGTCCGACAGCCCGGTCAGCCGCATCTTCCGTGACGCGAAGCTGATGGAGATCGGGGCAGGCACCTCCGAGATCCGCCGGATGCTGGTGGGGCGCGAGATGATGGCGGCGATGGCATGATCCTGCGGATCGTCGCGGTGCTGGCGCTGTCTGCGGGGGCCCTCCACGCGCAGGATTTGCCCTATTCCGACACCCCGACTTTGAGCTGTCTGCAAGACGCAGAGACCTACACCGCGCGGCTGGCCTGCGCGGGCGCCTCGGCGCAGGCCTGTATCGACACGCCCGAGGGGGGATCGACGGTGGGCACCGGCGGATGTCTCGACCGTGAGCGGCTGTTCTGGGACGCGCTGCTGAACGAGTATTATCAGGCGGCGCTGTCGCAGGCGGTGGCCTACGACAAGGATCTCGACGCGCTCGACAGTGCCACACCGCGACAGGCGGTTGCCCTGCGGGCGATGCAGCGGAGCTGGATCGTGTTCCGCGACGCGGCCTGCGCTTACGAGGCGTCGCGCTGGGGCGGCGGCACCGGCGCCGGGCCTGCCGCCATCGGCTGCGCGATGCAGCAGACCGCACGGCAGGCGCTGAGCCTTCAGGACTGGAGCCGCTGAGATGCGCGCGCTTCCCGGCATCGACGCACGGGGACGCTGGGATATTCCGGCACGCCTGAATATGGCGCGCCAGTGTCTTGACCATCCCGCTGACCGGATTGCCATTACTGAAGTGTCGCAGGACGCGGTTACAGAGGTGACGGTATCGCAGCTTGCGGCGCGTGCGGACGGTCTTGCGCGGGCACTAGCCTTGCGGGTGGACGGCGGTGCGCGGATCGGGGTGCTTCTGGGCCAGTCGGCGTGGTGTGCGGCGGCGCATCTGGCGATCTGGAAAATCGGCGCGATATCAGTACCCTTGTTCAAACTCTTCAAGCATGACGCGCTGGCCTCGCGCATTGCGGACGCGGGCGTCGAGATCGTGCTGACCGATGACGAAGGTGCCGCGCTGCTGGGCGATCTGGCCGAGGCGTGGCTGGCCGATACGGCGGGCATCGCGGGGGATCCGGTGCCTTTCGCCGACACCGGGCCGGAAGATCCGGCGGTGCTGATCTATACCTCCGGCACGACCGGCACGCCCAAGGGCGCGCTGCACGGTCACCGGGTTCTGACGGGCCACTTGCCCTGTGTCGCGGCCAGCCACGATTTCCTCGGGCAGCCCGGTGACCGTTTGTGGACACCGGCGGATTGGGCGTGGATCGGCGGGCTGTTTGACGTGGCGATGCCTGCGCTGGCGCTGGGCGTGCCGGTCGTCGCGGCACGGATGCAGAAATTCGATCCGCAGGCCTGCCGGAGGCTGATCGCGGATGCGGGCATCCGCAATGTGTTCTTCCCGCCCACGGCCCTGCGGATGCTGAAATCGGCGGATGTGCATATCGGCGGGTTGCGGTCCGTCGCCAGCGGGGGCGAGCCGCTGGGCGCCGAGATGCTGGAGTGGGGGCGGCGTGCCTTCGGGCTGCAAATCAACGAATTCTACGGCCAGACGGAATGCAACATGGTCGCGTCGAGCTGTGGCGCCGCCTTTGCGGCGCAACCGGGCTGCATCGGCAAACCGGTGTCGGGCCATGAGATCGCGGTTCTGGATGCGGCGGGTGCGCCCGCGCAGGGCGAGGGTGATGTGGCCGTCCGCCGTGGCTCTGCCGCGATGATGCTGGGCTATTGGCAGCGCCCCGAGGCCACGGCAGAGAAGTTTCGCGGCGACTGGATGCTGACCGGCGACAGGGGCCGCTGGGAGGGCGAGTTCCTGCGCTTCGTGGGCCGCGAGGATGATGTAATCACCTCGGCGGGATACCGGATCGGACCGGCAGAGATCGAGGATTGCCTGCTGACCCATCCCGATGTGGCGACCTGCGGCGTGGTGGGCAAGCCCGATCCGCTGCGCACCGAGATCGTGAAGGCCTATGTCGTCCTGCGCGAGGGCGCTGGTGTCCGCGGCGAAGCTTTGCAGGATTGGGTCAAGGAACGGCTGGCAAGCTATTCCTACCCAAGGGAAATAGAATTCGTGGACAGCCTGCCGATGACGGTAACGGGCAAGGTGATCCGCAAAGAGCTGAAAGCCCGCGCCGCGCGGGAAACCGCCGTATGACCGCGCGGATACAACTGGAACACTGGCCGGATCGAGGAACCACACCATGAAACTGCACTCTCAGGCGATTGCGTCGTCGGACCAGTTCAAGACAAACGAGGCAGCGCATCTGGACGCACTGGCAGAGGTGGCGCAGGCCGCTTCCGTCGCGGCGCTGGGCGGCGGCGAGAAATCGCGCGACCGCCACGTCAGCCGCGGCAAGATGCTGCCGCGCGAAAGGGTGGCGAACCTTCTGGATCCCGGATCGCCTTTTCTGGAAATCGGTGCGCTTGCCGCCCATGGCCTCTACGACGGCGCGGCACCCGCCGCAGGGGTGATCGCGGGCATCGGGCAGGTGCAGGGGCTCGAGGTCATGGTGGTGTGCAACGATGCGACGGTAAAGGGCGGCACCTACTATCCGATGACGGTCAAGAAACACCTGCGCGCGCAGGAGATCGCGGAGGAAAACCACCTTCCCTGCATCTATCTGGTCGACAGCGGCGGGGCGAACCTGCCCAACCAGGACGAGGTCTTTCCCGACCGCGACCATTTTGGCCGGATCTTCTACAATCAGGCGCGGATGAGCGCCAAGGGCATCCCGCAGATCGCTGTGGTCATGGGGTCCTGCACGGCGGGCGGCGCCTATGTGCCGGCCATGTCGGACGTCACGATCATCGTGAAGGAGCAGGGCACGATCTTCCTTGCCGGACCGCCGCTGGTAAAGGCCGCGACCGGTGAGGTTGTGACCGCCGAGGATCTGGGCGGCGGTGACGTCCATACGCGCCTGTCGGGCGTGGCCGACTATCTGGCCGAGGACGACGCCCATGCGCTGTCGCTGGCGCGGCGTGCGGTGGGTTACCTCAACCGCGCGCGTCCCGCCACTGTGCAGTGGCAAAGCCCCGAAGACCCTGCCTATGACCCCGACGAGATCCTTGGCGTGGTGCCCGCCGACCTGCGGACCCCCTATGACATCCGCGAGGTGATCGCGCGGGTGGTGGACGGCAGCCGCCTCGATGAGTTCAAGCCGCGCTTCGGCGAGACGCTGGTGACCGGTTTCGCGCACCTCAAGGGCTGCCCGATCGGCATCGTCGCCAACAACGGCGTGTTGTTTTCGGAAGCCGCGCAGAAGGGGGCGCATTTCGTCGAGCTGTGCTCGCAGCGGCGTATTCCGCTGGTATTTCTGCAAAACATCACCGGCTTCATGGTCGGGCGGAAATACGAGAACGAAGGCATCGCGCGTCACGGGGCCAAGATGGTCACCGCTGTCGCGTCGACCAATGTGCCCAAGATCACCATGCTGGTGGGCGGCTCCTTCGGGGCGGGGAACTACGGCATGGCCGGACGCGCCTATTCGCCGCGTTTCATGTGGACCTGGCCGAACAGCCGGATTTCGGTGATGGGTGGGGCGCAGGCCGCAGGTGTGCTGGCTACGGTGAAGCGCGACGCGATCGAACGGCAGGGGGGCGCTTGGTCCGCCGAGGAGGAAGCGGCCTTCAAGCAGCCGACCATCGATATGTTCGAGCGCCAGTCGCACCCGCTCTATGCGACGGCGCGGTTGTGGGACGACGGGATCGTTGATCCGCGCAAGACCCGCGACACCCTGTTCCTGAGCCTGTCCGCGAGCCTGAATGCCCCGATCGAGGAGACACGTTTCGGCGTGTTCCGGATGTGAGACGGATGGCAAGGCCACGCGCGGGGGAAAGCAGATGAAACTTGCAGATGCGCAGGCGCGGTATCCGGGATCGATTGGCTTCCGCTACGGTGACAGCCCCACGCTCAATGCCGAGATCCTGGCGCTGGTGCGCGCGGGCGACAAGACCGTGACCTGCGACGCGGTCGCGTCCTTCGAGGCGCGCGGCGAGCCGCTGCCGGAGGCCGGACGGATCGACATCGCGACGGATTGGGACGGCGCGCCGCAACTGGCCCTGCGCAAGTTGGAGGTGATGCGCATACCCTTCGACGGGATGACGGAAGATCTGGTCAGGCCGCAGGGTGAATTCCGCGACCTCGCCCAGTGGCGCGCGGGCTACGAGGCCTATCTGACCCGCGCGGGCGCGTTTGCGCCGGATGTGCCACTGCTGGTCGAGCGTTTCGAGGTGGTGGAGGATTTCGCCGCCGGTGGGACGGGCGGTGGCTGAGGGCGCGGGGCGGGTTCGGGGCGGCCAAAAGAGACAGTGCGGCCGGACGACAGTGCGGGATTGAGTTTAGGGGCAAAATGGAGCCCCGGCGTTGTGCAGAAAAAGAAGTGGATCCGCGGCACGCTAGGCGGGATCAGGCAAAAAGGGCCGGGCGCTGCTCTGTCGCCCGAAGAGGAGAGATGGAATGTTTGACACCATACTGATTGCCAACCGGGGCGAGATCGCGTGCCGCGTGATGCAGACCGCGCAGGCCATGGGCGTGCGCTGCGTCGCGGTCTATTCGGATGCCGATGCGGGTGCGAAACATGTCGAGATGGCGGATGCGGCGGTTCACGTCGGCGGCTCCGCGCCCGCCGACAGCTATTTGCGCGGCGACCGGATCATCGCGGCGGCGCTGGAAAGCGGGGCGCAGGCGATCCATCCCGGCTATGGTTTTCTGTCGGAGAATCCCGATTTCGTCGAAGCGGTGGACGCCGCCGGTCTGACTTTCATCGGGCCGTCGGCGGACGCGATCCGCGCGATGGGCCTGAAGGACGCCGCGAAGGCGCTGATGGAAGAGGCGGGCGTTCCGGTGGTGCCGGGCTATCACGGCAAGGACCAGTCCGATGACCTGCTGGCGCGGGAAGCCGCGCGCATCGGCTATCCGGTGCTGATCAAGGCGGTTGCCGGTGGCGGCGGCAAGGGGATGCGGCAGGTGGACAGCCCCGACGGGTTTGCGGATGCGCTCGCCTCGGCGCGGTCGGAGGCGAAGGGCGCGTTCGGCAATGCCGATGTGCTGGTCGAGAAATTCGTGAGCCAGCCGCGCCACATCGAGGTGCAGGTTTTCGGCGATGGCACCCGTGCCGTGCATCTGTTCGAGCGCGACTGTTCGCTTCAGCGGCGCCACCAGAAGGTGATCGAGGAAGCGCCGGCCCCCGGGATGACCGAAGAGATGCGCGCGGCCATGGGAGCGGCGGCCGTGCGGGCGGCCGAAGCGATCGGATACAAGGGAGCGGGCACGGTCGAATTCATCGTCGACGGATCCGGCGGGCTGAGGGCGGATGGGTTCTTTTTCATGGAGATGAACACACGTCTTCAGGTGGAGCATCCGGTTACCGAAGCCATTACCGGCGTCGATCTGGTGTCATGGCAGTTGCGCGTGGCGGCGGGCGAGCCCTTGCCGATGCGGCAGGAGGAGTTGTCGATCGACGGCCACGCTTTCGAGGCGCGGCTCTATGCGGAGGACGTCGCAAAGGGCTTTCTGCCCGCGACAGGCACGCTGTCGCATCTGGTCTTCGATCCCGATTGCAGGTCGGACAGCGGCGTGCGTGCGGGGGATACGATCAGCCCCTTCTACGATCCGATGATTGCCAAGATCACCGTTCACGGCCCGACCCGCGCGATCGCGCTGTCCCGGTTGCGCCGGGCGCTGGCGGCGACCGAGGTCGCAGGGACTGTGACGAACCTTGCCTTTCTGGGCGCTTTGGCGCGGCACGCCGGATTCGGGCGCGGCGAGGTCGATACCGGGCTGATCGCGCGTGATCTGGACACGCTTGTTGCCGCACCGGAACCGGCGCCGCGTCACGTGGCGCTTGCGGGTATGGCGGCACTGGATCTGTTACACCCGGGCTCCGAGACGGGGTTTACCCTTTGGCAGCCCTTGGTGCGGCAGGTCACGCTGGAGTGGGCGGGCGCGCAGCACATCCTCAAGGTCGCGGTCGACGGGCCGCACCGGCAGTTGTGGAACATCGCCGGCGACGAGGTTGTGGCCGAGCGGATTGGCGGCACCTGGCGCATCGACGGGCATACCGCCGCGCATGTTGCGGTGGCGGGCGACCGGATCACCGTCTTCGAGGGGTACGGCATGGCGTTCGAGCTCGTTGATCCGCTGGCGATGGCCGAAAGCGGATCGGGCGACGGCACCTTGATCGAGGCGCCGATGCCGGGTCTGGTGCGCAGCCTGACGGCGACGGTGGGGCAGCGGGTCGCCAAGGGGGACCGGCTGGCCGTTCTGGAAGCGATGAAGATGGAGCATGCCTTGCTGGCCGCGCGGGATGGCACCGTTGCCGAGGTGCTGGCCGCTGAAGGCGATCAGGTCGCGGCGGGCGCGGCGCTGGTGCGGCTCGAAGCGGAGGCGGAAGACGCGGCATGATTACCCTGCATCACTGTCCGCAGACCCGTTCCATGCGCAGCCTGTGGTTGCTTCACGAACTCGGCGTGCCCTTCGATGTGCAGATCTACCCTTTCGACAAGACGCTGCGCAGCCCGGAGTTTCTGGCCAGAAGCCCGGCAGGACGGGTGCCCGCACTGGACCTGCACGGAGAGGCGCTGTTCGAGACCGGAGCGATCACCGAAGTTCTGTGCGAGCGCTACTCTGCGGACGGTCTCGGGCGGCCTGCGGGGCACCCCGAACGGGCGGCGTGGCTGACATGGGTGCATTTTGCCGAAACGATCAGCCAGCATGCGGCGGCGCTGACCCAGCAGCATGTGGCGCTGCGCGAGGATCATATGCGCAGCCCCATCGTGATGAAGCTGGAGGCCGCGCGGATCGAGAAATGCTATGGTGCTCTCGAGGCGCGGCTTGCGGGGCGGAGCTATCTGCTGGACGGGGGATTTTCGGCAGCGGATATTTCGGTCGGGCAGGCGGTCTATATGGCGCGCTATTTCGCGCGGTGCGATCCCTATCCCGCCTTGCGCGACTGGTACGCACGGCTTTCGGCGCGGCCTGCGTTCAAGGCCTCGCTGCCGGAGGAGGGAACGCGTCTGTTTACCGAGGATTTCTTTGTGCCCTGGCCGATTCCGGCAAGCTGATCCGCACAAGGCGTAGCAATGTCGCGCAAAGCGCGTAGGATCATCGGTGAAATACATGAAAGGACGACAGCGATGACCCTTGGACCCTGTGAGATTTTCGAGGTCGGCCCGCGGGACGGGTTGCAGAACGAGGCGCGAGAGATACCGGTGTCGGAGAAGGTCGCGCTGGTGGACAGGCTGAGCGCGGCAGGGTTTCGCCGGATCGAATGCGCAAGCTTCGTCTCGCCCAAATGGGTACCGCAAATGGCCGGATCCGCCGAGGTTCTGGCCGGGATCACCCGCGCCGAGGGGGTGCGCTATGCCGCGCTGACGCCGAACATGCGCGGCTACGAGGACGCTGTCGCCGCGGGGGCGGATGAAATCGCCATTTTCGCGTCGGCCTCGGAAGGATTCAGCCGCAAGAATATCAACGCCAGCATCGCGGAAAGCTTCGAGCGGTTTGCGCCCATTCTGGAGGAGGCGCGGCACATTGACCTGCCGGTGCGGGGATATGTGTCCTGCGTGGTCGAATGCCCCTACGACGGCAAGGTCTCGCCGCAGGCGGTGGCGGCGGTGGCCGACAAGCTCTTTGCGATGGGCTGTTACGAGATTTCGCTGGGCGATACCATCGGAGCGGGAACACCCGACAGCATCGCGCGGATGTTGCTGGCGGTCCGTGACGTTGTGCCGGTCGGTCGCCTTGCGGGCCATTACCATGACACCGGCGGTCGGGCGATGGCGAATATCGACGCCTCGCTCAGCCTCGGGATCAGGGTGTTTGACGCGGCGGTGGGCGGCCTTGGCGGATGCCCCTATGCGCCGGGGGCCGAGGGCAACGTCGCGACGGAAGCGGTCGCCGCCCATCTGGCCGCGCTGGGGTACGAGACCGGTCTGGATGCCGACAAGATCGCCGAGGCTGCGGCGATGGCAAAGGCGATGCGCGGCTGAACGGCCCGCGTGATACAGCACCAGAAAAAGGAAACGCGATGCAAGATACGTCTTACGAGACAGTTACCGTAGAAACCGACGCCCGTGGCGTCGCGACCCTGTGGATGGCGCGACCTGAAAAGCATAACGCGATGTCCGCGCAGATGCTTGCCGACCTCACCGCGGCGGGCGAGGCGCTGGGCGCGGACCCTGCGGTGCGCGTTGTCGTGCTGGCGGCACGGGGCAAGACATTCTGCGCCGGTGGCGATCTGGGCTGGATGCAGGCCCAGATGGAGATGGACGCCGCGACCCGCGCCCGCGAGGCGGGCAAGCTTGCGACCATGCTGGGAGTGCTGAACCGCCTGCCGAAACCCCTGATCGGACGTCTGCACGGAAATGCCTTCGGCGGTGGCGTCGGCATGGCGGCGGTCTGCGATGTGGCCGTCGGTGTCGATGGTCTGAAAATGGCGCTGACGGAAACGAGGCTGGGGATCATTCCCGCCACCATCGGCCCCTACGTGATCGCGCGCATGGGGGAGGGCCGCGCGCGGCGCGTGTTCATGTCGGGCCGCGTGTTCGATGCCGCCGAAGCGGTGGAGCTGGGGCTTCTGGCGCGTGCCGTGCCCGAGGAGGAACTGGACGCCGCCGTCGAGCGCGAGGTCGCACCCTATCTGGCCTGCGCGCCCGGTGCGGTGGCGGCAGCCAAGAAGCTGGCACAGGATCTCGGCGGTGCCGCGCGGCAGGCGGATGTCGACATGTCGATCGCCGCACTCGCCGCACGCTGGGAAACCGAAGAGGCCGCCGAAGGGATCGGCGCCTTCTTCGAGAAACGCAAAGCCTCATGGGTGGTCTAGGCGCGGGCATATGGCGCAGAAATCGCCCGCGCCTGCGACACCTTTCCCGTGCGCATCCCGTTGACCCCACCGGGCCACGGGGTTACATCCCTAAACGAGCGTAGAGCGGGGCCGCTTCCCGCGCCATCCAAGAAAGGAGCCACCCTTGGAAGATATGCTTCGGGAATACCTGCCGATCCTCATATTCCTTGCTGTCGCGATCGGTCTGGGCCTTGCGCTGATCCTCGCCGCGGTGGTTCTGGCGGTGCGCAACCCAGATCCCGAGAAGGTGTCCGCCTACGAATGCGGCTTCAACGCCTTCGACGATGCACGGATGAAATTCGACGTGCGATTCTATCTGGTCTCGATTCTCTTCATCATTTTCGACCTCGAGATCGCGTTCCTGTTTCCTTGGGCGGTCGCCTTTGCCGATATATCGATGGCGGCATTCTGGTCGATGATGGTTTTCCTGGGCGTTCTGACCGCCGGTTTCGCTTATGAATGGAAGAAAGGGGCACTGGAATGGCAGTAACCCAGACGAATATCCCCGCCACAGCCGGCATGGATCGCGATGTGGCGACCCAGAACCTCAACACCGCGTTGCAGGACAAGGGGTTCTTGCTGACCTCCACCGAGGATCTGATCAACTGGGCACGCACCGGTTCGCTGCACTGGATGACCTTCGGTCTGGCCTGCTGCGCCGTTGAGATGATGCACACCTCGATGCCGCGCTACGATCTTGAGCGGTTCGGCACGGCGCCGCGCGCCAGCCCGCGCCAGTCGGACCTGATGATCGTTGCCGGTACACTGACCAACAAGATGGCACCGGCCCTGCGCAAGGTCTACGACCAGATGCCCGAGCCGCGTTATGTGATCTCGATGGGCAGCTGCGCCAATGGCGGCGGCTATTACCACTACAGCTATTCGGTAGTGCGTGGCTGTGACCGGATCGTGCCGGTGGATATCTACGTGCCCGGCTGCCCGCCAACGGCGGAGGCGCTGTTGTACGGGATCATGCAATTGCAGCGCAAGATGCGCCGCACCGGGACCATCGTACGCTAAACGGGCGTGAAACGCGCGTCGCGCGCGGGACAGGATTGACAATGAGCGAACAATTGCAAGAGCTTGGTGCCTATATCGAGGCGAAGCGTCCGGACTGCGTTCTGGCGTGGGACGTGTCGCATGACGAGCTGAACCTCGATGTAACGCCGTCGAATATCGCCGGTCTGGTAGAGTTCCTGAAGGGGGATGCCACCTGCCGGTTCTCGTCGCTGGTGGATATCACTGCCGTGGACTATCCCGGTCGCGCGAAGCGGTTCGATGTCGTCTACCACCTTCTGAGCATGTACCAGAACCACCGCATCCGTCTGCGGGTTGCGGTCCGCGAAAGCGATCTGGTGCCCTCGCTGGTCTCTGTCCATCCCTCGGCCAACTGGTTCGAGCGTGAAGTTTTCGACATGTTCGGCATCCTTTTCTCCGGCCACCCCGATCTGCGCCGCATCCTGACCGACTACGGATTCCGCGGCCATCCGCTGCGCAAGGACTTCCCGACGACCGGCTATACCGAAGTCCGCTACGACGAGGCGGAAAAGCGGGTCGTTTACGAGCCGGTGTCGCTGGTTCAGGAATATCGTCAGTTTGACTTCATGTCGCCGTGGGAAGGGGCCGAGTATGTCCTGCCCGGTGACGAGAAAGAGGCATCCAAATGATGGACGGCACCAAAGGTTTCGAAGACGCCCAGACGGGCGAACAGAAGATCCGCAACTTCAACATCAACTTCGGCCCGCAGCACCCTGCGGCGCACGGGGTGCTGCGTCTGGTTCTGGAACTGGACGGCGAAGTTGTCGAGCGCTGCGATCCGCATATCGGCCTGCTGCACCGTGGCACCGAAAAGCTGATGGAAAGCCGCACCTACCTGCAAAACCTGCCGTATTTCGACCGGCTGGATTACGTCAGCCCGATGAATCAGGAACATGCGTGGTGTCTGGCCATCGAACGGCTGACCGGCGTCGAAGTGCCTCGCCGTGCCTCCCTGATCCGCGTGCTCTATTCCGAAATCGGCCGCATCCTGTCGCATCTGCTGAACGTCACCACGCAGGCGATGGACGTAGGCGCGCTGACGCCGCCGCTTTGGGGATTCGAGGAACGTGAGGATCTGATGATCTTCTACGAACGCGCCTGCGGTGCGCGTCTGCACGCTGCGTATTTCCGCCCCGGCGGGGTGCACCAGGATCTTCCCGAAGACCTGATCGACGACATCGAGACATGGACGCACAAGTTCCTCAGCGGTTTCATGGTCGATATCGACAACCTGCTGACCGAAAACCGTATTTTTAAACAGCGTAACGTCGATATCGGGATCGTCTCCGAGGAAGAGATCCAGGACTGGGGCTTCTCCGGCGTGATGGTGCGCGGGTCGGGGCTTGCCTGGGATCTACGCCGTGCGCAGCCCTATGAGTGCTACGACGAATTCGATTTCCAGATCCCCGTGGGCAAGAACGGTGACTGCTACGACCGGTATCTCGTGCGCATGGAAGAGATGCGTCAATCGGCCAGCATCATGTTGCAGGCGATCGAGAAGCTGCGCGCGCCCGAGGGCAAGGGGGACATCCTTGCGCGCGGCAAGATCACGCCGCCCAAGCGGACGGACATGAAGACCGACATGGAAAGCCTGATCCACCACTTCAAGCTTTATACCGAAGGGTTCCACGTGCCCGCCGGAGAGGTCTATGCCGCCGTGGAAGCGCCGAAGGGCGAATTCGGTGTGTATCTCGTGGCGGACGGGACCAACAAACCCTACCGCGCCAAGCTGCGTGCGCCCGGATATCTGCACCTTCAGGCGATGGACCACATGGCGCGCGGCCACCAGCTGGCCGATGTGGCCGCGATCATCGGCACGATGGATATCGTGTTCGGGGAGGTGGACAGGTGAAGCGGGCAATCGCAACTCTGGCGTTTGTATGTGCAACGCCGGTTGTGGCCGACGAAGACAAGAAAGCCGCCCTGATCGAGGCGATGAACAAGAACGGCTGCCAGATGACGACCGAGCAGGCCGATGTTCAGATGCCCCAGCTGGGGATCGATCGGGCGACAGCGATCACGCTGTCGCGAGAGATGATGGCGGAGGGCATCGCGACCTTTGCCGCCGACGAAGAAACGCTTTTGCTGCTGCCGCCCGCGTGCACCAGCTAACGCGACAAGGATAAAGACATGCTGCGCAGATTGCATCACGACCAACCCGAAAGCTTTGCCTTCACGCCCGCCAACCAGGCCTGGGCCGAAGGGCAGATCACGAAGTACCCCGAAGGCCGTCAGGCGAGCGCCATCATCCCGTTGCTGTGGCGCGCGCAGGAGCAGGAGGGCTGGTTGACCCGTCCGGCAATCGAGCATGTGTCCGAAATGCTGGGCATGGCCTATATCCGCGGCCTCGAAGTGGCGACATTTTACTTCATGTTCCAGCTTCAACCCGTTGGCAGCGTTGCACATATTCAGGTGTGCGGCACCACGTCCTGCATGATCTGCGGCGCCGAGGACCTGATCGGCATCTGTCAGGAGCGTATCGCCAAGAAACCGCATGAATTGAGCGCGGACGGCAAGTTTTCGTGGGAAGAGGTCGAGTGCCTCGGGGCGTGTTCGAACGCGCCGATGGCGCAGATCGGCAAGGATTACTACGAAGACCTGACCGCCGAAAACTTCAATGCGCTGCTGGACAAGCTGGCGGCGGGAGAGGTGCCGGTGCCCGGGCCGCAGAATGGCCGTTACGCTTCCGAGCCGTTGGCCGGTCTGACCAGCCTGACCGAATGGGACAGCGGCAAGACGCAGTATAACGCCTCGGTGCAGCTTGCCACTGACATCGGTGACACGATCAAGCGCATCGACGGAACCGAAGTGCCACTGCTGACGCCATGGCAAGGCAAGCCCGCCAACAAGGGTGGCAAGCCCGCGTCGAAGTCGCGCGATGATCTGATGCCGCCCGACGGCCCGGACGGCAAGCAGGGCGGGCGCACCGCTGGCGAAGCGGCCGCACCGCGCGACCGCGGGGATGCGTCCGACAAGGTTTCCGAGGCGCCCGGCGAAGCAAAAGACGTGCAAGCCAAGGCCAAGCCGGAGGAAGGCTCTGTCGCGCCAAACCCTGAAAACGACGTGCAGGCGGTTTCGGGAGAGGCGACACGCAAGCCCGAAACGCTGGACAGCCCCCGCGAGGGCGGCGCGGATGACCTCAAGCTCATTCGCGGTGTCGGACCCAAGCTGGAAAAACTGCTGAACTCCATGGGATTTTTCCATTTTGACCAAATTGCAAAATGGGGCAAAGATGAACTTGCATGGGTTGATCAGAACCTCGAAGGGTTCAAGGGCCGCGCGTCACGTGACGCCTGGGTCGATCAGGCCGGGCGTCTTGCGCGGGGCGAAGCCACCGAGTTCTCCGCCAAGGCTAGCAAAGATGGGCGCTACGATTGATCGCCCTATCATGTCCACTGGGGGATAATTAGGTTTTATGGCACAGCAACAGAATTCCAACGAATGCGCGTTCATCTGCTGGGGGATCGCCGGCGTGGCGGGCTTCCTGTCGATGTTTCTGCTTTACTGGATGGGCGGTTTCAGCGCGCTGCAGGCGATCTTCTGCGGCGGCGTGATTGGTTTCGTTCTGGGGCTGGTGCTTAGCCTCTTCATTTGTCGCGGCCAGACCGCTGCCGCCGATCTCGCCTCCGAGGCGACCAAGCCCGCTCAGCGCTACGCTGCGAAAGCTGCCGCAAAGCGTCGGGATCCCTCCGAAGTCCGCAAGGCGGGCACCGCAGGCGTCAATGCCGATGCAACCACAGCCGCACGTCCGGGCGCCGACAAAACCGCTCCTGCGGGGACCATGGCCGCAGTCAGCAACGCGTCTTCCGAAGCCTTCGCCGTCAAGCCGAGCAAGGAGTTGCCGGGGCAGAAGGAACTTGCCGAGCGCAAGGGTGAGTGGAAATACGAAAAGCAGGAGGTCGCCACCCCGGCCGCTGACGTTCCCGGTGGTGTGCCTGCCGAAGCGGACGCTGCTGCGCCACCTGCGGACGCAGCCAATGCCGGTGCGCCGGACGGTGCGGAGGAAAGCAAGCCTGCCTTGATGGAAGGCCCGCGCGACGGTGGCAAGGACGACCTCAAGCTGATCAGCGGCGTCGGTCCGAAGCTGGAAGAGACGCTCAACAGTCTGGGCATCTGGCATTTCGAGCAGGTCGCGGCATGGGGCCCCGAAGAAATCGCGTGGGTGGACAACCGCCTGCGCTTCAAGGGCCGGATCCAGCGCGACGATTGGATGAGCCAGGCCAAAATCCTTGCCGAGGGCGGTGAAACCGAATTCTCGCGCAAGAAGCAAAAGAAAACCTGAGGAAACCGCCGTCCGTGAGCCAGCGCGATGACAAACTGTCACGAGACGGACGGCGGCTTGCCTTGGTAAGTGTTGTCGCGGCCTTTGCCTTTATCGGCATCGAGTTCGCCGGGGCCAGCCTTGGCTGGTCGAACCAGATCATGGGCCTGTTGGAACTCGGCGTTGCCGCCATTTTCCTCTGGGTGGTCATACAAGCAGTCAGGATGTGGCGCACGCGCCAGTCCGAGAAGGATGGGTAATCGCATGTTGCAGGACAAAGACCGGATTTTCACCAATATCTACGGTATGCACGACCGCACGCTGAAAGGCGCGCAGCAGCGCGGACATTGGGACGGAACCGCCGATATCATCAAGAAAGGCCGCGACTGGATCGTGGACGAGATGAAGGCGAGCGGCCTGCGCGGGCGCGGTGGCGCGGGCTTTCCGACCGGTCTGAAATGGTCGTTCATGCCCAAGGAAAGCGATGGCCGCCCCAGCTATCTGGTGGTCAACGCGGACGAATCCGAACCCGGTACCTGCAAGGACCGCGAAATCATGCGTCACGACCCGCATACGCTGGTCGAGGGTTGCCTGATCGCGTCTTTCGCGATGAACGCGCATGCGTGCTACATCTACATCCGCGGTGAATACATCCGCGAGAAGGAAGCGCTGCAGGCCGCCATCGACGAAGCCTATGATGCGGGGCTTCTGGGCAAGAACGCCGCCGGTTCCGGCTGGGACTTCGATCTCTATCTCGCCCATGGTGCGGGGGCCTATATCTGCGGCGAGGAAACCGCGCTGCTGGAAAGCCTTGAAGGCAAGAAGGGGATGCCGCGCATGAAGCCGCCGTTCCCGGCGGGCGCGGGGCTCTATGGCTGTCCGACCACCGTGAACAACGTCGAATCGATTGCCGTGGTCCCGACGATCCTGCGGCGCGGCGGCGGCTGGTTCGCGGGCTTCGGTCGCCCCAATAACGCGGGCACCAAGCTGTTTGCGATCTCGGGCCACGTCAACAATCCCTGCGTCGTCGAAGAAGCGATGAGCATTACCTTCGAGGAACTGATCGAGAAGCATTGCGGCGGCATTCGCGGCGGCTGGGACAACCTCAAGGCGGTGATCCCCGGCGGGTCGTCGGTGCCGATGATCCCGGGCAAGGACATGCGCGACGCGATCATGGATTTCGATTACCTGCGCGAGCAGCGCTCGGGCCTCGGCACGGCGGCGGTGATCGTGATGGATAACTCCACCGATGTGATCAAGGCGATCTGGCGGTTGTCGAAGTTCTACAAGCACGAATCCTGCGGCCAGTGCACGCCCTGCCGCGAGGGCACGGGCTGGATGATGCGGGTCATGGACCGTCTGGTCAAAGGCGATGCCGAGCCCGAGGAAATCGACATGCTGCTGGATGTGACCAAGCAGGTCGAAGGCCACACGATCTGCGCGCTCGGCGATGCGGCGGCCTGGCCGATCCAGGGCCTGATCCGCCACTTTCGCGATGAAATCGAGGACCGCATCAAGCACAAGCGCAGCCGCCCGGTGCAGCCGGTCGCAGCAGAGTAACTTCACACGCCGGACGGGAGAGACGGATGAAAGACGCAGGCACCGGCTCGATCCGTGATCTTCTGGGGCTGGGGGACGCTTTTGCCGATTACCAGTTCGATGAGTCGCGCGTCGATTTCTCGGGCTGGAATTCCACCCATCCGTTCTTTCGCCGGCTGCTGGAAGAGTTCCAGCCGAAGCTGATCATCGAACTGGGCGTGTGGAAGGGGATGTCTTCTCTGCACATGGCGGTGCAGTCGAAGAAACTGGGCCTCAAGACCGAGATCCTGTCGATCGACACCTGGCTGGGATCGTCCGCGCATTTGTCGACCAGCGGCCGGCGCGACGAGCTGCGCCCGCAGAACGGCTATCCCACGCTTTACCAGACGTTCCTGGCGAATGTGCACTCCAAGGGCATGACGGATGTGATCGTGCCGCTCCCGATGGACGGGACTTTGGCGGCCTTTGCCCTGACGCGACTGGGGGTGAAGGCGGACATGATCCACATCGACGCAAGCCACGAATACGAGGCCTGTTTGCACGATTTCCGCAACTACTGGGACCTTTTGGCCGATGATGGCGTGATGCTGTGCGACGACTATGGCAACTGGCCGGATGTGTCGCGGGCGGTCTGCCAGTTCGCATCCGAAGTGCGCCGACCGATCTGGACCAGCATGGCCAAGGCGATCATCTGCAAGGACCCGACTGTCGGTTTCGAGCTGACGCTGGGCAAACGTGCGAAGATCAAGGCGCAAAAGTCATAACCGCTGGCCCTCTGGCGTGAATTGCGCGATAACGTCGCCAAGTTCGAGAAGGACCGCGCCCGCGAGGGGCGGAGGAGTGTTGATGAAGTCTTGGTTGATCCTTGCTACCGCAACGGTGCTGCTGGCCGGGTGCACATCCGACGATGACCGTATTGCCTTCGACGGGCAGTTCTACAACGCGAAGCTGCGCAAGGTGGAACGCCAACTCGACACTTTCACTGTTACCGTCCGCCCGGTGTCGCGCTCGCTCGCCGGCGCGTTGGAAGCGGGCGAATACGCGGCGATCGAGTATTGCGTGAACACCTTCGGCTCTTCGGATATCATCTGGGCGGTCGGACCTGAGACACCGCAGCAAAGCCTGCCGATCGAGAGCGACACGCTGACGCTGCAAGGCCAGTGCCCCGGCGCGCGCTGACCATGACCACCGTCCGCCCGGAACCTGCGCTGCGCGGCGCGGTTATTGCATAACAAGGGGATAGCCCACATGTGCCAGACCGGGCGAAGGCCCGCCGAGCATCTGAGGAGATTTCATGCGACACCTTGCGATCATTTTGAGCGTTCTGGCGCTGTCGACACAGCCGCTGGCCGCAAAACCCGCCCTGCGCGACGTTAAGTCTATCGACGACGCTGTTTTCGATGTTGCGATTGCCAACGAGATACGAAAAAACTGCCCCGACATCTCGGCCCGGATGTTCCGGGCGCTGAAGCTGTACTCGGACGTGAAGTCCGAAGCACGAGATCTGGGATACACGAAGGCCGAAATCGACGCCTATGCGGATTCGGACGTCGAAAAGGATCGCCTGCGTGCCAAGGGCGCGGCCTATTTCAAGGCCAACGGGGTCGTAAAAGACGACCCGCAAAGCTATTGCGCACTGGGGCGCAAAGAGATTGAGAAATCGAGCCGGATAGGTTCGTTGCTGAAAGTGAAGTGATACCATGAGCGACCTACGCAAGATCATCATCGACGGGAACGAAGTGGAAGTGGACGGGGCGATGACCCTTATCCAGGCCTGTGAACAGGCCGGGATCGAGGTGCCGCGCTTCTGCTATCACGAGCGTTTGTCCATCGCGGGCAATTGCCGGATGTGTCTTGTGGAAGTCGTCGGCGGCCCGCCAAAACCCGCGGCATCCTGTGCCATGCAGGTGCGCGACCTGCGTCCGGGCAAGGACGGAGAGCCGCCGGTGGTGAAAACCAACTCGCCCATGGTCAAGAAGGCCCGCGAGGGCGTCATGGAGTTCCTGCTGATCAACCACCCGCTCGATTGCCCGATCTGCGATCAGGGCGGCGAATGCGATCTTCAGGATCAGGCGATGGCCTACGGCGTGGATTTTTCGCGCTACCGCGAACCCAAGCGCGCCACCGAGGATCTGGATCTCGGACCGCTGGTCGAGACCCATATGACGCGCTGCATTTCCTGCACCCGCTGCGTGCGTTTCACGACCGAGGTCGCGGGCATCAGCCAGATGGGCCAGACCGGCCGCGGTGAGGATGCCGAGATCACGGCCTATCTGGGCGAAACGCTCGACAGCAACATGCAGGGCAACATCATCGATCTGTGCCCCGTCGGTGCGCTGGTGTCCAAGCCCTACGCCTTCACCGCGCGTCCGTGGGAGCTGACCAAGACCGAATCAATCGATGTGATGGACGCACTGGGATCGAACGTGCGTGTCGACACCAAGGGCCGCGAAGTGATGCGGTTCCTGCCGCGCAACCACGACGGCGTGAACGAGGAATGGATTTCCGACAAGACCCGCTTTGTCTGGGACGGTCTGCGCCGCCAGCGGCTGGACAAACCCTATGTGCGCAAGAACGGCAAGCTGACAGCCGTCGAATGGCCCGAAGCGCTGGCTGCCGCGGCCGAAGCCATCAAGGGCAAGTCCGTGGCCGGTCTGGTCGGGGACCTTGCGCCCGTGGAAGCGGCCTATGCGCTGAAACAGCTGATCGAGGGGCAGGGCGGTGTCGTCGAATGCCGCACCGACGGGGCGAAACTGCCCGCCGGCAACCGCTCCGGCTATGTCGGGACGGCAGCGGTCGAGGATCTGGACACTGCGGAATCGGTCATGCTGATCGGGACCAATCCGGCGGTCGAGGCCCCTGTGCTGAACGCGCGCATCCGCAAGGCGTGGATCCGGGGCGCGAATGTGGGTGTCGTCGGTCCGAAGGTCGATCTGACCTATGACTATGACCATCTGGGCGACAGCCCAACGGTGCTTGACGATCTGGCCGGGCGTGACCACAGCGCGGTCGCGGACAAGCGGTCGGTGATCGTCGTCGGCATGGGCGCGCTTGCTCGCGAGGACGGCGCGGCCATTCTGGCGCAGGCCATGGCGTTGGCCGAGAGCACGAAATCGAAATTCATGGTGCTGCATACCGCTGCGGGCCGTGTCGGGGCCATGGACGTGGGGGCCACCACCGAAGGCGGCATTGCACAGGCGCTCGAAGCCGAGGTGATCTATAACCTCGGCGCCGACGAAGGTGACATTCCCGCAGGTCCCTTCGTGATTTATCAGGGCAGCCACGGTGACCGCGGGGCGCATCGCGCCGACATCATCCTGCCAAGTGCCGCCTATACCGAAGAGCCGGGCCTTTTCGTCAACACCGAAGGACGCCCGCAGATCGCACAGCGCGCCAGCTTTGCACCCGGTCAGGCCAAGGAAAACTGGGCCATCCTGCGCGCGTTGAGCGCTGAGCTGGAAGCCACGCTGCCCTACGACAGCCTTGCCGCGCTGCGCCGCGCGCTGGTGAAAGAGCACGCGCATCTGGGTCTTGTGGATGAAGTTGCCGAAAACGACTGGCAAGCGGAGGCGACCGGCAGCATCGATGCCGCACCGCTTCAGTATCCGGTCGCGGACTTCTATCTCAGCAACCCCATCGCGCGGGCGTCCGAGGTCATGGCCCGTCTGTCGGCCAACGCGAAAGCGCGCCGGACGGAGGCGATGGCGGCAGAGTGAAGCGTCTGGCCGCGATAGGGCTGCTGGCCCTCAGTGCGTGTGAACCGGCCCCGCCCACGGCAGAGGATTTCATCCCCGAGTACAAGGGGGTGGAAACCGTGCTTCTGGACGGGGATCTGGTGCAGTTCAACGTGGCGATGACCAAGGCGAGGGAGCCGGCGAACGTCGCGGCCTACGCCGAATGCGCCGCCGCGCAATATGCGCTTATCCGGGGCTACGGATTCGCAAGACATGTGCGCACAAATGTGGAAATCGAGGGTGGCATTTGGCGGGCCGATGCTGTTTACACAATCTCGCCAAGCCTCCCCCGGGGCTTGAAGACGATCGATGCCGAAGTGGTGACTGCCAATTGCCGCGAGAAGGGTATCCCGACGGTGTGAGGACCGAATATGGCTGATTTCTTTTTCAACACCACGCTGGGGGCGATCCTGCTGATCGTCGGACAGATTTTCCTCGTGGTGATCCCGCTTCTGGTGGCGCTTGCCTTCCTGATGTACGCGGACCGCAAGATCTGGGCCTCCGTGCAGCTGCGCCGCGGTCCGAACGTTGTGGGGGTCTACGGCCTGCTGCAATCCTTCGCGGATTTCGGAAAATATATCGTCAAGGAAATCGTCGTGCCCGCCGGGGCCGACAGGCCGGTCTTCTTCCTCGCGCCGATGATCAGCCTCGTGATGGCACTGGTCGCCTGGGCGGTGATTCCCTTCAATGACGGCTGGGTGCTGTCGGACATCAACGTGGCGATCCTCTTCGTCTTCGCGGTCTCTTCGCTCGAAGTCTACGGTGTGATCATGGGCGGCTGGGCGTCGAACTCCAAATATCCGTTCCTCGGCTCGCTGCGCTCCGCCGCGCAGATGATCTCTTACGAGGTCAGCATCGGCCTGATCATCATCGGCGTCATCATCTCGACCGGGTCGATGAACTTTTCGGGCATCGTCAACGCGCAGGACAGCGATTACGGGCTGCTGAGCTGGTACTGGCTGCCGCATTTCCCGATGCTGATCCTGTTCTTCATCTCGGCACTGGCCGAAACCAACCGCCCGCCTTTCGACCTGCCCGAGGCTGAATCGGAACTGGTCGCGGGCTATCAGGTCGAATATTCCTCCACGCCCTTCCTGCTGTTCATGATCGGTGAACTTGTCGCCGTGGTTCTGATGTGCGCGCTGATCTCGCTGATGTTCTTCGGCGGCTGGCTGTCGCCCATTCCGGGGCTGCCCGACGGGATCTTCTGGATGATCCTCAAGATGGGTCTGGTGTTCTTCATGTTCTCGATGATCAAGGCGATCACACCACGCTACCGCTATGACCAGCTGATGCGTCTGGGCTGGAAGGTCTTCCTTCCGTTCAGCCTTGTCTGGGTGGTTTTTGTGGCCTTTGCCGCCAAATTCGAATGGTTCTGGGGCATCTATGCCCGCTGGACCGTAGGAGGCTGATATGAGCTCTACCGACTATACACGCCACGCGAAGTACTTCCTGCTTCAGGATTTCTATCAGGGGATCAAGCTGGGCCTGAAGTACATGTTCAAGCCCAAGGCGACGCTGAACTATCCGCACGAGAAGGGGCCGCTTTCGCCGCGCTTCCGCGGAGAGCACGCGCTGCGCCGCTATCCCAACGGCGAAGAGCGCTGCATCGCGTGCAAGCTGTGCGAAGCGGTATGCCCTGCGCAGGCGATCACAATCGACGCCGAGCCGCGGATCGACGGCAGCCGCCGCACCACGCGCTATGACATCGACATGACCAAATGCATCTACTGCGGCTTCTGTCAGGAGGCCTGCCCGGTCGATGCCATCGTCGAGGGTCCCAACTTCGAATTTTCGACCGAGACCCGCGAAGAGCTGTATTACGACAAGGCAAAGCTGCTGGAGAACGGTGACCGCTGGGAAGCCGAGATCGCACGCAACCTCGAGATGGATGCACCCTACAGATGACCGATCCCATCAATCCTTTCGAGGCGCTGTTCAAGCAGGCGCAGGAGATGACCAAGGCGTTTCCTGCGATGGACGCGTTTTCGCCCAAGGTGTTCGAGGCGATGATGGGCACGATGCCGCGCGACATGATGGAAATGATGTTCGGCAACGGCGTCAACAAGGACGGGCTCGATGCGCGTACACGGCTGCTGCTGACGATCTCGGGGCTGACGATGCAGGGCGCGCAGAACGACACTGTCGTGCGCCAGACCGTGCGGCACGCGCTTGAGGCCGGGGCGACCCAGCAGCACATCAAGGAAACCATCGCGCAGACATCTGTTTTCGCCGGCATCCCCGCGATGACCCGTGCGATGGAGCTGGCCGGACAGGTCTTCGACGAGAAGGAGGATGACGCATGAGCGTTTTCGCATTCTATCTTTTTGCGATCAGCGTGGTGGCCGGTGGCCTCTTTACGGTGGTCAGCCGCAATCCCGTACACTCGGTGCTCTGGCTGATCCTTGCGTTCCTGTCATCTGCGGGGCTGTTCGTTCTGCTGGGCGCGGAATTCGTAGCGATGCTGCTGATCATCGTCTACGTCGGCGCGGTCGCGGTATTGTTCCTTTTCGTTGTGATGATGCTCGACGTGGATTTCGCCGAACTGAAGGCAGAGATGGCGAAATACATGCCGCTCGCGCTTCTGATCGGTCTGGTGATCCTGATGCAGTTCGTCATGGCCTTTGGCGCATGGGAAACCAACGCCGCCGCCGAAGGGTTGCGCGGACAGCCCACCGACCTTGCGGTCGAGAATACCGCGGCCCTGGGTCTGATGCTTTATGACGACTACTTCCTGCTGTTCCAGCTGGCAGGTCTGATCCTGCTGGTCGCCATGATCGGTGCGATTGTGCTGACGCTGCGCCACCGCGGTGACGTGAAGCGTCAGGATGTCGTGGCGCAGATGATGCGGGATCCGAAGAAGGCGATGGAGTTGCACGACGTGAAGCCCGGGCAGGGGCTTTAGAGAGAATTGGATCCCGCACCGCTGCCGGTGCGGGATCTTTTGAAAGGTCTGTCGCGTGTCGCTGGTGCCCAGCGGAACCGGCCGGACAACATGGAAGGACTAGGACTGTGTCACGCACGACAATCGTCGCCCTTGTGGTCATCTTGATCATACTTTTCGGCGGTTACAGTTTTCTCGGCTAGGCCCGTGAAACCCCGGTGGAAATCGGGAAGAACTAGGACTAAAAGCCCGGCAAACGGGTGCATTCGAGGGACGACATGATCGGACTGGAACATTATCTGACGGTAGCGGCGACGCTTTTCGTCATCGGCATCTTCGGGCTCTTTCTGAACCGCAAGAATGTGATCATCCTGCTGATGAGCATCGAATTGATGCTACTGGCGGTGAACATCAACTTCGTCGCCTTCTCCAGTTTCCTCGGGGATATGGTGGGGCAGGTCTATACCCTGTTCGTCCTGACCGTCGCAGCCGCCGAGGCCGCGATCGGCCTTGCCATTCTCGTCTGTTTCTTCCGCAACCGTGGCACGATCGCCGTGGAAGACGTCAACGTGATGAAGGGCTGAGATCATGGAAACCACGCTCCTTTTCGCCCCTCTGATCGGCGCGCTGATCTGCGGATTTTCGTGGAAGATCATCGGCGAAACCGCCGCCTGCTGGATCGCGACGGGCCTTTTGTTCCTGTCCGCGCTGCTCAGCTGGATCATCTTCCTGACCTTCGACGGCACGACCGAAACCATCCAGATCCTGCGTTTCATCGAAAGCGGCAGCCTGAGCACCGACTGGGCGATCCGCCTGGACCGGCTGACCGCGATCATGCTGATCGTGATCACCACGGTGTCGAGCCTCGTGCACCTCTACAGCTTCGGCTACATGGCGCATGACGATCACTTCGCCGAAGGGGTCAGCTACAAGCCGCGCTTCTTCGCCTATCTGTCGTTCTTCACCTTCGCGATGCTGATGCTGGTGACCTCCGACAACCTTGTGCAGATGTTCTTCGGCTGGGAAGGCGTCGGTGTGGCTTCGTACCTGCTGATCGGTTTCTATTACAAGAAACCCTCTGCAAACGCCGCCGCGATCAAGGCTTTCGTGGTCAATCGCGTGGGCGATTTCGGCTTCGCGCTGGGGATCTTCGGCCTGTTCCTGCTGACCGACAGCATCAACTTCTCCGACATCTTCGCGGCAGCGCCCGAGCTGGCGGAGACATCCATCCGCTTTTTGTGGACCGACTGGAACGCGGCGAACCTGATCGCCTTCCTGCTGTTCATCGGTGCGATGGGCAAATCGGCGCAACTTTTCCTGCACACATGGCTGCCCGATGCGATGGAAGGTCCGACACCCGTGTCGGCGCTGATCCACGCGGCGACGATGGTTACCGCCGGTGTGTTCCTCGTCTGCCGCATGTCCCCGGTGATGGAATTCGCGCCCGAGGCGATGATGTTCGTAACCGTGCTGGGGGCCACGACGGCCTTCGTCGCGGCGACCATCGGTCTGGTACAGACCGACATCAAGCGCGTGATTGCCTATTCCACCATGTCGCAGCTTGGCTACATGTTCGTGGCCGCGGGCGTGGGCATGTATTCGGCGGCGATGTTCCACCTGTTCACGCACGCCTTCTTCAAGGCGATGCTGTTTCTGGGCGCGGGCTCGGTCATTCATGCCATGCACCACGAGCAGGACATGATGAACTACGGCGGCCTGCGCAAGAAGATCCCCTATACGTTCTGGGCCATGATGATCGGCACGCTGGCGATCACCGGTGTGGGTATCCCTGTGTGGATCATCACGCTGGGCGAAATCCCCATCGGTTTCGCAGGCTTCCAGTCGAAGGACGCGATCGTGGAAAGCGCCTTTGCGGCGGGCTCCATGTACGGGTTCTGGATGCTGGTGATCGCGGCGCTTTTCACCAGCTTCTACAGCTGGCGGCTGATGTTCCTGACGTTCTACGGCACGCCGCGCGGCAACAAGCACACGCATGAGCACGCGCACGAAAGCCCGATGGTCATGCTGCTTCCGCTCGGTGTGCTGGCGCTGGGTGCCGCACTGGCGGGCATGGTCTGGTACAGTTCGTTCTTCGGCCACGTCGATCAGGTCGCGAAGTTCTACGGCGTGCCTTATGCCGAAGAAGGCCACGAGGGCGCAGAGAAAGTCGAAGGCGCCGAAGAGGCGAAGGAAGGCGGCGAGGGCGAGTATTCGTCCGAGCACCACTACATGTTCGCAGGCGAGCCCGGAGAGGGCGCACTCTATATCGCGCCGGACAACACGCTGCTGGATGACGCGCACAAGGTGCCCTACTGGGTCAAGACCTCGCCGTTCATCGCAATGCTTATCGGGTTTGCCACAGCGTGGCTCTTCTACATCAAGAACCCGTCGCTTCCCGGCCGGTTGGCCGATACGCAGCGGCCCTTGTACCTGTTCCTCAAGAACAAATGGTACTTCGACGAAGCCTATGACTTTATCTTCGTAGGGCCCGCCAAGGCCATCGGCCGCTTCCTGTGGAAGCGCGGCGACGGCAGCGTGATCGACGGGGGCCTCAACGGGCTCGCGCTGGGGATCGTGCCCTTCTTTACCCGCCTCGCAGGTCGCGCGCAGTCCGGCTATATCTTTACCTATGCCTTCGCCATGGTGATCGGGATCGCGGTCCTCGTCACATGGATGACGCTGAGCGGAGGAGCGAACTGATGGAAAACAATCTTCTTTCCATTGTCACCTTCATGCCCGCCTTCGCGGCCCTGATCCTGGCCGTGTTCCTGCGCGGCGAGGACGAAGCGGCGCAACGCAACGCAAAGTGGCTGGCGCTGATCACCACCACCGTGACGTTCATCGTGTCGATCTTCGTCTATCTCGAGTTCGACCCCTCGAATACCGAGTTCCAGATGGTGGACGAGGCCGAGTGGCTTCTGGGTCTGAGCTACCGGATGGGCGTTGACGGTATCTCTGTCCTGTTCGTCATGCTGACCACCTTCATGATGCCGCTGGTTATCGCCGCCAGCTGGGACGTGAAAACCCGCGTCAAGGAATACATGATCGCGTTTCTGGTGCTGGAAACGCTCATGCTGGGCGTGTTCATGGCACTGGATCTGGTGCTGTTCTACGTGTTCTTCGAGGCCTCGCTGATCCCGATGTTCCTGATCATCGGCATCTGGGGCGGTGCGAACCGCATCTATGCGTCGTTCAAGTTCTTCCTCTACACCTTCTTCGGGTCTGTGCTGATGCTGGTGGCCATGGTGGCGATGTTCGCGGATGCGGGCACCACCTGCATCGGCGGCTGTGATGTCAGCCTGCTGACACACCGCTTCGGGTCCGAGACGTTCAGCATCCTTGGGGTGCAGATTATCGGTGGCATGCAGACGCTGCTTTTCATCGCCTTCTTCGCCAGCTTTGCCGTGAAGATGCCGATGTGGCCGGTGCACACATGGCTACCCGACGCCCACGTTCAGGCGCCAACCGCCGGTTCCGTCGTGCTTGCGGCGATCCTGCTGAAAATGGGCGGTTACGGTTTCCTGCGGTTCTCGCTGCCGATGTTCCCGGTAGGGTCCGAGGTCGTCGGCCCGCTGATCCTGTGGCTGAGCGCGATTGCGATCGTCTACACCTCACTGGTGGCGCTGGTTCAGGAAGACATGAAGAAGCTGATCGCCTATTCCTCGGTCGCGCATATGGGTTTCGTGACCATGGGCATCTTCGCCACCAACCAGCAGGGTCTGGACGGGGCGATCTTCCAGATGATCAGCCACGGTTTCATTTCGGGGGCGCTGTTTCTGTGCGTGGGCGTGGTCTATGACCGGATGCACACCCGCGACATCGACGCCTACGGCGGCCTGGTCAACCGGATGCCGGTCTACGCGCTGATCTTCATGCTGTTCACCATGGCGAACGTCGGTCTGCCCGGCACATCGGGGTTCGTGGGTGAATTCCTGACGCTGATGGCGATCTTCCAGGTCAACACCTGGGTGGCCGTGGTGGCGACCTCGGGTGTGATCTTCTCGGCGGCCTATGCGCTATGGCTCTACCGCCGCGTGGTGATGGGCGACCTGATAAAGGAAAGCCTGAAGACCATCACTGACATGACATCGCGCGAGCGTTGGATTTTTGCACCGCTGGTGGCGATGACGCTGCTGCTCGGGGTCTATCCTGCGCTGGTGCTCGACACGATCGGGCCTTCCGTCGCCGCACTGGTGGATTCATACGACACGGCTGTCGCCGCGGCCGAGGCCGCATCGCAGACCGCCGAAGCCCAGAACTAAGGTATCCCAAGATGAGCAATGACCTCTTCCAGATCCTGCCCGAAATCATCCTCGCGGGCTTCGCGCTTGCCGGTTTGATGTTCGGGGCCTATTTCGGCAAGGACGCCATCGCCCGGCCGCTTTTGTGGCTGACGGCGGCGCTGCTGGTGGTGCTGGCCGTCGTGATCGGCACGGGTGCCAACAGCACGGTCGAAGCGTTCGGCGGGATGTTCATCAACGACGGCTTCGCACGGTTCGCCAAGATCACCATCCTCGTTTCCGCCGCCGCTGTCCTGTTGATGAGCGAAGGCTACATGCAGGAACGTGGTCTGTTGCGGTTCGAATATCCCGTGCTGGTATCCCTGAGCGTTGTCGGCATGATGATGATGGTCTCTGCGGGCGATCTGATGGCGCTCTACATGGGGCTCGAACTGCAGTCGCTGGCGCTTTATGTCGTGGCATCGCTGCGGCGCGACAGCATCAAATCGACCGAGGCGGGGCTGAAGTACTTCGTTCTTGGCGCGCTCAGCTCGGGCCTGCTGCTCTACGGTGCATCGCTGGTCTACGGCTACGCCGGCACCACGCTGTTTTCGGGGATTATCACGACCGCGCAGTCGGGTGAGACATCGATCGGGCTGCTTTTCGGTATCGTGTTCCTGATTTCGGGCATGGCGTTCAAGGTTTCGGCAGTGCCGTTCCACATGTGGACACCCGATGTCTACGAAGGGTCGCCCACACCGGTCACCGCTTTCTTCGCGACCGCTCCCAAGGTCGCCGCGATGGCATTGTTCGCGCGGGTCTTGCACGATGCCTTCGGCGGTGCCGTGGGCGACTGGCAGCAGATCATCGCGCTGTTGTCCGTGCTGTCGATGTTCCTCGGCGCTGTCGCGGCGATCGGACAGACCAACATCAAGCGCCTGATGGCCTTCTCCTCGATTGCCCACATGGGCTATGCGCTGATGGGTCTCGCTGCCGGTACCGCATTCGGCGTGCAGGCGATGCTGATCTACATGGCGATCTATGTCACGATGAACGTCGGTGTCTTTGCCTTCATCCTGCTGATGCGCAAGGACGATGCGCCGGTGGTGGAAATTTCGTCGCTGAACCTCTACGCGCGCAGCCATCCGGGCCGCGCGGCGGCGCTGCTGGTGCTGATGTTCAGCCTCGCGGGCGTGCCTCCGTTCCTTGGGTTCTTCGCCAAGCTCTATGTGCTGCGGGCGGCCTACGACGGTGGTCTTGCATGGCTGGCCATCGCGGGGGTGATCGCCTCGGTGATCGGCGCGTTCTACTACTTGCGGATCGTATTCTACATGTACTTCGGCGAAGAGCGCAGCGACGGGTTGGACCAGAACCGCGGCGGTCTTCTGGGCGGTTTCCTGATCGCATCCGCGGTGATCATGGTTGTCGGCATCATCAACATGTTCGGGGTCGAGGGCGCGGCTGCGCTGGCGGCCGAGACACTTGTCAACTAAGGCACGGGTCCGGGCGAAGACCGGGCTTCGCTGCCTTTGCGTGGGATAGGTGCTGCGTTGAGGAGCTGGCCACAGGGATACGCGCGCCACGTTTTCGACAGCCTCGATTCAACGCTTGCCGAGGCGGCGCGCATGGTATCCGATCTGCGCGGGCCCGCGTGGATCATGGCGGAGGAACAGACCGCAGCGCGGGGCCGCCGGGGCCGGGCATGGGCGACACCGCGTGGAAATTTCGCCGGAACCGTTGTTCTGCCGATGCCCGCCGATCCCACACAGGCCGCCTTGCGCAGTTTCGTCGCCAGCCTTGCCCTGCGCGACGCCTGTATCGAGGTCACGGGTCAAAGCGATCCGTTTGCGTTGAAGTGGCCCAACGATGTTCTGCTCTACGGTGGCAAACTCGCCGGTATCCTGCTTGAAACTCTCGGTGCCCATCTGGTGATCGGCATCGGTGTCAATTTGGCTCATGCCCCTGATCCGTCCGAAGTCGAGGCGGGTGCCCTGCGACCTGTGTCGCTTGCGGGGGAGCTTGGCGTTGATGTCTCTGCCCGCGACTTGCTCGACCCGCTGGCCGCAGCCTTCGCACGGTACGAAGAACAGTTTCAGGTTTATGGGTTCGGGCCGATCCGCAGCGCGTGGCTGGCACAGGCAGCGCGGCTGGGCGAGGTCGTGACAGCCCGGACCATGCGCGACAGCTCCGAAGGGGTGTTCGAAGATGTCGATGAAGCTGGCAATCTGATCCTGCGCACGGCAAAAGGGCGCGTGGCTATTGCAGCCGCGGATGTGTATTTCTGATCCCAGAGAAGGGGACAGCCGATGCTTTTGGCGATTGATTGCGGCAACACCAACACGGTCTTTTCGATTTGGGACGGGACCGAATTTATCGCGACCTGGCGGACGGCAACGGAATGGCAGCGCACGGCGGACCAGTATTACGTCTGGCTGTCGACCCTGATGAAACTGCAAAAGATCGAGGCAGAGATCACCGACGTGATCGTGTCGTCCACGGTGCCGCGTGTGGTGTTCAACCTGCGTGTGCTGTCGGACCGGTATTTCAATACGCGCCCCATTGTGGTGGGCAAACCCGAATGCGCGCTGCCGGTTGCGGTGCGCGTGGACGAGGGCACGGCTGTCGGGCCCGACCGGCTGGTCAACACGGTTGCGGGCTATGACATCTACGGCGGCGATCTGATCATCGTGGATTTCGGCACGGCGACGACCTTCGACGTGGCCGACACCGATGGCGCCTATGTGGGCGGGGTGATCGCACCGGGTGTGAACCTGTCGCTGGAGGCGTTGCACGCCGCCGCCGCAGCCTTGCCGCATGTCGATATCTCGAAACCACAGCAGGTTGTCGGCACGAATACCGTGGCCTGCATGCAATCCGGCATCTTCTGGGGTTACATCGGGCTCGTTCGTGAGATATGTGCCCGGATCAAAGCAGAGCGTGCGCGCGACATGCGCGTGATCGCCACAGGCGGGCTGGCACCGTTGTTTCAGCAAGCCGAAGCCTTATTTGATGACTATCAAGATGACCTGACAATGCACGGCCTGACCGTGATCCATAAGTATAACAAGGAATTAGCTGAATAATATGAGCAGCGAACGTTTGATCTACCTTCCCCTCGGCGGGGCGGGTGAAATTGGTATGAACGCATATGTCTACGGATATGGCGCCCCCGACAAGGAGCGCCTGATCGTCGTGGATATCGGCGTGGCCTTTCCCGACATGGATACCACGCCCGGCGTGGACCTGATCATTGCCGATATCGATTGGCTGGTAAAGCGCAAGGACCGCATCGAAGCGGTATTCGTCACCCACGCGCACGAAGACCACGTGGGCGGCATCGCCCACACCTACGACCGTTTGCAGGCGCCGATCTACGCGCGCCGGTTCACGGCCAATATCGCGCAGCGCAAGATGGACGAATACGGCCATCCCGATGACGCGATCCGCACGGTCGGCATCTTTCCCCATCAGGTCGATGCCGGACCGTTCAAGGTGGGCTTCCAGCCGATCTCCCACTCGATCCCCGAAAGCTCGGCTTTGGTGATCGACACGCCCGCGGGCCGTATCGTTCACTCGGGCGACTTCAAGGTCGACCTGACCCCCGGCGTGGGCGAACCTTTCGATCCCGCTGCTTTCGAGGAGATCGCCAAGGACGGGATCAAGGCGCTGGTGTGTGACAGTACCAACGTCTTCTCGCCGGAGGCAGGGCGTTCCGAGGCGGTTCTGTCGCCTGCGATCGAGGAATTGGTCTCTGGTGCGTCAGGTATGGTCATTGCGACGACCTTCGCATCGAATGTTGCACGGGTGAAAACCCTTGCAGTGGCGGCTGAACGGGCAGGTCGGTCGATCGTGCTGATGGGCCGCGCGATGAAACGCATGGTCGAGGCCAGCGTCGAGGCAGGCGTGCTGACGGATTTCCCCAGCACGATCAGCCCCGAACAGGCCCGTGATGTGCCGCGCGAGAACCTGATGCTGCTGGTTACCGGCAGCCAGGGGGAACGCCGCGCGGCGTCCGCGCAGCTGGCGCGCGGCAAGTATCAGGGCATCGAGCTGAAAGAGGGCGACCTGTTCCTGTTCTCGTCCAAGACGATCCCGGGCAATGAGAAGGGTGTCATCGCGATCATAAACGCGCTGTCCGAAAAAGGCGTCGATGTGGTCGACGACAGTTCGGGCAAGTATCACGTGTCGGGCCACGCCAACCGTCCCGATCTGGAGACGCTGCACGACATCCTCAAGCCGCAAGTCCTGATCCCGATGCACGGGGAGCACCGCCACCTGCGCGAGCATGTGAAGATCGCGGACGGCAAGGGCATCACCGGCGTTCTGGCCGTGAACGGGATGATGATAGACCTGTCCGGCAACGCGCCCAAGGTTGCCGAATATGTCGAGACCGGGCGCACCTATCTGGACGGATCGGTGCAGGTCGGCGCGCTGGACGGCGTGATCCGCGACCGGATCCGCATGGCGCTGAACGGGCATATGACCGTGACCGTGCTGCTGGATGAAGAGGACGAACCTCTGGGCGACCCTTGGGTCGACACCATGGGTCTGGCCGAAACCGGTGTGAGCAAGGCGAGCCTTGCCGAAGTGGTCGAGCACGATCTGAGCCAGTGGCTGGGCCGGGCAGGGGCGAAAACCCTGCGCGACGACGACGCGCTGAACGATGGTCTGAAAAAGGTCGCGCGCCAGTCCGCACAGAACGAGATCGGCAAGAAACCCGAAGTGACGGTTGTGGTCAGCCGCCTGAGCTGACCCGCCACCACGTGGTTGAGACGAAAAACCGCCCGGTGCGTAAAGCGCCGGGCGGTTTTTTCTGCGACTGCGTCTGGAGGGGCGTTGTCAGTCCTTGGGGCGCTCGTCGAAGCTGAGTTCGATGAAGGTCGGCGTGTGATCGCCAAGGCCCACAACACGGTTGTTTCCGCCCTGATTGCCGTTGTCGCCCCGTCCGCGGTTGCCCCCGCGCCCGGAACGTCCGCGGCCGGAGGACCGGTCATCGCGCTCCCGTGCAGCCGGTGCCGGCGTCTCGGATTGCTCCGCGGGTTTCGCGGTGTTTTCTTCCGGCGCAGTCTTTTCTGGCGCTTCCTTGGGGGTTTCGGCTGCGGGCCCGTCGGTTTTCACCTCCGCCGCCTCGTCCTTCGGCTTGCGACGGCTGCGCGTGCGTTTTGGCTTCTCGCGGGGCTCCTCGCTGGCCTCCGGCTGCGCCTGCGGCCGCTCCTCGCCCTTTTTGCCGCCAAGCGGGTCATCAAGGCGCGGTATTTCCTTCTGCACCAGACGCTCGACGTCCTCGAGGTTCTTCTCGTCGCGCGGCACACAGATCATGATCGCCTTGCCGTCACGGCCCGCGCGGCCGGTCCGGCCGATGCGGTGCACGTAGTCTTCGGCGTGGCTGGGCACATCGAAGTTGAAGACGTGGCTGACCGCAGGCACGTCGAGCCCGCGCGCGGCCACATCAGAGGCCACGAGAAACCGCAGATCGCCCGCGCGGAAACCGTCGAGCGTGCGTGTGCGCTGGCTCTGGTCCAGATCGCCGTGGATCGGCGCGGCATCGTAGCCGTATTTCTTCAGCGACTTCGCCACCGTATCCACGTCCAACTTGCGGTTGCAGAAGATGATCGCGTTCGTGCACTTGTCGCCTTCGGCGTCGATCAATGCGCGCAACACCTTGCGCTTTTCCGTCGCCTCGCGGTCCTTGCGGGACGCTTTGAACATCAGCACGCCCTGGGTGATGTTTTCCGAGGTCGTGGCCTGACGTGCAACTTCGATGCGCGCGGGATTGCTGAGGAAGGTATTGGTGATGCGTTCGATTTCGGGCGCCATTGTCGCCGAGAAGAACAGCGTCTGGCGGGTGAAGGGCACCAGACCGAAGATCCGTTCGATATCGGGGATGAACCCCATGTCCAGCATCCGGTCCGCTTCGTCGACCACCATGACTTTGACGTCATTGAGGATCAGCTTGCCGCGCTCGAAATGGTCGAGCAGACGACCGGGGGTCGCAATCAGGACGTCGACGCCCTTGTCGATCGCGGCATCCTGTTCCTTGAACGAAACACCGCCGATCAGCAGTGCCTTCGTCAATTTGACGTGTTTGGAATAGGTATCGAAGTTTTCGGCCACCTGTGCGGCGAGTTCGCGGGTCGGGCAGAGCACCAGACTGCGCGGCATCCGCGCCCGCGCGCGTCCACGGGCAAGTGCCGTTATCATGGGAAGCGTGAAGCTGGCGGTTTTGCCAGTACCGGTCTGGGCGATGCCCAGAACGTCGCGCCCTTCGAGGGCGGGGGGAATGGCACCTGCCTGAATCGGCGTTGGCGTTTCGTATCCTGCTTCGAGGATCGCCTTGAGTACCTTTGGATTAAGGTTTAGATCGCTGAATTTCGTCATATATGTCCGTATGTTGCGGACACTGACTTGGCCCGCTGCGCCACGCGTGCCGGCCCGCATGGCCCCAAGCGGCGAATATCGCCACGACACGTCTGAAGTCGCACTTATCAACTTCGCCCAGTGGCGTCAAATCTTTGCACTGTCAGGAAAATGTTTCGCCAGCACTGTGTCGAAATCGATGCGCGTGGTCAGCAGAAGCCCATGCGCCGCAAGGCGCGCGCGCAGGTCTTCGCTGTCGGTGCAGACCTCGTCGAAGAAACGGCGCAAACCGTCCTCTCCGGAGTCCTCGACGATGATCGAAAAGAGTTCGTGCACGGTGATACCGCCGCGGTCGCGCGGGCGCGCGGGCCCCAGATCGGCCCGGTAGGCACCACGGCTGAAGCGGTAGTCATACTGCGCGCGCCAGCTGTCCCAGTCGGGGGCGTGGAAATGGGCGAGGTGCAGATCGTCGATCTCGACATGGCCGGGGTTCATTTCCTCGCCCAGAAAGACATTGTGGATGCGGAATTTGACTGGCCCGAGGCCGGTCCGGCAGAACACCTTGCCCGCAATATGGCTGAGAAAGCCGCCTTTCAGGTGGGCGCCGAATTCCGGGTAGAGACTGGCCACGATACGTTCACGCTGTTTGCCTGCGGGGATGAACATCTTGAAGGCCGCATCGCGCGCCACGTCGGAGCCAGCGAGCAGTTCCATCGGGCGCGTGCGGGCCGACAGCACATCGGCGGGAAGGTCGGACAGGTACGACGCCACCGGCTGGTCACTGACCAGAAATTCATCCGCATCCAGATGCACCAGCCAGTCGACATCATCCGCGCGGGCGTAGGCGTGCGTCGCGTTGAAGGTCTGCCGCGACTGGTGCGCGTCGGGGCGTTTGCCGTGCTGGCGCTGCCAGTAGCCGTCATCGCAGCGCCGCACGCGGCATTTGGGGTGGTCGCGCAGTGCCGCCTGCGCCGCAGGGTTGGCATCGTCGAGATAGACCGTAACACGGTGCGCCCCCGCCTCCAGATGCCACGCGGCCCACCGCAGGATCGACGCCGCCGGCGCCTTGATGGTGGAGACGACGCCCCACGTCTGCATCAGACCATCATTTCCTTCGTGGCGGTCAGCTTCACGTCCGGATAATCGCGGTCGACGCGGTCGATATCCCATTGCAGGCGGGTCAGGTAGACAACGTCGCCGTCATGGTCATGGGCGATATGCTGCTTGTTGGCCTCGGTAAACTTGTCCACGGCGGCACGGGTGCCGTTGACCCAGCGCGCCGAGGTGAATTGCGACGCTTCAAACCGCACCGGAAGGCCGTATTCCAGCTCGATCCGGCTTGCCAGCACTTCGAACTGCAACTGCCCGACGACGCCCACGACAAAGCCCGACCCGATCGCCGGTTTGAAGACCTTGGCGGCGCCTTCCTCGGCGAATTGCATCAGCGCTTTTTCCAGATGCTTGGCCTTCATCGGGTCACCGGCACGCACGCCCTGCAAAAGTTCGGGCGCGAAGGAAGGAATGCCCGAGACGCGCAGGGCCTCGCCCTCGGTCAGGGTGTCGCCGATGCGCAACTGCCCGTGGTTGGGAATGCCGATGATGTCGCCGGCCCATGCCTCTTCGGCCAGTTCACGGTCAGCGGCAAGGAACATCACCGGATTGGTGATCGACATCGGTTTCTTGCTGCGCACATGCGTCAGCTTCATGCCGCGCTCGAAATGGCCGGAGGCAAGACGCACAAAGGCCACGCGGTCGCGGTGTTTGGGGTCCATGTTGGCCTGCACCTTGAAGACGAAGCCCGCGACCTTGTCCTCTTCGGGCAGGATCTGGCGCGGTACCGCGCTCTGGATCTGGGGTTCCGGCCCGAAACGCGCGATGCCTTCCATCAATTCCTTCACCCCGAAGCTGTTGATCGCCGATCCGAACCAGATCGGCGTCAGCGATCCTTCGGCCATCAGCTCCGCATCGAGCGGGGGCATCAGTTCGCGCACCATCTCGAGGTCTTCGCGCAGTTTCTCCAGCAGGTCGGCGGGCACGTGCTTTTCCAGCTTGGGATCATCGAGTCCGTTGATCTCGATCGATTCTGCGACCTTGTTGCGGTCTGCGCGGTCCATCAGTTCCAGCCTGTCGCGCAGGATATCGTAGCATCCCAGAAAATCGCGGCCCACGCCGATGGGCCAAGAGGCCGGCGTCACGTCGATAGCGAGGTTTTGCTGGATTTCGTCGATGATCTCGAACACATCGCGGCTTTCGCGGTCCATCTTGTTACAGAAGGTCAGGATCGGCAGATCGCGCATGCGGCAGACTTCGAACAGCTTCTGGGTCTGGCTTTCCACACCCTTGGCGCCGTCGATCACCATCACCGCCGCGTCCACCGCCGTCAGCGTGCGGTAGGTATCTTCGGAGAAATCCGAGTGGCCGGGCGTGTCGACGAGGTTGAACCGGTAGGTGTTGGTCTTGGTGGTGAAGTCGAAGGACATCGCCGAGGCCGAAACCGAAATGCCGCGGTCTTTCTCCATCGCCATGAAATCGGACCGTGTGCGCCGCGCCTCGCCCTTGGCGCGGACCTGTCCGGCCATCTGGATCGCCCCGCCGAACAGCAGGAATTTCTCCGTCAGCGTGGTCTTGCCGGCGTCGGGGTGGCTGATGATCGCGAACGTGCGGCGACGGGCGATTTCAGGGGGAAGCGGAGGGCGATTTGTGTCAAGCATGGGCATCCGTATAGGGGCTGCAGCGGGACGGCGCAATCTGGCGCTTGCATCGAATCGAGGTGCGGCGCACGATAGGAACATTGGGTGAACAATTCGGAGGGCGCGGGCGATGACCCTGCTGGAGATTGCGCAAGAGCTTGTCGCGGGCTGCCGCGAAGGGCGCGAGATGGAAAACCTCGACCGGCTGTATGCAGCCGACGCCGTATCGGTGGAGCCTAACGATATGGGCGGGCAGTCCCGCATCACGCAGGGGCTGGAGGGGATCAGGGCCAAGCATGAATGGTTCGAAAACGCGATGACCGATGTCGCGGTCGAAGCCTCCGATCCGATGCTGCACGGTGACGACCGCTTTGCGGTACGCTTTCACGGTGAGATGACGGAAAAGGCAAGCGGCACCACGATGCCGATGGACGAAATCGCGGTCTATCACGTGGCGAACGGCAAGATCGTGCGCGAAGAGTTCTTCTATAACGAATAGCCCGGAGCGGGCGGACCTATCGGCTAGCGGCTTGATGCTTTCTTCAGAAGCTCCGCGGCATCCGGACGTTTCAGCAGCTTTTCCTGAACGTCCAGTCCCGCGTGCGGCAGGTCCGAATGGCCTGGGATGACCTCTCCCAAGGCCTGTGACAGATCCTGCGGAAGGACCGGACGCGTGCGGCTGTCGATCAGCATCGATTCCGCCGCGATCCCTTCGGCATAGATGATCTGGTGGCTGTCGAACAGCAGCTGGAAGTAATCCACATAGCCGCCTTGCAGGACCGTGACGCTGTCGCCGTTCACAAGGTGGCGTGCCTTTACCAGTAATTCGGCGCGGCCCGCACCCAACTCGTCCGTGCGCTGGTAGATGAACAGCCGGTGGTCGGGGCTGACGATCAGGTCGCCCGAGTTGTTCAGCGTTCCCGCCGCAATGCGGATCGGGGCGAATTCGCCGACCGCGCGGGCGGTGGAATGACCGATCCAGCGCAGCGGTTGCACGCCGTCATCGCGGGTCAGGACACGGTCCCCGACTTTCAGCTGTTCGACCGGGCATTGCGCGCCGGAGGCAAGGGTGATCTGCGTCCCGCGGGTAAAGCTGACGCAGGCGACCTGCGCGAACTTATGCTGCGCGCCCTCGCGGTCGATGCCCACAAGGCGCATTTCCTGCTTGGGGCTGAGCGCGTTCAGCGGCATCAGGTAAATTTCGGTGACCGCGCCTGCGTCGTCGACTTCCACCAGCAACAGCGCATCGAGCGCGGTGCCCTCGTAGGTCATGAACAGCAGCGCGGAATCGAGATGCAGCACAGCGCCCGGCGTGCCGATACCGGTATCGTGGCCGATGGTGAAACTGCGCCCGTCGCGGGCGACCAGCGACAGGCGCGCGGGCTCGGATCCGAAACCAAGTTCATAGACGTCATCGAGGATCAGCTCGTTCGCGAAAGAGATCAGATCGCCCACGTTCGCCCCGTCCGTCGCGCGGATCTGCGCGGCGACGTAGACCGGTACGCTTTGCGATGACGGGGTGCCGATTGACATGCTCTGACCTCTGCGGGTGTGTTGCCAGCACGCTAGCCTAGGATTGTGGCGATCCGCGGTCAACGGGGCGGTCTTTTGCTGGCGTCTGCTGCGGGGCTGGTGTTTATTGGCGGCGAAATTGGACTGGAGGATGGGTTATGGATCTTGGAATCAAGGGCAAGAAGGCACTGGTTTGTGCGTCGTCCAAAGGGCTCGGGCTGGGCTGTGCCGAGGCACTGGCCGAGGCCGGCGTCGATCTGGTGATGAACGCGCGCGGTGCCGATACGCTGGAGGCCGAGGCACAGCGCCTGCGCGATGCCTACGGGGTGGAAATCACGACTGTTGCGGCGGACGTCGCGACCGAAGAGGGGCAGGCGGCTGTGATCGCGGCGGCAGGTGCGGTGGACATACTTGTCAACAACGCAGGCGGCCCGCCTCCGGGCAAGTGGACCGACTGGGACCGGTCGGATTTCATCGCGGCGCTGGATGCGAACATGCTCGCGCCGATTGCCCTGATCAAGGCGCTGGTGCCGGGGATGATGGACCGTGGCTGGGGCCGCGTGGTCAACATCACGTCGCAATCGGTGCGTGCACCCATCGCCGTTCTGGGGCTCAGCAATTCTGCGCGCACGGGTCTGACCGGCTATGTCGCGGGCACCTCGCGGCAGGTCGCGGGCAGCGGCGTGACGATCAACAACCTGCTGCCCGGTATTCACGCGACCGACCGTGCCGATGCGCTGGACGGCGCCGTCGTCAAACAGCAGGGCATCACGATCGAAGAGGCGCGCAAGCAACGCGCTGCGGGCATTCCGGCGGGCCGCTACGGCACGCGCGAGGAGTTCGGTGCCGCCTGCGCGTTCCTGTGCTCGCAACATGCGGGCTTTATCGTGGGGCAATCGATCCTTCTCGACGGCGGCGCGACCAACCTCACCATGTAGCAGGGCTTTGGCCCGTAGCGGATTCGGTCCGGCGCCCCTGTCGATCACAAATTCGGCAGGGGTGCTTTTTTTGGATGGCAGTCGGTGCGGGCTTCGCTTACCTCTGCGGCACATTTCCAAAGAGGTGGGCCAACCATGCAACCTGCTGTCCTGATTGCCGTATTCGGCGCTATCATCGTCCTGTCCATCCTCGCCGCGCCGCGTCGCGCAAGTGTCGAAGGGTTCTTTGGCGGGGCAGGCATGGACGGGCGCAGCCCCGGACTCTGGACCCTTGTACTCAGCCAGGTGACCACCTGGATTTTCGCCCGGTCCCTGATGAATGCCGCTATCCTGGGGTATTATTACGGCATTGCGGGCACCTTGGCCTATGCCGCCTATTACGCGTCGTTCCTGACCGGGGGCTTCATCGTGATGCGCCTGCGCGAGACCGGCGCGGGATCGGTGCAGGACTGGCTGGGGGCACGGTTCGGCACAATTGGAAACGGCTGCTACAATTTCGTCATTGCCCTGCGGTTGCTGTCCGAGGTGTTTGCCAATCTGATCGTCGTCGGGCTGATCTTCAACGCCGTGCTGGACGGCAGCGGGACAACTGCGATCCTGATCGTCGCGGGACTGGGGCTTGCGTATTCCGCCTGGGGCGGGCTCAGCGCGGCGCTGCGCACGGATGTGGTGCAGATGATCGTGTTCCTTGTGGTTTTCGGGGTGGCCTTCGTCGCGCTGGTCACGGCACCGGGGTTCGATCTGCCGGCGGTGCTGACTGCGCCGGGCGTTTCGGGGGCCTACAACGGATGGATCCTGCTGGCTGTCGCCGCGTTGCAGGTGTTCAGCTATCCCGCACATGATCCGGTGATGATGGACCGCGGGTTCATCGCCGATGCCGCAACCACGCGCGCCTCTTTCCTGCATGCCTTCTGGATCAGCACCCTGTGCATCATCGGCTTCGGCTTTTTCGGCATTCAGGCCGGTCTGGTCGGCGCCGCCTACGAGGGCGAGCTGATCGGCACCTGGGCGGGGATGTTCCCGGCCTGGGTCTTCGCGCTCCTGATGATCTCGCTGCTGGTCTCGGCGCTCAGCACGCTCGATTCAGCGCTGTCCTCCGCCGCCCGTCTGGTGGTCGAGGAAGGGGGCCTGCCGCGCACGCTGGGCGCGGGGCGTGCGGTGATGGTCGTGTTCATGGTGGCCGGAACGGTGCTGACGTTGTGGGGCAATGCGACGCTCTTCGATGCGGTCGCGGTGTCGGGCACCGCGTCGATGTTCCTCGCACCCGTGCTGATCGTGGGGCTGGTGATGGGCCGCTCGATTGCCCTCTGGGCCTATCTGGTTGCCTTCGGGGCCGCGATTCTGGGCGCTTTTGCCTATTTCGCACGGTCGTGGGAGGCGGTGGCCCCGCTGCTGCCCGAAGGTCACAAATACGAGCAGCTGCTGGTGATTTGCATCGTTGTGCTGGGGGTCGGTTTCGTGGCGGTGCTTGCAGGGATGCGGCGGGGCTGATAGGCGATCTCCGACCGAAATGATCGGATAACTGCCGTGGACCAGACACCGCGCCTCGAGATTCGCAACCTGTGTCGCAGCTTCGATGGACGCAGTGTCGTCGATGATGTGAGCCTCAAGATCATGCCCGGGCAGGTGACCTGCCTTCTGGGCCCCTCCGGCTGCGGCAAATCCACCACCCTGCGGATGATCGCCGGGGTCGAGATGCAGGACAGCGGATCGATCCACGTTGACGGCAAGCTGGTCTGCGACACGGTGTTTCGCGTGCCCCCCGAGCGGCGCGAGATCGGGCTGATGTTTCAGGACTTCGCGCTGTTTCCGCATCTGAGCGTGGGCGACAATGTAGCCTACGGCCTGCGCAAGATGAGCCGCGCGGACAAGCGCGCGCGCGCGCAGGAGCTTTTGCAACGGGTCGAGCTGGAACGCTACATCGATACCTTCCCCCACCAGCTTTCGGGCGGCGAACAACAGCGCGTGGCCCTTGCCCGCGCCCTCGCGCCGCGCCCCAAGATCATGCTGATGGACGAGCCTTTCTCGGGCCTCGACAACCGGCTGCGGGACGGGATCCGCGACGACACGCTTGGCATTCTCAAGCAGGAAGACACCGCCGTGCTGCTGGTCACGCACGAACCGGACGAAGCGATGCGGATGGCCGACGAGATCGCGTTGATGCGCAACGGGCGGATCGTGCAGCAGGGCGCGCCCTATAACCTTTATACACGTCCCATCGACCTCGCGTCGGTGGCGTTCTTTTCGGATGCAAATGTAATCCGGTCGCGCGTGCACGGCGCCTTGGCGCAGACGCCCTTCGGGCAGTTTCTGGCCCCCGGTCTGCCCGAGGGCACCGAAGTCGACATCGTGTTCCGCCCGCAGCATCTGCGCATCGATTTCGATCGCGGGGGCCGGGGGCCTTTGCCGACGGCCAAGGATGGGACGGCGGCGCGCGCCGTGGTCACCCGTTCGCGGTTCATGGGCAACGAGAGCCTTGTGGAATTCACCCTCGATGAGGGCGGGACCATGCTGAAATCCACGGTGCCGAACGTCTTCCTGCCGCAGCCCGGGACCGTGATGTGGTTGACCGTCCCGCGCAATCGCTGTTTCGTATTCGAAGCGGGAAAACTGGCCTGAGGAGGTGCGGATGAAGACCTTGCTGGTGGAGTTCGGGATGGGAACGTCGCTCAGGCGCGGGGATTACACGCAAGCGGCCAAGCGCGCGGTCGAGGATGCGCTCTGGCACAATTCGATCAACCTTGCGGAGCTTTTCGGATTTGAAAAGGAAGACATGCGTATCACGCTCGATGTCGGGGTGCAGGAGCCCGACCGCGTCGATGTGGACGCGCTGCGCGCCGTGTTCCCTTACGGAAAAGTGACGGTGAATGTGGCCAAGGGCGGTCTGGACGTGCCGCGCCCCGAGGGAGAGGGCAATCCGACAGTGATGGCAAACGTCGCCCTTTCGGTCGGTTTCGAGATGGAGCGCACCGATGGATGAGGGCCGTCTGATCATCGAAATGGGCATGGGCAACGACCTGCACGGTATGGATTACACCAAGGCCGCGAAGCGCGCGATAGAGTACGCGTTTCGCCATTCCAGCCTGCCGATCTTCGGCGTCACGGGCATGGCCCACGACCGGATGCGGGTCCAGGTGACGGTCGGAGTGCAAGACCCCGATGCGATCGATCTGGATGCCCTGCGCGCCGTCCTTCCGAGGGGGCGCGCGGAAGTACGGGCCGTCAATGGCGGCCTGAACGTGGAGGTCAACGGCGAAACCGTGGTTGTCGCCCAGGCTGCCGTGGAGGCGTTCTTGCCGCAGCAGGAGGGGTGGACACTCAGCGACAGGACCGACTGAAACGCTTTGCCGCTGGGATCAGGCGCGGGCGGGATCGAAATCCGAAAGCGTCTTGCCCGGCTCGTCGGCAAAGAGTTCCGGCAGCGCCTCGGCATTTTCGATCAGGTCCAGACGGAATACCCTGTGCGCCGCGCGCAGTTCGCACCATGCGGTGACAGACCAGACGCGGCCCAGATAATCCATATGCAGCGGGCGTATCGTGCGCAGGGTGACGGTCCCGTCCGCCGCGGTATAGGTGATCCGCAGTTTCTGGCGCGCGCGGATCGCGGCGCGGACGGTCGGCATCTGGGCAAACCCGCGCACCGCATCGGCAAAGGGGCTTTGCGCATGCCGCCATACCGCGGCCGTATCCACGACAGTCTCGGGCAGGCCCGCGTCGATCTTCGCCGCGACACTTTCGGCGGCGGCGCGCAATTCGGGGTCGGCCAGCTCCACCGCGATGGCCAGACCGAGGTTCAGCGCCTCAAACTCTTGCGGGGACAGGGCAAGCGGCGGCAGGGTCGTCTGCGCGTGCAGCCGGTATCCTTCGCCCCGCGTGCCCTCGACGGGTACGCCCGCTGCCTGCAATTTCTCGATATCGCGGTAAAGCGTGCGTTCGGACACCCCCAGCCGCTGCGCCATATCCCGTGCCCGGTGCAACGCGCCGCCGCGCAACAGCTGCATGATCTGGAAGGGGCGGGTGTTTCGGGGCATCTGGATCTCCGGCATCTGGATACTGACATAAACCTGTCAGTTGGTCCGTGCAACGGCCTCTGGCAACGGCTCGCGCGCCGTTTTCGCGGTGCTGACGCGGCGAGGACCATTTTGCAGGGGCGCAGCGGCTGCTAGGAAAGACGGCAATACAGGTCCTTCACGGGACTGAGCATTCATTCATGGGAGAACGAAGATGCTGAACAATATTGGTCTGCCGGGTCTGCTGCTGATCGCGGTCGTTGTGCTGGTTCTTTTCGGACGGGGCAAGATTTCGTCGCTGATGGGTGAGGTCGGCAAGGGCATCACCAGCTTCAAGAAGGGCATTTCCGAAGGCGAGAAAGACCTGAGCGACGAGCAGACAGGTGAGATTGCCAGCACACCACAGCCGGACGTCGAAACCAAGGACAAGGTATAATCCGCCATGTTCGATCTTGGCTGGAGCGAAATGCTGGTTGTGGGGATCGTGGCGTTGATCGTCGTCGGCCCCAAGGATCTGCCCGTGCTGTTCCGCAAGGTCGGGCAGTTCGTCGGCAAGGCAAAAGGCATGGCGCGTGAATTCACCAGTGCGATGAACGACGCGGCTGACCAGTCCGGGATGCGCGATATCTCGTCCGGGATCAACAAATCGCTCAAGGCCGCCTCCAATCCGGTAGGGTCCGCGATGGACGGGGTGAAGAGCGCCGCAAAATCGCTGACCGATCTCGATCCGGCAAGCGAGACAGGCAAGCTTTCGGCAGAGCGCAAGGCCAACGCCAAGAAGATAGAGGCTTCCAGCGCCCGTGCCGCCGCCGAACGCAAGGCGCGCGAGGCGCGCGAGGCACTGGAAAAGGCGGAGGCGCTTGAAGCCTCGCTGGATGAAAGCCCCCCAGCGCCGGAAGCGGACGCGGAAGCTGCAACGAAAGCAAACTGACACATGAGCACTTCGGACGATATCGACGACAGCGCCGCCCCGCTGATCGAACACCTGGCTGAGCTGCGCACGCGGCTCATCCGGTCCGTTCTGGCGTTTATCGTGGGCATGATCATCTGCTTCAGCTTCGGCTCGGCGATCCTCGATTTCCTGCTGGTTCCGATCGAAAAGACCATGCGCGACCTCGGGAACCCCAATCCGGTCATGCAATATACCGCGCCGCAGGAGTATTTCTTTACCCTCGTGCGCATTTCCATGGTGGGCGGGCTGGCGATCAGTTTTCCGGTGATCGCCAACCAGCTGTGGCGCTTCGTGGCGCCGGGCCTCTACAAGAACGAGAAAAGCGCGTTTCTTCCGTTCCTGATCGCCTCTCCGGTGTTGTTCCTGCTGGGCGCGTCCTTTGCACATTACGTTGTCGTGCCATTGGCGATGCAGTTCTTTCTGGGCTTCTCGGACGCGGCGTCCTTTCTCGCCGCGATGATCGTCGAGGGAGAGGCAGCCACATCGGGCATCGACATCGTGTTCAACGGCAAGGTGAACGAAAGCCTTGATATCACGCTTAAAATGATTGTCGCCTTCGGGCTGTGCTTTCAGTTGCCGGTGCTTCTGACCCTCATGGGCAAGGCCGGGCTGGTCACTGCCGAAGGGCTGGGCAACGTCCGCAAATACGCGGTCGTCGGGATCCTGCTGCTTGCGGCGCTGGTCACGCCACCCGATGTGGTGACGCAGGTGATCCTGTTTGTCGTGGTTTACGGGCTTTACGAGATTTCGATCTGGCTGGTGGCGCGTGTGGACGCCAAGCGCGAGGCACAGCTGCGCGCCGATGGCTACTACGACGACGAAGAAGACTTTGACACCATGAGCGATGACTTGGCTACAGACGACGAAGACCCCATCGTCGAGGACCGCGATAAATGATCGACGATCCGATGGACCGTATCGCCGCGGCGCTGGAGCGGATTGCTCCGGCGCCGCTAAAGGCTCCCGATTTCGCTGGCGCCAGTGCCTTCGTGTGGCACACCGCTCCGGACAGGCTGGAACCTGTGGCCAGGGTGTCGCGGATCGATCTGGACCTTCTGGTGGGCATCGAACGGGCGCGTGACACGCTGCTGGAAAACACCCGCCAGTTCGCCGCCGGACTGCCTGCGAACAACGCACTTCTCTGGGGTGCGCGTGGCATGGGAAAATCAAGCCTTGTGAAAGCGATACACGGCTCTCTTCACGCGGATTTCCCGGAGTTGAAGATCGTCGAGCTCCAGCGCGAGGACCTGCCGTCGGTGGGGCGGTTGCTCAACCTCCTGCGGGGGGCCTCCGAGCGTTTCATCCTCTACTGCGATGATCTGAGCTTTGGCCACGATGACGCCCATTACAAATCGCTCAAGGCGGTGCTGGATGGTGGAATCGAAGGACGGCCGGAGAACGTTGTGCTTTATGCCACGTCGAACCGCCGTCATCTGATGCCGCGCGACATGATCGAGAACGAGCGCGGGTCGGGCATCAATCCCGGTGAAGCGGTCGAAGAGAAAGTATCCCTGTCGGACCGGTTCGGTCTGTGGCTGGGATTCCACACCTGCGATCAGGACCAATATCTTTCGATGATCCGGGGGTATTGCGATGCTCACGGTGTCGAGATCGACGATGCGACCCTGCGCGCGGAAGCGGTCGAATGGCAGGCGACCCGCGGGTCACGGTCGGGCCGCGTGGCCTGGCAGTATTTTACGGATCTTGCGGGCCGCAAGGGCGTCGCCCTGCGCTGAGCCTGCTCTGTCCCGACACACCTGCGCCAAAACCAGTAGCTATCGCCTCTACCGGGCCCCAGTCGTGTGCAGGAACGCGCGTCCGACAGCATCGGGCGCGCGTTTGGCCGGTCAGTTCAGATAGGGGTTCGGATCGACACTCTCGAAGCCCTTGCGCACCTCGAAATGCACAAAGCTGTCGTCGCCGCCGCGCAGTTTCGCGATCGACTGCCCGCGCGACACGCTGTCGCCCTTGGCCACGGACACGTCGGTGACGTTGGCGTAGACCGTCAGCAGGTTCTCGGCGTGGCGCACCACGATGATCGGGATGCCGTCAGCGCTTTTGGTGATCGCGGCGACTGTTCCGGTGTCCGCCGCGTTGACCGGTGTGCCGGGGGCGGCCTTGATGTTGATGCCTTCGTTCTTGCCCTTCACGTAATCACGGATGATTGTCCCCGTTACGGGCCGGACCAGTTTGCCAGCGGCGGCGGGGGCGGTCGTCTTGCCGATGTCGGCGACCGGTTTGGGCGGTGCTGCCGCCGGTTCAGCCGGTTTGGCGACGGCGGCGGGCTCTACCTTCTCGGCGGGCAGAGGTTTGGTGGCCGAGGGCGGTGTCGGGGTCGCTGATCCCTCACCTGGGCGCGGGACAACGGCGGCCGTTTCCGGCGCGGGCGCACGGCGCGGCGCCTGTGCGGACGGCACGGGGATCAACAGGAACTGGTCCGCCCGGATCGCGAAATCGGGGCCGAGGCCGTTCCATTCGGCAAGATCCTTCACCGGCACGTTGTAAAGCCGCGCGATGGTGAAGGCGGTCTCGCCACGTTCGACCTTGTGGCGGATCGGCTCTTGCGCGCGGGGGACGGGGGCAGGTGCAGGTGCCGCAGGCTGGGCTGCCTGTGTGGCAGGTGCAAGCGGAGCCGTCTGCACGCCCGGTGTCGGTGGCACGCGGTCAATCGCGCCCCCCGCGACAGAGGCGATATCCACAGGTTGCAGCGGGCCGCTCGCGGCGGCGCCAGTGGCAGGCGAGGGCTCGGCAACGCGCGATGGCAGGGCGATGATCTCGTTCCGCCGCAGCTCTACATCCGGCGCAATTCCGTTGAACGAGGCCAGTCTTCCCGGCTCGATCCCGACGCGGCTGGCCACATCGTTGATCGTATCGCCGCGCCGTGCGACTGCGACCTGATAGTTGGGATAGGAAATGACGCCACGGTCGTCCGGCTCGGGGCGCTCTGCCAGGGGCACCTGAGCGGCGTCTGCGGTTGTAAATCCGCCGCCGATGCCGCGCAGATCCATATCCAGCGGCTGCGAGCATGCCGAAAGGGCAAGGCTGGCAGTTCCTGCCATGAGAACGTGCCAAACGGCACGGTGACGAATAAACGGTATCATGGAAAACCTCTTCACTGCCGATCCCGTGTGCCCGGGGCTGGGTAAGTTATATCAGATTATGTGTCCTTGCCCAACCCTTCGAGAAGCGGGACAAAGCGGACCGGGCGCATTTCATCGTATTCCAGACCCTGCGCCGTCTTGCGCACGCGGATGAGGTGCTGAACCGCGTCCGACTGACCTACGGGCAGCACCATGACGCCCCCTTCCTTGAGCTGCGCGAGCAGCGGGCCGGGGGGGTCCTCGGCGGCGGCGGTCACGATGATGCGGTCGAACGGCGCCTGTTCGGGCAGTCCGAAGCTGCCGTCGGCGGTGATCGCGGTGATGTTGGTCAGATCGAGCGCGTCGAAAACACCGCGCGCCTCGCGGACGAGGCGCTGGTGGCGGTCGACGGTATAGACACGGCGCGCCAGCCGCGACAGGATCGCGGCCTGATAGCCCGAACCGGTCCCGATTTCGAGCACCTTGTCGCGCGGGCTGACCTCCAGTGCCTGCGTCATCAGACCCACCACCGAGGGCTGGCTGATGGTCTGCCCGCAGGCGATGGGCAGCGGCATATCCTCGTAGGCGCGTTCGGCGAAAATACCGCGGATGAACGGGCCGCGGTCGACCCACTCCATCGCTTCGAGCACCCGCCGGTCGGTCACCCCTTTGGATCGCAGGGCGTAGAGGAACTGCATCTTGCGTTCCGCTGACGAATCCTGCGGGAGATCGTCGGTCATGTGTCGATGTCCGTCAGCGCGGGCAGCGCGTCGTGGGCGGTAAGATCGGCGCGCATCGGCGTGACCGACACATAGCCTTCCAGATTGACCGCAGCATCGGTGCCGGCAGCGGGCGGAATCTGCTGGTTGCCGCCCGAAATCCACAGGAACCGCCGGCCGCTGGGCGCCGTGTGCGGAATGGTCGAGAAATTCACGCCCGTGCGCCGCCCCTGCGGCGCGGCGCGGATGCCTTTGACCTCTGCTGCCGCGACGGGCGGGAAATTGACGTTCCAGAACACGGTATATCCGTTTGCGTCACGGGCGGGCTGCTTCAGGATCCGCTGGCAGACCTCGACGCCGTAGGCCGCGGCGGCCTCGAACGGGTCGTCGAGATCGCGATTTCCGGGGCCGTAGAATTGCGACAGGGCAATCGACGGCACCCCCTGAAGCGCGCCTTCCATCGCCGCACCGATGGTGCCGGAGTAGAGCGTATTCTCGGCAGCGTTATTGCCACGGTTCACGCCGGAGAGGATCAGATCCGGCGGGGTGTCCTTCATCGGATCGTAGATCGCGCAGAGCACGCAGTCAGCCGGGCTGCCCTCGATCATGTAGCGGCGCGGTTCGAGCTGCGTGATCAGCGTGGGTTTGGTGTAGTTGATGCAGTGGCCGACGCCGGATTGTTCAAACGCGGGTGCGACGGTCCAGACCTCGCCATCCGGACCGGCGAGCTTGCGCGCGATTTCGGAGAGGGTGACGAGCCCCGGTGCGTTGATGCCGTCGTCGTTGGTGATCAGTATACGCATGACGCCCCCTTTGCGTGGCTGTCCGCTTGATAGACGGCAGGGGCGGTACGGGCAAGCGGGTCGCGGTCAGAGACCGATCTCTTTCAGCAGGCGTGCTGCTTCTGCATGGATGTCGTTCAGCGCCTCGCGATCTTCGCCCGGATAGAACCGTGCGCGGGTCGCCGTCGGCATCGGTTTCGGTGTCAGAACATCGACCTTCGGGCCAATGCGGCTGCTTTCCGTCTGCCAACTGCGGGCGAGGGCGATCTGGGCGTCTTTCGTGGCGCCGTAGCTGCCAAAGAAACTCTGTCCGGCGACCGGATCCTCGAAAAACACCGCCCGCCCGCTTTGCCCCAGAAGCGGGGCGACATAGGTGATCAGCCGCGCGGTGGCAGTCACGTTGCACTCCAGCGACTTCGCCAGATCCTTTTCGTCGACATGCGGTGTGGGTGTCAGCGGTGCTGCGTGGATCGCCGTATGCAGCCAGAGGTCGAGACTGCCCCAACGGTCGTGGATGCCGCGGCACAGGGTCGCCATGGCGCCCGCTTCGGTCACATCCATCGGGGCAAGCGTCGCGGCGCCACCCTTGGCCTTGATCCGGTCGTCAAGCTCTTCCAGCGCGCCGACGGTGCGGGCCACGGCGATGATGTTATGGGTGGGGGCCAGCGCCTCGGCCAGCGCGGCACCGAGGCCGCGCGACGCGCCTGTGATCAATGCGGTATGTGTCATGGCGCGCATATGCGGTGTAGGGGCGGGCGGGGTCAAGGGGATTGCTCAGCCCCGCGGCAGGCTGATGACCATTTGGCCGCCGAAACCCGACAGCACCACCCGGTCCGCGCCGATGGCCTGAACGGTGCGACCGTTGACGCTGTCGCCCACGTCTACCCGCTGGGTGCCGCCCCTTGGCAGCCGGATCAGCGCGGAGGGATTGGACGTGCTGCCGAAAACGCCCAGCAGGGCCATCCGGTCGAGCTTTGCTTCGGTCGTTGCCAGTTCCTTGACCTTTTCGGGGGTCGGTGTGCCGTCCTGATCGCTTGCCATGTGACTTCTCCCAATCCGGAATGTCGATTACAGTCCGTGCAGCTAGCGAAGGTCCGGGACGACCGAAAGCGGTAAAGATATGGATCGGCAAAGCCTTGCCGGAGGCTGGGCCGAAAGGTGCTGATCAGCGTTTCAGGTGATACGCAAAGGTCAGCCGGGCGAGGTGGTCGACCGCATCGGCAGGCACGGGCGCATCCAGATCGAACCGCAGGGCACGATTGTTTTCATAGGTGAATACATCGGGATAGATGTCGCGCATCGTCGCCGCCAGCGTGGTTTTACAATCGACGAAAAGCGCAAGTGTCCGGGGCGAGTTGACCTGCCATGCGGCCCGCAGGGTGCTGCCCTGCCTTAGGCGTTTGGGCCGCCAGGCGGGTTCGCCCCACTTCAGGCTTTCTGCAATCTCGCCCGCGTCCATGCCCGCCGCAGCGTTTAGAATCACCGCGCGCAGGTGCCGGAACCTGTCCTGTGCGGCCTCGGGCCAGAGAGCGGTCGTCGCGGCGAAGGGATCGTTCATGCCCGCAGCCTAGCAGAGCAGGGCACGCCTGTCTTGCGTCACGGATCGATCAGGATGCTGCCAAGGCGCTCAACCCCGTCCGGCACCAGCCGGAATACGATGATCTCGCCCGACCGTGCGCCGGTGCCGATCAGCGCAGAGATATTGACCTGATGGGTCACCAGCATCACGCGGCCTTCGGTCTGCCGCAGCGCCTCCAGCAAGTCGGCGGTTTGCGGTTCGCGGCGCTCGAAGCGGCGAAAGAAGGAGTTCAGCGCAGGCAGATCGCGCGGCGCGCCGAAATCCAGCAGCTCTGCGGTTTCGCGCGCGCGGCACCACTGGCTGGTCAGCACAGTGTCAAAGGTAATCCCCTCGGCGCGCAGCGCGTCGCCGGTGCGGCGGGCCTGCGCACGGCCTCTGTCGCTGAGGTTGCGTTGGGTGGCGCAATCACCAAGCGTGAACTCCGCCGGATCGCCGGTGCCGGGCGCCAGTGCGTGGCGCATGATCGCAATCGCACCGGGTTCTTTCAGCGCATCCCAATCGTTGGCCCAAAGCGGGCCGGCAACAAGGCAGAGGAGGAGGATAAGTCTACGCATGCCCCGAACCTAGGCTGGTTCGGGGCCGCGTCCAGTAGGGTTACTCGGCCGCTGGCTTCATCACGAAGCCGTCTTCGACCTTGTCGGCGGGCGTAACGGGGTATTCGCCCGAGAAACACGCGTCGCAATACTGCGGGCAGTCGTTCTTGCGGCCTTCGGCCTCGCCCACCGCGCGGTATAGCCCGTCGAGCGAGATGAACCTGAGGCTGTCGACCCCCAGATGGTCTCGCATCTCGTCCTCGGACATGGTAGCGGCCAGCAGCTTGTCCCGTTCGGGCGTATCGACGCCGTAGAAACACGGCCAGGACGTGGGCGGGGAGGCGATTCGGAAGTGCACCTCCTTGGCGCCGGCGTCGAGGATCATCTCCTTGATCTTGCGGCTGGTCGTGCCGCGCACCACGCTGTCGTCAACGAGGATCACGCGCTTGCCGCGGATCAGCGCGCGGTTCACGTTGAGTTTCAGGCGCACACCCATATTGCGGATCTGCTCGGTCGGCTCGATAAAGGTACGACCCATGTACTGGTTCCGGATGATCCCCATGGCGTAGGGAATCCCCGATTGCAGGCTGTAGCCGATGGCCGCGGGTGTGCCGGAATCGGGCACCGGGCAGACCAGATCGGCGTCGACGGGCGCTTCGATGGCCAGTTCACGCCCGATCGCCTCACGGGTTTCATAGACGGAACGCCCGCCCAGAATGCTGTCGGGGCGCGAGAAATAGACATGCTCGAAGATACAGAACTTGGACGGTTGCGGGCGGAAGGGGAAATGGCTTTCGACACCTTTTTCGGTAATCACGACCATCTCGCCCGGCTTGATCTCGCGGACGAATTCGGCGCCGATGATATCCAGCGCACAGGTTTCCGAGCTGAGTGCCCAGCCATCGCCGATGCGGCCCAGCACCAGTGGGCGCACGCCCAGCGGATCGCGCACGCCGATCAGCTTGGTGCGGGTCATGGCGACGACGGAAAACGCGCCTTCGACGCGGCGCAGGGCGTCTTCCATCCGTTCGGGGATATTGCGCTGCAACGAGCGTGCCATCAGGTGGATGATGCATTCACTGTCCGACGAGGACTGGAAGATCGACCCGCGCTCGATCAGCTCGCGGCGCAGGGAATTGGCATTGGTGATGTTGCCGTTGTGCGCGATCGCGGCACCGCCCATGGCAAATTCGCCGAAGAAAGGCTGCACATCGCGGATCGCGGTCTGGCCCTTCGTTCCGGCGGTGGAGTAGCGCACATGCCCGATCCCGAGAGAACCGGGCAGCGTTTTCATGATCGTCTCGGATGTGAAGTTGTCGCGGACATAGCCGAACCGGCGCGCGGACTGGAAACCGGCCTCGTCGTCGTAGGTCACGATGCCGCCTGCCTCCTGGCCGCGGTGCTGTAGCGCGTGCAGGCCGAGGGCCACGAAATTCGCTGCGTCGGCAACGCCGACGACACCGAAAATGCCGCATTCCTCTTTGAGTTTGTCGCCGTCCTCGCCATCGTTCAGATAGCTGTCGTCGAACGGATGGGCGGGGGGCATTGTCTTCGGCGTGGTCTGGGACAAGGGAGGGCTCCTGAAACCGGCACGGGATGATGCTCTCTTACGGAACTCGGCTGGGAGAGTCACGCGCCGTTTGCGCATTGTCCCCAAGGGCGGGTCGCAGATGCATCGCTTGACCGGTCAATTAATCGTTTTTGCGCAAATCACAAGGGCTCAGGCGCCGCGCCGGTCCAGGTGCCTGCCTGTCGTCGGATGATTGCGGGCGCGGGGCAGTTCGATCACGCCCTCACGCGCCGACAGGGTGCTGCCGGGCAGGGTGAAGCAGACCGTGCTGCCGGGGGAATCATGGTTGTTGCTTGCGCTGATCCGGCCGCCACGGGCGCGGATCAGGCGCCTGACGCCCAAGAGGCCGTAGCCGCTGTCCACGCGGAAATCGCCGGTTTCCAGAAACGCGATCCCCGGGTCGGTAAACCCGGCGCCATCATCGCTGAGCGATATCTCGATCATATTGCCCTCGGCCTGTACGGCGCGGCAGCACAGGTGCAGATTGTCCGACTTGCCGTGTTTGAAGGCGTTTTCGATCAGGTTCCGCAATACGATCTGAAAGATCGTCCTCTCGGCGGTCAGCGACAGCGGGCTGCACTCCACCCTATGGCTGTGCTGCGGATCGAGGATGCTGTGGATGTCACCTACCAGATCGGCAAGATCGAAAAGCGAGGACCGATCCGAATGGCTGACGGCATTGGCATGGGCCAGAACGTCGGAGATCAGGGTCATCGCCTTGTTCGCCGTCTTATCAAGCAGATCGAGTATCCGGAGCTTGCCGTCGCCCATATCGGCGAAATTCTCGCGCAGCATTTCGGTCAGCATCGCGACATTGCGCATCGGCGTGCGCAAGTCATGGGCTGCCATATTCACGAACTGTTCGACTTCGGATCCAATGGACTGCAACTTGGCCTGGGTGGCATTGGCGATCCATTCGGAAGAGACATCTTCGGAGTGCCCGATGAGACGCAGCAGATTGCCCTGCTTGTCGTACTGCGGGCACAGCGTGGTCCGCACCATGCGGATTTCTTCGCCGAAAGGCAGTTCGAATTCATACCGCCGCTGTTTGCCTTCCGCGATGGTTTGCATCTGTTCGCGTTCGGCAGCCAGCCCGTATTCCTCGCCGAAGGCTTCGGAGGTCGACCTGCCCACGAAATCGGAGAGGGGCCTGCGCAGACGGCGCAGGGCCTCGGCGTTGTAATGGGCATATACCGGTGGCCCGTCCGGCCTGACATGGAGCACGAAGACGGGCGTCGGCACACAATCTACAAGGTCAAACAGGTCGGTTTCCGACATGCGCATTCTCCATCGCCACTTGCAATACAGCAGTAGGGCGTGGGGATTAATGCGAGCCTAATCGCGGCAACCGAATTGCCGGATCAGCTGGCCGAGCAGCTTGCGACGAGGTCTTCGTATTTGCCTGTGATCCAGCCAAGTGCCTGATCGGGATCGGAATTCTGGATGTCGTCGGTGAATTGGCCGAAGACAACGGCAGAGCGGCTTTCGTCGACGATGGTGAATTGCTGGCCGGTGATGACGGTCGAATAAACGAAGAAGGCGATGGCCACCAGAAGGATGCCGCGCGCAACGCCGAAGATAAAGCCGAGCGCCTGATCGAAGCCTCCGAGGATGGAACGCTGCACAAGCGACGAAAACAGTGGCGTGAACAACGAGACGATCACGAGCGTGATCGCGAGGACCAGTGTGAACGCCCCGATGATCGACAATTCGCAGCTGTCTGCGAGGAACTCTCCGACGACAGGCAGTTCGCGGACCAGAGGTTCGACCTGCGGTGCGAAGAGATAGGCCAGCACGGCGGCAGCGATCCAACCGACAATGGCCATCAGCTCGCGCACGAAGCCGCGACCGTAGGCCAGCAGCGCTGACATCACGATCACAAGCGCCACAACGCCGTCAATGACGGTAAACCCTTCCATGCGCCTCAACCTTTATCTCGCGACGCTAGCCAGCGCCGAAAATTTCACCAACAAATCCGATCAGATCGGCCATGGGCCGTACCGTAATGCCGTCGACGCCGACGGATTTTCCACCCCGGGGCGCGAGTGCGCTTGTAAAACCAAGTTTCTGCGCCTCTTTCAACCTGTTTTCGGTCTGTGTTGCAGGCCGCAGCGCGCCCGAAAGGCTAAGTTCCCCGAAAACAACAGTTTCCGCCGGAAGGGCCGTATCCTCGCGTGCGCTGAGAAGCGCCGCCGCCACGGCCAGATCGGCGGCAGGTTCGCTGATCTTCATGCCGCCGGCAACATTGAGATAGACATCGAGACCCGCAAAGGGGATGCCGCAGCGCGCTTCCAGAACGGCAAGGATCATCGCCAGCCGGCCGCCATCCCATCCCACAACCGTCCGTCTGGCCTGTGCATGCGGAGAGGGGGCAACCAGCGCCTGTATCTCGCACAGGACCGGACGCGTGCCCTCGATCCCGGCGAAAACCACCGATCCCGGGCTGGGCGCGCCGCGTTCGGACAAGAACAAGGCAGAGGGGTTCGCGACTTCGGACAGGCCCCGGCCCGTCATCTCGAAAACGCCGATCTCGTCCGCAGGACCGAAGCGGTTCTTGACCGATCGCAGGATGCGGAAAGGGTGGCCGCGTTCGCCTTCGAAATAAAGGACGGTGTCGACCATATGTTCGACCACGCGCGGCCCCGCGATCTGGCCGTCTTTGGTGACATGGCCCACCAGCACCACCGAGGTGCCGCTGCGCTTGGCGAAGCTGGTCAGTTCGTGACTGGCCGCGCGGACCTGACTGACCGATCCCGGCGCGCTTTCGACGTTGTCCGCCCACATGGTCTGGATCGAGTCGATGATCGCCAGATCGGGACGCTCGCGGTCCAGCGTGGTCAGGATATCGCGCAGGTTCGTCTCGGCGCCGAGTTTGACAGCCGCATCCGCAAGGCCCAATCGCCTTGCGCGCATACGCACCTGCGCCGACGCTTCCTCGCCCGAGATATAGACGACCTTCAGGCCCCGCGCGGCAAAAGCGGCGGCGGCCTGAAGCAAGAGGGTGGATTTGCCGATGCCCGGATCGCCGCCCACAAGGGTGGCAGAAGCGGCGACCAGCCCGCCGCCCAGAACCCGGTCGAGTTCGGACAGGCCGGACATGCTGCGCTCGGGCGGTGCTTCTTCCGTCGCAAGGTCGAGCAGGGTCATCGCGGATCCGCGGCGGGCGCCCAGCGACTTGGATGGCGGACCGGCAGAGATGCCTTTGTCTTCCTGGATCGTGTTCCACTCACCGCAGGCATCGCAGCGCCCGGACCATTTGGGATAGGTCGCGCCGCAATTGGCGCAGGTGAATGTCGTGACGGGTTTTGCCATGGCGCCTAGATGCAGCGTGCAGGGGGCAGGGTCAAAGGAAAACTGGCACGGGTGCCGGTGACGCCTTATTCGGCTGCCTTGGGCAATTCATAGACCGAGTTGTCAAGCATGGTCGGGTCGAGGGTGTCTGCCCTATTGTCCGAGGGCGCATCGGGCGCGAGGGCGACCGTGGTCTCGCGACCGAGTTGTGGCATGATCTCGTTCATTTCCTCGCGCAGGCGGGCAAGCTGGGCCGCGGCGACGCTTTCCTCAAGCTCTACTTCATGCAGCCAATGCTTCATCTCTGTCGAGATCGCCTTGGCCTGTTCGAGCCGGTCGTTGAACTGACCGATTTCTTCCTGCCGCTGCTTGAGGAAGCTGCGCGCGCGCTCGATCTTCTCATCCGCGTAGACATCCGCCAGTTCGCGGCTGACGTGGCTCATCTGGGCGGCAGTTTCCAGCACGGCGGGTTCCAGCGACCCCAGATCGGGATGATCGCGCAGATAGGCAAGACGTTCGCGCACGCTGTCGAATTCCGAACTGAGCTGGAAGGTGCGGCCCCGGTCGGCGGCATGCACGGCACCGTAGGCGCGGGCCACATCGTTCATCGAGACAGAGAAGCTGCGGTGCGAGTTTTCCAGCTGCATGATGCGGGCATTGGCTGGCAGGAAAAAACAGATCGCGGCGGCCAGAACGGTCAGGAAAATCTGAAAGTACATTCCTGCGTTTTCAACAGGTGCCCCGGCATAGCTGATCGGGAGCTCGATCCAGTTCCAAAGACCCAGTGCCGCCATCGCGGTGGCGGTCGTCAGCGCTGCGGCACAGGCCGCGAAAAACACCAGTGCTGCGCGCTGCATCAAATACTGAAGAAAGAAACCAATCGACCTCAAATGCGTCATTTTGTACCCCACCGGACCTATAAGCAAGAACCTGCCGAAAAACCCGTGAAGTCAGCGTAAAGTTCCAACTAAACTGTGCAAGGAAAAATTTACGCCTGTTCATGTCACCATTATGTGACTGTTGACGTTACGTTATGCAATTGTTTGATTTTTCGCGGATTGTGCGGTTTTCCAGCTGATCCACAGCGACGCCAGTATGCAGAAACTGAAAAGGTAAAGGCCCCACGCGACCTCGACACGGCCGATGCCGATTCCCTTCGTGACCGTGATGAAAAGCGCGATCAGGAAGATATCCGCCATGGCCAGACGGCCCAGATGCCACAGGGGTCCTTCCAGCCGCCTGTCCAGCAGGCCGAAGTGCAAAAGCGCCAGGCCGAGCGTCTTGAGGCAGGGGGCGACCAGCGCGAAGACGGTGACCATCAGCGCCAGAAAAATGTCCGTCTGCCACAGCGATTGCAGCCCCGTTATCACCGAAATCTCGTCGAGCCCGAAGAGCGGCAGCAGCCCCGCGCGCACCAGCGGTGCGAACCACGCAACCGGATAGAGCGCCAGCAGGCAAAGATTGGCGATGACAAGCACACGGGGCGCGGCGCGGCGCGGGTCAGTCACGCCAGACGCGGTGGTATCTGGCGCCGAGGCTGGTCAGGATCTCGTAGCCGATGGTCCCGGCAAAGCCCGCGACAGTGTCGACGGACTGGTGCAGCCCGATCAGTTGCAGGCTTTGCGGTGTCTCGCGCAGATCCGTCACGTCAACTGTGATGAGGTCCATCGATACGCGACCGATCACCGGTACGGCAATGTCACCGTGGTGCAGGCGCGCATCCCCGCCCATCGCGCGGATCAGACCGTCGGCATAGCCCGCCGATATCGTCGCAACCCGCGAGGGGCGTTGCGCTGTCCACGCGTTCGCATAGCCCACCGTTTCGCCGGGCAGAACATCGCGCACCTGTACGACGGGAATATCCAGCGTCACCACCGGACGGGCATCCACATAGGGCAGCCCGCCGTAGAGGCCGACACCGGGGCGCACAAGATCGTAGTGGAAATCGGGTCCGAGCAGCGTGCCGCCCGTTGCCGCGAGCGAGCGGGGCACGTCGATGCCCGCTGTCATCTCGTCGAAGGCGCGGCGCTGCTGGTCGTTCATAGGATGGGCAAACTCATCCGCGCAGGCCAGATGCGACATGATAAGCGTCGGGTTCTGGGCCAGCGCGATGTCGCGAAGGGCGGACCACTCGGCGGGCTCCATTCCCAGACGGTTCATGCCGGTATCGAGTTGCAGGCCGAACGGGTGGCCGGGCAGGGCTTCGACATGGCGCAGCATCTGGTCGATGGAATTGATCATCGGCGTCAGGTCGGCGCTGGCGATGCGCTCGGCATCCCCCTCCATATGTCCCGAAAAGACCGAAATCGTCGGCCCCGGTCCCAGCGCGCGCCTGAGCGCTGTGCCTTCTTCCGCCACGGCGACAAAGAACGCGCGCGCGCCCTCGCGGGCAAGACGCGCGGCGACGCGCTCCGCCCCGAGGCCGTAGCCGTCCGCCTTGACGACTGCGGCGGTTTCCACCTGCGCAATCTGCGCCAGCGCGCGCCAGTTGCCCGCAAGGGCGTCGAGATCAATGGTGAGTGTGCCGGTTGTCATGGGCGCGGTTTTGACAGGATCACCAAAACAGTCAAGAGCGACAGCCCTCAGGGCACGCCGAAATAGCCGCGATTGCGCTGCCAGATCTTCTCGCCGACCTGACAATCGTAGGCCTGCGCGCGATGGATCTGCGCGGGCTGGGGCGGCTGCGGGCCCACGCCCGCGATTTCCAGCACCATCTTGCGTTTGACCGCGTCGGCGAAGGCATCCCACCCCAGCACCGGCAGCACAAAGGCACCCGGCCCGCCGATGACGCAATTGGCATAGTATATGTCGAGGTCGGGAATGCCCCAGAGTTCGCTCATCGTGTCCTGGGTCATCAGCGGCAGCCCGTTGATCGTGATCCGGCGGGCGACGATTTCGTCGCGCGCGGCGCGCACGGGCAGTCCCATGTTGTTCGGCCCATCGCCGGAGATGTCGATGACCCTGCGCAGCCCTTCAAAGCTGTTCTCTTCGATCAGGCGCGCGGCGAACCGCAGCGCCGATGACAGGGACGTGCGGCGCAGCCCCTCGTCATAGGTTGCGGTGATGGCCTCCGCCACAGACTGCGCCCCGGTGGCATCGCTGATCTCTGTCCATGGGACGATGATGCGCTGGCTGCCGTCGCCCGCCCATTCCACGTATGTCAGCGCGATCCGGCCCAGAAGGCCGCTTTCGATGGCCTGAAGCACCTCGGGTGCGCGCAGCGCTTCGGCGTAGCCACGGCGCTGGATCTCAAGCTCGGCTGGCGACATCGACCGCGAGACATCGACCGCAAGCACCAGTTCGACATCGACTTCGCGGGCGAACAGCGTGACGGGAAGGCACAGAAGGGCGAGGACGATCGGAATAAGGCGCATATCCGCATGCTGACGCATCCCGCGTCAGCTGTCCAATAACGGTTTCGTTTCGCTCTGCGAAAGGTCCCTACGTCAACTGCGGAAGTTTCTTGAGCGACCGCGCGAAGCGGCTACACTCCCGCAACCAGGAGGAGACCAAAATGAAAAGAACACTTACCACGCTAGTCCCTGTCGCGATGGCCGTGTCGGGGACAATGGCGCTTGCCAACCCGATCGACACACAGCTGCCGAATGCGCCCGAACTGGCCGCCTACGGCGATCTGCCCGTTGGCGTGCGCCAGATGGAACTGGTCAACCCCGATCAGATCGACATTCTCGCCATTGATCCCGCGGCCGAGAAACCCGATGAATTCCCCCGCTACGATCGCCCCCTGACGGTCGAAATGTGGTATCCCGCCGCCGAAGGGGCCACCGGGTCAAACGAATACCGCGCCTATCTGCGCGACGGCACGACCGAAGTGACGCTGACAGGCCGCGCGATGCGCGATGCGCAAGCCGCAGCTGCCGACAGCCTCTATCCGCTGATCCTGATCAGCCACGGGTATCCCGGCAACCGCTTTCTGATGGCGCATCTGGCCGAGAATCTGGCCTCCAAGGGCTACGTTGTGGCCTCCATCGACCATACCGACAGCACCTACCGCACACAGGCGGCTTTCGGATCGACGCTGGTGAACCGGTCGCTCGACCAGCTTTTCGTGCTCGAAGAGATGGCGAAGATGGGCGGCGAGGGCGGCGAGTTCGCCGGTCTCTATGATGCCGACAACACCGGCCTTATCGGCTATTCGATGGGCGGCTACGGCGCGATCATCACTGCCGGTGGCGGTGTCACGGAAACCTCCGTGGGCTATAGCTGGGGCGCACCGCATGGCACGCTGGGTATCCATCAGGCCGGGTCTGACACGCACAACAATCTGCCCGATCCACGGATCAAGACCGCTGTCGCCTTCGGCCCGTGGGGCATGAACACGGGCTTCTGGGATGCCGAAGGCCTCGCCGGTGTGCAGATCCCGATGCTATTCCTTGCCGGGTCGCAGGACGATACATCGCTCTACGAAAAAGGCGTCCGCGCGATCTGGGAGAATGTCACCGGTGTCGAGACCGCGTTGCTGACCTACGTCAACGCGGGCCACAACGCAGGCGCGCCCATGCCCGCCCCCGAGGAAAGCTATTACTTCAACGAAGACAAAGGCTTCAACATTTCCGAGCACTACAGTGATCCGGTCTGGGATACCGCACGGATGAACAACATCGCGCAGCATTTCGTGACCGCGTGGATGGACAGTTACCTCAAGGGCAGCAACGAAGCGGGCGAATACCTCGATCTGGTCGAGAATTCGAACGACGGCGTGTGGTCGGTCAACGATGACGGCTCCGAGAAAGAGGACCACAGCTACTGGGCGGGCTTTGACGAGGGAACGGCCAAGGGCCTGACCTATGAGGTCAAATCGCCTGAATGATGCAGCGCCTGCGCATCCTGACATCCCACGCCGCGGTCAACCTCATGGCCGCGGCGTGCTTTTCTGCGCTGGCGGCTTTGGCGGTATGGGGCCCGGGCTGGGTCTGGGCCTTTGTGCCGCTGGGGGTCGGGGCGCAAATGTTGAATGAATACAATCTGCACCGGTTCGTTTTTCATCTGCTGCCGCCGCGGGCGCAATGGGCGTTTGATCTGCTCTACCGCGCGCATTACGGGCATCACGACTTTCCGACGAACGAAAAGCTGTTCTTCGTGCCGGTCTGGGTGGCCGTGCCGATGCTGCTGTTCAATTTCGGGGCGCTCTGGGCGATCCTTGCGGCGCTGGGCGTGGCGGATGCTGTCTGGATCGCGGTTGCCATCGTCCCTGTGGGCGGGGTGCTGGCGTTCCTCGGCTATGAGTGGTTCCACATGACATCACATCTGCCGGTGCGCAAAACGCGGGTGGAGCGGTATGTGACTACCCTGCACAACCAGCACCATTTCAGGGACTTCACCAAATGGTTCCACGTCAGCCCCGGCGGTGCCGTGATCGACCGCGCGATGGGAACGGCCATCGACCGCGAGACGCTGAAAACGCGCCAACGAAGCGAATTCATCCGGACACTCGGCCTGCGGCCGGACGATCCGCGCCTTGTGTCGGCGCGGCGGCGCTTCGCGACCCGCTATGGCCTGACCGAGGGCGAGATCGCGCGGGCCGCTGCGCATTAGCGACGCGGTAGGGCGCGCTCAGAACTCCTGATCGTCGCTGCCCTGCTGCCAGGGCTTCACCAGATTGCCGAAGCGGGTAAACCGGCCCTCGAAGCTGAGCTCGACAGTGCCGATGGGCCCGTGGCGCTGCTTGCCGATCACGACTTCGGCGCGCCCGTGCAGGCGCTCCATCTCTTCCTGCCAGACCGCCATCTTGTCGAGCTCGTGATCGCCCGGCTTCTCGCGCTCCTTGTAGTATTCCTCGCGGAACACGAACATCACCACGTCCGCATCCTGCTCGATGGAGCCGGATTCGCGAAGGTCGCTCAGCTGCGGGCGCTTGTCCTCGCGGTTTTCCACCTGACGGCTGAGCTGTGACAGGGCGATCACGGGGATATCGAGCTCTTTCGCGATGGCCTTGAGGCCCATGGTGATCTCGGAAATCTCGTTCACGCGGTTTTCGGATTTGCCGGTGCCGCGCACCAGCTGGAGATAGTCGATGATCAACACGTCAAGGCCATGCGTCCGCTTCAGCCGCCGCGCCCGTGCGGCAAGCTGGGAGATCGGCAGGGCGGGCGTGTCGTCGATGTAAAGCGGGCAGGCTTCCAGCGCCTTGGCGGCATCCACGAAGCGGCGGAATTCCTGTTCGGTCATGTCGCCCGACCGGATCTGCTGGCTGGGAATCTCGGCGGCTTCCGACAGGATCCGCGCGGCAAGCTGTTCGGCGCTCATCTCGAGGCTGTAGAACCCGACGACACCGCCGTCCACCGCGCCTTCCGTGCCGTCCGGCAATTGACCGCGCTTGTAGGCCTTGGCCACGTTGAAAGCGATGTTGGTGGCAAGCGAGGTCTTGCCCATGGACGGGCGCCCCGCGAGGATCAGAAGGTCGGACCGGTGCAGACCGCCGAGCTTCTTGTCCATGTCGATGAGGCCGGTAGAGACGCCAGACAGGCCACCGTCGCGCTGGTAGGCCGCGTTGGCCACATTCACCGCGTCCGTTACCGCCTTGAGAAAGCTCTGAAAACCGCTTTCGACCTGGCCCTGTTCGGCAAGCTTGTAAAGCTGCTGCTCGGCTTCGACGATTTGCTCGCGCGGCTCGTTCGCCACATCCACCGACGCCGCCTTGGCGGCGATGTCGCGGCCCAGTGCGATCAGATCGCGGCGCACGGCCAGATCATAGATCATCTGCGCGTAGTCGCGCACCGCAAAGGCCGAGATCGCGGCAGAGGCGAGGCGGGCAAGGTAGGCAGGCCCGCCGAGTTCCTTGAGGCCCTCGTCGTCTTCCATGAACGCCTTGAGCGTGACGGGGCTGGCGAGGTTGTTCTTGGCGATGCGGGCGGCGGCAATCTCGAAAATGCGCGCGTGCACGGGATCGTAGAAATGCCGCGGACCGATGATCGAGGCGACGCGGTCGTAGATGTCGTTATTCGTCAGAATCGCACCCAGAAGCTGCTGCTCGGCCTCGATGGAATGCGGCATGGTTTCGGCCGCCTGAACGGCAATGCCTGCGGTGTTGACGGATGAGATCTCGTTCATTTTTCTGCCCCTGATTTGCCCCTGCGTGGTCTTACCGAAGGGGGCCGTTTGGCGCAAATTGTATGTTTCTGGGGATAACCCGTGGATACCCCGCGCGCGTCAACATCTTGCGATGCGCGCAGGGGTTGCGTCAACAGCTTGTGTCAGCCCTTGCGGGCTTCCTGCCACTCACGGGGAGAATTCAGAAATTTTTCCACCTCTTCGAGCGTCGCGGCGGGGAAGGATTGCTGCGCCTTGGCTTCGGCCAGAACGTCCCACCAGGTGCACAGGTGATGCAGGCTGACACCGTGGTCGCCCAGGGTCTTTCGCGTCTCGGGGAAGATATCGTAGTAGAAGATCACGGCGGTATGCGCGCAGGTGGCGCCGGTGTCGCGAATGGCGTCCACGAAGCTGAGCTTCGATCCGCCGTCGGTTGTCAGATCCTCGACCAGAAGGACGCGCTGGCCTTCGGACATATCCCCTTCGATCCGGGCATTGCGGCCGTAGCCTTTCGGCTTCTTGCGCACGTAGGTCATGGGCAGGGCCATGCGTTCGGCCACCAGTGCCGCGAAGGGGATGCCCGCGGTCTCGCCGCCGGCGATGTTGTCGAAAGCCTCGAAGCCCGCGTTGCGCATGACGGTGATGGTCAGGAAATCCATCAGGGTGCTGCGGATGCGCGGGTGGCTTATCAGCTTGCGGCAGTCGATATAGCTGGGCGACGGCAGGCCGGACGCCAGCGTATAGGGCTCTTCAGTGTTGAAGTTCACGGCGCCGATTTCCAGCAGCATCCGCGCCGTCAGGCGGGCGATTTCGTCGGGTGTGGGGTAGGTTGCGGGGATCATGCGCGGCGGTCCTCTGCGGCAGGCTGCGGGATTGAGTTTACTGGCAAAATGGAGTCAGACCGTCCAGTTCAACGGCATGCCGGGATCGAAAACGGTGACGGGTCCTTCGGGCGTGTCGATCTGTGCGGGGATTTCCGGTGTCTCGCGCACCAGCGTCAGCGTGGCGTCATTGGCGGGCAGGCCGTAGAACGCAGGCCCGTTGAGCGAGGTGAAACCCTCGAGGCGGTCCAGCGCATTTTCCTGCTCGAATACCTCGGCAAGGATCGGCAGGGTATTGGGCGCGGTGAAACATCCCGCGCAGCCACAGGGCAGCAATTTGTTCGCATCCGTGTGCGGCGCGCTGTCGGTGCCGAGGAAAAACCGTGGGTCGCCCGAGGTGGCGGCGGCGCGCAGCGCCAGACGGTGGGTTTCGCGTTTTGCCACGGGCAGGCAGTAGTAATGGGGCCGGATGCCCCCCGCGAGGATGTGATTGCGGTTGATGACCAGATGGTGCGTTGTGATCGTGGCGGCAAGGCCGGTATCGTGCGCCTTGACGTAGTCCACCGCGTTCGACGTCGTGATATGCTCCATCACAACCCGCAAGCCGGGGTGGTTGCGGCGCATCGGGTCCAGCACGCGGTCGATGAACACGGCCTCGCGGTCGAAAATGTCGATCTCGGGGTCGGTGACTTCGCCGTGGGTACACAGCGGCAGGCCGATCTGGGCCATCCGTTCAAGCACCGGCGCCACGCGGGTGAAATCCGTCACGCCAGAAGCCGAATTGGTCGTGGCCCCCGCCGGATAGAGTTTGACCGCCGCGATCAGGCCATCCGCATGGGCGGCGGCCACGTCGTCGGGGTCGGTGTTTTCGGTCAGGTAGAGGGTCATTAGTGGCGTGAAGTCGTGGTCCGCCGGCAGCGCGGCCATGATCCGGTCGCGGTAGGCGCGCGCGTCGTCACCTGTCACCACCGGGGGCACGAGATTCGGCATGATGATCGCACGGGCGAAATCGCGCGATGTATGCGGCAGGACGGCGCGCAGCATGTCGCCGTCGCGCAGGTGGAGATGCCAGTCGTCAGGACGGCGGATGGTCAGGGTCTTTGTCATGCCCGCGTGCTATCACGTCCGGGCGCGGTCGCGCTAGTCGTCTTTGAGCGATCCTGCGCGTTCGAGTTCCTTCAGGCGGCGGGCGAAGCGCGGGGCGTGCATGCGCGAGGTGACATTGCGTGCCAGTGCGTAGACCAAAGGCGTGCGGCCCTCTGCGTCGAGTGCTGCCATCAGCGCGCGCAGGTAGGGCGGGTGCTGGCGGCGCGCGCGCATCATCCGCGCAAAGGTCAGATCGTCCAAAGTGCCGTCTGCAATGGCGGCCAGCATCGGCGACAGCTGCTCCATTTCCAAAAGGTCCGTCTGGATCGCGTCCCCCATGTAGGGCAGCCTCAATTTGCTGACGTTGGCACGGGTAAAGAGCGCTGCATGCATCGCGTCGAGCCGCTGGCGGGGATCGTAGACGACATAGGCCGCATCTGCGCCCTCGACCATGTCGGGTGCATATCCGTAGCGGTCGGTGAAGTCATGGCGGCGCATCTCGACAAACCGGTCGTCCCATTCGCTCATCCGCGGATCGAGCGTGGCTTGCGGTTGCACGGCAAGCACCCGCGCGCCCGGTGCGGCAACGGAGTAGGCCGCAGCCGCATAGCCGCAGGGACCTGCGCCATAAAACACGATACTGTCGAATTCGTCGAAGAAACCGTCGTCGATCAGACGGTCGAAATAGCCGTAGACATCCGCATCGCGGAACCATGTATCCCCGTCCGAGGCGATACACAGGCTCGACCAGCCCATCGACTGCATCATTTCCCACCCGAGCGGCTGGGCCCGGGACGACAGGGACGGAATGCCCTGAAGCGTTTCGAAGGACACCAGCAATGTACCCGATTTTTCGACCAGCGCCGCGTAGTGCCGCGCGCCCAGCTGCTCGAAGCTGCCTTCGTCGTCGCACAGTTCTTCGATCGCGGACAGCCAGTCCGCTTTCTTCATCCCGGCAAGGGATGTCTCGAATGTCAGGCCATCTGTGCCCATTGAACTGTCCTCAATTGCCCGCGACCGCTTGGAACCGGTTCTGCTTGATCAAGGGCTATAGCGTCAATAGGGCGAAAATTTGGTAAAACGGGCTTGTTTAGGGGGCATCATCGGCCCGGTCGCGGGCCAGATTGGCGTGATGCACGAGGAACTGCGCCGCCTTGCGCTGCAGCGGCACGGAGGGCGGTGTCATCATCAGCCGCCCGAACAGCGCGCGGTAGGGCTCTTGCGTCAGAAGGGTTTCGAAGCGGGCCTTGCGCCATGCCACGGCGGCATCGTGCAGGCGCGAAAGCTCGGTATCGGCCTTGAGCGCGGCCAGCTCGGCCGCGCGCGGGGCGCTCAGGCTCTGGATCGTGTGGTCTTCATCGGTGTTGAAGTTCCTCTCGACCCAGTAGTCGAGCCCGAGCATGTCGTCACTGTGGACGGCCCGCCCGCGATCGGCCTTCATCACGTAGCTTTCCATCGACCCGAGCGGATAGTGGTTGAGTTGCACAAGACCGTAGTTGTCGCGCCCGAAGTTCGAGAAGATGCGGCGCTTGGCGAATTGCGCGGGCAGGGTGTTGCCGTTGCCGTCGACCCAATGCGCCTGATCCAGTTTGCGGTCGTTCAGGTCACGCGGGCGGTGGACGCCCGGTTTGCGGTAGGTTCCATCGTTGCGGTAGAGCGTCTTGAACATTGCCGCGCGCCACGGCCAGTACATCACCCGCGGCGCGCAGCGGGTGAAAGTGTCCAGTACCGGCGTGTCCGCGTAGCGCACTTGCGACGCCGCCCCGAACAGCCGCCATGTCAGCGTGATCGCGGTCGCCTGCGGCACCGCGTCATGCAGCGCGCCCAGAGTGTGGTCGCCGCAGTGGATATTGACGAATTCGTCCACGTCCAGCGGCAGGATCCAGTCGGCGTTTCTGACCGCTTCATGCTTGGCCGCCGCCTTCATCGCGGTGAACTGGATGCCGCCCTTGTGGTAGGGCCCGTCGTTGCGCAGGTGGATCAGCATCCCCATCGCGGCAAGCCGGTCGAGCATCGCGTCAGTGCCATCGTCGCAGTCGTTCGAGAACACGAGGAATTCATTGAAGCCGACCGCGCGGTGATGCGCGAGCCACTCCAGCAAGAAAGCCCCCTCGTTGCGGACGCAAAGGATCGCGAGGTGGCGCATCAGCTTTCCATATCGAGCGCGAGCGCGTAGGCGACGCGCTCGGTCTCGTTCAGCTTGACCGTCAGTGCCTCGGCGTAAAGCTCTGCAAATTCGGGGGTCTTGTGCAATTCTTCCGCCTTTGCGCGGTGCCACGCCAACCCGGCCTCGTGCCAGTGGCGCAGGCGGTCATCGGCAAGCAGCCGGTCATATTCGGCCTGCAGGCGGGGGATATTGCGTTTGATCGTGACATCCCGGAAATCCGACCAGTCCATGCGGATCCAGTAGTTGATCCCGATAGAGCGGTCCACATGCAGCGCGCGGCCCCGCTGGCGTTTGATCAGAAAGGATTCCGCCGACCGCAATGCGTAGTGGTTGAGCTGCAACAGGTCGTAGCCGATGGATTTCTTCGACGACCGCCATCCGTTCTTGGCCACTTCGCGGGTCATGTCCTTGCCCGATCCATTGACCCATTTTACCTTGTCCGCAAAAGCTTCGTTTAGCTTGTTGGGACGGTGGCAGGAGATTTTCTCGTAGGCGCCTATGTTCTTGAACATCGTCTTGAAGCCCCAGACCGTATGCGGCTTGGGGCAGAATTTCGGTGCACAGCTGTCGAACTGGTCGATGACGAAATCGTCGCTCAGCCGTGTCACGCCGTTGTGGCCGAACAGGCGCCACGTCATCGCGACATTCGTGGCATCGGGCACGGCGGCCAGAAAATCCTGCACCGTGCCGTTGCCGCAGCGGATGTTCATGAATTCGTCCACGTCGATGTGGATGATCCATTCGGCGCGGCGGATCACCGGTTCTTTCAGAGCCTGATTCAGGGCGTATTGCTGGGGCGAATTACCCTTCCAGTCGTCGTTGTTGCGGTGCTCGACGATCCCCATCTGCTGAAGCCGGTCGAGAAGTTCGGAGGTGCCGTCCTCGCAGCCGTTGGTATAGATCAGAAAGTTGTCCACGCCGATGGCGCGGTGGTAGGCGATCCATTCAAGGATATAGGGCGCCTCGTTCTTCATGCAGCCGACGATCACGTTGCCCGAACTGCCCGGCAACAACCTGCGCGGGGCGATTTCGCTATAGGCCGCGCCCAGTTGTTCCTCGTCCACCGCGCCCAGCCTGTTGTGCGGAGCAAAGGACGAGGTGCGCAGCTTCTCGAAATTCTCGACGGCAGCGGCGGGCATCAGTTTGCGCGCCTGTTGGGTTAGCGCCTCGGGGCGGTCCTCGTCGGTGCGCGGGGGCGCTTCGGCCGGTGGGCTGGGCGTTTCCGCAAGGGTCTGGAGTTCGGCCACACGGCGTTCGTGATCCTCGCGCGTGGCGCGGTCTATCCGCCACATGAAGCCAAGCAGGTATTGCGAGGGCCGGAAACCGAACCGGGTGTCCGCTTCGGTCCAGTCCGGCAAGGGGGCGGGCGGCGTGAAGGTAGCCGGTTCAATCCCCGCGTGGGTCTTCGCCAGCGCCGCAAGGTCCGCTGCAAAGTGCCGAGCTATGGGATTGAGGCTGCCGCTTTCCAGCGGTGGGCCGTCGACGGCCACTTCCTGTACGAATTGCCGCCAGAGTTGGCGCGGCAGGCTGCGCTTGCGGCTCGACAGAACCTGCAGGAGCAACGCGTTGAGCTGTCGGCCCCGTGCCAGTGCCGCCGCGGGCATGGCTGGGCCATGTGCGATGTCGCGTGCCGGTTCAATCGCTGTGTCCAGACCGAAAGCGGCGGCAATCTCGTCGGTGACCGACGCACTGGCAAAAAGAGCGGGGTCATAGCCGCGCAGGGTGACCGCCCCCTCGCCGAATGCTGCCTCCCAGAAGCGCACCAGTCCCGCAAGGTCGAGCCAGTGGTTCGGTGCCTGTGTTTCCGCGAAAACACCGGCCTTGGGGTCGATGATGGGGCGCGCCTCCAGCGCTGCGTGCCACCAGCTCTCGCTGCCTGCCAGCGCCAGTTCGGCATCCAGCGTCACGCCGCGCCCTTCGAGAATTTGCTCGGCGTAGCGGCGCACCAGCATCCGCGACGGGTGATCGACATGGGCGACGATCCGGATGTCATCGGACAGCGGCGTCAGCATATCGCGCAGCCGTTCAAGCTCGGACGCGCTCGACAGGCTCGATCCCAGTTGCGCGGCACTCAGGATCAGCGTGTGTGGACGGTGCGCGTCTACCTCTGCGGCCAGTTCCGCGCAGACTTCGGCGCGCAGTACCGCCTGTTTTTCGGGCGCGATGTAGCCGCGGTTGTAGCGCAGCGGGTCCACATGCGCAGGATCGGTCACGGCCATGTAGAAACGGGAGTGGTTCTTGTTGCCGGGGCTGCGCGCGTAGAGAACGCCGCTGGACAGCAGTGCATCGCGCCGCTTGGCAAGGACCGATTGCAGCCTGTGTGCGGTGGCCTCTTCGGGCCCGATATGGAGGTATATGCGCATCATACTGCCTTGAGATTGGCATTCGCCTGGCCCCACCAGGTCAGGTCAGCGCCGATATGCCGGCCCACTGCATCCTTCGCGTCGGGGTGGGCGACGTCGTATTCCAGATAGGCGGGGTCGCCCGCGAAAATCTTCGCCAGATGGGCGTAGTGCCCGTCGATCCACTGGATCCGCTCGGCGCTGGTTTCACCGTAGCCTTCGGGCAGGCCGGGAATGTCCGAGGCAGGCAGCCTGTCGGTGCCAAGATCGGACCACGCAAGCATGGATTGCGATACATCCCAGCTGCTGCGCCGTGACGCCAGAAAACGGACCTCGGGATGGTGGGTGCGGATCGCGTCGATCAGGGCGAAATCCATTTGCGGCCACAGAGATTTGCCCTGCCTGAGGCAGCTGAGTTCGGTAAGCGCGTTGAAATTGCCGAACAGCGCGCCGGGGTCGCCGGTCTGGAAATACCCGCGATAGAGCAGATCGGCCACGAACGCGTTCTTGAGATCCTCGGTTTTCGTCTGGCGGGGGCGGATGCGGTGATCGGCCACGCGGAAACCCGCGATGCGCAGCGCCCGTGCAAGGGTGGTCGTGCCGGTCTTCGGCAGGCCGAGGTTGACGACCGCGAGCCCCATCAGGACGCCTCCAGCAGACCCAGATCACGCAGCATCTCTTCTTCCTGCGGGGGCAGTTTCGGTGCGGCCTTCAGCTGCGCGCGCATCTCGCGGTAGCTCTCTTCGGCAAGCAGCGCGTCGCGCTTGGCGATATGGGCCGCAACACAGGCGTCGTGCAGGCCCGCGATATCGCCCATCGCTTTCAGCTCGGCGATCTGCGCCTCCAGTGCCGGCAGGTAGCGCCGGATCGACAGATCCTCCCACGCGGGATCGTTGCGTTCGCGCCAGTAGGTATCGTCGAAATCACGGTTTTCGCGGTTTACATCCCCGCGGTCGTTCTTGACCAGATAGCTGTCGAGGCTGCGCAGCGCATAGTGGTTCAGCGTGGCGAAATCCCGCGCGCCGGCGGCGGGAAAGCGGCGGATGCGGCGCGGGTTGGCCGCAACCAGAAAACGGTGCGGCACCGCGCGTCCCGAACCGTCGGTCCAGTCGAGCCCCTTCGCCTTCTTGCCCTTTCCCTTGTGAAAGGGACGGTGCGCGCCGTAGTACTGAAGCGGAAAATCCTTGCGCACCAGTGTCTTCACCTCGATCGCAGCCTCGCCGCACCACAGGTCGGGGTTGTGACTGCGGCCGAACTGGCCGATCACGGGTGCATCGGTGAAGGCGTCGATGCCGTCATTGGCGAAAAACTGGAAATTCAGGCTGATCGCCATCGGATTGCCGCAGGCCTCGATCAGCGCGGGAAGGGTATGATCGCCCGTGTGGATGTTGGGAAACTCGTCCACATCCGCGATCCAGACCCAATCGGCGCCGTTGACCACGGGTTGCTCCTTGGCATCCTTCAGCGCCTCCATCTGGTAATTGCGCCCCTTGGCGGGGTTGGCAAGATGGGTCACGACCCCGAGCGCCGCAAGAGCATCCAGCAAGGTATCGGTGCCGTCCGAGCAGTCGTTGGAATAGAAGAGAAAGTCCGTGACCCCCAGCACCCGGTGGTAGGCGATCCATTCCAGCAGGAAGGGGCCCTCGTTCTTGACGCAGGTGACAGCGGTGATCTTCAAATCAGCGCCCATGGCATCCGCCCGGGCTGGTCGAGTGGCAATCGCTCATGTCCGCCTCTTGATCGGGTTCGGGTGCCAGCTGCCCGCAAACCTCTTTTTTTCTGGTTTAGACACTGGCATTTCCTCGAATCGCCGTCAATCTCGCGGTCGATCTTGGCGGGGCTGCCGTGACATATCTACCAACTGTGCCTTGACCCGGCGCGCGCGGGCTGGCCTTCTGGCGCAAATCCATCCGCAGGAGCAGCCCTTCATGTCCGATATCTCTTCGATCGACGCCGTCCAGAAGATGCTTGGCGAACAAGGCTACGTCTGCGGGCGCGCGCTGGGAACGGTGGTGTTTCTCGGCCTGACGCTGGGCCGGCCGCTCTTTCTCGAAGGAGAGGCCGGCGTCGGCAAGACCGAGATCGCCAAGGCGCTGGCCAAGGGGCTCGGCCGCCGCCTGATCCGGCTCCAGTGCTACGAGGGGCTCGACGCGGCATCGGCGGTCTACGAATGGAATTTCGCCGCCCAGATGGTCGCGATCCGCACGGCGGAGGCGGCAGGCAAGGCCGACCGCGCCGAATTGAACGCCGAGCTTTTCTCGGAGGAATTCCTGATCGAGCGGCCCCTGCTTCAGGCCATGCGCGGGCATGAAAACGGCCCCCCCGTCCTGTTGATCGACGAACTTGACCGTACCGATGCCCCGTTCGAGGCGTTCCTGCTCGAAGCGCTCAGCGACTTTCAGGTCACCATTCCCGAGATGGGCACGGTCAGGGCGCCCGAGCCTCCCATCGTGATCCTGACATCCAACCGCACCCGCGAAGTGCACGACGCGCTCAAGCGGCGGTGCCTCTACCATTGGGTCGACTACCCCGATTTCGACCGCGAGATGGAAATCCTCGCCGCGCGCGCTCCCGAAGCCGCCGAAACCCTCAGCCGCGAAGTCGTGTCTTTCGTCCAGCGCCTGCGCACCGAAGATCTGTTCAAGAAACCGGGTGTCGCCGAAACCATCGACTGGGCAAAATGCCTGCTCGCGCTCGACGTGGTCACCCTGTCGCCCGAAACCATCGCGGACACGCTGGGGGCGATCCTGAAATACCAGGACGACATCGCCAAACTGCATGGCTCCGAGGCAAAGCGCATCCTAGATGAGGCGCGCAACAGCCTCGATGCGTGACGGGGTCTCCATTTTGCCAATAAACTCAATCCCTCCATCGCGCCGCCCGCAGGTGCCTCAAGGGGGCGCCAACGGTGCCTGAATACCTCCCGCTGGATCTGCCCGACGATCCGCGTCTTGCGGGCAACATCACCCATTTCGCGCGGGCGCTGCGGCGGGCAGGGCTGCCCATCGGTCCGGGGCGGGTGATCGACGCGATCCACGCGGTCACTGCCGCAGGGTTTACCGACAAGCGTGACTTCTACTGGACGCTGCACGCGTGTTTCGTGAACCGTCCCGAACACGCCCGCATCTTCGCGCAGCTCTTTCGCCTCTACTGGCGCGATCCGCGCTATCTCGAACACATGATGGCCGCCATGCTCCCCGCGATCCGCGGCGTGCAGGAAGAGCGGCCCGCACAGGCGGCCGAGAAACGCGCGGCGGAGGCGCTGCTCGACGGTGCCGAGGCGCCCCCCTCCGAGGAGGAGTCGCAAGACACCGAGGAGGAGGAGACGCTGGTCGAGGTCGACGCGTCGCTCACCATGTCCGCGAACGAGCGGCTCAAGACGCTCGACTTCGAGTTGATGAGCCTTGAGGAAATTGCGCAGGCCAAACGGATGCTGGCGCGGCTTACCCTGCCGATCCGGCCGCTGCCCTCGCGCCGCGCGGCGCCCAGTGTCGGGCAGGGGCGCATCGACGCTGCCCGCTCGCTGCGCGGCGCGCTGCGGCGCGGCGGCGAGATGAACGCGCTGGCGCTGAAAAAACCGCGCCCGAAATGGCCCAACCTGGTGGTGCTCTGCGACATCTCCGGCTCCATGAGCCAGTATTCCCGTATCATCCTGCATTTTCTGCACGCGGTTGCGAACGAACGGGGGGCGGGCTGGGCGCAGGTCCACGCCTTCACCTTCGGCACCCAGCTGACCAATATCACCCGCCATCTGGCCGCACGCGATGTCGATGCCGCACTCAAGGCCGCCGGCGCCGAGGCGCAGGACTGGGAGGGAGGCACCCGCATCGGGCAGAGCCTTGCCGCCTTCAACCGCGACTGGTCGCGGCGGGTGATGGGGCAGGGGGCGGTGGTGCTGCTGATCACCGACGGGCTGGACCGCGACGCGCCCGATGCGCTGGCCCGCCAGATGCAGCGCCTGCATTTGTCGGCGCGCAGGGTCATCTGGCTCAACCCCTTGCTGCGCTGGGACGGCTTTGCGCCCAAGGCGGCGGGCATTCGTGCGATGCTGCCCCATGTCGACAGCTTTCGCGCGGGCCATTCGATAGCCTCGCTCGAGGCATTGGCGGAGGCGATTTCACGTCCCGATGACGTGGGCGAGAAATCCCGCATGATGGAGATGATCAACGACGCCTGAGGCGTCGTCGATCATGCGTTTTGCCGGCGTCAGGTGACTGTCTGCGCAAAGGCGGACCCGTAGAGGGCGGACAGATCTGCCAGCGGCGCTGAGGCATCGCCGAACCGCACGGTGTCGCCGCCGAAACGACCCACCTCGGTCAGCGTCAGACCAGCCGATTCGGCAGAGGCGCGCAGCGTGTCCGCATCCTGCGCGCTGGCCGCGATCAGGTAGCGCGCCTGATCCTCCCCGAAAAGCGCGGCGGTATCGCCTGTGGCCAGTGTCAGCCCCAGTCCCGCGCGATGCGCCATCTCGAAGCCCGCCAGCGCCAGACCGCCGTCCGACAGATCCGTGCAGGCGCCAAGCATCGCGTGATTGGCGCGGATGAAATCTCCGTGCGCGGCTTCGGCGGCCAGATCCACGGGCGGCGCGTCGCCTTCGCTGCGACCGAAGGCTTCCGCCAGCAAGGCCGACTGCCCCAGATGGCTGCCCGCCGCACCCAGCAGCAAGGCCACATGGCCCTCGCGCACGTCGAAGCCGATGATCCGGTCGGAGGTCGCGATCAGGCCGACAGCCCCGATGGTCGGTGTCGGCAGGATCGCCGTGCCGTCGGTTTCATTGTACAGCGACACGTTGCCGGACACGATTGGCATGTCGAGGGCGGCAACCGCCTCTCCGATGCCTTTGATGGCACCGACGAACTGACCCATGATCGCGGGCTTCTCGGGATTTCCGAAGTTCAGGTTGTCGGTCGTGGCCAGCGGCACGGCGCCCACGGCTGTGAGGTTGCGGTAGGCTTCCGCGACCGCCTGCTTGCCGCCCTCGACCGGGTTCGCCTTCACATAGCGGGGCGTCACGTCGGAGGTGAATGCCAGCGTCTTGTCGGTGCCGTGCACACGAATCAGGCCCGCGCCGAAACCGGGTGTGCGGGCGCTGTCGGCCATGACCATGGTGTCATATTGCTCGTACACCCACGCCTTGCTGGCGTAATTGGGGCTGGAAATCAGCGCCCGCAGACCTTCGATCGGGTCGATCGACGGGATGTCGGTCAGCGAGGGCGCAGGCGCCGTCGGCTCCCAGGGGCGGTCATATTCGGGGGCAGTGCCGGACAGCGCCTTCAGCGGCAGGTCTGCCTTGATCTCGCCGTTCAGGCGAATGAGGAACCGGTCTTCCGCGATGGTTTCACCGACAATGGCGAAATCGAGGTCCCATTTGTCGAAGACCGCTTTCGCTTCTGCCTCAAGCTCGGGACGCAAGACCATCAGCATCCGTTCCTGGCTTTCCGACAGCATCATCTCGTAGGCGGTCATGTTCTCTTCGCGTGTCGGCACTTTCTCGAGGTCGAGCACGACGCCCAGATTGCCCTTGTCGCCCATTTCGACCGCCGAACATGTCAGGCCCGCGGCCCCCATGTCCTGGATCGAGATGACGGCACCGGTGGCCATCAGCTCGAGCGTGGCTTCCATCAGGCGCTTTTCGGTGAACGGGTCACCGACCTGCACCGTGGGGCGCTTTTCCTCGATGGTATCGTCGAACTCCGCGCTGGCCATGGTCGCACCGCCGACGCCGTCGCGACCGGTCTTGGCCCCCAGATAGACCACGGGCATTCCCACGCCCGATGCGGCAGAATAGAAAATCTTGTCCGCATCCGCCAGACCGGCGGCAAAGGCGTTCACAAGGCAGTTGCCGTTGTAGGCGGGATCGAAACGCACCTCGCCCCCCGCGCAGGGGACGCCGAAGCAGTTGCCATAGCCGCCCACACCCGCGACAACCCCGTGCACCAGCTGTTTCGTCTTGTGGTGCGCAGGTTCCCCGAAGCTGAGGGAGTTCATCGAGGCGATGGGCCGTGCGCCCATGGTAAAGACATCGCGCAGAATGCCGCCCACACCCGTCGCCGCACCCTGGTAGGGCTCGATGTAGGAGGGGTGGTTGTGGCTTTCCATCTTGAACACGACAGCCTGCCCGTCCCCGATATCGACAACGCCCGCGTTCTCGCCGGGACCGCAGATCACTTGCGGGCCTTCGGTCGGCAGGGTGCGAAGCCATTTCTTCGACGACTTGTAGGAACAGTGTTCGTTCCACATCGCCGAAAAGATCCCCATTTCGGTGAAATTCGGGGCGCGCCCGAGGATGCGGTTGACCTCTTCCCATTCGGCGGGCGTGAACCCGTGGGCGGCGATGACGTCTGGTGTGATTTCAGGATCGGACATGAGGTTTCCCCGGCGCTGTGTCGGGGCCTTTTATGACAGCTTGGAACAAAGCGAAAGACCGCGCGGGATTTCACGCGTCGTTAACGATCTTCGCAAGATTTCGGGAAGTGAGCGAGGGAGTGCAGTGACCCGTAACGACCGTATCACCGGCAACGATTTCTAACCGGGGGGATCTGGGGTGCGGTCGTGTGCGGCCCCGAAGATGCGATGGGTCAGGGCGGGGTGGAGAGGGCCCCATGGGTAACCGCTGCATTCGAAAATCGCGTGACGCTCTGGCGACCGGAGGCGGGCGCTCTCGCAGACTAGGCCCGATGCGCGTCCGCTGGAACAGGTGCGGGGGCAGAAGCTGGCGGTGAAACGCCCGCGCGTTATGCGGTGCAGCAGGAAATGGCAATCATGCATCATCCCGTCTTGTTCCGCCTGCCAAGGCCAAAAAGGAGCGGGCAAAAAAAGACCGGGCGCAAAGGCCCGGCCAAGTCCAACAGGGAGGTATGAGGAGAGCGGCAGGGCCGCGTCAGCCTCATGCTGCCGAATTAGGGGGCGCGATGCCTCTAATCAAGGCAAAATGCGAAGCTGGCCCGTCATGGCAGATATGCGATTTCTGCATGGCTTTGCGCGCGACAGGCCCGACCGGACCTAGCGTTCTTTCAGCTGTTTCCGGTAGGCGATGATCTCTTCCTGAACGAAATCCTTGAAAGCGGCGACTCTTTTTGATTGCCGCAGCTCTTCGGGATAGGCGAGGAAAACCGGCACATCGGCTGATTCCACATCCGGCAGGACCTGCACCAGATCCGGGAAATCCTGAATCAGGTAGTCGGGCAGCACCCCGATGCCGAGATGGTGCAACACCCCCTGCAAGACGCCGAAGTAATTGTTCACGGTCAGCAAGGATTTGATGTCATAGAGCATCAGCTGCTGGATCAGGCTGAGACCCGCGCCGACCTGATCGCTGTCGGTGTTCTGGCAAATCAGGCGATGGTTGCTCAGATCCTCAAGGCGCTCGGGCGTGCCGCGCGTGGCCAGATACTCGGGCGACGCGTAGAGGCACATACGCACTGTCATCAGCCGCTTTCGCACCAGATCGGCTTGGCTTGGCTCCTTGAGGCGGATGGCGACATCGGCCTCGCGCATCGGCAAGTCCAGCACCCGCTCCTCGAGCATCAGGTCGACCTTCAGGTCGGGATATTTCTCGTAGAGCTTCGACATGCGCGGCGCCAGCCACAGCGTGCCGAAACCGGTCGTTGTCGTGACGCGCAACTCGCCGAAAACCTCTTCCTCGCTGTCGCGGATCCGCGCCGAGGCGGCATCGACGCGTTTGGTCATCGCGCTGGTCGCATCGAACAGAAGTTCGCCCTGTTCGGTCAGGATCAGCCCGCGGGCGTGGCGGTGGAAGAGGTTGGTGTTCAACTGCTCTTCGAGGCCGCGAATCTGGCGGCTGACCGCGGATTGTGACAGGTTCAGCTTCTCGCCCGCGTGGGTCAGAGACCCCGCGTCCGCGACCGCATGAAATATCCGCAATTTATCCCAGTCCATCCCAACTCCCGCCTCCGCTGTGATCTGTCCAATACATCATAAGACGTAACCGACACAGCCCCTCGGGCCGGTTCGGTGCGAAAAAATCGGAACATACCCTATGCAGGTCATATATTATGACCTATTGTGCTAATCAATGATGCATGATGAACTGGATTTCATGCCTATGGTTTCTTGGGAGGGACACCATGACGACGCAGGATATTTCACTAAATGACCGTTTCGACCTGAAAAAGCGACAGGTTCTGTTGAACGGAACGCAAGCGTTGGTGCGCGCGATGATGATGCAGTCAGCGCGCGACACGGCGGCGGGGTTGAATACCGCGGGTCTGGTGACCGGATACCGTGGGTCTCCCTTGGGTGCCGTGGACATGCAGATGGCCCGGGCCGAGAAACAACTGTCCGAGTATCGCGTCACCTTTCAGCCCGGTCTGAACGAGGATCTCGCGGCGACTGCGCTCTGGGGTGCGCAGCAGGCCGAACTGCGTGGCGAGGGCAAATACGACGGGGTCTTCGGGCTGTGGTACGGCAAGGGGCCCGGCGTGGATCGTTCGGGCGACGTGATGCGCCACGCGAACATGGCCGGATCGTCGAAGTACGGTGGCGTGATCATGGCAATGGGGGACGACCACACGGGCGAGTCCTCGACCGTGCTGCACCAGTCGGAATTCGCGATGGTGGACGCCTATATGCCCATCGTCTCGCCGGCCGGGGTGCAGGAGATGCTGGACTACGCGATCTACGGCTGGGCGCTGTCGCGGTTTTCGGGTCTGTGGGTCGGGCTGAAGACGATGAAGGACACTGTCGAGGTGACCTCCGTCGTAGACGGCGATCCGCACAGATTGTCCTTTGTCGAACCTGCATTCGAGATGCCGCAGGGCGGGTTGAACATCCGTCTCGTGGATGACCGCGTCGACCAGGAAGCGCGCCTGATCGACTACAAGAGATACGCCGCCGAAGCCTTCGCTCACGCCAACGGCATCGACAAGCGCGTCTGGGGCAAACCCGGTGCGAAGATCGGCTTTGTCGCGGCGGGCAAGAACTGGCTCGACCTTTTGCACGCGCTCAGCCTTCTGGGCATCGACGAGGCAGAGGCAGAGCGGCTGGGCATCACCACCTACAAGGTGGGCCAGACCTGGCCGCTGAACATGAAGGGCTTTCACGACTGGGCCGAGGATCTGGACCTGATCGTGGTGGTCGAGGAAAAGCGCAAGCTGATCGAGGTACAGATCAAGGAAGCGCTGTTTGACGACGACATGCGCCACCGCGTCTACGGCGGGCGCAAGAACGGCGAGGAATTCTTCTCGGCGCGCTGGGCGCTTGATCCGACGGATATCGCGACCAAACTGGGCGAGGTTCTGTGCGAGGAGGGCCGCGGCACCGAAGGTATCCGCGCGGGCATGGCCAAGCTGGACGAGGCGCGCCGGCAGGACAACGCGCCGGAACTGGCGGCCAGACTGCCGTATTTCTGTTCGGGCTGTCCGCACAATACGTCGACCAAGGTGCCCGAGGGCAGCCGCGCCTACGCGGGCATTGGCTGCCATTTCATGGCGCAGTGGATGGACCGCGAAACCCTAGGCTTTACCCACATGGGCGGCGAAGGCGCGAACTGGATCGGTGAGGCGCCGTTTTCGAATACGCCGCATGTGTTCCAGAACCTCGGCGACGGCACCTACAACCACTCGGGCGTGCAGGCGATCCGCGCGGCATTGGCGGCAGGCACCAACATCACCTACAAGATCCTCTACAACGATGCGGTCGCCATGACCGGCGGCCAGCACAACGAAGGCGATCTGGACGCGCCGCGCATCGTTGCCGAATTGCGCGCCATGGGCGTCAAGAACCTTGCCGTGGTCTACGACGAGAAAGAGGATGTGGATTTCGCGCGCTTCAAGGGCGTGGAGCTGCATGAGCGCGCCGAGCTTGATAGCGTGCAGAAAAAACTGGCCCAGACGGAAGGCGTGAGCGCGATCGTCTATATCCAGACCTGTGCGGCCGAAAAACGCCGCCGCCGCAAGCGCGGGCTGTTTCCCGATCCCGACAAGCGCGTGTTCATTAACACCGACGTCTGCGAAGGCTGTGGCGATTGCGGGGTACAGTCGAACTGCGTGTCCATCGTGCCCAAGGAAACGGAACTTGGCCGCAAACGCGCCATCGACCAGTCCTCTTGCAACAAGGATTTCTCCTGCGTCAAAGGGTTCTGCCCGTCTTTCGTGACCCTCGAAGGGGCGAAGGTGCGGCGCGAGGCCACGACCGAGGTGAAGATCCCCGATCTGGCTGCGCCGACGCTGCCCGCGATTGACGGCACCTTCAATGTCGTGATCACCGGTGTCGGTGGTACCGGTGTCGTGACCATCGGCGCGGTGCTGGCGCAGGCCGCACAGATCGACGGCAAGGGTGCGGGCATGATGGAAATGGCGGGCCTTGCCCAGAAGGGCGGCGCGGTTCACATCCACTGCCGTCTGGCGGAGCGGCCCGAGGACATCACCGCGATCCGTGTTGCGACTGGCGAATGCGATGCGCTGATCGGCGGCGATCTGGTGGTATCGGCAGGTCACAAGACGCTGGGCCTTACGTCCTCCGGACGCACGGGCGCAGTGGTGAATGCCCACCAGATCATCACCGGCGATTTCACCCGCGATACCGAATTCCAGATGCCCTACGAGCAGCTGGAGCTGTCTTTGCAGGCGCGGCTGAAGGACGATGTCGTGCTCTTCGACGCGTCCGATCTGGCCAAGGCGACGCTGGGCGATTCGATCTATTCCAACATGATGATCTTCGGCGGCGCGTGGCAGCGTGGTCTGATCCCTCTCTCGCTCGAGGCGATCGAGGCGGCGATCAAGCTGAACGGCGCCGCGGTCGAACGCAACCTGCGCGCCTTCACGCTTGGCCGCTGGGCGGTGGAGCATCCGCAGGACGCGCAGGCGGTGATCAATCCCAAGGTGGTGCAATTGCCCAAGACCCTGGCCGAGCGTATCGCATTCCGCGCCGAGCACCTGACCGCCTATCAGGGCAAACGCCTGGCAAAGCGGTATCGCCGTATGGTCGAGGGCGTGGAGGATGCCAAACTGCGCGAGGCCGTGGCGCTGGGCTATCACAAGGTGCTGGCCTACAAGGACGAATACGAAGTCGCGCGGCTGCTGCTGTCATCGCGCGAACGCGCGCAGGCGGAATTCGAGGGTGATTTCAAAATGACCTTCAACCTCGCCCCGCCCTTGCTGTCCAGGACCGGTCCGGACGGACGCCCCGCCAAGCGCGAATTCGGGCCGTGGCTGGAAAGGCCGCTGCGTATAATGGCGCGGCTCAAGGGGCTGCGCGGCACGCCGCTCGATCCGTTCGGATACACGGCCGAGCGCCGGATGGAGCGCGCGCTGATCACGCAATACGAGCGTGACATGGCCGAGGTGCTGCCAAAACTGACCGAAAATACCCGCGAGGCGATTGTGGCCCTTGCAGAACTGCCCTTGCAGATTCGCGGCTTCGGTCCCGTCAAACAGGCCAACGAGGCCAAGGCCGCGAAGCGCCGCGAAGAACTGTTGGCGCTGATCCGCGCCGGGGGCGAGCGGATGGACAAGGCGGCGCAATAGCGTAACACATCTGTCATGTCCGTCCTCTAGAACCGGGGCGGACATTACCGGAGACCCCGATGCAACCGACTGAGCACAGCCCTTCCGCGCGCGATCTGAGCTATGCGTGGTCCGCGCAGACACGCGGCGGCAAGGCAATGATCCGCGTGCTGGAAAACACCACCGGGCGGCGGGTCTTGCTGAAACGTGCGCGGGGCTATCAGGACGAGATCGCGCAGGGGCGGAATTTCTTCGACGTGATGATGGACCGCTACGGTCTGAGCCTTGACGTGGTGGGGGGATGTCTGGACGACATACCGCGCGACAGACCCCTGATCGTGATCGCGAACCATCCCTACGGCATTCTGGACGGGCTGGTCATGGGCCATCTTCTGGCGCGCACCCGAGGGGATTTCCGGATCATGGCAAACTCGGTCTTTGCCCGCGCGCCGGAACTGCACCGGATGCTTCTGCCGATCGATTTCGATCAGACCAAAGAGGCGCTTGCGCTCAACCTCGCCACGCGGCGCACGGCGCTTGAGTATCTGGGGCAGGGCGGCGCGATCGGTATCTTCCCCGGCGGCACCGTGAGCACGGCGGCAAAGCCCTTCAGCCGCCCGATGGACCCCAACTGGCGCAGCTTTACCGCGCGGATGATTGCCAAATCCGACGCGGCGGTATTGCCGGTATTCTTCGACGGGCACACCAGCCGCATGTTCCAGATCGCCAGCCACCTGCATTCCACCCTGCGGCTGGGCCTTCTGATCAAGGAGTTCCGTGCAAGGGTCGACACACCGGTCAGGCTGGTCATCGGAAAACCGATCGCCCGCGACGTTCTGGACCCGATTGCAAAAGACGGCAAAGCAATGATGGATTTCCTGCGCAAAGAGACGTATGAGCTTGCTCCAGAACCGCTTGATTGGTCTCATGCGGGATATGAATTCGAGGACCGGCATCGCAGCCGGTGAGGCGTGCATGGCGGTTGGAATATTCGATAGCGGGCTGGGCGGTCTGACGATCTGGGACGCGGTGCAAAAGCGCCTGCCGGATCACGAGTTCGTCTATCTGGCGGACAGCGCGAACGCGCCATACGGGGTGCGCGACGCGGATGACATCTATAACCTGACAGTCGCCGCGACCCAGCGTCTGTTCGACGCCGGCTGCGATCTGGTTGTGCTTGCGTGCAATACCGCATCGGCCGCCGCACTGCGACGGATGCAGGAAAGCTGGGTGCCTTCGGACAAACGGGTTCTGGGGGTATTCGTGCCCCTGATCGAGGCGCTGACCGAACGGCAGTGGGGCGACAATTCTCCGCCGCGCGAAGTGTCGGTGACCGAGGTGGCGCTGTTCGCGACCCCCGCAACGGTTGCCACGCGGGCGTTCCAGCGCGAGCTGGCGTTCCGTGCGATCGGTGTGGACGTCGAGGCGCAGGCCTGCGGCGGTGTCGTCGACGCGATCGAGGACGGTGATTTCATCCTTGCCGAGGCGCTGGTGAAAAGCCATGTCGACGCGCTGAAGCGCAAGATGCCGCATCCGCAATGCGCGATCCTGGGCTGTACGCATTACCCGCTGATGCATGACGCCTTTCAGGACGCGCTGGGCGCTGATGTGCGGGTGTTCAGCCAGGCCGAACTGGTCGCCGAAAGCCTTGCCGATTACCTGAACCGCCATCCCGATAAAGCCGGGCAGGGCTCCGCAGCCTTCCTGACCACGGGCGACCCGAAAAAGGTCAGCGACCGGGCGACGCAGTTCTTGCGACGACGATTGGAATTCCAATCGGCCTGACCGGCCCCATCGACGCAGACCCCCATATTCTCGGACGGAAAACATGACATATAATATCGCAATCCTTGGCGCCTCGGGCTACACCGGCGCCGAACTGATCCGGCTGATTGCCGGCCATTCTTCGATGAAAATCAAGGCGCTGGGCGGAAATTCGAAAGCCGGGCAGAGCTTGGCCGAGGTCTTCCCGCACCTGCGCCACCTCGATCTGCCCGATCTCGTCACCATGGAAGAGATCGATTTTTCCCAGATCGACCTGTGCTTTTGCGCCCTGCCGCACAAGACCTCGCAAGAGGTTATTCGCGCGCTGCCGAAGGATCTGAAGATCGTCGATCTGTCGGCCGACTTCCGGCTGCGCGATCCCGAGGAATACCGGCGGTGGTACGGCAACCCCCACGCCGCGCTGGAGCAGCAGGCCGAGGCGGTTTACGGGCTGACCGAATTCTACCGCGAGGATATCCGCAACGCGCGGCTGGTCGCCGGAACCGGCTGCAATGCCGCGACCGGCCAGTTCGCTCTGCGCCCGCTGATCGAGCGCGGTTTGATCGACCTCGACGACATCATCCTCGACCTGAAGTGCGCGGTATCGGGGGCGGGGCGGTCGCTGAAGGAAAACCTGCTGCACGCGGAACTGTCGGAAGGCTATCACGCCTATGCACTGGGCGGCACGCACAGGCATCTGGGCGAATTCGATCAGGAATTTTCCGCCGTTGCCGGACGGCCCGTAAAGGTGCAGTTCACGCCGCATCTCGTGCCCGCCAACCGTGGCATCCTTGCCACCGTTTACGTCAAGGGGGATCCGCAGGCGATCCATGCCGCCTTGCAGACGGCCTATGCCAGCGAGCCCTTCCTTGAGGTGCTGCCCTTCGGCGAAGCGCCGAGTACGCGGCACATCCGCGGATCGAACTTCTGCCACATCGGTGTCAGCGGTGACCGGATCGAGGGGCGCGCGATCGTCGTGGCGGCGCTCGACAACCTCACGAAGGGGTCATCGGGCCAGGCGTTGCAAAATGCCAATCTGATGTTAGGTATCGAGGAGACCGAGGGATTGATGATGGCCCCTCTTTTCCCGTGAGGATCAGATGAAAAGCCTGAAAAAGCAGCGCCGTATACAGGTGATTGCAGTGGCGGTTGTGGCACTGATCGCCGCAACCGCACTGATCGGATACGGTATGCGCGACGGGATCAATTTCTTTCGCGCGCCGTCGCAGATCATTGCCGAACCGCCCGGACCGACCGAGGTATTCCGCATCGGTGGTCTGGTCGAGGAAGGCACCCTGCGGCGCGGCGAGGGCGAGCAGATCAGCTTTTCCGTGACCGATGGCGGCGCCTCCGTTCCGGTTGTCTATTCAGGGGTGCTGCCCGATCTCTTTGAAGAGAACCAAGGCATGGTGGGTACCGGCTCCTACATCAACGGCGTCTTTCAGGCCACTGAAATACTTGCAAAACACGACGAGACCTACATGCCCAAGGAAGTCGTGGACGCGCTGAAGGAACAGGGCGTCTACAAAGAACCCGACAGCTGAGCGTACGCTGAGGTGAGCCTGCGTTAACCTGTCCTGCCGCAGCTTGTTCCCCGACCTGAAGGGGGAAAGCCATGCAGTCTGTCAGACAAATTGCCGAAGAAATCGTCCAGCGCGAGGGCGGCTATGTGAACGATCCCGATGATCCGGGCGGGCCGACGAACTTCGGGGTGACGATCCACACCATGCGGCGTCTGGGCCTCGATCTGGACAACGACGGCGCGATCACCGCCGCCGATGTGCGCAAGCTCGACCGCAAGCAGGCTGTCGATATCTTTCTCAAGCATTACTACTCCCGTCCGCTGATCGCGGAGCTGCCGCAACCGCTTCAGGCGTCGGTCTTTGACATGTACGTCAACGCGGGTGCCAATGCGGTGAAGATCCTGCAAAACCTGCTGACGGATATGGGCTTTGCCGTGGTCGTGGATGGCGCGCTCGGGCCGCAGAGCGTTGCCGCCGCGCGGGCGGCTTTCAACGCCTCGCCCGATCATCTGGTCGATGCCTACGGCATCGCGCGGCGGAATTACTACTTCCGCCTTGCGGACCGGCGGACCGCCAGTCGCAAATACGCGCGGACCCGCGCCGGCGGCAAGGGCGGCTGGATCAAACGCGCCGAGGAGTTCATCTCTCCGCGCTATCACATGACCACAGCGGAATTTCGCGAAAGGACTGCGCCATGGGGTTGATCGAACGGGTCTTCAACACGGTCTTCGGGGGCGAACGCAACGTGCTTCGCGACACCGTCGAGGTGTTTCGCGAGAATGCCGAAGCGGGTGCCGCACGGGGTGCTGAGGTCCAGAAACAGGCGATGAGCCAGTATGGCGCGGAGTTTTCTGCACCCTCCAAGGGGGGCTTTGACCGGTTCATGGACGGGTTGAACCGGGTGCCGCGTCCGGCGCTGGCATTAGGCACGCTGGGGCTCTTTGTCTCTGCGATGGTCGCCCCCCTGTGGTTTGCGCAGCGGATGCAGGGCATCGCGCTGGTGCCGGAGCCGCTGTGGTGGCTGCTGGGGGTTATCGTGTCCTTCTATTTCGGGGCGCGGCATCAGGTGAAAGCGCAGGAATTTCAGCGCAGTATCGTGCAGACTGTCGCCCATGTGCAGCCGGTGGTCGACACTATCGCCATGATCGGCCGGATGCGCGCGGACAGCATCGGCGCGGCAGATCCCGGCCCCGATGTACGGGCCGCCGCGCAGGCCCTGCGATCCGAAGCGAACCCGGCGCTCGACGACTGGCGCGCGGCACGCTGACTGCGGCGAACTGCCCTGCGATAAGTCATTGGAAGAGGGGCATGTGGCGGCTATATACGCCACATGATTACAGAGCTTGGACATTTCGCCTTGTTGCTCGCCCTCGGGGTGGCCGTCGTGCAGATGATCGTCCCGATGGTGGGCGCGGCGAAGGGCTGGCCCGGCTGGATGGCGGTCGCCGAACCTGCGGCATCGCTGCAATTCGTGCTGGTGGCGCTGTCGTTCGGTGCGCTCACCCACGCTTTCATCGTCTCGGATTTCAGCCTCGCTGTCGTGACGGCAAACAGCCACTCGATGAAGCCGATGCTCTACAAGATCAGCGGCACATGGGGCAACCACGAGGGGTCGATGCTGCTCTGGGTGCTGATCGTGTCGCTGTTCGGCGCCATGGCCGCGTGGTTCGGCGCGCAGTTGCCCGACAGCCTGCGCGCAAGGGTACTCAGCGTTCAGGCCGCGATCGGGGTGGCGTTCCTGCTCTTTATCCTGCTCACCTCCAATCCGTTCGCCCGCCTGGTCGTGCCGCCCTTTGACGGTCAGGACCTCAACCCGCTGTTGCAGGATCCCGGCCTCGCGTTCCATCCGCCGTTTCTCTACCTCGGCTATGTGGGGCTGAGCATGGCGTTCAGCTTTGCCGTCGCGGCCCTCATCGAGGGGCGGGTAGACGCGGCATGGGGCCGCTGGGTGCGCCCGTGGACGCTGGCAGCGTGGGTCTTCCTGACCATCGGGATCGCATTGGGATCGTGGTGGGCCTATTACGAGCTTGGCTGGGGCGGCTTCTGGTTCTGGGATCCGGTCGAGAACGCGTCCTTCATGCCGTGGCTTCTGGCCGCTGCCTTGCTGCACTCCGCCATCGTGGTGGAAAAGCGCGAGGCGCTGAAAAGCTGGACAATCCTGCTGGCGATCCTTGCCTTCGGCTTTTCGCTGATCGGGACATTCATCGTGCGGTCGGGGCTGCTGACATCGGTGCACGCCTTCGCCAACGATCCTGAACGCGGCGTGTTCATCCTTGCGATCATGGCGTTCTTCATGGGCGGCGCGCTGATCCTCTTTGCCCTGCGCGCCAGCGCGATGGAGGCGAAGGGTGTCTTTTCACTGGAAAGCCGCGAAAGCGCGCTGGTGGTGAACAACCTGCTGCTGGCGGTGTCGTGTTTCGTGGTTTTCGTTGGCACCATGTGGCCGCTGCTGGCCGAGATGTTCTTTGACCGCAAGCTCAGCGTGGGACCCCCGTTTTTCAACATGGCGTTCACGCCCTTCATGGTCGCCTTGGGGATCGTGCTGCCGCTGGGATCCGCGCTGCCTTGGAAACGGGCGCATCTGGCGCGCGCCCTGCGGCCGCTGCGGATGGCGCTGGTGCTGGCAATCGCGATCGGTGGGCTTGTCTGGGCAATGCAGACGGGCCGCAGCCTGATCGGGCCGATCGGCATGTTCCTTGCCGCCTGGATCCTGATGGGCGTGGCGATTGATCTAATGCAACGGACGGGTCGCGGCCTCATTGGCACGCGGGTGTCGCGCCTGATGCGGCTGCCACGGGCTGACTGGGGCAAGGCCGTCGCCCACGCAGGTCTGGGCGTGACGATGATGGGAATTGCGGGGCTGACCGCCTACACGGTCGAGGATATTCGCGTGGCCCGCGTCGATGTGCCATTCGAGGTCGGCGGATACGAGATGACCCTGCGCGGGGTCGAAGACCTTGACGGGCCGAACTATGTCGCAACGCGCGCGACCATCGACGTGGTCCGTGACGGCGAATTCATCGCAACGCTTCTGCCCGAAAAGCGGTTCTATCCCGTGGCGCAGATGCCCACCACCGAGGCCGCGATCCACCAGACGCTGGCGCGCGACCTGTATCTGGTGATCGGCGATGAACAGAACGGCGGCGGGTGGGCCGTGCGGACCTACATCAAGGCGATGACCAACTGGATCTGGATCGGATCGGCCTTGATGGCCCTTGGCGGCTTCCTGAGCCTGACGGACCGCAGGTTCCGCGTGGCCGCAGGCGCACGGCGTGACACCGCGAAACCGGTGCCCGCGGAATGAGAACCCTTGCGCTGATCCTGATGCTGCTTGCCACACCGCTGGCAGCGGTCGAGCCCGATGAAATGCTCGACGATCCGGTGCTGGAGCAACGCGCGCGCGATCTGTCAAAGGGCCTTCGCTGTCTGGTCTGCCGCAACGAAAGCATCGACGAAAGCAACGCCTCGCTGGCCAAGGATCTGCGCCTTCTGGTGCGCGAACGTCTGGTCGCGGGCGACAGTGACGACGAAGCCGTCGCTTTCATCGTGGACCGGTACGGCGAGTACGTGCTTCTGACCCCGACCACGGGCGGGGCGAACTGGATCCTCTGGGGCGCGGGGCCCTTGATGCTGCTTCTCGCCGGTGGGGTAGGGGCGGCATACCTGCGGCGGCGGTCCACGGCGCCTGCACCGCAAGACGCGGGCCTCAGCCCCGAAGAGGCGAAAGAGCTCGAAGAAATCCTGCACCGCTGACGTCCGGTTGGCGCTGGCGGCGCTGACCTGCTGTGCTAAAGTCGCGTTCGACACCGAAACGTGAGGATTTTTTCGTGGATTACCAGACGATCACCTATGACCTGACCGATGGCGTTGCCGTCGTGACGCTGAACCGTGCCGACAAGTACAATGCGCTGACCACCCAGATGCGGGCCGAAATCGAACACGCGGTCCGCACCGGCGGCGAGGAAGCGCGCGTCGTCGTGATCACCGGCGCGGGCAAGGCATTCTGTTCGGGTCAGGATCTGGGGGACCGCGCCAGCGCGGGCTCGATCGATCTGGAGCGGACGCTGCGCGACGAATACGCACCGTTGCTGCGCGCGATCGTGAACTGCCCTGTTCCCACGATTGCCGCCGTGAATGGCCCTGCGGCGGGGGCAGGGGCGAATATCGCCCTTGCTGCCGATGTCGTTTTCGCCACCGAGAGCGCCTATTTCCTTCAGGCTTTCACGCGGATCGGCCTGATCCCCGACGCTGGTGGGACCTATGTGTTGCCGCGCCAGATGGGCATGGCCAAGGCCATGGGGGCGGCGCTTTTCGCGGACAAGATCAGCGCGCGGCAGGCCGACGATTGGGGCATGATCTGGGAATGTGTGCCCGACGCCGAGTTCGAGGAGCACTGGAAATCGAAGGCTGCGCATCTTGCTGCGGGCCCGACCGCGGCCTACGCGGCGGTGAAGCAGACGATCCGCGACAGTTGGGAGAATTCGTTCGAAGACCAGCTTTCGCTCGAAGCGCGCGAACAGGGCAAATGCGGCAAGTCGCGCGATTTCAAGGAAGGTGTACTGGCCTTCATGGAAAAACGCCCCGCGAAATTCGAGGGGCGCTAGAGCTTTTCAGGATAAGGGGCGGTGCGGTTCAGCCGCGCCGCTCTACCAGAAGGACATCGGCGACATTGGGCGCCTTGCCGGTGGTGTCCGCGATAACGGCCACCGCGATGCCATCTGCCAGAACCGTATGCACGGTTCCCGAAATCTGCTTGATCGTTATTTCCGGTGGCGTGTCGCCCTGATCGTAGACGACCGCGATGTGGTCATGCTCTTTGTTGCGGTCCGGGATCAATGCACCTTTCGGGCCTTTTTCACATTCCGAAGCGGTGGGCAGACCCTTGGCCTTGGACCATTCGTAGCATGATGGGGGGGTAGAGGATGCCATGGGGGTCTCCTGTGGTGGTCTGGAGGGGGAACTGCGGGTGGCAGAAACACGCCACCCGCGACAGGAATTTAGGCAGCCGCCGCAGCGTTCGGATCGAACATCGCCTCGACGGTATCTTCGGCAATCAGGGTGATATCGCTGGCCTGAAGGATGTCCGCGGCGTTGTTGACCGTCGCGAGCATCACGCCGTTCAGGCTGATGATCGCATTCGGACCGTCGGCTGTGACCGTGATATCGGCTTCGGCCTCGGTATTTTCCACGATGATGGTGATCGCATCGCTGCCGGGGCTGTAGTCGTTGATCTGCGAAGGCTCGCCGATGCGCTGTTCGGACATGATGTGGAAGGTGTCCGCACCGGCGTTGCCGGTGGCAACATCCAGATCGCCCAGGATGATGTCGTCGTCGCCATCGCCACCGCGCAGGGCGTTGCCAAGGCTGTCGGCACGCATGTCGATGCCGCCGTTGACTTCGGCAAGGGATGCGCCGTCGCGGACTTCGGCCATTTCTTCAAGGCTCAGCGGGATGCCCTGCAGGATGCCGCCAAAGATCAGGTCATCGCCTTCGCCGCCGACCACGGTATCGGAGCCTCGACCGCCGATCACGGTGTCGTCGCCTTCGTCGCCGCGCACGGTATCAAAACCGTAATCGCCGGATACCCAGTCGTCGCCGCCCTGACCCTCGATGAGGTCGCTGCCCCGGTTGCCGGTCACGATATCTTCGCCATCGCCCGAGCACAGCATGTCGCGGCCATCTGCGCCTTCCAGCACGTCGTCGCCGTCGCGGCCAAAGATCGTGTCGTCACCCGCAAGGCCCGACAGAAGATCGTCACCACCTTCACCGTCGATGAAGTCATCTCCGGTTTCGCCGGCAATCGTGTCGTTGCCTTCCGTGCCGTTTTCGGTGATCGAATTTTCGTCGTCATCGGTGTCGCTGTCGAACACGAAACCGATCAGGGCGAGCGGCAGTAACCCAAGTAACATCAACATGGCAGTATCCCCTAATGCATGATTGAGGTCAGTTAGGGCCTGTTTTGGCAACCGGTCAAGCGTACGTTAACTATTGTGGCTGAGGCTGAAACAATGCCCCAATTTCGCCTTCTTTGCGCAGAATATCGCCTTGTTTGCCCGAGGGCGCGGTGCACAATCGCGTCGCCGCGAGGGGATTGGCGACAGCTGTGATCACGGAGCCTGCGTTGATTCGCTCGCGCCCGGATCGCATCGCTCGACGGTCCATTCGTGCGGGCGTGCTCCGGTGTTTGACCCACCTGAGCGCAAAGAAAAACCCCGACAGCGACGCTGCCGGGGTCAGGAACATCCCCTGAGGGGCACTTATCTGTTTTCGATATCCACGTAGGACCGCTGGCCTTCGCCGAGATACAGCTGGCGCGGGCGCCCGATTTTCAGTTGGGGATCTGTAAGCTGCTCTTTCCACTGCGAAATCCAGCCGACAGTGCGCGCCAGCGCGAAGATCGGTGTGAACATCGATGTCGGGAAACCCATCGCTTCGAGGATGATGCCGGAATAGAAATCTACGTTCGGGAACAGCTTCTTGTCCGCGAAATACGGATCTTCGAGAGCCTGTTTCTCCAGTTCCTTGGCGACCTGAAGGATCGGATTGTTTTCCACGCCCAGCAGTTCCAGAACCTCGTCCGCCGACTGCTTCATCACGGTCGCGCGGGGGTCGAAGTTCTTGTAGACGCGGTGGCCGAAACCCATCAGGCGGAATGGGTCGTTCTTGTCCTTCGCGCGGGCGATGAATTCGGGGATGCGGTCGGGTGTGCCGATCTCCTTGAGCATCTCCAGGCACGCCTGGTTCGCACCACCGTGGGCGGGACCCCAGAGGCACGCGATGCCCGCCGCGATGCAGGCGAAGGGGTTCGCCCCCGACGAAGACGCCAGTCGCACGGTCGAGGTCGACGCGTTCTGTTCGTGATCCGCATGCAGGGTAAAGATACGGTCCATCGCGCGGCTGAGGATCGGATCGACGACATATTCCTCTGCCGGCACGGCAAAGCACATGCGCAGGAAGTTCGACGCATAATCCAGATCGTTGCGCGGATAGATGAACGGCTGACCGATGGTGTATTTATAGGCCATCGCGGCGATGGTCGGCATCTTGGCGATCAGGCGGATCGACGCGACCTCGCGCTGCCATTCGTCGTTGATGTCGGTGCTGTCGTGATAGAAGGCGGACATTGCACCCACGACACCCACCATGACGGCCATCGGGTGCGCGTCGCGGCGGAAGCCGCGGAAGAAGTTCATCATCTGCTCGTGCAGCATGGTGTGGTTTGTGACGCGGTCCTCGAAATCCTCCAGCTGCGCGGGGGAGGGCAGCTCCCCGTAGAGCAGCAGGTAGCAGACTTCGAGGTAATGCGAGTTTTCGGCCAGCTCCCCGATGGGATAGCCGCGGTGGGTCAGGATGCCCTCGTCACCGTCGATGAAGGTGATCGTGCTGTCGCAGGACGCGGTCGAGGTAAAGCCCGGATCGTAGGTGAACACGCCGGCCTGCGCGTAGAGCTTGCGGATATCGACAACATCGGGGCCGGACGTTGGTGTGAACATCGGTAGATCGACGGTCTTGTCCCCGATTGTCAGCTTTGCGGATTTTGTACTCTCTACCATGCGTGGTCCCTTCTAGGTTGGTCTTGGGCGGCTCATGCGCCTGTCGGACTGTCTCGCGGCGCATGCCGGGAGGGTCCGTTCTTCATTATCTTTGCGATCCTTTATGACAGGCAAGCACTGTCAACCGGATGCGGCATCCTGGAGGCGGGCGAGGGTTTCGTCCTGTCCCAGCACCAGCATCATATCAAAAACCGAAGGGGTCACGGCGCGGCCTGCGAGTGCGGCGCGCAGCGGTCCGGCAAGCTTGCCGAACTTCACGTCTCGCGCCTCTGCAAAAGCGTTCAAAACCCCTTCGAGCGTTTCGCGTTCCCAGCTAACACCTTGCAGCTGCGGCGTCAATTCTCCCAGCATACCACGGGATACCGGATCGAGGTGCTTTGCCGATTTCTCATCCGGCTCGATCGGGCGGGATGTCAGAACAAAGTGCCCCTTTTCAAGCAGTTCCGGCAGTGTCTTGGCCCTTTCCTTCAGGCAGTACATCGCACGTTCAAGACCGCTGGATTGTTCGGCACTCAGCGGCGGAAGTCCGGCCGCTGCGAGGTAGTCTTCGGTCTCTTGCCGCAATGCGGCATCATCGGCGATGGCGATATGCTGCCCGCAGATGTTTTCCAGCTTCTTGAGGTCGAACTGCGCGGGGCTGCGGCGGATCCCGTCGATATCGAACCATTCACGCGCCTGCGCGTCGGTAAAGAATTCGTCGTCGCCGTGGCTCCATCCCAAGCGGGCGAGGTAGTTGCGCATCCCCGCAGCCGGATAGCCCATCTTCTGGTACTCTTCGGCCCCCAGAGCGCCGTGGCGCTTGCTCAGCTTCTTGCCGTCCGGGCCGTGGATCAGCGGGATGTGCGACCACACCGGCACATCCCAGCCCATGCCGTGATAGATCATCATCTGCCGCGCCGCGTTGTTGAGGTGATCGTCCCCGCGGATCACATGGGTCACGCCCATGTCGTGATCGTCGACCACCACCGCCAGCATATAGACGGGCGACCCGTCAGAGCGCAGCAGGATCATGTCGTCCAGCTGTGCATTGTCGATGGTCACATCGCCCTGCACGGCATCACGGATCACGGTTTCGCCGCCGTCGGGGGCCTTGATCCTGATGACATAGGGCGCATCGGGATGCGTGGAGGGATCCGCATCTCTCCAAGGCGAGCGATAGAGCGTGCTGCGTCCGGCCGCGCGGGCCTCTTCGCGGAAGCTTTCGATCTCTTCCTGGGTTGCGAAGCATTTGAAGGCGGCGCCCTTTTCCAGCAGCTGGTGAGCCACCTCAACATGCCGCGGCGCCTGATCGTGCTGGCTTACCACGTCGCCGTCATGGTCCAGACCCAGCCAGTCGAGCCCCTGCAGGATCGCCTCTGTCGCTTCGGGGGTGTAGCGTACGCGGTCCGTATCCTCGATGCGCAACAGAAATTTGCCGCCGCGCCCGCGTGCGTAGAGCCAGTTGAACAGCGCCGTGCGCGCGCCGCCGATGTGCAGGAATCCCGTCGGGGAAGGGGCGAAGCGGGTCACGATATCAGAGCACATAAGCAGTCCTTTCGGAGTGGGGCGGGCATTGCGGTCTTAACACTTAGGTCACGTTTACCGTTTGGTAACCACGGGACCGCTAGGCTGGGGCCGCGCGTATTTGCGTCTGTCTATCCAGCGCGGCCAACGGGGGCAAGCTATGCGGGACGCAGGGCTACTGCTGACCATGATGCGCGCCCAGCGGGGCGCCCTGTTTGGCTGGGTGCCGATCCTGCTTGCCGTGGGCATCGGCCTTTATTTCATCCTGCCGTCCGATCCGTCCCGGCTGTCGCTGGTTTACGGCGCGCTTGCGGTCCTTGCTCTGTGCGTGCCTGCGCGACGGCTGCCAGAAGGGATCAGGCCCTTTGCAACGGCGCTCCTGCTGGTCGCGGCTGGGATGCTTCTGGCGGGGGCGCGCAGCTATCTTGTTGCGGCGCCGACGCTTGAGTTTCGCTATTATGGTGCGGTGGAGGGGCGGATCATCGCCATCGACCGCAGCCAGTCCGATGCGCTGCGGCTGACGCTGGACGAGGTGCGGCTGGACCGCGTGCCACCCGCGCGCACGCCGCTGCGGGTGCGGCTGTCGTTGCACGGGGACCGCAGCGCCGATATCACGCCGCTTCCCGGCCTGCGCGTGATGGTCACGGCGCATCTGGCGCCGCCTTCGGGCCCGGTCGAACCGGGCGGTTTCGATTTCCAGCGGCACGCGTGGTTTGTCAGGCTCGGGGCGGTGGGGTATGCCCGGACACCGCTGATGGGGGTGGCCGACAGCACAGGTGGTCTGCACGTCGCGCGCCTGCGCAAGGCGGCATCGGCTCGGTTCACTGCGGTCCTGCCCGGTGACATCGGCGGTTTCGCCGCTGCGGTCACCACCGGTGACCGTGCGGGGATGAGCGCAGAGGCGCTGGATGCGCTGCGCGCCAGCAACCTCGCCCATTTGCTGGCGATCTCGGGGCTTCATATGGGGCTGATGTCCGGGGTGGTCTTTGCGGCGCTCAGGCTGGTTATGGCCTTGGTGCCCGCCATCGCGCTGCGCTGGCCCACGCGCAGTATCGCCGCCGCAGGCGCATTGGCGGTGGCAGCAGGCTATCTTGCGCTGTCGGGGGGGAACGTCGCGACACAGCGCGCATTCGTGATGGTCGCCGTCGCACTCTGTGCGCTGATGGTCGGGCGCCGTGCAATCAGCCTGCGCGCCGTGGCCGTTGCGGCAGTGATCGTGCTGGTGCTGCGTCCCGAAGCGTTGCTCAGCCCCGGTTTCCAGATGTCCTTTGCGGCCACGACCGCGCTGGTGGCTGTCTTCGGCGTGATCCGCGACAGGCAGTGGCCGTTGGGGCCCGCGTGGGCGCGCCCGGCGGTGGCGGTGTTCATATCGTCCGCCGTGGCGGGACTGGCGACAGCCCCGATCGCCGCGGCGCATTTCAACGCCATCGCGCAATACGGGCTGATCGCGAACCTTCTGTCGGTTCCCCTGATGGGCGCGGTGGTGATCCCCGCAGCCCTAGTTGCCGCCGTTCTGGCGCCATTCGGGCTTGAGGCGCTCGGCCTGTGGGCCATGGGCCTGGGTGTGCGGTGGATCCTGTGGGTGGCCGAAACGGTCGCGTCCTTGCCCGATGCGCGCACATTCGTGCCGGGGCCGGGGCCGTGGGTGCTGCCGCTTCTAGCGCTCGGGGCGCTGTTTTTCCTGCTCTGGCAGGGGCGTTTGCGGTGGGCCGGGCTGGTCGCGGTCGCCGCGTCCTTCGTGCTCTGGGTGGGCGAGGACCGGCCCGATCTGCTGATCGCGTCGGACGGGGGGCTGGTGGGTGTCATGACCGCCGAGGGCCGCGCGCTCAGCAAGGAGCGTGGCGCGGGGTTCGTTGCCCAGAACTGGTTGGAGAATGACGGGGATGGCGCGGCCCAGCCCGACGCGGCAGGGCGTTGGGGCGGGGACGGGACCGCTTCGGTCGTCCATCTGCGCGGCAAGCGCGCGGCGCAGGGGTTCAGCGGGTGCACGAAAGGCCAGATTGTCGTCAGCACACAGAGGCTGGACCCGACAAACCTGCCCTGCACCGTTCACGACATCGCCGATCTGCGCAGTAGCGGTGCGCTGTCATACCGCCGCACCCCACAGGGCTGGGTCCTGCACCGGACCGCGAGGTCCGTGTCGGGCGAAAGGCTCTGGACGCATTGGCCGGAACAGGGGCGCAGGCAATCCCGCGCCGGACCTTACCAGACGGCCCGCGCGGGATCGGTGCAGCAGTCTCAGTAGGTGCGGATCAGGCCCACCAGACGGCCCTGTACCTTCACCTTGTCGGCAGACAGCTCGCGCGGGCCGTAGGCAGGGTTTGCCGCCTCCAGCACGACCGTGCTGCCGCGCCGCTTGAACCGCTTCAGCGTGGCCTCCTGATCCTCGACCAGTGCCACGACGATATCGCCATCGTCTGCGACGGCGGTTTCGCGGATCACCACGACGTCGCCGTTGTTGATCCCCGCTTCGATCATCGAGTCACCCCTGACCTCGAGCGCGTAATGCGACCCGGCCCCGGAGAGCATCGACGAGGGCACCGTGACGCCACGGCTGCGCTGGCTGATCGCCTCGATCGGGACACCGGCGGCGATCTGGCCCATGACGGGCAGCTCCTCCGCCTCGAGCGTTGTGACCGGCTCGGCGGCGGGTGGCGGTGGCGTGTCCGGCAGGTCGCCGTCGATCACCCGTGGGGTAAAGCCGCTGCCGCCCATGCTGTCGGGCAGCTTCACCACTTCGATGGCGCGCGCCCGGTGGGCCAGCCTGCGGATGAAACCGCGTTCTTCCAATGCTGTGATGAGACGGTGAATGCCGGATTTGGACCGCAGATCCAGCGCGTCTTTCATTTCATCGAAACTGGGCGGCACCCCGTCGCGTTGGACGCGCTTGTGAATGAACGCCAGAAGATCGAGTTGTTTCTTGGTCAGCACTGAACGGTCCTCATCCCTGTTATCCCTTTTTGTTCTAGGGACGTTCCTGTTTTGTGTCAACAGGCTGTCAGATCGCGACGACCTCTATCATGTCGCCGGCAGCCGCGGGCGAGGCATCGGGGGGCCGGATCGCCAGCACATCCGCACCGGCCAGCACGCTCAGCAACGCGCTGTCCTGGCTTTGGGCCGGGATCACGCGGCCGTCCACGATGCGGGCGCGCATGTAGTGCTCGCGGCCAGAGCCTTGCGGCATATCCACGCCCAGCGGCATCGCGCTGCGGGGGGCAGGGCGCGCGCCAAGGCCCAGCATCGCGCGGATCATCGGTGCGACGAAGATCGTCCCGCAGACCAGCGCCGAGACAGGGTTGCCGGGCAGTCCGACCATCGCCGACTTGCCCAGACGCCCCGCCATCAGCGGCTTTCCGGGCCGCATGGCGACCTTGTAGAACGACTGCTCCATCCCGAGGTCGGCGGCGACAGGGCCGACGAGATCGTGATCGCCCACCGACGCGCCCCCGATGGTCAGGATCAGGTCCGCCCCTGCGGCCAGCTCGAACCCGCGCCGAAGCGACTCTTGCGTGTCGCGCGCAATCGGGATCATGCGGGCGGTGGCACCCAATGCCTCGACCTGCGCGGCCAGCCCGTAGCTGTTGGAGGCGATGATCTGGTCGGGGCCCGGTGCCTCGCCGGGCTGCACCAATTCGTCTCCGGTGGCCATGATCGCGACGACGGGCTTGCGGTAAACGGGCACCTTCGCGATGTTCATCGCGGCCAGCAGGGCGATGTCCGCCGCGCGCAGGATGCGAGGCGCGTCAAAGGCGGTTCCGGCCGAGAAATCCGCGGCGGCAGGGCGGATATTGTCCTTGTCACCGATCCGGTGGCCGAGGGTGATAAGATTTCCGCGCCGTGTGACGTCCTCCTGGATCACCACGAAATCCGCGCCTTCGGGAACCGGTGCACCGGTGAAGATGCGCACGGCCTGACCGGCCTTGACGGTGCCGTCGAAACGGTGTCCGGCGGCGGCCTCGCCCACCACCTTGAACATCGCGTCCGGCTCGACTTCGGCGCGGCGCAGGGCATAGCCGTCCATGGAGGAGGCGGCGAAAGGGGGCTGCGTGCGCTGCGCGGTGACGGTGCGCGCCAGAACCCGACCGGCGCTGCGTCTGAGGGGGACCGTCTCGGTCTCCATCACCCTCGTGAGGGCAAAGAGCGCCTCGAGCGCCTCCTCGACAGAGATCATCGGGCCTCGAACCGGCCCGATTTGCCGCCGTCCTTGAGGGTGACGCGCAGGCCGCCGATTTCCATCGTCTTGTCCACGGCTTTCGACATGTCATAGACCGTGAGCGCGGCGACGGAGGCGGCGGTCAGCGCTTCCATCTCGACGCCGGTCTGGCCGGTGGTCTTGACCGTGGCAGTGATGCGGATGCCGGGCAGGTCCGCGTCCGGTTCCAGATCGACGCTGACGTTCGTGATCGGGAGCGGATGGCACAGCGGGATCAGATCGGATGTGCGCTTGGCCGCCATGATGCCCGCCAGACGCGCGACACCAAGCACATCCCCTTTTTTGGCGCGGCCTTCGGTAATGATATCAAAGGTTTCGCGCTGCATCTTGATGTGGTTTTCGGCCGTCGCCACACGGGCGGTGACCGCCTTGTCCGACACATCGACCATATGGGCGTTTCCGTCCCCGTCAAAATGCGTCAGCGCCATCACATGCCTCCTGCGGTCAGCGGATCGGCGATCAGGTCGCGGGTGGCAAGCGCCACGTCATCGGCGCGCATCAGGGTTTCCCCGATCAGGAAACACCGCGCCCCGAAGCGGGCCATATCGGCCAGATCCTCGGGTGTGCGCAAGCCGCTCTCGCAGACGATCATCCGGTCGCCCGGAATGTGCTTCGCGAGGGCGCGGGTCGTATCAAGAGTGGTCTCGAAGGTATTGAGATTTCGGTTATTTACCCCGATGAGGCGCGATTCAAGTTTGAGCGCGCGTTCGAGTTCATCGCTGTTGTGGGTCTCGATCAGCGTGTCCATACCGTAGTCCGCTGCGGCGGCCTCAAGCTCGGCTGCCTGCGCGTCCGAGACGGATGCCATGATGATCAGGATGCAATCCGCGCCCAGACTGCGGGCCTCGGCCACCTGATAGGGATCGTACATGAAATCCTTGCGCAAGACCGGCAGGTCGCAGGCCGCGCGGGCCGCGACCAGAAATTCCTTTGCGCCCTGAAAACTGGGCGTGTCGGTCAGGACCGAAAGGCAGGTGGCACCACCCTCCGCATAGGCGGCGGCGAGGGACGCGGGATCGAAATCGGCACGGATAAGCCCCTTGGACGGGCTGGCCTTCTTGATTTCGGCGATCAGGCCGTAGCCTTCGATGGACGCATTGAAAAGCGCGTCGGCAAACGGGCGTACCGGATCGGCATTCCGCGCCGCGCTGTCGATATCCTCGAACGAGGTCGCGGCCTTGTCGGCAGCGATTTCATCCAGCTTGTACGCCTTGATTTTTTCTAGGATGGTTTGGGTCATTTCACCTCCGGATCGCCCCAGTTTATGGCGCTGTGGCCCCGCGACTGCAACCATGCATTCACACGGCTGAACGGGCGCGCCCCGAAGAACCCGCGATATGCCGAAAGCGGCGACGGGTGTGCGGTTTCGAGCTTCAGGTTCCGCTCGGGATCGACCGTGTTTGCCGCCTTCTGGGCGGGGCCGCCCCAGAGCAGATAGGCCCGTGGACTGTCCGCCAGACGCGCCAGCACCTGTGCGGTCAGCGCGTCCCAGCCGATGCGGGCGTGGCCCTTTGCGGCGCCTTCCGGCACGGTCAGCGCGGTGTTGAGCAGCAAGACACCCTGATCGGCCCAGTCGTCAAGTTGCGTGCGGGTGCGCGTGATGCCCAGATCGCTGTGCAACTCTTTGAATATGTTTCCCAGACTGTCCAGTTTACCGCGAAAATCACCGCGGATCGAAAAGGCAAGACCGTCGGCCTTGCCGGGGGTGTGGTAGGGATCCTGCCCGAGGATGACGACACGCACCTCGTCGGGCTGAACCCGCTCAAGCGCGTTGAAAACCTGCGGGGCGGGCGGCAGGACCGCGCGTGTGTCGGCAGCGAGTGCTGCCTCGATCGCGGGCAGGTCGCGCGCAAAGAAGGGCAGCTCTGTCCAGCGGCCCAGACGGCTTTGGTCAAGCATTCTGGGTGATGCGGGCCACGGCGGTGATCTTGGCGCGGGCGGCGCCGGAATCGATGCTTTCGCGGGCCATCTCAACGCCCGCTGGCAGGTCGTCGCAGGCCCCCGCGATCATGATCGCCGCCGCACTGTTGAGCAGCACCGCGTCGCGGTAGGCGGACGGCTCGCCATCCAAGAGCGCGTTGAAGGCGCGCGCGTTGTCGGCGGGTGTTCCGCCCTCGATCGCCTCGAAGGGATGCACGGGCAGGCCTGCATCGTCCGGATGCACTTCGGTATCGGTGATCGCACCGTCGCTCAACGCTGCCACCCAGGAGACGCCGGTAATCGTCAGCTCGTCCGTGCCGTCCGACCCGTGGACCAGCCACGCGGCCTCGGACCCGAGCGCCTTCAGCGTCTCGGCCATGGGGCGGATCAGGTCGCGCCGGTAGGCACCCGTCAGCTGCCGCTTGACGCCTGCGGGGTTGGTCAGGGGCCCGAGAATGTTGAAGATCGTGCGCGTCCCCAGTTCAGACCGCGTAGGCATCACATGGGCGATCGCAGGGTGGTGCATCGGCGCCATCATGAACCCGATACCGGTTTCCTTCAGCGCTTCCTCGACCACCTTGGCACCGACCATGGTTTTCAGGCCCATCTGGGTCAGCGCATCCGCTGCACCGGATTTCGAACTGAGGTTGCGGTTGCCGTGCTTGGCCACGATGACACCGGCCCCCGCCACGACAAAGGCCGTCGCGGTCGAGATATTCAGCGTACCCTTGCCGTCGCCCCCGGTGCCCACGATGTCGATGGCGCCCGCGGGGGCGTTCACCTTGTGGCACTTGGCGCGCATCACGGCGGCGGCGGCGGCGTATTCGTCCACCGTTTCGCCCCGCGTGCGCAGAGCCATCAGAAAGCCGCCGATCTGGCTTGGCGTTGCTTCGCCGTCGAACAGGATCTGGAAGGCTTCCTCGGCCTGCTGGCGGGTCAGCGGCCCGTCAGCGGCGGCATCGATCAGGGGTTTGAGGCGCTCGCTCATGCCGGCTCCTTCACCGTATCGAGGAAATTTTGCAGCAGCTTGTGGCCGTGTTCGGACCGGATGGATTCGGGATGGAACTGCACCCCGTGCAGCGGCAACTCGCGGTGTTGCAGCCCCATGATCGTCCCGTCCTCCAGCCCTGCCGTGATTTCGAGGCAGTCGGGCAGGCTCTCGCGCTCGACGATCAGCGAATGGTAGCGGGTGGCGGCAAAGGGGTTGGGAAGACCCGCGAAGACACCCTTTCCGTGGTGGTGCATCTGCCCCAGCTTGCCGTGGACGATGTCGGCGGCGCGCACGACCTTGCCGCCGAAAGCCTCGCCCAGCGTCTGGTGGCCGAGGCACACGCCCAACAGCGGTATGCGGTTTTCCGCCGCCGCCTGCGTCAGTGGAACGCAGATGCCCGCACGGGCGGGATCGCAGGGACCGGGGGACAACAGGATCGCGCTCGGGCGCTTTGCAAGCACGTCCTCGACGCTCAGCGCGTCGTTGCGGTGCACCTCCATTTCGGCACCAAGCTGGCCCAGATAATGGACCAGATTATAGGTGAAACTGTCATAATTGTCGATCAGCAGCAGCATTCGGAGCATTCTTCGCTTTAGGACTGGAGACACCGCGTCCGGACGCGGTATAGTACGGGGCACAGATGGTCAGGCTTCGCCCATGGGGTCAAGAGCCGGGCCGGTCTGAAGGGGCATAAACCGACGCAACAAGCGCGGACAGCCGCGTATCGAAGGCAAAGAGCGGGACCACGAGGAGCAGACCATGGCGCGAGGCGTGTTGAGCGGTATCGGATTGGGCGCGGTATTCAGCGTCGGAGCGGCAGTTGCGATCTCCGTTCTGGTTCCGGTCCAGCCGGCGCGCGCGCCCGAGACCGCGCTTGTCGATGGTGTCGCCCCCGCGCCGGAGCCGTTGCCCGCACCGTCCGTCACCGTCGTGCCGCAAGGCGGCAGCGTGGCGACCTCGACGCAGCCGCAGGTAACCCTGCGCGCCCCTGCCGAGGAGGTCGCGCCAGAAGCGCCCGCCGCAGCTGCGCAGCCGCCCGCCGTAACTTCCGAGCCGCCCCGGACCGAGAGCGCGCAGGCACCGGCCCCCGCGCCGGTCACCGTCCCGCCAGCGGATGAAACCGTGTCCCGCGCCACCGAGGCGCCCGCGCGCCCGACAGATACGACAGTCGCGGATGCAACACCCGATATTCCGGATCGTCCCTCGCTGCCGGAAACCGGTCCGGTGGCCGATCTTGGGGATGCGGCGCCAGTGCCGCCGACCGTGGCCCCGGTTGCCGAAGAGGACGAGCCCGTATTGCCGAACCCGCAGGCGCTGGCCCCGATGATCCCCGATGACACCGCCGACCCAGGCGTCGACACCACGGCGGCGGCCCCGCTGCCTACGGTTGTGCCGGAAGACGGGGAGAGCTTTGTCGTGGTGGAGCCTGCGCCAGCGGCGCCTGATCCGGCGCCCGCCGCTGTGCCAGACACCGGCACCACCGGAACGGATGAACCGGCCCAGACCGAAAGCGATGAGGCATTGCCGGCGGACAGACGGACCGCACAGTCCGATCGCCCGCGCGTTCTGGCCGTGCCGGGCACACAGGGTGTGGCGCAAACCGCCAACTCGCGGCCGCGCATCGGGACACCGGCAAACACATTGATCAATCCCGCCCCGCAAACCACCGACATCGAAACCATCGACATGACCGAATCCGCGGACGAGGGCGCGGAGCTTCCGCCGATCCGGCGGTTCGCCGCACCCTTCGAGAATCCGCAGGACAAACCGTTGATGAGCATTGTCCTGATTGACGAGGGTGTGGACCTTGCCGGTGGTGAAATCGGGCTTCCGGCACTGTCGAGCTTTCCCTATCCCGTCAGCTTCGCGGTTGCGGCCAATCTGCCCGATGCGGCAGAGCGGATGGCGCGCTACCGTGCGGAAGGCTTCGAGGTGCTTGCCATGGTCGATTTGCCCACCGGCGCGCGGCCTGCGGACGCCGAGGTATCGCTGGGCGTCGCCCTTGGCGGTCTGACAGAAGTCGTCGGCGTTCTGGACGGGACCGGCGAGGGGCTGCAAGCCAGCCGCGAAACCGCCGATCAGGTGACGCAGATCCTCAAGAGCGAGGGTCTGGGACTGGTCGCGCAGAGCAAGGGGCTCGACAGCATGCCAAAGCTCGCGGTCAAGGAGGGCGTTCCGGCCGCACCCGTGTTCCGCGATTTCGACAGCAACGGTCAGGACGCGCGGGTGATCCGGCGGTTCCTCGATCAGGCCGCGTTCAAGGCGGGGCAGGAGGGCGCGGTCATCATGCTGGGCCGTTTGCGCCCCGAGACCGTAAAGGCGCTGCTGGTCTGGGGCCTTGCGGACCGCGCAAGCAGCGTGGCGCTCGCACCGGTATCGGCGGTTCTGCTCGACCAGTTGTAAACCGGCTGCGGGGCCTCTTGGGGTTTCGGGCCGGCCCGCACTGTGGTGTACACCCGCGAAACGGGGTGGGAACTGATGCCAAGCGTCTGCATTATAGTGCCAAGATGAAATATGTAAGGAAACACCATGTTCCTCTCGCGCACGAGCCCTTCTGCGGGGGCCGGTTCCGCTGAAATCACGGGCTTTTACGACGCACCGACCGGCAGCATCCAGTACCTTGCCGTCGATCCACAGACGCGCAAGGGCGCGCTGATCGACACGGTGCTGAGCTTTCATCCGCAATCGGCCTCGACCGACAGCACCAGTGCCGAAGCGATCCTGCGTTTCGCCGAAAGCGAAGGGGTCGAGATTGAATGGATCCTCGACACCCACCCCCATGCGGATCACCTTATGGCGTCATCCTTCCTGCGCGAGAGGCTTGGCGTGCCCAATGCCATCGGCGCGCGGGTGCGTGACATCGCCGAGCTGTGGCGCGACCTTTACAACCTGCCGGACAGTTTCGACCCCGACCGCGATTTCGATCGCCTGTTCGAGGACGGGGACAGGTTTCGCATAGGATCTCTGGACGTGCGGGTGATGCTGTCGCCGGGGCACACACTGGGGTCGATCACCTATGTGGTGGGCAAGGATGCGGCATTCGTGCACGATACCTTCATGCAGCCGGATGCGGGCACATCGCGCGCGGACTTCCCCGGCGGATCGGCCAGCGATCTGTGGCAATCGCTCCAGTCGATCCTCGCGCTGCCGGAGCATACGCGGCTGTTCATCGGCCACGATTACGGCACCGAATACCGCAAGATGCCGCAGTGGGACTCCACGGTCGCCGAGCAGCGGCGCCACAACATCCATCTGGGCGGAGGCACCGATCGCGACAGCTATATCGCGCTGCGCGAGAGCCGCGATGCGACGCTGACCCTGCCGGACCGTATGCTGGAAGTGTTGCAGATTAACCTTCGCGCGGGCCGTCTTCCCGACGCCGAAGGCGACGGGAACCGCTATCTCAAGATACCGCTGAACCGCTTCTAGCGGTTACTGCCGCCCCCGCCGAAGCGTGCTGCGTCTTCGGCGGCGCGGCGTATCGCGCCGGATTTATGGACGGTTTCCATATACTCGGCTTCGGGGTCGCTGTCGTATACGACGCCGCCACCGGCCTGAATATAAAGCGTTTCGTCCTTGATTACGGCGGTCCGCAGGGCGATGCACATATCCATGTCGCCGCCCGCGCTGAAATAGCCGACACCGCCACCGTAGATACCGCGCTTTTCGGGTTCCAGCTCGTCGATGATCTGCATGGCGCGGACTTTCGGCGCGCCCGAAACGGTGCCTGCGGGCATCCCCGCAAAGAAGGCATCGAGCGCGTCCTTGTCCTCGGCCAACTCGCCCACAACGTTCGACACGATATGCATCACGTGGCTGTAGCGCTCGACGATGAATTCCTCGGTCGGGCGCACAGTGCCGATCTTGGCGACACGGCCCACATCGTTGCGGCCCAGATCGAACAGCATAAGGTGCTCGGCCAGTTCCTTTTCGTCCGCCATCAGGTCGGCTTCGAGCGCGCGATCCTCTTCCGGCGTGGCGCCCCGGGGGCGGGTGCCCGCAATGGGCCGGATGGTGATTTCCTGCCCGAAGACCCGGACGAGGATTTCGGGGCTCGCGCCCACGATGTGGAAGCCGCCGAAGTTGAAATAGAACATGAACGGCGAGGGATTCGTGCGGCGAAGCGACCGGTAGAGCGCGAAGGGCGGCTGGCGGAATTCCTGCGCCCACCGCTGGCTTGGCACCACCTGAAAGATATCGCCCGCCTTGATGTAGTCGCGGGCTTTCTCGACGGCGGCCTTGTATCCGTCGCGGGTGAAGTTGCTCACCGGTTCGGGGGCGGGCGCCGCATCGCCCAGATCGCGGGTGGCACTGGCCGGCGCGCGTTCGAGATCACGCACCGCATCCATGACGCGCTCGGCCGCCTGCGCGTAGGCGGCGCGCGCGCTCTGGCCTTCGGTCACCCATGCGGGGGACACGACGGTCACTTCGCCCTTCACCCCGTCCAGCACGGCAATCACCGACGGGCGCAGCATCATCGCATCCGGAAGGCCCAGCGGATCGGGGTTGACGTCCGGCAGGCGTTCTACCAGCCGGATCATGTCGTAGCCGAGATAGCCGAACAGACCCGCCGCCGCCTGCGGCAGACCCTCGGGCAACTCGATGCGGCTTTCGTCGATCAGCGCGCGCAGCGAGTCGAGCGGATTGCCCTGCATCGGCGTGAACGCATCGGGATCGTAGCGGGCGGCGCGGTTGACCTCGGAGGTTTCGCCACGGCAGCGCCAGATCAGGTCTGGCTTCATCCCGATGATCGAATAGCGCCCGCGCACCTCTCCGCCGGTGACGGATTCGAGCATGAAGGCGTTTTCGGCCGCACCCCCCAGCTTGAGCATCAGCGACACCGGCGTGTCGAGATCGGCGGCGAGGCGGGTAAAGACCACCTGATGCCGACCGGCGGCATAGGCGGCTTCGAAGGCGGGGAAGTCGGGTGTCAGCGCCATGTTACTGGAAATTCACATGCACGGCGTTGATCGCACGCTGGTCGATGGCCTGTCCCGCGCGGTTGAGAACATCCTGCGCGTAGACACTGAACAGGGCGCGCGACAGCGCCTCGTTCTGCTGTTCGCGCAGCTGGTCGGCCAGCGCCTGTGCCTGCGCGTTCTCGGAGGCGGGATTGACGGCATCGAGGCGCACCAGCGCCACGGATTGTGCACCCGGAAGAACGCGGGTCTCATCCAGATCCATTTCGAAGACCTCGTTCATGAAGCCGGTCGGCGTGCCGGTGATAAAGGCGCTGCGGTCCTGGTCGGTCACGGTCTGCGGGTTCAGCCCCTGTTCGGCCAGCGATGTGCCGTTCGCCAGCGCCGCTGCGATTTCTTCGGCGCGGGCGGTCAGGCGGGTGACGATGCGCTCGTTGCGCCATGCCTGCGTGACCTCCTCGCGCACTTCCTCGAAAGTGGCGGGGCGCTCGGGCAGGGATTCGTCGAGACGCATCGCGAAGACGCTGCCATCCGCAAGCTGGCGGATCTGCGGGAAATCGCCCTCGGCGAGGTCACGGGCCGCCGCGCGGAAACCTTCGTAGGCGGCAATGTCGTCGCTGGTCTCTTCGGTCCAGTCGATTTGTCGGACCGTCATCTCGGTATTCTCGCCCAGCTGTTCGAGGGTCGCGCCCCCCGCAAGGCGGTCGTCGAAGTCCTCGGCCATCGCCTCGACCACGCGGATCGCGCGGTCGGTGGCAAGGGCGTCGCGCAATTCCGGCTCTGCTTCCTCGAAGGTGATTTCCTGCGCGGGCAGCACGGCGTTCACACGAAACAGCGCGGGGCCGAGCGGTGTGGGCGCGGGGCCGACCACGCTGCCCGCCTCGGCGCTGAAGACCGCGTCGGCGGCGGCACCCAGATCACTGCGGGCTACATCGCCCAGATCGATGTCCTGCAACGACAGGCCGCGCTCCTCGACCAGCGCCTCGAAGGTGCTGCCGTTGACTTCCAGCGCTGCCGCGGCGCGGTCGGCGGCCTCCTGATTGGCAAAGACCAGACGCTCGACCAGCCGCCGCTCGGGCTGGTTGTACTGGGCTTCGCGGGCCGCGTATTCGGCACGCAGTTCTTCTTCCGGCAACTCGACGGTGTCGATGATGTCGGCGGGCGAGAGCATGGCATAGGTGATCCGCTTTGTGGCGGGCAGGGTGAAATCACCGGTGTTGGCGTCGAAATAGGCGCGCAAGGCCTCTGTCTCGGGGTCCTCGACAGGCTCTTCCAGCATGGTCTCGTCCAGACGGACCCAAGTGAAATCACGGGTCTCTCCGACGTAGGCCACAAGGGTTTCGGCGTAGGCGGCGGGCATCTCCACGCCGCTTGTCACCGCGCCCTGAAGGATCTGGCGGGCGGCTTCGTTGCGCAGGTCGGTTTCGAATTCGGCCTCGCCAAGGCCCACGCGGTTGAGCGTGTCGGCATAGGCATCGCGATCGAAGGTGCCGTCCAGCCCCTGAAAGGCGGGGATCGACACGATGCGTTCGCGCAGCGCCGCATCCCCGATGGACAGGCCGATCTGGTCCGCCTCGTGGTCGAGCGCGCGGTCGCGCATCAGCCGCACCAGTACCGCGCGGTCGAGGCCCAGTTGCTGGGCCTGCTGGAATGTCATCGCCTCACCGGTCTGCTGGCCGATGGCGCGCAATTCCTGCTGCAACTCGCGCGCGTAAGTATCCACGGCAATCGACTTGTCCCCGACGGTGCCGATGGTGCGGATGTTGCCGCTCAGGTTGACGGCGCCAAAGCCGCCCAGACCGAGGAACAAAAGCCCCATCAGAATCCACATCGCGGTTTTCGAAATGCTCGATCGCTTGGCCATGTCACGCGCCCTTTTCGTGCTGTTTGCGACTGTCTATGCGACCGCCCCGCAAGGGGCAAGGGCGGCCTAGCGGCGGGGCAGATCCAGCTTGGCGAGCCGCGCGAACATCTCGCCGATGCCGGTGGCGTCGAGATTGGCGAAGGCGATGCGCAGCTCGGTTTCGCCGGCGGCCGCACCGTCGGGATGGAACATGGTTCCCGGCAGGCACAGAATGCCCGCCTCGCGCACCAGCAGGGGCGCCAGATCGGCGCTGGAGAGCGCGAAGGGATGCCGCAGGTAGGCGAAATACCCGCCAAGACCCAGCAGCGTCCAGCCGTCGGCGGCGAAGGGGGGGAAGTGTTCGGCGATGGCGGCACGGCGCAAGAGGATCTCCTCGCGTTCGCCCGCGAGCCACTGGTCGAGGTTGCGCATGCCCCAGAGGGCTGCGTGCTGCCCGAGCTGGCTGGGGCAGATGGCGACTGTATCGAGGAACTTTTCTACTTCGGCCAGCCGCGCGGCGGAGGTGATCAGCGCGCCCACGCGGTGACCGGTCAGCCGGTAGGCTTTCGAGAAGGAATAGAGATGGATCAGCGTGTCGTCCCAATCCGCGCGGGTGAAGAGCGCGTGTGGCGCGCCGCTTTGAAGGTGGAAATCGCGGTATGTCTCGTCGACGATCAGCGCGATGCCACGGCTCTGCGCGAGGTCGAAGAAGGCCTCCATCAGGGGAGCGGGGTATTCCTGTCCTGTGGGGTTGTTGGGTGTGACCAGTGCGATGGCGCGGGTGCGGTCGCTGATCAGCGCGGCGCAGGCCTCCACGTTGGGCAGCATGCTGTCGTCGCAGGCCAGCGGCACGGCCTGCACACCCGCCATATCGAGCCACATCTTGTGATTGAAATACCAAGGTGTGGGCAGGATCACCTCGTCTCCCTCGGCGCAGAGCGATGCAATGGCCGCCGCGAAGGCCTGGTTGCAGCCCGAGGTGATCGCGACCTGATCGGGCGCGACCGCGCCGCCGTAGATCGCCGTGGTGCGCTGTGCGAGGGTCTGGCGCAAGGCGGGCAGACCCAGCACCGGCCCGTAGAGATGGATGTCGTCGTCTTCCAGTACCGCCGCCGACATCGCCGCGCGCATCTGCGGGTGGGGCGGATCGACGGGGGCGGCCTGGCTGACGTTGATCAGCGGGCGGTCGGCGCGGAAGGTCACACCGTCGAGCCAGCGGCGTGCCTCCATCACCGGCGGTGCGAAGGTGGTTGCGGTGCGGGGTGTGGTCATGTTGGGCGATCCGGATGCACAGAGGGCAGGATTGAGTTTAAAGGCAAAATGGAGAGAGGGCGGTGTGCCATCAGTCCTTGCCGCGGTAGGGTTCGACGTATTGCAGGGCCATATCCCAGGGGAAGAAAATCCATGTGTCCTGGCTGACTTCGGTGATGAAGGTTTCGACTTGCGGGCGGCCCTTGGGCTTGGCGTAGACGGTGGCGAAATGGGCTTTGGGGTATAGGCTGCGCACCAGTTCCAGCGTCTTGCCGCTGTCGACGAGATCGTCGACGACCAGAATACCGGTGCCGTCGCCCATCAGCGCCTCGTCGGGCGCCTTGAGCACCTGGGCCGCGGACTGGTCCTGATGGTCGTAGGATTTCACGGAAATCGTGTCCACGGTGCGGATATCGAGCTCGCGGGCGACAATCATCGCGGGGGCCATGCCGCCACGGGTGATGGCCACCACCGCGCGCCAGCCGCCGTCATCGGGCCCCTGTCCATCCAGACGCCACGCGAGCGCGCGGCTGTCACGGTGGATCTGGTCCCAGCTGATGTGGAACCCTTTCTCGTGCGGCAGGCGGGAGGGATCTTTGACTTTGTCGGACATCGGGACGTTACCTTTGAAGCAGAAGTTTGAGGCCGAGCGCCCCCAGCAGCAGGGCCGAGAGCCGGTCGAGCAGCGGCTTGACCGCAAGATAGCGACTGCGCGCGGCGGGGGCATTCAGCAGCACGGCGCAACCGGTATAGAAGAGGATTTCGAGGGTCAGGTGATTGAGCGTGATAAACGCGATCTCGCCCGCGGTCAGGTCGGGCGGGAAAACCACGACCAGCACGGCGGCCGCGAAGAGAACCGACTTGGGATTGCCCAGATTGACCAGAAAGCCGTCCACGAAGGCGCGGCGGGTCGGCCTGCCGGTGGCGGAAGGCAGCGACGCCGCCCCGCGCCAGGTCTTGTAGGCCAGCCAGATCAGATACAGCGCGCCGCCCGTCTTGAGCAGGGCGAAGGCCCAGGGAAACAGGGCAAAGATCGCGTCCATTCCCAGAAGCGCGGCCAGCGTCCAGAGGCTTGCCATCGTCCCGAGGCCGAGGCCGGTTGCGATCCCCGCGCGGCGCCCGTAGGAGACCGACGCCCGCACCGCCGTCAGAAAGGCCGCGCCGGGGCTGAGGATCGACACGATCAGCACCGCGTTGAAGGCCAGCAGGTGGGAAATCGTCATGGTCTGGCCCGCTTTGGCAACGCCGCGACCGGTGCGTGGCCCGCCGGGCAGCGGCGGGGCATCATTTCTCGATGTCCGGGGCGTCCACCGCCTTCATCCCGACAACGTGGTAGCCCGCGTCGACATGCAGATTCTCGCCCGTCGTGCCCGAGCCGAGATCGCTGAGCAGGTAGAGCGCGGATTTGCCGACCTCGTCGATGGTCACGTTGCGGCGCAGGGGCGAGTTATATTCGTTCCACTTCATGATGTAGCGGAAATCACCGATGCCCGAGGCGGCGAGCGTCTTTATCGGGCCGGCGGAAATCGCGTTCACGCGGATGCCCTTCTTGCCCAGATCTTCGGCGAGATACTGTACCGATGCCTCGAGGGCGGCCTTGGCCACGCCCATGACATTATAGTGCGGCATCACCTTCTCCGCGCCGTAGTAGGTGAGCGTCAGGCAGGAGCCGCCTTCGGTCATCATCTTTTCCGCCCGCTGCACGACGGCGGTGAAGGAATAGACCGAGATGTCCATCGACATCGCGAAATTGGCGCGGCTGGTATCGACGTAACGGCCACGCAATTCGCTTTTGTCGGAAAAGCCGATGGCGTGGACGATGAAATCCAGCGAGTCCCAATGTTCCTTGAGCCCGTCGAAAAGCCCGTCGATCGAGGCTTCGTCGCTGACGTCGCAGGGCAGGACGATGTCCGAGCCGAGCTGTTTCGCCAGAGGATCGACCCGTTTCTTCAGCGCATCGCCCTGGTAGGAAAAGGCCAGATCGGCACCGGCCTCGGCCAGCTGGCGCGCGATGCCCCAGGCGATGGACTTGTCGTTGGCCAATCCCATGATGAGCCCCCGCTTGCCGGTCATAAGGTTGTTGGACATGGGACGCGCCTTTCGCAGAACAGTGTTACGACAGGTCTATGCCAAAGGCCGCAGGGCATCAAGACAGGGGCCGCTGTCCGGGCGCCGCTTGCCACACGCCTTGCGTGTATCAGGGCCCTAAAATATTGCAGTGTTGCTCTGCCTTGGAATTTTCCATAGGAATCAGGAAGTAGCGTACTGACAGGTGGCGGGGAACCAATGGCAGACCGGGACGGAATTTTCGCAGGGGAGGACCCTTTCGCGCTGGTGCGTGACTGGCTGTCCGAGGCCGATCCACAAGAGCTGAACGATCCGAACGCCATGGCGCTGGCCACTGTCGACGAGACGGGAATGCCCAATGCGCGCGTCGTCCTGCTCAAGGGGATCGAGGACAACGCGTTTGTCTTTTATACCAACTATGAAAGCGCCAAGGCGCGGGAACTGGATTTCGCGGGCAAGGCTGCGTTCGTGATCCACTGGAAATCCCTGCGCCGCCAGGTGCGCGCGCGCGGGCTCATCACCCGCGAGGACGGCGCAAAGGCTGACGCCTATTTCGCCTCCCGGTCGCCCAAAAGCAGGCTGGGGGCATGGGCCTCGCGCCAGTCGCGCCCGCTGGAGAATCGCGAAGCGCTCGAAGCGGCGCTGGAGCAGGCGAAAGCCGAACACGGCGATAATCCGCCCCGGCCGCCCTACTGGGGAGGGTTCCGGCTGGAGCCTCTGGAGCTGGAATTCTGGGCGGACGGGGAGGCGCGGCTGCACAACCGTTTCCAGTGGCGGCGCAGTACGATCAATTCCGATTGGGAAATCACCAGGCTGAATCCGTAGTCGCGCCATCCACGCCGGCCCCGCCAATTTCGGCGCGTCCGTGTTTTTTGCTTTCGAACGCCTTTTTGATATACGGTATACACCATGGGACATATGGACGAACAGCAGGTCGGACCTTTCAGGGTCGTGGGGTCGGTCAAATGGTTTGATCCGGTCAAAGGCTTCGGATTCGTCGTCTCCGACGAAGGCGGGCCGGACATCCTGCTGCACGTCAATGTGCTGCGCAATTTCGGGCAAAGTTCGGTCGCGGACGGGTCGCGTGTGACGCTGATGGCGCACAAGACAGACCGCGGCGTGCAGGCGGCGGAGGTCGTGTCGATCACCCCGCCGGAAGGCACGCAATCGGCGCTGGCGGATATCATCGGCCTGAACGGCGAAGAGATCGCGAAGACGCCGCTTGAAGCGGCGCGTGTAAAGTGGTTCGACAAATCCAAGGGCTTCGGGTTTGCCAATGTTTTTGGCCGGAGCGAGGATGTCTTTGTACATATTGACGTGCTGCGGCAGTCCGGCCTGTCCGATCTGCAACCGGGCGAGGCGATCGCGATGCGCGTTATCGACGGTAAAAGAGGCCGGATGGCAGCGGAGGTGCAGGCATGGGAAACGGTAATCTCGGCAGACGCGCATTTGTCCTAGGGGTGCTGTCCGCGCCGCTTGTGGCGCGCGGCGCGCTGGCCCAGAGCTGTCCGACGGGGCGGGTTACGATCACCGGCAGCTTTGGCAAGGCCGCGTTCAACGTCGATATCGCAGATACCGAAAGCACGCGCGCGCAGGGGCTCATGCACGTCGAAAGCATGCCGCTGAGCCAGGGGATGTTGTTCGTTTACGACCGTCCGCAACAGATGAGCTTCTGGATGCGCAACACGCTGATTCCCCTCGATATGCTGTTTCTGGATGACGCGGGGGTGATCCGGCACATTCACCACCGCGCGCAGCCGCTGGACGAAAGCGTGATCTCTCCGGGACCGATGCTGTTGCGCGGTGTGCTTGAAATCAACGGCGGGCTTGCGCGGCGTCTGGGCATCGAAGAGGGCGACGTGCTGCGCCATCCGGCCTTTGTCAGCGAGCAAGAACCGTGGTCGTGCGACACGGCGGACTAGGCCGGTCGAAAAATCCCGCGCAGCCGCAGATTTCCGCTTTTCAATCCCGCGACGCTTCGCTAGAGAATGCGGCAGTCGGGGCGTGGCGCAGTCTGGTAGCGCACCTGTTTTGGGTACAGGGGGTCGTAGGTTCGAATCCTGCCGCCCCGACCATCCGGATCCTTGGATCCCGCTAAAAGGCCCCACCGTCACTGGTGGGGCCTTTTGCGTTCCGGGTGCGGTGGTCAACCCGATGCGATTCTATTCGCCGCGAGACACAAGATCTGGTGGTTCAGACCGGGATCGCGGCAATGCCGCGCAAGATCTGACGGGATGGGCCGCGACTGCGGCAGCGCTGCAACAAATTCCGCAAGCCGCCGCCGGGCCGGAGGGGCCGCGAAACGGCCGGGCGATTCTGAGGGCAACTCTGGGGATATCACGGGGGCAACTTTGCGCCCCGGCAAAAGCTGCTTTGTTAAACGGGCCTAATGCCTTTGTTTTTTGTCCCCGCGGCTGGGCGAGCGGGGCAGCGGCAAAAGATTAACCGCTGTGGATCAATCACAGCGCCAGTGGCGCGGGATTACGCAGGCGTCACGTCAACTGAAAATTTATGAATAATTTGCGAATAAATCCGTTGACCCACTATGTCCTGATACGCCAGTTTGTGATGGCTGATGGTGACGCCACAATATGTAGTGGTAAAACGCTCAATAGGCGGGCCATCTGACAGGGACAGGCGAACGATCACAACCTAGGTGGATCAGCCCTTCGGACGGCAACGGTGCGTTGTCGATCGGCGGTGCGCCGGTGTTTTTGTCAGCAGCGCAGAGAGCGGTGGCGGAGCGATCCGCGCCACAAGGTAAAAGCTGGATATGGGGCAGCGCGATGAAGATTGAACGTAAATTCACCACCGAAGGCCAGGATGCATATGCGGCGCTCGACTTCGTGTCGACCGTGTCGGAAATCCGCAATCCTGACGGATCCACAGTCTTCAAGCTCGACAATGTCGAAGTCCCGAGAAGCTGGAGCCAGGTGGCCTCCGACGTCATCGCGCAGAAGTATTTCCGCAAGGCCGGTGTTCCGTCCAAGCTCAAGCGCGTGAAGGAAAAAGGCGTGCCCGAGTTCCTGTGGCGCTCGGTTCCCGATGAGGGCGCCGAGATGGGCGGCGAAACATCGTCCAAGCAGGTTTTCGACCGTCTGGCCGGGGCATGGGCCTACTGGGGCTGGAAGGGTGGCTATTTCACCACCGAAGAGGACGCACGCACCTACTACGACGAGATGCGCTACATGCTGGCGACCCAGCGCGCGGCGCCCAACAGCCCGCAGTGGTTCAACACCGGCCTGCACTGGGCCTACGGCATCGATGGACCCGCGCAGGGCCACTATTACGTCGACTACAAGACCGGCAAGCTGACACGGTCGAAATCCTCCTACGAGCACCCGCAGCCGCACGCCTGCTTCATCCAGTCCGTGGCGGACGATCTGGTCGGTGACGGCGGCATCATGGACCTGTGGGTGCGCGAGGCGCGCCTGTTCAAATACGGCTCGGGCACGGGCACCAATTTTTCGTCTCTCCGTGGAGAGGGCGAGAAGCTGTCGGGCGGCGGCAAATCGTCCGGTTTGATGGGTTTTCTGAAGATCGGCGATCGTGCAGCCGGCGCCATCAAATCGGGCGGCACCACCCGCCGCGCGGCGAAGATGGTGATCGTCGATGCAGACCATCCCGACATCGAGGATTTCATCAACTGGAAGGTGCTCGAAGAGCAGAAGGTTGCGTCCATCGTCGCCGGCTCGAAAATGCACGAGCAGAAGCTGAACCTGATCTTCAAGGCGATTGCCGCCTGGGACGGTCTGGAGGCGGACGCCTATGATCCGGCGAAGAACGAGGCGCTGAAAAACGCCATCCGCGAAGCCAAGAAGGTCGCGATCCCAGAAACTTACGTCAAGCGCGTGCTGGATTACGCCAAGCAGGGCCACACCAGCATCGAATTCCCCACCTACGACACAGACTGGGATTCCGAAGCCTACAACTCCGTTTCGGGCCAGAACTCCAACAACTCGATCCGCGTGACCAACGCCTTCCTGACGGCGGTCGAGAAAGACGCCGACTGGGAACTGCTGGACCGCACCACTGGCAAGGTGTCCAAGACCATCCGCGCCCGCGACCTGTGGGATCAGGTCGGTCACGCCGCATGGGCCTGCGCCGACCCCGGCATCCAGTACCACGACACGGTCAACGACTGGCACACTTGCCCCGAGGACGGCGCGATCCGTGGCTCGAACCCGTGTTCGGAATACATGTTCCTCGACGATACGGCCTGTAACCTTGCCTCGATGAACCTGCTCACGTTCCTCAAGGACGGGGAGTTCCAGGTCGAGGATTACATGCACGCCAGCCGGCTGTGGACCGTCACGCTGGAAATCTCGGTGATGATGGCGCAGTTCCCGTCGAAGGAAATCGCGCAGCGGTCGTTCGATTTCCGCACGCTGGGTCTGGGCTATGCCAACATCGGCGGCCTGCTGATGAACATGGGGTATTCCTATGACAGCGACGAGGGCCGCGCGCTCTGCGGGGCGCTGACCGCGATCATGACCGGCGTGTCCTACGCGACCTCCGCCGAGATGGCGGCGGAGCTGGGCGCATTCCCGGGCTATGCCAAGAATGCCGCGCATATGCTGCGTGTCATCCGCAACCACCGCAACGCGGCCTATGGCGAGGCGACAGGCTACGAGAAGCTGAGCGTGAAGCCCGTGCCGCTCGATCACGCGAACTGCCCGCAGCCGGGTCTGGTCGATGTGGCGATGTCCACATGGGACGAGGCGCTGACGCTGGGCGAGGCGCACGGCTACCGCAACGCGCAGGTGTCGGTCATCGCGCCCACCGGCACCATCGGTCTGGTCATGGATTGCGACACCACGGGGATCGAGCCCGATTTCGCGCTGGTGAAGTTCAAGAAGCTTGCCGGTGGCGGCTATTTCAAGATCATCAATCAGTCGGTGCCGGCGGCACTGGAAAAGCTGGGCTACGGCTCGGCCCAGATCGAGGAAATCGTCGGTTACGCCGTCGGGCACGGCACCATCGGCAACGCGCCGGGGATCAACCACACCTCGCTGATGGGCCACGGTTTCGGACCCAACGAGCTCGAGAAGGTCGAGGCAGCACTCGGGTCCGCCTTCGACATCCGGTTCGTATTCAACCAGTGGACGCTGGGCGAAGAGTTCTGCACGCAGGTGCTGGGCATCCCCACCGAAAAGCTGAACGATCCGACATTCGATCTGCTGAAATCGCTGGGCTTCTCGCGCAAGGATATCGAAGCGGCAAACGATCACGTCTGCGGGACCATGACGCTGGAAGGGGCGCCGCACCTCAAGGCCGAACACTACGGCATTTTCGACTGCGCCAACCCCTGCGGCAAGAAGGGCAAGCGGTTCCTGAGCGTGAACAGCCACATCTCCATGATGGCCGCTGCACAGTCCTTCATCTCGGGGGCGATCTCGAAAACCATCAACATGCCCAACGATGCCACCATCGAGGATTGCCAGAAGGCCTATGAACTCAGCTGGTCGCTGGGGGTGAAGGCCAACGCGCTCTACCGTGACGGATCGAAACTGTCGCAGCCTCTGGCGGCGGCGCTGGTCGAGGACGACGACGAGGCGGCGGAAACGCTGGAGAGCGGCTCGATCCAGGAAAAGGCCGCGGTGCTGGCCGAAAAGATCGTCGAGAAGGTGATCGTCAAGGAAATCGTCAAATCCCACCGCGAGAAGATGCCGGAACGCCGCAAGGGCTATACCCAGAAGGCGATCGTCGGCGGGCACAAGGTCTATCTGCGCACGGGCGAGTACAAGGACGGCTCGCTTGGCGAGATCTTCATCGACATGCACAAAGAAGGGGCCGGGTTCCGGGCGATGATGAACAACTTCGCCATCGCGGTCTCCGTCGGTCTTCAGTACGGCGTGCCGCTGGAAGAGTTCGTCGACGCCTTCACCTTCACCAAGTTCGAACCGGCGGGCATGGTGCAGGGCAACGACAGCATCAAGAACGCGACATCGATCCTCGACTATATCTTCCGCGAACTGGCGGTCAGCTATCTGGACCGGACCGATCTGGCGCATGTCCAGCCGCAAGGGGCGACCTTTGACGATCTGGGCCGGGGCGAGGACGAGGGCGTGGCCAACGTCTCCGAACTGAGCGAAAGCGCGGCGGCAAAATCGCTCGAAGTGCTCAAGCAGATCACTTCGCCCGGTTACCTGCGCAACCGCGTGCCGCAGAACTTCACCGTGTTGCAGGGGGGCCAGTCGGCCATCGCGCAGGCGGTCAGTTCGGCAGCGGCGGAAGTCGCCGGCGACGTGGCGGTGATGCAGCCGAGCACGACAGTGGCTTCGGGGGCCGTGTCGATGGACGCGCGCACCAAGGCCAAGATGCAGGGCTACGAAGGCGAGGCCTGCGGCGAGTGCGGCAACTTCACACTGGTGCGCAACGGGACCTGCATGAAGTGCAACACCTGCGGCGGCACGAGCGGGTGCAGCTGATGCCTTGCCACCCCCGGCAAGGGGGTGGCACACGCAGATAGGGTGGGAACGGTACTTTGTTCCTTCCCACCTTTACATGGGGCGGGTGCGCTCGCCCCTGACGCAGCCAGGGCCGCAGGCAAAAAAACATCGAGCGGTTAACAAATCGAGCCCTGGTGGCGAGACTTAATGGGGGGACTTCGGTCCCCCCTTTTTCTGTCACGCGCATGACGTCGCCAAAGGCGCGCGGCGGGCAACTGGATCGTTTCAGATCGGCAAATGGATCCGGAAACGCTCCCTAAGGGCGCGGTCCAGACGCGGGTCAAGTGCGGCGGCAGAGCGTTTCGACAGGATTTCCTCCTTGCGCGCGGTCGCTGTCGCGATGAGGTCGGGCCGGTCCTTTTCCACCCATTCCTTCGGCGACATCCGGTTTCCGGTCGCGGGATAGCAATGATCCGATTGCATCCGGCCCAGCGTCTGCGCGGTGCCGAGGTAGTGTCCCGGCCCACCCATGCAGACCTGCGCGATCTGGTCCAGCGCGAGGGTTTCGTCCGTCACCTCGATCCCGCGCACGCAGCGCAGCGCCTGACCGATCAGATCGTCTCCGAGGATCAGGCTTTCGTGGCAGAACCCCAGCAGAGAGGCATGCATCCCCGCCGCCTCGTACACCATGTTGAGCCCCGAAAGGCCCGCCATCACGTTCGAGCACATCTGCTCCCACCCGGCCTGCATATCAGGCAGCTTGCTGTCCGCGATGCCCCCCGCGGCACCGCCGGGCAAGCCGTAAAAGGCGTGCATCTGCGCGCATCCCGCCGACAGCAGCGCCTGTTCGCCGGACCCGCCGGTCATCGCACCGGTGCGCAGGTCCAGCCCGAAAGGCCATGTGCCGAAGATCGCCGGATGGCCCGGCGCAATGGCGTTGACGTAGACAAGACCGGCAAGGCATTCAGCAACGGCCTGCACGATGGCGCCCGCAATGGTCGAGGGCGCGGTGGCACCGGCCATGCCCGCCGAGAGCAACAGCACCGGCAGGCCGTGGCGGATACATTCCTTCATCACCAGACAGCTTTCGGTGGCGAATTTCATCGGCGGCACGACAAAGCAGTTGGAATTCGACACGAAGGGGCGCGCGCGCCACGCGTCCTCGCCGCCCGCGATCATGTGCAGCATTTCGACGATGGGCCCCACGTAGGACGGATCGGTAAAGGAAACGCCCACATGTTTGGTGGTGCCGGTGACGCAGGCATAGACGGAATTGAGGTCCATCTCGAAGTTATCGGCAATATCGCGGCAGACCATCGGGCGCTGGCAGAAATGGATGTTGTCCAGCACGTCGACGATCCGCGCCGCATCGTGCAGGTCCTGCACCGTGCTGTCGCGGTAGCTGCGGCCGTCGACGTCGACCATATGCACGGCGGCGCCAGCGGTGCCGTAGTGGACGCGCGTGCCCGAGAGGTCGAGATCGTTGCGCCCGTCGCGGCTGTTCAGCGTGACATCGCGGTTCGCGCGCGCCAGCGCGTCCTCGACGACCGAGCGGGGAAAGCGGATGCGCCCGTCCGCGCCCTCGACTGCGCCCGCACCGGTCAGATAGGCCACGCCGGAGGGCGGCGCGTCGGCAAGGCCGATGGTTTCCAGCGCGTCGAGCGCCGCGGTATGGATGCGCTGCACATCTGCATCTGTCAGCGGTTTGTACTGCCCGCCGCTCAGGCCGGGACGGACGGGGCGCAGATGGTCGGGCAGGGCGGCGGCACGCGCCGCGCGGCGCGCGTTGCGGCCACCGGAGCGGGCTTGGGTCTGGACGTTCATGGCTATGTCTTTCGAAGGGAGCAGGCGGGAAGGGGCGGCATCGAAGTCCATCCCAGTGGTCGGCCGCGTGCCGCGCGCCCGCGCATTGCACCGATCGTGCGTGCAACCAATATGGCCGTGCAGTTCACGTGCTGCATCCTGCGATCTCCCTTTTCTCGATGCTGGCACAGGTTCTGCGGCAATCTGTTCTGTTTGCGACAACCCGCCCCGTCGGGGACTGTCGCGAATAGGCAACAATCAGCCACCATCTGGCCGGTTTCAGCGGGAAATCGCACTGTCTTTAACGATTGGGCAATCTTGCTGGAACTTCCCGCGCTGCGCGTTGTTAGTGGCATGTGAAGGCAGTTCGACTGCCTTGAGTAACGAGCACGTTCCAAGGAGAACTCTATGAAACGCATGACAAAAATCACAGCAATCGCCGCCCTTTCCAGCACAGCGCTCGGTGGCGCGGCATTTGCAGGCAACCTGGCCGATCCCGTGATCGAACAGCCGGTCTATGAAACACCCGCACCCGTGGTTCCCGCCAGCGACTGGACCGGTTTCTACGGTGGTGTGAACCTCGGTTACGCCGACATCAACGGTGACGGCGGTATCGACGGCAACGGTGGCACCTACGGTATCCACATGGGCTACGACTATGACTTCGGCAACTATGTGCTGGGTGCAGAGGTCGAATACGACAAGCTCGACATCGATCTGGACGGCGGCGCGCAAGCCGACGATGTGGCACGTCTGAAACTGCGCGGCGGTTACGATCTGGGCAGCACACTGGTCTATGCGACAGCCGGTGCGGCACGCGTCAGCACGTCGATCGGTGATGACACAGGCGCCTTCGTCGGTGTCGGTGCGGCCTACAAGGTCAACGAAGACTTCACCGTCGGTGCAGAGCTTCTGGGCCACCGCTTCGACGACATCGAAGGGTCGGGCCTTGACGCCAACGCGACAACGCTGAACCTGCGTGGGTCCTACCGCTTCTAAGCGGACCACGTAACGGAAAGGAAAGGCGCCCCCGAAATGGGGCGCCTTTTTTCTTGCGCGCGGTGCGGGCGGGGGCGGCTCAGCCGCGGTCGACGCAGTCCTTGGCGAACTGGCAGAGGGTGCGCAGGGCACGCTCGAATGCTGCGTCCTCGATCGTCATGGCAACCCTGAGATGGCCTGCCGCCGCCGCGCCGAAGCTTTCGCCGGGCATCACCGCGATCCTGTGCGCGTCCAGCAGCGCATTGGCGAAAGCCTCGCCGCTCATCCCGGTGCTGCGGACATCCAGCATCAGATACATCGCCCCGGCGCTGGGGATCAGACCCACGGCATTCTGTTCCGCCAGAATGCGGTGCGCCAGCGCGCGGCGGCGGCGGAAAGGCTCGGCGATCTCGGCCTCGAAATCGGGACCGAGCGAGAGCGCGAAATGTGCGGCCTCCTGGATGTAGCCGGGCACGCCATAGGTCGTGTGCGTGGCCAGGTTGATCAGATCGCCGATGATCTTCTCGGGGCCGATGATCCAGCCGATGCGCGATCCGGTCATCGCGTGACTTTTGGACATCGATCCCACAACCAGCGTGCGCTCGGCCATGCCGGGCAGCGCCCGCGGCGACAGATGCGCGCCTTCCCAGACCTGTGTGTCGTAAACCTCGTCCGAGATCAGCCACAGGTCGTGGTCGTGGCAGACCTGCGCGATCCCTTCCATCGTGGCGCGGCTGTAGACCACGCCGGTCGGGTTGTTGGGGGAATTGACCAGAAGCGACCGGGCGTCGTCCGCGTGGGCGGCGATGTCTTCCGCACGCGGCTCGAACGCGTCCTCGGCCCGGGTGCGGATGGCCACGGGCCGGGCGGAAGCGCCGCGCAGCGTGCCGGGGTAGGTTGCATAGAAGGGATCGATATAGAGGGCGGTATCACCGGGATCGATCACGGCCATATGGGTGGCGAAAAGGCCCGCCTGTCCGCCGGGCGTGATCATCACGTTCTCGCGCCGCGTCTCGACGCCGGTGCGGGCGGTGACACGGGCCGCGATGGCATCGCGCAGGGCAGGGATGCCCGGCACCGAGGCATAGCCGGTATGGCCCGCCATCGCCGCGCGGTGCATGTCCTGAAGGATCGGCGCGGCGGTGCGGATGTCATGCTCGCCGATGGTCAGCTCGGTCACCGCTTCCCCCGATGCGATCATCTGGCGGGCACGGTTGAAGACCTCCCAGCCGTCCGATCCGCCGCCCAAAAGGGTGTCGATACGCTTTGAAACCTGCATGAATGCCTCCGTCCTTCGTTTGGCGCGCAGGGGCGCAGACGGCGACCGGATTGTCAATCAGGGTTGACGGGAAACGAAGGGCTGGGGTAGGCGTGACACCCATGACGACTCTGGCCATTACGACCTGCTGCATTATTCGCTGCTGAGACCTCTCTCGCGGGCCTAGTTCACGTTGTTTTCTTCCATCTGAAACTGTGCCATGTCCCGCGCAAGACCGCGCCGAAGGGACTGTTCCATGACGACGATAAAACTGCACAACACCAAGACCCGCAAACGCGAGGTGCTGACCCCCATCGATCCGCAGAACGTGCGGATGTATGTGTGCGGACCCACGGTCTATGACCGGGCGCACCTGGGCAACGCACGCCCGGTCATCGTGTTCGACGTGCTCAACAGGGTCCTGCGGCATGTCTACGGGGACGATCACGTAACCTACGTGCGCAACTTCACGGACGTGGACGACAAGATCAACGCCCGTGCCGCCGACAGCGGGCGCGACATCGGCCAGATCACCGAAGAGACGGTTGCGTGGTTTCTGGAGGATATGGCAGCGGTCGGCGCGTTGCAGCCCGATCACATGCCACGCGCGACATCCTATATCGCCGAGATGGTGGCGATGATCGAGGATCTGATAGCCAAGGGCCACGCCTATGAGGCCGAGGGCCATGTGCTGTTCGCGGTCGAAAGCTATCGCGACTATGGCAAGCTGTCGGGGCGGTCGGTGGACGATATGATCGCCGGTGCGCGTGTCGAGGTAGCCCCGTTCAAGCGCAACCCGATGGATTTCGTGCTGTGGAAGCCGTCGGACGCGGAGACGCCGGGCTGGGACAGCCCGTGGGGCCGGGGGCGGCCGGGCTGGCATATCGAATGCTCGGCCATGGCAGACGCGCTTTTGGGGCGGGATTTCGACATTCATGGCGGCGGTAACGACCTGATGTTTCCGCACCACGAGAACGAGATCGCGCAATCGGTCTGCGCCCACCCCGGGCACGGTTTTGCGCGCATATGGGTGCACAACGAGATGTTGCAGGTCGAGGGCCGCAAGATGTCCAAATCGCTGGGCAACTTCTTTACCGTGCGTGACCTGCTGGATCAGGGCGTGCCGGGAGAGGTCATCCGCTTTGTCATGCTGTCGACCCATTACCGCAAGCCGATGGACTGGACCGAGAAGAAGCGCGACGAGGCGGAAAAGACCCTGCGCAAGTGGTACGCGCTGGCGATCACCGAAGATGCAGGCAGGCCCGACGACCTGCTGATGGAGCTTCTGAGCGACGATCTGAACACCGCTGGCGCCATCGCGCATCTGCACAGGTTGGCCGGTGCGGGGGACGCCGCTGCCCTGCGGGCAGGGCTGCAGCTGCTGGGGTTGATGGGCGGGCTGATCCCCGAATGGGCCGCGCAGAAGGCATTTGACCTGACCGATTACGAGGCCTTCCTGTCCGATGCCCGTGTCACCGCGATCGAGACCAAGGATTTCACCCATGTGGACCGGATCAAGAAGATGCTGATGGATGCGGGCGTGGAAGTGCAGATGAGCCGTGACGGCGTCGTTCTGACCCCCACGCCGGCGTTCGACGCGGGCAAGCTGGAGGCTTTGTGATGCGCGAGACCGTGCGACGCTCGTGCGCGCGGGCGCACATCGCCCCGCCCGCCCTCCCGAAGACGCAGACACCGCAGGAGGGCGTCCGATGAAAGAGCGGCTCTGGCTCTATGACACGACCCTGCGCGACGGGCAGCAAACGCAGGGTGTGCAGTTTTCCACCGAGGAAAAGCAGCAGATCGCGCTGGCGCTGGACGCGCTGGGTGTCGATTACATCGAAGGGGGCTGGCCCGGCGCGAATCCCACCGACAGCGCCTTTTTCGACGCGGCCCCGCAGACGCGCGCGCGGATGACGGCCTTTGGCATGACCAAGCGCAACGGCATGTCGGCGGAAAACGACAACGTCCTCGCCGCGGTGATGAATGCGCGCACCAAAAGCGTGTGCCTCGTGGGCAAGACCCATGATTTCCACGTTGAGAAGGCGCTGGGCATCACGCTGGCCGAAAACACCGACAATATCGCGCGGACGGTAGCCTATCTGGTCTCCCAAGGCCGCGAGGCGCTCTTCGATGCCGAACATTTTTTCGACGGCTACAAGGCCAATCCCGACTACGCGCTGGAGGCCATTCGCGCGGCCTTTGACGCCGGGGCGCGCTGGATCGTGCTGTGCGACACCAACGGCGGCACCCTTCCTGCCGAAGTGACGCGGATCGTCTCCGAGGTTATCGCCGCGGGCATTCCGGGCGACCGTCTGGGCATTCATACCCACAACGATACCGAGAACGCCGTCGCCTGTTCGCTGGCCGCCGTCGATGCGGGCGCGCGCCAGATCCAGGGCACGCTGAACGGGCTGGGCGAGCGGTGCGGCAATGCCAACCTGACCGCGCTTATCCCGATCCTTGCCCTGAAAGAGCCCTACGCAAGTCGGTATGAGACGGGGATCACGACCGCGGCACTTCAGGACCTGACACGCACCAGCAGGATGCTGGACGAGATCCTGAACCGTGTACCGATGAAGCAGGCGGGTTTCGTCGGCTCTTCGGCCTTTGCCCACAAGGCGGGTCTGCACGCCAGTGCGATCCTCAAGGATCCCTCGACATACGAGCATATCGACCCTGCCATTGTCGGGAACGCACGGGTTATTCCCATGTCGAACCAGGCCGGGCAGTCGAACCTGCGGCGCCGTCTGGCCAGTGCCGGTCTGACGGTCGAACCGGGGGATCCGGCGCTGGCAGCCATTCTCGACGAGGTGAAGGCGCGCGAGGCCGAAGGCTATAGCTACGATACCGCACAGGCGAGTTTCGAACTGCTGGCGCGCAGTGTGCTGGGCCGGATGCCGGAGCTCTTCGAGGTCAAGCGCTACCGCGTCACCGTGGAGCGGCGCAAGAACAAGTACGACCAGATGATCAGCCTCTCCGAAGCTGTGGTCGTGGTGAAGGTGGACGGCGAAAAGCGGTTGAGCGTGTCGGAAAGCATGGACGAGACCGGTAATGACCGCGGTCCGGTGAACGCGCTGGCGAAGGCGCTGGTCAAGGATCTGGGGCAATATTCGGACAGCCTGCGCGACATGCGTCTGGTGGATTTCAAGGTGCGCATCACGCAGGGCGGAACCGAGGCTGTCACCCGCGTGATCATCGACAGCGAGGACGGGCAGGGGCAGCGGTGGTCTACCGTCGGGGTCTCGGCCAACATAGTGGACGCGTCGTTCGAGGCGCTTCTCGACGCGATCCGCTGGAAACTGATCCACGATGGCGCCACGTGACGCGACGAGACGTTGGTGCCCCTGCGTGCGGCTGGCAACCGCGCCCGGCGGCCCTACGTTCCGCGACCAATGCGACAGGACGGCCGGGCAGGCCGTGCCGCCCCCTTTGAAAGGCGATTGAATGACCGACGATCCGCGACAGACCGCGTTTTTCACCCTGCACCGCGACCTGCCCCGCGAAGGACCGGGGGAGCCTTCGGACGTGGCATGGGCGGCCAAGGTGGCAGAGCTGCCCGCCGACGCGCAGATCGCCGATGCTGCCTGCGGTCCCGGCGGCGATGTGGCCGCGCTGTTGCAGGCCGCCCCAGAGGGCCATGTGACCGCACTGGACCTGACGCCGCATTTCGTCGACGCGGCGCGGGCGCGCTGGGCGGATGATCCGCGGGTGACCACCCTGCGCGCGGACATGACCGTCATCAAGAACCGCCATGACATGATCTGGTGTGCGGGGGCGGTCTATTTCATCGGTATCGAGACGGCCTTGCGCAACTGGCGCGCGGCGCTGAAGCCGCAGGGCGTGGTTGCCTTCTCCGAAGTCTGCTGGAAGGGCGATACGCGATCGGATCGCGCCCGGGCGGTTTGGGACGGCTACGCCGCGATGACCGACCGCGCGGGCATCAACGCGCATGTCGCGGCAGCGGGCTACGAGGTCGTGGACCAGCGCTGGCTGTCCGATGCCGCATGGGAGGGGTATTTCGGCCCGCTCGATGCGCGGATCGCCGCGCTGCGCGATGCGGCCGCGAAAGACGACGCACTGGCCAAGGTACTGGACGAGGCCGAGGAGGAAGCGGCCTGCTGGCGCGCGCACCGTGACGAATTCGGTTACCTGCTGAGCGTGGTACGCCCCGCGTGAGCGGTACCAGCGATATCGCAGCCTGTGCGGCACTGGTGGAGCGCGGCGATCCGGCCCGTTTCCGCACCGCGATGATGGCGCCAATGGCCGCGCGCGAGGCGCTCTTCGTGCTCTATGCCTTCAATGTCGAGGTGTCGCGCGCGCCATGGGTGACGCAGGAGGCGATGATCGCGGAAATGCGCCTGCAATGGTGGCGCGACGTGCTGGAGGAAATCGCCGGCGGCGGTCCGGTGCGGCGCCACGAGGTTGCGACGCCGCTTGCGGCGCTGTTGCAGCCCGCGCAGGCGAACCGGCTCGATACGCTGGTCGCCGCGCGTCGCTGGGATATCTACCGCGACCCTTTCGAGGATGCGCAGGATCTGGACCGCTATCTGACCCAGACCGCCGCCACATTGATGGAAGTCGCCGCCGAATTGCTGGGTGCCCCCGACAGCAGCGCGGTGGCCGGGGCAGGATACGCCAGCGGGGTCGCGGGGTTCCTGCGCGCGGTGCCCGAGCTTGAGCGGCAGGGGCGTGTGCCGCTGGTCGACGGAACACGAAGCGGTGTTGCGGCACTGGCGCGGCGCGGTCTTGATGCGTTGGCATCCGCGCGGCGCGCGGGCGGTATCCCGCGCGGCGCGGTTCCCGCTCTGTGGCCCGCGACCGCGTCGGAACCGGCGCTTCGGGCGGCGGACCGCGCGCCGGAGCACGTGGCCGAGGGCACATTGCCCGAGGCGGGACTGGGCCTTACGCTGCGGGCCGCGCTGGGGCGCTGGTGATCAGGCCGTCACGCGCCGCTCGCGCAGGGCAAGCCAGACCAGCGATCCGCCCGCCAGCAGCAGGAAGGGCACCATCGCCCAGTTGACCGCGGCCCATCCTTCGACAGCCGAGCCGCCCGAGCAGTTCATCAACCCGCCCGACGCGAGCGAGGCGAAGGTCACGCCGCCGAAGACCAGCAGATCGTTCAGACCTTGCATCCGGCCCCTCTCGTGCGGGGCATGGGCGCCCGCCAGCATCGTCGTGGCCCCGATAAAGCCGAAGTTCCATCCGATGCCGAGCAGCACGAGGGCGACAAAGAAATTTCCCAGCGCGACGCCCTGCAGGGCGACAATCCCAGCAGCGCCGAGGATCATGATCCCCGTGCCGACGATGCGCTCGACGCCGAAGCGGTTGATGAGGTGGCCGGTAAAGAAGGACGGCGCGAACATCGCCAGCACATGCCCGGTGACCACGAAGCCCGCGATGATCTTGAACAGGGCCGATGTCTCGGCACCCGAAAACATATCGGCCAGAAACGGGGGCACGCTGGTGTCACCGGCGATCCCGCAGCCCACGACGGCCAGCGGCGTCGATGTCATCACAAGGTTCATCAGCGCGTAGGATACCATGGCGCAGATCACCGCCACGGCGATGCGCGGCGTGCGCAACAGCTCAAGACGGCTGCGGCCCTTCGGTCCGTCCACCGAGGGCACCGGCGGCTTGGGGATGTCGATGAACAAGAACAGCATAGAGCCCAGCACGTTGAGCACCGCCACCGCGATATAGGTGCCCACGAAGGGCACCGCCGACAGGCTCAGCGATGTGGCCGAAGCGAGCTGCGGACCGATGATCGCGGAGGCAAGGCCGCCTGCCATGACGTAGGAAATCGCCTTGGCGCGGTATTCGTCCGAAGCGGTATCTGCTGCGGCAAAGCGGTAGAAACCCTGCGCGGACATATAGATACCGGTCAGGAACGATCCGGCGAGGAATATGGGAAAGGACGCGTTATAGAGCCCGTAGGCCGCCACCAGCGCGCCGGTGGCGCCGCCCGCTGCCCCCAGAAAGAACCCGGCCCGGCGGCCGAACCGCTGCATGATCGCCGACACCGGCGTGGCCGACAGCATCGACCCCAGCACGATCATCGAGATCGGGAGCGTCGCAAAACAGACGTTGCTGGCCAGCGATTGTCCGGCCAGCCCGCCCACGAGAAAGATCATCGGCATCTGTGAGCCTAGGATGGCCTGCGCCAGAACCAGCACCACGACATTGCGTTTCGCGCGGCCATCGTCAATCATGTCACTCATCCTTACCCATGTGCTCCCGGTATCGCTAGCGCCGTGCCGCAGGCCCGGCAACCCCCCGCTTGCGCTATCGCCGCGCGCGGGCGATTGTCCGTGCCATGACAGAAGCAGGCAAGATACTGCTGCTCGCGGGCAGCTTCGAGGCGCGGCAACTGGCCGAGGCGCTTGCCGCGCGGGGCTTGCCGCTGGTGATCGTCATGCCCGAACCGCCGCGGGGCAGGGCCACGCTGCCGCAATCGCCGCTGCTCAGGCGTTTCGGGGATGCCGATGACATGGCGCGCTTCGTCAAGGACCGGCGCATCGGGGCGATTCTGGATGCCAGCCATATGTTCGACCGGACGCAGACCGCGCAGGCGGCGGCCTTATCGGCTGCCCTTTCGGTGCCCTATCTGCGGCTCGAACGCCTCCCTTGGGAGGTCACCGGGGGCGCTTGCGAGGCTGCGGCATCCGTCTCCGCCGCGCGGGCGCGTATCGCACCCGGTGCGCGCGTCTTTGCCGCGACCGGCTGGAACAGCATGGAAGACTTCCGGCCCTTTCCCGGCGCGCGATTGCTGTTGCGACAAACCCGGCGTCACGACCGCCCCGCGCCCTTCGACTTTGTGGATCTCGTTTTCGGCGATCCGCCATTCTCGCAAGCGGATGAAATCGCGCTGTTTCGGGATTTGCGGATCGATACGCTGGTGTGCCGCAACCTCGGCGGTCGGGCGAGCCGCCCCAAGGTCGACGCGGCGGCCGCACTGGGGCTGCAAACGATTCTCGTCGACCGGCCCGCACTGCCGCAAGGCATCACATCGGTCGCGGATGTCGATGCGGCGCTGGCCTGGGTGGATGCACTATGAGCGGGCGGATCACCTGCGACGCTGATGTCGCCGAAGGGGCCGCGTGGCTGGCGGCCCGCGATCCACGGCTGGCACAGGCGCTGGACGAGACCGGCCCGCTGCCCCTGCGGCTGGAGCCCGACGGCTTTTCCGCCTTGCTGGGCAAGATCGTCAGCCAGCAGGTATCGGTCGCATCGGCGCGGGCAATCTGGGGGCGGGTCGGGCAGGCGGGCCTGACCACCCCCGACGCGATCCGCCGCGCCAGCGACGACGAGCTGCGCGGCGTGGGCCTGAGCCGCCCCAAGGTGCGCTATGCCCGCGCGCTGGCCGATGCGGATGTGGATTTCGACGCCCTGCGCAGCGCCACGGACGCCGAAGTGATCGCGCGGCTGACGGCGGTGCCGGGCATCGGGATCTGGACCGCGCAGGTCTACCTGATGTTCAATCTCGGGCGTAGGGACGTCTTTGCGCCCGGTGATCTGGCATTGCAGGAGGCGGCGCGGCTCCTGTTCGACCTGCCCGAACGGCCCGCACCGAAGGCTCTGGCCGCGCTGGCCGAGGACTGGTCGCCGTGGCGGGCGGTTGCGGCACGGCTTCTCTTCACCTACTACCGTGTGAGAAAATCACGGGAAGGGATCACATGACACGGGTACTCCATTCAGAGCGCCGCGAGCCGGTCAGCGGCACAACGCGGTCGGTCGTAGTGTTCCTTCACGGCTACGGTGCGAATGGCGCCGATCTGCTGGGGCTGGCCGATCCTCTGGGCGAACATCTGCCCGATACGCTGTTCGTGGCCCCCGATGCGCCCGAAACGGTTGCGGGTATGCCGAACGGCTTCCAGTGGTTCCCGATCCCATGGATCGACGGCTCTTCCGAGGAAGAGGCCGCGCGCGGGATGGCGATGGCGGTCTCCGACCTCAACGCCTATCTCGATGCGCTGATGGTGGACGAGGATGTGCTGCCCGAGCAGGTTGTGCTTTTCGGCTTTTCGCAAGGGACGATGATGTCGCTGCATGTGGCGCCCCGCCGCGAGGATGAAATCGCGGGAATCGTTGCATTTTCTGGCCGGCTGCTGAACCCCGAGACGCTGAAGGACGAGGTCGTGTCGCGCCCGCCGGTGTTGCTGGTGCATGGCGATCAGGACGACGTGGTTCCCCCGCAGTCGCTGCCGCAGGCCGCCGAGGCCCTGCAAGAGGCCGGTTGGACCGAAGTCTATGCCCATGTCATGAAAGGCACCGCGCACGGCATTGCACCCGACGGGCTGTCGGTGGCGCTGGCCTTCATGCGCGACAAGCTGAGTTTCTGACCCATCCCCCCGCAGCGGACCAGAGGAGGGCCCGCGATCTTTGCGTCATAATTACGCAATGAACAGGCCCTATCCGGTCTGCGACATCTTGTGCAATAGAGAGGCTTGCCAGCTTCAAACCACGAGATATAGTCAGGTCAGAACCACAAGGGGGCTGTGGCAGAATGGACGGAGATTTCAGGACCGAATTCGTAAGACAACCCGCCGGGCTGAAGCACCGTCCGGCGCTGGTGCTCAACGCGGACTATCGTCCGCTCAGCTATTACCCGCTGTCGCTGTGGTCCTGGCAGGAAGCGGTAAAAGCCAAATACCTCGACCGGGTCGATATCGTGGCGGAATACGAAGACTGTGTACACAGTCCCACCACCACGCTGAGGATCCCCTCGGTCGTGGTGCTGAAAGATTACGTAAAACCCCAAAAGCGCGTGGCCTTCACGCGCTTTAATTTATTTCTGAGGGACCAGTTCCGCTGCCAGTACTGCGGGGCACGCGGGGATCTGACCTTCGATCACGTGATCCCGCGGGCGTCTGGGGGCGTGACAAGCTGGCAGAACGTTGTGGCCGCGTGCAGCCCGTGCAACCTCAAGAAAGGTTCGAAATCGCTGCGGCAGGTCGGGTTTTCCCTGCGCCGTCCGCCGCGTCCGCCCGGTGCCGAGGAATTGCGCAATCTCGGCCGGAAATTTCCGCCGAACCACCTCCACGAAAGCTGGATGGATTTTCTGTACTGGGACGCCGAACTGGAGGCTTGATCCCGCGTCCTGCGGCCTGTAGCGCGGCCGCATGACACATTCGCGGTCCACCATGGCAAGTCTGATCGTGCTGGTAACCGGCGTGATATGGGGGTTCTACTGGGCGCCCGTGCGCCTGCTGGAACAGGCGGGGTTCGAGGTTGCGTGGGGCACTGTCGCGATCACGGGCGCGGGCGTTCTGACATTGGCGCCCTTCATGCTGCGCTACCGCGTGGCCTTTGCGCGGGCCGACCGTCTGGGGATACTGGCCATCGCGCTGGGTGGCGCGGGTTTCGCGCTGTATTCCATCGCCTTGATCTATGGCCGTGTCGCGATCGTCGTCCTTCTGTTTTTCCTGACACCGGTCTGGAGCACGCTGATCGCGCGTTTCGTGCTGGGCTGGCGGACGCCGGCCTTGCGGCTTGTGGCGATCCTTCTGGGTCTTGCCGGTCTGGCCGTGATGCTGAGCGCATCCGGAGATTGGCCGATCCCGCGCCAGTTGGGCGAATGGCTGGGCCTGATATCGGGGATCGTCTGGGCCATCGGATCGACAGGGATCAAGCTGCGCGGTGACCTGCCGCCGCTTCCGGCGGCCTTCGTTTTCGTCTGCGGTGGCGCGGCGATCTCCTGCGCCTTGGTGCCTTTCCTTGCGGGGGGCGCTGATCCGTCGCTTTGGGGCGGTGTGGTTGCCATCGGTACCGGCGCGCTCTGGTGGGGGGCGGCGATGGCGGGGCTGATGTGGGCGACACGGCAGCTGGATCCCGCGCGCGTGGGCATCCTGTTGATGAGCGAGGTGCTTGTCGCGGCGGTGTCCGCCGCTGTTTTCGCGGGCGAAGAGCTTGCCCCTGTTGAGCTGATCGGCGGCGCGATGGTTGTCATGGCGGCCCTTTTCGAAGTGCTGCCACAGCGCCGCGGCAAAACATCCGGTGGGCAGCCCAGGGGTTGACGGCGCGGAAGATGTCACAGCCGCCCGCGCCGATCCCCTTTTGCCCGATGGACCTGAAATCATCTTTGCCAACGGGTTAGCATTTGAGAGCCTCTTTGCGGGGCATCAGGCGCTGGATCAGCCTTGGGCGAGTTGCCTTTGCCAGTGCCCTAATTTTGCACCGACAAATACCGCATGACAGCGACCCGCAAAGCGGCCCCGTGAAAAGCCGCAGGCCGCCTTGCGGCTACAGGTCCAGATCCACCCAGACCGGCACGTGATCCGAGGGCTTTTCCCCACCGCGCACATGCTTGTCGATCTGGCAATCGCGCAGCCGGTCGGCGGTATAGGGGCAGAGCAGGAAATGGTCGATGCGGATGCCGTTGTTTTTGTTCCACGCCCCGGCCTGATAGTCCCAGAAGCTGTAGTGTTCGGGCCCTTGGGTGCGCGCGCGAAAGGCATCGGTCAGCCCCAGATTGACCAGCTGCCGCCATTTTTCGCGCGACTCGGGCCTGAACAGCGCGTCATCGCGCCAACTGTCGGGCTTGGCCGCATCTTCGGCCTGCGGAATGATGTTGTAGTCGCCCGCCATCAGAAACGGCGTTTCTTCCAGCAGCAACTCCTGGGCACGGGCCCGCAGGCGATCCATCCACGCCAGTTTGTAATCATACTTCGGACCCGGCACGGGATTGCCGTTCGGCAGGTAGAGGCCGCACAGCCGCACGGCATCGCGTTCGCCGACGACCGTCGCCTCGATATAGCGGGCCTGTTCGTCGTCTTCGTCCCCCGCCAACCCGCGAGAGACATCCTCCAGCGGCAGTTTCGACAGGATCGCCACCCCGTTGAACGATTTTTGTCCGTGGGTTTCGACGTTATAGCCGCGTTCCTCGAAAATTTCGGCGGGAAAGCCCTCGTCGACTGACTTGATCTCTTGCAGCAACACCACGTCTGGCTCTGCCGTGTCGAGCCACGCGGGCAGGGCTTCGATCCGGGCCTTGATCCCGTTGATGTTGAAGGTGGCGATCTTCATGGGTTGCTCCTGCTTGGTCGCGATCAGCTATCGCCGATCCGCCGCGCGAGGACAAGGCACAGGCGGGTGGGAACAACTCTTGATTGCAGTCGCGATGAGTGCTTCTCTCAGGGGGTGATCGGTGCTAGGATTTGAGGGTGAAAGCGGTGACAGACCCCGCGATCCCGTAGCGAACCACGCAAAACGCGTGGGAAAGATACGAATTCGCGCATACTGCGCAAACGCCATAGGGGTGCCCAACACACCCCTACCTGTCGTAGCCAGCACGGAACCAAGATCGAGCGGGACCGGATCCCGACCCCGAGGGGCAATGCCGGGCGCAGTGAGGTGCGCCAGACACTGTGTAAACCCGACGGGATACGCCGGTTCCGCCCGGTTGCGGTGCACACGCACCTCAATGGCTGAACCGTTTCGCGCTGAATTTTACATGGAAAACGATGTGCCGCAGCCGCAGGAGGATGTGGCATTGGGATTGTCGATCACGAAGCGCGCGCCGATCAGCTCTTCGGTGAAATCGATCACCGCATTCGCCAGAAACGGCAGCGATACGCTGTCCACCACGACTTTCTGGCCCGATCCTTCGAGAATCAGGTCGTCCTCTTTCGGCTCGTCGAGCACGATTTCGTACTGGAAACCGGAACACCCGCCGCCTTCGACGGCGACGCGCAAAGCCTTGCCATCCTCGCTTGCGCCGATCTCGCTCAGCCGGGCAAAGGCGCGTTCGGTCACTTTCGGCGGTAGGTTCATTTTGGAACTCCGGTGCATGTGTTTCATTTCAGCCCTGTCAGTAATATAGAAACCCCGAGAGCGGGCCACAAGAACCCCGCCCAATTGGGACATATTCGATGCGTGCTTCTTTCGCTTCCGATCCGGACCTCGCCCGGGGCCGCCGCGTGCCCGAGGACGAGAGCAGCTTCCGCTCGTGTTTCCAGCGCGACCGTGATCGGATCATCCACGCCAGCGCCTTCCGGCGGCTCAAGCACAAGACGCAGGTGTTCGTCGAACATGAAGGCGATTATTACCGCACCCGACTGACCCATTCGATCGAGGTCGCGCAGGTCGCGCGGACCATTGCCGGTGCGCTCTATCTGAACGGCGAGCTGACCGAGGCGGTCGCGCTGGCCCATGATTTGGGTCATCCGCCGTTCGGCCACACGGGCGAGGATGCGCTGGCCGCGCTGATGGCGCCCTACGGCGGGTTCGACCACAACGCGCAGGCGATCAAGATCGTCACCTCGCTGGAGCGCCACTATGCGCTGTTCGACGGGCTGAACCTGACGTGGGAGACGCTGGAGGGAATCGCCAAGCATAACGGCCCCGTGCTGGGAGAGTTGCCCCACGCCTTGGCCGATTATAACGCGCTGCACGATCTGGAACTGCACACCCACGCCAGCGCCGAGGCGCAGGTCGCTGCCCTGTCGGACGATATTGCCTACAACAATCACGACCTGCACGACGGGCTGCGCGCGCAGCTCTTCACCGACGCCGAGATTTGCGAGTTGCCGATCATCGGGCCGGCCTATGCCGAGGTCGACGCGGCGCATCCCGGTCTGGATGCCGACCGGCGCCGCCACGAAGCGTTGCGGCGGGTGTTCGGCGTGATGGTGGCCGATGTGATCGATACCTCGCGCCATCTGCTGGTGACCTCGGGCGCGGCGTCCGCCGAGGACATCCGGCATCTGGGTCGTCCGGTGATCCGGTTCTCGGATCCGCTGCGCGCGGATCTGCAAAGCATCCGTGATTTCCTGTTCACACGGATGTACCGTGCCCCTGCGGTGATGGAAATCCGCGCCGAGGTGACGCGCGTGATCGAGGATCTGTTCCCATTGTTTCTGGATCGACCGGAACTGTTGCCGAAACACTGGGGGGAATCGATTGTCGCAGCGGCCGGAGACCGTACAATGCTGGCACGGATGGTCGCGGATTACATCGCGGGCATGACAGATCGCTTTGCGCTACAGGAACACGCGCGGCTGGTCGGAAATACACCAAGAGCAGGGGGAAGAATTTCACATGCTTGATACGCAGACCGAGACCCAGAGGAAAACCCGCGGTGCGCTGCAGGGCAAGCGCATCATCATCCTTGGCGCGGCCTGCGCCTTCGGGCGCAGCATGGTGCGCGCGCTCGATGCCGAAGGCGCGCAGATCGTCGCGATCGACTCCAGTGCAACCGGGCTGAAGAAAATCGGCGTGCCGACGTCGCTGCATCTGCGCGACGCGCCCGAGGTCGGGTTGCGCCGCATCGGCCGCGGCTGGGGCGAGACGCGGCTGGACGCCGTGCTGAACCTGATGCCGCTGCGCCACTCGCATGAGATCGACCTGAACATCGCCACGATCCAGGGGCTGGTGCAGGGCTTCATGCCCGCGCTGTCGGCCCGCGAGGGGCAGATCATCACCGTGGTCGCGCGGCCCGATCAGCCGCTGGATGTCGCGACCGGCGCCATGGCACCCGCGCTGGTGTCGGTACAGGCGGCCTATGCGCAGGCGCTGAAACGCGACGGCCTGTCGCTGAATCTGGTCAACGTGGGCGAGGGGGCTGTCGCACCCGCCCGCACCGCTGTCATGGGCCTGCTCATCCGGGCCGTCGGGCCGCTGACAGGGGGCGAATTGCGGCTTTGATTGACGCGGCAGGCAAAGCTGGTACAGAAGCGGCCAGTCCCCCGACCAGAGAGCCCAAGACCAATGAACCTCTTCGCCGATATCCGCCATCTTGTCCTGAACGCGCTGGAAGCGATGCAAGCGGCTGGCGATCTGCCAGCAGGCCTCGCCACCGACAACGTCACGGTCGAGCCGCCGCGCGATCCCGCGCACGGCGATATGGCGACCAACGCGGCAATGGTTCTGGCCAAGCCCGCCGGCCTCAAGCCGCGTGACATCGCCGAAAAGCTCAGCCAGCGGCTGGCCGAGGATCCGCGCATCACTTCCGCCGAGGTGGCGGGGCCGGGGTTCCTGAACCTGCGGCTTGCGCCATCGGTCTGGCAGGGCGTCGCCGGTGCGGTGCTGGAGGCCGGGACCGATTTCGGGCGCGGCGATCTGGGCGCGGGCAAGAGGGTCAACGTCGAATATGTGTCGGCCAACCCCACGGGCCCGCTGCACGTGGGCCACACGCGCGGCGCGGTCTTTGGCGATGCGCTGGCGTCGCTGCTGGCGTTCGCGGGTTTCGACGTGACGCGGGAATACGTGATCAACGACGGTGGCAGCCAGATCGATGCGCTCGCGCGCTCTGTCTACCTGCGCTACCTCGAAGCGCACGGGCAGGACGTGGCCTTTCCCGATGGCACCTATCCCGGCGATTATCTGATCCCCGTCGGGCAGAAGCTGAAGGAACAGGTCGGCGACAAATTCGTGGGCCAGCCCGAAGAGACATGGCTGATCCCCATCCGCGACTTCGCCACCGACGAGATGATGGACCTGATCCGCGAGGATCTGGCGCTTCTGGGTGTGAAGATGGACCACTTCTTCTCGGAGAAGTCGCTCTATAACACCGGCAAGATCGAAGCCTGCCTCGCCAAGCTCGACCAGATGGGTCTGATCTATACCGGCACGCTGGAGCCGCCGAAGGGCAAGCTGCCCGACGATTGGGAAGCGCGCGAACAGACGCTGTTCAAATCGACCGAATTCGGCGACGATCAGGACCGCCCGATCAAGAAGAACGACGGGTCATGGACCTATTTCGCCCCCGACATCGCTTATCACAACGACAAGATCGAGCGCGGCTTTGACGCGCTGATCAACGTGTTCGGCGCCGACCACGGCGGTTACGTCAAGCGGATGAAAGCGGCCGTGAAGGCGCTGAGCGGTGGTGAAGTGCCGCTCGACATCAAGCTGACGCAGCTGGTCAAGCTGTTCAAGAACGGCAAGGAATTCAAGATGTCCAAGCGGGCGGGCAATTTCGTCACGCTGCGCGATCTCATCGACGAGGTGGGCAGCGACGTGACCCGTTTCGTCATGCTGACCCGCAAGAACGACGCGCCGCTGGATTTCGATTTCGACAAGGTGATGGAACAGAGCCGCGAGAACCCGGTGTTCTACGTCCAGTACGCCCATGCCCGCGTGGCATCGGTGCTGCGCCGCGCCGCAGAGGCCGGCATCGACGTGTCGGATGCGGCGTTGAAATCCGCCGACCTGTCGCGGCTGGATCACGTGGCCGAACAGGGCGTGCTGAAAAAGCTGGCGGAATGGCCACGGCTGGTCGAAACCGCCGCGCGCACCAACGAGCCGCACCGCGTCGCGTTCTATCTGTACGAACTCGCCGGGGATCTGCACGGCCTGTGGAACCGGGGCAATGACGAAACCCAGCTGCGCTTCATCCAGGAGGACGATCCTGCAACAAGCCAGTCTAAAATTGCATTGGCACGGGCCGTGGCGATTGTAATCGCGGCGGGCTTGGGTATCCTCGGCGTGAAACCTGCGGAAGAGATGCGATAACGCACGCGCAGCCGCAGGCGGACACAGGCAAACCGAACGATCCGCAGGGCAGTGTACCCACGCGGGCAGCGAGGCAAAAATGGCAGATTTCACGCAAACTCCCCGGGGAGAGTACGCCCGGCATACCCACCCTGAATACGCGGTTTCTCCGGCGCGGCGTCTGGGCAGGCTGACCAATTTCGCGGGCGCGGCCATATCGCTGGCGCTTGTGGTGGGCGTCGGTGTCTGGGGCTACAAGCTTCTGGTGCGTGACGTCAGCGGTATTCCGGTGGTCCGCGCCGCCGCGGGCGAAATGCGGGTCCGGCCCGAAAACCCCGGTGGCCAGTTCGCAGAGCATCAGGGCCTTTCGGTCAATTCCGTCGCGGCCATCGGCACGGCGGATACCGCAGCCGACCGCTTGAAGCTCGCCCCGCAACCGGTTGATCTGGATGAAGAAGACCAGCCCATACCGCAAGAGACGACCCCGGTCGTGACCGAAGCACAGGCAGACACCGACGACAGCGACAGCGACGAAGAGGCGGCGTTCGACGTGGCCGCCGCGCTGGAAAGCGGCAATGTCGACGATCTTGTCGCGCAGTTGACCAACGGTGTCGCTCCTCTGGAAGCACAGGAAAATGCCGAAGAGATCCTCGCCGCGCTCAGTGCCGACGATCCGGTTCCGGCGGTCCTGACCGGTCCGGGCCTTCGCGCGTCGCTGCGCCCGTCGATCCGTCCGGCTGGGTTTTCGCCCGCCCGCAGGGCCGAGCCCCAAACCGCCTCCGCAGCGGCCCCCGCCGCCGGGGTCGAGATCGATCTGGCCAGCCTGCCCGCAGGCACCCGGCTGGTGCAGCTTGGCGCCTTCGACACGCCCGACATTGCACGCGAACAATGGGCACGCCTTGCGTCGCGCTTTGCGCCGTTCATGGCCGGTAAATCGCGTATCGTGCAGGAGGCGAGCTCGGGCGGGCGCACCTTCTACCGTTTGCGCGCCCACGGGTTCGAGGATATCGGCGATGCGCGCCGGTTCTGCTCGGCGCTGGTCGCGGAAAGCGTTGACTGCATTCCCGTGGTCACGCGATGAGCCGTTTCGGCGCGACGATCCTCGATGCCGACGGCCTGCGGCTGACGGCGGAGGAAAAGGCGCTGTTCCGCGACACCAACCCTTTCGGTTTCATCCTCTTTGCCCGCAACATCGACACGCCCGACCAGATCCGCGCGCTTTGCGGGGATTTCCGCGAAGCAGTCGGGCGCGATGCGCCGATCACGATCGATCAGGAAGGCGGACGCGTGCAGCGGCTGCGCGGCCCGGTCTGGCGTGAATGGCTGCCGCCGCTTGAGTTTGTGCAGCGCGCGGGCGAGGCCGCAGCCGAGGCGATGTATCTGCGCTTCCGACTGATCGCGCACGAGCTTCACGCGCTGGGGATCGACAGCAATTGCGCGCCAATGGTCGACGTTCCCGGCCCGGCCACGCATGAATTTCTTTACAACCGCTGTTACGGCACCGCGGCCGACCAGATTATCCGGATGGGGCAGGCGGCCAGCGACGGGATGCTGGCGGGCGGGGTTCTGCCGGTTATCAAACACATCCCCGGCCACGGTCGTGCCACGGCGGACAGCCATTTCGAATTGCCGCGCGTCGCCGCCCCGCTTGACGATCTGAAGGCGGTCGATTTCGCCCCGTTCCGTGCGCTGCGCGATACGCCGATGGGGATGACCGCGCATGTGGTTTTCGAAGCGGTCGACGATGCCCCCGCAACCCTGTCGCCCGCGATGATGAAGGTGATCCGCGAGGACATCGGTTTCGACAACCTGATCATGACCGACGACATCAGCATGAAAGCCCTGTCCGGCAGCCTGACCGATCTGACCCGCGCGTCGCTGGACGCGGGATGCGACGTGGTCCTGCATTGCAATGCCCCCTTGGCTGAACGCGCCACGGTGGCCGCGGCTGCGGGCGAGATGTCGGACGCCGCGCAGTCGCGTGCCGAACGCGCGCTCGGCTATCGCAACGCCCCTGACGATGTTGACATTCCCGCCCTCGATGCGCAGCTTAAGGCGCTGTTGGGCGGGGCGGCTTATGGCTGAAACCACATTCGAGGAAGACAAGGTCACGGTCGCCGAACGGATGGCTGCCGAAGCGCTGATCGTTGATGTCGATGGCTTCGAAGGGCCGCTCGATGTGTTGCTGACACTCAGCCGCACGCAGAAGGTCGATCTACGCCAGATTTCCGTGCTGCATCTGGCCGAGCAGTATCTCGCGTTCGTGGAAAAGGCCAAGGCGCTGCGGCTGGAGCTGGCCGCGGATTACCTTGTCATGGCCGCGTGGCTGGCGTTTCTGAAAAGCCGTCTGTTGCTGCCGCCGGATCCCAGCGAGGAAGGCCCCTCGGGAGAGGAGCTCGCCGCGCATCTGGCATTCCAGCTGGAACGGTTGCAGGCGATGCGCGATGTCGCGGCGCGGCTGATGGCGCGCGATCAGCTGGGGCGCGATTTCTTCGCGCGCGGACAGACGCAACTGGTCGAACGGGTGCGCAAGGTGACCTATACGGCGACCCTGCTGGACCTGATGCAGGGCTACGCCCGCATCCGGACCCGCGACGAATTCCGTCCCTTCGTGATGGACCGCGAGAAAGTCTTTACCATGGAGCAGGCGCTGGACCGGATGCGCGGGCTGATCGGCTTTGCGGGCGACTGGGGGGATTTGATGAGCTTTCTGCCGGAAGGCTGGGAAAGCGACCCCGTGCGCCGCCGCTCCGCCACGGCCGCGACCTTCGCGGCCTCGCTGGAATTGGTCAAAGAAGGCCATCTGGAAATCCGCCAGAGCGAAACCTTCGCGCCGATCCAGCTGCGCAAAAAGGATTAGAATCTTGCCGGAAGACCATGAAGAAAAAGAGGAAAGCCTGTTCGAGGCGCCGCCGATGGCTGAACAGGAGCGCATGATCGAAGCGGTGCTTTTTGCCAGTGCGGAACCGGTGAGCCTGCGCGATCTCGAAGCCCGCATGCCCCATGGCTGCGACGCGGGTGAGGCGATGGTCCACCTGCGCCGGCGCTACGAAGGGCGCGGCGTGCAGGTGATGAAGATCGGGGATGCCTACGCCATGCGCACCGCACCCGATCTGGGATTCCTGATGCAGAAGGAAACCGTCGAAACCCGCAAGCTGAGCCGGGCCGCCATCGAAACGCTGGCGATCATTGCCTATCACCAGCCCGTCACCCGCGCCGAGATCGAGGAGATTCGCGGCGTGTCGGTGTCGCGCGGAACGGTTGACCAGTTGCTGGAGCTGGAATGGATCCGCTTTGGCCGACGCAAGATGACGCCGGGCCGCCCGATCACCTTCGTGGTGACCGAAGGCTTCCTCGACCATTTCGGTCTGGAAAACGCGCGCGATCTGCCGGGGCTGAAGGAATTGCGCGCCGCGGGGCTTCTGGAGAATCGTCCACCGCCCAGTTTCGGTCCGCAGGTCGGCGACGGCGAAGACGAGCCGGAGGCGACCGAAGGCCAAAGCGAACTCTTCGAGGATTGATCCCAGAATCGCCATAATCCGCGTATAGTGGTCGGAAAAGCCCAGAAGGGAGCAGGACCATGAACCAGATCATCAACATGATTCTCCGCATCGTGATGCGCAAGGTCGTGAGCAAAGGCATTGATGCGGGATTTGATCGCGCGTCACGGATGCGCAAGAGCGACGGCAAATCCCAGGAGATGCGTGATCCGCAGCAGCAGCAGCAGAGCAAGGCACCGGTGCAGAAGGGTCACGAGGCGCAGATGAGACAGGCCAAGCAGGCGATGCGCTCGTTGCGGCGTGTGGGGCGGTTCTGAGCCGGCTCAGCCTGTTCCGTGGGCACGACCGCGCCCGGTCAGGCGGCGAAATGCTTGGACAGTTTCAGGCCCTGACCCTGATAGTTTGACGCGATCCCGGCACCGTAAAGCTGTGTGGGCGGCTCGAGCATCCGCTCGTAGATGAGCCGCCCGACAATCTGCCCGTGCTCCAGTACAAAGGGCGCTTCGTGGCAGCGTACCTCGAGCACGCCGCGTGATCCGGCCCCACCGGCTGTCGCGTGGCCGAAACCGGGGTCGAAAAACCCCGCGTAATGGACGCGAAACTCGCCAACCATGGCAAGGAACGGCGCCATTTCCGCCGCGTAGTCGGGCGGGATCGTCACCGCCTCGCGGCTGACGAGGATATAGAAGGCGCCGGGGTCGAGAATGATTTGCCCGTTGTCGCTGTGGACCTCTTCCCAGTAATCTGCGGGCGCGTAGTGGCCGATGCGGTCGAGGTCGATCAGGCCGGTGTGCGGTTTCGCCCGGTAGCCCACGAGCGTGCCCCTGGCAGGGCGCAGATCTACGGAGAAGCCCAGACCGTCGTCGATGACGGCAGGGCCATCGACAAGCGGTGTCTGCGCATGGAGGGTGGCCAGTTCGGTGTCGTCCAGCGTCGCGGGGCCGGTGCCGAACCGGATCTGGTTGAGTCGCATGCCCGGGCGGACGAGCACGGAGAAGGAGCGGGGGCAGATCTCGGCGTAGAGGGGGCCGGTGTAGCCATCCGTCACACGGTCGAATTCGGTCCCGCCATCGGTGATGGTGCGCGTCAGCAGATCCAGCCTGCCGGTCGAGCTCTTGGCGTTGGCGACAGCGCTGGTGCCCGCGGGCAGGGCGAGGCGCTCCATCAGCGGCACCACATAGACAGCACCTTTTTCCAGCACCGCGCCATGGCTCAGATCAACCCGGTGCATTTCGAAATCGGCAAGCCTTTCGCCGACGGTTCGGCCGTGACCGGCAAGGAAGGACGCGCGGACGCGGTACGCGACGGTGCCGAGCCTGAGATCAAGGCTGGCGGGCTGGATCTGCGCGGGGTCTATCGCGGGATCTGCGGCGATCGAGCCGTCGGTGATCATCCGTTGAAGAAGCTGGTTCGGGATCACGCCGGCCATGGGACGTCCTTGTGAAAAACGAAACGCCCGGACCCTGAGGGTCGCGGGCGTTTCGGGTATGTCGTGGTCGGGCTAGCAGGACTCGAACCTGCGACCTTCCGTCCCCCAGACGGACGCGCTACCAGGCTGCGCCATAGCCCGACATGGGGGCGTTCATACCGCAATTGAACGGCGGCGCAAGGGGGAATTACGGCGTCGGTCATCTTGGTCAGGGTTTACCTGCGCCGCCGCCCCGTCGTGACGCCATCCGGTCGCGCAACGCGGTCAGCTGGGCGAGCAGCGGCGCGATTTCTTCGGCGGAACTGCGGTCGAGATGTCGAAGCCGGAAACCACGGGACAGCATGGCGGTTTCGGCGTGAATGTCCTGTTCGGTCTGGATGACCGGCATGCCGATGTCGCGCGGGCGCGGGGCGGGCGCCTTTTCTGGCGTGGAAATGTCTTCGGTTCGGTCGGAGCCTTCGACGGATGCGGGTTTCTCGTCGTTTGTGGTCGAGAAATGTTTCTGACCCGAAGAGGGGCGCAGGAAATCGGGCAGGGGTGACATGTCGCTTTCGGGCGCTTTTGCTTCGGGGGCCTCCTCGGTCTCCTGCGCTTTCGCTTCGGGCGCCTCCTCGGTCTCCTGCGCTTTCGCTTCGGGCGCCTCCTCGGTCTCCTGCGCTTTCGCTTCGGGTGCCTCCTCGGGCTCCTGTGCTTTCGCTTCGGGTGCCTCCTCGGGCTCCTGTGCTTTCGCTTCGGCTGCCTCCTCGGGCTCCTGCGCTGTCGCTTCGGCTGCCTCCTCGGGCTCCTGCGCTATCGCTTCGGGCACTTCCTCGGGCTCCTGCGCTGTCGTTTCGGGGGCCTCCTCGGGCTCCTGCGCTTTCGCTTCGGGCGCCTCCTCGGGCTCCTCCGCTTTCGCTTCGGGTGCCTCCTCGGGCTCCTCTGCTACCGCTTCGGGGTCCGGTTCTTTGGTGGGCGGCTCGAAGGGGAGCACTTTTCCTTCGGGTTGCGGCGTCGGGGGCTCCGCTACGGGCGCGGGTGCAATCTCCTCGGCGTCGATCGTTTCCGCGCCTTCGAGGGGGGCGGACAGGGACGCGACGTGGCTCATGCCCTGTTCGCGCAGGATCTTTTGCACACCCTTGATGGTCAGCCCGTCGTCGTGGAGCAATTGCTTGATACCGCCCAGCAACAACATGTCGTTGGGGCGATAGTAGCGTCGCCCGCCGGCGCGTTTGATCGGTTTGACCTGGGTGAACTTGCTTTCCCAGAAGCGCAGGACATGCGCCTGCACACCGAGCCAGTCGGCCACTTCAGATATGGTCCGGAACGCGTCGGGCGATTTTGGCATGGGTCAGCCCTTGTTACCGTCTGCCACGCGATCCTTCATCAGATGCGACGGGCGGAAGGTCAGGACGCGCCGTGGATTGATCGGCACTTCTTCGCCGGTCTTGGGGTTGCGACCGATGCGGGCCGACTTGTCGCGCACCGAAAATGTTCCGAAAGACGAAATCTTGACCTGCTCTCCGCGCACCAGCGCATCCGACATTTCTTCGAGAACGGATTCAACCAACTCGGCGCTTTCGTTGCGCGAAAGGCCCACCTCGCGAAAGACAGCCTCGCTTAAATCCATGCGTGTCAGTGTCTTGCTGGTCATAACTTCCCCCGTGTTTTCGCAACTTTGGACAGGTTGCCCAATCAAGTCAACAGCGCTGCGCAGGCCGGCGCGCTACCACCGAAGGACCACGGCACCCCAGGCAAGGCCACCGCCGATGGCTTCGGTCACGATCAGGTCGCCCTGTTTGATCTGGCCGCGCGCGTGGCCGACGGACAGTGCAAGCGGGATGGACGCCGCCGAGGTATTGCCGTGGTCCTGCACGGTGACCACGACGTTATCCATCGAAACGCCAAGCTTTTTCGCAGTGCCCTGGATGATGCGGATATTGGCCTGATGGGGAACGACCCAGTCGATATCGGCCGCTGTCACACCGGCGCGCGTCATGGCGGTATCCGCCGTCGCCGCAAGTTTCTCGACCGCGTGGCGGAACACCTGATTGCCCTGCATCCGCAGATATCCGGTTGTTCCCGTCGACACGCCACCGTCGACGTAAAGCAGATCGCGATGCGTTCCGTCGGAGTTGAGGTCGGTGGAGAGGATGCCGCGGTCCGCCGCGGTGCCGTCCCCTTCCTGCGCTTCGAGCAACAGGGCACCGGCGCCGTCCCCGAAAAGCACGCAGGTGCTGCGGTCAGTCCAGTCCATGATCCGGCTGAAGGTCTCTGCCCCGATCACGAGTACGCGTTTGACCTGTCCGGAGAGGATAAGCGCGTTGGCGTTGGCCAGCGCAAAGACGAACCCCGCGCAGACGGCCTGAATGTCGAAGGCAAATCCCGTCCGCAGCCCGAGTTCGGACTGCACCATCGTGGCGGCAGAGGGGAATGTCAGATCGGCGGTGGATGTGGCAACGATGATCGCGTCCACATCGCCGGCCTCCTTGCCGGCCATCTCCAGTGCGGCGCGGGCGGCGGCGGCAGCCATTGTGGCGGTCGTCTCGCCCTCACCGGCGAAATGGCGGCGCTCGATGCCCGATCGCGCGCGGATCCATTCATCGCTGGTTTCGAGCGATTCTTCGAATTCGGCATTCTCGACGACACGGCGGGGCAGATAATGTCCCACTCCGCTGACCACGGCGCGTAGAGTCATGGGGTGGGCTCCTTTTCGGTCGGCAGTGCGGCGGCAACGCGCGCGGCCAGCTTGTCATTGAAGCCGTTCTCGGCCAGTTGCGCGGCAAGCTTGATCGCGGCGGATACACCTGTGGCATCGGCGGACCCGTGGGATTTGACCACAGTGCCGTTCAGACCCAGAAACACACCGCCATTGACGCGGCGGGGGTCGATCTTGTGACGCAGGCGCATGAGCGAGGTATAGGCCAGAACCGACGCGATGCGCGACAGCATGGAATATTTGAACGCCTCGCGCAGACGACGTCCGATCAGGCTTGCCGTGCCTTCACCGGTCTTGATCGCGATATTGCCGGTAAACCCGTCCGTCACGATCACATCGGTGCGGTTTCCAGAAATATCGCCCCCCTCGACGAAGCCCACGAATTCGAACCCGGCCGTATCGGCGTGGTCGCGAATCAGGTCGTGTGCCTCTTTCAGCTCGGTGCGGCCCTTGTGTTCTTCGGTGCCCACGTTCAGCAGCCCGATGCGCGGGCGTTTCACGTTCTGGCCGTTGCGCGCATAGGACATGCCCATCAGCGCAAAGCGCAGAAGATCCTGCGCGTCGGCACGGATATCCGCGCCAACATCAAGCATCACGTTGAAGCCTTGGGTATTGGAGGAGGGGTAGAGCACGGCAATGGCAGGACGGTTCACGCCCGGCAGCTTGCGCAGACGGATCATGCTCAGCGCCATCAGCGCGCCGGTATTGCCGCAGGACACGGCAACGCTCGCCTCGCCCGTGCGCACGGATTCGATCGCCGACCACATGGAGGTGTCCTTGCCGGTGCGCACGACCTGGCTGGGCTTGTCGTCCATCGTGACGATATCGGTCGCGTTGCGAATCTGGGTGCGGCCCCGCAGTTCGGGGTGTTTGTCGACCAGCGCGGTCAGTTCCGCCTCTCGCCCGTGGAGGACAAAGGCGATGTCGGGATTGATCTTTGCGGAGATGACGCAACCGGCAACCACGGCTGCCGGTCCCTGATCGCCCCCCATCGCGTCAACCGAGATGAGGGTACGGGCTTTCGCGTCTCTACGATCGGACGAGGCCGTCATGTCTGCGAATGCCTTCAGTTGTTAACGCTCGCGGGCGAACTTAAGCCGCGTCGTCTTCGAGATCAATCTCGTCCGTCAGCGCGACAATCTCGTTGTCCGCATAGTGACCGCAGGACGCGCAAATGTGGTGAGGGCGCTTGAGCTCGCCGCAGTTGGAGCACTCGTTGGGGTTTGCCGCGTCCAGCGAGTCGTGCGCGCGGCGGTTGTTGCGGCGCGATTTGGAAACTTTGTTCTGTTGGACAGCCATGTCGGGTGCCTTTGCTCTCGGGGCCCGGGCGCGGCATCAGTTGCCGCCCGCAGCCAGGGTTTCATTTCAAGTGCCATTTGGGCGTGACGTGCGTTTAGGCAAAGCCTGTCCACTTGTCCAACGCTAAATGGCAAGAGCGGCGCAAAATACTGTTTATCCGCCGATCCGCAAGCCCCCGGAAGAGACTCTTTTCACTGCGTGTTTTTGCCCCGCGCAGGAAGGTTCTCGCAGGCGGGGCTATTCGTCGTCCTTCGATCCCGCGTCGAGCTTTGCCTTGAGATCGGCAAGTCCGGCGAAGGGGCGGGCGTCTTCGTCCTGCATCGGGGTCTTGCCCGGCTCGGTCACGCGGACGGGCTCCAGCGGTGCCTCGGCCTTGCGCGGGTATTCGGGCAGGGCGAGCGCCAGTTCTTCCTGCATCACGCGGCCCGGATCAATCCACGCGCCCAGTTGCTCGGCGGTGTCGTCCTCGGGCATCTCAACCTCGGGCTCGTCCGGCAGATCGAAATCGCGCAGGTAGGTGCGCTGCACCGGCACGTCGATGCGGGTGGTCACAGGCTCCAGCGTGACAACGCAGGGCTGGACCACGGTCGCCCCCAGCATTCCGGTCAGCAGCCAGTCGGCGCTGCCGGTCGGTGCGATCTGGCCGGTGAAGGACAGTTTGCGCAGGCCCTCCAGCCCCAGAAGGCTCTGGAGTTCCGCCATTGCGGGTTTGCCGGGGCGCACATCGAAGGGTGTCGGCGCTTTGGTAGACAGTTCTGCCACGCGCAGACTTGTGGGGCTCGGACGGGACGTTGCCATGGGTCTGTTGCTTTCGTTTCTTGAACCGGGTGCCGTTCTTGGGTATGCGAGATAGAAGCCATGCGACAGAAGGGCAAGGGGCAGCACAATGGGCACTACCAACATCGCGCCGCTTTTGCGCCGTCTTTTGCTTGGCGCGGCACTGGCCCTGTCGGTTGCCGCCTGCGCGCCGCAATACGCGAACCACGGCTATATCCCACCCCAGGAAGACCTCGACCAGATCGTTGTGGGTGTCGACACCCGCGCATCCGTCGAAGAAAGCATCGGCGTTCCGGTCACATCGGGTGTGGTGAACGACGGCGGCTATTATTATGTGCGCAGCCGCAAGCGCACTATCGGCGCCTTTGCGCCGCGTGTCATCGAACGCGAGGTTCTCGCGATCAGCTTCGATACGGCGGGCGTGGTGACCAACGTGGAACGCTTCGGGCTCGAGCGGGGCAATGTCGTGCCGCTGTCGCGCCGGGTGACCACCTCGGGCGTGCGCAACACCAGCTTCCTGCGCCAGCTTCTGGGCAATCTGGGCCGTTTCAACCCTGCGGGTCTGGCAGGCTGATTTCACGCGACTGCCGCTGGCCCCGCGCTACATTCGGATGATGTCACTGGACCGTCCCTTTCAATTGATCCCGAAGGACACGGGCCGCTACAGCCTGTGCGCCGCCGTGTCCGCCGGGGATCTGGCGGATGCGATGGCACTGCGCGCGCGCTGCTTCGGACCGGCTGGTGGGGTCCGCGACCGTTTCGATGCCGAGGCGACACATGTGATCGTGCGCCACCGCGACAGCGGCGATATCGTCTGTACCTTCCGGCTGACCCTTTTGTCAGGCGCCTCGGTGCAGGACAGCTATGCGGGGCAGTCCTACGCGCTGGATGGCTTGGCTGCCTTTCCGGGGCCGATGCTGGAGCTCGGGCGTTTCTGCACCGCACCCGACAGGCCCGATCCCGACATCCTGCGGCTGGCCTGGGCGGGGATGACATCGGTCGTCGATGCGCAGGCGGTGGGTATGCTGATGGGCTGCGCGTCCTTTCCGGGCACCACGCCCGCCCCCTATCTGGAGGCCTTCGCGCTGCTCGGGCACCGTCACCTCGCGCCTGCGCCGTGGCGTCCGGGCATCAAGGCGCCCGAGGTGGTCCGTTTCGCCGCCCTTGCGGACCAACGGCCCGATCTGCGCCGCGCGCAGGCAGCGATACCGCCCCTTTTGCGGACCTATCTGGCGATGGGCGGCTGGGTCAGCGACCATGCGGTGATCGACCGCGAGATGGACACGCTGCACGTCTTTACAGGGCTCGAAATTGCCGCCATCCCCGAAAGCCGCAAACGGCTGTTACGCGCGCTCGCGGGCTAGCGATTGACGATTTCCGCGCGGCAGAGTAGGCGCGGGTCATGGCACGCGCACCCCTTTTACAGCTCACCGACATATCGCTCACCTTCGGGGGCGATCCTGTCTTTTCCGACCTCTCGCTGGTGGTTCAGCCGGGCGACCGTCTGGCCCTTGTCGGGCGCAACGGGTCGGGCAAATCCACCCTCATGAAAGTCATGGCCGGGCTTGTCGATGCCGACAGCGGTGACGTGGTCACCGGTCCCGGCGTGCAGGTCGGCTATATGGAGCAGGATCCCGATCTCGGTGATTTCGAGACACTGGGCGATTTTGCCTCCGACGGGCTGGACCCCGGCGAGCTTTACAAGGTCGAGCGCGCGGGTGAGGGGCTGAAATTCGATCCGGCTCGCCCGGTGGCGACCGCATCGGGTGGCGAACGCCGCCGCGCGGCGCTGGCCAAGCTGATGGCGTCCGAGCCCGAGCTGATGCTGCTCGACGAGCCGACGAACCACTTGGATATCGAGGCGATCGGCTGGCTCGAACAGGAGCTGAAGGCCACGCGCACCGCCTTTGTGGTGATCAGCCACGACCGCGCGTTCCTGCGTGCGCTCACGCGCGGCACGCTCTGGATCGACCGCGGTGCGGTGCGCCGTCAGGACATCGGTTTCGACGGCTTCGAGGCGTGGCGGGACAAGGTCTGGGAAGACGAGGACCAGCAGCGCCACAAGCTGGACCGGAAGATCAAGGCCGAAGCCCGTTGGGCTGTCGAGGGCATCTCGGCGCGGCGCAAGCGCAATCAGGGCAGGGTGCGCGCCCTGCAAGACCTGCGGGCCGAACGCGCGGGCCAGATCAAACGGCAAGGCACCGCCGCCATGGCGCTGGAGGCCGGGCCGAAATCGGGCCGCAAGGTGATCGAGGCCGACGGCGTGGCAAAGTCGTTCGGCGACAAGACGATCCTGCGCGATTTTTCGATCACGGTGCAGCGCGGCGACCGGATCGCGCTGGTCGGCCCCAACGGCGTTGGCAAGACGACGCTTCTGAACATGATGATCGGGCGCGAAGAGCCCGACAGCGGCACGATCAAGATCGGCACCAACCTCGAGCTGGCGCTGCTGGATCAGGGGCGCGACCAGCTGGACGGGAACATGTCGCTCTGGGACAGCCTGACCGGCGATCCGGAGATGCGGGTGTCGGGCAAGGCCGATCAGGTGCTGGTGCGCGGACAGCCCAAGCATGTGGTCGGATACCTCAAGGAATTTCTCTTTGACGAGGCGCAGGCGCGTGCGCCGGTGCGGTCCCTGTCGGGGGGCGAAAAGGCGCGTCTGCTGCTGGCCAAGATCATGGCCCGCGAAAGCAATCTGCTGGTGCTCGACGAACCGACCAACGATCTGGACGTTGAAACGCTGGACCTGCTGCAAGAGCTTCTGGATACCTACGATGGCACCGTGATCCTCGTCAGCCACGACCGGGACTTTCTGGACCGTGTGGCGGCCACCACCATCGCGATGGAAGGCAACGGCCGTGCCACCGTCTATGCGGGCGGTTGGAGCGATTACATCGCCCAGCGGGGGCAGGATGATTTCAGCGGCAGCGTGACCAAATCCAAGACCGGTCCCGCAAAGAAGCAGGCCGAGGCGGAGAAGCCGAAATCAGGCCTGAGCTTCACCGAGAAACACCGGCTGGAGGCGCTGCCGAAAGAGATCGAGCGGCTGGAAGCGGAGATCGCCAAGCTGCAAGAGCTGATGAGCGACCCGGATCTTTTCACCCGCGAGCCGGTGAAGTTCCAGAAAGCCACCGATGCGCTGATCGAGCGGCAGTCCAAGCTCGACGCCGCCGAAGAGGAATGGCTGGCACTGGAAGAGCGCGCCGCGGGCTGAGATCAGCCGCTTTGGTCGCCAGTCAAGAAGCCGGTGAAAGAGGCAAGGCGCAGCTGAGCGTTGCTGAGCCGGTGGTGTCTCTAGCCGGGTTTCTCTCCGCGAAGGCGGGTCACTGCATCCGCAGCGCACCGTCCAGGCGGATGACCTCGCCGTTGAGATAGCCCATTTCGACGATGAACCCGACCATCCGCGCGTATTCGTCAGGATCGCCAAGCCGTGGCGGATTCGGCACCGTCGCGGCGAGGCTGTCCTGCACCTCCTGCGGCAGGCCGCGCAGCATCGGCGTGCCGAAGATGCCCGGCGCGATGGTCATCACCCGAATACGCTCTTTCGCCAGATCGCGGGCCATGGGGAGGGTCATGCCGACGATGCCGCCCTTGGACGCGGCATAGGCCGCCTGACCCTTTTGCCCGTCAAAGGCCGCCACGGAGGCGGTATTGATAATGACGCCGCGCGCGCCATCGGCGTCGGGTTCATTTTTCGCCATGGCCGTGGCCGCCAGACGCGCCACGTTGAAGCTGCCGACAAGGTTGATGTCCACCGTGCGCTGGAACGCGTCCAGCGGGTGGGGGCCGTCCTTGCCCGTGGTCTTGATGCCGAGGGCGATGCCCGCGCAGTTCACGGCGGCGGTGATCCGCCCCATCCGGGCGATGGCCGTCTCGACGGCGTTCTGCACCGACGCTTCATCGGTGACGTCCGTTTCGACGAAATGGCCGCCGATGTCCTGCGCAACGGAGGCGCCGCGTTCCGTGTCGCGGTCGAGAAGAGTGACCTGAGCGCCTTTTTTCGCGAAATGGCGGGCCGTTGCCTCGCCCAGTCCGGATGCGCCGCCCGTGATGATGGCAGCCGTGGTCGACAGGTCCATTCCGCTCTCCCTTTCTGAACAGGTGTTCAGATAATCACGGCTTCCTGCCGCGTGCAAGGGGGCGCCAGCGCAGCCATGTGCCGCCTGTCTGCTGTCGTACCGCACCGGCGCGCTGCTTGAACCGGTCAAGCCCGGCAGCTTCCGGCACGCTCAGCCCCATGTCGAGCGAGGCAATGCCGCGGGCCGCAAGCCAGCCAAGGGCCCGCCACAGAACGAGGTTATGGGCATGGACCGCGCGCCCGTGGTCCGTCGTCAGCCCGATGTGGTAGGTCGCCGCCGAGCCGTGCACCAAGAACAGCATCCATGCCACCGGGGCCCCGCAGTGATGCGCGGTGAAAAGACGGGTCTGGTCGGGCGCCACCTGCGCAAAGGCCCGCGTCAGTGCCGTCGGCCAATCCCTGTACCCGCGAAAATGCGACTGCTGTTCGGCGGCGCAGAGCAGATCGTCGTCGGGCCGAAGCGGCGCGTAGGTGACCTGCAGTCCGGCATCCTCTGCACGGCGCAGCTGGTTGCGCCATTTCTGGTGAAGCAGGGCGCGCCGCTGGTCTGCACCGGGGGCGATGGGCAGGACGAGCCGTTCGCGCGGCGCGCACAGACGCAGGGCGCCCGGCACCGGCGCAGGCGCTTGCGGCGACAGGATCAGCGGTTGGCGGTGCAGGCCATGGGCGCGCAGCGCGGCATCCAGATCGGGCGGCGGGGCGCATCGCGGCAGCATCGCCACGGTCATCCCCATGAGACGCCGCCGCAGCAGGATCTGGCCGCCCGGCAATTCAAGCGGGTCCTCGCCGTAGAGCCGGAGTGCCGCGGCAAAGGCGGGATCCTGCATCAGCGCGTGCGGATCACGGGGGCGGTCGGGATGGATCGGAGCATGGTACATTGCCGGACAATCGCCCGGAAATGGTTAATACCCGATTAATGACGACAGTCAGCCCGCGATTTGCACCAGCGCGTGACGCTTCTTGCCCGCTGACAGCTTCACCGGGGAAGCGAGCGCCGCGCGGTCCAGCATCAGGCCGGCATCCCCGAGCGGCCGGTCATCGATGCGCGCCCCGTTCTCGGCGATCAGCCGCTTGGCTTCCTTGCCCGATTTCACCAGACCCGCGCGGACGATCAACTGTACCACGGAAATACCGTCGCCGACTTCTTCGGCGGTCAGGGTCAGGGTGGGCAGATCCTCGCCCACGCCGCCGCGCTCGAACACGTCGCGCGCGGTGGCCTCGGCGCCGGCGGCGGCCTCGGCCCCGTGCAGCAGGGTTGTCACCTCGTTGGCAAGGCGGATCTTTGCCTCGTTGATCTCGGATCCGGCCAGCGCGCCCAGACGGTCGCATTCGTCGACCGGAAGCTCGGTATAAAGCTTGAGGAACCGGCCCACATCCGCGTCGGTGGTATTGCGCCAGAACTGCCAGAATTCATAGGGGCTGAGCATGTCGCCGTTGAGCCAGATCGCACCGGACTGCGATTTGCCCATCTTCTTGCCATCGCTGGTGGTCAGCAAGGGCGATGTCAGACCGTAGACCTCGCCGTCGATGACCCTGCGGGTCAGGTCGATCCCGTTGACGATATTGCCCCACTGGTCGCTGCCGCCCATCTGCAGGATGCATCCGTAGCGCCGGTGCAGCTCCATGAAATCGTATGCCTGAAGGATCATGTAGTTGAATTCGAGAAACGACAGTGATTGCTCGCGGTCCAGACGCGATTTCACACTTTCGAACGACAGCATCCTGTTGATCGAGAAATGCCGCCCGATGTCACGCAGGAAATCGAGGTAGTTCAGATCATCGAGCCATTCCGCGTTGTTGATCATCATCGCATCGGTCGGCCCGTCGCCGTAGGTCAGGTAGGCGGAAAAGACCTGCTTGATGCCCGCGATATTGGCGTCGATCTGCTCAGGCCCCAGCAGCGGGCGTTCGTCCGCCCGAAACGACGGATCGCCCACCTTGGTGGTGCCGCCCCCCATCAGGGTGATCGGCTTGCCGCCGGTCTTTTGCAGCCAGCGCAGCATCATGATCTGGATCAGAGACCCCACGTGCAGCGATTTCGCCGTCGCGTCGAAGCCGATATAGCCCGGCTGGCCGCCGACCTTGAGCGCCTCGTCCAGCCCCTGGTAGTCGGTGCAGTCGGCGAGATAGCCGCGCTCCATCATCACGGCGACGAAATCGGACTTGGGATGATATGTCATGGCGCTTGCCCTCGCGTGGTGTTGCGGGGCATCTATAGGCCGGGCAAGACCAAAGGAAAAGGCATCAAAACCGATGAGCGGGCGCATAGCGAAAACCGGAATGCTGACGGCCGCAGGGGCCATGTCGGGCACGTCTCTGGACGGCGTCGATGTGGCGGTGCTGCGCACCGATGGCCACCGGATCGAAAGTTTCGGGCGGCACGCCTATCGCGGCTATTCGCAGGCCGAGCGCAGCGGGATCGCGGCGGGGCTTGGCAAATGGTCGGGTGCCGAGGTGGCCGAGGCCACGCGCATCATCGAGGCGGCGCATCTGGAGGCGCTGGAGGGATTTCGCGATGCGGACCTGATCGGCTTTCACGGGCAGACGCTGGCCCATGCCCCGCGCGTCCACGGGACGTTGCAGGTGGGCGACGGGGCGATGCTGTCGGACAGGCTGGGGGTGCCGGTGGTCTGGGATTTTCGCAGCGCGGATGTCGAGCTGGGCGGGGAGGGCGCGCCGCTGGCGCCGTTTTTCCACCACGCCTGCGCGCGCCATATCGGGGCCAGGGAGCCGGTCGCGTTCCTGAACCTCGGCGGGGTGGGCAATCTGACCTGGGTCGATCCCGCGATTGCGGCACCGCAGGACGAGGGCGCGCTGCTGGCCTTCGATACCGGTCCGGCGAATGCGCCGCTGAATGATCTGATGCAGGCCCGTCGCGGCCAGCCATTCGACCGCGACGGTGCGCTGGCGCGGCGCGGCACGGTAGAGGCCGGCGCGCTGGAGCTGTTCCTTGCCGAACCCTATTTCGCGCGGATCCCGCCGAAATCGCTGGACCGTAACGATTTCGCGGAGATGGTCGCGCTGGTGGGCGAATTGTCGGATGCCGACGCCGCCGCAACGCTGACTGCGATGTGCGCCGCAGGCGTGGTGGAGGCAATGCAGCATTGCCCCGCGCCGCCCTCGAAAGTTCTCGTCACCGGCGGGGGGCGGCAAAACCCGGTTCTGATGGAAATGCTGCGCGTGGCGCTGGATTGTCCGGTGGCGCCGGTGGAGGATGTCGGTCTGGACGGCGATATGCTGGAGGCGCAGGCCTTTGCGTTTCTGGCCGTGCGGGTGGCGCGGGGGCTTCCCACCTCCTGTCCCAGCACAACTGGTGTTGGCGCGGCGGTGGGCGGCGGAACCGTAAGCTATCCCGGCGAGGGCATGGCCGCCGTGCAGTGATCCCGCGGCGCGCTGGCGCGCACGCCATGTTTCAGGGACCGCCCGCGGCGACGGGCGGCAGTCCGCAGGCGATGTTGCGCGCGTTTCAGCGCGGAATCTCAAGATCGGGGCGCAGCTCGAACCCTTCGAAGCGGAACCCCGGCGATACCGTGCAGCTGACCAGCGTATAGGCACCGGTGCTGGCCGCCCTTTGCCAGTGGTCCTGCGGCACGATGATCTGAGGCATCCCCTGACGCAGATCACCGGTCAGCAGATGCGTGCGCGCCGGTCCGCTTTCTGATTCTGCGAGTTCCAGTTGCAGCGGATCGCCCGCGTGAAAGTGCCAGATCTCGGTCGCATCGACGCGGTGCCAATCGCTGCGCTCGCCCGCGCGGAGCAGAAAATAGATGCAGGTGCCGGTCGGGCGGCCTTCGTTCCCGGCGATCCATGTCTGGCGGTAATGGCCGCCTTCGGGATGCGGTGCCAGATCGAGATGGGCGATGATCTCTTCGGGCGTCATCGGGGCCACGTTTGTGCCGGTCACAAGAGTGCCTCGAAGAAAACCAAATGGGGCAGAACGTCCTCCGGGATGTCCTGGTAGGGGCCGCGTTCGCGAAAGCCCAGACTGGTGTAAAGCGCACGGGCGGGGCCAAGATTGACCGATGTATCGAGAACCGCGCGGGAAAAGCCGTCGGCGCGGGCCTGATCGAGAAGTGCCGTGATCAACGCCCTCGCCACGCCGTGGCCGCGTGCGTCGGGCGCGGTGAAGACGCGCTTGATCTCGGCGGTGTCGGGGGACAGCGCATGGGTCATGCCGCAACCGACCGCACGCCCGCCCAAGCTTGCCAGCAGGATGACACCGCCGGGCCGCGCGTGCAGCTTTGGCAGGTCCTCCATCAGCTGCCGGTACACCGGATCGGGATAGAATGTCTCGGTCAGTTTGGCGTCGATGGGGGAGTTTTGCATCAGATGGCTGCGGTACTCCCAACACAGCTGCTGCACCTGCGCGAGATCATCGGCATCTGTCGCGGCGCGGAGCATCAGTGTTGGCTGGTCGGTGATGGTCATGGGGCAGGTGCTTCCTGAATTCGCGTGTAAACTAGTTTATCCTGCGGCGAAGAAAAACCGGATTTCCGCGAACTCTCTGGTCGGGGCATGCGTTTGGCCACTGAACACTCAAGAAGGAGCAGACAATGACACGCAAGATGATGACAACAGCCGCCGCGATCCTCGCCACGACAGCCGGGATGGCCTTTGCCGAGTCCCACAGCAGCGGGGGGATGATGGACACATCCAACCTGATCGCCGCTGGCCAGATCGAGGATGGCGCGATCTACCGCATGGACACCACTGTCGAAGGCACCACTTGGACCGACGATGCGACCTATACCACCGTCGATACCAACTGGGTGAAAGTCGGCGACATCAGCGACGTTCTGCTGAACCGCGATGGCCAGATGGTCGGCGTTCTGGCAGAGATCGGTGGCTTCCTCGACATCGGTGACCGCGACGTGATCCTGTCGATGGAAACGGTGAAATTCGTAGGCGGCGGTGAAGATCGTCAGTTCAACTACGTCACGAACCTGACCGAAGAGGAATTGGAAGCACTGCCCGAAGTCGACGAGGGCATCTTCGACGACTGAACGGGTACGCGGAATGCGAAAAGGGAGGGCATCAGCCCTCCCTTTTTTTGTGCGCGACGCGAGGCCGTCCCCTGTGACGGGCGGGCAGGCGCTTATTTCAGGATGCCACGGCCTGCATATTCCGCGGAGGCATCGAGCGCTTCCTCGATGCGGATCAACTGGTTGTATTTCGCCAGCCGGTCCGAGCGCGCGAGGCTGCCGGTCTTGATCTGGCCGCAGTTGGTGGCAACCGCCAGATCGGCGATGGTGGCATCCTCGGTTTCGCCGGAGCGGTGGGACATCACGTTGGTGAACCCGGCACGGTGCGCCATATCGACGGCTTTCAGCGTCTCGGTCAGCGATCCGATCTGGTTGACCTTGACCAGCATCGAGTTTGCCGCCTTGCGGCTGATCCCGTCGGCAAGACGGGCGGGGTTTGTCACGAAGAGATCGTCGCCCACCAATTGCACCTTGTCGCCGATCGCGGCGGTCAGCGCCTGCCAGCCGTCCCAGTCATCCTCCGACATGCCATCCTCGATCGAGATGATGGGATAGTCGGAAACCAGCGCCTTGAGGTAGTCGACGTTTTCCTCCGAGCTGAGCGTTTTGCCTTCGCCGGAGAGGACGTATTTGCCATCCTTATAGTATTCCGTCGCGGCGCAATCGAGGGCGAGATAGATTTCATCGCCGGGCTTGTAGCCTGCTTTTTCGATGGATTTCAGAATGAAATCAAGCGCGTCACGGGTGGAACTGATGTTGGGCGCAAAGCCGCCTTCGTCGCCCACGCCGGTCGCCAGACCTGCGGCGGAGAGTTCTTTCTTCAGGGTGTGGAAGACTTCGGCGCCCATGCGAACGGCGTCGCGGATGTTGTCCGCAGCCACCGGCATGATCATGAATTCCTGAATGTCGATGGGGTTGTCGGCGTGCTCACCGCCATTGATGATGTTCATCATGGGGACGGGCAGGACGCGGGCAGAGGTGCCGCCCACATAGCGATAGAGCGGCTGCGAGCAGAAATCGGCGGCGGCCTTGGCCGTGGCAAGCGAAACACCGAGGATCGCGTTGGCACCCAGCCGCGATTTGTTCGGCGTGCCGTCGAGTTCGATCATCATCTCGTCGATCTCGACCTGTTCGGTGGCGTCGCTGCCTACCAGCGCCTCGGCGATCTCGCCGTTGACGGCGGCGCAGGCTTCCAGAACGCCCTTGCCCATGTAGCGGCTCTTGTCACCGTCGCGTTTTTCCACGGCTTCGTGGGCGCCGGTCGAGGCACCCGAGGGCACGGCGGCGCGGCCCATCGTGCCGTCCTCGAGGACCACATCCACCTCGACGGTGGGGTTGCCACGGCTGTCGAGGATCTCGCGGGCGTGGATGTCGATGATGGTGCTCATGGCGTATTTCCTTGGGTCAAGGTTGAGGTCAGCGACGGTTTAGACCGGGCCGGGCGTGTTTGAAAGGGGGGCATGGCGCTGTTTGCGCTCACGCCAGAAGGTATAAAGCCCCGAAGCCGCGATGATCGCCGCACCGCACAGCACGAGCGCGTCCAACTCCTCGGAGAAAACCAGCACCCCCAGCGACAGACCGAAGACGATCCGTGAATAGCGGAAGGGCGCAACGAAACTGACATCCCCGATACGCATCGCCGCGATGATGCAGTAGATCGACGGGATGCCGAAGGCGATGGCGGTGGCCAGCAACAGCCAGCCCTGCGTTGTGGGCAGCACGGGCGCGGTGCCCGCTATGGCAAGGGCGACAATTCCCGCGGGCACAGAGGCCAGAAAACCCACGATCGACAGCTGGATCGTGGTGATCTCACGTTTGATCCGGCGCGTGACCAGATCGCGCGCGGACATGGCCAGCACACCGCCCACGGCAAAAAGCGCGGCGGTGTCGAACTCGGTGCCGAAGGGCCGCAGGACCAGAAGCACTCCGCCCAGACCCACGGCAATCGCGCTCCAGCGGCGGATGCCGACGGTTTCGCCCAGAAACAGGGCCGCGCCGAGTGTTACCAGCAACGGGTTGGCCTGAATGATCGTGGTGACGACCGACAGCGGCACCAGCGCCAGCGCCGAGACGAATCCCAGCGCCGCGAGCCCTTCGAGCAGCGCGCGCAGCCCGGAGTTGCCGGTCAGGAACCGAAGCCGGAAGGGAACCTGCCCCAATGCCATCGCCCAGATCCCCAGCACGAGGGCGCCGCCAAGGCCGATGCCCATCAGTATCTGCCCGACCGGCAAGCTGGCGGACAGGACCTTGATGACCGCGTCTTCCAGCGCGAAGCCGAGCATCGCCAGCACCATCAGCAGCGCACCGCGCAGATTATCCATGTCGGGCCTTTCTTCGGAATGTGTCGGGCGGTTGCGGCCCTATTTCTCGCGGACCATCAGGCGCGCGCCTTCCTTGCGGGTCTCCAGCGCGGGGATGTCACGCACCAGCGCCGAAAGCTTGCTGTAGCCGTAGCTGCGGGTGTCGAAATCGGGGTGGGCCGCCTGAATGGTCTGGCCGATCAGGCCAAGGTTGTACCAATCGTCTTCCTGTTCGATCTTTTCCATCGCGTCATAGATCAGGGGCAGGGCGCTCGCCGACTTTTCGGAGGGCTTGGTCTTGGGTGTCTCGCCGTCGAGGTTCTCGATGAAGATGAAGCGGTTGACCACGTTGCGCAGCGCTTCGGGCGTTTTCTTTTCGCCGATGCCGATCACGGTCAGCCCGTCCTCGCGCAGCCGGTTTGCCAGCGCCGTGAAATCGCTGTCCGAGGAGACCAGCACAAAGCCGTCGAACCGGCCCCCGTGCAGGATGTCCATGGCGTCGATGACCAGCCCGATGTCCGAGGCGTTCTTGCCCTTGGTGTTGGCGGTTTCCTGCACCGCGACCAGACCCAGCGACAGAAGCTTGTCGTTCCAAGACCGCAGCCGGTCCGAGGACCAGTCGCCGTAGACCCGCCGCAGCGCCGGCTCGCCGATCGAGGTGATCTCGCGCAGGATCGCCTCCGCGTGTTTCGCGGGAACGTTGTCGGCGTCGATCAACACGGCAAGCAAAGGGCGGTCACGGTCGGCGCGGGGGGGCATGGCAAATTCCTGTAATGAGGTTTTGCCATCCCTTTAGCATATCACGACGTGAAGACCATGGGGGCCGTCGCCGTTGACATCCGCTCCCCAAGGGCCCATGTGGGGGTCAGGGCGATGCTTCCTGCCGCGTGAGCAGTTGCAGCACATCAGTGATCTGCCATGAGAGGCCGCCCCTTTGTTCCCAAGATCACGCGTGGGGCCAACGCGAAGCGGACGGCGCGGTGCAGATGGCACCCCGCCGCGATCCGTCTTTCGTGCACCCTGATGCGCGCCACCTTGGCGCGAGCGAGACTTATATGAGCGATTTCGACATGATGGACCTGCCAGCGACGCTGGTAAAACGACTGGAACTGATGGGCATGACAGAGCCTACGCCGATCCAGAAACAGGCAATTCCGCACGGGCTGAACGGCCGCGACGTGATGGGCCTTGCCCAGACCGGCACCGGCAAGACCGCCGCCTTCGGCATCCCGCTGATCGCGCAGATGCTGGAGCTTGAAGGCCGGCCCGCGCCCAAATCGGTGCGCGGACTGGTGCTGGCGCCAACCCGCGAACTTGCCACCCAGATCAGCGAGAACCTGCGCGATTTCGCCCAGAACACCCCACTGAAGGTGGCGATGGTCGTCGGCGGCCAGAACATCAACACCCAGATCAAGCGGCTGGCGCCGGGGGTGGATTTGCTGGTGGCGACACCGGGGCGGCTACTCGATCTTCTGGACCGGCGGGCGGTGCGTCTGGATGCGGCGTCCTTCCTTGTGCTCGACGAGGCGGACCAGATGCTCGACATGGGTTTCATCCACGACCTGCGCAAGATTTCGAAATTGATCCCGGCAGAACGCCAGACGATGCTGTTCTCGGCCACGATGCCGAAGCTGATGAACGAGATCGCGGAAAGCTATCTGAACAAGCCGATCCGGATCGAAGTCTCGCCTCCGGGCAAGGCTGCCGACAAGGTCACCCAAGAGGTGCACTTTATCGCCAAGGCCGAGAAGAAGGAGCTGTTGAAAGAGCTTCTGGCCAAGCATCCCGGCGAACGCGCGCTTGTGTTCGGGCGCACCAAACACGGCTGCGAGAAGCTGATGAAGGATCTGGTCAAGGCAGGCTTCGATGCCGCGTCGATCCACGGCAACAAGAGCCAGGGCCAGCGCGACCGCGCGATCGAGGCGTTCAAGTCCGGCAAGATCACCGTTCTGGTGGCGACCGACGTGGCCGCGCGCGGTCTGGACATTCCGGACGTGAAATTCGTCTACAACTACGAATTGCCGAATGTACCTGACAACTACGTCCACCGCATTGGCCGGACCGCGCGGGCGGGCAAGGACGGCGCGGCGATTGCCTTCTGTGCGCCCGACGAGATGGGCGAGTTGAAGGACATCCAGAAAACGATGAAGACCTCTATTCCCGTCGCATCTGGCCGTCCGTGGGAAGTGTTGGAAGACCCCGCCAAGCCGAAAGGCCGTGGAGGACGCGGCCGGGGCCGTGGCGGACGTGGCGGCGGCAGCGGCGGTGGACAGCCTCAGGGCGCTGCCAAACCGGCGGGTGCCGGTGCCCCCGGTGGTGCGCGCAGGCGCCGTCGCGGTGGCGGCGGTGGCGGCAAGCAGGCCGCGCAGGGCTGAAACCAGCCTCTATCCCGATATGAGACGCGCGCCGCAGGAGACTGCGGCGCGCGTTTTGCGTTTCGGAAATGGCAGGCTTCGCGAAGTGTGCGGAGCCTCAGGTATAAAGCGATGGCACGCCAAGCTGGGCGTGGATGTCGTTTACCTCGGTCGGGGTCATCGCGTAGCCCTGGGCGAGTTTGTGCAGATACTGCGCCTCGTCCTGCGTATCGAGATCGATCGCCAGTAGGCTCATGGCGTAAACCTGCGGTCCCATGCCCTGCGGCGTCTCGTTGACCAGCGCGTCGACATCCACCGGCGCGTTCATCCTGTCGCGGATGAATGCCGCCTCTTCAGCGTCGATATCGCCGAGGTGGTCCAGCAGCTTGCGCTCTTCCTCCGCGTCGAAGTGACCGTCCGATTTCGCGGCCTGTATCATTGCTGCCAGCATCAGCGCGGCGGTCGCTTCTTGTTCCTGCGACGGGGTGATCGGGGGCTGCGGTGTCTCGTCGAATTGCGAATTCAGCACCGCGCCGAAATCCTGGTCGTTCTGCTGCGGGGCCTTGTTCACCGTGTTGCCCAGACCGCCCAGCAGACCACCTGCGCCTGCAGCACCGGCAAGACCGCCAAGCAATCCACCCAGACCGCCCTGCGTGCCGGCCGTGCCACCCTGCGCGCCGCCGAGGTTCTGCAAAAGCCCGCCGAGGCCGCCACCGCGGGTGCCCGCGCTGCTGCCACCCAGAAGACCGCCCAGCATACCGCCGAGCCCGCCCTGGGCCGACGTGCTGGCGCCGTTGGCCGACAGCCCGCCCAGCAAGCCACCGAGCCCGCCTTGCCGGCCTGTCCCGGCCGACGCGCGGCCCTGTCCGCTGCGCGAACTGTCCATCATGTGCTTTGCACCTTTCGCGATGGCCACGCCGACCGCGACCTTGGCGAGTGTTTTCATCAGGCTCATCTCTGCCCTCCTTTTCTTGGGTATCATCTAGTCACATTCTGCCACATCCCAAGCGGCCTGCAGGGGGAAAAGCGGAAAGGCGCCTGCACCGGTGCGATTGACATCGCGCCGCGCGCGGGCCTTGAGTGTGCCATGGAAAGAAAAGACAGCATGGATGCCATCGGCGCGGTATGCCTGACCGCCTTCGCGCTGCACCTTGCGTTCAATCAGGTGGTGATCAAGGTCACCGCAGGTGGCTTCAGCCCCGTCTTTGCCGCCGGTTTCCGGTCTGCGGGGGCCGTGCTGGTCCTGCTTTTGTGGATGTACCTGCGCGGTGTGTCTTTGCGCATGCCACGCAACGCGCTGCCGTGGGCTGTGGTCTCGGGGCTGTTTTTCGCCTTCGAATTTCTGTGCCTGTTCATCGCGCTCGATCTGACCGCCGTGAGCCGTGCGTCGATCATTCTCTATTCGATGCCGGTCTGGCTGGCACTGGCGAGTTCCGTCCTGCTGCCGTCCGAGGGGCTGACCTTGCGCAAGACGCTGGGGCTTGCGTTGGCAATGGGCGGCGTCGTGCTGGCGCTGTCGGACCGCAGCAGCGGGCAGGCCAGCTGGACCGGTGATATCCTGGCGCTTCTTGCCGCCTTTTCGTGGGCGGGGATTGCCTTGCTGGTCCGGGTGACCCCGCTGGCGGATGTCGCGCCGGAGCACCAGCTTATCGGGCAGCTTGCCATATCGGCGCCGGTGCTTTTGCTGCTGGCGCCGCTCTTTGGTCCGTTCCTGCGCGAGGTCGCGCCGATTCACATCGCAGGGATGGCGTTCCAGATCATCGCGATCGCGTCGCTGGGGTTTCTGGCCTGGTTCTGGCTGCTCAAACGCTATCCTGCCAATTCGGTCGCATCCTTCAGTTTCCTGTCGCCCGTGGCCGCGGTGATCTTCGGCTGGTTGATACTGGACGAACGGATCGCGCCGCAGGTCTGGGTCGCGCTGGTGATGGTCGCGGTGGGCATCACCCTGATCAACCGCAAACCCCGCCAGCGGGCGCAGGTAGGCGGGCCGGGTTAGGCGCCAGTCAGGTGCCGCAGAATGTTGCGGCGACCACTTCGGACGGGGTCGGCTGTGTCTCAAGCGCGGGATCGGTCGAGGTATAGGGCGTCGCAAGCGCGCTCATCAGCCGCTCGAAGGGTGCCATGTCGCCCGCCACGGCGGCGGTGATCATCTCTTCCATGCGGTGGTTGCGCGGAATGATGGCGGGATTGCTCTGCCGCATCAGCGCTTCGGGCGCGTCCTCGTCGGCCAAACGGGTGCGGTGGTCGCGCGACCAGTCGGCAAAGGCCGCACGGTCCGTAAACTGCGCCTCTGCGTCGCCTTCGGACAGGGCGCGGAAACTGTTGGTGAAATCGGCGCCATCGCGCTGCATCAGATCCAGCAGGCGCTGGATCAGATCGTAATCCCCGTCGCGCGGAGCGGCGATACCGATCTTGGCGGCAAAGCGTTTCAGCCACGCAGCTTCGATCAGGCCGGGCATTGCATGAATGATCTTGGTCGCTTCGGCGGCCGCCGCCTCGCGGTCGTCCATCTGCTGGATCAGTGCTGTGGCGAATTGCGCCATATTCCAGACCAGAATGTTGGGCTGGTTGCCAAAGGCGTAGCGGCCCTGGCTGTCGATCGACGAAAACACGCGGCCCATGTGGAAATCATCCATGAACGCGCAGGGGCCGTAATCGATCGTCTCGCCCGAGATGGTGCAGTTGTCGGTGTTCATCACGCCGTGGATGAAGCCCACGGACATCCATGCCGCGACCAGCGTCGCCTGCCGTTCGGTCACGGCGCGCAAAAGATCCAGTGGCCCGGAGGCATCCGGCGCATGGCGCGCGATGGCGTAGTCGGTCAACTGGCGCAGCGCGTCGGTATCGCCGCGGTGGGCGAAGACCTCGAAGTGGCCGACGCGAAGGTGGCTGTCGGCCACGCGGGTCAGCACCGCGCCGGGCAGGGCGGTCTCGCGCCAGATGTCTTCGCCGGTTGCCACGGCGGCCATTGCGCGCGTGGTGGGAATGCCCAGGGCATGCATCGCTTCGGACACCACGTATTCGCGCAGCACGGGGCCTAGCCACGCCCGCCCGTCGCCGCCGCGCGAATAAGGCGTGCGGCCCGCACCCTTGAGCTGGATGTCGCGCCGCGCGCCGCTACGGTCGATGACCTCGCCCAGAAGGATCGCGCGGCCATCGCCCAGCTGTGGCGTGTAGTTGCCGAACTGGTGGCCCGCGTAGAGCTGAGCGAGCGGGGCCGCATCGTCCGGCACCTCGTTGCCCGAAAATATCTGCGCGAGGGCAGCGTCGTCGCGCCCCTCGATCCCGAGGGTTTTTGCCAGTGGCGCGTTGAACGCAAGCAGCCTGGGGGCCTTGACCGGTGTGGGGGCAAGGCGTGTGTAGAACCCGTCGGGCAGGGCGGCGAAACTGTTATCGAAGTCGAGTGAAATTTCCATAGGCCAGATATAGGCGGGCGAGGCGGAATTCACCAGATGTCTTGCCCTTTGTGGCTGTGCGCTAGGTCAAAACCCAAGAGAAACTCAACAAGGGAGCGACCCATGGCTGCAAAGAACCACGCCGGTATGCAACTGAGAGACCGGCCCGAATTCAGCAATAAACCCAAACCCCTGACATTCCGCAAGGAGGCGAGCGTAAAGGATGCCGTCGCCGCAATGTGCGACAAGAACTTCGGGTCGGTCATCGTCGTGGACGATGACGAGAAGGTGATCGGGGTGATGACCGAACGCGACATCATGCGCAAACTGGTCAACCACGGCCGCGATCCGGCATCGACAACGGTGGGCGATCTGATGACCTCATCGCCGCGACTGGCCAAGGAAACCGATGATGTGCTGGACTGGCTGCGGATCATGTCGAACGACCGCTTCCGCCGGTTGCCGGTGGTGGATGCCGAAGGCCGGATCAAGGCTGTGTTCACGCAGGGCGATTTCGTCAGCTACACGTGGCCCGACATGGTCTATCAAGCCAAGGAACTGGCCAAGGCAAGCTTTGGCCGGAACTACGGCACATGGCTGATCATCGGCGGTATCATGCTGTATTCGTTGCTGATGGTGATCGTGCTGAACGTGATCTAGAGCTTTCTGGACATGAACATATAGCTGTCGCGCGGCTGGAAACCCGCGCGGCGGTAGAGCTTGAGCGCGGCGGCATTGTCGCGGTCGACTTCGAGGTGGATGGCGCGCAGGCCGCCACCGGCAAGCGCACGGGGCAGGGCGATCAGGGCCTCCGAGGCGATCCCGCGTCCGCGCACGCCGGGGCGCACGTAGATTTCGTCGATGATGGCGTCGAGGCCACCGAACTCCACCGACCAGCCAAAGGTGATCACGACATAGCCGATGGGCGCGCGGGGCGGCCCTATCAGGTAGGCGCAACCGTGGGGGATCCCTTGAAGCAGCGGCTCCAGTCCCGCCCGGCGGGCCTCGTCGGTCGCTTCGATCCCTTCCTCGGCATGGAACGCGGCCACCAGGCCCAGAAGTTTGTCCAGATGCTCGGGCGCGGCGAGGGTCAGCGCGGCACTCACAGGCGGGCCAGCCTTTCGGTCAGAAGCGCAAAGAAGCCGTCGGCGTCGATGTCCCCCATGAATGTCGCGTTCGGTGCACGCTCGGTCACGCCCCACCAGTCCGCGACCGTCATCCCCATCGTCAGCTCCGATGTGGTTTCGATCTCTACATTGATATGGCGGCCTTTGAACAGATCGGGGTTGACCAGATACGCTGTCACGCAGGGATCGTGCAGCGGCGCGCCGGCCGAGCCGTATTTTTCCTTGTCGAAGCGTTCGAAGAAGTCGGTCATCTGCGCCACCGCCACCCCGACGGGGGTGCCGAGCGCGCGGAAGGCATCATTGCGTTCGCGTGTGACCAGCGCCTTGTGCGTCACGTCGAGCGGCATCACCACGATCGGCGCCCCACAGGAGAAGACGACGTCGGCGGCTTCAGGGTCCACGTAGATGTTGAATTCAGCCGCGGGCGTGATGTTGCCCACTTCGAAGTAAGCACCGCCCATCAGGACGATCTGCGCGATGCGCCCGGCGATATCCGGGGCCTTCTGCAAGGCCGTGGCAATGTTCGTCAACGGGCCGAGCGGGCACAGCGTGACGCTGCCGGGCTCTGCGCTGCGCAACGTATCGATGATGAAATCGACGGCGTGGCCCTCGGCCATCGGCATCGTCGGCTCCGGCAGGGTCGGACCATCGAGGCCCGTCTTGCCATGCACGTGTTCGGCGGTGACCAGTTCGCGACCGAGCGGGCGGTCGCAGCCCGCGTAGACGGGCACATCCCTGCGGCCCGCCAGTTCGCACACGATCCGCGCATTGCGCGTCGTCAGGTCCAAGGGCACGTTTCCGGCGACACAGGTGATCCCCAGCACCTCGATTTCGTCGGGGCTGGCAAGCGCCAGCAGGATGGCGACCGCATCGTCCTGTCCGGGGTCGGTGTCGATGATGATCTGTGCGGGCGGCATGGGAAATCCTCGGTTCGTGAAATTTGCGCCACCATTTCAAGCGCCGCGAAGCTTGTCCAGCGCGGTTCGCACCCTTGCGCGCAGGCACGCTCACCCGTAACGATCACGGGATGAAGCCGCTGTATCTCCATCTTGGCGCGCACCGTACGGGCACGTCTTCGTTCCAGATGATGCTTGCTGAGAACGCGGCGTTGCTGCGCGGGGCCGGCTACGATCTGGCCTATCCGGGGCGCGACGATATTCCGGGCGGCACGCTGGGCCTGCGGCTGCCCGATCCGCGCAATGTGGACCAGTGGGAAAAGCGGTTCGTCCCCAATATCGCCGCAGAGCTTGAGGGGCTGAGTGCGCCTGACAGTAACGCGATGATCCTGTCCGAAGAAAACATCCCCGGCCGGATGATCCACTTTGCTTCGGGCACGTTCTACCCCGCGGCGGAAGAACGTCTGCTGGCCCTGTCGCAAGGCGCGGGGGTTCCGATTTTGCGTGCGGTGCTGGTCGTGCGGGCCTACGCCGATCTCTATGTCTCGGCGTGGCGCAAACGCGCCGAGGACCACCACTGCGATCCGTTCAGGGACAGCCGCTACAACCTGCTGCATATGGACCGTGGCTGGCCCGAACTGGCGGAACTCGTGCTGACCCATCTGAGGGTGCAGGAACTGGTGGTGGTGGAATACGGACGCCGCAAGGGAAGCGTCGATCTGCTGCGCCTGCTGGTGCCCGAAACGGTGCATCTGCCGGTGGTCGAACCCGAGCAGCGGATGAACCATTCCGCCACCGATGCCGCGCTCGAGGCGCTGCAGGCGATCTACGCGCGCGGCGAGACACTGGAACGGGCGGCGTGGCAGCGCATCGTGGCAGAGCACCGCGAGGATACGGCGCCGCGCGGGCTTACCGAATACACCGCCCGCCAGAAGCGGATCCTGCAGGGACGGTACGCGCGTGATCTGGAACGGCTCGCCGAGATGCCCGGCATCCTTTTTCTGGGCTAGCGGCCTTCGTCGCGCTTTACCTCGTCCCACAGCGCGTCCATCTCGGCCAGATCGCTGTCTTCGGGTTTTTTGCCCCGCGCGCGCAACTTTGCCTCGACCCCCTCGAACCGGCGCGTGAATTTGCTGTTGGCGGCCCGCAGCGCGGCCTCCGGCTCGATCCCCAGATGGCGGCCGAGGTTGGCCATCACGAACATCAGATCGCCGAATTCCTCCGCGATCTCGTCGGGGCCGAGCGTATCACGCGCCTCGACCAGTTCGGCGGCCTCTTCGCGGATCTTGTCGATGACGTGGCTGGCATCCGGCCAGTCGAATCCCACCCGCGCGGCACGCTTTTGCAGCTTGTAGGCGCGCAAGAGCGCGGGCAGTCCGACCGCCACGCCGTCGAGCGTGCCGCGCTGGGCCTTGCCCGCGCGTTCGGCGGCCTTGATTGCCTCCCAGTCGCGGGTCTGCTGTTCGGCCGATTTGTCCCGGCTCTCGTCGCCGAAAACATGCGGATGCCGCGCGACCATCTTGTCGCTGATGGTGCGCACCACCGACTGGAAGGAAAACAGCCCCGCCTCCTCGCCCATGGCGGTGTGATAGACCGATTGCAGCAGCAGATCGCCCAGCTCTCCCTCCAGATCGGTCCAGTCGCGCCGCTCGATCGCGTCCGCGACCTCATAGGCCTCTTCGATGGTGTAGGGGGCGATACTGTCGAAATCCTGCTCGATGTCCCACGGGCAGCCCGTTTGCGGATCACGCAGGCGGCGCATGATCTCGAGCAGGCGTTCGATGCCCGCGTTTTGGTCGTGTATCAGATCGTCAGCCATTGCGGGCCCTCCCGGTTCGGTGTCAGATAAGGCCACGTCCAAGAAGGAGTCCACCCATGCCCATCATCAACCGGATCGCAGACTATGCCAGCGACATGACAACCTGGCGCCGTCACCTGCACACGATCCCCGAATTGCAGTTCGCCTGCCACAAGACAGCGGCCTTTGTGGTGGAACGCCTGCGTGAATTCGGCGTGGACGAGATCCACGAAGGGATCGCCGAAACCGGTGTGGTGGCGATCATCGAAGGGCGCGGTGAAGGCCCGACAATCGGCCTGCGGGCCGATATGGACGCCCTGCCGATGACCGAGGAAACGGGGCTCGACTATGCGTCCAAGACGCCGGGTGCGATGCACGCCTGCGGGCATGACGGACATACCACGATGCTCCTCGGGGCGGCGAAGTACCTTGCCGAGACACGCAATTTCGCGGGCCGCGTCGCGCTGATCTTCCAGCCGGCGGAAGAGGGTGGCGGCGGCGGCGACGCGATGTGCCGCGAGGGGATCATGGACCGCTTCGGCATCGGCGAGGTCTATGCCATGCACAATGCGCCCGGCCTGCCCGAGGGGATGTTCGCCACCACGACAGGCCCGATCATGGCAGCGGCGGATACGTTTCACATCCACATTACCGGTCGCGGCGGCCACGGGGCGCGCCCGCACGAGACCGCCGATCCGGTCGTCGCTGCCTGCGGCATCGTACAGGCGCTGCAAACGATCTCGAGCCGTAACCTCGATCCCGAAAAGCAGCTGGTGATCTCGACCACGCAGATCCACACCGGCACCGTCGACAACGTGATCCCCGATACCGCCTATATCAACGGCACCGTGCGCACCTTTGACAAGGAAGTGCAGGCGATGGTCGTGCGGCGCATGGGCCAGATCGTCGAACACGTCGCGGCGGGCTATGACCTGACCGCCAGACTGGATTTCGAATACGGCTATCCGCCCACGGTCAACCACCCCGCGCAAACCGATTTCGCTGTCGCGGTCGCGCAGGAAGTCGTCGGCGACGCGCAGGTCGATGCGGCCATGGCCCCGATCATGGGTGCGGAGGATTTCGCCTATATGCTCGAGGCACGTCCGGGGGCCTATCTGATGCTGGGTCAGGGCGAGGGGCCCTCGGTCCACAACACCGCCTATAATTTCAACGATGATATTGCGCCCATCGGCGCATCCTTTTTCGCGCGCGTCGTCGAACGCGCCCAGCCCGCCAGGGAAGTTGCCTGACATGAGCCTTGAGGACGCGAAAACACAAGTAGACCAGGCTTTCACCCGCGAGGATCTGAAGGGGCCGTCGTTCGAGAATGCCTTTGGCGGTGCGACATCGTTCCTGCGGCGGCGCTATACCAAGGATCTGACCGGCGTCGATATCGCCGTTACCGGCGTGCCGTTCGATCAGGCCGTCACCAACCGCACCGGCACAAGGCTGGGCCCGCGCGCGATCCGCGAGGCATCGACGCTGCAACCCTATGATCCGCCCTTTGGCTGGGATTTCGACGTGCTGAGCGAATGTGCCATCGCCGACTACGGCGATCTGGCGTTCGACTATGCGCAGGTGTCCCAGTTTCCCGCTGCGCTGACGGCGCATATCAGGGGTATCCTCGATGCCGGGGCGGCCAGTGTTGCGCTGGGCGGCGATCACTACATCAGCTTTCCGATACTGCGCGCCTACGCCGAGAAATTCGGGCCGATGAGCCTGCTGCATTTCGACGCCCATTCCGACACATGGGTGGACGATGACATGGACCGCATCGACCACGGCACGATGTTCTACAAGGCGATCAAGCTGGGCCTGATTGATCCCGCAACCAGCGTTCAGGTCGGCATCCGCACCACCAATCCCGACACGATGGGCGTCACCACGATCAGCGCGCGCGACGTGCATGAACGTGGCACGGCCTCGGTCGTGGCGCAGATCCGCCAGGTGCTGGGCGACCGCCCCACCTATCTGACCTTCGATATCGATGCGCTCGATCCGGCATTCGCGCCGGGGACGGGGACGCCGGTATGGGGCGGGTTGACCACCTGGCAGGCGGCGGCGATGCTGCGCGATCTGGCGGGGATCAACATCCAGGGCGGCGATGTGGTCGAGGTATCGCCCCCCTTCGACACCACAGGCGCCACCGCGATCGCCGGTGCGCATGTGGCGACCGAGCTTTTGTGCCTGATCGGGGCAAGGATACGCAGCACATGATGGACAGGAACCAACCTCTCGGCGGCAACGAAATGGCACGGTTTTCGGGGCCGAACACTTTTATGCGGCTGCCCTCTGCCAATGATCTCAAAGGGTTGGACGTCGCTGTTCTGGGTATTCCGCTCGACATCGGTACATCGTGGCGGTCGGGCACCCGCATGGGTCCGAAACAGATCCGCGAACAAAGTGCCATGATCCGCCCCTATAATATGGCCACCGGTGCCGCGCCCTTCGACCGGCTACAGGTGGCGGATATCGGCGATCTGGCGATCAATACCTTCTCGCTGAAGGATAGTTTGCGCATTATTGCAGAGAGTTACGATGAAATCCTAAAGTCGGATGCGATGCCCGTGGCCCTTGGCGGGGACCATTCGATCACCCTGCCGATCCTACGGGCAATGGCCCGGCGGCACGGGCCCGTGGCGCTGATCCACGTGGACGCCCACGGCGATGTGAACGACGAGATGTTCGGCGAGCGTGAAACCCACGGCACCATCCTGCGACGCGCCTATGAAGAAAACCTCATAAACCCCGAAAAAACCTACCAGATTGGACTTCGCGGTACGGGCTACGCCGCCTCCGACTTTACCGAGGCAGCGGAATGGGGCTTCCAGCAGTGGCAGGCCGGAGAGCTTTGGCACCGCAGCCTGTCGCAGCTGGGCGCCGAGATCCGCCGCGACATCGGCGATGTGCCCACGTATCTGACCTACGATATCGACAGCCTCGATCCGGCCTACGCGCCGGGCACGGGCACGCCCGAGATCGGCGGGCTGACCACGCCGCAGGCGCTGGAACTGATCCGTGCGCTTGCGGGGATCAACATCGTCGGTTGCGATCTGGTCGAGGTATCGCCACCCTACGACATGCAGGGCACCACCGCGCTGACAGCGGCGAACCTCGTCTACGAAATGCTCTGTATCCTGCCCGGCGCGTCCGCATGACCGCCGTGCCAAACACGACCCCATGGAAAACCCCTGAATGGAGAAGCGCCGCATGATCTGGATCGTTGTCATCGCGGGGCTTGTCGCCGGTCTTGCCTATATCCGCCTCGCGCCTTCGGACGTCAGCCGCTGGCACCGTCCCGTCGGAGCCGCGGAGAACGTGACCGGCGACGGCTGGGCCGCACGGGTGATCCCTGCCGCCGATGGCCTTCTGTCCGACCTTAATCAGGTGATGCTGGCACTGCCGCGCACCGAATTGCTGGCAGGTAGCGTCGGGGACGGGCGGCTGACCTATGTGACCCGTTCGAAAGTGATCGGATTTCCCGACTATACGACGATCGAACAGGACGGAAACCAGATCAAGCTCTACGCCCGTCTGCGGTTCGGCAGATCAGATATGGGCGTCAACGCCGCGCGACTGGAGCGGGTTCTCGAATCGGTCCGCGCCAAACGGGCCAAGTCGTGAGCTGAGGCACCCTTCGCTGGTTTCGCGCCACATCGGCACATTCAGCGACATCTGGCACTGCGCCGTGAACATGCGCCCGTCCACCTGCAAACAGATGCTTTCGCCCAGTTCGACGCGGCTGCCGCTGCTGTCGGTACAGTAGCAGTCAATGGTTTTGCCCTGCGGTGTGACCACATCCGCATGCATCGGGCCAGAGGCCAAAAGCAAGACCAGCAAAACGCGTTTCATGAGGCAATCATAGCATGTGAGCGGGCTTGACCAAAGGTCTTTGATACGCCACTCCACCGGCATGATACCGATGGACCGCCTTGCCCAGTTGACCGACCGTTTCGAATATCTCGAGGCGGCGATGGCGACCGCAGGCGGAGATATTTCGAAAATGGCGCGCGAGTATAACGCGCTGCGTCCGGTGGTTGAACAGATCAGCGCCTACCGCGCTTTGTTGCGCGATCTCGACGGCGCGCGCGAGATGCTGTCGGACCCCGATATGGCCGAGCTTGCCCGCGACGAGATCGCCCAGATCGAAGCGCGCCTGCCTGCGGCCGAGGCCGCGCTGCAACTGGCGCTGCTGCCCCGTGACGAAGCGGATGTGCGTCCCGCCATGCTGGAAATCCGTCCGGGCACCGGCGGGGACGAGGCCGCGCTGTTTGCCGGTGATCTGTTGCGGATGTACCAGCGCTACGCCGAGGCGCGGGGGTGGTCCGTGGACCTGATCGAGTATCAGGCCACCGAACTGGGCGGGATCAAGGAAGTGGTGGCGCACATCAAGGGCGACAATGTCTTTGCGCGCCTGAAATTCGAAAGCGGCGTGCACCGTGTCCAGCGCGTGCCCAGTACGGAAAGCGGCGGGCGTATCCACACCTCGGCGGCGACGGTGGCCGTGCTGCCCGAGGCCGAGGATGTGGACATCCAGATCGACGCAAACGACCTCAGGATCGACACAATGCGGTCCTCGGGGGCGGGCGGCCAGCACGTCAACACCACCGATTCCGCGGTGCGGATCACGCATATTCCCACGGGGATCGTGGTGACCAGTTCGGAGAAATCCCAGCACCGCAACCGCGAGATCGCGATGCAGGTGCTCAAGACCCGTCTCTATGACGCCGAGCGCCAGCGCGTGGACAGCGAACGCGCGGGTGCGCGGGCGGCACAGGTCGGCAGCGGCGACCGCTCCGAACGTATCCGCACCTACAATTTTCCGCAGGGGCGCCTGACTGATCACCGCATCAACCTGACCCTCTACAAGCTCGAAGCCGTGTTGCAGGGCGATCTGGACGAGATCATCGACGCGCTGACCGCCGATGCGCAGGCGCAGATGCTGGCGGAGATGGGCTCGTGACAACCGCAGCGGTTGCAATGGCGACAGCTGCCGCGCGGTTGCGGGCGGCGGGCGTGCCGGACCCGGCGCGCGACGCGCGGCTGCTGCTGGCCCATGCGGCATCTATCGACGCCGCCCGCGTGACCCTGATCGCACCCGAGGAAATCGCACCGGAGATCGCGGAGCGTTTTGAGCACCTTGTGGCGCTGCGGGCGATCCGTGTGCCTGTGTCCCATCTGCTGGGCGAGCGTGCCTTCTATGGCCGCCCCTTCAAGGTCAGCCGCGATGTGCTGGACCCGAGACCCGAGACCGAATCCCTCATCGAGGCCGCGCTGAGTGCGCCTTTCGACATGGTTCTCGATCTCGGAACCGGATCGGGGTGCATCCTCGTGACGCTTCTGGCCGAACGGGCAGCGGCGCGGGGCGTCGGCGTAGACCTGTCCGAGGCGGCCTGCCTTCAGGCCAGCGCCAATGCGGTGCTGCACGGTGTCGACGACCGCGCCCATTTCGTCCAATCCGACTGGTTCGGCGCCGTCGCGGGGCGCTATGATCTGATCGTCAGCAATCCGCCTTATCTTGCCCAGTCCGAAATGGCCGATGTTGCGCCGGAAGTGGCGCGCCATGAACCGGCGATGGCCTTGACCGACGGGGCAGACGGGCTGACCGCCTACCGCGTGCTTGCCGAGCAAGCGCAGGGGTATCTGACAGCCGACGGCCGTCTGCTGGCCGAGATCGGCTGGAAACAAGGGCCCGAAGTGGCGGGGCTGTTTCGTGCCGAAGGCTGGGCCGATGTGATGATTCTGCCCGATCTGGACGGGCGTGACCGGGTTGTGCAGGCGCGAAATCCGGCCTAGAGCCTCCAAACCGGCCGATTTTGCGGAAAATTGCGATTATTCGCCCTTTCCCTTCGATACAGAGAAGGGTAACAGTAAGGAGTTGCAGCGGTGGATGCAGATTGCGGTCCCGCGCGGCGTTAAGCCAACAACAAGCGGCATTAGCCCCGAATTAGTATGCGCTGAGGCATTCGATACGTTTGTGCCAAGCGTGAGACAGATACAGCACCAAAAGGCTGACCTCTCCTATGAAACCTCAAAGATCGCGTTCGCGTAACAAGAACAACCGCAACCGTGGTGGCGGAAATCAGGGCGGCAATGTCGTCAATCGCGTTTTCGACAGTTCCGGTCCGGAGGGCAAGGTGCGCGGCACCCCCCAGCAGGTGATCGAGAAATATAACCAGCTGGCCCGCGATGCGATGCTATCCAACGACCGGGTGGCGATGGAAAACTTCCAGCAGCACGCGGAACACTACCTGCGGCTTCTCTCCGAAGCGCAGAAAGAACAGGACGCGCGCCGCGAGGAGCAGGAGCGCCAGAACCGCGAGCGGCAGGCCGAGCGTGATCGCGAGCGTGCAGAGCGTCAGGAGCGCGAATCCGCGCAGTCCGGTCAGAAAGAACAGGACCAGCCCAACGCGGAGCAGGCGCAGCAACAGCCGCAGGACGCGCCCAAGCCGAAAGAGCCGCGCAGCCGCAAGAAAAAAGAGCCCGCACCGCAGCAAAGCGATGCGCAGGCGCAGAATGAAGACGGTGAGTCCGGCGATGACGAGAATTTCCTCGTCGAGACGCCCGAGAACAAGCCCAAGACCCGCCGCGCCCCGCGCCGCAAGCCCAAGGTTGCCGCGGAAGACGGCGGCGACTCCGGTGCAGGCGAGGGTGGCGAGGACAATCGCACCGACGCGGCCGAGTAACCGCGCGTCGCACCATGTACTTTAGTGAAAAGCTCCGCTCCGGCGGGGCTTTTTCGTTTAAGGGCGCGGTGTCCGTGGATTGCGGCGTGTCAGCTCGCGTCGATGGCGCGGGCCAGCGCGCAGAACCCTTCGATAGAGATCTGTTCCGCCCGTTCCGTCGGCTTGAGTCCGGCGGCAAGAAGCCTGTCCTCGATATCCGGAGCCGTTCCCTTGAGTGCCGCGCGCAGCATCTTGCGGCGCTGGTTGAACGCCGCTGCCACCACCCGCGACAGCGTGGCGGCGTTGGCCTCGAACCGCGGCTTTTCCAGCGCTGTCAGATGCACGACGGCACTGGAAATCTTCGGCGGCGGGGTGAAGGCTTCGGGTGGCAAGGACAAAACGATGCGCGCGTCGCTGCGCCACTGGGCCAGAATCGCCAGCCTCCCGTAGGCTTTGGAGCCCGGCTGCGCCACGATCCGTTCCGCCACCTCGCGCTGAAACATCAGCGTCAGGCTTTGCCAGTAGGGCGGCCAGTCTGCGGGCGTAAGCCACCGCACCAGGAGTTCGGTTCCGATGTTGTAGGGCAGGTTGGCAGCCACGCGGATCGGCGGTGTCAGATGCGCCAGCGGGTCGATTTCAAGCGCGTCGCCTTCGATCACCTCCAGCCTGCCGGGGTAGGCGGCAGCGATCTCGGCCAGGGCGGGCAGGCAGCGACGGTCCTTCTCGATGGCCAGCACCTTGCGCGCACCTTCGGCCAGCAGCCCGCGTGTCAGACCACCGGGGCCGGGGCCGATTTCCAGCACATCGCAGGCTTCCAGATTACCGGCCTGACGGGCGATTTTCGCGGTCAGGTTCAGATCCAGCAGGAAATTCTGCCCCAGTGACTTGCGCGCAGACAGGCCGTGGGTGCCGATGACCGCGCGCAGCGGAGGAAGGCCGTCGATCTGGCTCATCGGTTTGCCATCCTGTGGGCCAGGCGTATCGCCTCGACCATGCTCGACGGGTTCGCGATGCCCTGTCCCGCGATATCGAAGGCGGTGCCGTGGTCGGGCGATGTCCTGACAAAGGGCAGGCCGAGTGTCACGTTCACGCCGCGGTCGAAATCCAGCGTCTTGATCGGGATCAGGGCCTGATCGTGGTACATCGCGATTGCCGCGTCATAGGTGGCACGGGCGGCGGCGTGAAACATCGTGTCGGCGGGCAGGGGGCCGCGCAGGTCATAGCCTTCCGTCGCCATCTGCGCGATCAGCGGAGCGATCCAGTCGATCTCCTCGCGGCCCATGGCGCCGCCTTCGCCGGCGTGGGGGTTCAGGCCCGAGACAGCGATGCGCGGGGCCGCGATGCCGAACTGGTCGCGCAGGCCATCGTGGGTGATTTCAATCGTGCGCCGCAACAGTGCGGGGGTCAGCGCCGCGCTGACGCGGTGCAGCGGAATGTGGATGGTGGCGGGCACCACGCGCAACTGGTCCGAGGCCAGCATCATCACCACATCCTCGCATCCCGCAAGCGCGGCCAGGTATTCGGTATGGCCGGGATAGGCGAAATCGGCCCCGTCCTTCAGCGCCTTCTTGTGCAGCGGCGCGGTGCAGATCGCGGCGGCAAACCCGTCCTGTACCAGTTTCACCGCACGGGCGATCACGTCGATCACCCCCTGCGCATTGGCTGGATCGGGCTGTCCGGGTGTCGCGTTGCTCGCAAACCGGTGCGCCAGAACCGGCAGCGCGTCGGGGCTGATTTCGGCGGCCTCTTCGGGCGTTTCGATGACCCGATAGATCGCGTCAGCGGGCAGGTGGCGGGGATCGCCGATCCACAGCATCGGCACCGCATCGGCGAGTGCCGCCCAGGCGCGCACCGCGATTTCCGGTCCGATGCCCGCCGGCTCCCCGCAGGTCAGCGCGATGGGGCGTGTCATTGATAGACGATACGGGCGTCCGCGCGCAGTTCGGCCAGCAGGCTGTCGGCAAAGCCGGAGAGGCGGCGCTGGCGGATATTGGCCGCGACGTCCTCGCGGCTGGCCTCGGCGTTCTGTGCGGCGGTGCGTCCGCAAAGCATCAGGAACACCAGCGCCTGCCCATCCGCGCGGGTCAGCGCGGTCGATACCTCGCCATCGTCAAGCTTGCTGAGTTCGATCGCGAAATCCTGCGGCAACTCGGCCGGGGTACGGGTCTCGCGCTCCAGCACGCTTTCGGGCTGGCCCTTGGCAAAGCCGTAGAGATCGTCGCAAACATCAACTTCGGCGCGCAGGTTGGCGGCCTGCTGAAGCGTTTCGGCGGAGCGTCCGCCGGCCATGTAATAGGCTGCGTATTCGATCGCGGCATATTCCTGCACCGGGGTGCCTGTTTCCTCGATATCGCGCAGCTGGAACAGGGCTACGGCGTTGGGAATGCTCAGCGGTTGGGTCACTTCGCCGGGCGACAGCGACAGGATCAGCGGCTGCAGCGCGGGGGGCAGGTTTGACAGATCCTGCCAAGGCAGACGCCCGCCGGCACCGCGGCTGGCGGTGGCCGAATACTGGCGCGCAAAGCTCGAAAACTGTTCGGTCGAGGTGGACTGTGCGATCCGCTCGGCCAGCGCCTGCACCTCTTGCGCGCGGGGCGGCGGCGCGGGGATGATGATCTCGGACACCAGCACACGGATGTTGGAGCCACCGCCGCTCTGGCTGGACAGGGCGCGGTCGATTTCGGCCTCGGTGATCTGGACGCGGCTGCCGTAGCGGGCGCGGATCAGGTCGCGCCACGCCACGCCGTTGATGACGAAATCGCGAAACGTCTCTCGCGCGACACCGGCTTGCTCCAGCGCCTGCACGAATTCGGCTTGCGACAGGTTTGCACGGCCCGCGAATTCCTCCAGCGCGCCATCGATGCCTTCGGGGGTCAGCTGCAAACCGGATTCGCGAATCGCCTGTCCGCGCAGGCTTTCGTTGATCAGACTGTCCAGCGCCGCCTCGCGGGTCGCGCCCTGCGCGTTCAGAACCTGCAGAAAACGCACCCGCTGCTGGATCTCGAATTCGGTCACCACGCTGTCGTTTACGGTCACCACGGGGGCGAAAAGGTTCTGGCCAAGCGACGGCTGGGCCACGGCAAGCGCAAGACCGAGGGCTGTAGCAAGGGTGCGGAGGGTCAGTTTGAACATGAGCGGATGTATCTTTCTGTGCCTGTATCGGCGGCAAAGCCGCGCAGTCCGATGTTAAAACCGAAATCAGTCGAGGGCTCAACACTTGTCGAGCTGGTATAACGCCGCTTCACCCTGAGATCGACCGTCACGCATTCATTTTCGTAAGACAGGCCAAGACCCGCCGTTGCGGCGCGGTCCGAGGCGACGTCGTATCGCCAGTCGGCGCTCGCGGTCCAGAATTGATTGATCGCAAAGCTGCCTTCGAGCGTGAATTCAGATACTTCGCGGTTGCGGTCCTCGGCGGGATCTTCTTCGAGCCAGACGTAGGAGCCGCCGACCCGCCCGCGCCGGTATCCGAAATCGCCGCGCAGTTCGGCCTTGGAGAGCGCGAAATTCTTTTCGAACAGGCTGCGCGCGGTCAGACGCATACCGCCCGGCCCCTCGATCTGGCCGGCCAGCAGAAAGTCCGAGCTGAGCCCGTTGAGACCCGAGGTGGAGGAAAAGGCGGTATCGCGGTCCTCCCGAAAGACCTGACCAAAGGCAAGATGCGCGTTCCAGCCCACCGGATCGAACCGCGACCAGCCCAGCCCGATGGCGGCCATCGGACCACGCTCGCGCCGGTCGGCGCGCGGAAAACGTGACAGGCTGAGAAGGTTGCCCTGATCGAATTCGACGCGGGTGCTTTCCTCGTTCGGGATATCGAGCCTGCTGCCACCGGTCCAGCTGAGCTGTACCACGGGTTCGAGGATCTGGCTGACTCCGTTCGCGCCGGTCTTGGCCAGCGGATAGCGCAGGGTCAGCGCCGCAAGGGGGGTGACCTCGGTCGGATCGTCCGGGGTGGTGTCGTCCTGCGAGATATTGAAACTGTTCAGGGACAGGCCAAACTGGGTATCGGCGCGCAGACCGCTGGTGAAGGTCGCGCTGTGCAGCCAGTCCAGCCGCGCGTTCAGCCGCGATACATCGCGTCCGTCCACGATATCGTCGGGATCGGTGCTGTCGAAGGGCAGGTCCGATCCGCGCCTGTGGCTATGGGCGACCAGACGCGCGCGCAATTCCCCGCCGAACCGCTCCGGGAAGAACCGCCGCTCGTATTCACCGTCCAGAACGAGGGTCGGCAGGGTTTCGTTGACCTCGCCATCGCGCAGCGTCTTGAAGTTGATGAAACTCGCCCGGACCAATTCGTCGCGGCGCGCACGGCTGATCCTCAGTTCAGACCGCAGACGGTCCTTGTCGGAATAGCCGTAGTTTTCCAGATAGCCGTCGTCGCTGACGCTTTCGATATCGAAGGACAGCGTGAAATCATCGGGCAGGGCGAAGACACCGCGCCCGAACAGATAGCCGCGCGTTTCGCTGGGGCGCAGATCGTCGCGGGTGATGGCGGCGTTGAAGACCACGCGCCCGTTGCGATAGGCTTGGCGGTAGCGGAATTCCAGCGTGGTGGTGGAACTGGACAGATAGGGCGTAAGTGTCAGGTCGCGCTTTTCGCTCAGCCGGATGAAATAGGGGATCTTCAGCCCGACGCCCAACTGCGACGTGCTGCGCACGGATGGCACCAGAAAACCCGTTGCCCGTTCGACGGTGGGGTCCGGCAGACGCAGGCGCGGCAGCCAGAACACCGGTATCCTGCCGATGCGGAACTGGGCGTCATCGAAATAAAGCTGCCGCTCGACCTCGTCGTGGATCACGCGGCGCGCCCGTATCTGCCAGAGCGGCGGACGCCCGTCATCGCAGATACGGCACGAGGTGACGGCGGTCTTGTAAAGCTGGCTATAGCGCCCGTCGACGCGGTCGATCTGCTGGGCCGCCAGTTGCAACTGCTCGTCCAGAACCAGACGCGCGCCGGTCAGGATGCCGTTGCGCAGACCTGCGTCCAGAGAGGCTGCATCCGCGACGATCACCGTATCGGGCCCGTCGGTCAGGGTGATCGGCCCCTCGATCTCCAGCCCTCCGGTTCCCTGATCGTACCGGATTTCCCTGGCGCGCAGGCGCACGCCGTTGCGAAAGGCCTCGACGTTGCCGGAGGCGACCAGCACCCGTTCGCGCGTGATATAAAGCTGGTCCGCGACCAGCAGGGCCGCATCCTGCGTCGGGGTCTGGGCAAGCGCCGCGAAAGGCAGCGCCAAAAGCATCGCGAGAAGGGCTAGCGTGCGCATCTGTCAGCCATCCTCGCGGTGCAGCAGGACGCCCATTGCCAGCATGATCGCGGCGACGGGGGGTGCCCATGCGGCCATCAGCACCGGTATCTGGCCGTTTTCGCCCAGAATTTGCGCAAAACTTCGGATAAAATACAAACCGAATCCCAACAAGACCGCCGAGAGGACAGCAACACCCGTTCCTCCCGATCTGGTATGGCGCATGGTAAACGCGCTCGCAACAAGAACCATCGCCACCAAAAACAACGGTCGGGCGAGTTCGACCTGAAGCCAGACCTGATGCCGCCGCGGGCTGAACCCGGAATATTCAAGCTGCTGGATGAACGAAGGCAGATCGTAGATCGAAATCGTGCCCGCGCTGCCGAAACTGTCGCGGATACGCTCCAGCGTGAGCGTGGAGGGCAGGGTGAGCGTTTCGTGAAAGCTGCTTTCGCCTTCGGAGTTGACCCCTGCCTGCAAGGGCCAGGATTTGGCGTTGCGCAGGTGCCAACCATCGGCGCGCAAGGCCGCGCTTTCCGCCTCGATCCGCCGGATGGGGCCTGTATCTGTCCCGTAGGAGATGAAGGTCACATCATAGAGCACCGAGCCATCGAGGTTCGACCGCCACGCGCGGATCACGGTCTGGCCGTCCTGCGTGCCCTGCCGCAGCCACAGCCCTTCCTCCGAGACCGACAGGGCGGCCGCGCCGCTGCTGCGAAAGCTGTCAGACAGAAGTTCGTACTGTCGCGAGGTGGCAGCGACGATGGGATTGAACATGCCGACGATCATCGCGCCGATGATCAGCGCCACGCACAAGGGCGACACCAGCGACCGCAGCGCCGAGCGCCCCGAGGCGCGCGTCACGATCAGCTCGGACGAACGCGCGAGCGATACGAACAAAGTCACGGTTGCCAGCACCATGATCAGCGGCAGGATCACGTTCAGCGTTTGTGGCGCATCCAAGAGCGTCAGCCGCAGCAGATCCCCGAAAGACAGGGGCACGGCAAAGGACCGGCCTGCCTGTTCCAGCAGGCCTGTGAGCACGATCAGCACGAAAAACACCGCCGTGATCAGCAGAAAGCTCATGGCGAAGCGCCGGGCGAAATACAGGTCGAGGATCATGGCGTTGCGGGTGTCCTCTTGAACCGGGCGGCCCAGTTGGGGCGGGTCGCGTGCAGCAGCATCAGCGCCACGATCGCGGCCCCGATGCCGGAGGGCAGGTACAAAATCGGCCAGAGCTGTGCATCGGCCTTGACCATCGACACCAATGTGCCGCGCGTGCCGTCCAGTGCGATCAGCAGTCCGAAGGCGATCACGATCTCGCGCCAGATGCCGAACCGCGAGAACCCGCCGATGAGCAAGGTCGCAAAGCCGACCAGTGCCGCAATCACACAAAACAGCGGCCTGGCGAAGCGACTGTGCACTTCGGTCGCGATGTCGCCGCGTGTCTCGCCGGCGCGTGCGGCAAGCGCGTCCCAGTCGGACAGCAATCCGGGGGTAACCATGTTGCGGATATCGACGTCGGAGGCGGCGACGCCGCTGACCAGCCCCGATATGTCGAAAGAGAAATCCGCGAAGTTGGCGGTCGAAAGGCGCTGGTCGGCGCGATTCAGACGCTGGGCCAGACCGTCTACCATGATCAGCGTCGTGGCCTCGCCGTTGCGCACAAGATATGCTTCGGCAGCGGTGTAGATCACGCCGCGCGTGGCGTTGCGGCGGTCCGACAGGAAAACGTCGCGCAACACCCCGTCCTCGTCTATGAGCCGGGTGTAGAAGGTGACCTGATCGGTGGGATGCAGAAAGGTGCCTTCGGTCAGCAGGCGCGCGGTGACGTTCTGGGAAATCTCTTTCTCGCGCTGTTTCAGTTCGCTCTGCGCCAGCGGGACCAGAAAATTCATCAGGACCGCCATCGCCAGCGCCACAAGAACACCGTAGAGCAGCACCGGACGCGCCAGCCGCCATGGTCCCGTGCCGGTGGCTTGCAGCACGGTGAGTTCGCTGTCGGATGTCATGCGGTTGGTCACGTAAACCGCTGCCGCGAAGGTCGAGATCGGCAGCACGGTCGAGATCAGCTTGGGCAGGCCGAGTGCGGTGAATTCCAGAAACACCAGCGCCGTCTGCCCGTCGGCGATCAGCCTGTCGAACAGAACCACCGCCCGGTTGATCCAGAAGATCGCCACCAGCACGAGCGAGAAAAATCCGAAAAGGACAAGGAACTGCGACAGCAGATAGCGGTCAACCCGTGCCACGATGTCCTCCATTCCTTCGGCGTTTGCCGGTCGTTGTGAAGGGGACACTAAAGCAAAGCTCGGGGAGCGAAAACTCATATCTGGCCATGCGCGGACGGGCGCGATAGGTCTTGGTCAACACGCAATGACAGGGGCACCGCCATGACCGATCTGACACCAATTTCCTTTGCCGCAACCGATATCGACAAGATCGCGGACCACACGGGCCGCGTGGCCGTGTTCATCGGTGCGGATGGCAAACTGTCGCCGGGTGCGCGGCGGGTCAACAAGCTGACCAAGGGTGCGCTGGCACGGCTGGTGGAATCGGATCGTTGGGGCAAGCTCAAGGAAGGCGACAAGGTCAGCCTGTCGTTCCCTGCGGGGATGGCGGCAGAGGCTGTGGACGTGATCCGGCTGGAGCGCGGTGCGAAAGCCTCCGATGCGCGCAAGGCGGGTGCCGCACTTGCCAAGGCGCGCGGCGGCAAGGGCGATCTGCTGATCCTCGCGGGCCAGCTGCGCCGGGCGCAGGAGGTTCTCTACGGCTTTGCGATGCGCGACTACGCGTTCGAGCCGCACAAGACCGCCGAAAGCACCCGTGGCGGTGCGGTAACGGTCATGCACGGCGATCCCGACGCGCTTGAGGCGCAGGCGGCGCCGTTGCTCGCCGTGGCCGAGGGCGCGCATCTGACCCGCGACCTGACGAACGAGCCCGCGAATGTGCTGACCACCACCGCCTACGCCGAGCGGATCCAGCAGATGGAGAGCCTCGGTCTCAAGGTCGACGTGCTGAACGAAGAGGAGCTGGCAAAGCTCGGCATGCGCACGCTGTTGTCCGTGGGGCAGGGCTCCGACAGCCCGTCCTATGTGGTCGTGATGCGCTGGGACGGCGGGGCCAAGGACGATGCCCCCCTGGCGCTGGTCGGCAAGGGCGTGGTGTTCGATACCGGCGGCATCAGCCTCAAACCGGGCGCGGGGATGGAGGACATGACCATGGACATGGGCGGGTCCGCCGTTGTCGTGGGCACGATGCACGCGCTGGCCCGCCGCAAGGCCAAGGCGAATGTCGTCGGTCTGGTCGGTCTGGTCGAAAACATGCCTTCGGGCAATGCCACGCGCCCCGGTGATGTCATCCGCTCGATGAAGGGCGATACCGTCGAGGTGATCAACACCGACGCCGAAGGCCGGCTCGTTCTGTGTGACGTGATGTGGTACGCGCAGGAGCAGTTCAAGCCCAAGGCGATGATCGACCTTGCCACGCTGACCGGCGCGATCATCATCGGGCTGGGCCATGAGAACGCCGGCGTGTTCTCGAACGACGATGCGTTCTGCAACGCCTTCCTCAAGGCAGCCGAGACCGAAGGCGAGGGCGCGTGGCGGATGCCGCTGGGCGACGGCTACGACAAGCTGCTGAAAAGCCGGATCGCGGATATGAAGAATATCGGCGGGCGGCCTGCAGGGTCGATCACGGCGGCGCAGTTCCTCCAGCGTTTCGTGAAGGAGGATTGCCCGTGGATCCACCTTGATATCGCGGGGGTGGCCTCGGTCAAGTCGGAGACGGCGCTGGCACCGGTCGGCGCGACCGGCTGGGGCGTGGCGGCCCTGAACCGTCTGGTCGCAAACTCATACGAGACGGAGTGACCCCTTGGGCGCGGCCATGTTTTATCATCTGACGCAGCGGCCTCTCGATGCGACGCTGCGGATGCTGCTGGAGAAGTCTCTGGCGGCGGGATGGCGCGTGGCCGTCCGCGGGACCCGCCGCGACGGGCTGGAGGCGCTGGACCGCGCGCTCTGGCTCGGCTCCGAGGACAGCTTTTTGCCGCACGGGATGGCGGGCGGGGCGCAGGACGCGCGCCAGCCCGTCCTTCTGACGACCGAAAGGGATGTTCCGAACGGGGCGCAATGTGTGATGGCCGTCCACTCTGCGGAGATTGCCGCCGACGAGGTTGCGGCGCTGGAGCGGGTGTGCATCCTGTTCGACGGCTACGACGAAGAGGCGCTGGCCCACGCGCGCGGCCAGTGGAAGGCCCTGACCGGTGCGGGCGTGGCCGCGCAATACTGGTCCGAGGAGTCGGGCCGTTGGGAAATGAAGGCGCAGGCCGGGTCCTAGCGTGTCAGGATCAGCTCTCCGCCGGTGATTTCGATCCTGCCGAAGCGCTGCAGATACCCCATCCCCAGAAGCGATCCCGACATCTCGCCCTCGTTCACCACGGCGCTCACGTTGCGGTCCACGATATCGCCCAGACGCACCTCGTCGAGTTGCACAGGCGCGGTGCGGACCTCGCCATTGGCGGTGCGTGCGATCCCGAAATAGTTCAGACTGTCCACGTCAAGGCCCGCGCGCCGGGCGTCTGCCTGTGTCAGCACCATGTCCGTCGCGCCGGTGTCGACGACAAACCGCACCTGCGCATCGTTTATGCCGAGGGTCAGGTAATAATGGCCGTCACGCTGTTGCGGCACGGCGATCTGGCCTGCGCCGGTCTGGACCATCTGGCCGCCCGTGGTCTGGCGCTGCACGTCCGACCACAGCCCGTAGGCTGCAACGACGCCGAGAAAGATAAATCCCCAGACCATCGCCTGTTGCAGCATCTTGCCCGCGCCTTCGCGGTTCTGGAAGATGAACCAACCGCCCACGGCGCAGCCCAGCAGCACAAGATAGATCAGCGATGCGATATTGTCAGAAGCCATGGGCGATCCTTTCGTTCCTCCACGATATAGGAACGCCGGACCGCCGCGCCAACCGGTCAGGCGGGGGCGACAAATCCGAATTGCGCCAAACCGTCCAGCACGAACTGCACGGACAGCGCTGCCAGCAGCATCCCGAAAATCCGCGTGATCACACTGATCCCGACCTTGCCCAGGGCGCGCTCCAGATGGCCCGATATGCGCAGCATGAAATACATCAGCAGCAGGATCACAGCGGTGATCGCAAGGATCGTCACCAGCCCCTCTCCGCCGGGTTTGCGCCCGACCAGCAGGATAACCGAGGCAATCGCACCGGGCCCCGCGACCAGCGGGATCGCCATGGGAAAGACCGACGGATCGTCGGGGTCGTGTTCGTCGGGTTCGGCCTTGTCCTCGCGGCGCTTCGTGCGCCGCTCGAACAGCATGTCGAGCGCGGTCAGGAACAGCAGGATGCCACCCGCGACACGGAAGGCGGGCATGGAAATACCGACGAAATCAAGAACCGCCTCGCCGAAGAGGGCGAAGACCACCAGCACCAGCCCGGCCACCAGAACCGCGCGCCGCGCGATGCGCTCACGCTCTTTGGGGGTGCGGCCCGGCGTCAGCGCCAGAAACACCGGCGCGATCGCGATCGGGTCGATCACCACGAAAAGGGTCACGAAGGCGGTGATCATATAGGCGGTATCAAGGATCATGCTTCGGCCTTCTCCAGTTTCTCAAGCGCCCCCATCCACAGGGCTTCGGCGCGTTCGAGCGCGTTCATCACCTCGGCGTATTTCTTGTTCCAGACTTCCAGTTCGCCGACCTTGTCGTTTTCGTAAAGGGCGGGATCGGCCAGCTTCTTCGCCAGCTTGTCGCGCATTTCGTTCAGCTTTTCGACGCGGCCCTCGGATTTGCGGGCTTCCGAGCGCAGGGCAAGGATCTCATCGCGGCTGGCGCGCTTTGGTTTCGGGGCCTCGGCCTTGGGTTTCGCGTTCTTGCTGACCGGTTTTTCGACGGTCAGCAGCATCTTGCGATAGGCTTCGAGGTCATCCTCGTAGGGTTTGACCGTACCGTTCGACACCAGCCACAGCCTGTCCGCCACCATCGACAGCAGATGCATGTCGTGGCTGACAAGGATCACGGCACCCGAGTAGCGGGTCAGCGCCTCGACCAGCGCCTCGCGGCTTTCGATATCGAGGTGGTTTGTCGGCTCGTCGAGGATCAGAAGGTGAGGGGCGTCCAGTGTCGCCAGAAGCAGCGACAGGCGCGCCTTCTGGCCGCCCGACAGACGCCCGACAGCGGTTTCCGCCTGATCGGGACCAAGGCCGAACCCGGCAAGCTGTGCCCGCAGCTTGGATTGCATCACGCCGGGCCGTGCCGAGATCATGTGCTGCAGCGGTGTTTCGTCGATGTGGAGTTCGTCCACCTGATGCTGCGCGAAAAAGCCCACGCGCAGCTTGCCCGCGATGATCGACTTGCCGTCGAACAGCTCCAGCCGCTCTGACAGCAGTTTCGCCAATGTGGATTTGCCCTGACCGTTCTTGCCCAGAAGCGCGATGCGGTCGTCCTGGTCGATGCGCAGGTTCAGGCGCTGCAAGACCGGATTTGCGCGGTCATAGCCGGTCGATCCGTTCTCGATATGGATGATAGGCGGCGACAGCTCTTCCGGTTCGGGAAAGGTAAAGACCTTGCGCGCCGCCTCTTCGGGGGGCGTGATCATGTCCATCTTCTCGATCATCTTGAGACGCGATTGCGCCTGCTTCGCCTTGGAGGCCTTGGCCTTGAAGCGGTCCACGAAGGCCTGCATGTGGTCCTTGCGGGCCTGCTGCTTCTTGGCCATCGCGGCCTGCACCGCACGGCGTTCGGCGCGCTGGCGTGCGAACTGATCGTAGGGACCCTGGTAATAGGTCAGCTTGCGATCCTCCAGATGGAGGATGCCGCCCACGGCGCGGTTCAGAAGGCCGCGATCGTGGCTGATGATGATGACCGTATGAGGGTATCTGGCCAGATACTGTTCCAGCCACAGCGCGCCTTCGAGGTCGAGGTAGTTCGTCGGCTCGTCGAGCAGCAGCAGATCGGGCTGGGCGAAGAGCACGCCCGCCAGTGCCACGCGCATCCGCCAGCCGCCCGAATAGGCCGAGCAGGGCTGTTGCTGGTCGTGGTCGTCGAATCCGAGGCCCTTGAGGATCGAGGCCGCGCGCCCCTCGGCGGACCATGCGTCGATGTCGGCGAGGCGGGACTGCACATCCGCGATCCGTCCCGGATCGGTGGTGGTTTCCGCTTCGGCCATCAGGCTCGCGCGTTCCGTGTCGGCGGCAAGCACGGTGTCGATCAGCGACACGTCGGATGACGGCACCTCCTGTGCGACCCCGCCGATGCGGGCGCGGCTGGGCAGGGTGATCGTGCCACCGTCCAGCGGCATTTCCCCGCGGATCAGCCGGAAAAGCGTGGTCTTGCCCGCGCCGTTGCGCCCAACGAGGCCCACCTTGTGGCCGTCGGGGATGGTGGCGGAGGCTTCCTCGAACAGCGGGCGGCCTTCGACGGAATAGGACAGGTCTGTGATACGTAGCATGGGCGAGGCTGTGACGGACCGCCCACGCCATGTCAATGCGCATTAACGGCAGTTTGGGCGCCGCGCGCGCCCGCACCTGCCCACAACGCCCCGCGAATGGCGCAGGTGCGGTGGCCTCGCCGCACGATATGGCGCGATAGGGTGTGCGCCATGCGCCAGTGCCGGGAGTGTCTGAGGCGGTCGCAGCGCAGCGCAGGGCCGGTGCACAGGCGCGGAAAATCAGGGGGGACGCTCTGCACACAAAGGTCTTTCCCCCCTTGGGGGCGCGTGGTAGACGCGCCCCAAATTCATACCCCAAGGAGACGACACATGGCTCTTGAGCGCACATTCTCGATCATCAAACCAGACGCGACCCGCCGCAACCTGACCGGCGCGATCAACAAGAAATTCGAGGACGCAGGTCTGCGCATCGTCGCGCAAAAGCGGATCCACCTGACAAAAGCACAGGCAGGCGAGTTCTATAAGGTACACGCCGAGCGTCCGTTCTACGACGAACTGTGCGAATTCATGGCGTCCGCCCCCATCGTGGCGCAGGTTCTCGAAGGCGAGAACGCGATCACGAAGAACCGCGAAGTCATGGGCGCCACCAACCCTGCGGATGCAGCCGAAGGCACGATCCGTGCGGAATTCGCTGAATCCGTCGGCGAGAACTCGGTCCACGGTTCCGACGCACCCGAAACGGCTGCGGTCGAAATCGCGTATTTCTTCTCCGGTCTCGAACTGGTCGGCTAAACCCTTTTACGGGTCAGTTATCGAAGGGCGGTCTTCGGGCCGCCCTTTGTGCATCTTGGGCTGCGATATGCCTGTCGAGCAGATCCACGTTCCGCAGGTTTGCCTTCCAGCCGATATCGAACAGATCCCCGACAAGGGGGATCGACCCGATCAGCGCGTCGATCCCGATATTCCCGCCCATCCGCACGAGCGTGCCCAGCGGCACCCCTTTGCGCCGCGCTGTGGCCACGATGTAGAGAGCCGGCGCAAGTGCCAGCGCATCCCCGACGACCGGAACCAGCCCGACTATCGAATCCCAGCCCACCCGCTTGCCGATCAGCGGTATTCTGAAAGCACTGTCCATGGCATGCGCAAGGCTGCGCAGACGGGCGATATCGGGGTCTGTCGTGTCCATAGATGACGAAATGGGCCAGATGCGAAGCGGTTCAAGCGCCGCCCCGGTGATTTGGCCACGTTGCTTGGTGCGCTCCGATGACAGCGGGCGAATTGACTGCGGCGATAGAGCTTTTCCACCGGGCCGGGTTGGGTGGAGTTCAAGGGAAATCCCTTATGCGACCGGATACCGGTTGCGGACGGACACCGCGAAGGCCCCGGGCCGGCTCAATCTCTCGGGCGTGACGCCTCTATTCCGTCAGCCTTTCGGTTTCGTCAGGTCGAAGATCATGTCGTCGCCAGGGATGCTTTCGAAGAGTTCGGCCACGGCGGGATCGTGGCCGGGGATCAGTCGCGACCGGTCGCGCGCCAATTGCATGACCTTTTCGTGCCCGTCGAGCGTGCGCGCGACATCGGCGACGATCGGAAAGGGGGCGCCGCGTGAAATGTTGGCATAGAAATGCGCAGCGTCCGAAGCCAGACAAAGCCGTCCCGCCTCGCTCTGCACCGTAACGGCCTGAAGCCCAAGCGAGTGGCCGGGGATGTGATGGAGCCTGACCCCTTCGGTCAGATCGGAATCGCCATCCACGAAATCGACCCGACCTGCGTAGTTCAGCGCCACCATCAGCTGCACGTCCGACAGCTCGAACGGCGCCCGTATCATGCCGTGGCGCATGTAGCGTCCGGTAGCAAAGCGCATCTCCTCGTCCTGCAGGACGAAGCGCGCCTTGGGCAGCTTGTCCATATTGCCCGCATGGTCGTAGTGAAGATGCGTGATGATCACCGTTCCCACGTCCTCGGGCGCGATGTCGAGAGCCCTCAGCGCCTCGATCGGGCAGCGCAGGAAGTCGCGCTTGCGCGCGCGGGCGCGTTCGGCATCGAAGCCGGTATCGATGAGGATCACGTCGCTGCCGCGACGCAGAACCCAGACATAGTAGAAGATCGGTTCGGAACCGTCATGCGGATCGGCACCGAGGTAGTAATCCGTCACCGGCCGCACGGACCGGGCATATTGGACCGCGTAGACTTCGTAAGCGTGTGGCGACATCACCGCTCCTCCAGCTTGTTCAGCGCCGTGATGAAATAAAACCGGAAGCGGTCCGGATCCTCGATCATCGGGAAGTGGCCCAGACCGTCCATTTCGGTGAAACGGACCTTTTCGGGGTCCAGCAGGGCGGCGATGCTGCGGGTGTTTTCGGGAGACGCGGAATAATCGTAGCTTCCGGTCAGCAGTTCGATCCGAACGCCGCTTTCGCGGATGGCGGGGGCGAGGGCCTCGCCGTCGTATTCTTCCGAATAATAGTGAAGGTCGCCCATATAGACCCCCGGGCGGCCCTGCGCATAGATCGCGCAGGCCTCGTCGCGTTGTTTCTGCGGGCAGGAGGGGCCCAGCATCGCCCGCACATAGGCCGGATTGTGAAACCCGTTTGAGACCCGCGCATCGGTCAGCAGGTCGCTCTTGCGCCCCGGCGATCTGAGCGGGGCCTCAAGCGCGATGGCGCCGCGCAGCAGCTCCGGTCGGCGTGCCGCCATGGTCAGCGCCATGGAGGCGCCCATGGAACAGCCCACGAGCAGGGCGGGCCCGCCGGCCACCTGTTCGATGAAAGCGGCGACCCAGCTCAGATAGCTTTCCTCGGTCAGCTCGTAGCCGGCGGTCGTCTCCCTGTCATTCTCGCCCGACGACAGGCCGTGCCATGGCATATCGAAGGCCAGCAGGCGGTGGGTCTTCTGCAGCTCGAGGTCGGCCATTTGATGCAGGTATTGGCGCGCATCGGCGCCGGCGGTGTGCAGAAAGACGATGGGCACACCCTGTCCCGCTTCGAGCCAGTGAAGGCAGGCCGTCGCGCCGCGACCGTCGGTCAGCACGCGCCGGTGTCCCGATACGGATCCGGGGTCATGGGCGAAGGCGAAGCCTGCGAATGGCGCCTCCGACGGGCGCGCCAGTTCGATCAGCCGCTCGAGCGCGGCCAGCGCCTGCGCGACGGTCAGCGGATCGCCGGAGATTTCGGGCCCGTCGGGATTGCGCATGAGCGCTCCGAAGGAATGGTATCCGGGCGGCGGCGTGGCCGACAGCACGCGGTCCCACAGGGCAGGGGGCGAGCGCAGGGCGATCTCGCCACCGCCGTCGTTCTCGACCTTCGGCCTGTCCCCGAGACGCAGGGTGAGCGTCCGGTCGCCATCGGAGACCGAAATGCCGCAGGTCAGTCCCCGACTGCACCAGCCAAAGACGCTGTCATCTGCCGCGCGCGCGAGCCAGGATTCGAGCCTGTCGGTCACGGCTCACTCCAGTCCGTCGAGATAGCGGAAAATCTCGGTATGGTCCGCGCGCTGGCCCAGAACGCGGTCGGCATCGTTCCAGATCGAGGATACAGCCGCCACGCCCGGCATGGGCCGTCCCGATTGCTGCGCCAGCCCGGCGGCCAGAGCGACATCCTTGGTCATCAGGCTGAGGGCAAAGCCGGCATCGCGGAACTGTTCGGACAGGACGAACTGCACGATCTTGTTCTCGGTCGAGTTGTTGCGCCCGGTCGAGGCGTTGATGATCTCGGTCATCCGCTCGGGGTCGAGGCCGAAATCCTTGGCCATGATCACGGCCTCGCAGGCCGCGACAAGCCCGGCTGCCGAGACGTAGTTGTTCAGCGCCTTGGTCGCATGTCCGGCGCCCAGCGGGCCCGCGCGGAACACCCGGCCCATGGCCTGAAGGACCGGTTCCGCCGCATCCATCGCGGCGGCGTCGTCACCGCCCAGCATGATCGCAAGCGTCCCCGCGACCGCCTTGCGCAGACCGCCCGAAACCGGCGCATCCAGAAGGATCACATCCCGCTCGGCAAGCTCCTTGCCCAGCGACCGCGTCTCGATCGGGTCGGAGGAGCTCATGTCGATGATCACCGCACCGGGTCGCAGATGCCCGACCAGACCGCCTTCGCCCAGACAGACCTCGCGGACGATGGCCGAGGTCGGCAGCATCAGGATGACCGTGTCGCAGCCCCCGGCGAGTTCTGCCAGCGAGGCTACGGCCTTCAGCCCGTCGCGCGCGGCGACCTTCTCGGCTGCCTCGGGCACGGAATCGAACACCATGGGCGTAAAGCCTTTCTCGACCAGGCAGTGCACCATGGGCGCACCCATGGTGCCGGTTCCGACGAATCCTAGAGAGGCCAAGGTCAGATCTCCTCCATGTCTTCGAGTACGCCGCGCGCGATGCGGAAGCTGTCGACCATTGCCGGCACGCCGCAGTAGATACCGACCTGCAAAAGGATCTCCTTGATCTCGTCCGGGGTAAGACCGTTGTTGATCGCCCCGCGCACATGGGCTGCCAGTTCGTGCTGGCGGTTGAGGGCTGCGATCATGGCGATGTTGATGGTCGAGCGGGTCTTGCGGTCCAGACCTTCCCGGCCCCAGACTTCTCCCCAGCAGTAGGTTGTCACCATTTCCTGAAGATCGCGGGTGAAATCGACCATCCCGTCCACGGCCTTGTCGACATATTCGTCTCCAAGTGTGGCCCGGCGGATTTCCATGCCCTTGTCGTAGGTGGCCTTGTCCATTGTTATTGTCCTTTCGCTTTTGTTTCTTGCGTTTCTTCCAGTTCCGCGAACCTGCGGATGACCACATTGGCGGCGGCGGCGACATGCGCCTCGGCCAGATGCCGGGCCTCCTGTCCGTCGCGGCGGCGGATGGCGTCGATCACGGCGCCGATCTCTTCGAGGGTTTCGGAGAACCGGCCCGACGCCGAGAGGGTGAAGCGGCGCAGCTGCACGATCCGGTTGTTGAGTTGCGTGAACATCTGGTCGAGCACCTCGTTTCGCGCCCCTGCCAGCAGGCAGCGGTAGAAATCGTTCTTGGCCTCGACCAGCGCGTCGGCATCGTCCTGTCCAAGCATCGCCTTCAACCGTTCGAAGATGGCGAACAACTCCTCGCGTCCGGCGTCTGAGGCGTGTTCGACGAATTCCTGACAGGCCAATCCTTCCAGAACCGCCCTCACGCGGTAAAGGTCCTCTGCGGAGCGCTGGTCGAGCAACGTAACCGTCGGGCCCTTGTGCGGCACCACCGTGATCAGGCCTTCGGCGGCAAGCACCTGAGTTGCCTCGCGCACGAGACTGCGGCTGACGCCGAACATCTCGGTCATCGAGCGCTCCGACAAGCGCTCGCCCCCCTTCAGGTCGCCGGCGAGGATCGCACTGCGCATGCTGGCGACCAGACGGCCGCTTAAAGTGACGTTCTCGCGGCTCAGCGCGTATTTCGATGACATTCGATGCCCTCCGAGCTTTATCAATCATATTGTCAGACAATCTGTCAATAAGGTTGACAGGTGTTCATACGGAAGCATACCCTCTGTGAAAGTCGAAATCGACTCTTGGGAGGAAGTTATGCAGAAATCGTCAGGAAAATTTTCGGTCCGTCCACGTGCGGGCATCAGTCGCCGCGCTGTTCTGGCAACCGGGGCTGCGGCTCTGGCCGTGCCGGCGCTGTCGCGTCGAGCCTACGCACAGGATGCGGTGAATGTCGGGGTGATCGTGCCCCTGTCGGGGCCGAACGCACAGTTCGGCATTAATTCCCGCAACGGCATCCAGCTTGTCGCGGATGAAATCAACGCCAATGGCGGGATCAAGTCGATGGGCGGCGCGCCGATCAATCTGGTGATCGCCGATGCCACCTCGAACCCGACGCAGGCCGCGACCGTGGCCCAGCGGATGATGTCGCAGGACAACGTCGTCGCGGTGCTTGGTGCCTTTGCGTCGTCGCTGACGCTGGCAATCTCGGAAGTGACCGAACGCCGCGGCATTCCGCTTCTGACCATGTCGTTCTCGGATCAGATCACCGCGCGCGGCTTCCAGAACGTGTTCCAGATCGTCTCGGTCGGCAGCCAGATCGGCGCGGCCACGTTCGATTACACCCGCGCGTTGGCCGCGGATGCGGGCGAGACGCTCGAGCGGATCGCTATCATGTACGAGGACACCGCCTACGGGACCTCGCAATCTGCGGGTCTGCGTCAGGCCGCCGCGGACGCCGGTATCGAGGTGGCGATGGACGAGGCCTATCCGCTGGGCATTACCGACGTCAGCCCGCTGATCAACCAGCTGCGCCGGGCCGAAGCGCAGGCGGTCTTCCCGGTCTCCTACCTCAATGATTCGCTGCTTATTGTCCGGGCAATGCGCCAGCAGGGGCTCAATATCCCCACGATCGGTGGCGCCGCAGGCTACATCATCCCCGACTTCCGCGACGGGCTGGGCGAACTGGCCGACAATGTTCTGTCGATCTCGCCCGCGGCCTACGATCAGGCGCCGGAATACACCGAACGGTTCCGCGAACGGTTCGGCTATTTCATGGTGCACGAGGCGCAGGAACATGCCGCCTGCATGGGCTGCCTGCATTCGGCGCTCGAAGCTGCGGGCGTAGCCGACCCCGCCACGATCAGCGAGCACCTGCGCACTGATCTCTTCGACGAAGGCTGGGCGACTGTCATGACCGGCGGCAAGGTCGAGTTCGACGAGATGGGTCGCAATCCGCACGCATCTCCGCTGATGGTCCAGTGGCAGGGTGGTGAACTGGCGACGGTTTACCCCAAGGAACTGGCCAAGGCCGAGGTCGTCTGGAACAGCTGATCCAATGTCAGAGCAAGCCCCGAAGCGGACAATCCGTTTCGGGGCTCCCACAAGGTCGGACCTGAAATATGCAAAATCTCCTGACGTTCCTGCAGACACTGATCGACGGCATCCTGATCGGCGGCGTTTATGCCGTGATCTCGATCGGGCTGAGCCTCGTCTTCGGTGTCATGCACATCGTGAACTTCGCCCATGCCGAATTCCTGATGATCGGCATGTTCATCGCCTGGTTCGCCTGGGCGTTTGCCGGCATCGACCCGATGTTCGGCGCCTTCATCGCCCTCGGGGTCACATTCGTGATCGGGATGGTCATGCAGCGCACGCTGATCAAGCCGATCCTCAACGCGCCGCAGGTGTCGCAGATTTTCCTGACGGTGGGTCTTCTCTTCGCGCTCGAGAACGGTGCGCTGCTGCTGTTCGGTGCCGACTACCGGTCGGTGTCGACATCCTACCAGACGCAGGCGCTGACACTCTTCTCCAGTGACGCGGGCAGGCTCCTCGTTCCGCTGGACAAGCTCTATGCCTTCCTGATGGCTCTGCTGAGCGGGGGCGCGCTGTGGTATTTCCTCAGCCGGACACGATGGGGGCGGGCGATGCGCGCCACGTCACAGGATCCCATGGCGGCCCGCCTGATGGGCATCAACACCGACCGCATGTACATGATCGCATTCGGGCTGGGCGTCGGAACCACGGCCTTCGGCGGTGCGGTGATCCTTCCCTATATTACCGCCTCTCCCACGGTGGGGGCGCAGTTTGTCGTGCTCATGTTCACGGCCGTGGTGCTGGGCGGGCTGGGCTCTGTCGCTGGCGCGGTGGTCGGGGGCATCATGGTCGGGCTGATCCAGTCCTTCTCGGCGCTGTTCCTGCCGATCCAGCTCATGAACCTGACCCTCTTCGTCATCTTCATTCTCGTCCTTGCCCTTCGGCCTGAGGGCCTCGTCGCGAGGAGACGCGCATGACCGTTCAGCGATTTCTTCCCATCCTCGCCATTCTGGCGCTGATCGTCATGGTGCTGGCGCCGCTGGGCCTCGATCCTCGCGGCTACGAGATGCGGATCTTGTGTATCATGCTGCTCTTCGCGGGACTTGGTCAGGCATGGAACATCGTGGGTGGTCTGGCGAACCAGATCTCGCTCGGGCATGCCGCCTATTTCGGGATCGGTGCCTATACGTCGACGATCCTGCTGAACCTTTTCACCCTGTCGCCCTGGCTTGGGGGGCTGTTCGGCATGGTGCTTGCCGTGGGCTTTGCGCTGCTGCTCAGCATTCCGACCGTGCGGCTGAAAGGGCATTACTATGCGCTGGCGACCCTCGCGGCGGGCGAGGCGATGCGCGTGATCGCCAACAGCTGGGCCGATGTCACCGGTGGACCTGTGGGTATTTCTGTCCCCTATATGCCCGGCGAGGGGCTGTGGATGATGCAGTTCTCTACCGTGCTTCCGAATTACTACCTGTTTCTTGCGGCGCTCGTCGTGATCTGCCTGATCTTCTGGAAAATCCAGACCGGCGCCTTGGGCTACCGCCTGCGGGCCATCAAGCAGAACGAGCAGGCGGCCGAGGTGATCGGCGTCGATACATATCGCGCCAAGCTGATCGCCGCCTGCGTTTCGGCTGCCATCACGGCCTTCCTTGGCACGCTCTACGCGCAATTCCAGTTCTTTTTCGACCCCGATACGGTTTTCGGGATCGCAACGATCTCGGTCAAGATGGCGCTCATCGCCATTCTGGGTGGGGTAGGGCGTCTGTCCGGGCCGCTGGTCGGTGCTGCCTTCATCATTCCGATGGAGGAGATGGCCAACAGCTATTTCGGCAGTTCCGCCGCGGGCCTGTCTCAATTCGCCTATGGCGCAATCCTTGTGATCGTCATCCTGCTCAACCCGCACGGGCTGACGGCGCTGATCGGCCAGCTCTGGAACCGCATCCTCGGAAAGGGGGCACCGCATGACCGCGCCGCTACTTGAGGTTTCGGGCCTGACCCGGCGTTTCGGGGGCCTTGTTGCCGTCAATGACGTCACCTTTTCCGCCCAGGAAGGCGAGATCGTCGGCCTGATCGGACCCAACGGGGCAGGGAAGACGACCCTGTTCAACCTGCTGACCGGGATCTACCAGCCCAGTTCCGGCGAGATCCGCTTCGAGGGGACCTCCAGCGGTGGCCTGAAGCCGCACAAGATCGCGCGCCGCGGCATGACCAAGACCTTCCAGAACGTTGCGCTGTTCATGGAGTCGTCGGTGCTCGACAATGTCGTGACGGGCGGGTTGCTGAACAATCCGCTGCCCGAGGCGCGGGAAAAGGCGCGGGCGATCCTCGACCGGGTCGGTCTGTCCGGCATCGCCGATGTCCGCGCAGGCGACCTGTCGTTCCCCGAACGGGCCCGGGTCGAGGTCGCGCGCGCGCTCTGCACCGAACCAAAGCTTTTGCTGCTGGACGAGGTCATGGCCGCGCTCACCCCTGCCGAGATGGAGGAGGTCATCGATCTTGTCCGCTCCCTGCGAGACGAGGGCATCACCTTTATCGTGGTCGAACACCACATGAAGGCGGTGATGAAGCTCTGCGAGCGTCTTCTGGTGCTCAATTTCGGCGAGTTGATCGCCGATGGCACGCCGGTCGAGATCGCGCGCAACGAGCGCGTGATCGAGGCCTATCTGGGCGCGAGCTTTGCCAAGAAGCACGACGAACAACCGGTGGAAATAGTATGACGACGACACAGCAAGCCGCCGATCCGGCGCCCTTCCTCTCCCTCTCGTCGATTTCGGCGTCCTACGGGGGGGCATGGGTGCTGCGTGATGTCTCGATCTCGATGAAGCAGGGCGAGTTTCTTGCGGTCATCGGCGCCAATACCGCCGGCAAGAGCACGCTTCTGAAGGCGATATCGGGCCTCATGCCGAAGGTCACCGGTGCGATCTCTTTCATGGGCCATGACCTGATCGCCACCGAGTCGCACCGCATTCCGGCCCTGGGGATCGCGCATGTGCCCGAGGGGCGTCATGTCTTTCCGGACATGACTGTCGAGGAAAACCTGATCACGGGTGCTTTCACGCGGGGGCGGGAAACCTCCATCGCCGGCACGCTGACGCGGATCTACGATCTCTTTCCGCGCCTGAAGGAACGCCGTAGCCAGCCGGCCGGCACGCTCTCGGGCGGCGAGCAGCAGATGGTCGCTGTCGGACGCGGGATGATGCTCGAGCCGAAACTGCTGATCCTTGACGAGCCGAGTCTGGGTCTCGCCCCCATGGTGGTCGAGGAGATGCACGAGCGGTTCCACGAAATCCATGCAAGCGGCGTTTCTGTCCTTTTGGTCGAACAGAACGTGTCGCTGGCTCTTGAGAGCGCCGAGCGCGCCTATGTCATGGCCTCAGGCGAGATCGAGTTCGAAGGTGCCGCGCGCGATCTGGCCAACGATGACCGTATTCGGCGGGCCTATCTGGGGATCTGATGCAGCGGCTGATAACCGTCACCGGTTCAAGATTATCTTCGGTCTCAGGGCGAGGTTTTTCTTGTGCCCGCATGCCAGCATACTCAGGCGTTTTATTCCGTGCTGGGATCGAAGGATGCCTGTTTCTATAGGCTTCAAACCCCTCAACTGTGGCTACAATGATTTCTTGAGCCACCCAGCCGCTTTGCCCAAATACAGAACGGTCTTCAGCTTCAGATAAGCGATCCGGGCGGCGAACCTATCCCGGTTTCCGACAGCCAAACCCTTACCCGTCAGCGGTTGTGTTCTACCGTTGTCACCGTCACGCCCCCGATATCCGGGGAGGGCAGGGTGCGTGCCACTGTCGCGACGGGATGATCCATTTCTGCTGCGCGTAGGACCTGCGTTAATGTTGTGGAATTGTTGTTGACCAACGAAAAATGGGTCAACGATTTCTCGCTAAACAAATAAATTCTTTGGCTCCGGCGGTAGGGATCGAACCTACGACCAATTGATTAACAGTCAACTGCTCTACCGCTGAGCTACGCCGGAACGGTCCGCACCGTATAGCGAGGCGTATTTCGCGCGTCCAGAGGGTTTGGGCCGGAAAAATACAAAAAATTACGATTTCGTTTCACGCGCTAGCGCAGGGCGAAAGTTGCGTCCGCGCGCAGGGTGCCGATGCTGCGGGCAAGGTCGCGGCCGTGCAGGTCCAGAAGATGGGCAAGCACGTTGCGCGTGGCCGCTCCGAGGAGCGCTGCGGGGGTCTCGGTGTAGATCTCTGCCGCGAGTGTCGCGGCATCCGACGGGCCTTTCTGCAGGGCGTCGAGGATGGCACTCTCGCGGCTGCGGCGATGGGTGACCAGCCACGACAGCCGGTCGGCGGGACTGGTGATGGCCGCACCGTGACCGGGGTAGAAAACCGACCAGTCGCGCGATTGCAGCCGCGCGCAGGACGCCATGAAGTCGGTCAGGTCCCCGTCGGGGGGAGAGACCAGCGAAGACGCCCATCCCATCACGTGATCGGCGGTAAAGCATCTCTCACCCCACGCGAGGCTGAGATGGTTGCCGATGTGGCCGGGCGTGTGGATCGCCTCGAGCTGCCAGCCGTCGCCTGCGAGCACCGCACCATCGGTGAGGGTTTCATCGGGGCTGAAGTCATGGTCGATGCCCTCACCGCCACCGATGTCGCCCTGATCGGCCAGCATCTGCATCACTTCGGACCGACCGGCGGTTGCGCCGCCGAAGGCAAGGATCGGCGCGCCGGTTTTCCGCGACAACGGGCGGGCCAGCGGGGAGTGGTCGAGATGGGTATGCGTCACCACGATATGGCTGATCCGCTCGCCGGGGCGCAGGGCCGCGAGAATCGCATCCAGGTGCTGCGGGTTTGCCGGCCCGGGGTCGATCACGGCCAGATCGCCGGTGCCCAGCAGGTAGGTATTCGTGCCACGGTAGGTCATCGGCGACGGATTCGGCGCCACGATGCGGCGCAGGCCGGGCTCTAGCTGCTCTGCCACGCCGATGGGCGGGTCGAAGTCGTCTGGTGGTGTCAAGGTTTTGCCTTTCGCAGCGCAGGGTGGGTCAGTAGGGTCTAGCGCATGTCCTTCGCATGGCTCAAACACTATATGCCCCGAGGCATCTACGCGCGTGCGGCGCTGATCCTGCTGCTGCCGGTCGTCTCGCTGCAACTGGTGGTCACCGTGATTTTCGCACAGCGCCATTTCGAGGGCGTCACCTACCAGATGACCGACACCGTCCTGCGCGAGATCAATCTGGTGCGCGAGGTGGCGCGCGAGGCCCCGGATGCCAGTGCCGCCGTGGCGCGCGTGGCGCAGGAGCTTGCGCCGCTTGAGGTGACGCTCGGCTCCGTCGGGACGGCTGCACCGGAGAACACACTTGCCTGGTACGACTATTCCGGCCGACGGGTCATCCAGAGGCTGGGTGAACGGATGCCGGGATTTCGTGCGGTGGATCTGAGCGATAGCGACCGTGTTGTCGTCTACTTCGAGGATACCCATGGCCTGATGCGCGTGGGTTTCGACAGAAAGCGGATCACGGCGAACAATCCGCATCAGCTTTTCGTTTACACGGTTATTCTTGGTCTCTTAATGACGCTGATCTCGATCATCTATCTGCGCAACCAGTTGCGCCCGATCAAGAAGCTGGCCCGCGCCGCAGAGGCATTCGGCAAGGGCAGGCATGTGCCGCTGACACCGGCGGGCGCGGTCGAACTGCGTGCCGCGGGCAACGCCTTCGTGGACATGCGCAACCGGATCGAGCGGCACATCGAACAGCGCACCCTGATGCTGTCGGGGGTCAGCCACGATCTGCGGACGCCTCTGACGCGGCTGCGGCTGGGGTTGTCGATGATCGACGAGGAAGACGCAGAGCCGCTGTTGCGCGACGTTGACGACATGCAGATGATGCTCGACGAATTTCTCAATTTTGCCAAGGGCATGGCCGAGGGCACCCCCGAAAGGGTCGATCCTGTGGCGATGGTCGAATCCCTCGTGGCAGAGGCGGCGCGCGCGGGCCGCGATGTCACGCTGTTGCCGCTCGAAGGCGAGGGGGCCGGTACGGTCCGCCTGCGCGAGGGGGCGATGCGGCGCGCGGTCGACAACCTGATCGGCAACGCGGTCCGCTACGGCACCCGGGCCGAGATTTCCGTTCTGCTGACCGACCGGACCCTTCGCATCCGGGTCGAGGATGACGGCCCCGGCATCCCGGAGGCCTCGCGTGAGCAGGCGCTCAAACCCTTCAGCAGGCTCGATCCGGCGCGCAACCAGGACAAGGGCGGCGGTGTCGGCCTCGGGCTTGCGATCGCAATGGATGTCGCACGCGGTCATGGCGGCATGCTGCGGCTGGGCGTGTCCGACCGGCTGGGCGGTCTCAGGGCGGACATCGTGATCGCGCGGTAGCGATCAGTGATCCGAGAGGCTCGGATGCAGCGAAAGCGGCAATTCTCAGCGGGAGGCGTGGTAGGCCCGGCAGGACCTGTGCGGGGTCAATAATGACAATAAATTACAAATCATTACATTGAAAAAGTGGCCCACGAAATCGGTCGTGGGCCACCTCATCAACGATTGGTCAAGCAATCGTCTTTGCGTTGTGCCGGTTCCTTGCCACATGGAGCCGGCGCAGCCAGCTACTCGTAGGCGCCGGCGGAATGGGTGAGCAGCATTGGTCGTAAGCACCATGATCGAGCGCAAGGCACGTTTTGTTATTCTTTGCAAAATGGATGGCATGGGGCCGAGGCCGCGTTCGACAGCTTCACCTGCCAGTTAAGACGACTACCAGCCGCTTTGCGCAAGAGCATAACCTAAAACCGCGCGGCTCGGAGATGGCCTGCCACCCCGAACTGGCCAGACGGTTAAAGATCGATATCCGGTTCTGTCAACATCACCGAAGGCGGTGCACTGCCGATCAGATAAATTCATCCCCATCGGCAAAGCGCAGGATCTCGATCCCAGTCAGGTAATCAACGCCGTCTCCTGCACCCGGCCCAATGTAGCGGACCTCAGTCGGACTAAAGGGCGCAAAAGGAAATTGTGGGCCGACGACATACTGATCGCGGTCATAGTTGAACACCGCAACGTCCGTACCGTACCCACCCACAAGCACATCCTGCCCGGCATTGCCGATCAGGGTATCGTCGCCCGCGCCCCCAATCAGCCGGTTGGAATTGCGGTCGCCGGTGAAATGGTCATCGCCAGCCGCGCCTTCGAGCTCCTCGATAAACAGGAAGGTATCGCCACTGGCGGTGCCGGACCAACCCTTGCCGCGCAGCAGCGACACATGTTCGTCCGGAACAACGGGATCGACGTAGCCCAGGCTGACCCGGTCCCAACCCGCACCGCCATCAAAGATTTCGCAGGCATTGCTGGCTTCGAACCAGTCGCGCCCACCCAGGCCGCGCATTTCAACATTGCCTGAAGGCCTGCCAGAGCTGCCAACAAAATGGTCATTCTCCGACGTCCCCGTAAAACTTTCGACATTGCGCCAGACCATCTGGCCAGAATTGTAGTTCTTCTGGTATCCGCCCACAACCTCACCGCCTGTGGCAAACGATGCGTACGCTGGCAGGTCAATCCCGATCGTGACGCTGCCTCTCCCGAAATCGAATTTAACCCCGCCACCGCCAGTATAATTGGCAAAAGACAGGCTGTCGTACCCCGGGCCGCCTTCGTAAAAGGTCTCGCGGCCTTGCCAGAACAACCAATCATCGCCAGGACCGGCGGCGACATAGACCGGCTCTGTGATCTCGAAGGCGTAGTCTTCCTCGCCCGGCGTGGTTTTGCGCACCTCGATCAGCACATGGGCGGTCGGCCCGGTAAGAAGGCTGTCCAGCTGGAAATAGCCGTCGCGGCCAGCACCTTCCCACATGTGCACGCCGTAGACGACGTGGAAGGACGCATCACCTTCAACGTCGAGATAGTAGATACCCCCCGGCTCAAGAAAGATCCGGTAGTAGTCGAGATTATCGGTTGGACCGAGCGTGCTTTCTACACGCTGACCAAATGACAAAGGAGAGGATCGGAAATCAGCCACTTTAAAAAAACTCCTGCTCTATGCGACCAAAAAGACCCGTACCGGGCAGCGCCTGCCCTTTGGCGATCCGGATCGGGATGCGCCAATATCCTACTAGTTCAACCGACATTCTCCAAGTGGCTTGCCGTCTTAAGCGAGGGTCACCGGACAGGGCATGTGTGTCAGGCGTTCTGCGCTCCTGACTGCCGCGGCCTCCGTGCAAGGAAAAAGATCTGCGCGTATTGGGTCAAGGATCGGCATCATCCTTGGGTCGCGCCCTCGGTTTCCAGCGCGTCGGGCGGAGCTGTCGAGCCGCTTTCGTGTAGTTTCGGTCGTGATCGCGTTCACGCGCTAGACTTCGCGGCTGCTCTGCCTTTGTACGAGGCGGCGCTTCAGGGCGTGCAAGAGGGCCAGACGGTTGCGGTGCAGCACGTTGCGCGGGCTTCGTAACAGGCGCGAATGGCAGGCCAGACGGATGAAGTCTCTGGAATCGTGGGCGCATCCATTCTAACCCATTGAATTCCATGGAGCACCTTCCACATCCGTGGGGCAGTGTCTTTTTATATTTTACAATGACTTGGCGGTAAATGTGGTAGGCCCGGCAGGACTTGAACCCGCAACCAAAGCGTTATGAGCGCTCTGCTCTAACCAATTGAGCTACAGGCCCGCCGATGTTTTGGGTATGCGCGCGCAGGCCGCGCGTCAAGACCGGTTGGGGCGTGGCGAGGCGGGTTTTTCTTGGCGCGCGCAAGATGAAGCGTACGGCGGTTTGCGCCGAGAGATCGGAGGAGACCTCCGGGAGCGCGGCTGGGTTACCGCATTCTTGCCGGGCGATCTGCTGAATGTGGAGCGATGATAGGTGCTCGCTGCTCTATGCTGGGGGCATCAGCCGCTTTGTGCGGTTGCGGGTGGGGCAGGGTAGTTGCGCCATTTCGGTACATCGGATGCAATTGGCGTGCGGGCGCTTGCATTCTGCGCGGTACGGCGATGGCACAGCTCTGCGCCTTCCGGGCTGGCGCGGGGATGCGTTTGGCCGCGGCGAAATGCGGGCAACCGGACGGCTGCGTGAACTCGCTTTGATGAACAGGCGTTCCAGCCCTCGACGATCGAGGCGCGCGGTGCCTGATTGGTGCGCCGTTGTGCTCGGTCTATGGGGCGGGGCTGTGCAATCACCCGAACGGTCGCATCAATTTTGAGATGGTTGCGGATAAATCCACGCGCACCGGCGGGTCGGATGCGCCTTGCGGGGCAGTATCGGTTGCCTGACCCAATATGATCGGGTATCGCACCGGTGACACCATTCAACGGGAAGACACCATGACCAAAAGAGGGATCACCTACGCAGATGCCGGTGTCGATATCGATGCAGGTAACGCATTGGTTGAACGCATCAAGCCTGCGGCCAAGAAGACCTCGAGACCGGGAACCATGTCGGGTCTGGGTGGATTTGGCGCCCTGTTCGATCTCAAGGCGGCCGGGTTCGAAGATCCGGTCCTCGTGGCCGCGACTGACGGTGTCGGCACCAAGCTGCGGATTGCCATCGATACCGGCAATGTCGACAAGATCGGTATCGATCTGGTCGCGATGTGCGTGAACGATCTGGTCTGTCAGGGGGCGGAGCCGCTCTTCTTCCTCGACTATTTCGCCACCGGCAAGCTCGACCTGGATCAGGGAACCGCGATCATCGAGGGGATCGCCAAGGGATGCGAGCTTTCGGGCTGTGCGCTGATCGGCGGAGAGACTGCCGAGATGCCCGGGATGTACGCCGAAGGTGATTTCGATCTGGCCGGATTTTCCGTGGGCGCGATGGAGCGGGGGGCGACCCTGCCCAAGAACGTAAGCGCCGGTGATGTGCTGCTGGGTCTGGGCAGTGCGGGTGTGCATTCGAACGGCTACAGCCTCGTGCGGGTCATTGTCGACCATTCCGGCCTCGCGTGGGACGATCCGTGCCCCTGGGATGCGGGTACGCTGGGCGAGGTGCTGCTGACGCCCACGCGTCTTTATGTAAAGGCGGCGATGTCGCTGTCGCAGGCCGGTCTGGCGCATGGGTTCGCCCATATCACCGGCGGCGGTCTGACCGAGAACCTGCCGCGGATCCTGCCCGCGGGCACCGGTGTCCGCATCGATCTGGACAGCTGGGAACTGCCGCCGGTCTTCCGCTGGCTGACGGCGCACGGCGGGATGGACGAGGACGAGCTTCTCAAGACCTTCAATGCCGGCATCGGCATGGTTGCCGTGGTGCCCAAGGACTCGGTGGAAGAAGCCATGAAGCTGCTGCGCGACGCGGGCGAGGAGGTCTTCGCGATCGGCGAAGTGACAGCCACGGCCGGTGTGCGCTACGAGGGCAGCCTCGTTTAATGAAAAAAGTCGCGGTATTCATCTCCGGTGGCGGGTCGAACATGGTCGCGCTGCTGGAGGATATGGCACGCGCGGGGCACGCTGCGGCCCCTGCGGTTGTCCTGTCGAACACCGCGGAGGCGGGCGGCTTGCAAAAGGCCGCTGCCATGGGCGTGGCGACCGAGGTCGTCGATCACCGCCCCTTCGCCGGCGACCGCAGCGCCTTCGAGGAAGCGATCAGCCGCGCCCTTGTCCCGCACGCGCCCGATATCATCTGTCTGGCGGGTTTCATGCGCAAGCTGACCGCGGGTTTCACCGATGCCTGGGCGGGCCGAATGCTGAATGTCCATCCGTCGCTTCTGCCCAAGTACAAGGGGCTGCACACACACGCCCGCGCGCTGGAAGCGGGCGACAGCGTTCACGGGTGCACCGTGCACGAGGTGACCGCAGCCTTGGACGACGGGCCGATTCTGGGACAGGCCGAGGTGCCCGTTCTGGACGGTGACACCCCCGAGACACTGGCCGACCGCGTGCTGGTGCAGGAGCATACTCTCTATCCGGCTGTCCTGCGGCGCTTCGCGGCGGGCGACAGGCGGCCCCTGATGCTCAAGACCTGACTGGTAAATCCCGCGCGTTTTCTGTACCGCTGGGATAAGCCAAGGATGATGTGATGCGTACGATTACCACGACTGAAGAACTCGCCGCCTACTGCGACGAAGCCGCCAAGCACGATTATGTGACTGTCGATACCGAATTCCTCAGGGAACGGACCTATTACTCGAAGCTGTGCCTGATCCAGCTGGCGATGCCGGGCACCGACGACAGCGGTGCGGTTCTGGTCGATCCGCTGGTCGGGGATATGTCGCTCGAACCGCTCTATACGCTGTTTCGCGATACCTCGGTGGTCAAGGTGTTCCACGCCGCGCGGCAGGATCTAGAAATCTTCTTTGTCGATGCCGAAGTGTTCCCCGAGCCGCTGTTCGACACGCAGGTTGCCGCCATGGTCTGCGGATTTGGCGAGCAGGTCGGCTACGAGACGCTGGTGCGCAAGATCGCGCGCGAGCAGCTGGACAAGACATCGCGCTTTACCGACTGGTCGCGCAGGCCCTTGTCTGACGCGCAAAAGAAATACGCGCTGGCCGATGTCACCCACCTGCGCCAGATTTACGAATACCTCGCCGCCGAACTGGCCAAGTCCGGACGCCAGAAATGGGTGGCGGAGGAGCTGGAAATCCTCACCGCGCCCGAGACCTATACCAACACCCCCGAAGACGCGTGGCAGCGGGTGAAGACCCGCACGCATTCGGGGCGCTTTCTGGCGCTCGTCCGCGCACTCGCCGCCTTCCGCGAACGTATCGCGCAGGAGCGCAACATCCCGCGCAACCGCATCTACAAGGACGACGCGCTGGTCGAACTGGCCTCGCTGAAGCCTAAGACACTGGAAGAGCTCAGCCGCGCGCGGCTGTTGCTGCGCGACGCCCGCAAGGGCGAGATCGCCGAAGGGATCCTTGCCGCCGTGGCCGAGGGGATCGACTGCCCCCAGTCCGATCTGCCCGAACCCGACCGCCGCCGCGAGAAAATGCAGGTAAATCCGGCGCTGGCGGATCTGTTGCGCGTCCTTCTGAAGGCAAAGGTCGAAAGTGCGGGCGTGGCCGCGAAGCTGATCGCGACGGCCTCCGATCTCGATGCGATTTCGGCGGGCGAACGCAACGTTCAGGCGCTGAAGGGCTGGCGGCGCGAGGTCTTCGGATCGGACGCGCTCGACCTATGCGCGGGTCGGATTGCGCTGACCGCCGAGGGCAGCCAGGTCGTCGTGGTTCGCCACTGACGGACGGACAGGACCAGGCGGGCGAGCGGCCCGCTGCGTAGCGTATTCTGTAAAATCCGGATTAGCGGCGGGCTACGCGGGCGTTCTGCGCCCCTTCGACGCGGATCGCTCTGACCCCGGCAAGCTGCTGGTCCGTGATCCGGCGGGCGGCTGTCACCTCGCGCGTGGCGGGGGCGCCCACTGGTGTCGGCTGTGTGCGCTCCACGCCTTCGAGCCGGTAGGACAGTGTGCCGTCGACCGGCGTCTCGTCCTCGGTGACGGGGGTCAGCTGTACGGCAAAGATGCCCTGCCGCTCGGCACGACCGGTTGCACGGATGATCGCGCCACCCGCGACCCGTTCGATCGTCAGATCGACGATTTCGTAAAACGGCTCTCCGAGGTAGATTTCCTTGTTGTCCGGGCGGCTGCCGAACAGGCCCGAACGTGTCGGGATCAAAGGGTTGACCGGCTCTGTCTCGGCGCTGACGGGGGCAGGTGTGCTGCGCCCGAACCAGTTGCCGGGGTTGAGCGCGCTGTCGCGGACCACGCCGCAGGCACCCAGTGTCAGGGAGGCGACCAGAAAGGCGGGAAGTATACTGCGCATTGGACCTGCCGGTTGGTTTTTCCTTGTCCATCTGACCTAACCCATCGTGCGACACTTGGGAAGGGGGTGCGGGGGTGGACCTTTGGCGCGCACTTGCCTACCTCCTGACTGAGACGCAGAGGAGCACACCATGGCCAACGCCGCATTCGAGGACCTTGTCGAGGATTTCGAGTTTCTGGAAGACTGGGAAGACCGCTATCGCCACGTGATCGAACAGGGCCGCGAGATGGACGCGCTCGATCCCGCGCTGCGGGTACCCGCGACCAAGGTAGACGGATGCGCCAGCCAGGTCTGGCTTCACGCCGAGATGCGCGACGGACGCCTGCATTTCGACGGGGCGTCGGATGCGATGATCGTATCGGGGCTGATTGCCGTGCTGCGGCTTTTGTACAACGGGCTGACGCCGTCGGAAGTCATGGCGGTCGATGCGCGTGCCGAACTGGGACGTCTGGGATTGAACGAACATCTTTCGGCCCAGCGGTCGAACGGCTTGACCGCAATGATCGAGCGCGTGCGCGAGACGGCAGCGCGCGCGGCGGCCTAGGAAAGGGGTCCAGCCCCGGCCTTAAGGTTCATGGGAAAGCGCTGGCCGCGTCAGAGATCGGCCAGAACATCCTCAAGATCGCCATAGCCTGTCAGCCGGCGTTCAAACGCAAGACCCAGCCGGTCCGCGCAGGCGCGGGCCTTTTCGGTCAAGGCCGGATCGTCGGTCTGGGCCTGATAGACCAACTTCTCGTAATTGCCGAAGTAGATGTCGCGCAGCTCCGGCCGCCGGTCGAGGCCCATGGGCTTGATGATAAACGCGTCGAACTGGCGGACCAGAAAATCGGTCAGGTAGAATGTGGTGATCTCGTCCTCGCTGATCCGCGCGAAGCGGTCATTGCCCTCAAAAAAACTGTAGCAATGGGGCCCTGCGATCATCTCGACCCCCAGACGGTCGCAGGCCGCTTTCAGCAACCCGCCGGTCCCGCAATCCGCGTAGGCCACGAAGATATGGGCATGGGTGTCGCGGTGTTTTGCAACGGCGGCCTCCACCTCGGCGGTGATCCGGTCGGGGTAGAGGTGCAGCTTGGCGGGCAGGCAGGTCAGGTCGATGTGGTGCCAGCCGTTCTGGTCGCGCAGGTCGATGATTTCACGCGCAAGCGCGCCACAGGCGATCACCAGCACCCGTCCGCGTGGATCGGAGGGGGCGGGCAGGCCGCTTTCGCGCAGGGTGTCGTCGGACGCGATCACCGCAGCAGCAGCCGTGCAGCAAGCGCGGCGACCCCCAGCGCGGCAAGCACGGCCCCGGCAGAGAGGGCAGGCGTGGCCGAAAGAGCCGCAACCGTTACCGCAGCGGCCGCGATGACGGACAGGATGAGGATGGCAAACACCGATCTGGGCATGGAAACTCCTTTGCCCTTAATCTAAGCGCGGAGGGGCGCATAAAAAAGGGCCCCGCAGGGCCCTTTGTGATCGCGCGGCCCGCTTCAGGCCGACTTGCTGTTATGCTTGCGCCCGACCCATTCCTTTGCCGTCTCGACCGCGACGGCGGCATCCCGGCAATAGGCATCCGCACCGATGGCGCGGCCGAATTCCTCGTTCAGGGGCGCACCACCGACAAGCACGATGTAATCGTCGCGAATGCCCTGTTCGACCATCGTGTCGATGACCACCTTCATATAGGGCATCGTCGTCGTCAGCAGCGCCGACATGCCCAGAATGTCGGGCCCTTCGGTTTCCAGCGCTTCGAGATAGGCCTCGACCGGGTTGTTGATGCCCAGATCGACGACTTCAAAGCCCGCACCTTCCATCATCATGCTGACAAGGTTCTTGCCGATGTCGTGGATATCGCCCTTGACCGTGCCAATGACCATCTTGCCGACGCGCGGCGCGCCGGTTTCGACCAGCAGCGGCTTGAGAATCGCCATCCCGCCCTTCATGGCATTCGCGGCCAGCAGGACTTCGGGCACGAAAAGGATGCCGTCACGGAAATCCGCGCCGACAATCGTCATACCGCCAACCAGCGCCTTGGTCAGGATATCGTAGGGTTCCCATCCGCGTTCGAGAAGAATGTTGACGCCCTCCTCGATCTCTTCCTTCAGACCGTCGTAGAGATCGTCGAACATTTGCTGGACAAGCTCTTCGTCGTCGAGTTCGGAGAGGATGATGTCGTCTTCTTGGTCTGACATGAGGCATTCCTTCTGCTGACTGTGCAGGCATGATATTTAGCCCCTTTTGTCATACCGTTTCAATTTGCGGAATGCACTTTTGCGACATGCGTCGATTTCTACGCGACGCCGCGTCAGTCGGATCGCCGCCGAAAGCCGGCATCTTGCAAATGTTCCCATTTTGTTCCAATCTGTCGAGATGGACAGGGAAGATCGCAGATACACGCTCAAGGGGCGCGCCGCGCAAAGCAATCACGCGGGCCGGTTCGAGCGTCTGACACGGGACGCTGTCGATGACGGCTGGGCGGAGGAGGACGCGCTTCCGGTGCTGCGCACCGAAACGTCGATAGAGCAGCCGCGCAGCATCATCACCTACAACCGCTCGCCCGATCTGCCCTTTGACCGGTCGATCAATCCCTACCGGGGCTGCGAACACGGCTGCGTCTATTGCTTCGCGCGGCCCAGCCATGCCTATCTGGGCCTGTCGCCGGGTCTGGATTTTGAAACCCGGCTGGTCGCGCGGCCCGACGCGCCGCAGGTGCTGTCCCGGGAGCTTGCCGCGCGGTCCTACCGCGTTGCGCCCATCGCGATCGGCACGAATACCGACCCCTACCAGCCGATCGAAAAGACCCACGCGGTAACCCGCGGTTGCCTTGAAGTGCTGTCGCAGGCGGGCCATCCGGTCGCCATCGTGACCAAAGGCAGCCTGATCGAGCGGGATATCGACATTCTGGGCGATATGGCGCGGCGCGGTCTGGTGCGTGTCGGCATTTCGGTCACTACGCTCGATCCCGCGTTGTCGCGCCTGATGGAGCCGCGCGCGCCCGCGCCCGCGCGGCGGTTGCGCACGATCCGCTTGCTGGCCGGGGCAGGGGTGCCGGTGCGCATCATGGCGTCGCCGCTGATCCCCACTCTCACGGATCCCGAACTGGAACAGATCCTCGAACAGGGCCGCGCCGCCGGTGCCCGCCACGCAAGCTGGATCATGCTGCGGCTGCCGCGCGAGGTATCGCCACTGGTGCAGGAATGGCTGGAGGCGCACTTTCCGGGCCGCGCGGCGCGGATCCTCGGGCGGCTGCGCGAGATGCACGGCGGGGCGCTCTACGATTCGCAGTGGCACCGGCGTATGCGCGGCGACGGGCCCTATGCCGAGATGATCGCGCGGCGGTTCGAGATCGCGGTCAAGCGGCTGGGCCTGTCTGAACGCGCAGCCCCGATGCGATGCGACCTGTTTCGCGCGCCGCACCGGGACGACCGGCAGCTTGCCCTTTTCTAGGGGGCGATGCGGTCAGCTGCGCCGCCGTCCGCGACGCACGCGCTTCGCGGAAGGATCGGACCCTTCTTCGGTGCCGTCATTGTCCGACGAGAATCCGCCAAGTGCCGCCGCGATTTCTTCAAGGTCGGGGGCCGCTCCTTTGGGGGTCGTGTCCAGCGCTTCGCGCATCTTCTCGAGGTGCGAGGGCATGGTGCCACAGCAGCCGCCGATGATGCTGGCCCCGCAGTTGCGGGCCATGAGCGCGTAGGTGGCCATCAGCTCGGGGGTGCCGTCATAATGGATGTGGCCATCGTGGTATTTCGGAATGCCCGCGTTGCCCTTGGCGATGATCGGGCGCGACGGATCCTTGGCGGCAAAGCCCAGCACGGTGCGCAGCAGGTCCGACGCCCCGGTGCCGCAGTTCGCGCCGAAAGCCAGCGGCGCATTGTCGATCTCGTCGACCATGTCGACCATCCCGGCCGAGGTCATGCCCATCATGGTCCGGCCTGCGGTGTCAAAGCTCATGGTGCCGCACCACGGCAGACCGGCCAGCGCGAATCCTTCGGCGGCGGCGCGGTATTCCTCGGGGGCCGAGATGGTCTCAAGCCAGCCGATGTCGACGCCACCGGCCTTCAGCCCGTCCGCCGTTTCGTGGAACATCTCGACTGCGGAGGCATGGCTCAGCGTGCCGACGGGTTCCATGATCTCGCCCGTGGGGCCGACAGAGCCTGCCACGACCACCGGGCGTCCAGCTGTATCGGCAACCTCGCGCGCCAGCTCGGCGGCGACACGGCTCAGCTCATGCGCGCGCTTTTGCGCATCGTGAAGCTTGAGGCGCGAGGCATTGGCCCCGAAACTGTTGGTCAGGAACAGGTCCGATCCCGCATCGACCGCACCGCGATAGAGCGCGATGATTTTCTTGGGCTGGTCGGTGTTCCAGAACTCGGGCGCATCGCCCGATTCCAGACCCATGTTGAACAGGTTGGTGCCGGTGGCCCCATCGGCCAGCAAGACGCCTTTTTCGGCAAGAAGATCGATAAACAGGTTTGACACGGGCCAGTGCTCCGGAATTGGGACTTTTTCCGGTTTTCTCACGCGCGGGCGGGCGCGGCAATCATCAAATGCCTCATCTCTTCATGAGGCCGGGGGTGATGGTGTCGCGCCCTGCGCGGTTAGCTGTGTTCGGCCATGATCTGCGCGCGCGCGACGGCGAGGAGTTCGTCCATCTTGGCGCGGATCGTGGCGCGGTCTGCCCTGTCGCCGAGATCGGTTTCGAGCTTGCGCATCACGTCACCGTCGCCCGCTTCCTCGAAATCGGCTTTCACGACTTCCTGGGCATAGGCCTGCGCCTCGACCTCGGTCATTCCCAAAAGGCCTGCCGCCCACTGGCCCACCAGCCGGTTGCGGCGCGCCTCTGCCCTGAACTGCATTTCTGCGTCATGGGCGAACTTCTTCTCGAAGGCTTTTTCACGTTCTTTGAAATTGTCCATGTCTACCTCCTTGGGTGCATGACCTTATTGATGTGGGGAGCGGTTGATGCATCTACAAGTGTCGGCATGCTTGCAGGGCAGGCGGGCTTGCACTAAGAGGAGCGCAACAGCGTGGCGGGCCCATCCCGCCACCGTGTGACATGAGGGACGCCCATGGCCCGCCGCAAGAAAATCTACGAAGGCAAGGCAAAGATCCTGTACGAGGGCCCCGAACCGGGCACGATCGTGCAGTATTTCAAGGACGACGCGACCGCGTTCAACGCCCAGAAAAAGGACGTGATCGACGGCAAGGGCGTTCTGAACAACCGCCTGTCGGAATTTTTCATGACCGGTCTCAACCAGATCGGCGTGCCGACGCATTTTATCAAACGCCTGAACATGCGCGAACAGCTTGTCCGGCAGGTCGAAATCGTGCCGCTTGAAGTGATCGTGCGCAACTACGCCGCCGGCACCATGTCCAAGCGCCTTGGCATCGACGAGGGAACGCAACTGCCGCGCCCGATCGTCGAATATTGCTACAAAGACGATGCACTTGGCGATCCGCTGGTGACCGAGGAACATATCGCCGCCTTCGGCTGGGCCAGTCAGCAGGATATGGACGATATCCTGTCGCTCGCACTGCGCGTGAACGATTTCCTGTCGGGTGTGATGATGGCGGTCGGTATCCGTCTGGTGGACTTCAAGATCGAAGTCGGCCGCGTCTACGACGGTGATTTCCAGCGCCTGATCGTCGCCGACGAGATTTCGCCGGACAGCTGCCGTTTGTGGGACATCGAAACCGGTCGGCATCTCGACAAGGACGTGTTCCGCCGCGATCTCGGCTCGCTGACCGATGCCTATACCGAAGTCGCCACGCGCCTTGGGGTCATCCCCAAGAACAGCGGGCCGGTGACGAAACCGACCCTTATCAACTGATCCGGCCCAAGGGCCGCCACGACAAGACGAAGCAGGAGACCGCGCAATGAAGGCACGGGTGCATGTGATGCTGAAAAACGGTGTTCTGGATCCGCAGGGCGAGGCCGTGCGCCACGCGCTGGGGGCGATGGGCTTTGACGGGGTCGAAGGGGTCCGCCAAGGCAAGGTGATCGAACTCGATCTTGCCGAAGGAGCGACCGAAGCGGACGTGACCGAGATGTGCGAGCGTCTGCTCGCGAACACGGTCATCGAAAGCTACACGGTGGAGATGTCCTGAGATGCGCGCCGCAGTCGTCGTTTTTCCCGGATCCAACTGCGACCGCGACCTTGCGGTGGCGTTCGAACAGTCGGGCGCGGATGTTACCATGGTCTGGCACAAGGACAGCGCGCTGCCCGAAGGCATTGATATCGTGGGCATTCCCGGCGGCTTTTCTTACGGAGACTACCTGCGCTGCGGGGCCATTGCCGCCAATTCGCCGATCTGCAAATCGGTTGCCGATCATGCCGCGCGCGGCGGTTATGTCATGGGGATCTGCAACGGTTTTCAGGTGCTTACCGAAACCGGCCTGCTGCCCGGCGCGCTTTTGCGCAACGCGGGCCTGAAATACATCTGCAAGACGGTCGGCCTCAGGGTCGAAACCTCGGCCTCCGACTTTACGCAAGGCTACAACGCGGGTGACGTGATCGACATTCCGATCGCGCACCATGACGGCAACTATTTCGCCGATGCCGACACGATCAAGCGTCTGAAAGACGAGGACCGGATCGCGTTTACCTACACCGACAATCCCAACGGGGCGCAGGCGGATATCGCGGGCATCCTGTCGGAAAACCGCCGCGTGCTGGGCATGATGCCCCACCCCGAACGCGCCGCTGACGCGGGGCACGGCGGTACGGACGGGCAGGCGCTCTTCCGCGCATTGGCGGGCGCGCTGACCGAGGCCTGACTTGAGCGCCACCCGCCCGAAGGATAGGGTGGCGTAATGAGCGACAGCACCCAGAGCACAAAGACAACGTGGCAGCCCGCCGCCATCAGTTGGCGTGTGCGCGTGGCACTGGTGTTTCTGCTGATCCTCGCCGTGACAGTCATTTCGATCACCAACAAGCTGTTGACGGACCGGTTTACCGAAACCACCCGCAACCGTGCCGAACTGAGGATCGCGCTTTACGGCGGCAACCTGTTGGCCGAGCTGCGCCAGAACGCCATCGTTCCGCAGCTGCTGGCGCGTGATCCCACGCTGATTTCGGCGCTCGAAAGCGGGGATTACACCCTTTCGACACAGCGCCTGATCTCATTCGTCGAGGAAATCGGGGCCGCGTCGCTGATGCTGCTCGATACGGACGGGCGCACGGTGGCGGCCACGGATCGCAACCGGATCGGGGCCGCCCACCGGTCGGCGCCCTATTTCGTTGATGCCATCCGCTCGAACGCGACGATCTTCAGCGTGATCGCCGGAGAGACGGGCGCGTATGATTTCTTCTACTCCCGCCGGATCCAGAGCGGCGGCGCGACCGTTGGTGTCATCGCCGTCGAGGTCGATCTGCGCAAGTTCGAGCGGGCCTGGGCGGGGATCTCGGACGCGGTGATCGTGACCGACAGCAATGGCGAGATCCTGCTGGCGACGGAACCGCGCTGGCGCGGCAAGACCGAAGCCGATGCGCTGGCCAAACAGACCCCGCAAAGCGCGATCGAGCGCGCGATACAGGCAACGGCGGACTGGACCGCGCTGCCGCCCGATGCCTACCTGCAGGGCGAGGCGGTGATGCGGCTGGAACAGCGGGTCAATTTTCGCGGCTGGCGCATGGTCAGCTATACGACCTACGCCTCCGTGCGCGAGCGTGTGAACGGCGTTCTCGCGCTTGAAGTCATGGGATTCGCGATTCTTCTGGCGCTGGCGTTCTACTTTCTCAGCCGCCGGACGGCGGGCCGCGCGGCCCTGTTCCAGCGTGAGTCGGCGGAGCTTCGCGCATTGAACGTGGCCCTTCAGAGGGAAATCGCCGAGCGCAAGCGCGTGCAGGAAACGCTTGCGGTGGCCGAACAAACGCTGGAGCAGTCGTCCAAGCTCGCCGCTCTGGGCGAGATGTCGGCCGCCGTCAGCCACGAGTTGAACCAGCCGCTGGCGGCGATGAAAACCTATCTGGCGGGGGCGCGCCTGCTGCTGAATCGGAACCGCCCCGACGAGGCGCTGAGTTCGTTCCGGCGGATCGACGACCTGATCGAGCGGATGGGCGCGATCACGCGGCAGCTGAAATCCTATGCCCGCAAGGGCCAGCAGGCCCTGTCGCCGGTCAACATGGGCAACGCGCTGGCCAGTTCGCTCAGCATGATGGAACCGCAGCTGAAACAGCGTAAGGTACAGATCACGCGCATTCTGCCCGACCAGCCGGTTCTTGTGCTGGGCGACCGGATGCGCATCGAACAGGTTTTGGTCAATCTCTTGCGCAACGCGCTCGACGCCACCAAATCCGAACGGAACCCGACCGTCGAGATCATCTTGTCCGTGGGCGAGACGGCAACCCTCGCGGTGCGCGACAATGGCCCGGGGATCGAGGATCTGGATGCGCTCTTCGAGCCGTTCTATACGACCAAGCAGCCCGGCGACGGCGTTGGTCTGGGCCTTGCGATCTCCTCTGGGATCGTCGGCGATCTGGGCGGGCGGCTCACGGCACGGAACGGACAGGCCGGTGGCGCGGTTTTTGAAATGCAGCTGCCCCTTTACCAGGGCGAAAGCGAAATTGAAGCAGCGGAGTAAAGCAATGGCTCAAGCGATGAAGATAGCGATTGTCGATGACGAACAGGACATGCGCCAGTCGATCAGCCAGTGGCTGGCCCTGTCTGGCTATGACACGGAAACCTTTGCCAGCGCCGAGGATGCGCTGAAGGTTCTGGGGCCGGATTATCCGGGGATCGTGATCTCGGATATCAAGATGCCGGGCATGGACGGGATGCAGTTTCTCAAGAAGCTGATGGGCAACGACAGCTCGCTGCCGGTCATCATGATCACGGGCCACGGCGATGTGCCCATGGCCGTCGAGGCGATGCGCGTGGGTGCTTTCGATTTTCTGGAAAAGCCGTTCAATCCCGACCGCATGAGCGAGCTTGCCAAGAAGGCAACTGCACGGCGGCGTCTGGTGATGGACACCCGCGCGCTGCGACGCGAGCTGTCGGACGGCGGCCAGTTGATGAAAAAGCTGATCGGGCAGTCGCCCGTGATGGAGCGCCTGCGCGAGGATATCCTGGACCTCGGCCAGGCCGACGGTCACGTCCTGATCGACGGCGAGACCGGCACCGGCAAGACGCTGGTGGCGCATGCGCTGCACGCCGTGGGCAGCCGCGCGGGCAAGAAATTCGTGCTGATCAGCTGTTCGGCCTACGAGGAAGATGCGCTGAGCAAGCGCCTGTTCGGCCCGATGATGCCCGAGGACGCCACCCTGCCGGCGATCGAGGAAGCGCGCGGCGGCACTCTGGTCCTCGAAGACATCGAAACACTGTCGGAGGCGCTGCAGGCCAAACTGCTGTCGGCGATCAACGAGCAGGGCACACCGGCCGAGACGCGCATCGTCGCGATCTCGAACCTTCAGGAAGCGGGGCGCACCTCCGAAGACGCGTTGCGCTCCGATCTGTTCTACCGTCTGGCGGCGCTGCGGATCACCGTGCCGCCGCTGCGCCAGCGCGGCGAGGATATCCTGAGCCTGTTCACCCGTCTGAGCGACCAGTTCGCGGACGAATACGGCTGCGAAGCGCCGCAGGTCAGCGCGCAGGAGGCCGCTCAGCTGTTGCAGGCGCCATGGCCGGGCAACGTGCGCCAGTTGATCAACGTGGCCGAACGCGCGGTTCTGCAATCGCGCCGGGGGTCGGGGACCATCGCGTCCCTGCTGATGTCGGACCCCGACGAGATGCAGCCGGTGATGACCACCGAAGGCAAGCCGCTTAAGGAATACGTCGAAGCGTTCGAGCGGATGCTGATCGACAATACGATGCGCCGCCACAAGGGCTCCATCGCCAGTGTCATGGAAGAGCTGTGCCTGCCAAGGCGCACGCTGAACGAGAAGATGGCGAAATACCAGCTTCAGCGCGCGGATTACCTCTAGGGTCCGAAAGGAAGGGGATGGCGCCTTGCGGCGTTATCCCTGTCCCATCTTGTAAAGCTGCGATGCAGTGCCGTCATCTTCCGTGCGGCACATCCAGCGTTCCTGAAGGGCCGGAACGTCGATGATATACTGGTTGATCTCGACGATGGGCAGCGTCGTGTTCAGCTGCGCCGCCGCGCCGGTCTGGTTTTCGACAGCGTTCACGCAGGTGCGGTTCGCTTTTGCGTCACGGCGCACGTCCGGATCGGAATCGAATTCCGCCGGGTCACAGGCGGCAAGAGCCAGAAAGCCGACGCAGAGGGCTGTCGCGGGTCGCAGGAAAAGGCGCATGGTGTCTCCAGATATTCGGTATCCGGCTTTTCAAGGCCGGTTGTGACCCGGAGCGTAGCCATTCGGCCCGCCTTGGGCAACCTTTCGCAAGTGACCCTATCTGCCTCATTTCGACCCTCGTGCTACCAAATCTGCCAATTCAAGTGCCGCAAATGAGATTCCCCATTGTGTTTGGGGTGGCGCTCCCCTTATTTAGAAGGATGGGGTCCGGTTTCCGTTACGGCATTGGACCGCTAGAGAATTCGCTGTTACCCCGCGCGAAAACGCGGCGTGTGACAGAAGGGTAGCGCCAGAAATGGCACATGAGACGCTGATGTATGCCGAGGACCGCACAAAGGATCCCGAGGCGGCACAGTCATAAACGGATGCGCACGGCGGCAGGGGCACTCTGACGCGGTCGCGCATCGGAGAAGAACCGCGATGACGCGCGTGCGTGCACACAGAAATGGAACAGGTTGCCCTTCGGGCAGACTGGCCGCGCCGTCACCTATCGCCCTGACAAGACACATAACTTTTCGCGCAGCGCCCCCGGGTCGTCCTGCGCGCCGGAGTTTGTGCAGAAGAGTATCATGCCTAAGAAAATGCTTATCGATGCCACCCACGCGGAAGAAACCCGCGTTGTGGTGGTCGACGGAAACAAGGTCGAGGAATTTGATTTTGAATCCGAGAACAGACGCCAGCTTGCCGGCAACATCTATCTTGCAAAAGTAACACGGGTCGAGCCGTCGCTTCAGGCGGCCTTTGTCGACTACGGCGGCAACCGTCACGGGTTCCTCGCGTTCTCGGAAATCCACCCCGATTACTACCAGATCCCCGTTGCCGACCGCGAAGCGCTGCTGGAAGAAGAGCGCGCTTTTGCCCAGGCGCAGGAAGACAAGGACGACGAAGACAGCAAACCCAAGCGGTCGGGCCGCTCGCGGTCGCGCAAGCCCCGCGCCAAGGCGCAGGATACCGTGACGGACGACGCGACAACCTCCGCCGAGATCGAGGGTATGGAAACCGTCGATCTGGGTGACGATGGTGACATCGATGTGCCAGACGACGAGGCGTCCTCGCCCATGGAGCGGGTGAAGGAGACGCCGGTCGACACACCGGATGTGGACGAGGACGACGAGGACGACGGCGATACCAAATCCGATGCGGCGTCGAAGGACGACAGCATCGAATCCGTTGCCGACGATGACGACCACGAAGACATCCGCCCCGTGCGCAAACCGCGCCCGCGCCGGTACAAGATTCAGGAAGTCATCAAGGTCCGCCAGATCCTGCTGGTGCAGGTCGTCAAGGAAGAGCGCGGCAACAAGGGTGCGGCGCTGACAACCTATCTCAGCCTCGCGGGCCGCTACTGCGTCCTGATGCCGAACACCGCGCGCGGCGGCGGGATATCCCGCAAGATCACCAATGCTGCGGACCGCAAGAAGCTCAAGGAAATCGCCAACGAGATCAAGGTGCCCAAGGGTGCCGGCCTGATCGTGCGGACCGCCGGTGCGAAACGGACCAAGGCCGAGATCAAGCGCGACTACGAGTACCTGCAACGCCTGTGGGAACAGATCCGCGCGCTGACGCTGAAATCCATCGCTCCCGCGAAGATCTACGAAGAGGGCGATCTGATCAAACGCTCGATCCGCGATCTCTATAACCGCGACATCGACGAAGTTTTCGTGGAGGGCGAGCGCGGCTACCGCATCGCCAAGGACTTCATGAAGATGATCATGCCGTCCCACGCCAAGAACGTGAAGCGCTACGAGGACCAGCTGCCGCTCTTCGCGCGCTATCAGGTGGAAAGCTACCTGTCGGGCATGTTCAACCCAACGGTGCAGCTGCCTTCGGGGGGCTACATCGTCATCGGCGTGACCGAAGCGCTGGTCGCCGTCGACGTGAACTCGGGCCGTGCCACCAAGGAAGGGTCGATCGAACAGACAGCGGTCAAGACCAACCTCGAGGCCGCCGAGGAAGTTGCCCGTCAGCTGCGTCTGCGCGACCTTGCAGGTCTGATCGTGATCGACTTCATCGACATGGACGAGCGCAAGAACAACGCCGCCGTCGAGAAGCGGATGAAAGACAAGCTCAAGACCGACCGCGCGCGCATCCAGGTGGGCCGCATCTCGGGATTTGGTCTGATGGAAATGTCGCGCCAGCGTCTACGGCCCGGCATGATCGAGGCGACAACGCAGCCCTGCGGCGCGTGCCACGGCACCGGCCTGATCCGTTCGGACGACAACCTTGCGCTGTCGATCCTGCGCCAGATCGAAGAGGAAGGCACCCGTCGGCGCACCCGCGAGGTGCTGATCAAGGCGCCGGTGGGCATCGCCAACTTCCTGATGAACCAGAAGCGTGAGCATATCGCCCATATCGAGGCGCGCTACGGCATGTCCGTCCGCATCGAGGGCGAGCCGCATCTGGTCAGCCCCGATTTCTCGATGGAGAAGTTCAAGACCGCGACCCGCACCGTGGCCCAGACCGAGGCGGTCGTGTCGGTAGACACGTCGCTGATGGACCAGATCGACGAGGATGTCGCAAGCGAGGACGAAGCCGACGAGGAACAGTCCGAGACCAAGCAGAACCAGCCGCAGAACAGCGGCAACGGTGACGGTGACGACACGGATGGCAAGCCCAAGCGCAAGCGGCGCCGGCGGCGGCGCAGCCGTGGTGGCCGGTCGGGCAACGGCGATGACCAGAACAGTGAAAACGGCGGGTCGGATGACAAGTCCAACGACGATGCGTCGTCCGAGAAAGCCGATAACGCGTCACCCGCCAAGGCCGAGGATGCCGACAGCAAGGACGACGCCAAGGCGTCATCCGAGGACAAGCCGAAGCCGCGCAGTCGCTCGCGAAGCCGCAAGCCCAAGGCCGACAAGCCCGCGGAGCAGGCCGATACCGCAGCGGACACACCCGCAGCGGATGCCCCGCAGGCCGAGCCTGCCGAAGAGGTAAAGGAAGAACCGGCCGCAGAAGCGAAGGCCGAGAAGCCGAAGCCGAAGCGTACCCGCAAGCCGAAGGCGCCCAAGAAGGACGTTGCTGAGGCTCCGGCCGAGAGCGCGGAGCCTGCGGCGGCGAAAGAGGAGCCTGCCCAGGCAGCGCCCGAAGCACCGGCTGAACCTCAAAGCGAAGCGCCTGCCCAAGCGGCAGCGGAAGCACCGGCTGAACCGCAAGCAGCAGCACCTGCCGAAGTAGCCTCCGAAGCACCGGCTAAAGAGCCGGCAGCAGCTGAGCCCGCAGAGGCGGAAGTGGCCGAAGAGCCCAAAAAAGACAAATCCCGCCGCAAGGGCTGGTGGTCTCTGGGTGGTCGCTGACCGGCACGACACGGTGAATGAAACGAGAAAGGCAGGCCAGCTGGCCTGCCTTTTTCAGTTCGGGCTGTTGTACCGCCGAAAGGCCCTAGCGTTTCTCGATCAGGTAGACCTGTACGCCTGACGCTTCTTCGCGGGTTTCAACCAACTGATGCCCCGATTCCGCGCAGAAATGCGGGACGTCGATCACGGCGGCGGGATCGTCCGCGCGCATTTCCAGCCGGTCGCCCACGGCGAGCGACTGCAGACGTTTGCGCGCTTTCAGCACGGGCAGGGGGCACAACAGGCCGGTCGCATCAAGGATCTCTTTCATATCCATTCAGCTAAGGCAGATGTTTCACGCTGTCCACAACCTTGTGACCGCTCTTGTGGGTGACGGCGGCCTCTTCAAAGGCTAGCTGTAGCGCATGGAAGGAATCGATCTTATTGACGCGAGCCTCTTGCCCGCCATGACCATCGCCCTTGTGGCGGGGATCATCAGCTTTCTGTCGCCCTGTGTTCTGCCCATCGTGCCGCCCTATCTGGCGTATATGAGCGGGGTCAGCCTGTCTGACATGTCCTCAGAACGTGCGGCGCGACGTCGCGCTATCGTGGCGGCGCTGTTTTTCGTGCTGGGGCTGAGTACCGTATTTATCCTGCTGGGTTTCACCGCCTCGGCCTTCGGGGCGTTCTTCTTGCAGAACCAGCTATTGTTCACCCAGATTTCCGGGGTGGTGATCATTGTTTTCGGCCTCCATTTCCTGAGCGTTTTCAGAATTCCGTTTCTGGACCGCGAGGCGCGGATGGATGCAGGGGACAAGGGCGGAACGTCCTTCGGGGCCTATATTCTGGGGCTGGCGTTCGCCTTTGGCTGGACACCGTGCATCGGGCCGCAGCTGGGCGCGATCCTGTCGCTTGCCGCAAGCGAGGCATCGGTCACCCGCGGCACCCTGCTGTTGGCGATCTACGCCTTCGGTCTGGGAATTCCGTTTCTTCTGGCCGCGATGTTCATGACCCGTGCCATGGGCATGATGAACAGGCTGAAGCGGCATATGAAAACGATCGAGCGTGTCATGGGCCTGCTTTTGCTGGTCGTTGGCGTGGCCATGCTGACCGGTGCGTTTTCGACCTTCAGCTTCTGGCTGCTCGAAACCTTCCCCGCCCTGGGCGCTTTGGGCTGACGCGCCGGGAACCAAATGTCTTACTTTGGCCGGAAACCCGCGTTAGCATGGGTAAAACCGCCAGAGGCCCAGCAGCAAGATGCCCCGCAATTCCGCCACCGTCGCCCGCCGGCGGGTTTTCTACATACCGGGATACGATCCGATCCATCCGCGCCGCTACCGTGAACTCTACCGCAAGGAGGGCGCCGCGCAGGCGGAATGCTCGGGCTACGAGATAACTCTGTCGCCGCGTCAGGGCGGTGAAAGATACGGTTGGAATATCAACGCGCTAATTGATGATATTGCTGTGGATGCTTCGGTGGATGTCCTGGTGTGGTCGGACATCGTGCGCGACAGCATGAACACCTCGATTCCCGCGACCTACTGGCAACTTCTGCGCACCGCGTGGGTCTATATGTCGACGGGAGCGCTGTGGCGGCTGATGCGCCTGCGCAAGGGGCCGGTGATCGCGGCGCTCTATCCAGTCGGTATGCTGCTGGGGCAGGCCGCCCTTGCCGCTCTTCTTGTGGTGGCGGTCATTGCGGCGGCTGTCCTCGCGGGCGGCGGTGTCGCGGTGCAGGCGGGGGCGGCGGTCTTGGGTCTGGTGGCCGCGTGGCGCCTGCTGCGGTGGTTCAAGGCCAAGGACGGCAAGTTCTTTGCCTATTACCTCATGCATGACTACGCCTTTGGCGCGGCGACGCGCGGGGCGAATCCTCCCGCGCTGGAGACCCGGATCAGCCAGTTCGCCGATGCCATTGCCGACGCGCTGTCGCAAGACGATATCGACGAGGTGCTTGTCGTCGGCCATTCGTCCGGCGCGCATCTGGGGGTCAGCGTGCTGGCCGATCTGCTGCGCGCGGGCAGGGTTCCCCACGATGGTCCCGCGCTGGGATTTCTGAGTTTGGGGCAGGTCGTGCCGATGGTGTCGTTTCTGCCGGAGGCTTACCGCCTGCGCGCCGATCTGGCATTTCTGTCGCGACAGCATGCCATCGCATGGGTCGATGTGACCGCCCCCGGCGACGGCTGCGCCTTTGCCCTGTGCGATCCTGTTGCGGTCAGCGGTGTTGCCCCGCCGGACAAGGTCTGGCCGCTGGTCTTCTCGGCGGCCTTTACGCAAACTCTCAGCCCGGAGCGGTGGCGCGCGCTGCGCTGGCGTTTCTTCCGCCTGCATTTCCAGTATCTCTGCGCCTTCGACCGGCCCGGTGACTACGACTATTTCCGGATCACGGCAGGGCCGCTGACACTCGCGGACCGCTATGCGGGCCGCAAGCCGTCGGCGTCGCGGATCGAAAAACCCGTCAACCGGTTCACGGCCACCAGCCGATGACTGCGCCCATACCGCCGAAACCGCCCAGTCGCCCGGACCGTGTATCGCTGTGGCAATACGCACGGCTGTTTCGCGCGGATATCCTGTCGGCGCAGCCCGGACGGCTCTACCGCGCGTGGATGGCCGAGTTCCGCACGCCGTTCTTCCGCAGCTACCTGATCAACGAACCCGATCTTGTGCGTACGGTGCTGAAGGACCGGCCCGAGGATTTCCCCAAGTCCGCGCGGGTGGGCGAGGGGCTGCGACCGCTTCTGGGCAACTCGGTCTTCGTGACCAATGGCGAAACCTGGAAACGCCAGCGCCGGATCATCGACCCCGCGTTCGAGGGCGGGCGGCTGCGCGATACATTCCCCGCGATGTGGGACGCGGCAGAGGCGGCGGCGCTGCGTCTCGATGCGCTTGCGGGCCGCGAGGTCGAGATCGAGGAAGAGGCAAGCCACGCCGCCGCCGACGTCATCTTTCGCACGCTCTTTTCGCTGCCCATTGAACACCGGTTGGCGCAGGAGACCTTTCAGGCCTTCCGCAGCTACCAGCGCAGCCAGCCGATCCTGAACCTTGCGGCACTTGTCCCGCTGCCGCGCTGGATGCCGCGCCCCTTCGGGCGTACCACGCGGCGCAGTGCCGCGCATATCCGCCGCCTGATTACCGATCTGACCCGCGCCCGCGCGGATGAAATCGCGGCGGGCGATGCGCCCGACGACCTCGCGACCAAGATCATGACCACGCGCGACCCCGAAACCGGCGACACCTTCAGCACCGAAGAGATGGTCGATCAGGTCGCGATCTTCTTTCTTGCCGGGCACGAGACCAGCGCATCGACATTGGCCTGGGCCCTCTATCTGATGGCGCTTTACCCTGACTGGCAGGACCGGCTTGCCCTCGAGGCCGAAGCGCTCGGGACCTGCGATTTCGCGGTCATGTCGCAGTTGCGGCTCAGCCGTGATGTATTTCGCGAAACCCTGCGGCTTTATCCGCCGGTGCCGATGATGGTGCGCGAAAACAGCTGCCCTGAGCGGTTCCGCGACCGGCCTGTCAGACGCGGCTCGCAACTGGTGGTCAGCCCGTGGCACCTGCACCGGCACGAGCGGCTGTGGGATGGGCCCGACAGCTTTGATCCCGACCGCTGGCATACGCAGAACGGGCGCGCCTGCCAGCGCGACGCTTTCATCCCCTTCAGCGCGGGCGCGCGGGTCTGTCCCGGTGCGGGGTTCGCGATGATAGAAGGCCCGCTGATCCTCAGCCGGCTGTTGCGCGATTTCCGCTTCGATCTCGCCGACGGCCCCGCGCCGGTTCCGGTCGCACATCTGACGGTGCGCTCGGATCGGGGCATTCGCCTGAAAATCGAGCGGCGTGAGCGTTAACACTCTGGCTTTGACTGGATTATGGACAGGGCTTCCTCTAAGAGACTGTCAGATTTCAGCACTCGCACAAGGGCAGGTTCCATGGCCACGAAAGACGAACAGCGCAACCGGATCGCAACCGGAAACGGATTTATCGCCGCATTGGACCAGTCGGGGGGATCGACCCCCAAGGCGCTGAGCCAATACGGTGTCGAGCCCGAAGATTACAACGGCGACGCCGAAATGTTCGCAGCCGTCCACGCGATGCGCACGCGGATCATCACTGCCGATGCCTTCACCTCCGAAAAGGTGCTGGGCGCGATCCTCTTCGAGCGGACGATGGATGGCGAGGTGAACGGCAAGCCGACGGCGCAGGCGCTGTGGGAAGACCGTGGCGTGGTGCCCTTCCTGAAGATCGACAAGGGTCTCGCGGATGAGGCCGACGGGGTCCAGATGCTCAAGCCGATGCCGGATCTGGACGCATTGCTGGCGAAAGCCAACGAAAAGGGGATCTTCGGCACCAAGGAACGTTCGCTCATCCATCGCGCGGACGCCAAGGGGATCGCCGATGTGGTGGCCCAGCAATTCGATGTGGCGCGTCAGGTGGCCGCCGCGGGTCTGGTCCCGATCGTCGAGCCCGAAGTGAACATCCACTCCGACTCCAAGGCCGAGGCAGAGGATATCCTGAACGCCCGGATCATGGAACACCTCGACGGGTTGCCCGAAGGCGTGGATGTGATTCTGAAACTGACGATCCCCACGAAAGCCGGGCTTTACGATGCGGCAGCGGATCACGCCCGTGTCGTGCGCGTCGTGGCGCTGTCGGGGGGATATTCGACCGATGAGGCCTGTGCACTGCTGGCGCAGAACCACAAGATGATCGCATCCTTCAGCCGCGCACTGGCGGAAGGTCTGAACGTGAAAATGTCGGATGCGGAATTCAACGCCGCCCTCGCCGCCAATGTCGAGGCGATCTACGCGGCGTCCATCGCCTAGGAGATCCTTTCGGAACGTGAAATCCGCCGCCCTGACCGGGTGGCGGTCTTCAGCCCGAGCGGTCCGCGCGTTGCTTGAGATTTTCGAGCACGAAGATCCGGATCGCGGAAGCCAGACCGCTTTGCATCCCGCGCGCGGCGTCGATCTCGGCCACCAGCGCGTTGATCGGTGTATCCCGTTCGCGTGCGATCCGGCGCAATTCGCGCCAGAACGGTTCTTCCAGTGATATGGACGTGCGGTGTCCGTGCAGCGTGACCGAATGTTTGACAGGCCGCGCCGTCATGGCTCGCGCTTGTGCTGGTCGATCTTGCGTATGTTCTGGTCCGCCTCGGCCGCCTCGCGCTGGCGCTCGGCCTTGGTGCGGCCGAATTTCACTGCGTTTTCGTCCGCGCGGGCGCGCCGTTGCTGACGCGCCCGATCCTTGCGGACCTTGTTGAGGTTGACCGGCGTGCTCACTTGGGCCCGATCATGTTCTCGGGACGCACGACGCGGTCGAATGTCTCGGCATCAACAAACCCCAGTGCAATCGCCTCTTCCTTCAGGGTTGTGCCGTTCTTGTGCGCGGTCTTGGCGACCTTGGTGGCGTTGTCATAGCCGATTTCGGGCGCGAGCGCCGTAACCAGCATGAGGGATTCGCGCATCAGGCGTTCGATGCGGTCGGCGTCCGCCTTCAGACCCACAATCAGGTTGTCGGTGAATGCGGATGCGGCATCGCCCAGAAGCTGCATGGATTGCAGCACGTTATAGGCCATCATCGGTTTGTAGACGTTCAGCTCGAAATGGCCCTGGCTGCCGGCGAAACCGACGGCGGCGTCATTGCCCATGACATGCGCGCAAACCTGCGTCAGCGCCTCGCATTGCGTCGGGTTGACCTTGCCGGGCATGATCGACGATCCGGGTTCGTTTTCGGGCAAGATCAGTTCGCCCAGACCGCAGCGCGGGCCTGAGCCGAGGAAACGGATGTCGTTGGCAATCTTGAACAGCGACGCGGCAACGGTTTTCAGCGCACCGGACATCTCGACCATCGCGTCATGGGCGGCCAGCGCCTCGAATTTGTTGGGCGCCGTGACGAAGGGCAGATCGGTGATTTCGGCCATGTTCGCGGCGACTTCGACATCCCATCCCTTGGCCGTGTTGAGGCCGGTGCCCACGGCGGTGCCGCCCTGTGCCAGTTCGTAAATGCGGCCCAGTGCGTCCTTTACGCGGCGGATGCCCATGGCGACCTGATGGGTGTAGCCGGAGAACTCCTGGCTCAGCGTCAGCGGTGTCGCGTCCTGTGTGTGGGTGCGGCCGATCTTGATGATGCCGTCGAATTCGCGCACTTTTTCGGCCAGCGCCGCATGCAGTTTCTCGAGGCCGGGCAGGGTGACATCGCGCGCGGTCATCGCGGTCGCGATGTGCATCGCGGTCGGGAAGGTGTCGTTCGACGACTGCCCCATGTTGCAGTGGTCGTTGGGGTGAACGGGATCTTTCGTGCCCAGCTCCCCTCCGAGGATCTCGATCGCGCGGTTGGCGATGACCTCGTTGGCATTCATGTTGGATTGCGTGCCGGATCCGGTTTGCCACACGACCAGCGGAAAGTTGTCGTCGAACTTGCCGGATACGACTTCGCTGGCTGCCGTGATGATGGCATCGGCCAGTTTTTCGTCCAGCTTTCCAGAGCGTTTGTTCGCCATGGCGCAGGCCTGCTTGATAACGCCGAGCGCGCGCACGATCGCCACCGGCTGTTTTTCCCAGCCGATGGGAAAGTTCATGATCGAACGCTGGGTTTGCGCGCCCCAATACTTGTCTGCGGGCACTTCGAGAGGGCCAAAGCTGTCGGTTTCGGTGCGGGTATCGGCCATGTGCGGCGCTCCTGATCGTATGTTCCGGTCAGGGGCTGTTTAGCGGCCTGTCCGCCGCCGCGCAAACCTATGTTTTGCGAAAACTGTCGAGCGAGACGATTTCGGCTTTTTTCTCGGGCGCGGTATCTGGTTTCGACGTGGAGGTCTTGGCCTTGCCGTCCTTTGGCGCGGGCGGAGTATCGTCCTCGTCATCCTCGCCCTGCTGTTCGAACCGCAGGCCGAATTCGACCGAAGGGTCCACGAAGGTGCGGATCGCGTCATAAGGGATATAGAGGGGTTCGGGCGCATCGCCGAAATTGAGCGTGATGCCGAAACCTTCTTCGGTCACGTCGAGATTGTCGTACCAATGCTGCATGACCACTGTCATCTCGCTGGGATAGCGGTCTGACAGCCAGTCGGCCAGTTCAGCATCCGGATGGCTGGTGTCGAAGGTTATGAAGAAGTGATGTGCGCCGGGCAGCCCGTTTTCCGCAACGTCCAGAAGTACCTTGCGGATCAGGCCGCGCATGGCGTCATGCATCAGGTTTCCGTAATCGATACTGCGGCTCATCGCTCATCCCCGTATGATCGTTATAGCCACCATAGCGATTTCTAATCCAAGCGAAAGGGGCCAGAAGACAAGTCGCGGTACAGCCCCCGTCGCGCGGTGCAGAACGCGATAAATGGCAAATAAAACAGTCATTTCAGCGGCAAAATGATGTGATCCGCCCCGTCAGGTGGGTCTGCGCCCGCTGGCGCGCGGGTCGGGAAAACGGGGAAGGTGTAAATGCAGGCTTCTGTTGCCAGGTGCCTGCGAACCCCGCCTAGCGCTGCAAAGCACTAGGACTTAAGTTTCAGTCGCTCCGACCGCTTACGCGGCCATCGCTACTGGTGCACGATTGTCATTTGCAATTGTACGTTTTACGCCGATAACGGTGGCAGTCAGCCGAGACAAAGCATAACCCCTTTAGACGTTCGTCGATCCTATTTCGGCCCCATGATCCCCAAATGAAGGATGTTTGGTGGAGCCGCCGGGTACCGCCCCCGGGTCCGATCCGCTTATTACGAGCGCGTTTATGTCCATAGTCCCGAAGGACACCTCTGAGATAGGTCAATTGCGGCCGTTCTTCAAGGGGCTACAGGTTCACGCCGAGCGCGATCACCGCCACCGCCACCTCGCTGGCAAAGAAAATCCACTTGCGGCGGGTCTGCCCGTCAAGGATCAGCGATGTGATGCGGCCCAGACCGCCACCGGCCCAGATGAAGCCGATCATCGCATATGCGCCCGGCGTGCCGAGGATCAGCGCGCCGATGCCCGCCATCACGAATAGCGCGCCCGAGGCTGCACGCACTTCCGATGTGCCCATCGAGGACCCCGTATCTTTCAGATCGACCGTGTCCATAGTGTATTTCGGGGCCAGCCAGCCGACGGCGCCAAAGCCGATGGTAAACAGGGCAAGCAGCACGTTGATGACGGAAATCAGGTCCATGGTGTGTCCTTTCGGGCGGCGGGTGGTCTGCCCTTCAACGCATGTGACACCGAATTGGTTCAGCATTGGTGCAGCGCACAGGGCAGGCGGCACCGGCAGCCAACGGCTGTGCCGCGCCGTATCGCGTTTTTTCGTCTTTTCGGGGGTTTGGCATTTACCCTTGGGGTGATTCCGGTTTTTCTGCCGGAAATTCAGCGCTTCGAAACATCCACGAGGTCGGTCCTTGATGCCCCATCTGCTGCGATCCACGCTCTGGCTTGGCTTTTTCGGGCTGATCCTTGCCGCGTGGTGGATGCTGGCCGTTGCGAGCCTTGATATGGGGCTGGATTTGCTGGGCCGGCCCGGCGGGATTGCCGAAGCCATGCGCCGGATGGACCCGCGCATGGACATGCAGATGCCGATGGCCGAATTCTGGCCGCTGGCGTCGATGTGGGCGCTGATGATGGCGGCGATGATGCTGCCGACGCTGGTGCCGACCCTGCGCGCCTACGAGGACCTGATGGTCAGCGCCAATGGCACCCGCGCGGGATGGGCCGGCGTGGTCGCGGGATACTTCGGCGTATGGCTCGTGGCGGCGCTGGGGCTGGCGGGGCTCCAACTGGCGCTGCTCTTCGGTGGGATGATCGACATGCTGGGCATCGCGACGTCCCGCTGGTTTGCGGTCGCGCTGCTGCTGGCGGTCGGCCTGTTCCAGTTCACCCGCGCCAAGGAGGTCTGCCACGGCGTGTGCCACGCGCCCGCGATGTATTTTCTGGGCCACTGGCGCACCGGTTTTGCGGGCGGGCTGCGCATGGGCTCGGGGCTGGGGGGCTTTTGCGTGGGCTGCTGCTGGGGCTTCATGGCGCTGGGATTTGCGGGCGGTGTGATGAACCTTGCGTGGATGGGGCTGGCGACGCTCTTTATGGTGCTGGAAAAGCTGCCGCAAATCGGACACGTTGTAACAAGACCAATGGGTTTCGCCCTGATCCTCGGCGCAGGCGTCGTGGCAGGCTGGCCCATCATTTCGGGAGGATAACCAATGGCGACCAATAAACGCAGCGATGCCGACAGGCTGCCGATCAGCCAGAGGATCGACAGCCGCATGCCCAATCCGAAACGGCGCGAGGCGACCCCGACGGACTGGGCGATCAAGGGGGAGCTTTTCCTGAATTGTTCGTGCGAGGTTTTCTGCCCCTGCGTTGTCAGCCTGGGCGCGCACCCCCCGACCGAAGGGCACTGTCATGCGTGGATGGCGATCGCCATCGACGAAGGCCACTACGAGGGCGAAGACCTCGGCGGGCTCAACGTGGGGCTTTTGGTCGATATTCCGGGGCGCATGGGCGAAGGCAACTGGAAGGTTGCCGCCTACGTGGACGAACGGGCCAGCGGCAAGGCCTACAACGGGATCTTGCAGATATTCTCGGGCGCGGCTGGCGGCACGACGGGCCTGTTCACCATGCTGGTGTCCGAGATCATCGGGGCCGAACGTGCGCCGGTGCAGATCATACGCGATGGAAACCGCCGCGCGATCCAGATCGGGCGCAAGATCTCAGGCGAGATCGAGACAATTGCCGGCAAGGATCCCGAGCATCCGGTCATGATCTCGAATTCGAAATACTGGATGGGGCCGGATATCATCGCGGCGCGCGGTCTGAAATCCAAAGTGCGCGATTACGGTCGGGTTTGGGACTTCGGCGGCAAATCCGCCGAGATATGCCCGATCGACTGGAAAGGCCCCAAGCCTTGATCGACAAGGGCTATGTTCTGACGATGGCGCGCTACAACGGCTGGCAGAACAGCCAGTTGCGTCACACCATCAAGCGGATGGACGACAAGGCGCTGCGGCAGGATCGTGGCGCGTTCTTCGGGTCGATCTTTGCCACGCTCAACCACATCCTGTGGGCCGATACCCTCTGGATGAGCCGCTGGTGCAGCGACGTGCCTGCACCGGATGTTCCGGCGGCCGAGAATACCGCGTTCAAGGTCACGCCGTCCGACTGGGACGGCGCGCGTTTCCGGCTCGACGGGCGAATCAGGATCTGGGCGCAGACCCTGTCGAACGTCGATCTGCACGGAACGCTCAGCTTTCATTCCGCGACCCTTGGCCGGACAGTCAGCCAGCCGACGGCGATGTGCATCGCGCATATGTTCAACCACCAGACCCACCATCGCGGCCAGGTCCACCAGATGCTAAGCGAGGCGGGAGAGACCCCGCCGGTGAGCGATCTGATCTTCATGCCGGAGGATGCGTGATCCGCCTGAAATACGGAAGAGACGGGGTCGAAGCGTCGACCCGCTGCAGGCTGCGATAGCGGAGCGGACAATCCGGGCGTAGGATAGCGCCCGCAGAACCGGACCGGGGCCACGCCCCGGCCCCCGGACCATCAAGGGCCAGACGACAAGGCCGAAGGAAAATCAAAGGAGACGGAAAATGTTCAACGCACTCGTGATGACGCAGGACGAAGACGGCAAGGCAACAGCGGCGGTCCAGCAGCTTGAGCTTGACGATCTGCCCGAAGGGGACGTGACGGTTGCGGTCGAATATTCGACCGTCAACTACAAGGACGGCCTGTGCATGAGCCCGAAGGGCGGCGGGCTGGTGCGCAAGTACCCCCATGTCCCCGGCATCGATTTTGCAGGCACGGTCGAGGCCTCCGCCGACGACCGGTACAAGCCGGGTGACAAGGTCGTGCTGACCGGCTGGCGCGTGGGCGAGGCGCATTGGGGCGGCTACACGCAAAAGGCGCGGGTCAAGGCCGACTGGCTGGTGCCGCTGCCGGAGGGGCTGGATACGCGGCGTGCCATGGCCGTCGGGACGGCGGGTTTCACCTCGATGCTGGCTGTGATGGCGCTCGAGGATCACGGGATCAAGAAAGGTCCGGTGCTGGTCACCGGTGCCGCCGGTGGCGTGGGCTCCGTCGCCGTGGCCATTCTGGCAAACCTCGGCCACAAAGTCGCTGCGGTGACGGGGCGTCCGGAAACCTCGGACTACCTGAAATCGCTCGGCGCCGATCAGATCGTCGCTCGTGAAGATATCAACGAGGCGATCAAGCGTCCGCTGGAAGGCGAGACATGGGGCGGATGTGTCGACGCCGTGGGCGGCGAAATGCTGGCACGCGTGCTGGGGCAGATGGAATACGGCGCCTCTGTCGCGGCGGTCGGTCTGGCCGGCGGTGCGTCCTTTCCCGGCACCGTGATCCCGTTCCTGCTGCGCGGTGTGAACCTGCTGGGCATCGACAGCGTGATGCAACCCTACGAGAACCGCCTGCGCGCGTGGCAGCGGATCTCGACGGATCTGCCGATGGACAAGCTTGAGGATATGATCGTTCCGGCCACCCTTTCGGATTTGCCGAAGCTGGGCGCAGACATCCTTGGCGGTCAGGTAAAAGGCCGTGTGGTGGTCGACGTAAACAGCTGATCATCGGTCCACGCGGATCGGGCGCTGCGGCGCCAGGCGACCGGGATACAGGCGTATACCGGTCGTTTTCGTCGGTTTTCCCGACTTTTGGGTCGAAACTGTCCCCGCATGGGGGTGTCTTTCCGCGCCCTATGCAATAGCTTTGACCACAATCACGCATTGCATTGCGGATTGATTTTAATACCAGAGGGGGCATCTAGTCATGACAGATAGCACACCGGAGGGAATTCCGACGCCGGACGGCGATTCGGATCTTATCTCCACGGATTACGAGATCGGACAGGATAACGTCGAAGGCGATATCGGTCCTTTCGGGTTTGACATACACAACCCGGTTTTCCTGATTTCGGGGCTGGCGGTCGTCGCCTTCGTTTTCTTCACCCTGGCGTTGCCGACGCAGGCGGAGAGCGCGTTCTCCGCCATGTTCGACTTTACCACCAAGAATTTCGACTGGTTCCTGATCGGGGCTGCGGACATCGTGGTGATCTTTGCGCTGCTCCTGATCGTTACACCCTACGGCAGCGTCCGGTTGGGCGGCGTCGATGCGACGCCGGACTACGGGTATCCGGGATGGTTCGCGATGCTATTTGCCGCCGGCATGGGCATCGGGCTGATGTTCTACGGTGTGTCCGAACCGATGACGCATTTCTCGACCTCGATGGGCGAGACATCGGTCGGTGAAAACGGTCTGCGCACAGACTGGGCACCCTTGGGCGCCGCCACCGGAGACGAGGCCGCATCGGTGCGTCTGGGCATGGCTGCGACGATCTTTCACTGGGCGCTGCATCCTTGGGCGGTCTACGCGACCGTCGCGCTGGCGCTGGCGCTGTTTTCCTACAACAAGGGCCTTCCGCTGACGATCCGGTCGGCATTCTACCCCCTGCTGGGCGAACGCGTCTGGGGCTGGCCGGGCCACATCATCGACATCATCGCGGTTTTCGCAACGCTCTTCGGTCTGGCGACATCGCTGGGTTTCGGGGCCACGCAGGCGAACGCGGGCCTGAACGAGCTCTTCGGCGTGCCGCTTGGCAAGACCACCGAGGTGATCCTGATCACCGTCATTACAGCGGTGGCGCTGGTGTCGGTGATGCGCGGTCTGGATGGCGGGGTGAAGATTCTGTCCGAGATCAACATGGGTCTCGCGGGGCTTCTGGCGCTCTTCGTGCTGCTGGTCGGTCCGACCGCGTTCCTGCTGTCGTTCTTCTGGGACAGCCTTGTTGCCTATGTGCAGTATCTGCCCGCCTTGTCCAATCCGTTCGGACGCGCGGACGTGAACTACAGCCAGGGCTGGACGGCGTTCTACTGGGCATGGTGGATCAGCTGGTCGCCTTTCGTGGGGATGTTCATCGCCCGCGTGAGCCGTGGCCGCACGGTGCGTGAATTCGTGGTCTGCGTGCTGCTGATCCCAAGCTTTGTCTGCGTCATGTGGATGTCGATCTTCGGCGGCACCGCGATCCACCAGGTGCTGAATGACGGCTATACCGCCGCTCAGGACGCGGATCTGCCGCTGCAGCTGTTCAAGATGCTGGATGGCCTGCCGCTGGTGCAGATCACATCCTTCATCGGGATCGTGCTGGTCATCGTGTTCTTCGTGACCTCCTCCGACAGCGGCAGCCTTGTGATCGATACGATCACAGCGGGCGGCAAGGTAGATGCGCCGATGCCCCAGCGGGTGTTCTGGTGCATCTTCGAGGGCGCGGTTGCTGTTGCGCTGCTGATCGGCGGCGGGCTTGCATCGCTCCAGTCGATGGTGATCTCGACCGGGCTGTTGTTTACCGTGGTGCTGCTGGCGATGTGCTTCTGCATCCTGAAAGGTTTGCATAGCGAGCGGGCCAACACCAAGTAAACGCCGGAAGATAAGAGAAAAGGGGGCGGTGCGCAGGGTGCGCGCCGCCCTTTTTCGTGCGCTTGCGCGGGGCGTTCACTGTCGTCCCTTGACCTTTGCCGCTGCGGGGTGAAACCTGCGGCCATGACACTTGATATCGACTGGGTGCGCGCCCAATTCCCCGCCTTTTCCGAACCCTCCCTGCAAGGGCAGGCGTTCTTCGAGAATGCCGGCGGCAGCTATACCTGCAAACCGGTCATCGACCGGCTGATGCGGTATTACACGCAGCGCAAGGTGCAGCCCTATGCGCCCTATGCGGCCAGCACAGTCGCGGGCGAGGAGATGGACGAGGCCCGCAGCCGCATGGCCGCCCTTCTGGGCGTGGACACCGACGAGCTGAGCTTTGGCCCCTCGACCACGCAGAACACCTATGTGCTGGCGCAGGCCTTTGGCCAGATGCTGACCCCCGGCGAGGCGATCGTGGTCACCAACCAGGACCACGAGGCCAATACCGGACCGTGGCGCCGTCTGGCCGAGCGGGGCATCGAGGTGCGCGAATGGCGCATCGATCCCGAGACAGGCCACCTCGATCCCGACGCGCTCGAACAGATCCTAGACGACAAGGTTCGGCTGGTCTGCTTCCCGCATTGCTCCAACGTGGTCGGAGAGATCAATCCGGTCACCGAAATCACCGCTCTCGCCCATGCCGCGGGGGCCTTCGTCTGTGTCGACGGTGTGTCCTACGCGCCGCACGGTTTTGTCGATGTGGGCGCGCTGGGGCCGGATATCTACCTGTTCTCGGCCTACAAGACCTACGGGCCGCATCAGGGGCTTATGGTGATCCGCCGCGCGCTGGGTGAGTTGCTGCCCGATCAGGGGCATGTCTTTAACGCAGGTACGCTCTACAAGCGCTTCACCCCGGCGGGGCCTGATCATGCGCAGGTGGCGGCCTCTGCCGGAATGGCGGATTACGTCGATGCACTGGCGGCCCACCACGGATGCAAGGATGCCAGCGGCGCTGCCCGTGGCGCGGTTGCGCATGACCTGATGCGCGGCCACGAAACCGTGCTCTTACAACGGCTTCTCGACGCGGTGAAGGACCGCAATTCGGTGCGCCTGATCGGTCCGGCAGACGCAAGAGGCCGCGCGCCCACCGTGGCACTGGCGCTGCAACGCCCGGGCGAAGAGGCGGCGCGCGCGCTGGCAGCGCACGGTGTCATGGCCGGCGGTGGGGATTTCTACGCGGGCAGGGCGCTGGAGGCGATGGGAGTAGACGCCGACAAGGGCGTGCTGCGGCTGAGTTTCACCCATTACACGACCGATGCCGAAATCGACCAGTTGCTCAAAGCGCTCGACGCCGTTTTGTAGCGCGCTGCGGTTGACCGGACCAAACCTGCGCTAGGTCTGGGGAAACGCATAGCAACGTGGTGCCGATGTCCGAAAATGCTCCGATCCTTCTGTGGCTTCGCCGCGACCTGCGGCTGAGCGATCATCCCGCCCTGAAAGCAGCCTGCGACACCGGGCGGCCCGTCATTCCCGTGTTTATCCACGACGCGCAGGTGGCACGGCTGGGGGCCGCGCCGAAATTCCGGCTGGGCCTCGGGGTAGAACATTTCGCCGAACGGTTGCAGGGCAAGGACAGCCGCCTGATCCTGCGGCGCGCGGACAAGGCGCTGGACGCGCTGGAGGCGCTGATCGAAGAGACCGGGGCCACCTCTGTCTACTGGACGCGCCAGTACGATCCGGATGCGGTGGAACGCGACAGCGCGATCAAGCAAACCCTGAAAGACCGCGGCATCGACGCGCGCTCCTTCGGTGGCCACCTGATGTTCGAGCCTTGGACCGTCGAGACCAAGCAGGGCGGCTACTACAAGGTCTACACCCCGTTCTGGCGCGCCGTGAAGGACCGCGCGGTCGAGACGCCGCTGGACCGCCCCGACAGCATCCGCGCGCCCGACACATGGCCCGCGTCCGACGATCTGGCGGACTGGAACATGGCAGGGGCAATGCAGCGCGGCGCCGATATCGTCCGGCCCTTCGTGCAGCTGGGCGAGGATGCGGCCCAAAGCCGTCTGGGCGCGTTTCTGGCGCATAAGGTCGAAGACTATGACACCACGCGCGATCTGCCGGGAGTGGATGGAACATCCTGTCTGTCGGAAAATCTGTCGCTCGGTGAAATCTCGGCCCATCAGTGCTGGCATGCGGGCCAGCGGGCCCTGCAAGAGGGCAAGAAGGGCGCCGAGACTTTCCTCAAAGAACTCGTCTGGCGCGAGTTCGCCTATCACCTGATGCACCACACGCCGCGGATCACCCACGCGAACTGGCGCGAGGAGTGGGACAGCTTTCCGTGGAACGAGGACGAGCGGCTGGCCGAGGTGAAGGCATGGAAGCAGGGTCGCACGGGCGTGCCCTTTGTGGATGCGGCCATGCGCGAGATGTATGTGACCGGACGCATGCACAACCGCGGCCGGATGATTGTCGCAAGTTATCTGACCAAGCATCTGATGTGTCACTGGAAAATCGGCCAGAAGTGGTTCGAGGACTGCCTGATCGACTGGGATCCGGCCTCCAACGCGATGGGCTGGCAATGGTCTGCGGGCTCCGGCCCGGATGCCACACCGTATTTCCGGGTGTTCAACCCCGTGACGCAACTCGACAAATTCGACAAGAACCGCGACTACGCGGGGCGCTGGATTGCCGAAGGGCACAGCGATCCGCACGAAGACGCGCTGAAATACTTCGCCGCAATACCGCAGCGCTGGAACATGGCACCCGATGACGAATATCCCGATGCCATCGTGAAACCAAGTGCCGGTCGGCAACGTGCCTTGGATGCATATGAAAACAGGGACTTTTGATGTTCCGTCCGCGCGTGCGTCAGTTTAGACTGACAGCCGAGGAAAGCCCCTTTGAGGACTGCACATGATCTTGACGAGTACGGAAGGGCAGAAAAACCTGCCGCGATATTTCACCCATGTGATGGGCATGGCAAAAGACCTGCGCCACGGGCGCATAGATTTCGTTCTGCCAGACGGTCGCCGGTTCCGTGCAGAGGGACAAAAGCCCGGCCCCGTGGCCGAGCTGGATATCCATAACGACGATCTGTTCGCCCGCTTGATCCGCGAAGGGGATCTGGGCTTTTGCGACGCCTACCTCGATGGCTGGTGGAGCACCCCGGACCTGCAGGCCTTCATGGACTTCATCCACCACGACAACGAAGAACTCTACGACGGCTTTCCCGGCATGGGCTTTGTGCGCTGGTACGAGAAGCTGCGCTTCTGGCTGCAACGCAACTCAAAAAAGCAGGCGCGCAAGAACATCTCGTATCACTATGATCTCGGGAATGATTTCTACAGCCTGTGGCTCGACGATACGATGACCTACTCGAGCGCGATCTTCTCCGAACCGCAGCAAAGCCTCGAAGCCGCGCAGATCGAGAAGTACAAATCCATGGTTGATCAGATGGGTGTCGCGCCCGGCGATCACGTTCTGGAAATCGGCTGTGGCTGGGGCGGTTTCGCGGAATATGCCGCGAAAGAGCGCGGATTGCGTGTGACCTGCCTGACCATCAGCGAAGAGCAGTTCAAGTACGCCGTGGATCGCATTGAAAAGGCGGGACTTTCTGACAAAGTTCAATTCAAGCTTCAGGATTACCGGGACGAGACCGGCTCCTACGACGGCATCGCCTCGATCGAGATGTTCGAGGCCGTTGGGGAAAGATATTGGCCCACGTATTTCAATGCCTTGCGGGAACGTCTTAAACCGGGAAAAATGGCAACGCTGCAAATCATCACCGTCGCCGACCGCCGCTGGAAGGTCTACAAACGCGGTGTCGATTTCATCCAGAAATACATCTTTCCGGGCGGCATGCTGCCCAGCCCCAGCGCCTTGCGCCAGCAGGTTGAAAATGCCGGTCTGGGCGTCGAGAAATCCGTCGAGTTCGGCAAAAGCTACGATCTGACGCTGCGCCGCTGGCACGAGACCTTCAACGAGAAGTGGGATCAGGTCGCGGCACTCGGCTTTGACGAGCGGTTCCGGCGGATGTGGAATTTTTACCTCACTTCCTGCGCTGCGACTTTTGACAGTGGAAATTGTGATGTGACGCAGATTACGGTGCGCAAGCCGGGCTGAGTTTGACGCCCCGCCCAGTACGGAGCCGCCCAAATGCCCACCGCCGCAAGCCTTGTTGGCGCAGTCTGCCTCGCGATCCTTGCGTGGATCCTGTCGGAAATCATCAAGCCGCTGATGCCGGAGGGCACTGATTTCGGCTGGTTCAACTACGTCAACGCGGTCGTCGGGCTGGCCGTTGGCTGGCGGGTTGTCGGACCGCGGGCAGGGCGCGGCACAGTCCCTGCCATCAACAATGGCATCACCGGTACGGCGGTTCTGTTCATCTGGGCGCTCGGCATCCACGCCTCCTACGAGATGTTCCGGCTGGCGATGCGCAATCGCTACGATGGGCCGATGGAGGCGCTGACCAATATCTTCATCATCGCCTCCGAATTCGGCTATACGATCGCGACAGCACCCGTGCTGATTGCCGCCGTGATCGGGGCGGTCATTACCGGATTGCTCGCCGAAACGGCGAAAAAGCTCTGGCGGTGAGCCGCTCGATCTTTTTCTACGGCTCTTTGCGTCATGCGCCGCTTTTGCGGATCGTGCTGGGGTATGCGCCGGATGCCAAGCGGATGGCGCCTGCGGTCCTGAACGGCTACGCGGTGCGCGGCGTCAGCGAGGGGCCCTTTCCCACGCTTGTCCGCGAGAAGGGCGCCGATGCGCATGGCCTGCTGGTGCGAGGCCTTAGTAAGGCGGATATCGCGCGGCTGGATTTCTACGAGGGCGGATTTGCCTATGATCTGCTGCCGGTCGAGTTGGCGGACGGGCAGGCGGCCGAGGTCTATGTTTCGCCCCCCGACAGGTGGACCGCTACCGGCGCGTGGTCGCTGGAGGCTTGGGTCGCGGACTGGGGCGAAATGTCGTGCCATGCCGCGGTCGAGGTGATGGGGTATTACGGCACCCTAGATGCGCAAACGGTCGCGCAGCGGTTCGGCCAGATCCGCACCCGCGCGTGGTCCAAGGTCTTGGCCGGTCGGGCGTCCGCGCGGCAGGGAACCTTTGACGGCGAGGTCGAGGTCATCGCGCAGCGCAAGGCCTACAGCGGTTTCCTGACCCTCGACGAAGTCGAGATGCGCCACAGCAGATTCGCGGGCGGCATGTCGGAGCGGCTGGAGCGGTCCTATCTGGTGGGCGCCGACGCTTCGCTCGTCCTGCCCTACGATCCGGTCCGCGACCGGGTGATGATGATCGAACAGGTGCGCGTTGGCCCGCTGGGGCGCGGTGATCCCGAGCTTTGGCAATACGAACCCATCGCAGGGCGTGTCGATCCCGGTGAAACGCCGGCAGAAGCCGCCCACAGGGAAGCGCAGGAAGAAGCGGGGCTGACGCTTTCGCGTTTGGAGCAGGTTGGGCAATGTTATGCCAGCCCCGGAAGCACGACCGATTTCTTTCACGTTTTCGTGGGGTTGGCGGACTTGCCCGATACCGTGACCGGCGTTGGCGGGCTGGAAACCGAAGCCGAAGATATCCGGTCGCACCTGTTTGATTTCGCTGAGTTTCTGGAAATGGCCGAAGGCCAGCGTCTGGTGAATGCGCCGCTTTTGCTGCTGTGCTATTGGCTGGCGCATCACCGTAAGCGGTTGAGGTCTTGATTTCGCGCGGATAGAGGTATTTGCATCCCTGAAACGGAGGCCATGCCATGCACGTAGCGCGCGATCTTGAACATGCGGTCGGAAACACCCCGCTTATCAGACTTCGGCAGGCCAGTGCCGAAACCGGCTGCGAGATTTATGGCAAGGCCGAGTTCATGAACCCCGGCCAATCGGTCAAGGACCGCGCGGCCCTGTTCATCATCCGCGACGCGATCGCGCGTGGCGCGCTCAAGCCCGGCGGCACCATCGTCGAAGGAACGGCGGGCAACACCGGGATCGGCCTTGCGCTGGTGGGGTCGTCCATGGGCTTCAAGACGGTCATCGTCATTCCCGAGACACAGTCGGAAGAGAAAAAGCAGATGTTGCGGCTGGCTGGCGCTGAACTGGTCGAAGTGCCGGCAGCGCCCTACCGCAACCCCAACAACTTCATCCGCTATTCCGAACGCCTTGCCGCTGAACTGGCGCGCACGACGAACGAAGGGGTCATCTGGGCCAACCAGTTCGACAACGTTGCCAACCGGCAGGCCCATGTCGAAACGACCGGCCCCGAAATCTGGGCGCAGACCGACGGCAAGGTCGACGGGTTCATCTGCGCCGTAGGCTCTGGCGGAACCCTTGCGGGCACCGCAATTGCGCTGCAGCCCAAGGGTGTGAAGATCGGTATCGCCGATCCCGATGGGGCAGGGCTTTACAGCTATTACAAGACCGGTGAAATCGTGACGGAGGGGTCCTCCATCGCCGAGGGCATCGGGCAGGTGCGCATCACCAAGAACCTCGAAGGGTTCACCCCGGACTACGCCTACAACATCCCCGACAGCGAGGCGCTGCCGGTGGTCTTTGACATGCTGGAGCATGAGGGCATCTGCCTGGGCGCGTCCTCGGGTGTGAATATCGCGGGCGCGATCCGCATGGCCAAGGAAATGGGCCCGGGCCATACGATCGTGACGATCCTGTGCGATTACGGCACCCGCTACCAGTCCAAGCTGTTCAACCCTGCGTTCCTGCGCGAAAAGGATCTTCCGGTTCCCGAATGGCTGGACCGCGAACCGGCCGAGCTTCCTTCCGTATTCGAGGACGTATGACCGCGAGGATCGTTCGCGCCGGTGGCTTTGCAGCGGCGCTGCTGGGCCTTTGGATCCTGTGCGTCAGTGCCCTTGCCGCACAGGACGTGCCGGGGGTCGACATGGCGCTCTGGCAGGACGTGGCCAACCGCGCCGAAGAAGCTGTCGACGATCCCGATACCGAAAACGAAACGCTCGAAGTCCTGCGGTCGCGGCTTGCCGATTTCCGCGAAGATTTCAACGACGCGCGCAGCGTAAACTCCGATCGGATCGCCAGCCTGCGCGACCAGCTTGCCGCGCTTGGCCAAGCGCCTGCCGACAGCGCGGACGGATCGACGCCATCGCAGAACGATGCCGCCCCCGAAGCTGCCGATGTCGCCGCACAGCGAAAAGAGCTCGAGGCGCAGCTGGCCACGCTGACGGCCCCCGTGACGCGGGCCGACGCGGCCTATACGCGTGCGGATGGCCTGATCGGCGAGATCGACAGCATCCTGCGCGCGCGGCAGACCGAAGCCCTGCTGGAAGTGATCGAGTCGCCGCTCAATCCGGTCTACTGGCCGCAGGCCATGGCCGAGCTTGTCTATGCGGTCGAAGAGCTTTGGGATACCGACCGCACCGAAGAAGAGCGCGAGGCGCAGGCCGAGCTCTTGCGGAAGAATTTGCCGATTATCCTGCTTGCGACGGTGGCGGGTCTGGTTCTGATCCTGCGGGGGCGCAAGTGGTCGACGCTGATCGTGGCGCGCCTGCGCCGGGCAGAGACGCGCGGGCTGGGGGTCTGGCGTTTCGTGGTGTCGCTTTTGCGGATCGCGCTGCCTTTCGTCGGGCTGACCCTGCTCAGCTTTGCCGCAATCCGCTCGGGGTATCTGGGCAGTCGCGGTGACGAGATCGCGACGATGATCCCGATTCTGGGGGGGATCATCCTCGGGTTCCGCTGGGTGTCCGAACAGCTTTTTGCACGCGACGAGGACGAGGCGCTGTTGCAGCTGTCCGACAGCGACCGCAGGTCCGCGCGTTGGCTGGTCAGCCTGATCACAGTGATGATTATCGCCGATGCGATCCTACGGATCACACTGGAGCTGGACGAGGCAAGCGCCGCCGCGCGAACGGTCGTGTCTTTCCCGTTCACGGTGGTGATGTGCTACGCGCTGTTCCGGATCGGCCAGTTGCTGCGCCGGTTCGGCGCCGAGGTCGTACAGGACGAGGACGAGGAAATCACCCGCGCCAGCACCCTTGCGCGTGTTGTGCGCAGTCTGGGGACGGGCGCGCTGCTGGTGGCCGTGGCGGCACCGCTGCTGCAAGCGGCGGGATACGAGAACGCTGCCGACTTCTTCCTTTTCCCGTTCATTGCCACGCTGATTATTCTGGGCCTTGTACTGGCGTTGCAGCGGTTCAGTGCGGATGTCTACGGGGCCGTGACCGGGCAGGGCTCTGCCGCGCGCGAGGCGCTGATGCCCATTGTCTTCGGGATGGTCCTGCTGATGGTTGCCGCGCCTGCGCTGGCGCTGATCTGGGGCGCACGCGTCTCGGACTTGACCGAGATCTGGGCGGCCTTCCAGCGCGGATTTGCCATTGGCACGACGCGCATCTCGCCCACGGATTTCCTGACCTTCGCGCTGATCTTTATCGCGGGCTACCTGCTGACACGGCTCGCGCAGGGGGCGCTGAAAACCAACGTCCTGCCCAAGACGAAGATCGACAAGGGTGGGCAGAACGCCATTGTGTCCGGCCTGGGGTATATCGGTATTTTCCTTGCCGCGCTGCTTGCCATCACCGGCGCGGGGATCGACCTCAGCTCGCTCGCCATCGTTGCCGGTGCGCTGTCGGTCGGGATCGGTTTCGGCCTTCAGAACATCGTCTCGAACTTCGTCTCGGGTATCATCCTGCTGATCGAGCGGCCGATTTCCGAAGGGGACTGGATCGAGGTTTCGGGCGGGCAGATGGGGTATGTGCGTGACATCTCGGTCCGCTCCACCCGGATCGAGACTTTCGACCGCACGGATGTGATCGTGCCAAACGCCGATCTCGTCTCGGGCACGGTGACGAACTACACCCGCGGCAACACGCTCGGGCGCGTCATCATCCCGGTGGGTGTCGCCTACGGCACCGATACGAAACGGGTCGAGGCAATCCTCAAGGAAATCGCGGATGCCCAGCCCATGGCGCTTGCCAATCCCGCGCCAGCGGTTCTGTTCCTGAACTTCGGCGCCGATGCGCTGGAATTCGAGATCAGGATGTTCTTGCGCGACGTGAACTGGATGATGCCGGTCAAGAGTGACGTCAATCACGCCATCGCGGCGCGGTTCGCGGAGGAGGGGATCGAGATCCCCTTCGCGCAGCGCGACGTGTGGCTGCGCAACCCCGAGGTTCTGCGCCAGGATGGCGGCAAGGACACTGCCACGCCCGCCACAGCCGAGCCCGACAGCCAGCAGCAAACGGACCCCAGCGATGCCGCGCGCCCCGATACGGGTGAGATGACGTGACGGCGATGCTGTTTCGCGATGACCCGTACCGGCGCGATGCCGACGGCCGGGTCAAGGCGCTGACGCCCGAAGGCGGTATCGTGCTGGAGTCGACGATCTTCTATCCCAAGGGCGGCGGACAGCCCGGTGACAGCGGCTGGGTCGAATGGGACGGCAACCGGCTGAGCATCGCGACGGCGGTTAAGGGGGAAGGCGACGATATCGTTCTGGTCCCGGCAGAGCCGCGCCCCTTGCCCCATGCGGGAACCTACCTGCGCCAAACGCTCGACTGGGACCGCAGGCACCGGCACATGCGCGTGCACACCGCGCTGCACCTTCTGTCGGTTGTGGTGCCCTTCGGTGTTACCGGCGGGGCGATTTCGGCGGCGCACGGGCGGCTGGATTTCAACATGCCCGACGCGCCACAGGACCGTGAGGAACTTGAGGCGGCGCTGAACGCCTATATCGACCTTGACGCCCGCGTGACCGACGGCTGGATCACGGAGGCCGAACTCGACGCGGCACCGGAGCTGGTCAAGACGATGGCGGTCGCGCCGCCGCGGGGCAGCGGAGACATCAGGCTGGTGCGCATCGGCGAAGAGCAAGACTGGATCGATCTTCAACCCTGCGGCGGCACCCACGTTGCACGGACGGGCGAAATCGGACATGTGCGGCTGGGAAAGATCGAGAAAAAAGGCCGCATGAACAGGCGTATGTACCTCCATCTGGAAAGCTGACCGGACCGGGCGGCAGGGCGCGATTTGGGGCTTGCGCATCGGGTTGCCCCTTTGTTAAAGACCCCCCACGGACAGGTGGCCGAGTGGTCGAAGGCGCACGCCTGGAAAGTGTGTAGGCGGGAGACCGTCTCCAGGGTTCGAATCCCTGTCTGTCCGCCACGCACCTCTGGGTGTTCCCCATAAATTGATGTTTCCGCGATTTCTGCCCGCACTTTCGGCGGTTTGCGCCGCGTGTTCGTCCATAGAGACGCGCTTGGGAGCGGCGGATCGGGGCATTCCTGCGGCCCGTCTCTCGGGCCAAAAATCGCAGAGCGGGTTTTCTGCGCTGGTGCCATTAACAGGGAATCTACAGGGAATTTTGCATCGGGTCTGGGGTTTGGAACCTGGCGTATTGCGGCGAAGTGAACCTGCGAACGCAATTGCGAGAGCCTCAATGCATGTAGAGAGCTGGTCTTGGTCTCAGGACCGGTAAAATGGTTGCTGCCCTTTTAGTTGCGCTCAGAGGGGAGGAAGGCCGCAGAGCTTTTCCTGTTCATCCCAATCGAGCGGGAGAGACCGCGCGAGCAGGCGCTTAAGGGTCAGGTCCGGTGACAGGCTGCCGGCGAGGATCTCGGCCTGCAGCCGGGGAGATAGGAAGGCCAGCTGGGAGCGTGTGCGGATATGGGACTCGGCATGGCCGGTTTTCGGGTTGATCGCCGAGATTGGGGTTCCGACGAGCAGCGACCTTATCCAGCCATGGGCGGCTGAGAGGTTCTTCAGCAATGTCGGATCTCGAGCGGCAGTGAGAGCACCGCTGACGCTTCGGGTTTCGACGCCCCGGCGACGCAGCGAGAAGGGCGCGTCGAAGGCGAGGGCGGCGGGGGCAAGATTATCGGATTGGACCCCGATCCGATCGGCCAACGGATCTGAGCCGCAGGTGATGCGGAGGGAGGTGCGCATGAGCCTGACCTCGGTGATGAGGGCGGCGGCTTCGACGGGGTGCGCACGGAGTTGATCGGTCAATAGCATGACGCGCGCCAGAAGCGCCTCGGCGATGCTGGCATCCGGCTCGCTCAGCAGGGCATGCGTTTGCGCTTGCGTCTGAAGGTGATTTACAAGACCGGCAGCGATTGACTGCTCGAGGCTGGCCGCGGGCAAGCGCCAACCAGTAGGATCGACGCCGCCTGCGATCAGGCGGTTGGAGACATAGTAGCGATGGCGCCGACTGCCCTTGACGCGATGTGTGGGGGTGAGGCGGTCACCGCACTCATCACGCAGCTTCCCGGCCAGCATGGCAGTGGGAGGGGTGCCCAAGGTCGACTGGCTGCGGCCCCTCCGGGAAGCGGCATCGAGCCGTACCTGGACGCGGGTCCGAAGGTCATGACCCACGATCGGAGGATGTTGCCCGTGCCAGAGCTGGTCTTTGTGACGGATCTGGCCGATGTAGAGGGGATTGCGCAGCAGGTGATGGATCTGGCCATTGCTGAACCGGCGATCACCTGTCTGATTGCCGGCCTTGTCGATGCGGCGCTTCGACCGCAGGCGGAGGCGATCTGCCTCGCGGGCAACTGCACCGAGAGCGCCGAATGTGTCGTAGAGATGGAACAGCGCGGTCACAGTCTCGTCCTCGATCGGGTTGACCACGAGGCTGCGGATCTCAGCATCAGGGTGCGGGTCGTAGCCGAGAGGAACCAATCCGCCCATCCACATCCCCTTCTTCTTGGAGGCGGCGATCTTGTCGCGAATGCGCTCAGCCGTGACCTCGCGTTCGAACTGGGCGAAGGACAGCAGGACGTTGAGCGTCAGTCAGCCCATCGAGGTCGAGGTGTTGAAAGCCTGGATGACCGAGACGAATGAGCAGTTTGCCTTGTCCGCCCGCTCCACCAGCTTTGCGAAGTCCATGAGTGAGCGTGTCAGCCGGTCGATCTTGTAGACCACGACCGTGTCGACGTGGCCCGCATCCACTTCAGTGAGGAGGCGCTGGAGTGCTGACAGTGGCGCAAGCTTTGTTCGGCATAGGTTCCGACATCTGGCGGTGAACTGAGACTGGTTCGAATTGGTCTGACAGCACCCTCGAAACTACCGTTCGCTGCGCCGCCGAGCAACGTCTGCTATGGGCCGTTCGTTACCTTGGCTATTCTGTAGACAACGGGCGGAAACCGGATTTCCCTGCAGTTGCGAAGGTTCTTTGCCAGAATTGCAAAAGCGCCCATTCAGGCGGTAGCAGACCGAGGCCCCATGCTGCACTGCATGCGAATGTCGGATGCGCACAGATAGCAGCCTTTGGAAAAGTGTCCAAATGAGAAGGGACAGTCTGGATTGGTACTTGTGCGCACTTCCGTTTGAAGGAATTATTGGGGCAAATCAATTTGGACAGAACCGTAAAAGGATTACAGCCATATGCTTCGAACCGTTGCTTTCTTATTGCTCATGGCCTCAACCAACCTTGCTTCTGCCCAAGTGCTTACGCCGGACGAGATCTTGGCTATGGTGAATAAGAAAGTTGAGAATAGCGGGCCTTATGCAGAGCTTTTGAACGATCCTGATCCGGCACGTCAGTTAGCAGCGATAGAGATCATGATGGGAACCAAAGATTCCAGCCTGGTCGCGATGGCCGCGCGGGCCGGCTTTCTGTCGACAGATCCGGATGTAAGGCAGAAGACACTTGAGGGATATCTTGCAACAGGGCCTTCAATTTCAATCATTGTCGATGGATCAGCAGCCGAAAGCAGTTGGTATGAGAGTAGCATGAAAGAAGCTGGTGCTGCTGTCTCGCCAGAAGGAGTTGCCGGTGTCACATATGCCGTAGGTGATTATGATACCGAAAAGAAATGTTATCTTTTCGTAGGTGGATCTGCGAACGATTGCTTTCTCAAGGTCTCGAACGCGGGTGTCGAAGCGACAGCACCGGGTGGCTATTTCAAACTTCAAGGCTCGCTTTCCGAGGCAGGTATGATTGAGGGTTTTGCCTCGGTTTACAATACTGCTGGAGGCTTCCCTTCAACAATCCAATTGCTGCCCTGATTGAGCAGTATAAGAACCGTGCTTTAGACGCGTTTACTGGGCCGAAATCTCCCCAATAGCGATATCGCCGCTCCCCCATGCACTCAGGATCATAACTTTGATCCAAAGGGCATTTCGGATTGCCATCGGCCCGGTATCGAATTTCCCATCTGGCGGGATCTCACCACGGGTCCACACGCTGTATCCGTCACCCTCCAATCGTGCGTCCGTGAGTATCAGAACCCGACGGGGAACGGCGTAACCGTTGTCTTGGGGGCTCATAATCCGGATGCGTGATAAGGCAACCGGATCATCGCTTTCCACACGCAAGATGATCTCTGCATTTCTTTGCGGGCTGAAAACATACATACCATCGCCAAGGACGTTCTGTGCATCAAACTCCGGCGATATCGGCGGTGCAGATACACTAACAAGGTTCAAGGCAAATCCCCCTTCCTGTTGTGCGGGGGCCGGCGCGGTTTCGGCAGCAAATGCATTGCCTTGTTCGGACAGGTAACGGCGCACGTTCATCAATATTTCTTCAGACCTCATCAGCACAAGTCGCTTCGGATCATCAGATGTGATCGCCATGCCGATTAGTTCTTGACCGACGAATGCAAATGCACCTGATGTCCCCTGATATACTTCAGCGTCGGTCGCAGCGACCTCACTATCAATCGTCAGATAGTTTTTGCGCTCCAAGCTGATGGCGATGCGTTCTTCTTCGCCTGTTGGATCAAGACGATGTAATTCTGCACGTGCCGCACTGTTTGCCCGCCGTGACAAATCAAGACGATCAAGCGTTTCAGTACACCGTGCTTCGATACCGCCCCTGACAACCGCAATTGATAGGTCCAAGCCCGGCCAGAACGGATGGATCACGGACCCTGAACCATTGGCCACAGGAGCGGCTGAGGTGAGTGTCACACGGGGGAGGGGACCAGCAACGTGTCTTGGCATCACGGCATAACAAGTTCCACCAGATCGAAACATCCAGCCGAAGCCATTTTCGTTCAAACCATTTTGTACGCTTACAGTTTGTGCAACAACACCAATGACGGACGCATGCAGGGCTGTTACACATAGGGCTGAGAAACGTAGGAGACAAAGCATGGTGGCTTTTCGGATGTTCATTTTAGGATGCCTCGCTGTGATGCCCTTGTCAGCCCAAGCAGACGATAGATTAGTCCTGAAGAGCAACCCGTTTAACGAAATTTTGCGCGATACAGCAGAAATTTCAGGCGTCGTGGTTGTCGGCACCCAGCGTCATGGTTCACGCCAACCAGAACAGAATGAATTGCAGCTATCTTCCAATTTACCCGCTGGCTGGGCTGGTGGCACGATCTGTACCAGAGTACGGAGCGGCGATGGCTTATATGAAGCGTCCAATGAATATGATATTCCCAGCGATTGGGCTGGTGGCAATGCGGTGCTTCCGTTCCCTTCAGCATATCAGGATTTGCTTGCAACACTGGAGCCAAATGATCTGGCTGTAAGCATATCGAATGGCGAGTGTGCGTCCTCTCCCGGTGAGACAGCCATTGCGATCTGGAATGAGGCGACCGCGACAACAGAGTTGTCATTGCTTGTAAATTCCTTCCGGGCAGATGAAGTCTTTGTCTATCTTGGAGATGATCCCAAAGCTATCAGATGCGAAGCGATGAATGACAGGGCGATGTCTTCGTTCGATTCTGTTTGCGCACTCCCTCTGGAACAGAATGGTATGGTGGCCGTGACGCTCTACCGGATTTCAAATGGCAAGCCTGCGAAGCCTTCGATAACGCAACTTTGGTTTGGTGACGGTGGATGAGCACCTCAATTGGGGAGGTGTCGTTTATGTCGATGTTCGGTCGATTGAAATTAATTGGTGCAATGCGGTTGCTGCTAATGCTCTTGGCGATCTGTAGCCTGCTGTTTTTCATGATCGTCAGTACCTTCAGTAAGACGCGCACTTTCTTGATCGAAGCCCAGACCACTGCGGCAACCATCAGATTTGTCGGTAACTCCAATATTTGGATGATCCCAAATGCAGCAATTTGCCGTTTGAAAGCGCAGCCCGATTTGACTCAGGAAGAAACGAATGATCTGTGTGATCGCCGTTTCTATGACGTGGAGAAGCAGGACGGTTTGGTTGCTGCGTGGCGTGATGGAATGACTGTGAAGATAACCGTATCTCAACGAGACGAGTTGGTTATCGGTGTTGAAAACGATGTGATGCCATCATTCCAGGACGGAACCAAAATAATCCTGTCCCCAGAAGCTTGGCGGGAGGCTGGTGCACTTACCTTCGCGGCACAAGTTACCATCGGTACACCAATTGGAAATGGAGAGATTAACTTCTTATCCGGTGGAAGATGGGAAGCTCGGGAGGCTGGCTTCACAACCAGCATGCTGCGGTCCAACGTGACGGAGGTTATCAAAACAGGTGAATTGGTAAGAGGGGGTACAGCCACCGTTTGGTCCGGTGAGTCCCCTGCGGAGACATTTGGTCATATCACTTCTGGTTCATCTTTAGGGGGAGACTATATGGACATCGTCGCTCTATCCCGACCAGGTGATGTCGAATTACACTTGGGATACTTTGGCACGAACAAGCCAACGGTCGTTCGCCCAGACCTCATTGATGCCGCGATATCAAATCCACTGCTGCTGGCTCTGGCGATCATATTGTCGATTCTTGCGTCAGCATCACAATTCTACGGAGATGTCAGAGACCGTAAGGGAGCAGTGAAGAGCGGGTAATTACACAATCCTATTACTGGTCTACATCCCTCACAATACGGGCGCGGCTTCCACCGCGTCAGCATAATCTCTGAGGCGTGACTACCATGACATTACGTGGAAGCATACGTCGGCACCGGTAAGACCAACGGCAGCAAAATCCGCGAAGTGTTTATTCGTCGACCAATTGACTCTGCAGTTGCAGCGAAAGTCCGTAATGAAGGGCCGCACAGCAGCATCTCCATGGATGGTGAAGGTCCGCTGGGGGCCGTTCGTTACCTTTGCTATTCTGTAGACACCGGGCGGAGAGCGGTCGTCCGCTGCGCTCAGATCAAAGATCAGCTTTGCGGGACTTTGCAGACCTTCGCCGCACGTGCACCGATGGCGGCTTCAGTTTTCCTTGATAAAAAAAGACAGGCAGGTGAGGCACCCAAAAAATTATATTGATAAAACTAGTTTTATAGTTTTTATATGTGTCATGAATTCAAATGCATCCATCGCTCTCTCTTTGGCCGCCCTAGGGCATGAAACTCGTCTCGCGATCTTCCGGCTTCTGGTTCGGGCCGGGGACGAAGGCCTGAACGTGGGCGAGATCGGTCAGCATATCGACATGGCGGCTTCTACACTCGCGCATCATCTTAAAGCTCTTGTAGATGCCGGGCTGGTTATTCAGGAGCGCCAGGGTCGCCAGATTTTGAACCGGGTCGATTACGGCGCGATGCGCAGAACTGTATCGTTCTTGACTGCTGAGTGCTGCGTCGGTGTCACCCTTACACAGGAGGACGTCGCATGATGAAGCGCGGCCTTTTTCTCTGCTTTTTATAACTACTAATCTAGGGGTATCGCTATGACTGAACTCGCCCTCAGCGTCCGCTCATGGGCAACCGACCTCGCTCATCGGCTGTGGACCGAGGAGAAGGTCTTGTTGTTCATCGCCGGTCTCTTGCTCGCCCTGTTGGTTCTCGCCCCCGGACAGGCTGCCATCAGTGCAGAGTTTGCCGCGCGCAACCTGCTTGAGGTCGCGCCGTTTCTGTTTCTCTCAATCGGCATCGCCGCCTATGCCGGTGCGACCGGTGCTGACGCTCTGATTGCACGTGCCTTCACCGGATCGCCCGCAATTATGATTTTGATTGCGGCGTTCGCAGGAGGCCTGTCGCCGTTCTGCTCCTGTGGTGTCATCCCGCTGATCGCGGCACTTCTTGCAATGGGTGTGCCACTCTCGGCCGTCATGGCCTTCTGGCTCGCCTCGCCGGTCATGGACCCCTCAATGTTTGTGCTGACCACTGGAGTTCTCGGGATCGAGTTCGCTGTAGCCAAAACGCTCGCAGCCGTCGGACTGGGTGTCTTCGGCGGCTATGTGGTCCATCTCCTGAGCAGGGCGGGCGGATTAGCCGATCCACTGCGCGAGGGCGTTGGCAATGGCGGGTGCGGTGGTGCAAAAGTGCGCACGGCGAAGCCTGTTGTCTGGAAGTTTTGGCAGGACGATGAGCGTGTCAGCAAGTTCATACGCGAGGGGATCAAGACCACGCTGTTTCTCGCCAAATGGCTGACGCTCGCATTCGTGCTGGAAAGCCTGATGCTCGCGTGGCTTCCTGCCGATCTGGTGGCCCGTTCGCTCGGCGGCACAGGCCTCGCTCCTATCGCGATCGCAACCCTGGTCGGCGTACCTGCGTATCTCAACGGCTACGCTGCCCTGCCGCTCGTCGGTGGCCTTCTCGGGCAAGGCATGGCCCCGGGCGCAGGTCTCGCGTTTCTGGTCGCAGGGGGTGTGACCTCGCTGCCAGCGGCTATTGCGGTCTGGGCGATGGTGAAGCGAAAGGTGTTCTTTCTCTATTTTGGGATCGCTTTGACCGGCTCCTTTGCGACAGGCCTTCTGTTTCAGCTCTGGACGATGATCTGAAGGCTCAACACGGATGCAACCCCACTCATCCGCCGACGAAGAGACCGACCGCGAGCCACGCGTAGGAGGCCATGGCAAGGACAAAGAGGGCCTTTTCGACGACGCCCGCTTCGATGGCGAAGCTCCAGCCGGATCGGGCGATCTTCCAGGCGAGGAAAGCGAGGCCGAGCGCGCCGAAGACGAGGTTCAGCCAGAAGGTATAGTCGAGGGCGAAGAAGTCGCGGTCGATGACCGTGCGGACCTGCTCGGCCGTGGGCAACAGGCCGAGGGCCGCGAACCCGTAATGCAGCAGCATCGCCGTCGCCACGAGCACCACGAGGAAGACGCCGAGAATGTAGAGCGCCATCTTCCACCCGTAATACTGCGCGTTGACCCGCAGCACGGGGATGACGACGAGGTCGGAGAAGATGAACGCCATGATCCCCGCGAAGGCCACGCCGTTGCCGTAGAGAACGGCCGCGAGCGGGATGTTCCCCATCGATCCGATGAAGGTGAAGAAGGCCGCGACCGGGCCGACCAAAGCCTGTGCCAAAAGCTCGAAGAAGTTCGGATCGTCGCCGCCGATAAAGAGCCATTCGAAGAAGCTTTGCGGCACGAAGGCGGCGATGATGCCTGCGACCGTGAAGCCCACGGTCACGTCCTTCCAGACCATCATCCATTCCATGACGTAGCGCTGCGCGACCATGGCCCAGCTCTGCCGCGAGGCGATCTTGTCGCGCCACGAGGCGTCGTCGCCCTCCGCCTCGTCCTCGTCGCCCTGGCTCTGCTGCGCGGTGCGCCGCGCCTCTTCGACCGGGGCGATGCACTTGGTCAGGCGGATCACAAACCACATCAAACCGATCAGCAGAAGGCCGCCTACATATTCGCCGACGACGAACTGCCAGCCGAGGAAGATCGCGATGATGATGCCGAGCTCCACGACGAGGTTGGTGGAGGCCAGCAGGAACGCGAGCGAGGGCACCAGCCCCGCGCCCTTGGCAAACAGCGCGCGGGTGCCAGACAGCGCCGCGAAGCTGCACGACGAGCTGGCGAAGCCGAAAAACGTGCCCATGGCGACCGAGCGCGGACCGGCCTCGCCCATCTGCTTCTGCATGGTCTGGCGCGTGACGAAGACCTGAATCATCGACGAGATCAGGTAGCCGAGACCGAAGGCCCAGAAGGCCGTCCAGAAGAGGCCGAGCGCCGTGGTCGCGGCCGAATGCCAGGTTTCGAGGAAGCTTTGCGTCATAGGTCTCTCTTATCCTGTCTCATCGTTTCAACGAGGTTCCCCGCCGGCGGGTTCCGGGCGGAGCGTCAGCAGCCAGGCCCCGAGGGCAACATCGAAGCCGACGCAGAACGGTCCCCACCAGTCGGGCGCTGGGCTGGCGAGGCGCAGATGGACGAGGTGTTTGTAAAAATTAACGGTGAGCGACACTATCTATGGCGTGAGGTCGATCATGAAGGCGAAGTCTTGGAAAGCCTTGTGACAAAGACGCGCGATAAGAAGGCCGCATTGAAATTCTTCAAGAAAACAATGCGTAAGCATGGTCAGCCGGAGGGTGTCGTCACGGACCGACTGCGTTCATACGGAGCGGCGCTGAAGAAATTGGTGCGGAACACCGCCAAGAAACCGGCCGCTGGCTGAACAATCGGGCGGAGAATTCACACCTGCCGTTTCGACGACGGGAGAGTACGATGTTGCGTTGCGGGACCATGCGAAGTTTACAGAAATGCGACGCCGTTCACGCCTCCGTCTACAATCACTTTGATCAGGAGCGCAGTCTCTCAACTCGACCCAACTTCAAACTCAACCGTGCCGCCGCTTTTGCCGGGTGGCGCGGCCTCTGCGCAAAATATGAGCCAGCGTCACTGTCCATTCGGAGACTGGTTCGAATTCGTCTGCCAGCACCGCCACCCACCCCATTTTGACCGATTTGTTGTGTCCCGCTTGGGCGGCCTTCAACTTGTGGTCGATCCGTCCGGTGCTTAGTTGCTTCTGAAAACAATCGCTTTCGAGAGTAAGCACAAATGCATGTTTTCCCGTGCTAAGCAGGGATATGAAAAGCCAGAGTTTCCCCCGGTTCCCATCCAAGACGAGGCCCCAGAAATTGTCTATTGAATACGCAGACATCAATCGACGGGCCCTCATTGTGGCGCTGGCAGGTCTTGCCGCCGGGCGCGGTTGGGCTGGATCCTCGGCGTGGGAGGATTGGAAGGCCGCGTTCATGACTGCGGAGGGACGGGTTGTGGATCGCGAGCAGGGCGGGGTGAGCCATTCCGAAGGACAGGCCTACGGCCTGTTGCTCGCGCAGGCGTGGGGCGACCGGGACGCGTTCGAGCGGATCGAGGCGTGGACGCGGGCCAATCTCGCCGTCAGACAGGATGCCCTGATGGCGTGGAAGTGGCAGGATGACGGCGTAAGCGACTGGCGCAATGCGACTGACGGCGATCTGCTGAGGGCTTGGGCATTGTTGCGCGCGGACAGGGATTCCGGCTGGGCGGGCCATGCGGAAGAGATGAACCGCATCGCCACAGACATCACGGGGATCTGCCTTGCGCCAGATCCGCGGGCACCTGCGGAAAGCTTGCTGAAACCCTCCGACCTTTCCAGGGCGACTGACACATCCGTGCTCGTGAACCCCTCTTACTACGTTATTCGCGCGCTGATCGAGCTGGGCGAGGCATCGGGGCGCGTGGCGCTTGTCAAAGCCGCCGTGCATGGTGAACGCATCCTGTCGGATCCGGCAGCCCTGCGCGACTGGGTGGAGATCACGCCGCAAGGCGTGTCACCGGCGGAAGGATTCGAGGACCTCTGCGGTTGGGATGCGCTTCGCCTCCCGTTGTATCTGGTCTGGTCGGGGCGGTCGGCGCATCCTGCCGTGGCGCGGATGCAGGACAGGTTCGCCGCCAGTCCCCTGCGCGGCCATATCGCGACGGTCACCGATGCGGATGGCGGGGTCCGTGCCCGCAGTGATGCCGCCGGATTCCGCGCTGTGGCCAGCCTTGCCGCCGGGCGCGCCCCCGGGCCTGCGGGCTCACCATCGCAGGGATATTATCCCGCAACGCTTGGTCTTCTGGCGCAGGTTGCGTGGAAAGAAGGCGCATAAATACCACTTATGCGTTAATTCTTGCCGGTCGAAGGCTGCCACGTTGAAACCGCGGGCTAATGTCATTCAATATCGAGGCGAAAGCCGGGTCAGGGGACCGATGCCAACAGGGAAAACCGCATGAAACCCGTACGTCTGTTTATCAGTTTGTTGCTTATCTTGGTCGCGCTATGGGTCATCATCGGCGAACAAATGTCCGGAGCCAGCGCGAATGCTGTCGTGAATGCGCCGGTCGTCACGGTCCGCGCGCCCACGGCAGGAGATCTCACGCTGAACACCAACTCCCTCGGCTCGCGGGTCCGCGAGGGCGAGGAGCTTGCCTCCGTCCTCGACCCGCTTGTCGATTCGGTGCGGTTGAACGACCTGCGGATGGAAACGACGTTTGCCGAGGCTGAAATAGCGCGCCTGACGGCCGATCTGGCGGCGGTTGAGGCGATGCGCGACAGTCTGGATGACCGGACGGAAATCTTCCGCGCAGGCCGGCTGGAAGAACTTACCGTCAGGCTTGAACATGCGCGCGCGCGTCTTGCGATCCTCGACGGCGAACCCGTCGAGCGTGAGGGGGACGCGGAAGATACCGGTGCTTCCGCCGATATTTCGCCGCAGCGGACGCGAGACGATCGGCTGGCGATCGAGCGGGCGCGCGAAGACGTCGAGGTTCTGGAGATCGCCCTTGAAACAGCCAAAAAGGGCGTTTTCCTCGGAGATGGCTACAACGACTCCCCGAATGCAGAGCAGCGGGCGACAGAGCTGGAAACGCGGATCACCGACCTGCAGAATGCCCTTGCTCAGGCCATTACCCGGTTCGAGGCGGTGTCGACGCGCACCGAACGCGCGTACCTGCGCTTCAACAACCTGACCGGTGGCGCGATCCGGTCGCCGGTGAACGGGATCTACTGGGAAGTGCTGCAAGCGGGGGGTGTCAACGTCCAGCGCGGTGACCCGATCCTGCGGCTCGTCGATTGCGACGCGAGCTTCGTAACGCTGTCGGTCACCGAGCGCCTGTTCAATACGCTGAGCATCGGGGATGAGGCATCGTTCAGGATGGGCGGAAAGGGGCGCGTGTTCGAGGCGACGGTGGCGCGGCTGGCCGGGTCGGGGGCGGAGACGATCTACCGCAACCTCGCGGTCGCACCTACGCAAAGACACCTCGAACGATATGACGTCGCCCTGTTGGTGCCGGGGCTCACCGCAGACGCCGATCGCGGCTGCGCCATCGGGCGTACCGGGCGCGCCTTCTTCGACGGTCGTCCGCTCGACTGGTTCCGGACACTGCTGGACTGATGCTGCCCTTCCCACATCTGGGAGAGCTGGGATCCGTGAGCATGCACCTTGTGCTGGTCATCGGGGTGGCGGGATTGCTGCCCGCTCTGATCGACGTAAGCCGCACGCTGCACCGCTCGATCCTGCTGGGTGTCGCAGCCCTGCTGGCGCTGCGCTATGCGTGGTGGCGCGCGACAGAGACGATCGCGCCCTTCGGGTTTAACCTCGACACGCTCGGAAGCTGGATGCTGCTGGGCCTCGAGCTGTTTTCGATCGTCGGATCGCTGAGCGCCTTCCTGATCCTGTCGCGGGTGAAACGCCGCAGCGGCGAGGCCGACGCCTATGCGTCGTGGTGGGGCAGCGAAAACCCCCGAGTGGCCATCCTGATCGCGACCTACAACGAAGAAAAGGACGTGCTGGAGCGTACCATCGTGGGGGCGAAATCGCTCAGGTATCCCAACAAGGAGATCGTCGTCTGCGATGACAAGCGTCGTGACTGGCTGCGCGATTACTGTGCGGAAATCGGTGTCCGCTACATCAGACGCCCCACCAATGAAGGGCAGAAGGCCGGAAACATCAATCACGCGCTGGACCGGCTGGCGGAGGACGATGTCGTTCCGGACTTTATCGCCGTGCTCGACGCGGATTTCGTGCCGCATCGGGGTTTCGTGTCGCGGACGCTCGCGCTTTTCCACGACAGCAAGGTCGGGCTGGTGCAGACGCCGCAGTTCTTCTTCAATGCCGACCCCATCCAGCACAATTTCAACCTCAGCCGGTCGCTGCCGGATGAACAGCGGTTCTTCTTCGACCACATGCAGCCGTCGCGGGATGCCTGGGGGATCGCGTTTTGCTGCGGGACGTCGTCGATGTGCCGCTGGAGCGCCTTGCGCGAGATCGGGGGCTTCAACACGGAATCCGTGACCGAGGATTTCATGCTTACCCTCGCGCTGCAAAACGGCGGATGGAAAACAATCTATCTCTCCGAACCGCTGACCGAGGGGCTCGCGCCGGAGGGGCTCAAGGAATACATCACCCAGCGCGCGCGCTGGTGTCTGGGGCTGATGCAGATCGCGCGGTCATCGCTCGGCCCCTTTGCCCCCAGCAATCTGCGTCTGCGCGACCGCTGGAGCGTGATCGATTCCATCCTGTTCTGGACGACGACCTTTCCCTTCCGTCTGGCGGCCATCATCTTTCCGCTGCTCTACTGGTACTTCGGCATCATCGTGGTGGATGCCAGTCTGGCGGATGTGATCAGCTATTTCGGGGCCTATTATTTCTGGATCCTGATGACGCTGAACTTTCTCAGCCGCGGGATGGTGGTGCCGATCCTCAATGACGTAAGCCAGCTGCTCGGCGCCATCCCGATCACGCGCGCGGCCTTCTCGGCGCTGCTGCGGCCACATGGACATCCTTTTTCCGTTACCGCGAAGGGCGGCGACCGCTCGAAGGTAGTCATCCAGTGGCGGATCATGATGCCGTTTCTCGTGGGCCTTGTTCTGACGATCGTGGGGCTGTTGCTGGGCATCTTCGTCGATCGCTTCGCGTCCTATGACGCCGGGGATGGCAAGTGGGTCATCCTGTTCTGGAGCCTCTACAATGTCTTCGTACTTGCGGTGACCTGCCTTGCCTGTATCGAGCGGCCGCGCACCGAACTGCATGTCTCCGACAAGGCGGAACTGGCGGAATACACGGTGAATGGCGTCTCGCACCAGCTGTGGCTGACATCGCTGACCAGCCAGACCGTGCGGATCCGCGGTATCAAGGTCCCGATCACGACACGGGGGCGTCTGGTGATCGCGGATATTCCGGGCCAAATCGAGGTATACGCCATCGCCGAAGTGGGGGACGGCATGCGGCTGGGCCTGCTGCCGACAGAGGAACAGCACGAGGCCATGCTGATCAAGCTTTACGCCGAAGGCAACGAACCCGGTGTCACGCAGGTGAAGCTGAGCAAGCTTCTGTCCGACCTGATGAGACGTTTCGGCCCTGCGCGGGAATAAGGCCGGTCAAAAGGTGTTCAGCGAAACACCCAAGAATATTTCCCGCGCCTTGAACCGGTATCCGCCTCGCAGGCTGACGGGGCTATCCCCCAGCAGGTAATTGACCGCGATAGACTGCTCTGAATAGGTGTCGCTTTTGCCGGCGGATAGATCGACTGAAATGCCTTTGCCATTGCCGATCTGGGCAAGCGTGAAAAAGTCATCGTCGATGGTATTGTATTGGCCGAGCAGGAAAACAAAGCCGAAATTGGTGGGCACATAGCGCTCCAGCACCAGCTTGGCGCCGACGGCGAAATCGTCGCGCTCGTCGGTGGTGCCGATGCTGGGGCCGATCTTGACCGTTCCGAAATTCTCGATCGCGAAATCCCGCGTGACCGAAGCGCCGAGGCTCCAGCCCCCTTCGTAGGACGAATAGTTCGCCCCGTAGCTGAAGGTGCCGCGCGTCGTGGCCACCACGACATCCGACGTCTCTGAGGCAAGGTCGATCTGCAAGAAATATCCGTCTGCCTGTCCGTCGGTCGCGGTGGCGAACCACAGGCCAGCCACGGAACATATCAGCGAGCAGGTTGTCTTTTTCATCGGTAGTCCAAGGTTGAAACAGGTCATCTGTACTGTGGCAGGACTGACAGTTTTTGGGAAGCGGGCCTTGGCAGGGCCGGCGGGTTCAGGCCTTTTCGCCCAAGCGGGTCTGCCGCTTGTCCGTCTGCTTGGACTCCGGTTCGCCGGCGTCAGCATCGTTTCTGGCCGCTGACGGTCGGAGCATTTCCAGCACTGGCGCTCCCGCTTCCTTGAGTTTTGGCAGCTTCTCTACCTTGCTTTGAATGAGGACGAGCGCGCGGGACAGCATGATGGCTTCGCGCGAGGCGCGGGTCTCTATCGGGTAGACGTCCTTGCCGTTTGCGATCTGGACCGCCGTTTCGGTCAGTTCCTCGAACGGGCGCAGGACCAGACGCAGCGTCACGAGGGTCACGGCCAGCACAAAGCTTGCAGCGATTGCAACCGCGATGATCGCATTGGTGAGCAGCCCCGGCAGCACGTTCGCCACGCCATCGCTGTCGAGCAGCGCGTAAACCCTCCATCCGAAATCCGGAAGCTCATCGGTCACGAAATTCGGCGCAATGGCGAAAAGTCCGCCGCTGTCGCCTACGATCCGGAAAGATCCGGCTGCGCTCCTGCCGAGGCCTGCCTGCACGACAGCGGCCTCAGGCAGTACAGTAGGTTCGTCGCGGGTATCTACGAGGGTCTCGCCCTCGCGGTTCTGCACGACGATGTCGACGTTCAACTGCTCGCGTGCCTGCGAGAGGAACGAACTGACCCAGGCCATACGCACACTGTAAACCACGACGCCCGAGATTTCACCGGAGTCGGCGTCGTAGATCGGGGTCGACAGGTTGAGCAGCCGCTCGCCCGTTTCCTGATTATCGCGCTTGAGTGATGTCGTGTTGTGGACGTTGCCGACATTCGGGCCGCGCAGGCCTTCCTGATACCAGCGCCGTTCGCTCACGTCCTCGCCCTCGCGACGCCGGTTCGACCCCGATACAACCTTCCCTGACAGGTCCGCGACCCCCGCCCAGGCCACCTGACCACCGGTCTGGGCGACAGCATCCATGAAGTCGTTTGTCTGCTGCTGCGAAGAGGTGCCGACGTTACGGGCAACGGCGTGAAGACTCGCCCATTCCCGCTTGATGGCCATATTGAAGCTCAGGCCGACCGCGTCGCCGCCGCGCAGGACGATATCCTGATGCAGTTGCCGCTGCGCATCAGCGGCTTGCCGCGATACCATGACGCCCACAAAGACCGCCGCGCAGATAATCGATGCGAGGACGAACATCGTAATCCGAGTGGACGCGCGCGATGAAATCTTGGTATTGGGGTCTAACATACTGCACTCACATCGAAAATGCGGAGCCCTCGGCAGAGATCGGGACACCGACGCATGGTTAACACTTCTTTACATCATCACCCAAATGGGGCGCTCGTGCGGCAGTCTTGGAACAGGTTTATGTTTCCTGAAACAAAACAATTCATCCATTTGAAAGGTAATCATATCTTTCGCAGAATCTTAACCAAGGCTCAACGACTGTTTTAGCACGGAGGCTAAAGCATCCATTTCGGCAAGGGGCGGGCCTGACCTCCAAATGTGGCAGTTGCCCGTTTGGGCCGCATTGGACAAATCCGTGCCGTCCACCGTCCCGTGCCCAAACCAGCGCTCGATCGCACCTTCGGTGAACGAAACGAAGACGATCTCGACAGAGGGATTGGCAATGACGTCCTGATTGGCGGTCGAGGGGGCGAATTCATCACCGGCGGCGAGGGTGATGCCCGTCTTCAGGGAAGCGGCCGCGACGATAGAGTGGTCGGCGGTGACGGCGGAGCGGATATGCGCTTGACCCTCGCGGGCACCACGGTACTCTCCGAGGCTGATTTCATGCTCTGACCTGCACTGTGGCGAGGGCGGCGCAGGTATCGCGCGCGCCGCCTTTGCAACCGCGCAGTCCGGCCTTAGCCGCCCTTGGAGGCGATATCGACAACCGCTGCGGCGACCGGATCGCCGGCGCGGGCGTCGCGCAGGGTGATGAGCGGGTTCTGCGCATCGGGTAGGTCGCGGCAATGCACCATCAGCGTCCGGTAGGCGGTCATGGTGTCTGCATCGGCAAACACCTCCTTGTCCGCCGTTTCCACGGCGCGGTGGACCGCGTCCAGCAGGGGCGCCGCTTCATCGCGGGAAAAGTTGAACGCGAGGATGGTAAACACCCCTTCGCCGTTATAACTCAGCATCCCCTTGGTGTCCTTGATCGCCTCGACCAGCGCTTCGGTCAGCTTCAGGATATAGGGGTCTTCCGTGCCGATGCCGTTGATCTTGCGCCCGCCGGCCAATGTGGCGAGTTCGACCAGAGCCACGGCCGCGCCGTCACGGGTAGAGCCGGGCACGCGCAGAACGCAATTCTCTATCGCGAATGGCGACACCACGCCAGAGGCATCGGACCGCAAGGTCGCGCCGCGTTCGATCAGCGTGTTGATCTTGACGACCTGCGATTGCTTGTAATCCAGCGCGGTCACGGGGATCGGACGCTCGGCCATGCGCTGCGCTTCGACGGCCTTGATGCTGGCCTCGAGATCGAAAAGCTCGAAGGGCTTGAGCATGTAGTCGATGGCGCCGGCAACGAAGGCATCGGCGATATGCTGGGTATCGCTGAGAGCGGTCAGCATGACGATACGCGCTTCGTGGTGATGGGGGTGGTCGATGATATGCGGGATCAGGTCGATCCCGGTCATGCCGGGCATGTTGATATCGAGAAGGATACAGTCGAAAGGACGATCGCTCGCGTCCATTTCCTTCATTGCGTGCTGCGCGGAGGGCGCAAGGCTGACGTCTGTATATCCAATTGATTCAAGGAAAAGTTCGGTAATTTCCAGAATTGTTGGATCGTCATCGACGGCCAAAATACGCATGGCGCGGCACCTCTTGTCGCAGGCGGTCCGAGATTGCGCAAAACAGTCCGCGCGATACTTAACTCTAAATCCGCATTATCGTTCAGATAATCTCAAGTAGCCGAAAGGGTTGGGCCGGTGCAATCAAAAGTTGCGCCAATTTTCTTGTCAATCGTTTGGTCAATAAACCGGGGCAGGGAGGGCCTGCCCCGGCAAAGGTTCAGGCGCGTCTGCGACGCCCGCCGGTGCGCCCGGCACGCCCGCGGCCTTCGTGGCCGGCCTTGGGCGCCTGCTTGTTGAATTCGATCCACGCGGTGCCGTGGGGGTCACGGTCGAACAGGAAGTTCGCTGCGCGGATCGCTTCCATTTCCTTGCCCGGACGGGGCATGGTGGAGCCCATACCGAAAAGCTGCACGAATGCTTCGTCGTCCATGCCCTCGGGCAGCACCACGCCGAGCGCTTCGAGCTCTGCCTTCTTTTCCGCGATCCGCTTGGGTCCGACGGGCAGCGCCACGGGGTTCATGATCGCAGAGGTCATGCCCGCGCCCATTGCCATCGGCAGGAAGGCGTTGTTGATCCCGTGCCGGTTCGGCAGGCCAAAGCTGATATTGGAGGCGCCGCAGGTCGTGTTCACGCCGAGCTCTTCACGCAGGCGGCGCACGAGGGTAAACACCTGATGGCCCGCTGTCGCCATCGCCCCGATCGGCATAACCAGCGGGTCAACGACGATATCGTGGGCGGGGATGCCGAAGTCCGCCGCACGCTCGACGATCTTCTTGGCCACGGCAAAGCGCACTTCGGGGTCTTCGGAGATGCCAGTGTCATCGTTGGAAATCGCGACGACAGGCACGTTGTATTTCTTGACCAGTGGCAGCACGAGCTCCAGCCGCTCTTCCTCGCCGGTGACCGAGTTCAGAAGCGGGCGGCCTTCGGCGGCGGCAAGACCGTTTTCAAGCGCGCCGGGCACGGAGCTGTCTATGCACAGCGGGCAGTCGGTGACGGCCTGCACGCGGCGGATCAGTTCGGGCATCAGCGTGGGTTCGAGGAAGTTGTTGTCCGCGTAGCGTGGATCCTCGGCCATCTTGTTGGAGAAAACCGCGCCCGAGTTCACGTCGAGGACAGTGGCCCCCGCCGCGACCTGCGCCACGGCGTCGGCTTCGACGCGGCTGAAATCGCCGCGCTCGAGTTCTTCGTTCAGGATCTTGCGGCCTGTGGGGTTGATGCGCTCCCCGATGACGCAGAACGGCTCGTCAAAGCCGATTACTGTGGTCTTGGTCTTGGATTCGATAATTGTTCTGGTCATGCTCTGCGGCTCCTCAGGATGCTGCTTTGGCGGGCTGCGCGTGTGCGCCGCCGTTGTTTTGGGCCCATGTGGCGTTGGTCTTGATGCCGCCCAGCGGGAAGAAGTGGACGTGACTGATGTTGAAGTCGGGATGCGCGGCCTTGTAGGCGGCGAGTTCGGCGACAACCTCCGTCGGTTCGTAGGGCAGCAACAGTTTCGTCACATCCATCGCACGCTTCTGCAGAACCTTCAACGAAGGGCCCACACCGCAGGCGATGGCGAATTTGATCAGCGTTTGCAGCTTTGCCGGACCCGCGATGCCGATGTGGATCGGCAGGGTGATGCCGGCCGCCTGCAATCCGTTGGCCCACTCGATGATCGGAGCCGCCTCGAAGGCGAATTGCGTCGCGATGGCCATTTTCGCATCTGTGCGGGTCTGGAAATCGTTTTTCCATTTCAGCGCGGCGTCGACATTGATGCGCCCGCCGTCGATGTCGATGTCACGGTTGCCTTCGGGGTGGCCCGCCACATGCAGACGCTCGAACCCGGCGGCATCGAACAGGCCGGTTTCCATCAGCTGCATGCTGTCGCTGAAATCGCCGTGTGGTGTGGTGACACCTCCGGCCAGCAGAAGACCCTGACGCACATCCGCCTCGCCCTGATAGCGGGCGATCCAGTCGGCGAGCGTGGCGCGGTCCTTGATGATGCGGGCGGGAAAATGCGGCATCACCTTGAAGCCGTCTTCGTTCAGGCGCGCGGCGGTGGCGACCATGTCCTCGATCGGGGTGCCTTCGATATGGGCGATGTAGACGCGGGTGCCCTCTGGCAGGATGGCGCGGAAATCCTCGACCTTCTCGGCGGTGCGCGGCATCACCTCGATCGAGAAATCCTTGAGGAAATCCTCGACGCGCGGGTCATTGCCGCCGGTTGCCGGCACGTCCTTCTTACGGAAATTCAACAAGGCCATCTTCAGGTTCCTTCCTATGGTGGAAAACATCGGCCGGGTTACGCCCAGCCGTCATTGGCAATCAGCGCTTTCAGGCGCTCGCGATCGTATTCCGCGTCTATCCGGGCGGCTTCGGCATCGGCGACGGCGGCATCCTCGCCCTCGACCGTGTAGGGGGCCGCCTTGCGCCATTCGGCGAGGTAGGCGTCGGTATCCTCGGCGCCGACTTTCATTGCGGCGCGGTCAATGGCCTGTTCGAAGCGTTCGGGCAGCTGTCGTTTCTGTCCGCGCCGACCCTTCCCGACGATGACCTGTGCGGGAATGTCGCGCCAGTAAACGATGACAACGTCGGCCATGATCGAATCCTTTTCTGGGCCTCGGCCCGGTTTGAGACTTCCTAGCGAACGAATGGTCCCGTCCGAACGTCGTTTTCGACTGAAACCGGATCATCCGCGACCAAAGTCCTAGCGAATTGGCACCGCGCGGGCGAGGGGCTGGCACAGTCATAATTCTCAACTCTATCATGAAAGATTTGGGGGAAGAGCGCCGCGCCACCCGCCCGTCACGGCGTCGTGCGGCGGAATGGCCGCTTGCGTTGGGACGTGGCTGGGCATACTCTGAGGCCAACACGAAATGAGAGGCGCAAACCATGGCGCCAAAGCGCTCCAGAGGTGCGGGCGCGCTCGAACGTAAACCATCGACGGCTCTGAGCCCCGCGCCAGCCCCGTCCAGATCGAACGACCTCTATGCGGCCCTAGATCTGGGCACAAATAGCTGTCGCATGCTGATCGCGCAGCCCAAGGGCAGCGGTTTCCATGTGGTGGATAGTTTCTCGAAGTCTGTGCAGCTTGGCGCAGGACTGGAGAAAACCGGGCGGTTGTCGCGCGGATCGATGGCGCGCACCATCCAGGCACTTCGTATCTGCCAGCAGAAGCTGCGGCGCAACCGCGTGAAACGGATGCGTCTGGTCGCGACCGAAGCGTGCAGGCGTGCGCTGAATGGCCCCGAGTTCATGCGCCGTGTCATCCGCGAGACGGGGTTGCGGCTGGAAATCATCGAACCCGAACAGGAAGCGCAGCTTGCGGTCATTTCCTGCGCGCCGCTGGTGAGCCCGAAAACGGAGAACCTGCTGGTCGTCGACATCGGGGGCGGGTCCACCGAACTGGTCTGGATCGACATCTCCAAGGTGCCGCCCAAGGATCGTGCGCGGTCGATCATGCGGCTGCACGGCGGCTTTGCGCAGGCCGAGACGGATATTCCCGCCGCCCGCGTGGTGGACTGGATCTCGGTCCCGCTGGGGGTCGCGACGCTGCGCGACCAGTTCTCGGACGTGCAGGACGATGCAGCGCGCTTTGCGCTGATGAGCTGGTTTTTCGAGGAAAACCTGTCGGATTTCACGCCCTACCAGTCCGCGCAGCCACAGGAGCGGTTCCAGATCGTGGGCACTTCGGGCACGGTGACGACGGTGGCGGCGAGCCATCTGGGCCTGCGCCGCTACGACCGCACGAAAGTGGACGGGCTGCGCATGACATCCGAACAGATCGACAAGGTCATTCACAACTACCTCGCCATGGGTCCGGCGGGCCGCAGGGTCGACCCGTGCATCGGTCAGGACCGCTCGGCGCTGATCATGTCGGGGGCCGCGATCCTTCAGGCTCTGATGCGCTGCTGGCCGACGGATCGGCTGAGCGTCGCGGACCGCGGCCTGCGCGAGGGATTGCTATACGCACAGATGAGCGCCGACGGCGTTCTGGAAGAAGGAACATTCTGATGGCCAAGACACCAACGGGCAAGAACACCTCCGGGCGCGGCCAGCGCGAACTGAAGGTCAAGGTCAAGTCGGCACGCGGCCGCAAGCTCAGCTCCACCCGCTGGCTGCAACGGCAGCTCAATGATCCTTACGTCAAACGTGCCCGTGCGGAGGGCTACAGGGGCCGCGCGGCCTACAAGATCATGGAGCTGGACGACAAGTACCGCTTTCTCGTGCCCGGCGCGCGGGTGGTCGATCTGGGGGCGGCACCCGGCGGCTGGTGTCAGGTTGCGGTCAAGCGCTGCAATGTGCTGGGCGAGAAATCGGGCAAGGCGCAGGGCACCATCCTCGGCATCGACCTTCAGGAGATGGAGCCGATCGCGGGATGTGAATTGCACCAGCTTGATTTCATGGAAGATGACGCGGACGAAAAAGTGAAGGAGTGGCTGGGCGGCAAGGCCGATGTGGTCATGTCCGACATGGCCGCCGCGTCCTCGGGGCACAAGCAGACGGACCATTTGCGCATCATCGCGCTGTGCGAGGCTGCGGCCTATTTCGCATTCGACGTACTGGACGAGGGCGGCACGTTCGTCGCGAAGGTTCTGGCCGGCGGGGCCGAGGGAGAGCTGCAAAAACTGCTCAAGCAGCGCTTCACCAAGGTTTCGAACATCAAACCGCCCGCAAGCCGGTCGGACAGTTCGGAGAAATTCGTCGTCGCAAGCGGCTTCAAGGCAGAAAGCTCGCCGGAACAGGCGTAAGGCAGCGGCCCCGCCGGAGCGGGGCCGAGCCGTTTCAGGCGATGGCGATCTTGGCTTCGCCGTCCGCGTCCCACTGGGCCTTCTCTTCGTCCGTTGCCTTGGGCGAAAACAGCCCCGTCCAGGCGTAGAAGATCCCGATAACGGGGGCCGTCCAGCAGGCAAAGGCCAGCGGGATATAAAGCAGGTTCTCGAAGTTACCGTCGAAGATACCGAGCCCCAGCGTGGTGATCACGAATGCACCGCCCGCATTCCACGGGATCAGCGGTGACACCAGTGTCCCGCCTTCCTCGACGCCGCGCGCAAGGTTCAGCGTGGAATAGCCCATGCCGCGGTAGATCGGCACGTACATCCGGCCGGGCAGCGCGATGGACAGGTAGGGGTCGCCCGCCACCACATTCGTCGCGGCCGAGGTCAGGATTGCCGAGGTCTGGATGCCCGCAAAGCCTTTGACACGCGCGATGATCTGGTCGATCACCGCTTCGAGGCAGCGTACCCGCTCGAGCGCGCCGCCAAAGCCGAGCGCCAGCAGGATCAGGCTGATGGTCCACATCATCGACTGGATGCCGCCGCGGTTCAGCAGGCTGTCGATCTCGGAGATGCCCGTTTCGATCGAATAGCCGGAGTTCGCGAAGGCGAACATGCCCTTCAGGCTGTCGCCCTGAAACAGCATTCCCATGATCGCACCGGCGACGACACCGGCAAACAGCGACGGGATCGGCGGGTTTTTCGTGACCGCAAGGCCGATGACCAGAGCGGCGGGCAAAAGCAGCCATGGCGAGATCCAGAACGCATCGTTCAACGCTGTGGTGATGCCCTCGATCTGCTCGAACGATCCGCCGTTGCCGTCGATCAGGGTGAAACCCGCGACCAGATAGACCACCAGCGCGATCAGCATGGCCGGCACGGTGGTGGGCAGCATGTTCTGGATATGTGCGAAAACCGTGGTCCCGGTGACCGCCGGTGCAAGGTTGGTTGTATCCGAGAGCGGGGAAATCTTGTCCCCGAAGAATGCGCCGGAAACGACAGCGCCAGCGGTCCAATACATCGGAATGTCAAAGCCTGCGCCGATCCCCATCAGCGCCAGCCCGACCGTGCCGACCGTGCCCCAGGATGTGCCGAGCGACAAGGAGACGACCGAACACAGGATCATCGCTGCCGCGAGGAAGATTTGCGGGTTTAGCACCAGAAGGCCGTAGTAGATCAGCGTGGGCACCGTGCCACTGGCGATCCAGACGCCGATGATCATGCCGACCACGATCAGAACCGACACCGCCGGAAGCGAAATCCGGATGACGTGGAACAGGCCGCTTTCGATACTGTCCCAGTCATGGCCAAGGTAGATGCCCAACACGCCCGTCACTGCGATCCCGATGGCAAGCGGGATATGCGGCACGAAATTGCCGTAATAGAAAAGCTGGAGCGCAAGGACACCCAGCGTGACGAGGATCGGCACCAGTGCTAGGCCGAGCGACGGCTTTTGAAATTCCTTCTTCGCTTTTGGCATCTATATGTCCCTCTCTTGTTTTACCTACCATTTTGAACATGTGCCTCTGCCCGGGTTTGGCCAATGCCGAAACCGGATACAGGCGAATTTTCAACGGTGGGATTGCCTGAATTGCGCATTTGCGCCCACGCAGACCTGCCACTACGCTCCAAGACTGGGGGATCACGCCAAAAGTGTCGAGCAATTTCCCGCCAAAGATATTTTGACACCCCGATCAGGGATAAAACACTGGCGTTTTATCAGATTGGATATTTTCTGAAGGTGAATTCCTGCAAGGCATCAGCGCGCATTCACCGGATCGACCAATGTCTATACACCGCTTGAATTGTTTTTTTTTGCGATTTTGCCGTCAGGGAGTATCGCCGCGCAGAGGTTATCCCGGATTTGGGATCTCGTTCATGCCGCGCCGAATGGCTGTCCGGTGCTGCGGCATGTGGCGGATGCTCTCCGCCTTGAAGCTATCCATCGCAAGATCGCGGTCCGCTTTGGGAACCGCTTTCGACAGGGTCGCCCCCGCGGCTTTGAGGTGTTTGGCAAGCCGCCGCCTGACGGCGCCCACCGTCAGGCATTCCCGTGCGGGCGGGCCGTTCAGGGCCCCGTTGGCGGGCAGCGCAGGACCGAATAATTCGGTCACCGCCTGCCGTTCGGCGTCTGATAACCCGTTCATGACCATCGGCCCCAGCAAAAGCGATTCCGACGGGCAGCCATTGGCCATGACGATCTCGTGGCGCTGGCAGGCGAAATGGATCCATGTGATGCGTGCCTTGCCCTTCATGCGCCGGATACCCGGCAGGGCGGTCAGGGATTTGGCGGGCACGAATACTTCCGTGGAAAACACCTCGCCCAACGGTCCGCCCCCACCGACCAGAAGTCGGTGTTGCGGCGACAGGATCAGATTCGCGGCAGGCATGTTCGGGCCCAAGGCGCCTGCCTTGATCTGTACAGGTGCAGCATCTTCATCGGCATTTTCCAGCGGGTGATCCCCGCTTCGGGTCCAGCGCACGGCCTGCGGCCCGTGGTCAAGCGTCATCACCCTGTCGCCGGGGCGCAGGGTTTCCACCGCCCGCGGACCTTCGGGTGTTTCGATCAGCGTGCCGGGGGCGTAGCAGACTGCGTAATTGGCCGCATACCGTGTCGCGTCCATGCTGGTGTTGTTGGAGAATACGCTGTTGAGCGTCAGTGACCGGATCGGCTTGGCCTCCAATGCGGCCTGATCCGAATTGAAACTGGTTTCCGGCAGAAGATAGAGATTGCCGGCAGTGTCCTGCATGACAACCGCAGTGATCGTATCCGTGGTGCCGTCCGTGTAGGTTATCGTCGCATTGTAGATCGCAAGGCCATCGACCGTCTGGTCCGCGCCCCCGTCGATGCGAAAGGTGTCGTTCGAGACATCGTTATTGGTGTCATAGCGGTTGGCATCGCCACCGGCAAAACCGGTGCTGCCGGGCGAAAGACTGCCAATGTTATTGACCAGGGGGGCCGCGACCGACCCATAGGTCTGGCCCACGAGGGCCCCACTGTTTTCGCTGATGAAGTCGCCTTCGGTCTGGTCGATGGAGGGGCCGGTGCCCAGATAGAATACGTCGAATACCGTTGCCATGATGCACGTCCCTTTCAATCGCCGGGCCTTGCGGCAGCCTCCGGAGCCGGTTTCGTGCAGTATCGAAGGGCGATGCTAATAATAGGTTGAACCGGGCAATTTAGCGGTTTGATGCAGGGTGCAGCGAAGCAATCCAAAAGACGCCACGGGCCCGATTGTGCGGCGTGGCCCTTTCAGCGGAACGACGCGGTTTGATTTGGAAGGTCCGCTCAAGGAGCGGCAAGGCGCCCGGCTCAGAAAGGACGCCTCTGCATCTGCTTGCCGTTTCTTCTGGCCGGTGTAGTCTCGCTCACACTCTGAGCCACCGTTCTCAACATCACGCCGTCTTACGTCACCGGGGGGCAGATCTGTCGGGCGGGATGGCCTTGCCCAAAGCTGCGCCATGCTCTTTATTCATGGCAGAGGCGAAACAGGACGACGCGCGGGAAACGCCGAAACCAGTCAGGACACCACTTGCAATCGATCACCCAAGCTCCCAGCCGGGCCCAGCAGGTCTACCACACGATCCGCGATGCGATCTGCGACTGCACGCTGGAACCGGGAAAGCACCTTGTTCAGGAAGAATTGGCCAGCACGCTCGGCGTGTCGCGCCAGCCTATCCAGCAGGCGATGCTTCTGCTGAAGAACGACGGGCTGGTGATCGAAAGCGGAGGGCGCGGTCTTTTCGTGGCACCGCTCGATCCGGTCGAAATCCGTCACCGCTATCAGATCCGCAAGGTTCTGGACGAATTGGCGGGCCGACTGGTGGCACGGCAGGCGAAACGCTCCTCCGGCTTTCGCGACCGTATCCTGCGCGAGGGGCAGGACCTGCTGGAGCAGGGGGAGAAGACCCGTAAAAAGGGCAACGCGCTTGAGACTGTGGGCGTGGATATGGAGTTCCACCAGTTCATCTACAGCCAGTCCGGCAATCCCCTGATCGCCTCCACAACCGAGCCACATTGGTACTTCCTGCGGCGGGTCATGGTGGCGGTGCTGCTTCACGCCGAGCGGGGGCATACCGTCTGGGACCAGCATTGCAAGATCCTCGATGCCCTCGTCTCGGGCGACGAAGACGAATCAGCGCGCCTCGCGCGCCAGCATATCGAGGGCGCGGAAGAGGCGCTCATCGCGGCGCTGGAAAAGCGCAGCCCGCCCAAAGACGCAGCCGAGTAGCCCCGGCAAACATCCCCATCCCGTTGTTTTCAATCGCACCGGCATCGCGCGCGCTGGCCGGATAGCATTCTGTTGCGCGAATTCGACCGGTGCTGTATTCTGAATTCAGAATGCACTACCGAGCCGGGAGGGAAGAGGATGGCGCAGGGCATGTTGAGTTTCGGAGCGATGCTGGATGGCCATGCCCGGGTCAGCCCTGACCGTTTGGGCGCCCGCGATCTAGAGCGCACGCTGAGCTTCGCGCAGTGGAACAGGCGGGCCCGGAAGCTGGCGAATGCGCTGCTTGCCCTCGGGCTGGAGAAGGGGGACCGGGTCGCAGTCCTGTCCCACAACCGGCTGGAATGGGCCGAACTCTACGCCGCGACCTCGAAAGCGGGCCTGATCATCGTGCCCATCAACTTCCGTCTCGCCGCTGCCGAGGCCTCCTATATCATCAAGGACGCGGGTGCGGCCTGCGTGATCGCAGAGGACGGACTGCACCGTCTGATCGACAGCGTGCGCGCGGACCTTGCGCTGGCTGCAGACCGTTTCGTACATTTCGGCGATGGCGCCACGCCCGAAGGGTGGCAGGACTTCGAGGCGTTTTTGGGGGCAGGGGTCGAGGCCGCGCCGGAGATCGACATCGACGAGGATGATCCCTGGACCCTGATGTATACCTCCGGGACCACCGGCAAACCCAAGGGTGTGATCCACACCCACCGCAGCATGGCGCTGATCGCCTTGGTCACCGAGAACGAGCTCAAGATCGGCCGCGAGGACGACGCCTTGCTGGTCATGCCGATGTGCCACGCGAACTCGCTGAACTTCTTCTGCGCTTTCGGCTATTGCGGTGGCACGGTGACGATCTATTCCCGCCCCAGTTTCGATGCTGCCCACGCCATGGATGTGATGGAGGACTGTGGCGCCACCTTCACATCGCTGGTGCCGACCCATTACATCATGATGCTGGAGCAGGCGCGCGCGGAAAGCACGAAGCGCGACCTTGGCCGGATGACCAAGCTGATGATTTCTTCTGCACCGGCCCGTGCCGAGACAAAGAAGTCGATCATGGAGATGTTCCCCAATTCCGGTCTCTTCGAGCTCTACGGCTCATCCGAAGCGGGCTGGGTCACGATGCTCCACCCCGAGGAGCAGTTCACAAATCTTGGATCGGTGGGACGGGAGTGCATCGGTTCGGCACCCGTGAAATTTCTGGACGATGACGGCAACGAAGTGCCGGACGGCACGCCGGGAGAGTTGTTCTCGCGAACGCCCTACCACTTCCAGAGATATTGGAACCTGCCCGAAAAGACGCGCGAAGCCTTCCGCGGGGACTATTGCTCGGTTGGCGATATCGGCCTGCGCGACGAACGCGGGTTCCTGCATATCATCGACCGCAAGAAGAACATGATCATTTCGGGGGGCGAGAACGTCTATCCCACCGAGGTCGAGGCGCTTCTCGGCCAGCACGAGGCGATCCGCGACGTGGCCGTCATCGGGCTGCCAGACCCCAGATGGGGCGAGCGGGTGCACGCGGTCGTCGCACTGCGCGACGGCTGCACGCTGACCCAGGCCGAGGTGATCAGCTTTTGCGCGGATCGCATCGCCGGGTTCAAAAAACCCCGTTCGGTGAGCTTCGTGCCAAGTGATGCAATCCCCCGCACGGCGACCGGAAAGATCCAGCATAGCGAACTGCGGTCGATTGTTCTGAAAGAGATCAGCGAAACGGCATGAGCGCCCTGCGCGGCCCAGTCGAGCTCGCCACAGCCAACGAAAGAAAAAGCCATGGCTGAACACCGATTGATCGTCCCAAAGCCCGGCGCACCCGTGGGGTTCGAGTGCAGGGGATTCGAAGCTTCCAGACCCGTCGCAAGCGCCACTTTGATGGTTCCATAACCGCCAGTCCCGCCATTTCCTACCCAAGCTTTCCCAAGGAGGCCACCATGACCGAACCCGTAAACGGCGCCACGCTCATCGCCCGAACGCTCAAGGCCCGTGGGGTCGAACGGGTCTTCGCGCTCTGCGGGGGGCACATCATGCCGATCTGGATGGCGCTGGACGCCGAGGGGATCGAGATTGTCGACGTGCGCGACGAACGCTCGGCCGTCTATATGGCCCATGCCAGCGCGGCGGTTGGCGGCGGTTTCGGCGTTGCGCTGGTGACGGCCGGTCCCGGTGTCACGAATGCGATGACCGGTATCGCCAACGCCCATGTAAGCCGCACGCCCGTGCTGGTGCTCTCGGGCGTCCCGCCGCGCCCGCAGGAGAACCGAGGCGCGCTGCAGGACATGAGCCATACCGCGCTGCTCGGCTCGATCACGCGCCATGCCCGCACGGTGCGCCATGCCCATGCGCTGCCCCGCGAACTCGACGCTGCGATCGGGGCCGCCTGCGGGCGGGGCGGAGAGCCGGGCCCGGCGTTTCTGGATTTCCCCGTCGATCTTCAGCGCGAACACATCCCCGACGCGCTTACCCGCGTGGAGCAGGTGGCCGGGCGGCCGCGCCCCCGGACACGGCCACTGGAGGAAGACCTGCGCGCAGCCGCGCGTGCCATCGCGAAGGCGGGCAGGGTGGTCGTGGTTTCGGGCCGGGGCGCCAATGCCGCGCCGGAGGAGTTGGCCCGCTTTCTCACCGCCGCCGGGGCGGGGTATCTGGACACCGGTGAGACCAAGGGGATCATCGACGACGGGCACCCGGCCCATATCGGCGCGATGCGCGGACAGGCGATGACCCAGGCCGATCTTGTGGTCACGGTAGGCCGCAAGCTGGACTTCCAGCTGGCCTACGGCTCTCCGGCGGTCTTCGGTGACGCAAAAATGCTGCGGATCTCTGACAAGGCCGAAGAGCTTTTCGACAACCGGCTGGGGGAGATAGCGCTGCTCGGCGACCTGCCCGAGACTCTGGGCGCGCTTGCGGACCTGCTGTGCGCTATGAAAGAGGACCGCGATCGCAGCTGGCTTGCGAAAATGCGCGAAGGTCATCTTGAGCGTAGTGAAAAGCTCGGCCAGATGCTCGCCTCGGCACCGAGCGATGCGGAGGGGCGCATGTCGCCGAACCGGCTGCTTGGCGAGCTGCGCAAGCGGATCGACCCCGACGCGGTCGTGATTGCCGATGGCGGTGATTTCCTGAGCTTTGCGCGGGTGGCGCTCAACCCGAAGACCTATCTCGATCCCGGCCCCTTGGGCTGCATCGGGCTTGCGACACCCTTTGCGTTGGGCGCCAAGAAGGCAGCGCCGGACCGTCAGGTGGTGGCCGTGACCGGCGATGGCGCCTTCGGCTTCACCGCGATCGAACTTGACACGCTGGTCCGCCACAAGGTGCCGGTGATGATCGTCGTGGGCAACAACCGCGCATGGGCGATCGAGGTGCGCGACCAGATGGACAGTTTCGGCAAGGTCGTTGGAACCCGCCTGCAGGACGCTGACCACGCGGCCATGGCGCGGGCCTTCGGGATGGACGCCGTGCGGATCGCGAGCGAGGCGGAACTGCCCGGCAAGCTGGACGAGGCTTTTGGGGTCCTGAAAGCCGGTCGCCCGGTGCTTGTCGATGCTGTGATCTCGGGGGAGGCCCAATCTTCGGACAGCAAATCGGGCCTCGCTTGGGTCCCCGACCATCAGGCGCTCGACGCATGGGACAAGGCCGAGCGTAAATGGCTCGGCTTGGACAAAAGCTGAAGCCGGGCAAGGAGTAGTCCCAATCCGGCAGTCCGACGGCCTGCTATTGGCGCGGCAAGAGCGGGTGGAAGTGGGCATGGCGTTACCGGGCAGATGCCGGGGAGTTCGCTGCGGTGTGGTATCGCGAAGAAGAATAACTGCAAGAGCGGAGGGACCGATTGCAGAGCGACCCTGTCGCTCACACCTCCATGGGGGCGAGCGGGGTCGATAGCCTGCCCAAATCCGCGGCCGCCGCCCGTGCCGTGACGGGCAGTAGGTCGCGCGCCCGGACCGTCAGGCCCGCAACGCACCGAAATTGCTCGATAATCTGGAAGGATTATGGCGGAGAGACAGGGATTCGAACCCTGGGAACCCGTGAAGGCTCAACGGTTTTCGAGACCGCCCCGTTCGACCACTCCGGCACCTCTCCGCGGGGGTCACGGCGCCCGTGTAGTCGGGTTTGCGCAAAGGAGCAAGACCCGCTTTTGCGCATCTTTGCCGGTTGTCCGGTTTTTTCATTGCAGCGCGGGTTTGAAGGCTTAGGTTCAGCGAAAGCTCTTGCACCGGAAGGACCAAGCCATGCCCGCATTGCCATACGTTCGGACCACAGTATTCGCGTTGATCGCCCTTTTTCTGAGTGCTGTCACAACGATGGCTCAGGGGGTCGACCGGGAGCGGGTCGAGGCGTTCCTGGAGGTCACGGGCTTTGACGTGGCGCTTGAAAGTATCCGGCTCTCGGCGGATTCCGCGCCGCAGATGCTGGGGCTTCAGGCCGATGATTTCGGGTCCGAATGGCAACGTCTGGTGCGCGAGGTCTTCGACACCGACCTGATGCATGACATGGCGACGGACATCCTCGAGGAAACGCTGACGGCGGACGCGCTGAGCCACGCGGCGGAATTCTACGCCTCGGACCTCGGGCAGCGGCTGGTCGAAGCCGAGAACCGGTCCCACATGATCGAGGAGGAGGGGCTGAAATCCGAAAGCGGCGCGGCGATCATCGAAGGGCTGCGGGGCATCGACAGCCCGCGCGTGGACCTGCTGGAACGGCTCAACCGCGCTAGCGGCAGCGAGGACGCATCGGTCAAGTCCATTCAGGAGGTCCAGATCCGTTTCCTGATGGCGGCGGCGGTGGCCGGTGTGATCGAGCTTCAGATGGATGAGCCCGACCTCCGCGAGGCGATGAAGGCGCAGGAACCCGCCCTGCGCGACAGCCTTGCCCGCGGCGCGCTGGAAGGCGCGGCCTATACCTATCAGGCGTTTTCCGACGAAGAGATCGCGCAATATGCCGACGCGCTGGAGCATCCGAAGATGCAGGAGGTCTATGCGCTGATGAACGCGGTCCAGTACGAAATCATGGCGAACCGGTTCGAGGCGGTTGCCGACCGGTTGCGCGACATGCAGCCCAGTCAGGACCTGTGATGCGCGGGTTTCGGGCTCCGGTCGCAGCCTTCTTGATGCTGGTATTGGCGCTGCCGCTTTGGGCGGGGGCGCGGCATACGGTTCTGATGGACGTGCTGCGGACCGAGGAACTGGCTGTCATCCTGCACGAAGAGGGCCAGACCTTCGGCGCGACGCTGGACCGTGACTGGCTGGACGGGACGGGCGGGTCTGTCTGGGCGCAGCAGGTCATGCGCATCTACGACCCCGCGCGCCTTTCCGAGGGGATCCGACGCGGGCTAGAGCAGACGCTGGAGGGTGAGACCCTCGAGAATGTCATCGAATTTTTCGCCTCCGATCTCGGCGGGCGTATCCTGACGCTGGAAAACTCGGCGCGGCGTGCGCTGGCCGACGAAGGGGTAGAGCAGGCGGCCCGCGAGCGGTACGCCGAACTGAAGGACACGGGTGATGCGCGGCTTGAGCAGATCAACCGGATGATCGTCGCGGGCGATCTGGTTCAGCGCAACGTCACCTCGGCACTGAATTCCAACGTGCAGTTCATGCGCGCACTGGTTGACGGGGATCTTTACGCGATGTCGGAGGAGGAGATCCTGAACGACGTGCTGGCGGAACGCGACACGATCGAGGCAGATACCGAAGGCTGGCTGGGGGCCTTCCTGTTGCTTGCCTACAGCCCGCTGACCCTCGAAGAGCTGACGACCTACGCGGATTTCAGCGAAACCGACGCGGGCCGCGCGCTGAACGCGGGCTTCTTCGCGGGGTTCAATCCGCTCTACGAAGATATCTCCTATGCGCTGGGTCAGGCGCTGGTGCGCCACATGGGCGCGCAGGAGCTTTAGCATCTTGCCGCGCACCGGTGAGATTTGTCTCATGCGGGCGCTTGACTTGGGGCGCTGATCCTTGGATAAGCCCCCAACCCGGCGGGAGATCCCGAATCCGGGTATATTTCAATGACGCCTACGGGCGCGCTGTCCGACGGTGAGACGATGTCTCGCGAACGCCCCGAACGGGGGACCACAGGATGCGGAAAATGTGAAGGAAGACCTATGTTTGCGGTCCTGAAAACAGGCGGTAAGCAATATAAAGTACAGCCCGGCGATATGCTGCGCGTGGAACGTATTGCGGCCAATGCCGGTGAAACCGTTCAATTCAACGAAGTCCTGATGCTCGGTGGCGACACCGTTCAGGTCGGCTCGCCGCTCATCGAAGATGCGGGCGTACAGGCCGAAGTCGTCGACCAGATCAAGGGCGACAAGGTGATCCACTTTGTCAAACGCCGCCGGAAGCACTCTTCCAAGCGGACCAAAGGCCACCGCCAGAAGCTGACGCTCGTGAAGATCACCGAGATCCTTTCGTCCGGCGCGGGCAAATCCGGCGTTGCCGAAGCCATCGGTACAGGCTCCGTCAGCGCGGCAGCCGTTGCCGCCATCGAAGAGCGTTATACCTTCAACCGTGGCGAACAGGCCGAGATGAAGAAGCGCGTCAACGAAGGCGAAGCGAACGAAAAATCCGCCAAGCCTGCGAAGAAGGCGAAAGCCGGAAACGCCGCTGGCAAGGACGAGACAAAGAAAGCGGACAAGCCCGCAGCGGACACATCCGGCGCGGACGACCTGAAAGAACTCAGCGGCGTTGGCCCTGCTCTCGAGAAGAAGCTGAACGACGCGGGCATCACCACGTTTGCCCAGATCGCAGCATGGACCGAAGCGGACATTGCTGATATGGACGAGAAACTGTCTTTCAAAGGCCGGATCGAGCGTGAAGGCTGGGTCGAGCAGGCCAAAGAAAAGACAAAAGGCTAAGGAGAGACCCAGATGGCACATAAAAAAGCAGGCGGTTCATCCCGGAACGGGCGCGACTCAGCTGGTCGTCGCCTTGGTGTAAAGAAATACGGCGGCGAAGTTGTCGTTCCCGGCAACATCATCGTGCGTCAGCGCGGGACCAAATTCTGGCCCGGCGAGGGTGTGGGCATGGGCAAGGATCACACGATCTTTGCAACCGTCGACGGCAACGTGCAGTTCCACAAGGGGCTGAAAAACCGTACATTCATCTCGATTGTCCCGATGGCCGAGGCTGCGGAATAAGCCGTTTCTCACGGGATGACAGACATTCAGGGGATCGGCGGAAACGCCGGTCCCTTTCTCGTTCAGGCACTGTTTTCAGGAGCGGCACGATGCGCGCGACCGCTACGGCAACATTCACGAAGGCGCAGGGACGGTGAGCGTGGCGCTCGCCCCTCTGATCGTATTTGCGGCGAGCCAGGTCGGAACGCCCGGTCCGGCCAATATGGCCTTGCTGGCGACCGGCGCACGGTTCGGCTTTCGTGCGGCGCTGCCTTTCGTGGCCGGTGTCGCCCTGGGCAAGCAGCTGATCATCTGGCCGATCGGGTTTGGCCTGATGGAGCTCGCGACGCGCGTGCCGTGGCTGTTCACCGCGCTCAAGTACCTGTCGGCGGCCTATATCATCTGGCTGGCGTGGAAGGTGGCGAACCTCAGGCTAGGGCAGGGTGATGCAGGCGCGCGCGTGCCGGGCTTTGCCGCCGGTCTGATCGTGCATCCGCTGAACCCCAAGGCATGGGCGATGATCGTGGGGTCGTTCACAGCCTTTATCGGACCGGATGTGTCCACCCTTGCCGCCACGGCGACGGTCGCTTGTGTCTTGCTGGCCTGCCAGATCGTGATGCATCCGCTCTGGACACTGGGGGGTGACGCCCTCGCGCGCTCCGTTGCAGGAACGCGCACGGAACCCTACCTGATGTGGACGCTCGCGGCGTTGACAGTCGCCTCTGTCTTGTTTGTTCTTTTTGCCAAAGGGGCCTGACGATGAATACCCTGTTTCAGCAGCCGACCCTCACCACCGAACGTTTTGTTCTGCGTCCCGTCCAGATGTCGGACGTAGGAAGGATCGAACATTACGCCGCCGATATTCGTGTGGCCCACAGCACCCCGCGCATCCCGCATCCCTTGCCGCCCGGCCTGATCGCGGGGTTCATCGAACGCGCGCTCAAACCCGAGCGTGACGAGGACGTCTGGGTCATGGACGGCGGCGCCGAGGACGGGGCCGACGTGATGGGCGTGATCAGCCTTGCCCGTCTGGACCGCAACCAGTCCGAAGTGGGCTATTGGGTCGCGCCGCCGTTCTGGAACAGCCACGTCGCCTCGGACGCCGTTCAGGCGCTGGTCAACGGCAACCCCTTGGGCAACGCGACGATGTTCGCATCCGTGTTCCATGATAACCCTGCCTCGGCGAAGGTGCTGACCAATGCCGGTTTCCAGTATCTCGGTGACGCCGAAACCTATTGCCTGTCCCGTGCGGCCTGTGTGCCCACGTGGACCTACAGCCGCAAACTCTGAGCCTTGTAAGGATCCGATATGAAATTCCTCGACCTCGCCAAAGTCTACATCCGCTCCGGCGCAGGCGGGGGCGGGTGTGTCTCGTTCCGGCGTGAAAAATACATCGAATTCGGCGGTCCCGACGGCGGCGACGGCGGCGGCGGTGGCTCCGTCTGGGCCGAAGCGGTCGACGGGCTGAACACGCTCATTGATTTCCGCTACCAGCAGCATTTCTTTGCCAAGAACGGCCAGCCCGGCATGGGCAAGCAGCGCACCGGGAAGGACGGCGACGATATCGTCCTGCGTGTGCCGGTGGGGACCGAAATCCTCGATGAGGATCAGGAAACGGTGATCGCCGACATGACCGAACTGGGCCAGCGGGTGCAGCTTGCGCGCGGTGGCAACGGCGGCTGGGGCAACCTGCACTTCAAATCCGCGACCAATCAGGCACCGCGGCGGTCGAACCCCGGTCAGGACGGTGTGGAACGGACGCTCTGGCTGCGGCTGAAGCTGATTGCGGATGTGGGTCTTCTGGGTCTGCCCAATGCGGGCAAGTCGACGTTTCTGGCCGCCACATCTAACGCCCGGCCCAAGATCGCCGATTACCCGTTCACGACCCTGCATCCGAACCTCGGTGTTGTCGGCGTCGACAACACGGAATTTGTCGTGGCGGACATCCCCGGCCTGATCGAGGGCGCGCATGAGGGCCGCGGGATCGGGGACCGCTTCTTGGGGCATGTAGAGCGCTGCGCCGTTCTCTTGCACCTTGTGGACGGGACATCGGAAACCGTGGCGGAGGATTACAGGACCATCATCTCCGAACTTGAAGCCTACGGCGGTGAACTGGCCGAAAAGCCCCGCATCACTGTTCTGAATAAAATTGATGCGCTGGATGAAGAGCAGCTCGCAAGTGCAAAGAAAGAATTGGAAAAAGAGAGTGGTGCGGAGGTGATGCTCATGTCGGGCGTTGCACGCACCAACACCACCGAGGTGCTGCGCGCGTTGCGCGCCCAGATCGACGACGACCGGCTGCGTCACAAGCACGTCGAGGAGGAAGCGCCGTGGCAACCCTGACCGATGCGCGCCGTGTCGTGGTCAAGATCGGCTCGGCGCTGCTGGTGGATCGTACCACGGGCGATCTGCGCGCAGACTGGCTGCGGTCCTTGGCCGAGGACGTGGCCTGGCTGAAGGCGCAGGGCGCGGATGTGGTGCTGGTTTCGTCCGGCTCTATCGCGCTGGGGCGTGGTGTGCTGGGGCTCGGGCAGGGATCGCTGCCGCTGGAGCAATCGCAGGCCGCTGCCGCAGTCGGCCAGATCAGGCTGGCCCGCGCCTACGAGGAGGTGCTTGCGCCTCACGGCATTACCACCGCTCAGGTTCTCGTCACTCTCGAAGACAGTGCCAACCGGCGCCGCTATCTGAACTCTCGCGCGACGCTCGAGACGCTGATCGGCCTTGGCGCGGTTCCCATCGTGAACGAAAACGACACTGTCGCAACGGATGAGATCCGGTTTGGTGATAACGACAGGCTGGCCGCGCAGATCGCCGTGACCGTAGGGGCGGATCAGTTGATCCTGCTGTCGGATGTTGACGGATTTTACTCGAAGAACCCCATGCAACATGATGATGCGGAACGGTTCCCAGTGATCGACCGTATCACGCCCGAAATCGAGGCGATGGCCGGCGATGCCGGATCGGGCCTGAGCAAGGGCGGCATGAAAACCAAGCTGATGGCGGCAAAAACCGCCGTAGCGGCGGGGTGCGCCATGGCAATCACCGAAGGCTCTGCGCATCGGCCTCTGAAAGCGCTGGCCGAGGGTGCCAATGCCACGTGGTTCACCGCCCAGACCGACCCGCAGGCGGCGCGCAAAAGCTGGATCGCGGCGATGAAGCCGATCGGTCGTGTGATGCTGGACGAAGGCGCTGTTGCAGCGCTCAACCGCGGCAAGAGTCTCCTGCCCGCAGGCATTACGATGGTGGACGGCGCGTTCGAGCGCGGCGATGCCGTCGCGCTGATCGATACCAGAGGGGTTGTGCTCGGGTCGGGGCTGAGCCGCTATTCCGCCGAGGAGGCGATGCGTATCAAGGGCCACCGCAGCACGGAGATTGAAGCCATCCTTGGCTATCCGGGGCGCGCGGCCCTTATCCACCGCGATGATATGGCACTTCAAGAAATGGTCACAAAGCAATGAACGATAACGTAAATATCCCAGAATTGATGGCAGATATCGGGGCGCGCGCCCGCGCTGCGGCGGCGGATCTGGCCACGGCGTCCGCAGAGCGCAAGCACGCCGCCCTGATCGGCGCGGCCGAGGCCGTCTGGGCGCAGAGAAACGAGATTTTCGAGGCAAACCAGAAGGATATGGCCTTCGGTGAAAGCAAGGGCCTGTCACCCGCGATGCTTGACCGTCTCAAGCTGGACGAAGACCGGCTGCGGGGCATCGTCGATGGCCTGCGTGCCATTGCGGAGCAGGCGGATCCGGTCGGCGAAATTCTGGCGGAATGGGATCAGCCCAGCGGTCTGAACATCCAGCGCGTGCGTACACCGCTCGGTGTGATCGGTGTGATCGGGGTGATCTACGAATCGCGCCCCAATGTGACGGCGGACGCCGGTGCGCTGTGTGTGAAAGCCGGCAATGCGGTGGTCCTGCGTGGCGGATCGGAAAGCTTTCACAGCTCCAGCGCGTTGCACGCTTGTTTGCAGGAAGGCCTGCGCAGCGCCGGTCTGCCCGAGGACGCGATCCAGCTGGTTCCCACACGCGACCGTGCGGCGGTTCAGGAAATGCTGACGATGACCGACACGATCGATGTGATTGTGCCGCGTGGCGGCAAGGGGCTGGTGGGACTGGTCCAGCGCGAGGCGCGGGTGCCGGTGTTTGCCCATCTCGAAGGGATCGTCCATATTTATATCGATGCGGCAGCCGACCCCGAGAAGGTGCTGAAAGTCGTGTTGAACGCGAAGACACGGCGGACAGGCATCTGCGGCGCGGCGGAATGTCTGCTGATACACCGCGACGTGGCGCAGACGCTCGGGCAGGGTGTGCTGCGGGCGCTTGTCGATGCGGGTGTCGAGGTGCGCGCCGACGCGGCGCTGTCGGCGGTTCCGGGCACGATCCCCGCCACCGAAGAGGATTGGGGGCGCGAGTATCTCGACATGATCATCGCGGCGCGGCAGGTGGACAGCGTGGACGATGCGATTGCGCATATCCGCCAGTACGGATCCAACCATACCGACTGTATCCTGACAGAGGATGCAGCGGCGGCGCAGACCTTCATGAACCGTCTGGACAGCGCGATCGTGATGCATAACGCGTCCACCCAATTCGCCGACGGCGGGGAATTCGGGATGGGGGCCGAGATCGGCATCGCCACGGGTAAGATGCACGCGCGCGGACCGGTCGGGGCGGCGCAGTTGACCAGCTTCAAGTATCTCGTGCGCGGGGACGGCACCGTGCGCGGCTGACCCGCTCAGAACGTCAGGGTAATCTGCGCATCATCCGAGGTAACACGGATGCTGCGCCCCTGATCCGCCGCGACGCGGGGAAGCAGCCCGAACTGGACCTGAGCGGGAAGGAGCTCTCCGGTGTGGCTGTCGCAGGCCAGCAGATCCCACAGATCCTGCGCGATGTTCAGCTTGTCTGCCTGACCGGTGATCCTGACGGTCCCGTCGTTATGTTCCACGGCGATCTGTCCGCCGTAGGGCATGGCCGTCTCCAGACACATGAGCGAAAGAAAGCCGAGCCTGACAAGCCGTCGGGGCAGGGGATCCTGCGGCGCCCAGCTCACGCTCAGCCGCGAGGGCCCGTAGGTATCGGAGAGGATCGATGATGCCTCCTGCCGGCTGACCATCTGGTCGCTGGCCGCCCCGAAAGCGATGCGAAAGAAGCGGATACGCGCGCTGGCGCTGCGCACGCTGTCGGAGATCAGCGACATCTCCGGCGTTGCCGCGGCATCGCTGCTCATCTCGATCAGCTCTATCCCGTTGTTGATCGCGCCGATTGGCGATATCAGGTCATGGCAGATGCGACTTCCGATCAATTCCGCCAAATCGTAGCTGTGCGACATGTAAGAAGTCTCCTCAGTGAAGGAAAAGTTGATGGAAGACCTGAACGCCATTCTGACGCCCGGCATGCTGGTCAGACATCCCGCCCAGCCCGAGTGGGGTGTGGGGCAGGTTCAAAGCAACATCGGCGGCAAACTGACGGTCAATTTCCGTGACATCGGCAAGATTGTCATCGATAGCTCCCGTGTTGCGTTGCATCCGGTATTCGATCCTTAACCCTTGCGAAGTATTGCTTAACAATTCGTTAGGATTTCATTTTAGCAGCGTGCGAATAACCTATGGTGGAAATATTGCGGATGCGGTCGATGTTGGAACCAAAAGGCACAGTATTGTCACAGTCGGGCGGACGCCGGGCGTGACACAACATTACCGGGTCAAACTGGCATCAACCGATTGCGAACTGCGCGCGGCACAGCGTCTGCGATACCGGGTTTTTGTCGAAGAGCTGGGCGGTGGGGGTGATATGGTCGATCACGACGCCTGCCTTGAGTGCGACCGGTTTGACCCGTTTTTCGATCATATGATCGTCATGCCCGCAGGGTCCGACGAGGTGATCGGCGTCTACAGGCTGTTGCGCAGCGCGCGGGCAGAGCAGGCGGGCGGATTTTATTCCGAGGACGAATATGATCTGTCTCCTCTGAAGAACAGCGGACGCACCCTGCTGGAACTGGGCCGGTCCTGTCTGCACCGCGACCATCGCGGCGGGCTGGCGATGCACAGGCTCTGGGCGGGGGTCGCCGAGTATATCCGCGCGCACCGGATCGAGATCCTCTTCGGTGTCGCCAGTTTTCACGGCACCGATGTGCAGGCGCTTGCCGCGCCGCTGTCGTTGTTGCACCACCGGCATCTGGCCCCCAGCGAGCTGCGTGTGACGGCCCGTGCGGGGGCATTCCAGCGGATGGACCTGATCGCCGAGGACGCGCTTGATCGCCGCACCGCATTGTTGGAAGTGCCAAGCCTGATCAAGGCTTACCTGCGCCTCGGTGGCTGCGTGGGCGAGGGAGCTTTCATCGATTACGGGTTCAACACCACAGACGTCTGCCTGGTCCTCGACACGGCGAAAATGAACGAACGGCAGGCGCGGCTCTACGACGGGCGGCGCGCATGAGCCCGACATGGGATGAAGGCGACCGACCGGTTGCGCCACCGCTCGGGCCGCTGGGCTGCCTGCGGGTGGCGGTGCGCGCGACGGCCCTTGCAGTGCTGGTGTTCGGCGGCCTGCTGGTGCTGCTCTTGCTGCGGCTGGTCGAACGCCCGCTGAATGGCCTCCACCGGCCGTGGACGCCGCACATCACGCAGTTCGTGTGCCGCAATGCGTTTCGCATCCTCGGGATCCGGTTGCGGTTCAGCGGGACACCGATGGCGCATCGGGGTGCCGTGGTGGCGAACCACTCAAGCTGGTTGGACATCTTTACGCTGAACGCGCGCAAGCGGATCTACTTCGTGTCGAAGTCCGAGGTCGCCGGATGGCCGGGGATCGGCTGGCTCGCCCGTGCGACCGGCACCGTTTTCATCGACCGCACCCCCGCGCAGGCGCGCGCGCAGACCGCCCTGTTTCGCGCGCGGCTTCTGGCCGGTCACAAGCTGCTGTTCTTTCCCGAAGGGACGAGCACTGACGGCTTGCGGGTGCTGCCGTTCAAGACAACGCTTTTCCAGTCCTTCTTTGCGCCCGAGCTGAAAGACCGCATCTGGGTGCAGCCGGTCGCGGTGGCCTACCATGCGCCTGCGGGGCTGGACCGGCGGTTTTACGGGTGGTGGGGGGATATGGATTTCGGTCCGCATCTTCTGGCCACGCTGGTGCCGGCGCGTCAGGGCCATGTCGATGTGCGCTACTGCGCGCCGCTGCGGGTTTCGGATTTCAACGACCGCAAGGCGCTGGCGGCTGCCTGCGAAGAGGCGGTACGCTCCGCCCACCAAACCCTAATCGCTGAGCAGGACCAGCGATCCGGCAGCCAGACCTGACAGGATGCGCACCAGCATGACCCGGTCCGGCGTCAGCAGTGCATCGCCGGCCTTGGCGCCGCCGAATTCGACCGTGCCATAGACGCGGCCATCGAAGATGATCGGAGCGCCGACAAAGCGGTAGGGCACGTATCCGGTCTGGTCGATGTATTCGCCTTCCGGGGCGGCATCGGGATCGTCGAAATGCAGGGGTTTGCGGTTGCGCGACATCAGGTGGCTGAGCGTCAGCTTGCCCGGACGCGGCGGGCGCAGCACCATCTTGGCCGAATGGAACGGCACCGTCGCAACCGGTTCCTGCGGCAAGGTGATATAGCCGTAATCCATCCCCAGAACGCCACAGGTCCGGTTGAGTAGGATCGAGAACCGCTGCTTTATCGGCAGGGCCGGCAAGGAGAAGACGTGCACCATGTGGCTGGCCAACTGTTCCACCGGCGTGCCGTCGGGAGCGCTCCCGGTGTCGCGCGGGGGGCCGCCGTTGATGTCTACGACTTTCATTTCGGGCTGCTCGCTTGGCTGTGGTCGCTGCGGCGACGGTCGGACGCGGGTCGCTTTCACCTGCATCACACCATAGATTGACGGGATCCCGCAACCCTGTGCGATTGAGACTTGCGCAATTGGGTGCGCTGCTGTACCTGAGCGCCATTCAATCCCGCAGTCGGGGATTGGGGCGTTCGGGGGAGACATCCCCGACACTCCGCCGGTTGGCCGCATCCCGTGGTCATACCCCCGACGAGGCTAAACCGGAAAGGTATAAAGACATGGCTCTTCCTGAGTTCTCCATGCGCCAACTGCTTGAAGCAGGCGTACACTTCGGCCACCAGACACAGCGTTGGAACCCCCGCATGGGTCCCTACATCTATGGTGCGCGTAACGGCATCCACATCATGGACCTGACACAGACCGTCCCGATGCTGGACGATGCGCTGAAAGTCATCCGCGACACCGTTGCCAAGGGCGGCAGCATCCTGTTCGTCGGCACCAAGCGTCAGGCCGCACAGCCGATCGCCGAAGCCGCAGAGAAATGCGCACAGTATTACATGAACCACCGCTGGCTCGGTGGCACATTGACCAACTGGCAGACCGTTTCGCAGTCGATCAACCGTCTCAAGCACATCGACGAGCAGTCCGAGCAGGGCTTTGGCGGTCTGACCAAGAAAGAGCGTCTTGGCATGGAACGCGACCAGGCGAAGCTGGAAGCGTCGCTGGGCGGTATCCGCGAAATGGGCGGCCGTCCCGATCTGCTGTTCGTCATCGACGTCAAGAAAGAGCAGCTGGCCATCGCGGAAGCCAACAAGCTGGGTATCCCGGTCGTGGCCGTGGTCGACACCAACTGCTCGCCAGACGGTATCGATTACATCATCCCGGGCAACGATGACGCGGCGCGCGCCATCTCTCTCTACTGTGATCTGGCATCGCGTGCGGCCCTCGACGGCATGTCCGCCCAGCTGGGCGCGGCAGGTGTCGACATCGGCGCGATGGAAGAAGCACCCGTTGAAGAAGCCGTTGCCGAAAGCACCGGCGTCGAGACCGGCAATGTGTCCGACCAGACCGCCGACAACGCGGCTGTCGCAAGTGACGCGCCCTACGACATCGAATCCAAGAAAGAAACCGTCGAAGACGCCAAGAGCTGATCTCGACGGACCGGCGGCGGGCCTGTCCCGCCGCTGTCACACTGCTGATACATCGGGGACGTAACGGCACCCCGGACCAACCGAATTGAGGAGAGACTTGAGATGGCTATCACTGCATCTATGGTCAAGGAACTGCGCGACACCACCGGCGCAGGCATGATGGACGCCAAGAAAGCGTTGACCGAAACCGACGGCGACATGGAAGCCGCGGTCGACTGGCTGCGCACCAAGGGCCTTGCGAAGGCCGCCAAGAAATCCGGTCGCACCGCGGCCGAGGGCCTCGTGGCCGTGAACGTCGAAGGTGGCCGTGGTGTCGCTGTCGAAGTGAACTCGGAAACCGATTTCGTCGGCAAGAACGCCGATTTCCAGAAAATGGTTGCTGGCATCGCCGAAGTCGCGATCAAACAGCCCGACCTCGACGCGCTGAAAGCGGCTGATCTGAACGGCAAATCGGTCGAGCAGACCGTCACAGACGCGGTTGCCGTCATCGGCGAGAACATGTCCGTGCGCCGCATGGCCGCGATCGAAGGCGATACAGTTGTGTCCTACGTCCACAACGCTGCCGCACCCGGCATGGGCAAGATCGGCGTTCTGGTTGCGATGACAGGCGGCTCCGAAGAGCTGGGCAAACAGATCGCGATGCATATCGCGGCTGTGAACCCCGCGTCGCTGTCCGAGGACGATCTTGATCCGGCGGTTGTCGAGAAGGAAAAGCAGGTCCAGATCGATATCGCCAAGGAATCCGGCAAGCCAGACGCCGTCATCGAAAAGATGATCGTCGGTCGTATGAAGAAGTACATGTCCGAAGTCACACTCGTGAACCAGGCGTTCGTTGTGAACCCTGATGTCACCGTTGGCGATGCTGCCAAAGAAGCGGGCGCCACGATTACAGGTTTCGTGCGCCTCGAAGTCGGCGAAGGCATCGAAGTCGTCAAGGAAGACTTTGCAGCCGAAGTTGCGAAAGCCGCAAAAGGCTGAACGGTCTTCATGATCGGAAAGATCAAAGGCGGGGCAGGGTGCCCCGCCATTTTCTTTGGCCGGTGCAACAAACGGGACAGTTGCATCATCCGGCCGCAGCCAGAACGACCGCCCCATGGGCGACCGCTCTGACCTATAAGCCTCCCCTTGCGAACTCTGGGGAGAGCGGGAGGCGAACAAGCTCCGGCCAGCGACACTTGAAAACTGTGCCACTGGTGCCGGCGACCCAGCAGTGCTCTGTAATTACAAAGGTTTTCTGGGTCGTCTGCCAGACCAGCTTAGCTTTGACGATCTGACAGGACGACTTTGCGAGATATTAATAATTCATGAAAGTAGGGGATTCCTTACCCGAGGTCACTTTCCGGAAGTCACGGGGAAAATTCCTGTCTTTCACGCATCAAGAACAAACATCTGGTTGGCGAAGGCCGCTTTCAGAACCGCCTGCGCGGTTGTTTCGACGGCAAGAGCCTCGCGCGCGAGGCGCAGATGTTTCTCTACCGTTGCCGTCGTCAGGCCCATCAGCAAGGCGATGTCCTGCGTCGTCTTGCCGTCTCCGACCCATTCGAGGACTTCGCGCTGGCGCGCGGTCAGTGCGCGTTTCGGTGCGCTATAGGGCAGGGTGAGGATCTTGAGGTGGACGATATTGTTCATCAGCGTGATGTCGGCCCCGTGATCGTGCCACACCGCGTCGATATCGTCCTGCGACAGGTCGGACCGCGCGGTCAGCGCGATTGCGCCCTTCGACCGGGCCGAGATCGACTTGAAACTGATCGAATAGCCCGCCGTCACACCCATCTCGCGGTTGAATTCCAGCACCCGCCGCTCGGCGGCGGTGAGGGTCTTTGTCTGCTCCATTTCGGACAGCAGTTTCCAGCTTTTGGCACCTTCATTATGCAGCGCCCAATGCACCATGGGCGCATGGAAATAATGGCCTTCGTCCAGAAACACATCCGTATAGCTGCGGCTGTGATTGGTCAGGATGATGAAATCCTCGGGATCGCCCAGGGATGTCGCGGTGCGGTAGCGGGTAAAGCCGTAAAGCAGGCGATCGAAGCCGAACTCGGCCATCTTCGCCACATGCGCATCCCAAAGTTCTTCGATGCTCTGGGCGTCCGCAACGCTGAGGAGATAGGCACGCAAGCTCATGTCGCGTTCAACCGTGCTGCAAGCGCATCGAGCGCGAAGATGTAGCTCTGGGCGCCAAAGCCGCAAATCTGGCCGATCGCGACCGGAGCAAGATAGGATTTGTGGCGGAAAGTCTCGCGGGCGTGGATATTGCTCAGATGGACCTCGACCATGGGGATCTCTACCGACGCCACCGCATCCGCCAGTGCCACAGAGGTATGGGTCAGACCGCCGGCGTTTAGGACAAGGCCCGCGTGGACACCGCGCGCCGCATGGATCGCGTCGATGAGCACTCCTTCGTGGTTCGACTGGACAAAGCTTGCCGTCAGGCCGAGCGTCTGCGCGTGGGCCGCGCAATCCGCTTCGATATCGGCAAGGGTCTTGGTGCCGTATACCTCTGGCTGGCGCGTGCCCAGCAGGTTGAGATTTGGGCCGTTGAGAACGAGAACCGCAGTCATATAAGATCCGATCAAATGTTGCGAAACTCTTACAGTCTGTCAGCGACCTGTCCAGTGCGCAGCGGCCTTATCGTGGCCGGTGCGTGACGTTACGGTGACGACAGCAGCGGTCTCAGCTGTCCGGATCGCGCAGATCCGTCTGGATCCACGTCCGGCTGAGGTGGATGTCGATGCTCCGCAGCTTGCCGGGCCCGAGGTTCTTGTACTTGTGCGGCACGGCGGCCGGACCCATGACAACGTCGCCTTGTTCCACATCGAAACTTTCGTCGCCGACGGTGAATCGCGCGCGGCCTTCGGTCAGGATGAAAACCTCGTCATAGGGATGGACGTGCCAGTCCGGTCCGGCGCCGATTTCGTCGATGTCGACAAACAGGATCACGCTGTCGGTGTTCAGCGCCGCGCCGGAAACGCTGCCGGCCCAGGGCGCGCCGCGATGGGCGCCGTCGGCAGCGCGGATCACCTCGGCACGTTTCGGCGGCGTCTTCTGCGGTTTTACTGTCATCTCGGTCTCCGGTATCAGCGTGGCATGGGCTGGTGGAAGATTACCTGAGAGATATGCTGTCGGACAGTGCGGCGTGCGCTTACTGTAAGAGGCGTCTTGCCTGAGGGGCCGTATCACCATTGGATCTTGATCTTATATTTACATAATACTGATTATGCGATTCATGTATGGAGCTGAGCACACCCCACTGGCTCAAGGCCCATCCGCTGTATGAATATGGTGAAACATACGCTTTGGCCATCAACGACCACGTCAATCTGATACTTCCAGACACGCCTGTAACCGATTGATGGGTAGGTAATATTTTTAAATCCCCTAAGCCCGCCCAACCGTCATTCAGGATGACGCGCGGGTTTTTCCTTGCGACCGTGGCGCTTACGCGATTTACCACTTGCTGATCGGGTCGCGGCCACGCGCGGGTCCGGTCAGCCGCGCACCGGAGACTCGCATGCCTGACAAACCCCGCACCACGCACGACGCTCTCGAAGATCCGCGCAACGCGGACATCAAGATCTACGTGAACGGCGAGATCGTCCACCGCGACGAGGCCAAGGTGTCGGTCTACGACAGCGGCTTCATGCTGGGTGACGGGATGTGGGAAGGTATGCGCCTCTACGACGGTGTCTGGGCGTTCTTCGACGAACATATGGACCGCTTCTTTGACAGCTGCAAAGCGGTGTCGCTGGATGTGGGCATGGACCGTGACGGCATCCGCGCGGCACTGGCGGCAACGGCGGCCGCCAACGACATGCACACGGATGTGCATTGCCGCCTGATGCTGACACGGGGCGTCAAGGTAAAGCCGTTCCAGCACCCTGCCCTCAGCCAGTCCGGCCCCTCGCTCGTGATCATCATGGAGCATTCCAAGCCCGCCACGGATCTTCAAAGCCACGGTATCCGGCTGGCGACCGTGCCGCAGGTACGCGGGCTGCCGATGAGCCAGGATGCAAAATACAACAGCCACTCCAAGCTCAACTGCGTGATTGCCTGCCTGCAGGCCGAACAGGCCGGTGCCGACGAGGCGCTGATGCTGGACCCGCACGGCTTCGTGAACACCACCAATGCCTGCAATTTCTTTATCGTCCGGCGCGGCGCGGTTTGGACGTCCACCGGCGATTACTGCATGAACGGCGTCACCCGCCAAAAGGTCATCGACCTGTGCCGCGCCAATGATATTCCGGTGTACGAGCGGAATTACTCGCTGGTCGATGCCATCGGCGCGGACGAAGCTTTCCTGACCGGAACCTTCGGCGCGCAGACACCGGTGGCCGAGATCGACGGCAAGCAAATCGGCACCGGCGACAGGCCGGTGACACGCAGGATCCGCGCGCTCTACAAGGCGCTGATCGACGCCGAGGTCGCCCGCGCGCGATAGCAGGTTGACCTCCGCCGGCGCAGAAGGAAACCTGCCGCCAACGCCCAGACAAGGAACAGACTATGGACCGCGCCGCAATCGTTCACGAGAATTTCCTGACCCGCGTCGCGGCACAGGATTTTCCCGATGGACCGGCCCCCGACCCCGCCATCGCACCCACCAAGCTGGTCGAGATCTTTCGCGCGCAGGTGCTGAGCCGGCAGTTGGACCGCACCAGCCGCGCGATGCAGAAGCAGGGCAAGGGGTTTTACACGATCGGGTCGTCCGGCCACGAAGGCATGGCCGCCGTGGCCGAGGCGCTGCGCCCGACCGATATGGCTTTCCTGCACTACCGCGATGCCGCGTTCCAGATCCAGCGCGCCGCACAGGTGCCCGGCCAGTCGCCGGTCTGGGACATGCTGCTCAGCTTTCGGGCCGCCGCCGCCGATCCGATTTCGGGCGGGCGTCACAAGGTGCTGGGATCGAAGGCGCTGAACATCCCGCCGCAAACCTCGACCATCGCCAGCCATCTGCCGAAAGCGGTCGGAGCGGCCTATTCGCTGGGGCTGGCACGCCGCTGCCCGCCCGAACACCGCTGCCTGCCCGACGACAGTATCGTGATGTGCAGCTTCGGCGATGCGTCGTCGAATCATTCGACAGCGCAGGGCGCGATCAACACCGCCTGTTGGACAAGCTTCCAATCAGTTCCCCTGCCCCTGCTTTTCGTGTGCGAAGACAACGGCATAGGCATTTCCGTGCCGACGCCGCGCGGCTGGGTCGCCGCGAATTTCGGCAACCGGCCGGGGCTGAAGTATTTCAGCTGCAACGGCCTTGATCTGGCCGAAACCCTGCGCGTATCGCAAAAGGCAGCGGAATGGGTCCGCCGGACGCGCAAGCCTGCGTTTCTGCATATCACCACGGTGCGTCTTTACGGGCATGCGGGATCGGATGTGGAAACCACCTACCGCGACCGCGCCGCGGTCGAGGCGACAGAGGCGAACGATCCGCTGCTGCATTCGGTCCGTTTGCTGCGCGATGCGGGGGCCTGTCCCCCCGAGCGGGCGCTGGAGATCTACACCGAAATCGGCGAAACCTGCGCCCGCGTCGCCGAAGAAGTCATGGCCCGGCCGACGCTCACGGATGCCGCGGGTGTGATGGCCAGCCTGATCCCGCCACCGCGCGTTTGCGCCCCCAGCAACGGCCCGTCACCGGAGGCCCGTAGCGACATTTTCGGAAACGATATCAAGCAGATGAAAGAGCCGCAGCCGATGAACAGGCTGATCTCCTGGGCGCTGGCCGATCTGATGCTGGCCTACCCCGAGGTGATCGTTGCGGGCGAGGATGTCGGCCGTAAGGGCGGCGTCTACGGGGTCACGCAGAAGCTTCAGGCGCGGTTCGGTCCCGACCGTGTGATCGACACGCTTCTGGACGAGCAATCGATCCTCGGGCTGGCCATCGGGGCCGCGCATAACGGCTTTGTCCCGATCCCCGAGATCCAGTTTCTCGCCTATCTGCACAACGCCGAAGACCAGCTGCGCGGCGAGGCGGCGACGCTCAGCTTCTTCTCTGACGGGCAGTACACCAATCCGATGGTGCTGCGAATCGCGGGGCTGGGATACCAGAAGGGGTTCGGCGGGCATTTCCACAACGACAATTCGCTCGCCGTTCTGCGCGACATTCCCGGTCTGGTCATCGCCTGCCCCTCGAACGGTGCCGATGCCGCGCGCATGCTGCGCGAGGCCGTGCGGCTGGCCCGCGAAGAACAGCGCGTTGTCGTCTTTGTCGAACCTATCGCGCTTTATCCGATGCGCGATCTGCACACGGAGGGCGACGGCGCGTGGTTGACGCAGTATCCCGCCCCCGAAGAACGCATTGCTATGGGAGAGATCGGCGTGACCGGTGAGGGCACCGATATCGCCATCGTCAGCTACGCCAACGGGCATTATCTGGCGTCGCAGGCGGCAGAAGAGCTTGAGGCCGACGGCATCGGGACCCGGTTGATCGACATGCGGTGGCTCGCCCCCTTGCCGGCGGAGGCACTGCTCGAGGCGTGCAGCGGCTGCAAGCGTATCCTGATCGTGGACGAATGCCGCCGCACCGGCGGTCAGGCAGAGGGCCTGATGGCGCTCTTTACAGAAGCTGGGCACCGATCGGTGGCACGGGTGACCGCCGAGGACAGCTTTATCGCGACCGGCCCGGCCTATGCGGCCACCCTGCCCTCACGCGAGGGCATCACCGCCGCTGCCCGCGCGCTGATGGAGCGGGAGACATGAGCAAGCCAACAGCGGTTCTGATCTGCCCCGGTCGCGGCACCTACAACAAGACCGAGTTGGGCACGCTCGCGCGCACCCATGGGGTCGACCCGCTGATCGCCCGCTGGGACGCGCTGCGCGAGGAAACGGGGCAGGAAACGCTGAGCGCGCTGGACGAGGCCGACCGGTTTCAGGCCAGCCGTCACACCACTGGCGACAACGCGTCGGCCCTGATCTATGCGTGCAGCGCGCTCGATGCCTTCGCCGCGCGTCAGACCCACGATATCCGGGCGGTCACGGGCAATTCGCTGGGCTGGTACATCGCGCTCGCCGCTGCGGGCGCTGCCGGACCGTTGGACGGGATGCGCATCGTCAATACCATGGGCACCCTGATGCACCGCGAAGGGGTGGGCGGGCAGATCCTCTATCCCTTCGTCGATGAGGACTGGCGCGAGATCGAAGGGGCGCGTGCGGATCTGCTGACACTTGTGTCGCAGATAGATGCGCGTGACGGCATGCGCCTTGCCCCCTCCATCCATCTGGGCGGGATGCTGGTGGTCGCGGGCAACGATCCGGCGCTGGATGCGTTTCAGGCCGCCCTGCCCCGGATCGAGGACCGCTATCCCCTGCGGCTGCCGAACCACGCCGCGTTTCACACCGACCTTCTGTCGCATGTTGCCGCCAAGGGCCGCGAGACGCTTGGCGAGGATTTGTTCCGCCAACCCGAAATCACCCTGATCGACGGGCGCGGCGCGCTCTGGGCTCCGCTCAGCACCGATGTGCAAGCGCTGCGTGACTATACGCTGGGCCATCAGGTCACCCGGACCTATGATTTTACCGCAGCGGTGCAATCGGCGGCGCGCAATGTGGCGCCCGAACGGTTTATCGTTACGGGGCCGGGCACGACGCTGGGCAGCGCCGTGGCGCAGGCCCTGATCGCGATTGGCTGGCAGGGCATCGACAGCAAGCGCGCGTTTCTCGACCGGCAGGCCAAAGACCCTGTTGTCATCAGCATGGGACGCGCCGACCAGCGCGGGCTTGTCGTTCCCGACTAGCGTTTGACCCTAGCCGAGCGCGTATCCCGTGCCGCGCACCGTGCGGATCGGATCGTCGCCGCCCTGACCGCTTAGCGCCTTGCGCAGCCGTGCGATATGGACATCGACGGTGCGCGTATCCACGTAGATGTCGCGCCCCCACACCAGATCGAGCAGCTGATCGCGGCTGAAGACACGGCCCGGTTTTTCCATCAGGGTCACCAGCAGACGGTATTCGGTCGGCCCGAGTTTGACCTCGGCGCCCTCGCGGGTGACGCGGTGGGTTTCGGCGTTCAGGGCGATTCCGGCGAATTCCAGCACCTCCCCCGAGGCCGCAGGCCGCGAGCGGCGCAGCTGGCGGCGCACCCGCGCCATGAGTTCGCGCAGGTTGTAGGGCTTGACCACGTAGTCATCCGCACCGGTATCCAGACCGCGCACCGCGTCGACCTCTTCGGAGCGCGCCGACAGCATGATGACGGGAATATCGCGCGTCTCGGGGCGCGATTTCACGCGGCGGCACACTTCGATGCCCGACAATAGCGGCATCATCCAGTCGAGGATGATCAGATCGGGCGACTGCTCCTCGATCAGCAGCATCGCTTCCTCGCCGTTTTCCGCGCGCCTGACGGCATATCCTTCGGCTTCAAGGTTGTAGGCCAGCACCTCGCGCTGTGCCGGTTCGTCTTCGACCAAAAGCACCTGCATGGCGGTCAGGGACATGGCTGTCTTCCTAAAGCTTGGTGTTCAGCGAGGTGTCATCGGCTTTCGGGCGCGATTCCTCGGGTGCGGAGCCGGTGACAAGGTAGACGACCTGTTCGGCCATGGAGGTGCACAGATCGCCCATACGCTCGACGTTCTTGGCGATGAAATGCAGGTGCATACAGGCGGTGATGTTGCGCGGGTCTTCCAGCATGAAGGTCAGGAACTCGCGGAACAGCGCGTTGTACATCTGGTCGAGATCCTCGTCGCGCAGGATCACGTCCTGAGCCAGCTCCGCGTCGCGGCGGATATAGGCGTCGAGCGCATCCTTGAGCATCTCTTCGGTCAGTCGCGCCATACGGCGGATCGCGCCGGCACTGTCGTTAACCGCAGGCATCTGCGACAGGACCGACGTGCGCTTGGCCATGTTCTTTGCGTAGTCGCCGATGCGCTCGAGGTTCGCGCTGATCTTGATGACGCTCAGGATCACCCGCAGGTCGATCGCCGTGGGCGCGCGTAGCGCGATGACACGGGCCGCCTGTTCGTTGATGTCCAGTTCAAGCTGGTCGATGGCCTTGTCAGCCGCGCGCACTTTTTCGGCCAGCGGCTCGTCGCGTGTTTCGAGGCTTTTGGCGGCCTGCCGGATCGCATCTTCGACCAGCCCGCCCATTTTCATGATCTGGGCCTGTACCTTTTCGAGGTCTCTGTCGAAGGCGGAAGCAATGTGTTGGTCCTGCATGATGTCAACCGATCCTTCCGGTGATGTAGCTTTCTGTGCGGGGATCTTCGGGGGTGGTAAAGATCTTGTCGGTCTCGTCGTATTCCACGAGGCTGCCGAGGTGGAAGAAGGCCGTGCGCTGGCTGACCCGTGCGGCCTGCTGCATGGAGTGGGTCACGATCACCACCGAATAGTTGCGCCGCAACTCGTCGATCAGCTCTTCGACTTGCGCGGTCGCGATGGGATCGAGCGCCGAGCACGGCTCGTCCATCAGCAGCACTTCGGGTTCGGTCGCCACCGCACGGGCGATGCACAGGCGCTGCTGCTGCCCGCCGGACAGGCCGGTACCGGGGGCCTGAAGCCTGTCCTTCACCTCGTCCCAGATCGCGCCGCGGCGCAGGGCGCGTTCAACGATATCGTCCAGATCGGCCTTGTTCTTGGCAAGGCCGTGGATCCGCGGCCCGTAGGCCACATTGTCGTAGATCGACTTTGGAAACGGGTTGGGTTTCTGGAACACCATGCCGACCTTGGCGCGCAGTTGCACCGGATCGACCTTGGGGTCGTAGATATCCTCGCCGTCGATTTCGATGTCGCCCTCGATGCGCGCGATGTCGATGGTATCGTTCATGCGGTTCAGGCAGCGCAGGAAGGTAGATTTCCCGCAGCCCGAAGGCCCGATAAAGGCGGTGACGGTCTTGTCCTCGATCTCGACGCTGACGTCCTTGATCGCGTGATTCTCGCCATAGTAGACCTGCACATTGCGGGCCGAGATTTTAGATTTTGCGGCCACGTAAGCCTCCGGTTCTTGTGTGATGTCGAACATTGCCTACCCTTTTTACCAGCGGCGTTCAAAGCGGCGGCGCAGCAGGACGGCGATGGCGTTCATGGTGATGAGGAAGACGAGAAGAATGATGATCCCGCCCCATGCGCGTTCGTAGAAGGCGGGGTCCGCGCGCTTGGCCCATTCGTAGATCTGCGCGGGCATCGCCGAATTCGGGCTGAGCAGCCCTTCGGAGATGCTGTCGGGCCCGTTCGAGGCGATAAAGCCCACCATCCCGATCAACAGCAGCGGCGCGGTCTCGCCCAGTGCCTGCGCAAGGCCGATGATCGTGCCGGTCAGAATGCCCGGTGCGGCTAGCGGCAGAACGTGGTGGAACACCGATTGCATCTTGGACGCCCCTACTCCGAGTGCCGCGGCACGGATCGACGGCGGCACCGATTTCAGCGAGGCGCGCGTTGAGATGATGATGGTCGGCAGGGTCATCAGCGTCAGGACCAACCCGCCCACCAGCGGGGCGGAGTTCGGCAGGTGCATGTAGTTGATGAACACCGCAAGACCCAGAATACCGAACACGATGGACGGCACCGCCGCGAGGTTCGAGATATTCACCTCGATGATATCGGTGAAGATGTTCTTGGGCGCGAATTCCTCAAGGTAGATCGAGGCCGCCACGCCGATGGGCAGCGCCAGCACCAGAACCACCAGCATCATGAAAAGCGACCCGACCATGCTGACGCCCATGCCTGCCGCCTCGGGCCGCGCGTCGGAGGCGTCGGCGCCGGTGATGAACGCAAGGTTGAACTTCTTCTCCAGCGATCCGGCGGCACGCATCTGGTCCACCAGATCAAGCTGTGCGGCGTTGATGTTGCTGTCGTTGGCGATGCTTTCGCGGGTCACCCGCCCCTTGAGGTATCCGTCGACACGCCCCGACGCGAGAAAGTCGAAACGCACCGTCTGGCCGATCAGCGACGGGTCGGCCAGCACACGGTCGCGCATCTGCGCCTCGGCCCCGTCGGACAGGATGTCGGTCATGTCCTTCGGTGACAGCTCGGTCTCGATGCTGCTGTTGGCGACCAGCGTTTCGAAGGCATCGGCCAGCAGGGGTTTGTAGCCAAAGGTCGACACCTTCTTGATGTCGTCGAGGTTCCGCTCGCCATTCTTGTCGAGACGCGATTCTTCCAGCGTCACCTCCAGCGTCAGATAGGTCTGCTGGAATGCGCCGGTGCCGCGGCTGATGATCGTGGTCAGCAGCACCAGCAGCATGATCAGGCCGATGCCGATGGCGGCAAGGCCGTAGAGCTTGAACCGGCTTTCGGCCTTGTTGCGTTTGCGCGTGCGGGCGTCCTGGCGCAGCAGCGATGTGCCGCGCGGGTCCGCCTGAGGCGCTGCGGGGTTCGGGATATCGGTCATTCGTACTGCTCCCGGTATTTGCGCACGATATAAAGCGCCAGAACGTTCAGCCCCAGCGTCAGGACAAAGAGGGTCAGGCCAAGGGCGAAGGCCACCAGCGTTTCGGGGCTGGCGAAATCGGTATCGCCCGTCAGCTGGCTGACGATGCGGGTGGTGATGGTTGTCATCGCCTCGAACGGGTTGCCCGAGAACCGCGCGATGGCCCCTGCCCCGAGAACCACGATCATCGTCTCGCCGATGGCGCGGCTTGCGGCCAGCAGGATCGCCCCGACGATGCCCGGCAGGGCCGCGGGCAGCACAACCTGCCGGATCGTTTCGGACGGGGTCGCGCCAAGGCCGTAGGAGCCGTCGCGCAGGCTTTGCGGGACGGCATTGATGATGTCGTCGGACAGCGAGGATACGAAGGGGATCAGCATGATGCCCATGACCAGACCGGCGGTCATCACCGCAGTCGCACCGGCCATCAGCGGATCGCCCCCGCGCATCCCCTCAAGGCTGAGAACACCGCCTGCCCCGAATACATCGACGAGGAAGGGCCCCACCGTCAGCAGAGCGAACAGACCGTAGACGATGGTCGGGATGCCCGCGAGAATTTCAAGCAACGGCTTGGCAATGGCACGCAGTTTCGGACCCGCATACTCGCTGAGATAGATCGCGGCGAAGAGCCCGATGGGCACGGCGACCAGAAGCGCGATGACAGAGATATAGAGCGTGCCCCAGAGCAGCGGCAGGATCGACAGATCACTGTTGCCCCGGAAGTTCGGCGCCCATTCCCCTCCGAAGAAGAAATCCTGCCACGGATGCAGTCTGAAGAAATTCGCGGTCTCGAACACCATCGACAGCACGATCCCCACCGTCGTCAGCACCGCGATAGACGCCGCGACAGCCAGCAGCGCCAGCACCGCGCGTTCAACCGTGTTGCGGGCCCGGAACGCCGGATCGGCCGCACGCACCGCCAGCAGCAGGCCCAGAAGCGCCAGAACGATGACCACGGCCGCGCGGATGATGTCGTATCGTGCGTCCAGCGCGCGGGATTTTTCGGCGGCGGCCAGAACGAAGGGTTCGACCTCTGATCCCAGCGCCACGCCCACGGTCTGGAGCGTGCCGCGCAGGCTCGACGGGTCATCGCGCAGTGCTGCGATCGCTTCGGCGTCCAGCACATCCTGTTCGACGGCGCGGTCCAGCCCGTCTGCCACCCGCGCCACATCGCTCAGCACCAGCGACGTGCGGCCCGTGTCGGCGGCGACATCGGCGGGCAGCAGCGGCATCACCGCATTCTGGATCAGCATCGGCTGAGCCAGAAGCCAGATGACCAGCACGCCGAGTGCCGGCACCGCGGCGGCCATGGCAGCGGTCATGCCGTAGTAGTTGGGCAGTGAGTGCAGTTTGCGCGCGTCCCCGCCCGCACGGGCAATCGCGCGCCTGCGGGCAAGGACGTATCCCAGAACCGCAAGTGCCAGGACGATCAGCACGACGACGGTAGGATTGCCGAGAGAATTGAAATTCATAAGTGCTCCGCCGGTTGTCCGGCGCCAGAGTGACTGAAAGGGCCGCCTTTTGCAAAGCGGCCCTGTCTTATTTTTTCAAAGGGCGGCTGCGATCAGGAACCGCCGCCGATGACTGCTTCTTCCGCAACGGTTTCCTGCGTGGCGGCAAGTTCGGGATCGGACACGAGGCCGTATTCGGCCAGCGGGCCGTCGGGGCCTGCAATCTCGTCCGCCACGAAGAACTCGGCGAATTCCTTCAGGCCGGGGATGACGCCGATGTGCGCTTTCTTGACATAGAAGAACAGAGGGCGCGAGACAGGATAATCGCCCGACGCGATGGTTTCGGTTGTCGGTTCGACGCCGCCCATGGTCGCGACTTTCAGCTTGTCTGTGTTGTTCTCGAAGAACGACAGGCCGAAGACGCCCAGACCCTGCTTGTTGCTATCAATGCGCGCCAGCGTTTCGGTGTAGTCGCCGTCGATGTCCACGGATTTGCCGTCGGTGCGCACAGCCATGCAGGCTTCTTCTGCGGCATCTTCATTCATGCCCATGTCCAGCATCGACCGAAGCGCGCCGGTGTCTTCGCAGCCCTGCAAAAGGACCTTTTCTTCAAAGACTTCGCGCGTGCCGTGCTTGGTGCCGGGGATGAATGTCGCGATATCCACATCCGGCAGATCGGCGTTGACCTCGGCCCAGTTCATGTTCGGGTTGGCCTTCATCTCGCCGTCCATCGGCAGTTCGGCGGCCAGCGCGGTGTACCAGTCGGCTGGTTCGAAGGCGGTGAATTCGGGACCGTTGATCTGGCTGGCGAAAACGATGCCGTCATAGCCGATGCGCACTTCGATGATGTCTGTGACACCGTTTTCCGCACATGCGGCGACTTCATTTTCGCGGATCTGGCGCGATGCGTTGGCGATGTCGACCGTGTTTTCGCCCACGCCTTCGCAGAACCGCTTGAGACCGGCGGAGGATCCACCCGACTCGACGACCGGTGTCGGGAAGTCGAAGTTCTCGCCGAAGGCTTCGGCCACGATCGAGGCGTAGGGCAGCACGGTGGAAGAACCGGCAACCTGCACCTGATCACGTGCGGCTGCGGCGGTTGCGGAAGCGGCGGCAATCGCCAGCGCGGAAGTTGTGAGTTTCGCGAAAGACATGGAGTCTCCTGTCAGCAGTCATTTGCAATCACCCCCATGGTGATCTTGGCCTCCGTCTACGGGGCCGCTGCTGAGGTTTTGTGACAGTTACGTTACAGTTTTATGACAGTGGCGGTTTTCGGGCGGCAAGTCGCCGGCGCGCGGTCACTCAAGCGGCAAAAGAACAATGAATTCAGCGCCTTTCCCCAGTTCGGACTGGACCTTCAGACGCCCGCGGTGGCGGTTGAGGATGTGTTTGACGATGGCCAGACCCAGCCCCGTGCCGCCCAGGGCACGGCTTCTGTGACTGTCGGCGCGGTAGAATCTCTCGGTCAGGCGCGGCAGGTGCTGCGCGTCGATGCCCGGCCCCTCGTCGCGCACGCTGATCCGGCAGCCGGGCGCGCGCAGCGCGTCGATCCGGTCGGCGGTGGCAAGGGTGATGTGTACGGTCTTGCCCTCGCCCCCGTATTTGATCGCGTTCTCGATCAGATTCGTCAGCACCTGCTGCAACTGGTCCGCATCGCCCGGCACGGTTACGGGATCGTCCGGTATCTGCGGGCGGAGCGTCACATCCGTCTCTACCGCCAGCGGATTGAGGTTGCGCAGGGTGCTGGTCAGCACGGCTTTCAGATCGACCTTGTCGGTGGGCCGTACCCGCTCCTGCGCCTCGACGCGGCTGAGCGACAGAAGATCCCCGACCAGCCGGTTCATCCGCTCCGCCTCGTGGGTCATGATGCCCAGAAACCGCTCGCGCGCGGCCGCATCATCGCGCGCAGGACCGCGCAGCGTTTCGATAAAGCCCATGAGCGCGGTCAGCGGCGTGCGCAGCTCGTGGCTGACATTGGCGACGAAATCACGGCGCATCTGTCCGGCGGCGGCGACATGGGTCACATCCTGGAATGTCAGCAGGGCGACCTCGGCGGTTGCGATCCGCCGGACCGCAACCTCATAGGTGGCGTCCTGACCGTTTTCGCGCGTCAGGAACTGCGCTGCCGCACTGGCCTTGCCGCTCAGGCACAGCTCCACCGCTTCGACGACCGAGGGTTGGCGCAACACGGTGATGAAGTGTCGCCCCACGGCGAATGGCCCCAGCAGCGCCTGTGCGGCATCGTTGATCGCTATGATCCGTTCGCTGCCGTCGATGGCGACCGCCGGCAGCGGCAGCGCCGCGATGGTTTCGGTGACCGGCAGCGCGGCTGTCATGCACTAGACCTCGCGCAGCCCCTTGGCAAAGCGCGCGGCGTTTTGCTGGTAGTGGAGCGCGCTCATCTCGAGCGCCTTGATCGCCTTGTCGTCAAGCTGGCGCACCACCTTGGCGGGGGCACCCATCACGAGCGACCCGTCGGGAATTTCCTTGCCTTCGGTAACTAGGGCCCCTGCCCCGACGAGGCAATTCTTGCCGATGCGCGCACCGTTCAGAATCGTCGCGCCCATGCCGATCAGGCTGTTGTCGCCGATGGTACAGCCGTGCAGCATGACCTTGTGACCAATGGTGCACCCCGTCCCGACAGTCAGCGGAAAACCTATATCGGTGTGAAATACGCAGTTTTCCTGCACGTTCGATCCTTCGCCCACCTCGATCAGCTCGCCATCGCCGCGCAGGGTGGCACTGAACCAGACCGAGGTTTTGGGATGCAGGATCACGTTCCCGATGACATTGGCGTCCGGGGCGACCCATGCGCTGGCATCGATGCGCGGGGTCTGATCGTCGAGGGCGTAAAGGGTCATGACAAATCCTCAAATTCGGTTTGCAGGCGTCGCACGTGGTCGGCCAGTCCGGGCTGCTGGCTGCGTTGCAGCCGCTCGGCGCGGATGATGGTTTTCAGTCGCTCTTCGGTCTGGTCCAGATCGTCGTTGATCAAGACGTATTCGTAGGCTTCCCAGTGGCTGATCTCATCCCAGCTTTTCTTCATCCGTTTGGCAATGGTCGCCGGGGTGTCCTGCCCGCGATCTACCAGACGGCGGTGCAATTCGGCGATCGAGGGCGGCAACAGGAAGATCGACAGCGTGTGGTCGCGCAGGCTGGAGCCGCGGATCTGCTGGGCGCCCTGCCAGTCGATGTCAAAGAGCACATCACGCCCCGCTTCGATGGCGGCCTGCACCGGCGCGCGCGGCGATCCGTAGGAGTTGCCGAAGACATGCGCATGTTCCAGCATCTCGTTGTCTTTCACCCATTCGCGGAACTGGGCCTGCGACGCGAATATGTAATCCTTGCCGTCGACCTCGCCGGGGCGCGGATCGCGGGTGGTGGCCGAAACCGAGAATTGCAGCGTCTCGTCCCATGCCATCAGCCGTCGCGCCAGCGTGCTTTTCCCCGCACCCGACGGAGAGCTGAGGATGATGAGCAGGCCGCGCCTGTTGGCAAGAGTGGTTGTCATGTCTTATTCCACATTCTGGATCTGTTCGCGCAACTGGTCGATCACCGCTTTCAGCGACAGCCCCACACGGGTCAGCGCGGCGTTTTGCGATTTCGAACAGAGCGTGTTGGCCTCGCGGTTGAATTCCTGCATCAGGAAATCGAGCTTGCGGCCCACCGGACCGTCCGCATTCAGCAGTGCGCGGGCGGCATCGACGTGGGCGTGAAGCCGGTCGATCTCTTCGGTGATGTCGGATTTCACGGCCAGCAGCGCGAGTTCCTGTTCGACACGGGCCTCGTCCACGGTTTCCACCGCCTCCACGATGCGCGCGAGGTTGCGGCGCAGGGTCTCTGCCGTCTGCGCCTCGCGCGCGCGGGCCAGTTCGGCCGCCTCTTTCGTCAGGGATGCGATCTGGTCCAGCTGGTCCGCGACGACAGCGTGCAATGCCGCCCCTTCCGCCGCCCGCATCGTGTTAAAATCGGTCAGAACACGCGGGAATTCCTCAAGCAGCGTCGCGGCCAGCGCGTCATTGTCATCGCTGCCCTGGCTTTGTTCCAGCACGCCGCGCATCGCGACGATGTCGCTGGCCGTCGAGGGCGCCAGGGAAACGCCCGCCGTCATCGCCGCGTTCTCGATCCGCGCCATGGCGGACAGGATTGCGTCGAGCTGCCCCTCGTTCACGGCAAGCGTGCCTTGCGTCTCTTCGCGGGTGACCCGCAGGCCCAGCGTGACATTGCCGCGCGCCACACCGGCACCGAGCGCCTTGCGCAGGCCGGTTTCCAGCCCCGGGATCCAGTCGGGCACACGGATCCGCAGATCCAGCCCCTTACCGTTGACCGAACGCAGCTCCCACGTCCAGCTATGGGCGCCCGCCGCGCCGTTCAGCGTGGCAAATCCAGTCATGGATCGGATCATCTGCGCGCCTTTCCGCTTATCTGTCCGCGTTTGAATACGGGGTTTATTGCGCTTTCCGCAACCCGAAACCGCGCTCCGGCGCGGCCTGTCCTGCGCCTGCGGCGTTAACTAAAGTGTCAGAATTTTGAAAAGAATAAGGCGAAGTTTGTTAGAAATAAGACAAGCGCCGGAACAGTCTTGCATCGCGCTTTCGCCCGTAACGTGTGCGGGGATGCCGGTTGGCGGCGGCACAGCACTGACAATGGAGAATGTGGGAAGCGGTCCGATGGACAACAATCGTGAAACAGCGCACAATGTAATCGACATGACGGATTTCCAGCCTCACAGAGATTTCGCGCCCCTCGCGCAGGTTGAAGCCTACTGGGAGGCGTTGCGCAACGGGCGCGACATGCCCCGGCGTGCCGAGATTGATCCGCGAGGCATCGAAACCGCGCTCGAGAACGCTTTCATCCTTGAACGTGTCGCCCCCGGACTGGCCCGTCTGCGCATTGCGGGAAGCCACCTGCACGACATCATGGGAATGGAGGTGCGCGGGATGCCGCTGACGTCCTTCTTCGCCGGTCCCGTGCGTGACCGGATCGGCCAGCTTCTGGAAGAGGTGTTTCAGGCCCCTGCCCTCGCCGAAATCGCGCTGAAGTCGGCGGCGAAAGCGGGCCGCGAGGTGCAGGAGGCGCGGATGCTGCTGCTGCCGCTGCGCAGCGATCTAGGCGATGTCAGCCGGATTTTGGGATGTATGGTGGCGCGCGCGCCGCTTGGCGATTGCCCCCCCGACTATGTCGTGGAAGACATCCACCTTCGCCCCATCGACGCCGACGGCCATCCGGTGGCAGAGCCGGCGCCGCAGCGCAGCCCCTCCGGGGCCGAGAGCGGGAACGGCGGTTTCTCGGATCCTTCGGGCCGGTTCGACCACAAGCCGGGCGACAAGCGGCCACCGTACCTGCGGCTGGTCAAAAGCGATCCAGAATAGCGGCAGACCGGCCCCCGTCGGGAGCCGGTCGCCGGATGCCCTACCGGTTCACCCGGCGGCTTGCGATGCGCTGTCGGCGCGCCGCGCCTGAAGCTCTTCGGCCACCAGAAATGCCAGTTCGAGCGATTGGCTGGCATTCAGGCGTGGGTCGCAGGCGGTGTGGTAGCGATCCGACAGGTCCTCGTCCGAGACCGCGCGCACGCCACCGGTGCATTCGGTCACATCCTGCCCTGTCATCTCGAAATGGACGCCGCCGGGGATCGTGCCCTCGCTGGCGTGCACCGCGAAAAACTCGCGGACTTCGCGCAGGACCGAGTCGAAGGGCCGGGTCTTGTAGCCCGAGGACGACTTGATCGTATTGCCGTGCATCGCGTCGCAGGTCCACACGACGTTGGCCCCTTCCTCGCGCACCGCCTTGATCAGGCGCGGCAGGTGATCGCCCACCGCTCCCGCGCCGAAGCGCGCGATCAGTGTCAACCGCCCCGCTTCGTTTTCGGGGTTCAGTTTTTCCATCAGGCGCTTGAGGTCGTCGACCTCCATCGAGGGGCCGCATTTCAGACCGATCGGGTTTTGCACGCCCGAGGCGAATTCCACATGCGCCCCGTCAGGCTGGCGCGTGCGGTCCCCGATCCAGATCATGTGGCCCGAGCCTGCCAGCCATTTGCCGGTTTCGGCTTCCCGACGGCACAGCGCCTCTTCGTATTCCAGCAGCAGCGATTCATGGCTGGTGTAGAATTCGACCGACTGAAGCGTGTGCGCGGTGTCCGAATTGACCCCTGCGGCCGACATGAAATCGAGCGTGTCCGAGATGCGGCTGGCCACTTCGCGGTATTTCGCGGCCTTTTCGCCATCTGTAAATCCCAGCGTCCAGCCGTGCACCTTGTGCACATCCGCATAACCGCCCGTGGAAAAGGCGCGCAGCAGGTTCAGCGTGGCGGCGGCCTGCGTATAGGCGCGCAGCATGTTCTGGGGATTGGGGATCCGCGATTCCGGTGTGAAATTCAGATCGTTGATGATGTCGCCGCGGTAGCTGGGCAGCTCCACGCCGTCGACGACCTCCGTGGGGGCCGAGCGTGGCTTGGCGAATTGCCCCGCCATGCGACCGACCTTGATCACCGGCACCTTCGCGCCGTGGGTCAGCACGATGGCCATTTGCAGCATCACCTTGAAGGTGTCGCGGATCATGTCGGACGAGAACTGCTCGAAGCTTTCCGCGCAATCGCCCCCTTGCAGAACAAAGGCCTCTCCGCGTCCGGCAGCGGCCAGATGCTTGCGCAGGCGACGGGCCTCTCCGGCAAAGACCAGAACGGGATATCGCGACAGCTGCGCCTCGACCGCCTGCAAGGCGTCCTGATCGGGATAGTCGGGCATCTGGATCCGTGGCTTGCTGCGCCAGCTTGATTTGGTCCATGTGGTCATTGTCGCGTCTCCGGTAACAGGTGCCTGCGCGCGCAGCGGCGCACGTCGGCATGGCTAGGCCCCAAGTCATACAAAACCTTGATGGATCATACCATGGTCCAATTTGTACGCTTGACCTTGACCTTGGCTGTGGGCTTATGAACAACTCGTGCGCATATCGACGCCCCCGGCCCGAAGGGATCCTGCACCATGGCAAGCCAAGCTCACGCGCAACGCATCCCCAAAGACCTCGACAAACCACGCCGCTTTGTCTTCGTGCTGCTCAACAACTTCAGCCTGCTGTGTTTTTCGACCGCGATCGAGAGCCTTCGGATCGCAAACCGCATGGCGGGCCGCACGATCTATGAATGGAAGATCATCGGCGAAGGGGGCGAAAGTGCCGCCTGTTCTGCCGGGACCGTATTTCAGCTGGACGATGATCTGGGCGATCTGGGCCGCGAGGACACGGTGTTGGTGTGTTCGGGGATCGACGTGCAGGACGCGACCACAAAGAAGGTGCTGTCGTGGCTGCGCCGGGAGGCGCGCAAGGGTCTGATCATCGGCGGGCTGTGCACCGCCGCCTACACATTGGCCAAGGCGGGTCTTCTGGACGGGCGCCGCGCGACCATCCACTGGGAAAACCAGGACAGCTTTGCCGAGGAATTCGACGAGGTCATCCTGACCAAATCGGTGTTCGTGGTGGACAGCAACCGGATGACCACCGCGGGGGGCACGTCCTCCATTGATCTGATGCTCAAGATCATCGCCGAGGATCAGGACGAGGATCTGGCCAATGCGGTTGCCGACCAGTTGATCTACAGCTCGATCCGCACCGATCAGGATACACAGCGTCTGTCGGTGCCCACCCGCATCGGCGTGCGCCATCCCAAGCTGAGCCAGGTGATCCAGATCATGGAAAGCCACATCGAAGAGCCCATCAGCCCGTCGGTTCTGGCCAAGGACGTGGGCATGTCGACCCGCCAGCTTGAACGGCTGTTTCGCCGCTATCTCAACCGCTCGCCCAAGCGGTATTATATGGAGCTACGCCTGCAGAAAGCGCGCAACCTGCTGATGCAAACGGATATGAGCGTGATCAACGTGGCGCTGGCGTGCGGTTTTGCCTCGCCGTCGCATTTCTCGAAATGCTACCGCGCGCATTATGACACGACGCCCTACCGCGAACGCGGCAGCCACGCGGCGCGCCTGTCCATCTGATCCGCGACTGCCTATTTATCCGGCACGCCCCAAGCTTCCCCAAGGTCACCGGACGATCCGCACGAGGCGCCTTTTTGTAATTCCATTACAACGGGTTCGCGGCACCGGCTTGACCATAACTCTACCACAGGATGCATAAAAAACACCCTTCTCTTTTTGCCGCGCCCCGCTTAGGCTGGCGTCCGAACGTCAAGTTCCAACATGGGAGAAACACATGAAAAAGATGCTTCTGGCCACAACGGCCGCAGCACTGGTGGCCACGGGCGCCTACGCGGATGGCCACGCCAAAGAAGTCAAACTGGGTCTCGAATTCGGGTTTACCGGACCGATTGAATCGCTGACCGGCCCGATGGCCGCGGGCGCCGAGATGGCGATGAAGGAAGTCACCGACAGCGGCATGCTGCTCGACGGTGCAACCGTGACCCCGATGCGCGCGGATTCGGGCTGCATCGACAACGGTCTGGCCGTGTCGAACGCAGAGCGTCTGATCGCGGACGGTATCCATGGTCTGATCGGTGCGGACTGCTCCGGTGTGACCGGCGCCGTTCTCCAGAACGTCGCGATCCCCAACGGGATGGTCATGATCTCGCCCTCCGCGACATCGCCCGGCCTGACCACCATGGAAGACAACGGCCTGTTCTTCCGCACGTCCCCGTCGGATGCGCGTGAAGGCGAAGTCATGGCTGAAATCCTGATGGAGCGTGGCGTTGAATCCATCGCCCTGACCTACACCAACAACGACTACGGCAAGGGTCTGGCGGATGCGATCCAGTCCTCTTTCGAGGCCGCGGGCGGTGAAGTGACAATCGTTGCCGCGCACGAAGACGGCAAGGCCGACTACTCCGCCGAAGTGGGCGCGCTGGCGTCTGCCGGTGGGGATCTGCTGGTTGTTGCGGGCTACCTCGATCAGGGCGGTGCCGGCATCATCAAGGCCGCGCTTGACGCGGGTGCATGGGATACATTCGGTCTGCCCGGGGGCATGATCGGTGAGAACCTGCCCAAGACAATCGGTCCGGACCTCGACGGCTCCTACGGCCAGATCGCCGGTTCGCAGGGCAACGGCATCGAAACCTTCACGGCAATGGCCGAAGAAGCCGGTTTCGACGGCACCTCGCCCTACACGCCCGAAGCCTATGATGCGGCAGCGCTCTTCCTGCTGGCGATGCAGGCTGCCGGCTCCATGGATCCGGCGGATTACAAGGACAAGATCCTCGAGGTGGCCAACGCCCCCGGCGAGAAGATCTATCCCGGTGAGCTGGGCAAGGCGCTTGAGCTGATCAAGAACGGCACCGATGTCGACTATGTCGGCGCATCGGCGGTCGAGCTGATCGGACCGGGCGAATCCGCAGGCACCTACCGCATGATCGAAGTGCGCGACGGCAAGAACGAAACTATCGGTTTCAAATAAGTCCGACCGCTTCGGCGGCACGAAAAGAAACAGCCCGGGCGCGTCCCGGGCTGTTTCCATAACAAGACAGCCGCGCAAAGACGCGGATCTACGGGGATGGCACATATGATCGTCGTTGACGACCTACACAAACACTTCGGCGGATTCCACGCCGTCGACGGCGCGAGCCTGACGATCGAACAGGGGTCGATCACCGGCTTGATCGGTCCGAACGGTGCCGGAAAAACAACTCTTTTCAACGTGATCGCGGGCGTTCTCAAACCGACGTCGGGGCGCGTGACGATGGCCGGGGAGAATATCACCGGCCTGCCGCCGCACACGTTGTTTCACAAGGGGTTGCTGCGCACCTTCCAGATCGCCCACGAGTTTCATTCGATGACCTGCCGCGAGAACCTGATGATGGTGCCCGGCGGGCAATCCGGCGAGAGCCTGTGGAACACATGGTTCGGTCGCAAGCGGATCGCCAACGAGGAACGTGCGCTGGCCGCCCGTGCCGACGAAGTGCTGGAGTTTCTGACCATCTCGCATCTGGCGGACCAGAAGGCGGGCCAGATCTCGGGCGGGCAGAAAAAGCTGCTGGAACTGGGACGCACCATGATGGTCGACGCCAAGATCGTGTTTCTCGACGAAGTCGGCGCGGGCGTGAACCGCACCCTTCTGAACACCATCGGCGACGCGATCCTGCGGCTGAACAAGGAGCGCGGATATACCTTTGTCGTGATCGAACACGACATGGATTTCATCGGCAGGCTTTGTGATCCGGTCATCTGCATGGCCGAGGGCCGCGTGCTGGCCACCGGCACGCTGGACGAGATCAAGGCCAATGAACAGGTGATCGAGGCCTATCTGGGCACCGGTCTGAAGAACAAGGCGCAGGTGGGCGCATGAACGGCGAGACATATTGGGGCTCTGCCCCAAACCCCGGAGTTTTCCGGCAAAATGAAGAACGGGGGACACCGCATGAGTGAGCCTTACAGCGATCGCGGAAACAAGGATGTTTCCGTCGCCAATCCGAAGGGACAGGGATCGGTCATCCCGAAGGGAACCGGCCAGAGCCGCAAGAGCCCCGGCGGGCCGTTCCTGATCGGCGATACGATGACGGGCGGCTACGGCAAGGGCCCCGATATCCTGCACGACTGCACCATCGCCGTTGAACAGGGTGAAATCGCGGTGATCGTCGGCCCGAACGGGGCAGGCAAATCCACGGCGATGAAAGCGGTGTTCGGCATGCTCGACGTGCGGTCGGGGCATGTGAAGCTGGACGGTGAGGATATCACCGGGCTGAGCCCGCAGGACCGTGTTGCCAAGGGCATGGGCTTCGTGCCGCAGACATCGAATATCTTTACCTCGATGACCGTCGAGGAAAATCTGGAAATGGGCGCGTTCATCCGGCGCGATGATTTCCGCGAAACCATGGCGCAGGTCTATGACCTGTTTCCGATCCTCAAGGACAAGCGCCATCAGGCCGCGGGCGAATTGTCGGGCGGTCAGCGCCAGCAGGTCGCCGTGGGCCGTGCGCTGATGACCAAGCCGAAGGTGCTGATGCTGGACGAGCCGACGGCGGGTGTGTCGCCCATCGTGATGGACGAGCTTTTCGACCGGATCATCGAGGTCGCGCGCACGGGCATTCCAATCCTGATGGTCGAGCAGAACGCGCGGCAGGCGCTGGAGATCGCCGACAAGGGCTATGTGCTGGTGCAGGGCCGCAATGCCTATACGGGGACCGGCAAGGAACTGCTGGCCGATCCGGACGTGCGCAAAAGTTTCCTGGGGGGCTGACATGGAATTTCTCAACGCCATCGTGGCGCTTGCCAACTACGTTCTGATCCCCGGCATCGCCTACGGCAGCCAGCTGGCGCTCGGGGCGCTGGGGGTGACGCTGGTCTACGGTATCCTGCGGTTTTCGAACTTCGCGCATGGGGATACGATGGCCTTTGGCACGATGATCGTGATCCTGCTGACCTGGGCCTTGCAAAGCACAGGCTTCAATCTGGGGCCGCTGCCCACGGCACTCGTCGCCCTGCCCCTCGGGATACTGGGCTGCATCCTTCTGGTGCTGTTGACCGACCGGTTGGTCTATCGGTTCTACCGCGAGCAGAAGGCCAAGCCGGTGATCCTTGTCATCGTGTCGATGGGGGTGATGTTCGTGATGAACGGCATCGTGCGTTTCATCATCGGGCCCGACGACCAAAGCTTTGCCGATGGCGAGCGGTTTATCATTTCAGCGCGTGATTTCAAGACGTTGACGGGTCTTGAGGAAGGGCTTGGCATTCGGACTACGCAATTGATCACGGTGGTGACGGCGATTGTGGTGGTGGCGCTGCTGTTTTGGTTTCTCAACAAGACGCGCGCGGGCAAATCCATGCGCGCCTATTCGGACAACGAGGATCTGGCGCTGCTGTCGGGCATCAACCCCGAGCGGGTCGTGATGATCACGTGGATCATCGTCGCCGCGCTGGCGACCATCGCGGGCACGCTCTATGGCCTCGACAAAAGCTTCAAGCCGTTCACCTATTTCCAGCTGCTGCTGCCGATCTTTGCCTCGGCGGTGGTGGGCGGCATCGGCAATCCGCTGGGCGCCATCGCGGGGGGCTTCGTGATCGCGTTTTCCGAGGTGACGATCACCTATGCGTGGAAAAAGGTTCTCGGCTACCTGATGCCTGAAAGCCTGGAGCCGTCGGGCCTCGTGCAGCTGATGTCCACCGATTATAAATTCGCCGTGAGCTTCGTGATCTTGCTGATCGTGCTGCTGTTCAAGCCCACCGGCCTCTTCAAAGGGCAGTCGACAACATGAGTGATACCCTCAGAAACACCCTGCTTTTCGCGCTCGTTTTCGGGCTGATCATCGTCTCCGGTTTCTTTCAGGGCTGGAACAACGCGATGTTCATCCTGAACATGGGGCTGATTTCGGCGATCATGTCGCTGGGCGTGAACCTGCAATGGGGCTTTGCCGGCCTGTTCAACGTGGGCGTCATGGGATTTGTGGCGCTCGGCGGTCTGGCGGCGGTGCTGATCGGGATGCCCGCCACGCCGGGCGCTTTCGGCGCGGGCGGCTGGGGCGTGATCGGCGCGCTGGTCCTTGGGGTGGCGACGATCCTTGCCGCTGTTCTTGCCTATCGGGGGATGTCACCGGGGCGGGCGCGCAGCCTTGCCATCATGGCGATCCTGATCTTCGGGTTCTTTGTGTTCCGCGGCCTGCTGGACCCCAGCGTGGAGGCGATCGAGGCGGTCAATCCCGCCGCGACCGGCTATCTGGGCGGCCTGAACCCCGGCACTGACGAGACCTACCGCGACAATGGCTGGATCATGCTGATCGCCTGGCCGGTGGGCGGGCTTTTTGCCGCGGGGGCCGCGTGGCTGATCGGCAAGGCGGCGCTTGGCCTGCGGTCGGATTATCTGGCGATTGCCACGCTCGGCATCGCGGAAATCATCATCGCGATGCTCAAGAACGAGGACTGGCTGACCCGCGGCGTGAAGAACGTGGTCGGCATCCCGCGGCCCGTTCCCTATGAGCTCGATCTCCAGAATTCGGCGGCATTCGTCGATCGCGCGGCGTCCTTGGGGTTCGACCCGGTCGAAGGCTCCACGATCTTTGTGAAGATCCTCTACGCGCTTTTGTTCGCCGCGGTCTTGCTGATCATCTTCTGGCTGAGCCACCGGGCGCTGCATTCGCCATGGGGGCGGATGCTGCGGGCCATTCGTGACAACGAAGTCGCCGCCGAGGCGATGGGCAAGGATGTCACCAAGCGGCATTTGCAGGTCTTCATCCTCGGCTCGGCTGTCTGCGGGATCGCGGGGGCGATGATGACCACGCTCGACAGCCAGTTGACGCCGGGCACCTACCAGCCGCTGCGCTTTACCTTCCTGATCTGGGTGATGGTGATCGTCGGCGGGTCGGGGAATAATCTGGGTGCGATCCTGGGCGGCTTTCTGATCTGGTTCCTGTGGGTTCAGGTCGAACCGATCGGTCTGTTCCTGATGGATATCATCACCGCAGGCATGGCCGAGGACAGCCCCCTCAAGGCCCATCTGATCGAGAGCGCCGCACAGATGCGGCTGATGACCATGGGTCTGATCATGATCCTTGTGCTCAGGTTCAGCCCGCGCGGATTGATCCCCGAGAAATAAGAAAACGGCAGGGCCTGCAAAGCCCTGCCGTTTCTGTCTGTTCCGCAATCCGGGCTCCTCGCTGCGCTGCGCGCGCTCCTCGCGAGGACGGCGGCCTAGCGTCCTTTGAAAAGGCCACCGAGAACACCGCGCACGATGCGCCGTCCGGTGGTGCCCTTGAGTTCCTTGATCACCATCTGGGTCAGCGCACCGCCGAGCCCTTCTTCGGCCGCGCCACGGGTTTTCCGCGCCGGTGCAGAACCCGAGGCCCCGCCCTTGCCCGCATAGCGGCGGGCCTTCTTGAACTCCCGTAGGCTGGGTGTGTCGGGCTCGGCTTCGGCGCGCGCGACGGCTTCTTCGGCCTGCTCTGCTTCGCGGGCCGCGTCCTCGGCCCGTTTTCGCAGAATCTCGAACGCGCTCTCGCGGTCCAGCAGGGTGTCGTATTTACCGGCCATGGGGGACGCGGACATGACCGCCGCCCGCTCTGCGTCGGTAATCGGGCCCAGTTGCGACGACGGCGGACGGATCAGCGTCCGCTCGACGATGCCCGGCACGCCCTTTCGTTGCAGCATGGAGGTGACCGCCTCGCCCACGCCGACTTCGCGGATCGCTTCCTCGGTGTCGAAGGCGGGGTTTTCGCGGTAGGTCTCTGCCGCCTGGCGCAATTCGTTGCGGTCCTTGGCGGTGAAGGCGCGCAGCGCGTGCTGGATGCGGTTGCCAAGCTGGCCGAGGATGTCTTCGGGCACGTCGGCGGGGTTTTGCGTGATGAAGTAGACGCCGACACCCTTCGACCGGATCAGCCGCGCAACCTGCTCGACCTTGTCGACCAGCGCCTTTGGCGCATCGTCGAACAGCAGGTGCGCTTCGTCGAAGAAAAACACCAGCTTGGGTTTTTCGGGGTCTCCGACCTCGGGCAGTTCCTCGAACAGTTCCGACAGCAGCCACAGCAGGAAGGTCGCGTAGAGCTTTGGCGCGCCCATCAGCTTGTCGGAGGCGAGGATGTTGACCATACCGCGACCCGTCGCATCCGTGCGCATCAGGTCCGACAGCGCCAGTGCCGGTTCGCCGAAGAGTTGCGCACCGCCCTGATTTTCCAGAACCAGAAGCCGTCTCTGGATCGCGCCGATGGACGCGCCGGACACGTTGCCGTAGCGCAGCGACAGGTCGCGCGCGTTCTCTCCGATCCAGACCAGAAGCGCCTGGAGGTCTTTGAGATCGAGCAGCGGCAATCCGTCCTCATCGGCGAGCCTGAAGGCGATGTTCAGGATGCCCTCCTGCGCTTCGGTCAGTTCCAGCAGTTGCGACAGCAGCAGCGGCCCCATTTCCGACACCGTGGTGCGGACCGGATGGCCCTGCGCGCCGAAGAGATCCCAGAAGGTGACCGGAAAGGCCGCGTAGGCATAATCGTCGAAGCCAATCGTCGCGGCACGGCCTGTAAAGGCATCGTGCAGCTTGTGCGCGGGATCGCCTGCTTTGGCCAGACCGCTCAGATCGCCTTTCACATCTGCCATGAAGACCGGCACGCCAGCCTGTGAGAATCCTTCGGCGAGGATTTGCAGTGTCACGGTCTTTCCCGTTCCGGTTGCGCCGGCGATCAGTCCGTGCCGGTTGGCGTATCCCAGCGAGAGAAACTGCTTCACGGCATAGTCGGGGCCACCGCCACCGACAAAGATATCACTGCTCACGAAGAGGTACTCCCGTATTGGTTGTGCAGCCCCCTCAGGGGCGCATTTCGCGTCCCGACAGAGCATACTAACTTAACCTTTCCGCGCCATAGTGAATTTGTTTCCGGTTCATATGTCCTTGGGCCGGAACACTTCCTCCCTGTCAGACTGGCCGTGCCTTCGGGCACGGCTTTTTTTTACCAACCAGTTAATTTCGCTCAGGTTTCGCCCTGTGAATTTAAGTGTTGACCGCTGACAGGAGGTTCAATAACGTGTCGTTACAAGTCGGCACAGTCCGACAGGGAGTTACAAAAATTCAAAAAAGAGGGCGAGGATCGCCCTCTTTTTTTATGCCGTTTTTCGACCGTTCTGATCGGCTTTCGGCGCGGTTTCGGGATGCGCAGAAAAACGCCGTTCCCCTCCGCCACGCCCCCCTGACATCCAACCACGACGATGATAGGAAAGCGAAAAGCAATCAAACCACGGATTTGACATGACCAGATTTCTGACTGCCTTCCCCCTTTGTGCGGCACTGGCGCTTGCGAGCCCGCTGTCGCTGGGAGCCCAGACGACCGAGGACACCGCGGCCGAAACCGCAACTCCGGCGCAGACCGATGATACCGCGCAGACAGGTGAAACCGCCCCTGCCGCGCAGTCCGTCGAGGAGCAGTTGAGCCTTGGCGAGGACGCCGATGCCGCAAGCCAGGTCGGCCAGCCCTACACGCGCGAGACAATCGGCGCGTGGGAAATGCGCTGCATCCGCGCCGAGGAAGGTGCCGAGGGCGAAGAGCCTTGCCAGATGTACCAGTTGCTGGATGACGGTCAGGGCGCCCCGGTTGCCGAAGTCTCGCTGTTCCGGCTTCCTGCCGGTGGCCGTGCCGTGGCCGGTGCCACGATCATCGTCCCGCTCGAGACCGCCCTGCCCCAACAGCTGACCATGACCATCGATGGCGGCAAGGCGCGCCGCTATCCCTATGCATTCTGCAACCCCGTCGGCTGCTACGTCCGTCTGGGTCTGACCGAAGCGGATGTCGCCGCGATGAAGCGCGGTCGCGAGGCGGTGCTGACGATCGTGCCCGCGCTTGCCCCCGACCAGGAAGTCAAACTGGCCTTATCGCTCGAAGGTTTCACCGCCTCCTACGACAAGGTTTCGGTCATCGACCAGTAACCGCAGCGCTTTGAGAGTTGCGAAAGCCGTCCCTTCGGGGGCGGCTTTTTGCTTTGGTAGGCGCCCGTGCCGACCAGACCGTATCGCGGGCGACCGCTGCCTGCCTAGATCGCGCGCAGGGCCAGAACCGCGTTCATCCCGCCGAAGGCAAAGGCATTCGATACTGCAACTTTCACCTTCGCCTCCCGCGCCTCGTTGGGCACCACGTCCAGCGCGCATTCGGGATCGGGTTCCTCGTAGCCGATGGTAGGTGCAATCACACCGTCGCGCAGTGCCATGATGCAGGCCAGAAGCTCTACCGCGCCGGTGCCGCCGATCAGATGGCCGTGCATGGATTTGGTCGAACTGATCATGAGCCGGTCGGCGTGGGGGCCGAAAACATCCGCCACGGCGGCGCATTCCGTCTTGTCATTGGCCGCCGTGCCGGTGCCATGGGCGTTGATATAACCCACCTCGGAGGCGTCGATCCGCCCGTCCGCCAGCGCGCCCGCCATCGCCCGCGCCGCGCCGCTTTTGGAGGGCATCACGATATCGCCCGCGTCGGATGACATCGCGAACCCCGCCACTTCGCACAGAATATCGGCCCCGCGGGCGCGCGCATGCTCATATTCCTCGAAGACGAAGATCCCCGCACCCTCGCCCTGCACCATGCCGTTGCGGTTGGCCGAAAACGGACGGCAGGCGTCGCGGGACATGACGCGCAGGCCCTCCCACGCCTTCACCCCGCCAAAGCAGAGCATCGATTCAGATCCGCCGGTGACCATTGCGGGCGCCATGCCCGAGCGGACCATGGCAAAGGCCTGCGCCATCGCATGGTTCGAAGAGGCGCAGGCCGTCGAGACGGTAAAGGACGGGCCCTTGAGGTTCCATTCCATGCTCACATGGCTCGCGGCAGCGTTGTTCATCAGCTTCGGCACCACGAAGGGATGCACGCGGTTCTTGCCCTCTTCGTAGACCGCGCGGTAATTGTCGTCCCATGTGCTGACGCCACCCCCCGCCGTGCCCAGAACAACACCGGACAGCGCGGCGGTTTCGCCGGTGAAGGTCAGGCCGGACTGTTCGATGGCTTCGCGCGCGGCGGCAAGCGTGAACTGCGTGAACCGGTCATAGAGCGATATCTGCTGGCGGTTGTAGCGGCCTTCGGCCTCGAACCCGCGCACCTGCCCGCCGATGCGGATTTGCAGCCGGTCCACATCGCGGATGTCGAGCGGGCCGATCCCGCACCTGCCCTCTCGCATCGCCTCAAGCGTGGCGGGAACGGAATGGCCCAACGCGTTGATCGTTCCGGCACCGGTGATGACAACCCGTTTCACGCGGCCTGCTCGGCCTTCAGGCGTTCGATCCCCGCCACGATTGTCGCGACCGACGAAATGTCGAAATCCGACTCTTCGGGCTGGTTGGCGTTGAACGGGACAGTGATGTCAAAGGCTTCCTCGATGGCGAAGATGCTTTCCACCAGACCCAGACTGTCGATGCCCAGATCCTCGGGCGTGCTCTGCAGGGTTACGTCCTCGGGCTCCAGCATTGCCTGCTCGGCGATGATCGCGATGACCTGATCCTTGATGCTCATCGTGGTGCACTCCTTCCTTCCGGCAGCCCTGATTTAGGAGCCCTTCTGCGATTTGAGAAGTGCTTCTTTCAGCTTTGCGACGTCGGCCATCAGACGTGGCAGACGGCGCAGCGCCTTGTAGCTTTCGACCTGCTTGTCCATTTGCGTGGCCGGATAGCCCAGCATCGTGCGCCCTGCGGGCACGTTCGACATCAGCTTTGTGCCGCCGCCCGCGATCACGCCGTCACCGACGAAGATATTGTCGCTGACGCCGCACTGGCCGCCCAGCACAACGTTGTCGCCGATGGTCGCCGACCCCGCGATGCCCACTTGACCGCAAATCAGGCTGTTGCGCCCGATCACGACGTTATGGCCAAGATGCACCTGATTATCGAGCTTGGTGCCATCCCCGATCACCGTGTCGCGGACAGTGCCGCAGTCGATGGTGGCACCCATTCCGATTTCGACATCATCTCCGATGGTCACCGCGCCGAGGCTGGCAATCCGTGTCCACGGCTGCGCTTGCGTGTCGCCCCTGTCACCGAGGGTTTCGCGCACAGCCTCGACGCCGCTTGGCTCTGCCGTGACAAAGGAAAAGCCGTCGCCGCCGATCCGTGCGCCCGGTTGCGCGATGAAGCCTGCGCCGATGGTCACGCGCGCGCCGATGCTGACCGCTTCGCGCAGAAAGGCATTCTGCCCCAGCGTGGCATCGCAGCCCACGAAACACTGCGGGCCGATGACCGAATTGTCCCCGATCCGCGCGCCTTTGGAGATCACAGCAAGCGGGCCGACACTGACATTCCGGCCCAGCCGCGCATCCGGATCGACAAAGGCGGAGGGGTGGATCCCCTCGCCAAAACCCTGACCGGGATCCATCATGGCCGTCAGGCCGGCCATGGCAAAGCGCGGGCGCGGCGCGATGATCGCAGCCTCCAGCCCGAACGACGCCCAATCGGCCCCTTCCCACAGCATGGCGGCGCGGGCGCGGCCAGCCGACAAAGCCTCGGCATATTTGGGATTCATTGCCAGCGCCATTTGCTCAGGGCCCGCCATCGCGGGTTCCGCGACGCCGGAGACAACCAGATCCACATCGCCGTGGGCCGAGGCCCCCAGCGCGGTAGCGATGCTTTGGATTGTGTGGCCCATATGCGCAACCCCTTTCAGGTTGCGCGAAGATTTACCCCTGAACGCCGGGCAGTTCCACCCCTGCCTTGCGCAGTGCCGCCCAGATCGCCGCATCCCGCCCATAGACGTCGCGACGGAAGTTCAGCTTGCCGCGCGCGTCCGTATAAGCGGTGCGGTAGATGATGTGCACCGGCACGGGGGTTTCGAGATTGACGCGGGTTTCCGCACCCCCCCGCAGCTTGCGCTGGAAAAACGCTTCGGGATCGGCCTCCTGTCTGCCCAGCAGGGCGTAGGCGAAATCGAACGGATCGTTCAGACGCACACAGCCGTGGCTGAAGGCGCGGACCTCACGGCTGAACAGCGACTTGGCGGGCGTGTCGTGCAGGTAGATGTTGTATTTGTTGGGGAACATGAATTTCACCAGCCCCAGCGCGTTCGACCGGCTGGGCGGCTGGCGCATCGAGAACGGGAAGGTGCGCGCGGTGTAGCCCGCGAAATTCGCCGCCGAGCGGTTCACCACGCGGCCGCGCCGGTCGGTGATCTGGATGTGGCTGACCGCATTGGGGTTGCGTTTCAGCGCGGGCAGATATTCGTTCACGACGATAGACCGCGGTACATACCAGCTGGGATTGATGACCATGTGATCCATCTCGTCCGAAAACTCCGGTGTCGGACGGTCCTCGCGATTGGCGCCGACAACCGAACGCGTCTCGAAGGTGATCTGGCCGTTGTCGACGATCTTGGCGGTGAAATCGGGGATGTTTACCAGAATGTGACGCTCGCCGCGCTTCTTGTGAAGCCAGCGCTCGCGCTCCATCGCCACGAGAACCGATTGCAGCCGCTTCTCGATGGGCTCGTTAAGCTCGCCGATGGTGCCCGTTCCGGCCACGCCGTCAATTTCCAGCCCGTGGGCGGCCTGAAACGCGCGCACCGCTTCAGACATGGCGCTGTCGTAGCTGCGCGCGTTCGAGCGGGGCAGATACCCCATGGTCATCAGCCGGTTGCGCAGCGCGATCACTGCGGGGCCGGTATCGCCCGGTTCCAGCTTGCTGGCGTTGACCGAAGGCCCCCAGCCGCCCTGCTCCATCTTCTCCTTCAGCAGCATCTTCTGCTTCATCAGGGCAGTATATTCGACCGTGCGTGGCGCAAGATCGCGCAGGTAGGATGCCGGCTGTGCGCGCAGCAAGCCCGCCAGCAACGTGGCAGGATCGGTATATTCGATCTCGCGCTTGATGCCGCTGACCACCCGCGACGGGACGAGCGCGCCGCTCTGGATATCGCGGGCATAGCGGAGGAACATCTGTGTCATCTCGACTTCGAGCGCGCCGAGGTCGCGGGGCGTGCGTGCGGTGGCCATCCGGCGCTCCAGCGCGTCCACATCGTAGCGCGCCACCGGCAGACCGTGATCGCCCGCCGAGCGCAACGCGGAAAGCAGTGCCGCCCGCCGTGCCATATGCGTGTCGTCCGCGCCGGTCCAGATCGCCTCAAAATTCTGGCCGCGATAGAAGGCGGCGATCGCATCATCGCGCGCGCCCGTCTCGGCGACCGCCTGTTTGAACGCCGTGACCTGCGCGCTTGCCACGCCCGGTGCAATCGCAAGCCCCACACCGACTGCCGCCCCTAGAATAGCCATTCGTCCGAGCCGTCTGGCTGTTTTTCCGTTGAGCATGGTCGTCCCCCGTTGCGCGCTTGTGCCTTGTCCAACTCTTCTTTGGCAATTGGGTTCCTGTCCAATCACAAAGCGATCAGCACGCGATCGCGCGATCGGAATGGTGCGCAAACGCAACCATTGGCCCTCGCAGAGCACGGGTTTGCCGGTGCATTTCCTCAAATGCGCAAAAAATTGCCTAAACTTGTCGGATGATGGAACCAAACCGATTCATCACTTGGTTCAAATTTTTTGCCATGTAATACACGAGGCGCATCTGGGGAGATGAAAATAAGATCCGTGTAACATCGCGGACACATTGGCAACTTCTACAGGTGTGCTCAAAATCGGGCAGAAAACGGGACAGACAGTATGACAGGCAAATCGACCGGCATGACACGCCGCGGCTTCATTGGCGCAGCGTTTGCAACCACAGCCGTTGCGGCGGCACCGACATACGCTAATGCAGCAGGTTTTCTGCGCGGCGCAGGCGACATTCGCCGGATCAAGATGTATTCGGGCCGCACCGGTGAACGGATCGACATGATCTACTGGGTCGAAGGTGAATACATCGGCGACGCCATCAACGAAGTGAACCACTTCATGCGCGACTGGCGCACCGACGATGTCTACAAGATGGACATCCGCAATTTCGACATCATGGCCGCCGCGCACAATCTGCTGGATGTGGACGAGCCCTACATGCTTCTGTCAGGCTACCGCAGCCCCAAGACGAACGCGATGCTGCGGTCGCGGTCTAGCGGTGTCGCAAAGAATTCCCTGCACATGCGCGGACAGGCTGCCGATCTTCGCCTGAATTCCCGCTCGGTCGGCCAGATCGCCAAAGCCGCTGCCGTCTGTCGTGGCGGTGGCGTCGGTCGCTACTCCGGTTCCAATTTCGTGCATATGGACTGCGGTGTGGTCCGCACCTGGGGGCGCTGAGCGCGCATTCCGATCCTGTCATGAAATCTTTTTGCGCCTCCCCTTCGGGAGGCGTTTTCGCTTGGGGGCGTGATCCTTCCGGTATCGCGGCTACAGGGCCGCCAAACCATACGGGCGTGTCCGGAACGATAGACGCAAGGCCCGCTTCAAAATCAAAAATGTTGACTTGTGGCGCCATAATCTGCCGACTGAAACTCCAGCGGAAGAGGAGGATTGGCCGATGGCTGCAAAGGATCAACTCGAACGGATTCCGATGCCCGACAAGAAACCTGTCGTCGGCAACATGCTTTCGGTCGACAAGGACAAACCTCTTCAAAGCCTGATGGATCTGACCCGCGATCTGGGGCCGATTTTCCGGATGGACATGATGGGGACGCCGCTGGTCGTGGTGTCGGGGCACGATCTGGTGGACGAGCTGTGCGAGGAAGCCCGATTTGACAAGGCGGTGCGCGGATCACTGCGGCGGGTGCGCGCGATCGGCGGTGACGGGCTGTTCACCGGCGACACGCAGGAAGAAAACTGGGGCAAGGCCCATAACATCCTGCTGCCCACCTTCAGCCGGCAGGCGATGAGCAACTATTTCCCGATGATGCTGGATGTGGCCGGGCAGCTTTGTCTGAAATGGGAGCGGCTCAACAGCGACGACGAAATCGACGTGATCCACGACATGACGGCGGTCGCGCTCGATACCATCGGCATCTGCGGCTTCAACTACCGCTTCAATTCATTCTACCGCGAGGGGTATCACCCCTTCATCAATGCGCTGACCAACACGCTTGAGACCTGCATGATGCAGCGCGGCCTGCCGTTCGAGCAGCAGATCCTGAAAAAGCGGCTCGACCGGATGCAGCGTGATGTCAGCTATATGAACAAGCTGGTCGATGACATCATCGCAGAGCGTCGCGGCAGCGCAAACAGGGCCGAAAACGATCTGCTGAACTACATGCTCGACGGTGTGGACAAGGTCACCGGCGAAAGCCTTTCCGACGAAAACATCCGCTACCAGATCAACACCTTCCTGATTGCGGGGCACGAAACCACGTCGGGGCTTTTGTCGTTCACCATGTATTTCCTGATGAACCACCCCGATGTGCTGGAGAAAGCCTACGCCGAGGTCGATCAAGTGCTGGGACGCGATATTTCCGTTCAACCGACGCTCAAGCAGGTCAACCAGCTGACCTATATCAACCAGATCCTGCTCGAGGCGCTGCGCCTCTGGCCGACCGCCCCCGCCTTTTCTGTCTATCCCTACAAGGACGAGGTGATCTGCGGGAAATTCAAGCTCAAGGAGCGGACCTTCACCACGGTGCTGTCGCTGATGCTGCACCGCGACAAATCCGTCTGGGGCGAGAATGCGGAGGAGTTCAACCCCGACAATTTCGACCGCGACGCGGTGGCCGCGCGACCGGTCAACGCCTACAAACCCTTCGGAAACGGCCAGCGCGCCTGCATCGGACGCCAGTTCGCGATGCAGGAGGCGGTTCTGGTCGTCGGCATGATCCTCCAGCGGTTCGAGCTGATCGACCACAGGAAGTGGCAGTTCAAGATCAAGGAAAGCATGTCGATCAAGCCGGATGGCCTGACGATGAAGGTAAAGCTGCGCCGGGACATCCAGCGCTCCAATCTGGTGCCGGGATCGTCCGTCGAAGCCGAGGCCGCGGCGGGCGGTTTGACCGATGCTGCCAAGCGCCCGAGCCACGGCACGCCCGCGCTGGTGCTTTATGGCTCCAACCTCGGCTCTACCGAGGAATACGCCCGCGATCTCGCGCGCACTGCCGATCTGAACGGATTTGACGTGACGCTGGCCGATCTGGACAGCTACACGGCAAAACTGCCGACCCAAGGCGCGGTTCTGATCGCCTGCGCCTCTTACAACGGGTCGCCGCCGGATAATGCGGCCAAATTCGTCGATTGGCTGCAAACGGCCGAGGACGGGGCCGCGAAGGGCGTGCAATACGCGGTTTTCGGCTGTGGCCACAGCGATTGGGCGGCGACATTTCAGGCCACGCCGCGCCTGATCGACGAAAGGCTCGAGCGTCTCGGTGCCACACGCATCACAGCGCGGGCCGAAGGCGATGCGCGCGACGACATCGACGAACAATTCGATGCTTGGGCGAGCGGTGTCTGGCCCGCCGTCGCCTCGGCGCTGGCGCTGGAGGTGGAGCTGACCGATGCGTCACAGGCCGCCCCGCTATACACCGTCGAAAGGCTGCCCGCGCGGCAGGTCAACCCGGTGGTCGATCTGGCTGGCGCCGCCCCTGCCCGCATCACCCAGAACCGCGAGTTGCAGGATACGCAGGCGTCCGGCCGGTCGACACGGCATATCGAGGTCGATCTGCCAGCCGGTGCCACCTACCGCACCGGCGATCATCTGAGCGTGGTGCCGGTCAACGCTGACAGCCTTGTGGGGCGGGTTCTGAAACGGTTCGATTTCGGCGCCGATGCGCAGATCCGCCTGACATCCGCCGCGGGCGAGCACAGCCAGCTTCCGCTGGATACCGCGTTGTCGGTCAAGACCGTGCTCTCGCAGATGCTCGAACTTCAGTCCGTCGCCTCGCGCCGCGATGTGGCAACACTGGCGCGCTACACCGACTGCCCCCATTCGGGGCCCAAGCTGGAGACGCTGGCCGGTGACGCCTACAAGACCGAGGTGCTTCAAAAGCGGCTGTCGGTGCTGGACCTGCTGGAGGAATTCGCCGCCTGCGAGTTGCCTTTCGGTGTGTTCCTCGAACTGATGCCGATGCTGACACCGCGCTACTATTCGATCTCCTCGGCGCCGGTGCCCGATGCCGGCAGCTGCTCGATTACCGTGGGTGTCGTAAACGAACCGGCGATTTCCGGGCGGGGACGGTTCGAGGGAGTCTGCTCGACCTATCTGGCCGGTCTGGCTGCGGGAGACGCGATCCATGTGGCCCTGCGGGGAACAGCGGACGACTTCCGCCTGCCGGACGATCCGACGACACCGATCATCATGATCGGCCCCGGCACAGGCATCGCCCCGTTTCGCGGATTTCTGGCCGAACGCACGGCGCTGAAAGACGCAGGGACAGACATCGGCCCTGCCCTTTTGTTCTTCGGCTGCCGTCATCCCGATCAGGATTTCATCTACCGCGAAGAGCTTGAGACCGCATCGGCCAAGGGCATTGCGGATCTTCACGTGGCGTTTTCGCGGGTGGAGAAAAAGAAGACCTATGTGCAGGATCTGATCCGCGACAACCGCGACGCCGTGTGGTCGCTGATCGACAAGGGCGCGCGCATCTACGTGTGTGGCGATGGCAGCCGGATGGAGCCGGACGTGCGCAGGGCGCTATCGCTGATCTATTCCGAGGAAATGGATGTGAATGCCGAAGCCGCCGATGCCTGGCTTGATCAGATGTCGGCGCAGGGGCGATACAACCTCGATGTCTGGGTCTCTGGATAAGACCAGCCGCCAGACGCAAAAAAGCCCGCCGGTTGGCGGGCTTTTCGCATCTGGGTCGCGTCAGGGCTCAGGCGGCCTTTTCGGACTTCCAGGCTTTTGTCGCTGTGTCGCGCAGGGCTGCACCGTTTTCCGTTGCAACGTCGCGAATGTATTCGAACGCGGCGCGGGCATTGCCGATCGAGCATGTGGACTGTTCGCGCACGTACTCGGTCTGGATTGTCACGGCTTCCTGAAGCGATTTCGCTTCGGCCAGCTTCTCGGCGGTCATGATGCCGCGGTTCACGTTGACGAATGCCGCTTCGGCAATGTTGCCGAGGATGTTGGTGTAGCCGCGGGCGGCACGGACCAGCATGTTCTCAAGGTCGGCGTTGTATTTCTTGGTTGTGACGAATGCGTCATCCGCACGCTCTTTGGCAGTCGCGGTCGAGCGTTTCACCAGCTCGCGCGCGCCTTCGGTGACGCGGTCGGCGATCTTTGTCTCGGTTGCGTCAACGGCTTCGGCCGCTTTTTCGGCTGCGGTTTTAGTCGCGTTTTCTGTCTTCTTGGTCATCGTGTTCATCCATTCTGTTCAAGCTATGGGTTGGTCCCGTTTGCTCTTCAACCCGGGATGAAAGGTATATGGGGCATCAAATGCTGCATTGCAACATTTCCCCATTGTGACGTTGGGTAAAAATTTCGAGCGTCGCCTAAATCGGCCATAAAGCCATAAAAATATGGCGTTATAGCGCATCCGCAGGCCGGAGAAAATCTTGTGCGGCGGCTTGGTGCCCTTGCCTTTAGCCACCTGCGCCCCGCTCGAAATGCTGCGATGCAGCACGTTGACCTTCGGCGGGGTGCTGCTACTGTCAGGCATCCCAGCAGAATTGAGAGTGCGCGTGCGACATCTGGACCCCACGGAGACCGAAAAGCTCAGGCAGCTTAACCGCATCAAGTTTCTGGCGACGGCGGTTTTGGTGGCCTGTTTCATCACGTTGATCATCACCAAGCTGCTGGAGCGTGAATATCCCGCCTTCGGCATCGTCGCGGCATTTGCCGAAGCGGCGACCATCGGCGGCATTGCGGATTGGTATGCGGTGGTGGCGCTGTTCAAGCGCCCGCTGAACCTGCCGATCCCGCATACGGCGATCATTCCCAACAACCAGCACCGCATCGCCGACAATCTGGGCCGGTTCATCAACACCAACTTCCTTGACCGCGAACAGGTCGCGCAGAAATTGCGCGAAATCGACTTTGCCGGAGAGATATCCCATTGGCTGTCGTCGCGGTCGCGCGCGCAGGGGCTGGCGCAATTCATCGTCCGTTTCGTGCCCCAATTCATCCAGTCGGTCGACGAGCGCGGACTGGTGCAGATCGCGACCCGCAAGGTCACCCAGCAGATCGGGCGCACGGATGTGGCCCCCCTTCTCAGCGGTGTGCTCGAGACCTTTACAAAGGACGGCCGTCACCAGCGCCTGCTGGACGATCTGCTGGACGCGCTGAGCAATTTCGTCAATCAGGTCGATACGGTCGCCATCATCCGCACAAAGATCAAGAGCGAGCTTCCGGTGCTTTTCAACGTGATCGGGGCCGACAGCCTGCTGCTGGAGCGGATTATCCGCAGCGCCACCGAACTTCTGGAAGAAGTACAGGCCGATAAGGACCACCCGCTGCGCCACGAATTCGAGGAATTCCTCGTCGACTATGTGGAGCGCACGCGACAGAGCAAGGGGTTTGCCGCGCAGGTCGAGCGCGTAAAGCAGCACATCCTTTCGCGGCCCGAGGTGAACGACGCCGCAGAGCAGTTCTGGGACGAGTTGAAGGCGTTTATCCTGCGCGATCTGGCCTCGGACGACAGCGTTCTGGTCGACCGGCTGGCCGAAATGCTGGTCGAGATCGGCGAAAGCCTGACCACCGAGCCCAAACTGCGCGAGGATATCAACACCGGAATGGTGACCGTCCTTTCGAACCTCGTGGAGGACCAGCGCGACGGTGTGGCGACCTATGTGGCCGATCAGGTGCGGTCATGGGACATGCAGCAATTGATCCGGCTGATCGAAGCCAACGTGGGGCAGGATTTGCAGTATATCCGCTTCAACGGGATGATCATCGGGGGCTGTGTGGGGGTCCTGCTTTATGCGGTGGAAACTCTTTTCTTGTGATGCGCATGTCCGCGCGACTAACATGACGGACCACTGACCGGACCAGCCGGACAGCAGCAGGAGGAGATAGAACCATGGCAGACCAGCCCAAGAACCCGTTCATGGACATGTTCCAGGACTTCGGGAAATCGTTGAAAATTCCTGGTCCCGATCTCGACACGATGATGGACCAGCATCGCAAGAACCTTCAGGCGATGCAGGCGGCCGCACAGGTCAGCTCCAGCAGCACGCAGGCGCTTATGGCCAAGCAGCGCGAGGCGCTGGAACGGACCCTTGCCGATATCTCTGACAGTGTGCAGGAGGCCAGCAAATCCTCCGATCCGGCCGCGATGATGTCGGCCCCGATGGAGATTGCCCGCAAGACCTTTGACGCCACCATGCAGACCACACCCGAGATGGTCGAGATCGTGCGTCAGGGCAATGTCGAGACCTTCGAAGTGCTCAAGCAGCGCGTCATGGAAAGCGTCGAAGAGCTGTCCGGCAAGAAGAAGGACTGACCGCGACGCTGCGCCGTCCCCGGCCTAGACCGGATAGGACGGCGCGGGATAGATCACGCTTTTGAAGCCCGAGCGGTCAAAGGGTTTCCACGCGCCCTCTGGCTGGGCCAGCCGGTCCGCCACGGCGTAGACCACGGCAGGATGGTGGCCCAGACCGCAGTGGCTGGCTTTGACCTCGATGTTTTCCGCGATGTCGCTGCGCGCCTCGATGCAGTTCTGCCACGCGCAAATGCCATCGGTCTTGCTGTAGATCGCGGTTGTAGGGACCGGTGGCGGCGCGGAAATCGCCCCGCCCATGTGGCTGTCGGTGTCATGGGCGCTTTGCCCGCTTGCGATTTCGTAGACGCGCCATGCGTTCGTGGCGCGCGGATGCCCGCCAAAGGGGCTGCCCAGCGAGATGACCTGCCGGATGCTGTCCGGCATCATCTTGCCCAGCTGCCGGGCGTAGATCCCACCAAGGCTCCAGCCGACGATGCTGACGGTGCGCCCATGTTTGTCGCTCAGCTTGTGGACAAGGTCGATCAAGCCCTGCTCGACCCCCGGACGCGGGCCGAAATTCATCCCCAGCTTCCAGCCGTAGGCGGGATATCCCTTGGTCTTGAGGAAGCTGCGCAGGGATGTGGTCGAACGGTCGCTGGTGGTCAGACCGGGCAGCACCAGCACCGGTTGCCCGTCGCCGCGCGGCGCGAGGGCGGTCAGTGTCGGCAGGGCCGCGACGAAGCCGAAGAGTTCCGGTATCGCACGCCCTTCCATCAGAAGCAGAGCCTTGCTTGGTGCAATCGTTGTCGTGTCAGTCAAGATATCTATCCTTCGCCCGCAACTTCGTTTCGCATGGAATCACTGAAACGACATAAAGTTGCTCTGTCAACGCATCCGTCGGGTCAGCAAGTGAATTGAGGGATCGGCAGCCGCTGGGTTCAGGCCGCGGGCATGGCGCTGCTGGCCGCTTTCAGCTCTTCAAAGGATGCAACCAGCAAGTCGCCGAAAAGGTCCGCGTCGGGCAGCGCTTTTGCATCCGCCGTGACCCCGAAATCCAGATGGTCGAGATAGCTTTGCACGGTCACGTTAAGGCCGACACCGTGGGTGGCGATGGACACCGGATAGAGGGCGGTCACCTTCGCGCCCGCACAAAACAGCGGAAACGGTGGTCCTTGCGTGTTCGAGATGCACAGGTTCACCACCTGCGGAATGTGATCGGCCAGCCGGGTCCCGCCGTAAAGCTGCATCAGGCCTGGCAGCAGCGTCGGCGCGCCGATCAGGGTGAAATCGCTTGGCGCTGTGTCCTTTACGCTGGCGGCCAGCGTCTTGGTCGCGCCGGATTCCTGCGCGATCTTTTTCAGCCGTTTCAGGGGATCGCCGTAGTTGGTGGCCAGCGGCACGTTCATGCCGAAGACCTGATTGTTCAGGTCCGAATTGCCGACCTCGCGCATCGAGATCGGGACAAAGGCAACCAGCGCTGCATCCGGCAGCGCCTGACGGTCCTTCAGATAGCGCCGGCACGCCCCGCTGGTGATCGCCATGACCACATCGTTCAGCTTGGTGCTGGTGGCCTTTGCGATCGCCTTGGCGTCCGACAGCGATACCGACCGCGCGGCATAGCTGCGCTCGGGTCCGACCGTGACGTTGAAAGGGGTGCGCGGGGCCAGCATCTGCGGCAGACCGATCTTGCCCGCCAGAACGGGCGCGATCATATCTGTCATCTGGCTGACCATCTTCGGGATATTCTCGACAAAGGTCAGCTGCTGGCGAACGATGTTGGATGTGATGTCCGACAGGCTCAGCACCGCGCGTTCCAGATCGCCGGGTTTGCGCACGGGCGGTTTCGGTTCGGGGGCCGGAACCTCGCGGGGTTCTTCGGTCACGTCGTAAAGTGCTTTGGTGATCACCATGCCCGCGCCACCATCTATGGCCGCATGGTGGACCTTGGAATAGAGCGCGGCCTTCCGCCCCTCCAGACCTTCGATCACGGTAAACTGCCACAGCGGCCTGCGCCGGTCGAGCCGGTCGGCGTGGAGCCGGCCCACCAGTTCCTCCAATTGCTTGCGTGTGCCGGGCTTCGGCAATTTGGCGGACTGGATGTGGTAATCGAAATCAAGCTCGCCCGCGTCCACCCAGCCGGGGTGGTCGATCTGGAAAGCAGCCGTGGCCAGCTTCTTCCCGAAGATCGGGACCAGATGCACCCTGCCCCTGAAGAACTCGGTGAAATGCTTGTGAAAAGAGCCGCGAAAGCCTTTCGGCAGGTCATAGAGCGTCAGCCCCGCCACATGCATCGGGGTCTTGTCCGTCTCCATGTAAAGGAAGGTTGCGTCGATCCCGCTGAGTTGCTTCATTCGCCTCCCGCTCCTCCACGTTGACGCTGCGCTCCCGCTTGATCAGTTGACTAAAATCTATAACCTCGGTCAAGCGCCCCGTCATTCGGGGGCGTATGGCTCTGTGATGAAGGCCCGACAAACGAGGTTTTTGCCAGAGCGCGGGAGGATGAAATGACACGTTACTGGACCGATGCCTATCCGTCCGGCGTGCCAGCCGAAGTCGATGTCGACCAGTATGGCTCGCTGATTGATCTGCTTGAGGAAAGCTTTTCCAGATACGCCGACAAGGACGCCTATATCCTGATGGACAAGGCGCTGACCTACGGCGATCTCGACCGGATGTCGCGGGCCGTGGGGGCCTATCTGCAGGGCCTCGGGCTGAAAAAGGGCGACCGCGTCGCGATCATGATGCCCAATGTGCTGCAATATCCGGTGGTTCTGGCGGGTATCCTGCGCGCGGGGTTCATCGCGGTGAATGTCAATCCGCTCTACACGCCGCGCGAGCTTGAGCACCAGCTCAACGACTCCGGTGCGAAGGCGATATTCATCCTCGAGAATTTTGCCGAAACGCTCGACAAGGTGCTGTCGAAGACGAAGATCGCGCATACGGTCGTGACAGGTGTCGGCGACTTGCTGGGCTTTCCCAAGGGGATCCTCACCAATTTCGTGATCCGGCGCGTGCGCAAGGCGGTGCCGCCCTACCGGCTGCCGGGCCACATCCGCCTGTCGCGGGTTCTGTCTGCCGGTGCGGGCATGACGCTGGAAAAGCCGGTGGTCACGGCCGACGATGTGGCGGTTCTGCAATATACCGGCGGGACGACGGGGGTCTCCAAGGGGGCGACCCTGCTGCACCGCACGGTGATCGCGAACCTGCTGTCGTCAGAGGCATGGATGCAGCCCGGGCTGAGCCGCAAACCGATCGAGGGGCAGCTGACGTTCATCTGCGCGCTGCCGCTTTATCATGTGTTTGCCTTCATCACCTGTTCGCTGTTGTCGATGCGGTCGGGCGGGGTGAACGTGCTGATCCCGAACCCGCGCGACATGGATGCGACGATCAGGGAAATCGGCAAGTACCGGTTTCACGTGTTTCCGGGTGTGAACACCCTGTTCAACGGTCTGGCCAATCATCCCGAATTCGCCAAGCTGGATTTCAGCCAGCTGCGCATCGCCAACGGCGGCGGCACCGCCGTGCAGGAAGCGGTGGCGAAGAAGTGGCTGTCGATCACCGGATGTCCGATCTGCGAAGGCTACGGATTGTCCGAAACCTCGTCGGGGGTGACGTGCAATCCCACCGATACAGATGCCTATTCCGGCACCATCGGCCTGCCGATGCCCAACGTCGAGATCAAGATCATCGACGACGACGGCAACGATATGCCCACGGGTGAACGCGGCGAGATTGCCATTCGCGGGCCGCAGGTCATGGCGGGCTACTGGCAGCGCCCCGATGCCACCGCCGAGGTCATGACCGAGGACGGATTTTTCAAATCCGGCGATATCGGCATCATGGACGAGCGCGGGTTCACCCGTATCGTGGACCGCAAGAAGGACATGATCCTCGTGTCCGGTTTCAACGTCTACCCCAACGAGATCGAGGCCGTGGCGATGAACCTCGACGGGGTCGAAGAAGCCGCCTGCGTGGGTGTGCCCGACACCGCCAGCGGCGAGGCGGTGATGCTGTTCGTCACCCGCGCCAGACCGGATCTGAGCGAAAAGGACGTGCGCGAATTCTGCACCCGTGAACTGACCGGCTACAAGAAGCCCAAGCACGTGCGCTTCGTGGACGAGATGCCCAAGACCAACGTGGGCAAGATCCTGCGCCGCGAATTGCGCGATGCGGCGGTCAGGGAAATGTCCGGTTGACGGGCGCGAAGGGAGGACAGGCGATGACGGATCTGACCTTTGCCAGCATGGCCGGAATGATTGGCGCGCCCTTGGGAACCTCCTCGTGGCACGAGGTCACGCAGGATGCCGTCAACGAATTCGCCCATTGCACCGGCGACAGCCAGTGGATTCACACCGATGTCGAACGTGCCAGACGCGAAAGCCCCTTCGGCGGTCCGGTCGCACACGGCTACCTTACGCTGTCGTTGCTGTCTGCCATGGCCATGGAAATCGGTGTCGTGCCTGCCGGCACGGCGGCGGCGTTGAACTACGGCCTCGACAAGGTGCGGTTCCTTGCGCCGGTGCCCGTGGGCGCGCGGCTGCGGCTGACATCGAAACTGACCGGTTTTGATCGCAAGCCAAACGGCCAGTACCTGATGAAGACAGAGAACACGATGGAGATCGAGGGCAGCGACCGCCCTGCCCTGCTGGCCGAAAGCCTCGCCATTCTGGTGCCGGGACCAGAGGCGGAAACCTGACCGAAAGGATGCAAGATGAGTGATGACAAGCCCAAGATGTCGCGCAACCACCGTGATATCGCCGAGAATGCGGCGGAAAACACGCTGGCGCTCAATCCGCTGGTGACTCTGAAGGTCGAGGATATGCTGGGTGCGGGCACCAATCTGGCCCGCGCCATGGCCGCACAGCCGCAGGCGATCATGAGCAAATGGATGGAACTGGCAAACGACCTGACAAAGATCGCGACCCAGAGCTCGGACATCGCACCTGACCGCAAGGACCGGCGCTTTGCCGACAGCGGGTGGAACAACAACGCGCTGTCCAAGGGGATGATGCAGGGCTACCTGTCGTGGGCCGAGAAGATGACCGAGATGGTCGAGGAACTGGACCTGCCCGACAAGGACGCGGCCCGCGCGCGTCTGGTCACCTCGATCTTCGTTGATACGATGGCCCCGTCGAACAACTTTTTCATCAACCCCGCCGCCCTGAAGAATTTCTTCGAAACCGGGGGCAAATCGGCGGTGAACGGGCTGCAAAACCTGATTACGGACATGACGGAAAACGGCGGCCTGCCGTCCTCGGTGGATACGTCGAAGTTCAAGGTCGGAGAGAACCTTGCCGTGACACCGGGCAACGTGGTGTTCCGCAACGAGGTGATCGAACTGGTCCATTACACCGCCAATACCGACAAGGTGTACCAGACCCCTCTGCTGGTCGTGCCGCCGCAGATCAACAAATACTATTCGATCGACATGGCGCCGGGCAAAAGCATGATCGAATTCCTGCTCAGCCAGGGCATCCAGCCCTATTGCATCAGCTGGCGCAATCCGACGAAGGACCAGAGCCACTGGGACATGTCCACCTATATCGAGGCGCTGGACGAAGCCTGCGATGCCGCGCTGGAAATAACGGGGGCGAAATCGGTCAACATCATGGGGTCGTGTTCGGGCGGGATCACCCTGTCGACCTATGCCGGATGGCTCGCCGCCAAGGGGTGGGAGGAGAAGATCAACTCGGTCATTCTGGCTGTCTGCGTGCTCGATACAATGGCATCCACGGATAACGACATGGCCGCGCTGGTCACCCCTGAAACGGTCAAGGCCGCGAAGCTGGCCAGCAAGGCGCGCGGCGTGCTCGACGGGCAGGACATGGCCAAGATGTTCGCATGGATGCGGCCCAATGACCTGATCTGGAACTACTGGGTCAACAACTATCTGATGGGCAATGCGCCACCGGCGTTCGATGTGCTCTACTGGAATGCCGATACCACGCGGCTGCCGGCCGGGCTGCACGGTGACTTCCTCGATATGATCTTTTCCAACCCGTTCCTGACCCCCGGCGCGATGGAAGTCGCGGGCGAAAAGATCGATATGTCGAAGGTGAACTACGACTCTTACGTCATCGCGGGCACCACCGACCATATCACCCCGTGGAAAGCGGTATACGAGACGGCGCGCCTCTATGGTGGCGATACCACCTTCATCCTCTCGAACTCGGGCCATCTGCAAAGCCTGCTGAACCCGCCCGGCAACCCGAAAGCGTGGTTCATGAAAGGCGACGCCAAGGCGAGCGATCCCGATAAATGGGCCGAAACCGCCCAGAAGCACGAAGGCAGCTGGTGGATCGACTGGGGTGAAATGCTGAAAGAGAAATCCGGAAAGCAGATCAATGCCCCGAAAGAGCCGGGCAGCAAGAAATTTCCGGCACTCGGACCCGCGCCCGGCACTTACGTGTTCGAACCCTGAGCATTCCCTCTTTCACAGGATCCCCATCAGCATGACAACCCAGACCAAGGCGCGGCCGGACCGCAGCATCCCCGAGGGAATAACGGTCGATACAATCGACGTCCGCGGCCAGAAACTGCATGTGGCGATAAAATCCGGCAGCATGGACAAACCGCCTTTGCTGATGTTCAACGGCATCGGCGCCAATCTCGAACTGGGGTTTCCGTTTCTCGAGGCCCTCGGGGACCGGCGTGCGGTGCTTTTCGACGTGCCCGGGGTCGGCGGATCGCCGATGCCCGCGCTGCCCTACCGGCCCGCGACGCTGGCCCGCCTTGCGAAACACCTGCTCGAGATACTTGGGATCGACCGCTGCGATGTCTCCGGCGTGTCCTGGGGCGGCGGTCTGGCGCAACAGTTCGCGTGGCAGTACCCGCGCATCTGCCGCAAGCTGGTGCTGGTGGCCACCTCGTCGGGCTGGACGATGGTGCCCGGAAAACCCTCCGTCCTGTCGCGGATGGCCAGTATCAAGCGCTATACCGATCCGGGCTACATGCGCTCCATCGCCGCCGAGATCTATGGCGGGGCGTTCCGCACTGACGATGGCCTGATCGGCGCGCATGTGTCGGGGATGAAACCTTCGTCCAATGCTGGCTACATGCTGCAACTGCTGGCGATGACCGGCTGGACCAGCGTTCACTGGCTGTGGCGGCTGAAGCAGCCGACACTGGTGATATCGGGCACCGACGATCCGCTCATCCCCGTCGCCAACGCCAGGCTGCTGGCCCGGCTGATCCCCGACGCGCGGCTGGAACTTGTCGATGACGGTCATCTGTTCATGGTCACCGACCCGAAAGGCACGGCGCGGATGGTCAACGGCTTTCTCGACGGCTGAGTGCCGGGCAGTGGCGCAGGGCTAGAGGATCTCCATCGCCTTGACGATGCAGAACGGTCTGGGCGTCTAGGTATCGCTCCGGATCTTCGGGGGTGCCGACCACGGTTTTCGGGCGGCAACGGCCCCAAGTTCAGGAAACCGTTGCGCGCCCCCCTGTCCAGCGCCCCAGCGCTGATCGCCTGCCCGGCCACTGCGCACAGACCGCGGCTTTCCTCGGGAAACCCGTAACAAACATTGACTTATCGCGGACTGGACCGGATCGTAATGACCGGAGGTCTCATGGATACGCATTCAGAGCTGGACAGTCAGGCCGAGAGCAAGCGGAGCGATGCGCTGCCCTCTGCCGGTAGCGATGAGCCGGCAGCATTCTCGGCCTGGGTCAACCGTCTGCGCGCGGTTCTGGGTGCGGATATGGCGGTTCTGGTGTTGGGCCCGCGCGATACCGGCCCCTACGAGCTGAACGCGCGCGCCCCGGACACTGCCGAGCCGGGAGAAGGGCTGCTTGCCGCAGTCAACCTTGCCATCGCGCAACGCAAGCCCATCGTGAAAAGCGGCTATCAGGCCAGCGGTGCCACCCGCTGCGCGGTGGGCGTTCCGGTGTTGCGGGACGGCGCCCTTTACGGGGTGGTCGCCGTGCAGTTGCCGGTGAGCGCCGATCTGGATCTGCGCCGCGTGGTGGACGACGTGAAATGGGCGCTGCCCGCGATCGAGCTGCGGCTGCTGGCGCGCGATCTGGACGATGGCGCGCTGACCCATGCACGGGCGCGCACGGCGGTCGAGATTCTGGCAACGACGCTGGATGAGCCGCGCTGGTCGGTCGCGGCGGCAACTGCTGTCACCGATTTCTGCGACAGGCTGGGTTGCGACAGGGTCAGCCTCGGCCAGCGGAAGGGGCGCAAGTCGCGGGTGGTGTCGCTGTCGCACAGTGGTGGGTTTTCGCGCAATTCCGAACTGGTCCAGCGGATCGCCGACACGATGGACGAGGCGATTGATCAGGGCGGGCGCATCCGGATGCCGCAGGACGCGGACGATCCCTTGATGCTGACCGCCGCGCATGCCGAACTGATCGCAACCGGAGCGAGCCGCGCGCTGCTGACGGTCCCGCTGCGCCGCGACGGGCGGGTCACGGGCGCACTGGTTCTCGAGCGCGGGGGCAACAACCCCTTTCGCGACGAAGAGGTCGATCTGGTGGAGGCCGTGGCCGGCATTCTGGGGCCGGTTCTGGAGGAAAAGCGCCTCAACGACCGGTCGCTGCCGGTCAAGGCGCTGACCGCCACCGGAAGCGGTCTGGCGTTTCTGCTGGGCCCGCGCAAGGTCGGCCTGAAGGCGATCCTGATCCTCGCGGCTCTTGGCGGGTGGCTTGCGTGGAACACGGTGCTGCCCTTCCAGATCACCGCCGATGCGCGTGTCGAGGGGCAGATCCGGCGTGTCGTGGCCTCGCCCATGGACGGCTATGTGGCCTCCGCTTCGGCGATCCCGGGGGATATCGTTGCCGAAGGCGATATTCTGGCCAGTCTCGATGACCGCGACCTGCGGCTGGAAATCGCGCGCTGGACAACCGTCCGCGCCCAGCGTCAGCGCGAGTATGAGACAGCGCTGGCCGAACGCGACCGCGCGGCCATCGGTATTTCCGCAACCCAGATCAGCCAGGCCGACGCCGAGATCGCGCTGCTGGAGGAGCGGCTTGACCGGACCGAAATGCGCGCGCCCTTCGACGGCGTGGTCCTGTCGGGGGATCTGGACCAGTCGGTCGGCGCGCCGGTCTCGCGCGGGCAGGTTCTCTACGAAATCGCCCCGATCGATTCCTACCGCATCGTGCTGTCGGTCGACGAACGCGATCTTGCCCTCGTCGAGGATGGGCTGACCGGAGAGGTCGTTCTGACGGCCCTGCCCGGCCAACGCATCCGGATCGAGACCGGCAGCGTCACCTCCGTCGCCGGTGTGGAGGACGGCCGCAACGTGTTCCGTGTCGATGCGCGGCTGGGCGAGCAGAGCGCGGTTCTGCGCCCCGGCATGGAGGGGATCGCGCGGATCACCGTGGACGACAGGCCGCTGCCGGTGATCTGGACGCACCGTCTGAGAAGCTGGGCGCGCATGGCGATCTGGCGGTGGTGGCCGTGACCGGCGCGCTGCACAGTGCCTCGTGGTACCGTGTTTCAGATCTGACACCGCGGCTCAGAACCCATGCGGAAGTCCACAGATCGGTGTTTCGCGGGGATGTCTGGTACGTCGTCGAAGACCACGCGAACGGTGCCTACCTGCGCATATCGGAGGCCGCATGGCGCATCGTCGGCCTGATGAACGGGCGCCGCACCATGGACCAGATCTGGACCGCCGCCGCCGAGGCGTTGGGCGATGACCTGCCCACACAGGACGAGGTGATACAGCTGCTGATCCGGCTGCACCGGTCGGATGTTCTGCACGCCGCGATCCCGCCGGATATGGAGCGTGTCGTGTCGCGCGGTCGCAAGGATACCAGGAAGAAACGGCTTGCGGGTCTGCGCAACCCGCTGGCAATCCGCGTGCCGCTGCTGGATCCCGACGGGTTCGTGCGCGCGACCGGATGGCTGGTGGGGCCGCTGTTCTCGTGGTTCGGCGCGCTCCTCTGGCTTGCGGTCGTGGGGGGCGGCATTCTGGCGGCCTTGCAGAATTTCGACGCGCTGCAATCCAACGTCGCCGACCGCGCGCTGACAGCAAGCAACCTGCTGCTTGTTCTGGCGGTCTATCCGCTGGTCAAGGCGGTGCACGAGCTGGGCCACGCCTATGCCGTGCGCCACTGGGGCGGCGAGGTCCACGAGATCGGGATCATGTTCCTTGTGTTCATGCCGGTGCCCTATGTCGATGCCTCGGCTTCCTCCGCCTTCCGCTCCAAATGGCGGCGGGCGGGGGTCGCGGCGGCGGGCATCATCGTCGAGGTCTTTATGGCCGGGGCCGCCGCGATCCTGTGGACCCAGATGGAGCCGGGGCTGCTGCGTGCCGCGATGATGAACGTCATGCTGCTGGCGGGTCTGTCGACGCTGTTATTCAACGGCAATCCGCTGCTGCGCTTCGATGGCTATTACGCGCTGTCCGATCTGGTCGAGATCCCCAACCTCGGGACGCGCTCCACACAGCATCTTCAGTATCTCGCGCAGCGCTATCTTTTCGGCATCAAGACTGCCGTGTCACCCGCCATGGCGCGCGGCGAGGCCACGTGGTTCACCGTCTACGGCATACTGTCACTGATCTATCGCTACGCGATCATGCTGGCGATCATGCTGCTGGTTGCGAATATGTTCTTCGAAGTCGGCATCCTGCTGGCGCTCTGGGCCGCTGCCCTGCTGCTGCTGGTACCCGCCGTGCGGGGGGTGAAGTTCGTTTTGGGCAGCCCGCGTCTGGAAGGGTACCGCGCCCGCGCGCTGCTGGTCACCGGGGCGCTGTCGGCAGCCGTGGTCTGGGCTCTGTTCGTACAGCCGGTCCCGTCTGCCACGATCGTGCGCGGGGTGGTGCGCGCGCCTGATACCGCGCGCGCGCTCAGCGGGGCGGACGGGTTTGTCGAAGCGCTTCTCGCGCGACCGGGCGACAGGCTCGCCGCGGGCGATCCGATCCTGCGCATCGCCGATCCGCTGCTGGAGGCACGGGTACGCCAGATGCAGGCGCGCATCGACGAATTGCAACTGCGCCGCTTCAACGCGCTTGCCACCAACCGCGTCGAAACCGATCTGGTGGCGCAGGAACTCGGGCTGGCCCGCAACGAGCTGGCCCTCGCCGAGGAGCGCCTTGGCGAGCAGACGGTGGTCGCTCCTGTGGACGGCACCTTGCTGTTGCCAGCCGGTGACGATCTGGAAGGACGTTTCGTGCGCAAGGGCGAAGCACTGGCGTGGGTGATCGGTGCCGCCCCGGGCAGCGTGCGCGTGGTGATCCCCGAGGCGCAGATCGATCTGGTGCGCCAGCGGATCGAGGGGGTGCAGATGCGCAGGGCCAGCGCCCCGCTGGAGCCTGTCGAAACCGTGCTGATGCGTCAGGACCCTGCCGCAGCCTCGACGCTCCCCAGTGCCGCACTGGCCGCCAGCGCGGGTGGCCCGATCCCCACGGACCCGACGGCAGAAAACCCCCTCACCCCTTTCGATACGGTCTTCGTGATGGATCTCGAACCTGCGGACGGCCGCCCGCTGACATCGCTGGGCGAGCGGGTGTCGGTGCGGTTCGATCACGGGGCAAGCCCGCTCGGCACGCAGCTTTGGCGCGCGTTGCGGCAGATTTTCCTGCGCGATCTCAATGTCTGAACACTGGCCCGCAGATTCCATGGGGGCTTTCTATCCCCGCGCACCGGCTGGCCCGTCCAGATCAAAGCTGGATCGCTGGATCGAACGCTACACGGCCCTGCCCCGCCGCCGTCTGCGCGCCCGTCCGGGCCGGATTTTCGCGTGGCGCGTGGTGCAACGGGGCAAGGCGCTGGAGAATCTGGACGATGCGGCGCTGCGCGACAGGGTGCGCGCTGTGTCGCACGGGTTGCGCGCCGCACGGGGAAAGCCGCGCGAGACGCTGCTTGTCGATTGCTTTGCGCTGATCCGCGAATGGGCCGGCCGGACCATGGACCAGCGCCATTATCCAACGCAGATCCGCGGCGCGCGGGCCGTGCTGAACGGCGCCGTGGCCGAGATGCAGACAGGCGAAGGCAAGACGCTCGCGATCACACTCGCCGCGGGCACGGCGGCGCTGGCGGGACGGTCCGTGCATGTCATCACCGCGAACGACTATCTGGCCGAGCGCGACGCGGCGAAGATGCAACCGCTCTACGCGCAACTCGGGCTGACATGCCGCTCGGTCGCGCCCGGCTGCACGGATGCCGAACGGCGCGCGGCGTTTTCGGCGGATATCGTCTATGCCTCGGGCAAGGAGGTCGCGTTTTCGTTCCTGCGCGACCGCGTCGCGATGGGCGCGCGGTCGGGCGATATCGGGCTGCGCACCCGCGCGTTTCTCGACGGGACTGCGCTGATATTGCCGGGTCTGCAATTTGCCATCGTCGACGAGGCGGACAGCGTCATGATCGACGAGGCCCGCACGCCGCTGATCCTGTCGGTGCCTCCCGCCGACGCCGCGGTGGAGGCCGATGCCACCCTGACGGCGCATGCGCTTGCGCAAAGGCTCGATCAGGGGCGGCATTTCCGCATCACCGGCCCCGGCAGACAGATCGAACTGACACAGGCGGGGCGCGAGGTGCTGGAGGAACACGCCGGTACCCTGCCGCCCGCGTGGCGCGCGGCCCCGATCCGCGAGGATGCGGTTCGCACGGCGCTTTCGGCGCTGCACCTGCACAGGCGCGACGAACATTACATCCTGCGCGACGGCAAGGTCGAGATCGTCGATGAATATACCGGTCGCGTGATGCCGGACCGTTCGTGGTCGGCGGGGCTGCATCAGGCCGTCGAGGCCAAGGAAGGCGTCGAGATTACCACCCGTCGCGTGACCCTTGCGCAGATCACCTTCCAGCGGTTTTTTCGCCGCTACGTCCATCTGGGCGGTATGACCGGCACGGCGGTCGAGGCGGCGGATGAGTTCTGGTCCGTGTACAGCCTTCCGGTGGTCGTGATCCCGACCCACAAAAGATCGCGGCGCAAGACCTGGGCGACGAAGGTTTATGCCCGCGCAGAGACGAAATGGCAGCGGGTCGCCAGCCGCGCCAAGACACTTTCCGCGCGCGGCAGGCCCGTTCTGATCGGGACACGCACCGTCGCCGCGTCGGAAGCGGCAAGCGCGGCCCTGACCGGCATCGGCGTGGCCCACCGCGTGCTAAGTGCCGCGCAGGATGCCGACGAGGCCGCGATCGTGGCCGAGGCCGGCCGCGCCGGTGCGGTGACTGTGGCGACCAACATGGCCGGACGCGGGACAGACATTATCCCCGACGCGCGGGCGCTGGCGGCGGGCGGCCTGCATGTCATCATGACCGAACGCCACAGCGCCCGCCGGATCGACCGTCAGCTGTCGGGGCGTGCCGGACGGCAGGGAGAGCGCGGCAGCAGCGAGGCGATCCTGTCCGCGCAGGATTCGCTTCTGGATGAATTCGGCGGGCGCGGCGCGCGGCTTCTTGCCCGGTTGGGCGGCAGGGCGACACTGTCGGCGCTGTCCGCAGCCCAGCGGCGTGCCGAGCGCAGGCATTTTCAGGCGCGGCGCAGACTGCTCGAACTGGACGAAGAGCAGGCGGAAAACCTCGCCTTTACCGGATCGCCGGAATAGGCGCGCGCCGCCTCTCGCAAGGGGCGGCGCGCCGGTTCTAGAGCGTGAACGCTGTTCCACCCGAAGTTGCGGGCGAGACGAAAGTGCCCATCTCCTCGTCGTAGACAAGGTAGTCCTCGGGCGCCTCCGTGCCGGCATCGTCCAGAAGCCATGGCACATAGATCTTTGACCGCGCGGCGATTGCCGCATAGCTGGGGCTGCGGCCGTGCTGGTCCACGTCGGCGCCGATCTCGTTCCAGCCCGCGAACTGGTCCTTCTGGGCGTTCATGACATTTCGCTTGCCGTCCGCGAGTGCGGCATTCGTCCAGTCGATCACCTGCGGCGCAGTGGTCGAATAGGCGACCTGCGGGCTCGTCGCATTCAGCAGCGCCGCAACCGCGTGGCGCAAGAGCGCCTTCTCGCCGCCGCCATTGAGATCGAGCGCTTCGACGAGTGTCAGATCGGCCAGCGACGCGAACTGCGAGGGAATGTCGAAGATGCTGCCGAGGGTCTGGTCGGGCGAATAGATCAGCGTGCCATCCGCCGTTCTGGGCCACGCGGAGGCATCGTGCATGACCGCGTTGTTCTTCCAGAAACCGGGCGTCAGACCTGCTGCATCGCCGCCTGCAACGCCGGTGTAATGCGCCAGATCGGTATCGGTGATCTGGCGATCCTCGCCCGCAAAGACCGTGGCGGCGTTCGCATAGCCACCCTGCTCTGCCGTCGCGTTTACCGCGCCTTCGGAGGTAAACAGCCACGTCTCGCCCGCGTCGAGCATACCGTCGCCGTCGGCGTCCCCGCTGACATAGATCGCGGCGAAATCGTCGCTGATGTCCTCCGGCGTGCCCGCGTCGTCGATCACGCCGGTGGCCTTGTCGAGCGTCACTTCGCCCTCGCCGTCAAGGGTGACGAGATAGGTCCAGACAATCGATGTGCCCTCGACGAACAGCGGTCCGGGGCCGTCATTGGCATCCTCAAGCTCCGTCGGCGCCAGAGCGTCGACCGCGTTGACAGCCTTGACCAGCGTGACCGTGGGCGGCAAGACCTCTCCGAACAGACGGGCGTTGTCGGTGGCGCGCAGGGGCTGGCCCCCGGGACCGGTCGCTGTCGCCACGGCGATGTTCTCATACGCCCCTTCCGGTGCGGTGCCCGTGGCGCAATAAAGCCATGTCTCGCCTACGTCGAGGATACCGTTGCCGTCATCGCCGCTGACATAGACCGGCGCGAAATCGTCGGATGTATCCTCGGGCGTGCCCGCATCGTCGATGACCGCATTGACCGTCACAGCCACATCGCCGGTGTTGCGCAACAGATAGGTCCATTCGACGTCGGAGCCTTCGGTGACATGTACCGGTGTGATATCCGCGTCTTCGGCCTCGGTCGGGTTCAGCGGGTCAAGCGCGTTGACCGCTTTTTCCAGAACGATGGACGGATCGCCCGGATCGATCGTGCCGTTGTAGCGCGCGATATCGCTCGCCGTCGCCTCGACCCCGTATTCATCAAAGGCCGACACCGTCGCCAGATTGACGTAATCTCCGAAGATCGCGGTGGCATCGGCGGTGTAGAGCCAGGTTTCGCCGACATCGAGCCATCCGTTGCCATCGTCACCGCCGACGTAGATCGGCGCAAAGTCGTCGGAGACATCGCCGGGCGTGCCCGCATCGTCGATCAGCGTATCCACGCGGACGGACAAATCGCCGGTGTTGCGCAGCACATAGGTGAAGGTGACAGTCTCGCCCTCGGTCACTTCGACGGGCGTGACATTGGCATCTTCAGCCGCCGTCGGGTTGAGCGGATCGACCGCGTTGATCGCCTTGGTCAGCGTGACTTTCGAGTCGACGGGGATCTCCACACCGGTGTGGTGGTTCATGTCCGTGGCGGTGGCTGTCAGCCCGCTTTCGGCCCTGACGGTCACTGTCACCTCGTTCACATAGGCACCCACGGAAACCGTTCCCGAAAGCTCGGTCAGCCATGTCTCGCCGGGATCGAGCAGACCGTTGCCGTCGTCGCCCGACACATAGACAGGGGTCGCATCGTCGGACAGATCGTTCGGCGTGCCCGCATCGTCGACGATGCTTTCCAGTGTCACCGAAACAGGCCCGTCGTTCGTCACCAGATAGGTCCAGAGGATCGGCGTCCCTTCATAGAAGGTCGGGCCGGGCCCGGTATCGGAATCCTCCAACGCGGTCGGGTTCAACGGGTCGATGGCATTGAGCGCTTTCTCGACGCTGACGCTTGGGACCGGATCGGGGACGCGAACGCCGATGTGATGGTTCTCGTCCGTGTCACTGATGGCCGGGCCGCGCTGGCCGCGTGCGGTGACCGTGGCAATGTTCGAATACTCGCCGATCTCGACCGTATAATCGCTGGCCCCTTCGGAGGTGAAAAGCCAAACCTCGCCGGGATCGAGCGCACCGTCGCGGTCGAAGTCACCGTCGACATAGACCGGCTCGAACGTGCCGCCGGTCGCGGCGGTATCCGTCAGGGTGACGCGGGTCAGCGCCTCATCCCCGGCGTTCGACACCAGATACGTCCAGACCACCTCTGTTCCGACTTCGAGCCGGACGGCATTCGCGGCTGTATCCGCGTCTTCCTCGAAGGTTGGATACCACGGATCGGAGGCATTGATCGCCTTCTCGACGCGGATCACCGTCGGTGGGATATCGTCCGGTTCGGCCGGACCCGAAGGCGTAGAGCCGGCGGCGGTCTGGAGCGGCACGCGCACGGTGTCGTCCTCTGGCCCGCCCGCGCTGTCGTAGGCGCCGCGCCCGTTGCCGGGCTGTGGATCGCGCGGCGCACCGTGCTGATCGCTCCATGCGGGATCGCGCGGAGTGACCATGGCGATGACATCATAGGCCTCGACGCGGCTGGTCGCGGCACCGGTCGCTTCGGCGAGGTCGAGCAGGAACTCGACCACATGCGGTGACGGCAGACGGTTGATCGTCGGCGCACCGAACCGCGAGAAAGGTACGATGAAGCTGTTGTATTCGCCGGTCCAGTCGAACATCCGGTCGGTGCCTGAGTTGGCGATCAGCACATCGCGTCCCGCGCCGCCGTAGGCGAAATCGGCAGCGCCCCCGGTGGTTGCGGGGGTGACCGCGCTGTCGGAGGTATCGTTCAGCCCGCCATTGGTGCCCAGATTGTCGTCAAGCTGGTGGTAATCATCGCCCCAGCCACCGAACATCCGGTCATGGCCGGTGCCACCGAACAGCACGTCGTTGCCATATCCGCCAAAGATCGCGTCCTTGCCATCCTCGATCAGCGTGCCAGCGGCATCGAAGGTCACGAAATTGAGGAAGAAATTCTCGATGAGCGGGCGCGGATTGTCGGGATCGTAGAAGGTTTGGTAGGTGCCGGTCGAACGGTCGTAGAAATCGGTCAGAATGCCCGTCGACGGATCGTAAAGGACCGGCGTCTGCGCGATGGCGCGGGTGTCCTGATGGAAGACGACAAGCGCCTCCGCCCCCGAGGCTGCATCGTCGCCCGCGCCCGCGTGGATAAAGTCGTCGCCGAGGCCGCCGTAAATGATATCGGTCCCGCCCTCTTCCGGAAGGATCGCGTCGACGGTGATCTTGAGATACCCCTCCAGATCGGTTTCCGCCCCGATCCAGGGACCGGGGATGGACAGCGTCTGCTGGCCTTCTGGAAGGATGCCGTTGAGCGGTTCGGCCAGACCGTTGCGGCTGACGCGGATCACACCGTCGTCGCCCACAAGACCGTCTTCGCCGGTGCCGCCAAAGATGCGGTCGTCGCCGGTGCCGCCCTGTATCTGGTCGTCGTGGCCATTGCCGTAGACAACGTCGTTGCCGGTCGCGACATGGATGATGTCGTCGCCGTCCTCGCCGTAGACCAGATCGCCCGCGCCCAGACTGCCGACATCGGTGCCGGCGGTGTAATCCAGCAGCACAACGGCGCGGGGGATCAGGCGGATATCACCACGCGGATGCGGTGCGGAGGGATCTGCCGTGCCGTTTCCGATATCGGGCGTGCTGTCGTAGGTGTAGGTCAGGAAATCGTTGGCATCGTCAACGAGGTCGAAGATGTTGCCGTTGTCGCCAAGGATCACATCCGCGTCGCGACCGTGCTCCGACGGAGCTCCGAGCGTGCTGTCGGCATCGCTGCCGAGGGCGTTGATCTCGATCTGGGTGCCCGCGCCGCCAAAGATGATGTCGGACCCGTCCGGTCTGTCTTCGGGCGAGACCAGAGTGAAGAGCGACGAGCTGCCGCCGATCAGATCGTCCTGGCCCAGTCCGCCAAAGATCACGTCGTCGCCGCCCCCGCCCTCGATATAGTCGTCGCCGTCGCTTGCCGTCTCGAAGGACGGAACATGCACCAGCGTGCCATCGGGGCCGCGGGTGGCCGAAACCGCCTGCGGAAGGATCGCGCCATCGCCCTGAACGACATCATCGCCAAGCTGGGCAAAGATCTTGTCCGCGCCCGCGCCGCCGGCGATGTCGTCATTGCCGAACTGCCCGTCGTTGCGCGCCTCGAAGGCGAAGCTGTGGTAGAGCTCGGTTATCTCGAACGCGGTCCAGGGTGCGCCCGCGTGCCGCGTGTCGGAGAACAGCGTGTTGGTATCGACGTTGGCGGATCCGTCGCGGTTGTAGATCGGCGCATCGCTCAGACGGACGATGCGGGCATCCTGCGTCTGGTATGGCCCGACGGGGCGCTGCACCAGTTGCACGTTATCGCCAAAGATCAGGTCCTGCTGGGTGCCGCCATCTATACGGTCGCCGCCCGGCGTGCCCGCGACAACGCGGTTCGCGCCGCCAATCAGGATATCGCGGCCCTCCTCGCCAAAGATCACGTCGTCGCCGCCATCGTCGATCTCGGCGCTTTCGATACTGACGATCACGGCGTATTCCGTGGTGCGGATCCGCAGCGGCGGTTCGGTCACCTCGATCCGGCCATGGTCGCCGAACACGATATCGGAGCCCGCCCCGGCGCGGACAAAATCGTCGCCCACGGTCAGAACGTCACCCGACACCGACTGCAACGCGCCGGCGACCGGCACGGTCAGAACCGGACCAGCCAAAAGGCGCTTTTGCTCTGTCGTCAGGCTGTCGTCGCTCAGGACCGAGATATCGCCGAAGATATCCACGTCAAAGCCGCTGTCGCCCCAGATCTGGTCGATGCCGGCCCGACCGAAGATCACGTCATTCCCGCCGCCCCCTGCCAGATGGTCGCCCGCAAGGCTGCCGATGATCAGGTCGTCGTTGGCGCCGCCGTAGGCGGTCACCTTGCCCGCGGTGCGCCCCGCGGTGACAATGGCGTCGACGCTGCCTGTCGGCAGCTCGGCCCCCGGTGCGACCGTTGCGGTCAGGCCATCGTCCGAGATCGCCTCGATCCGGTAGGTCAGCGTGGCGCCATCCGCCGTCACCACCTCGATCGCGCGTCCGGCACGGAAGCCCGCGTCGATCCAGCTTGCCTCGGCGGTCAGCGCGCGGGCCGCGGCGTCAAAAGTGATGCTGCCCGACAGTTCGGCGTAAACGATGATCTCGTCGCGGCCCGCCGTCAGGAAGGGATCGGCGACCGGCATCACGAAACGCGACCTTATATCGGCAAGATCGGGGGCGGTGAAGGGCGGGAACGGCTTTTCGCCGAAATCGCGGCCCTTGCTGTCGCCCGACCCGCCCGAATAGAACGCGCCATCGCGCGAGGTATCGCCGTAGATCACCAGCAGGGACGAGGATCCGCCGCCACCGTCGACCACGATGGAATCGCCACCGGCCACGCCATCGGCGCCCGTCCGGTTGCCGCCGCCGTGGATCATCGTCAGCCCGCCGAAGATCGCCGTTTCGCCCCCCTGTCCCGCAGTGGTGGGCTGCAAGGTGCCGTCAATGCGCAGGCTGTCGTCGCCGCGCCCCATCATGAAGTTCAGGATCTCGATGCTGCTGAGCAGAGGGTCGGTCGTGAAATTACCCTCATCATCAAGAACCTGCGTCCCGAAGGAAATACCGCCCGGAACAGTCGCAGGCTCTCCGAAATCCGTCTCGGGGAAGGTCAGGTCGATGGCCATGCCAAATCCGGTCAGACCGGTCGAGGTCAGCACGCCGGATTTGTCCTCCTGAGAGCCGTCATCGAAGATGTTCAGCACATCGATCTGGGCGGCCTCGTCGGGTTGCGGGCCGATATCGACCGCCTCGCCCGGGGTTTCACCGGGCAGGATGATGGCCTGTATCAGCGTCCGGTCGGCACCGGTTGACCCGCCCTCGACGGACAGCGGCCCCTGGATCGCCGTCAGCCGGTGGGGCTGCGCGGCAAAGGACATCTTGTTCTTCAGTTCGGGCGGCAGGTCGTACCCTTCGTTGGCTTCGACCGTGATGCGGACCTCGTCGGACCAGTTGGTTGCATCGAACTGGACCGCATCGGCCACGCGCACAACGCGGACTGTACCGGTGCCGTCGGTCAGCGCCGCCGACGGGGTGAGGCGCAGGAATTCGCGCCCGTCGCCGTCCAGTTCAAGAAGCGCTATCTGGTAGATGCCGGCATTGGCGCCGGAGCCTACGCGGATTTCGTATCCGGGCAGGAACCCGTCCGCGACCCAGCTGCCGCCGTCGGTGCGGGTGATGGTATCGCCGATCGGATCATCGGCAAAGATCACGTCGCCGTTGAACAGCGCATCGACGGTGGCTTCGCCCAACGTCACGCCGGTATCCGTGCCCGCAGTGAAGGACGCACCGGCAAGAGTGATCTGCGTATCGGTGACCCCGGTCACCACAAAGGCGATTTCGCTGCCGGTGTCGTTCGCCACGCTTCCGGTCACGGTGATCCGGTCGCCAAGCGCCACGCCCGCATCGAGGAATGATCCAAGATCGGTGCGGGTGATCGTATCACCGGCGAACTGGACAGGTCCGGTGAAGAAATCCGCCACATCGAACCGGCCCGCGTCGATATCGGAAATCAACCGGTCGCCGCCGGTGCTCGTTGCGCTGACCACGGAGGCCTGCCCGTCGGTCAGCAGCGGAATGGTTACAACCTCGCCCGGCGCGGGCGCGCTGGTCAGCCGCAGGGTATAGTCGTCCGTCGACAGCGGCGTGACGCGCGTGCCGCCCGCGCTTTCGGTGACCACCACGCCGGGGGTGTCGTTATCGAGCACTTTGACCGCAAGAAGGGCATCGTCCACATCGGCGAAGACCGCACCGTCCGACACCACGCGCGCCGCGATCTGCAATCCGCGCGGATCCTCGGGGCGGGTATCGTCCACGGCCGTGACCGTGACGTAGCGGACCGTGTCCCAGTTGCTGGCATCGAAGGTCAGGACGGGGCTGGAGAAGGCCAGTTGCAGGTCGGCATCCGGCGCCTGAAGCTCGGCCAGCGACACGGTCACGGTTTCGCCCGCATCTGGCGCGCGGCTGAGGCTGACGCCGACGCGGTCGGTGAACCCGTCCGGGCCTTCCAGAACCCGTGTATCGAAACCCTCATGCGTCAGGATCACATCGGCCTGATCGTTGTCGCGCACCGTCACTTCGACATTGCGCACCGCAAGCGCGTCATAGATTGCGACCGCTTCGGCATCGGCGCCGGTATCGTTCACGGCCTTGACCGAATGGCTGACCACGACCTTGCGCGTGCCTTCGGCGAGGCTGTCATCGACAGCCGACAGCCAGACGCTCTGCGCCGTGGACCAGTTGGTGCTGTCGAAGACCAGCACCGTGTCGCGGGTGGGAACGCTCTCGTCCACGCCGTTTACCGGAACGATATCGGCAAAATCGCCTGCGGCCGTGCCAAGCAGGACGGAATCGCCGCCATCGGGCACGCCATCGCCGTTACGATCAAGGAAGATGCGCGGCGCATCCGTCGCATCCCACGCGTCTTCATCATCCGACGACCGCGCGACGGAGACGGTGATATAAACCTTGGTTCCGGCTGCGATCGCCTCGTTCAGCGAGATTTCGTAGCGGTCGCCAAATCCACCTTCGCGCACGACCGAAAATCCGTCCTCGGTCCCGTCTTCGGCGACTTCGCGGATGCTTACGGGGCCGCTGTCTTCGCCCGCGACTGTCAGCTCAACCCCTTCGGCGGTCAGCCCGGCATAGAGACCTTCGCTGATCACACCGTGGTTGATCACCGAACTCTGGCCCTCGAGCCCCGCGCTGCTGATCGACTTGGTCACATCACCTGCGACGTTTATCACGTCGCTGCCGAGGTTTCCGATCACGCGGACCGCCACGCCAATCGGCGTGGAGACCACGAAGAATTCGTCGTCGCCTTCAAGCCCATCGACTTCCAGCACTTCGACATTCTCGAAATCGACGTTGAGGCCGCCGCCAAAAACGCCGTCTTCGCGGATCACGAAGGCATCGCCGAATTCGGTGCCCAGCACGACGACCTTGTCATAGCCCGCGCCACCGTCGATCGAGACGGGCGCGTTGAGGTTGTAGGAAACCTGATCCTCTCCGGTGCCGGTATTGATGATATTGCGCCCCTCGACCGAGTAGCGGTCGAGGATCGGATTGAAATCCTCATCCGCGAGCGCGAAGGCGCGAACCACGAAAATATCGTTGCCGTCGTCGCCCTCGAGACGGATCTCGGCCTTGTTGGAATAGACGGTGAAGGTGTCGCCACCATCGCCGCCCTTGGCGACAAGCGCCTGCGACGGTCCTGCGCTCAGGTAACCACGGGTGGTGCGGATGACCTCGACGGGGGTGTCACCCGGCGCCGCGCCAAGGTGGAACGCGGCCCCTTCCGGAGCGCTGGCGTCAAGAACACCGTGGAACTGGCCGATCTGGAAACGGTCGGCACCGGCACCGGCGTCGAGCGTGGTCATCGCGCTGTTGCCGTCGACCGCGAAGAGGTCCGCACCGCCAAGGCCAAACACCGACAGCCGCCCGTTCACAGCGCGGTCATAGTTGATCCGCTGGACGGCCAGCGGACGGTCCGTCGATGTCTGCGCCTGTGCAATCGCGTTATCGAGCGATCTGTCCGTGCCGTCGGGATTTGCATGAAGCAGGGCGACAAACGACGGCATGTCGCTGTTGCGGTCCGCGATCGACGTGATCTGGCGCAGCAGGAAGATGTCTGCCCCATCCGAGCCGGTGATCGCCAGCGTATCGGCGCCGTCATCGGGCGAACCGGTATCGAGCACGTTGATTACATAGTCGCGCTGCGCCCCGTAGGTGCCCGTGGTATTGATGACGTAGACATCGGTACCCGCCTGCCCGTCCAGATCGAGCGTATCGCGCGCGCCGCTGCTGCGGAAACTGTCCATGCTCATCAGCGTATTGACGGTGATTTCGTCTTCCTGACCGCCGGTCCGGATAAAGCCCTGCGTGTCCAGTTGCAGCGAATTTACCGTCACGATATCGACGTCACCCCCCGATTGCAGAACGAACCTGTCGCTGTTTTCGGTGCCGCGCGTGGCGATTGTGCCGGCCAGTTCGGCTGTGCTGCCGTAATCGGGGTCGGCGTCAGTGGCCGCGCGGCTGTTGCCGCTGCGCGTCGTATCAAGCTGCATCGTCACCGTGGTGCCGGCGATGATCAGGCTGTCGGGCTCCATCGACAGGTTGTCGCCAACCCAGAGGCTGACAGAGCTGTTTGCGTTGATCGTGGCGCTGCCGAACGTCTGTACCGCGCCCTGCACGACCAGACGTGTGCCGTCGGGCAGCATATAGAGGTCTTCGGCGGGCGCCAGGACCGAGCGCGGAAGGCCACGGGGCACCTCGCGCGGCATGTTGGGGGTCGCGGGGGTGTCGGGAACGGTCAGGCGGATTGCGCCTCCTGTGGAGCGCGCAAAGAGGATGTTCAGCTCGTTCGCGGTTTCGGTGAGATAGACGCCTTCTGTGCCCTCCGCTGTGACAACGCCCGAGAAATCGCCAAGGATTCCGCTGTCGATATCGAAATCATCGGAGGCAAGGCCGATTGTCCCGCCAAGCGCCCGCAGATCCACGGTGCGACCGGTGACATTGTCATCCTCGCCCGCGCCGGAATTCGCATCCAGGATCGATCCCGCGCGGGTCGTCAGCGTCACGTCGCCCAGCCTGCTGTCGACGGTGTTCACCCGCAGATCGCCCGTGGTCTCATCGACACGGATCGTGCGTTCGGCGGTTGCTGTCACAACACCGGATTGAATGGCGTTTTGGACCGTGTCGAGAAGGTTGGTCTCGATAAAATCGGCATCGGTGCCGATGCCGCCGGTGCCCGCTGTCAGCGTAATGTTGACGCCGCCGATATCCCACGGATCGGGGCTGGCGTCTGACGGATCGGAATCGAGGATCGAGCGCGGGGCGGCAAGGATGACATCCGCCGCCGAGGAAGTGATCCGCCCCACCCTGAGATCATCGAGATCACTGGCAAGCACGGCGTCAATCTCGGTCAGGACGATATCGCCGTTGGTGGCGGCATCTATGAAATGCGCCCCCGTTCCGTCGGCGTCGCCCTGCCGGATATTGGTATCGGCCACGATGCGCACGGTTTGATCGCCGGGGCCGCGCAGGCTGGTTCCATTGTTATCGGTGCCGTTGACGGTGATCCGGCTGCCCGCTTCCACAAGCCCGATACTCCAGGTCGTTGTGCCAAGAACGGCCGCATCCGCGAGATATCCCGCGCCGTAGCCGAGCGAATTCGACACATCATCGGGATCGTCGTAGAAGTACTGGTAATAGGTACCGTTGTCTAAGTCGTCGCCAATGACCCTCACGCCGCGACCGTTAGTCTCCACCCCTTCGCGCACGGCAGAGCGCAGGGACAGCGTGGCCTCGGTCGCGGCTGCGACAACGCCGATCGCCGCGGTAACCGACACGGCATTGGCGGGCGTCGGAGAGGCGCGCGGTGTCTCGCGGACCCGCAGACCCAGATCCATCCAGATGCTGTCGCCGGACGCTGCATTGAACGCCTCTTGTCCGGTGTCATGGCGCACCAGATCCACGGTGATCTGACCCGTCGACGTGCCGATATCGCCCGCTGTCGCCTCGATCCCGTGGAACAGCGACACGATGCGCGTGGCGGTTCCCGCGGGAAGCGTCGAGGCACGGGTCAGGGTCAGCGTATCGCCGTTCACAACAGCGACCTGATGGGCCGTGTCATCGACACGGATCAAGCCACGTTCGGCGATGCCCAGATCGGCCCAGTCCTGACCGTCGGTCCGCACCAGTTCGATCGCACCCGACGTGCCGGTCTGCACTCTGACGTCCAGTTCGGCCACGGCATCGGGCATGAATTCGGTATCGCGGAAGGACCGTTCCAGATCCGCGCGGCCCATCGTATTGGTCCGGATCACGGCGCCGTCGGTCAGGATATCGCCGCCGGTATTGAGAATGCGCGTCTCGCCCAACGGGTTCTCGATGGAGGCGCCGTTTTCGTTGTCACCCGAAAGCACGATGTTGCCCGCCCCGAGGTTGCGGATATCGATCAGCGCATCGCCGTAGCTTTCGACGATCGAGAAATTCATGAAACTGCGAAAGGCGTCACTATCCGAAAGCCTGACCAGGGCCTGCCCGTCACTTGCGATCATGTCGATTCTATTTACCACAAGGTCGAGATCGGACAGATTGGTCAGCCGCACTTCGCCGAAACCGCGCAATACACGCAGTTCGGTCCAGAATTTGTCCGAGGGATTCAAGCCGTTGTCCTGCCTGATATTCCCGCGTGGTGCGTCGAACACCACCGACCCCAGATCGTCGGGTGCGATATCCTCGACCTCGATCCGGTCGGTGCCACCATCGTCGAAGAACGCATCGTCGCCGATCGCTTTCAGGTCATAGCTGCCGTCGTCCAATCTGAGCTTTACATTGATCGCGCGCAGAATCTTGCCGCTTTCGTCCACCACCAGTTCGGGGCTCGGGCCCGCGCTGATTTCGATATCCGCGTCCCATACGATCGTGGTTAAGTACGAGATCTCGCGCCTGTCGACTTCGTTCGCCGCGTCGGCGCGGACATAGACAGCAAGATCATCGTACTCCCCGTTGGGAGCTAAATCAGTGTATGTATCCAGGGCGTTCTGCGGCACGTCGTCTGGGTGAATGTTCTTGCCGCCAATCAGCCGGGGCGCGGCAAATACGGTTGCGCCAGCGTCCGCGTCCACAAGGGTGCCGACAGTGATCGCGTCGTCGATATCGCTCGTCCCGAGACCGATGCCCCAGAATACCGCGCGGACGTCGACATCGACGTTGAAGGTTGCCAGTTCTACTTCGAAATCCGCACCGCGACGGGCCTTTATCAGGGTGCCGTCGACCAGAGGATCACGGCCCTCTTCGAGGCGCCCTTCTATGATCGTACCCACATCGATATCGAGCGTGGTGTCCACCTCGGCGCGCGTTCCACCAAAGAGGCCGCCGGCCTCGGCACGGCTGTAGGTATTCATATAGAGATCGCCCGTCAGGTCCTTGGACAACGGGGTGCTGAACGAGCCTACATTCCCGCTGATGTCAACCGTTTCGGCATCGATCTCTGCACCGTCCCCGACGACGGAAAACGTTCTTGCAGTGTGATTATTGGCCACATAGGCGCCCGCGCCGGCGATCAGACCGCCACCATCGGCGATAACCTCGGCGGTATGATTGAAATCAAGCTGTGAATACTGGCGGTAGTTGCCCGCGGCCTCGATGGTCACATTCTCGGCCTGAACCGGAGTGTCAGGCTCTGCCGAGCCTTCCAGCACAAGGCCTTGTGCCACAATTAGATCGGGGTCTGCCGCCACGGCGTCCGCGGAGATATCGGTGATCCGCTGCAGGCCACCCAGCGCCGTGGTTGAAAAGCTTGTGACTTCCTGCCACCCGTCCGAATTCTGCACGTTGACGACACCGCCCGCGATGTTGCTGACCACAAGGTCGGCGTTTGAATCGGTCAGCGAATACAGCGTCACATCGCCGGAAGCGCGCACCAGATCGGAATCGATGAAAGCCTGGGATTGCGCATGCACGGTGGAAAAGGCGGTGGGGAAGGTGAACCCCACACCACCGCCTTGGCCGCCGCGCGCCTCGGCTTTGGTCTGGCCATCCAGAGACACGAAAACCGCATCGCGGATATTGCGGCCCTCGGGCGTCGTCAGCCCCATGCCCGTCTGGTTGGTCGGATCTCCGGAGAGCGCCTCCAGATCGACGCGGAATTCATGTCTGCCCTCGCTGGGTGCGCCCAGATCGACCTCGACGCGCTCAAGCAATTGCACATTGCCAAGTGTCTGCACCACCGTCGTCAGGCCGTTCGACAGCAAGACCGTGCGGGTGCCGCTGAAGCTGGCGACATTGCCCGACCCGTCGACCAGCGTGAAGCCATCCGCAAGCGGCCCGCCCGTGCTTGTCACTGTATAGGTCGGCCCCTGCACAAGACCTTCCACCGGAAGGTCAGCGACCCGCGCCAGCGTCTGGACACCATCGTCGTCGTCATCGTCATCGTCGTCGGAAGTAGAGCGCGACAGCTCAAGCGGCGTCACTTCGATGTCGAGGCTGTCATCGCTCGGATGCTCGAACCCGACGGCTTCGTGATAGGTCGCGGCCAGCTGGATGCGGAACGCGTCGACGCGGATGACATAGTATCCGCGGTCCGCCGTCAGGCCGCCCACGGGGGTGCCGTCGTCCTCGACCGTGTAGAGGACAAGATCGCCGGTGTTGAACCCGTGACCTTCGAAGATACCGTTCCGGTCGACATCCGTACCAAGGTAGATGGTGTTGTTGTCCTGAATGACCAGATTGCCGTCTTCGGTGACGTCAGGCTGCTCCCCGGTCCCGCGTAGATCGATAAAACTGGCATCGAAATCGCGCGCGGATCCCGCATTCCTGTACGTCACCTTGTCACCGGCGACGAAGGGCATGGAGCCGGGATCAATCACGCCCGCGCTGATATCGCTGCCGTCAAAGGTCAACCGGTCGGTGGCCGCGTTGAAATCGGATGTCGCCAGCCGGATCGTGAAATCATCCACGACGCGCACCTTGTAGGTGCCCCCCGCCACGAGACCCGAGATCGCGTCGCCCGTCGGCTGATAGATGATCTGGACGTTGTCTTCGAAATTGTGGGCATAGCCGAAGCGTATGGTGTCGCTGACACCGTCCACCTGTGCCGCGCCTTCGGTGGCCGCCTCGTAGAGGCTGTGCGCGCCTGTCGATGCGGTCAGGGTTTCCGGCGTGCCGGTGCCGTTTTCCGCGTCTGCGTCGCTGGTATAAAGCTCGATCGCGTTAAGGTTCGTATCGACCACGCGAACATAATAAAACTGCCCTTCCGGCAGGATGGCGGTCGCGCCGCCCGCGTCATAGCCGACCTTCTGTCCGGTATAGAGATCTGTGTCGGCCCCCAGATAGATCCGGTTGGTCGCCGCATCGACGCCCACGGGCGGTGCGACATCGACCAGACCGTTTTCGGACGCAGTATCAAGCGCTTGCGCCTCGGTGGTAAAGAGCTGAACCGTGAAATCGTTGAGCACGCGCACGTAGGCGATGCCGTCCGGCACGGCGTCGCTTGCGATGAAGTTGCCGGTCTGCATCCCATGGCTGTCGGAGAAGCGGATTTCATCGGTATCGCTGTCGATGCCCGACACGCCTGCGGCTATGCCGATGGTCGGAAGCGCTGCGCCGCTGCCGAAGGGCGCGATAAGCTCAAGCGGTAAGTTCTCGGAATCCGAGTCCACAGCGAGGGCATTGATCCGGGTATCGAACAGCGCGATCGTGACATCGTCGATGACCCGCACGTAGGCCGCGCCGCTCTCGACCGCGTCTGTCGCGACAAGGCTGCCCGTCGTCAGACCGTGGGCCGCGCCGAAAATGATGTGCCTTTCGGCCGTATCGACCGAAGAGACCGTGGCGGGCAAACCGACGAAGGGAAACTCCGCCGCTGTACCCGTAAAGCTTTCCGAGCCGTTGACCAGCAGCGCCGCGCCGAAACGGAAGTTGTCGGCGGCATCCGGTTCTTGCGTGATACCGGCGATTTCCATGACCGTATAGTCGCCACTGGCGCCCCCCGCACCGGTCAGGCGGATCGTGTCACCCTCTTGCAGGCCATGGCGTTGGAAATTGATGGTGTCGGTCGTGCCGTTCATGCTCAGCAGGTCGCTGGGCGCGTCGCTGTCGCCGTCAATGACCACGGCGCCCACCGTCACGTCATCGGCGATCACGGTGGAATCCTTGCCAAGGAAGGCTTCGACATTATTGTCGGCAAAGGCATTTGCAATTGCCGCGCCGACAGCGATTCCGCCGCCGCCGTAAGCGCTTGACTTTGCCTTGGCCTCTCCGACGATGTTGCGCGCGGTCACGATGACATCGCCGGTCAGATCGAGCGCGCTGTTGGCGTCCGTGAAGGCCGCAGTCCTTGTGTAGGTATTCGAAGTGCTGTTCGTGCCCTGCCCCGCGATAAGCGCGCCGACGCCAACCAGTCCGTCGGTAGATGTGCCTGCCTGGCTTGTCGCCTCGACCGTCACCGCGCGCCCGGTGATTTCGACGTTTTCGCCCACCCATGCCAGCGATGTCGCGCTGAGGTCCGCATTGGAGATCAGGACAGAGAACGCGAGGCCCCCGCCCGACCCGACATCGCTGTCGATCGAGACGTAGTCGTTTGCCGTGGTGCTCTTGACCGTCATGTCACCGCCGAGGTCAAAGACGGATCCGTTTCCGATCCACGCGTTCGAGGTGACATAGCTGCTGTTGTCGGAGGACCCGACATAGGCCGTGGCGGTAGAGCCACCAGCGGTACCAACGGCAACAGCGACGACCAGCAGATCGACATCCGCCTTGCGCTGCTTGGCCTCGGCCCAGACGGTGGCGCTGTTGGCTGCCACATCCGTGCCCGCACCGATGTAGGCGTCGAGCGTCGTGGTCACCGACGAGGTCGGCAACAACACGGCGATAGCCACAGCACCGCCCGCTCCGCCATGGGCATAGCTGTAGGCATTGCTGTCCTCGATGGCCTTGATGGTCACATCGCCACCGTCGGTCATCGTGGTCGCCGCTGCGCCCGATCCCAGCGTGGTGCCATCGCCAAGGCCGAAGGTCGCAACCGTCTTGCCGGAAATCGCGCTGGTCGAGGACCCGCCCGAGCCCGCGACCGCGGCAACGCCGGCGACGAGTATCTCGCTGTCGGCATCGCGGAAGGCATCGGCCGTCACATCGAGATCACCACCGGTGATCTGCGTGCCCTGCCCGACATTGGCGACGACATTGGTGGTGATCGTCGCCGAGGCAAGCATGGCTGCGATCGAAATCCCGCCGCCGGACCCGCCATCGGCAAGGCTGTCGGAATAGACATCGGCCTCGGCGGTCACCGATGTGCCGCCCGCGCCGATGGTCAGGCTGGTGGGCGCCACGGAGGATCCTCGGTTCAGCGCCGATCCGACAGTGGCGCGGACGTCACCGCCGACAGTCGTCGAGGCGTTCGATCCGGCGCCCGCAAGGATGCCGACCGCCGCCGCAGTCATTTCGGTATAGCCGTCCAGATAGGCGTAAGCGTCGACGATCAGCGCGCGCGCATTGATGATCGCGCCTTCGTCCACGACTGCAAGGGTATTTCCCGAGATTGTCACACCTGACACCGAAGCGGAAATTGCCCCGCCGCCAGCCGTTACCGCGGTGCCGTCGGCATCCGCGTCGTGGGTGGCAGCGGCGTCAACCTCGACTTCCCCCGAATTCTCGCCGGTGCCATTTGCCGTGACCGTCTGGCGCGCAGTACCTGCCTCGATGCCGATCAGGGCTTCGACGTTGCGGGTGATGCTTACGGTGCCTTCGGCCCCTTTGCCGCTACCGGTATTGTCATCCACACCCGGCCCCAGTCCCGCGCCAGCAGCGAGGCCGACCCCGACCGAGATCAGTGTGCCCTCGGCGGTCACGTCGCTGTCGGACAGCACGCGCACGTTTCGTCCCTCGACGGTCGATGTTCCGCGAATGGCGCCGCGTACCAGCCCCGATACATCCGCAGCCGCCAACATCACGACAATCGACACAGCGCCGAAGGCCCCGCCCTGCGCGGTTGCGTAGGCAAGGCTGTCGATATGTGCGTCGACGACCACATCGCCTTCGGTGGCGGTCACTGTCGAGCTTACGATCTCGGCCTGAACGTCGCTTTCGATGGTCGCTTTTGCCAAGACCCCTGCGCCGGAGATCGAGATCGGCACCACCGCGATCGATGCAGCTGTTCCCGTGGCCTTGTTGATGTTCTGGCTGGCGGTCGCAAGCACGCGGACGTCATCCCCGGCTGTCGCCGTGCTGGCGGAAGAGATCCGCGCGGTCACGTCGCGGTCGATCACGTTATCGACGACCACACCGGCCCCGGCAAGGCCCGCGATGCTGACCGAAACGGTTACGCCGACGGCTTCGGTGTCGAGGTTGGTGGTATCGGTGGCCGAGACGGACACATCGCCGCTCGCATCCACGGTGCTGGCGCTGATTGTCGCATCGACGGAGCCGAGCGCGCTGTTTTCCACGATCACGACCGCCGCATTCAGGGTGATGGAGATCAGGGAGATCGCGACCGACACGGACACCGCGACTGTCGTGTCGTCAAAATCGACGTCCGATACCGCCCGGACGCGGACATCGCCCGACAGCTCGTCCGTGGGTGCCGTACCGGTGGCGCGGACCGACGAATTGGTGATATTGGCATCAAGCGTCGAAGACAGCGTGTTGTAGACCCCTGCCCCCGCGCCCGACAGCGAGACCGAAATGCCGTCCTTCACGTTTGTGGCGACGCTGAAGGCCAGCGATGCCGCAACGGCGACACCGTCCATGCTGGAGATGTCTTCGGCAAAGATATCGACCGCACCGCCGGAAATACGCGGATTGCCTGCCGCATCGTTGCCGGATCCGATGATTTCGGACGTGATTGTATTGCCGATGGTATTCCCGACGAAGCCGCCTGCGCCGCTGATGGCCACGGCCGTATTGGTGCCGATCGAAATCGAAGCCGCAGCACCGACGGAGATCGTATCGATCGAGGATGTGGCACGGGCATGGACACTAATCGTGTCCTTTGCCTGAACGGTGGCCTCCGAAATCCGAGCGGTAATCTCGTTCGAGATGTCATTGATCGACACAAACGCCGCGAGTGCGATGGACACCGCTGGATTGCCGTAGGAGAAGCTGATCGCACCGCCATCGGCGCTGGCGAACATATTTGCCTGATCGTAGGCCAGCACATCCACCGATCCGACCTTGCCACCGTCCGCGACACCGGCCACGACGCTGTCACCGGTGATCTCTGCGGTGATCGAATTGTCGATGTCGTTGAAGGCAAACCCGCCCGCCAGCCCGGCGGAGATCCCGGTGCCGCCGGTCGAGATACCGACCGCGCCGGCCACCCCGATGGCGATGGCGTTGATCGACGCGCTTTCTGTCCGCGTGTAGTCGAAATCAGCGACACCCGACAGCTGCGCCTGCGCATTGGCCGCGGTCGAGGGCACTGTGGTTGCGCTGACCGTCACATCGCCACTGGTCAGGATGTCCGATCCGTCCACACGCGCGGTCACGCCATTGGCGATTTCGTTGACCGAAACGGATGCTGCAAGGCTCGCCGCGACTGCGGTGCCGCCGGTGGAGAGCGCCAGCGTGAACGAACCGGCAAGCGCGAAAGTGTCGATGGTTGAACCGTCCACCGCGTGCAGCGTGGCATTGCCACCGCCTGTGCTCGTGAAGGAAGAGTCCGTCAGCGATGCTTCGGTGTCAAACTCGATGCGGCTGATCGCGATGCTGCCCGCGCCGGAAAAACCGATGGACGTGCCCCCCGACAGCCCCAAATTCGCGCTGACCGAGACGCCGAGAACGAATGTATCGATCTCCGCACCCGAAATCGCCCCGATCGAAAGATCGCCGTCCGAGGCCGTGAGGGTCGAGTTGACGACAGTTGCCCCGACATCGGCGCCGTTCGCCCCTTCGAGGCCTGTGATCTCGTTGACTGCAACCGCCACGCCCAGAGATACCGAGGCGGTAGACGACAGGCCGATCGCGATCCCGACGCCGCCTGCATCGGCCTTGATCTTCGTGCCGTCGCCGAGGCCCCCCTCCACGCGAATGCCCTTTTTGCCGGCGTTGATGGTCGCACTGTCCACATCCGTCAGCGCGCGCACCCGCATCTGGTTGCCCGATCCTGTCCCCGCCAGCGCGAGGGCCGCATCCCCCTGCGACGCGGTTCCCGCGCCTGCAATCGTCAACGCGGTTATTTCCGCGTCCAGATTGGCGCGGATCACAACGTCCTTCTCGCCCGTGTTCGCCACTGTCCCGGCGGTAATCGTGGCGTCGTGGACCTTTGCCATGGTGTCTGCTGTCAGGTTGTTGACCCCGACAGACAGACCCAATCCGCCCGCGAAGCCGCCGCCGCTCGAGCCCGCAAGCGCGAGCGCGATGGCAAAGCCGCCTGCATCCGCGTCGACCGTCCCGTCGCTGTCGGCGATAACCGAAACCGCACCACGCTCCGCGGTCAGCGTCGTGGTGCCATCCGCCTCGGTCGCTTCGGCATGGACTTGTGTGTTCAGCGTGTTGACCGACACCGATCCCACACCGCTGAAGGCGTAGGAGTCGCCGCTCGAGCTGTTGGAAATCGCGAGCGCCACGCCGTAGGTGTAATTTTCGATCTCGGACAGATCCTCTGCCCTGATCGTGATGTCGCCATCGTCGACGGTGATCTGCCCGTCGCGCACCCGCGCGCCGACGGTGAAGGGATTTTCGCCATTGCCGATTTCGTTGACACTGATCGCGATGCCGACAGCGGCTGCCGTGCTGCTGCCGACGGACCCGCTGGAATAGGAGAAGGCCAGCGCCCCCGAAATCGACAGGATGTCGGGCTCCGCCGTGGCCACAACCTCGGCCGATCCGGCGTATACATTGGCCACGGAATCCGTGAAATGCGACCGGACCTTGCCCGAGATCAGATTGACACCTACCGAAATCGCGACACCGGCGGAGATCGTCTTGTTGGACTGCGAGGTCGTGACCGAGCCACCGAGGCTTCCCGCGAGCGAGAAGATATCGCCGGTACGCAGCGCGTCGATGATCATGCCGCCGGCGCCCGTGGCATTGACTGCCGAATCCAGTGGATCGGGGTCTTGGGCGATGTTGAAACCGGTGCCCAGAACGAGGGCATCGGTATTGCCGGAAAGGTCGTTCACGCTGACCGCGCCGGCAAAGCCGACACCGGTTTGCGTGCCGCTGCCACCCGTCTGGCCGCGCGAAACCGCGATGGCAAACGCGCCCGAAACGGACACGATCTGCGTTTCGTTGTTGGCGGTCACTTCGAGCGACCCCGCATTTACGATGCCCGCATCCGTGATGGCCGCGCGGGTGGTATCGTCAACGAAGTTGAGCGCGACCGACCCCGATACGCCAACCCCGGTGGTGACCGGATTTTCCACCGGCGTGTCACCGAACAGAATACCCAGTGACTGACCGTCGAGCGGATCGTCCGAGCGGTCGGGCAACCGGTCGTTCGACTGGATCGCGCCCGCGATGGAAAAGCCCCAGATCGCGCCATCGTTGATGGCACGCACCGACAGCGCGCCCGCAAGATCAAGATAATTCCGGTTACCCACCGTATAGGCGGCATCGGGGTCCGGCTCGTCGGGGCCGATGACGGCGCGGGTGTTGCGGGTGACGTCATTGACGGCGACCGACACGCCGACACCCACGGATTCACCCATGAACAGCCCGCCGGTAATCCCGATATGGGTGTCGAGCGATCCCGCATAAAGGCGCGCATCCTCGCCCTCGACATGGGCGCGATTGCCCAGCTGCACCAGCGTGTCGCTGTCCTGCCATATGACCGAGACGGTTCCACCAACGCCAAACCCCGACTCCGACGAAGCGCCGGACTGGGCAAAGCCGAGATTGAACAGCGCCTCTTCGGCTTTCATGTTGAAGCCGCCGGACCGTCCGGTGAAGATCCGCGCGTTATCCTCGACGATGGCCATGGTGGTGTTGTCGATGAGTTTTACATAAAGCGTCCCACCGATGCCGCCCTTGCCGCCGCTGTTGCCCGCGACACTGGGGCCGTCGGTGTCGAAGGCCGAACCGCCGTCAAAAGAGGCACCGCCGGACGAGACATAAAGATCGTTCAGCCCCAGCGAGCCGAGCGACCAGCCGAAAATACCGGCCATGTCGATCTGCTGCATGTAGGACGTCGCCTCGATCGAGACTGTCTCCTGCCCGAAATAGTCATCGGCGGGATCGCTGTTGAACCCTTCGTCCTGGTTGATCAGCGCGCCGTCCTTGACCGTTGCCTTGGCAGTCGTTTCCTGGACCTGGAAGTTGATCGATCCCGCGATGGAGATGTTGGTGCCTTTCGCGGTCGAGGCGGACCACGAGTTCAGGAAGCCCGACAGACCGAGTGTGTCGTCGGCGTATTGGGTGATTGCGCCGTACCCTTCGGTCTTGAACAGATCGACGACCTCGCCCGCCGTGGTCGGCAGGAACTGGTCGAGCGTCTGGGCAAAGGGATAGGTGACACCGCCGATGACGCGCGTGGCACGCTTGGCGTTCAGCTCCGCACCGCCGTGGACGGTCGACTGGGCGTCATTGTTCGTGATCGTGACGATAACGGCGGCACTGACGGTATTTGGCGCGCTTTGCTGGCCGGTTTCGTTCTCTTCCTGCGGCTCGGTGCTGGATTGCGCGAAGGCCTTGTTGAGATGCTCGATCTCCGCGGTGACTTCCAGGTCTTCTCCCGAAGTCAGGACAGCCGTCGGATGAATCTCGGTCGAGACGTCGTGATCGTTGTAGGAAAATGCCAGCGCCACGGCGGCGTTGAGGCTGTTGGGCGACGCGCCCGCAGCACTCATCGCGGCGTTGGTCGCTGCCTGCGTCGTCAGGCTGCCCATCAGCGACGAGAACGCATTGCCCAGGATGCTGTCATTGACGTTATAGCCGTCCGGAGAGTTCGATCCGTCCGAATCCGCCGAGCTCAGCCCCGCACCGGCCTCGGTCACGGTCTCGGCCTCCAGCGTGGCGCCGATGCCCACGCCGGTGGCAAAGCCCGCATCCAGAATATGGGCCGCGCTGAGGGTAAAGTCGTCGCCGGTCACGGCACCGAGGTCGATGGCGACACCGGCAAGGGCCTCGTTCTCGGTCTCGGCCAGCTGGATCGTCTGGCCGTCGGCACCGACGCCCGTGCGCGCGCCCCCGTCGAGATTGAATTCGTTGGTGCCGGTGATGACGTAATAGGTGTTTCCGTCCACCAGACCGTCGATCGATGATCCCGTGCCGGCCTGATAGATCACGGCCTGCCCCAACGGGTAGGTCTGGTCGACAAGCGAGAAGCTGACGCCCGTGCCGGTCAGGGCCCCGTTGGGCAGGCTGATTTCGTTTGCGTCTGAATCGACGTCGCCGGAGGTGAAGCTCTTGTTGTTCGTATCGACGTAGATCGGCGAGCTCGCCGTGCCGTTGAACGCGGTCAGGTCGATCGCTTCGCCGCGAAAGACGCTGTCCTCGAAGCCGGCAAGCTGGATATAGTCCGGATCGGCGGGATCCTTCAGCACGAAATAGCTGGCGCCGTCGACAAGGCCGCCGATATTCGCCCCTCGGCTGGAGGTATAGGTGACAATATCCTCGGTCGCGAGGGCGTTGGGCCCCACGTAGATCCTGTCGTTGGCCAGATCGACGTATCCGCGCTCCCCGGGGCCGACACGGGGGTCGAACTCCAGCTTGACGGCGGCGCCCGCCTCGTTCCGGCTGATGACGGTGCCATGGATGTCGGTATGCACATCCGCATCCGACAGCTCGATCGACAGTGCCGCGCCGGCCGCACCGCTGGAATAAATGCCTGAGGACGCCGACGCCTGTGAATCGACGGCACCCCCTGCCTTGAGGTTGGCGGTCAGACCCGCCTCGACGCGCGCGGTTTCGGCAAGTTTCAGGGTCGAGGACAGGGTCGAACGGGCCACGGCGAGCGACAGCGAAACCTGCGAATTGGGATCGGTCGGCACAACCCCCAGGCCGGTATCCGTCTCGGCGGACATGTTCGCGGTTGAAGACGCATCGGAGGTGACGACGACAAAGCCGTCGGAATAGATGTTCGCCCCACGCCCGATATCGACACTGGCGTTGGCGGTGGAATCCGCCCAGCCGAGGCTGGCAATGGAAAAACCCGCCGCCCCCGACGCGTCGGTGACCGAATTGGCGTAGATGCCGACACCGGAATGGCCCTTGATATTGGCATTCTCGCCGACGGTGACGCTGGAGTCAGTCTTCTTGACGAGAACCTGGAACGGGAAGGTCAGGACCGACGCCACCTGATCCAGCAGCGGGCCCACCAGATTGGTGTTCAGCGCGGAAGAGATTTCCAGCTGCTCGGCAAAGGTCCGCTCCTCGGCCTGCGCGATCAGATAGACGCCCCCCGCCTCGATACGCGCACCGTCCCCGATGTCCACGGTCGCGGTCTTGACCGACGGGAAGATCGGAGCGAGATTTTCCAGCTCGGCGGTTCCGATACGGCGGCTGCGGAATTCGATGAAACCCTCGTCGGACACATCCCCGGTGATGGACACGTTGTCGTTGACGGTGATCGTCTCCGCGATGACCTGCATGGAACCGCTGGCGCCAAGATTGATGGAGCCCGAGAAGGTGACTGAATCCTCGCCACCATCTGCCGCGAATGTCTCGGCCCCGTCGAATTCGCCGTAGATGTTCAGCGACGCGTCCCAATCGGTGGACAGGCTTTCGACCGTCAGGCTGTCGGACCCGCCGCGCAGGTTGACCGTCAACGACGAGGTCGGATTGACGAAGGTGATGTTTTCGAATGTCGGTACAATCCCTGACTCTGTCCCGATATACATCGAACCGGTGCCCGACGCGCGCAGAACCGCTGTATCCGCCCCTTCGGAGAGGTCGATGACCAGATCGTCCGAGGCATTGTTCTGGGTGATCGGTTCGAGGCCGCGATAGACCAGCGCGGTGCCGTCCAGACGGATCTCGCCATCGTTGGCATTGTGCGCGAGGTATTCGGTCTTGGCGAAAGTTCCGTCGAGCACGAGGCTGTCGAAGATGCCGTCTCCGCCGTCGATCTCGATCTCCTTGCCCATTTCGTTCGCGGCAAGGGTAAAGGTATCGTTGCCCTCGGCACCGATCAGCACGTCAAAGCCCGCAAACCCGATCTCGACCGAGGCTGTCTCGACCCCGTTGGCATTTTCGAGGGTAACTCTCGCCACGCCCGAGGCGCCCTCGGCCGTGACCTCCGAAATCAACCAGTCGGTCGAGGTGTACGATCCGTCTTCCAACGTGCCGCCGAGAATGGAGAGATCATCCTCCCCGGCCCCGCTCGAAATCAACAGATCGGAGACATCCGCGCCGTCGCGCGCCATTTCGAAAAAGGCGACGGCGTCGACCTGCACGCGGTCAACGCTCTGGCCTTGGGCCACGGTGATGCGAATTGGGGCGGGGTCGGTCGCATTGAAGGGCTGGACCAGCTGGGAGCCGCTGGAATTGAGGGTGCGCAGCGCCGAACCGGTCTCGGCGTCGAAGGATTCGATTCGCAGGATGCCTGTGTCGACCAGCATCGCATCGGTCATCGAAACCGCGAAATCGGCCGCCAGAAGAAGCCGCGGCTCCAACTGTTCGACGTGCAATCGACGCTTGCTAGACCCCTTGAAATTTTTCGATTTTCTTGACGCAGCGGAAACAGCGCGATGACGCGCTTTGGCCGAAAAAAATGGAAATGACATAAAGCAGCCCCCGGTCGCAGCAGACCAAAATGAACTCTTGAAAACGTCAACGTTTAAAAATCTATAAGAAAACCTTAGACTTATAGAGGGCATCTGGCTACGGTTTATTTATTATATGACATCTTGAACGATACTCTCGAAGGAGATTGATTGATTATGCCAGTGCAACAATTGTTCTATAAAACCGCCGTTCCGGTCAGTGCACAGCGCCACGGTGACCTCTCTGTGAGCACTGGAAAAACCTACGCTTTTGCCGGATCGACGAATTCGATTCCGGTCACGGCTGTAGAATTCGGACCGGCTGCGGGTGACCACCCCATCGTGTTCGCCGGTACCGGTGACGAAATCGTACCGGCTGTTATTCTTGGGACACGCGACAACGAAAACCTTGCCGTGGACGCAGACGGCAAATGGACAGGCACCTATATTCCCGCCTTCGCGCGCCGGTATCCTTTCATCTTTTCGCTCGATAACGATCAGAAGCGGTTCTCGCTGCTGATCGACGAGGAGTTCGAGGGCGCGAACCGCGACGGACGCGGCGAGCGTCTGTTCGATTCCGACGGAGAACAGACTTCCTATCTGAAATCGCTCCTGCGCTTCTTGCAGGATTATCAGGCCGGTTTCGTTCGCACGCAGGCCTTCTGCAAGCGTCTGGTGGAACTGGACCTTCTGACCCCGATGCAGGCGCAATTCTCGCTTGCGGCGGGTGAAAAGCGGACGCTGGGCGGTTTTCAGGTGGTGGACCGCGAAAAGCTCAAGGCGCTGTCCGATGAAACCTTGGGCGAATTGTGCCGCCGCGACGAGATGGAATGCATTTTCCTCCACCTGTCGTCCCTGCGCCACTTCCGCCGGATGCTGGAGCAGACCAATACGTCCGGCGACACCGCCGTCTCGGATGAGGAACCCGTAGCCGAGGCAGAACCCGTCGAGAGCGCGTAACGGGCCGATGCAGTTCCGCTTCGCTCTGGCCTTCGCACTCTGCGCGGCACCTGCGGCGGCCGAGACATTCGATTGCGTCATCGACCCCTCCCAGACCGTCGAGGTCGCCGGTTCTTCGGGCGGGGTCGTGTCGCGTGTCTTTGTCCAGCCGGGCGACGAGGTGTCGAAGGGGCAGCTTCTGGCGACCCTCGATTCAACGATACAGCTGGCAACGGCGGACATGCTGCGCCTTCGCGCCAGTGACACCTCCGAAATAGAAGCCCAGAGCACGCAGCTTGCGTTTCTCGAAGGCAGGCTCGAACGCGCGCAGGAGCTGTCGGATCGCGGCGTCGTCACCCGCGAGGGGCTGGAGGAAATCCAGAGCGCTGTGGACGCAAGCCGCGCGATGCTGGCGCGGGCCGAATTGTCGCGCCGTGTCGCGATGGAGGAGTTGAAGCGGGCCGAGGCCCTGCTGTCCCTGCTGGAAATCCACAGCCCGATTGACGGCATCGTGCTCGAACGGCATCTGGAGGACGGAGAATATCTTCCGCAGGAAGGCCGGCTTGCCACCATCGTACAGCTGGACCCGCTGGATGTGGTGGCGTTCCTGCCGGTGCGTGAATTCGGAACGATTGAGGAAGGCGATACAGCGCAGGTGCGCCCCGCCCCGCCCGTCGACGGCGAACACACCGCCGAAATCACGCGGATCGACAAGGTGTTCGACGTGGCCAGCGGCACCTTCGGCCTGCACCTGCGGCTAGACAACCCCGATCTGGAGATACCGGCCGGGCTGCGCTGCAAGGTGGACTTCGGCCCGCGATCCCCCGGCGGCGGGTAACGGACTGCGCGCTCTTCGTTCATTGGGCGATGATCCCGGTGCTCGGGGATTCGAACATCCTTGATCCGTCGCAGGCGTATTTCGTGGATCAAAAAGGTGACAACGAAATCTAGTCTGTCCGACATCTGCACTTTCGATGGCCTGCGCAAGGCCCGCGCCGCCCTCGCCTAACTCGTTGTATCTACCCACCAGATCGGCGCGTGTTCGTGCCACGAAAGCCTTTCGGAAATCACCTTAGCCAAAACGCAGTCCGACCGCCGAACCATGCTCGACAGAACAGAACACATCAGAATGATGGAAACCGCCTCAAGAGCCTTCCAGAATATCGGCATAACCGACTGGTATCTTGCGGATTATTTTCGGAGGGTGGCGGACCCTAGAGGATTCGAACCTCTGGCCTCTGCCTTCGGAGGGCAGCGCTCTATCCAGCTGAGCTAAGGGTCCACGTGGCCCGTATAATCGGCCCGACCTGCCCCTGCAATTCAAAAACGCCTCAGGCGAACAACTCATGCGCAAGCTGAAGCGCGTCGATCCATGTGTCGATCTCTTCGCGGGTGTTGTACATGCCAAAGGACGCGCGGCAGGTGGCGGTCAGGCCCATGTGCTCCATCAGCGGCCCGCAGCAATGCTGGCCCGCGCGCACGGCCACGCCGCGCTTGTCGAGGATGGTCGAAATGTCATGGGCATGCGCCGCCCCGTCCAGCGTAAAGCTGAAGATCGCGCCCTTGCCCGATGCGTTGCCCTGCACCTGAACCCAGTTCAGGCCAGCCAGCTGCTGCTGGGCATAATCGCGCAGACCGGCCTCGTGCGCCGCGATCTGGTCGAGGCCGACACCGGTCATGTAGTCGATTGCGACACCCAGACCGATGGTCTGGACGATGCCGGGTGTGCCGGCCTCGAACTTCATCGGGGGATCGTTGTAGATGACGGCATCCTTGGTCACTTCGCGGATCATGTCACCGCCACCGATGAAGGGGCGCATCTCGCGCATCCGCGCTTCGGTGATGTAGATCGCGCCGGAACCCGATGGCCCGTACAGCTTGTGACCCGTCACGCAGTAGAAATCGCACCCGATATCGCGCACGTCCACGGGCAGGTGAACTGCGGCCTGGCTGCCGTCCACAAGGCTGGCGATGCCACGCTTGCGCGCCTCGGTGCAGATGGTTTTCACGTCGACCACGGTGCCCAGCACGTTCGACATATGGGTGACGGCGATCAGCTTGGTGCGGGGGGTGATCGCATCGATCACCGCCTGCGGGTCCAGCGCGCCGGTGCTGTCCACATCTACCCATTTGATGACCACGCCCATGCGTTCGCGCAGGAAATGCCAGGGCACGATATTGGCGTGATGTTCCATGACGCTCAGGATGATCTCGTCGCCCGCTTCCATGTGGGGCATGGCCCAGCCGTAGGCGACCAGATTGATCCCCTCGGTGGTGCCGGAGTTGAACACGATCTCGTCGTCGGATCCTGCGTTCAGGAACCGCGCAACGGTGCCGCGCACCGCCTCGTATTTGTCGGTTGCAAGGTTAGACAGGTAATGCAGCCCGCGGTGGACGTTGGCGTATTCCTCGGCGTAGGCGCGGGTGATCGCGTCGATGACGACCTGCGGTTTCTGCGCCGACGCGCCGTTGTCGAAATAGACCAGCGGCTTGCCGTTGACCTCGCGCTTGAGGATCGGGAAATCTGCGCGGATGGCTTGAACGTCATACATTTGCGGGAACTCCGATGGCGGTCAGGCCGATCAGCCCGATCAGGAAAACAATACCGAACACAAGGCCGATGCCCGCCACAAGCATCACGCCGAACCCCCGCCAGACAGAGCCGAGGTTCAGGGCCACGGTGATGAAATGGACCGTGATCCACAGCCCCAGGATCCCCACGGCCAGAGAGAAGAGATTGCCGAGCAGCGGTGCCACCAGCATCAGCACGAAAAGCACCGCCTGCGCGATTGCGCGCAAGCCCTGCAACCACACCATGAGCTTGAGCAGATCGCCCAGATCGCCGTGCCCGCCCATCGCCCGGCCCGCCCAGTAGAAGGCGTGGATGGTCAGTACGAAGATCCCGGTGACGATGAAAAAGAACATCAGCGGGTTGCGCAGGAACGGCGGCAGCAGGCTGGTGTCGGTCAGAAGCAACGAGAAGCTGTAGATGATGCAATTGATCGCTGAGACCAGCACCAGCCCCGACCACAGCGTATCGCGGCTGAAGTGGTACCCGATGATCCGCTCTGCGGCGGTGGCCGGGCTTTGCAGGGTTTCCAGCGCCAGCGCCTTGACGGTGTCCGATTGTGTCATGCGGTCTCCTCGGCGGTAGTGAGGCCGCTGATCCAGAACCAGACGAAGACCACAAGCCAGACGAGCGAGAGCAGCTGCACCTGCACCCCCGGCCCGACGAAGCCCGCTGTCAGACCCAGAAGAAGCAGGACCGGCGTCGAGGCCAGCAGCGACCAGATCAGGCTGAACCGGATCTGGTAGCCCGTCACCCGCCGCCGGCCGAGACGCGCCAGCACCCAGATGAGCGCGGCAAAGAGGTAGACCATGATCGGCACGATGAAGATCGCGAAGAAAGCGCTCCAGTAAATGCGTGCCAGCAACGGAATCTCCGGATCCAGTGCCGCCTCGCGCGCCTGATACGGGGTAGCCGCGATGAACATCAGGATACCAGCGATCAAGACAAACAGCAGCCCGCGCACCTCGTTGCGGCCCTGCGAGAGGAACCGCGCAAAGATGCGCTGCGGCCCACGGTAGGTCGCCACGATATCCTGTGTCAGCGCCATGTCAGCTGCGGTGCCGCACAAGCCATGCGCCAAGACGCTCGGTCATCCCGTCGCGCAGGTCTTCCTGTGCGATCTCGTCCACGGCCTCGGCGAGGAAGGCGAGCGTCAGAAGGTCCGTCGCCTCGCCTTCGGGCACACCGCGCGAGCGCAGGTAGAAGAGCGCGTCCTCGTCGATCGCACCCGAGGTGGAGCCGTGCGAACAGGCCACGTCATCGGCGTAGATCTCAAGCTCGGGCTTGGCGAGGAACTGGCTGTCGTCGTCGAGCAGCAGGGACTGGCTGATCTGGTAGCCATCGGTCTTCTGCGCGCCCGCCTTTACGAGGATCTTGCCCTGGAACACACCGGTCGCCCCGTTGCGCAGCACTTTCTTGTAGACCTGACGGCTTTCGCAGTTCACCGCGTCATGGGTGATGAATACCGTGTCGTCGTGGTGGAAATCGCCATCTCCCACACAGGCACCCGCCACATGGGCCAGCGCATCGTCGCCGGTCAGTTCGATCACGCATTCGTTGCGGGTCAGCACACCGTTCACGGTCATGGTAAAGGACCGGAAAGCGCTTTCGGCGCCGAGACGCGCGAAGATATGGGTCGCCGCGCGGCGCTCGTGGTCGCGGCCCTGCGCGCGGATGTGGTGGAAGGACGCGTTGTCCGCCACTTCGACTTCCATGACCTTGTTGAACCGTGCCGCTGCCGGACCATTTTCCAGAAGCGTCAGTTCCGCACCGGCATCAAGCTTGATGCAGTGGTGCAGGATCGCATCGGAACTGTCTGATTCGTGGCGATAAATCAGGTTCACCGGCTTTGACGGCTTGCCGCTTACATGGATCAATACGCCATCGGTCGCAAAGGCGGTGTTCAGCGTCGCAAGGGGGCGCGCGACGGGTGTCTGGCCGCGCGTTTCAAGCACACCGTAAAGGCCCTTTGCCCAGTGCAGATCACTATCCGCTGCGGCAAGCCGTTCGATGGTGATACCCTCAAGGCTCAGATCGTCCGAGGCCTCCGCGTCGAACACGCCGTCTACGAACACGATCTTTAGCCGGTCGACCTCGTCGAACATCGGCGCCTCGTCGGTTTCGAGAACCGCCGCCAGAATTGCATCCGGCGCGGTCAGCGTATCGGGGCGCGTGTATTTCCAGTACTCGTCACGGCGGTTGGGCAGGCCGACGGCCAGCAGACGCTGAAGCGCGTCCTCGCGGGCTGCCGTGGCCCATGCGCCGCCCGCAGGCATCGTCAGCCCTGCGATCATCGCCTCGGTCGGGTCGGTTTTCTGAACTGCGTCGGCCATTACGCCACCTCGCTCAGGATGTCCGCGTAGCCGTTGTTCTCGACTTCGAGCGCAAGCTCGGGGCCGCCGGTCTTGATGATGCGACCGTCTGACATGATGTGCACGACATCGGGTTTGATGTGGTCGAGAAGACGCTGGTAGTGAGTGATCACAAGAAAACCGCGTCCTTCGGTGCGCAGGGCGTTCACCCCTTCGGCGACCAGCTTCATCGCGTCCACGTCCAGACCGGAGTCGGTCTCGTCCAGAATGCACATCTTGGGCTCAAGCATTGCCATCTGGAGGATTTCGTTGCGCTTTTTCTCGCCGCCCGAAAAGCCCATGTTCACGGGCCGCTTCAGCATGTCCGCGTCGATCTTGAGATCCTTCGCCTTCTGGCGGATCACCTTCAGGAAATCGGCCGCCGAGATTTCCTCTTCGCCGCGGGCCTTGCGCTGTGCGTTCACCGCGGTGCGCAGGAAGGTCATGTTGCCGACGCCGGGGATTTCGACAGGATACTGGAATGCCAGGAACAGGCCCGCTGCCGCGCGCTCTTCGGGCTCCAGATCCAGCAGGTCGATGCCTTCCAGCTCGGCACTGCCGGAGGTCACTTCATAGCCGTCCTTGCCCGACAGAACGTAGGATAGTGTCGACTTGCCCGACCCGTTCGGACCCATGATCGCGTGGACCTTTCCGGCTTCGACTTCGAGGTCTACGCCCTTCAGGATCTGTTTGTCTTCGTCTGCGAGTTTGACCGCGAGGTTCTTGATGCTCAGCATGGTGGTCTCCTTTTGTCTGTATGTGTCGCCACGGGGGCGGAATGTGAAGTGCGGCGTCAGGACGCCCCTGATTTGAGTGTGGCCGGAAAGCAGTCCAGCAGGGTTTCGCGGCAGCGCGCGATCCCGTCGTTGTAGGAAATCGCGCCGGGGAACGGTGCGTCCGGCACGTCCTCCCACGAGATCGGCGCGCGCATGTCCGTCCGGCCCACCGACATCGCGTAGTCGAGGTATTTCAGTGTCATCTGGTTGTTGGTGCGCACCCATGTATTGGGCACGCCGTAGGCATCGGCCACGATCAACCCGTGCAACGAAGACGCGAAGACCTGCGCGCAGGATGCGATCTGGTGGCAGACCGTCTTGGGGTCGTCCGCCGGGTCGATCAGCATATATGCCGGATCGCTGGCCAGCAGCGCCTCGACCTCGGGCGCGTGGACGCCGCTGTGGTGCGGGACGATGCCGATGCGGTCGGTGCGCTCGGCCTCGAAGGGCCAGACCGCGTCGATCAGCAGGCCCGGATCGCCGAAATTCGTCACCGGCTTGTTCAGCAGCCCGGCGGTGACCGGCCCGCGCACTGCTGCGATCTCCATATTGTCCATCCATTTGGACCCCGACACCGGATGCAGAAGGCCGGTGCCCCAGATATGGATCGGTCCGAGTTGCGGGCGCGGCTCCTGAAACTTGCGCTTGACCAGTTGCAGCATCGACCCGATCGCGAACAGATCGGATGCGCGGGGTGCCGCATGACGTACCTCGCGCCCCGACACATGGGCCACCACGAAAGGATTGATCGCATCGCCGAAGTTCGGCTGCGACCGCCACCAGTGCATCGCCAGCGGCTGCGCTGTCTTGGCCTCTATGGTGTCGGTTGCGGTCATCGACTGCTCCTTGGATGCGGGCGGCGCCCGGAAGTGTACGGATCCCATGTCAGCCCAGCGTGACCGCCGTGCCGGAAACCGACACCATCATCATGCTGTCCGAGATGATCTCGTAATCGATGTCCATGCCGACGATGGCATTGCCGCCTACGTGATAGCATTCTTCCTTGATCTCGCGCATCGCCGCCTCGCGCGCATCGCGCAGCTTGTTCTCGTACTGGCCCGACCGTCCGCCGACGATGTCTGTCACGCGCGCAAAAAGATCACGCACGATGTTGGCGCCCATGATTGCCTCTCCCACCACGATGCCGTGGTAGGCGGTAATCTTCTGGCCTTCGACAGTGTTCGTGGTGGTCAGAATCATGAGTTGCGGCTCCGTACCCATTTGATGACAAGGCCCAGAAGGGCGTAGATCACGCCAAAGAGCACCGTCCCCGTCAGCTTTTCGGTAATCGTGTCCCCGCCGAAGTTGAACAGCAGGGACACGAGAAAGAACAAGACAACGGCGATGGCTGTTTCTTTTGCGACCTGCGCGATCACCCGACAGACCCTTCGAGCGAGATGGCCACCAGCGCCTGCGCTTCCATCGCGAATTCCATCGGCAGCGCCTGAAGCACGTCCTTGCAGAACCCGTTGACGACAAGGGCCACGGCCTCTTCCTCGTCCATCCCGCGCGAGCGGCAATAGAACAGCTGGTCGTCGTCCACCTTCGATGTGGTCGCTTCATGCTCAACGCGGCTCGAGTTGTTGCGCACCTCGATGTAGGGCACCGTATGCGCGCCGCATTTGTCCCCGATCAGCAGGCTGTCGCACTGGGTATAGTTGCGCGATTCCTTGGCCTTGGGGTGCATCGACACGAGGCCGCGATAGGTGTTCTGCGCCTTGCCGGCACTGATCCCCTTGGACACGATGCGCGACTTGGTCCGCTTGCCCAGATGCACCATCTTGGTGCCGGTATCGGCCTGCTGCATGTTGTTGGCGATGGCGATGGAGTAGAACTCGCCCTGGCTGTCGTCCCCGCGCAGGATGCAGCTGGGGTACTTCCACGTCACCGCGGACCCCGTTTCGACCTGCGTCCACATCACCTTGGCCCGGTCGCCGCGGCAATCGGCACGTTTGGTCACGAAGTTATAGATCCCGCCCTTGCCGTTCTCGTCGCCCGGATACCAGTTCTGGACCGTGGAATACTTCACCTCCGCGTCTTCCTCGACGATGATCTCGACGACGGCTGCGTGCAGCTGCGCCTCGTCACGCTGCGGGGCGGTACACCCTTCGAGGTAGGAGACATAAGACCCCTTGTCCGCAATGATAAGCGTCCGCTCGAACTGGCCGGTGTTCTCGGCGTTGATGCGGAAATAGGTCGACAGCTCCATCGGGCAGCGCACGCCGGGCGGCACGTAGACGAACGATCCGTCCGAAAAGACTGCGGAGTTCAGCGTCGCGTAGTAGTTGTCCGATACCGGCACGACCGATCCGAGGTATTTCTTCACCAGTTCGGGATGGTCGCGGATCGCCTCGGAGATCGAGCAGAAAATAACCCCCGCCTCGCGCAGCTCTTTCTGGAAGGTGGTGCCCACCGAAACGGAATCGAAAACCGCGTCCACGGCGACCTTGCGCGACTCCGCCGGCATCTCGCCCGCGCCTTCGACACCGGCAAGGATCTTCTGCTCCTGCAGAGGGATGCCCAGCTTGCTGTAGGTCGCCAGAAGCTTCGGGTCGACCTCGTCCAGCGACTTGGGCTTGACCATCATGCTCTTGGGCCGGGCGTAGTAATACTGCTCCTGAAAATCGATTTCGGGATAATCGACCATGGCCCATTTGGGTTCTTTCTTGGTCAGCCAGCGCTCATAGGCTTCCAGACGCCAGTCGGTCATCCACTGCGGCTCTTCGTTCTTCTCCGAGATCAGCTTGACGATATCGGGGTTCAGGCCCTTGGGCGCATATTCCATCTCGATATCGGTCGACCAGCCGTGTTTGTAGGCGCCGCCAACCTCGCGCACCGCGTCGACGGTTTCCTGATCCACACCCTCTTTTACGTTTTGCTCGTCCAAGCTCATGGTCTCTACCCTTCCGGCGGCGTCATGCCGCCCGCTTTGCGTGTTTTTCGTATTGCGCGATCCAGCGTTCAGCGAACCGCATAACCTCGTCTTGCGTCGTTTCCAACCCCAGCGAGACGCGGATCGCCGAGGCGGCCTGCGCTTCGCTGTATCCCATCGCGCCCAGCACCTTCGATGCCTTCACCTTCCCGCTGGAGCACGCGGACCCGGCGGAAATCGCGAAGCCGCCCAGATCCATCTGCATCACTTGCGTCTCGCCCTTCCATCCGGGCGTCACCATGCAGCTGGTGTTGGGCAGGCGTGTCGCGCCATTCCCGACAAAAATAGTCTCTGGAGAGGCAGCCGCAATGGTCTTTTCTAGAATATTTCTAAACTGGGCCACTTCTTCCCAGCGGCCCGAGGCCACATCGCGGCTCGCGGCCTCGGCGGCGGCGCCGAACCCGGCGATGCCGATCACGTTCTCCGTGCCCGAGCGGCGGTTCATCTCCTGCCCGCCGCCGCGCAACAAAGGCTCCGGATCGTCGGCGGTGAAATTGATCAACGCGCCGACCCCCTTCGGGCCGCCAAGCTTGTGTGCCGACAGGATCGCGTAGGAGGGTGTCACATCATCGTAGACCACCGGCATCTTGCCGGCCATCTGGGTGATATCGCAGACCGTCGAATAGGCAGGCATCGGCCGGTCGCCCCCGACAGCATTCGCGCTGCCCACGACACGGGCCTCGGGCTGCATGATCCCGGTTTCGCTGTTGGCCGCAGAAATGGCCACAAGCGCCACCGGTCCCTGCTCTGCCGATCCGGCGGCCAGTGCGACAAGGGCCTCGCGCAGTCGTTCTTCGCCCTGAGCCGACGGTTGCCCGTCCCGGTCGTGCAGCGCTTCAAGCGGTCGGTCGCTCCAGACCGACAGGCAATCGTGCTCCGTTGGCAGGGCTGCGAAAACACCGCCGTGGCGGGCGCGCTGCGCGGCGGCCAGTGCCGCGGCCTCTGTCGCCGAAGAGGTGAAGATCACCTGTTGCGGGCGGCATCCGACCAGTTCAGACACCTGTGCACGCGCGGCTTCGACCAGCATCTTCGCCGCGCGCCCTTCGGCGTGGACGGAAGACGGGTTGCCCACCACATCCATCGCGGCAACCATCGCGTCCCGCGCCGGTGCGCGCAGCGGTGTAGTCGCGTTGTGATCCAGATACACCCGCGTCATCGCATCACCGTCCTGCGCGCCGCGCGCGGCAATCCCTGCCGGTCGCAGATCCTGCGCGATCCTCCCGCGTCCCGCGCGGGATGGAGGCTGGCCGCCGCCCGGACAGTCATTCGTCCACCACGGCAAACAGGTTCGGCACCGCCGGACAGGGCGTCAGTTCGTTCTCGATCACATCCGAAAGCCGCGTCTGGTGCAGGAACACGTAGACATGCGCCGACAGCCCCTGCCACAGACGGTTGGTCAGCGACTGCGCGCGGCTGCCCGACAGACCGCCGGAGGCACCCGCGCCCTTGTGCATCGCGTCTACGGTTTCATCCACCGCCCGCAGGATGTCGACGACCCTGATTTCGGCCGCGGGCCGTGCCAGACGGTATCCGCCGCCGGGGCCGCGCACCGAATGCACCAGATCGGCGCGGCGCAGTTTCACGAAAAGCTGTTCGAGGTAGGGCAAGGACACCTGCTGACGCTCCGCAATATCGCCAAGCGATACCAGCTCGCCGGCCGGCTGCAGCGCGATATCCGCAAGCGCCACCATCGCATAGCGGCCTTTTGTCGATAGCTTCATCGCCAGTCTCCACTCCGGCCCGCCGTCTTTTGTTTGACGCAGCGGGCGTATATGCCTACATCCCAAGTGCTGGCTCCGCACCCTGTGGAGTAGTGATTTAGAAACGTTCTAAGGTATCCGAGCGAATTCGTCAAGAATATCCGCCGTGCCTGAGGATCCCTGTTGAAGGACCGTCCATGCCAGAGGTGATTTTTCCCGGACCAGAAGGCCGCCTCGAAGGCCGCTACCATCCCCAGCGCGAACGTGACGCGCCGATCGCCATCGTGCTGCACCCGCATCCGCAATTCGGCGGGACGATGAATCACAAGGTCGTCTACAACCTGCACTACGCTTTCTACAAGATGGGCTTCACCGTGCTGCGGTTCAATTTCCGCGGTGTCGGGCGCAGCCAGGGCGAATACGACCAAGGCGTGGGCGAGCTTTCGGATGCGGCATCCGCGCTCGATTACCTGCAATCGATGAACAATAATTCCAAGCATTGCTGGGTCGCCGGATTCTCCTTCGGCGCGTGGATAGGCATGCAGCTTCTGATGCGCCGCCCCGAGATCACCGGCTTCATCTCGGTCGCCCCGCCCGCCAACATGTACGATTTCTCGTTCCTCGCCCCCTGCCCCGCCTCCGGCCTGATCATCAACGGCACCGGTGACCGCGTGGCACCGCCGGCGGATACGATCGGTCTGGTCAACAAGCTGCACGAGCAGAAGGGCATCACCATCACCCACGAGCAGGTCGAGGGCGCGGGCCACTTCTTTGAAGAGCCGCATATGGACACGCTGATCGACACCACGACGCAATATGTGCGCCGCCGCCTGACCGAAAGCAGCCGCTGATGGCCGACGAGCACGTCAATCTCATGGCCAACAAGCTGGCCGAGGAATGTCTGGCGGTGCAAAAGGAAACCGGCGAGGATCGCTTGTTCATGGAAGTCGCGGGCGTGCTTGGCGCGTCCTCGCAAACGCTGGAAGAAGCGTTCCTGACCGCGATCCGCACGCGCATGGCCGAACAGCAGGGCCGCGCGTTTCTGGCCAAAAAGCTCAAGGCGCACAGGGCCGCGTCCGAATGACGGCGCGGCTCGACCGGCAGGTTGCGTTTCTGAACGAGGCCGACAAGCTCAAGTCGGTTGTCCGCGGGACCACCCTGTGTGACGCGTCGAGATACGAAAATTCGGCCGAGCATTCGTGGCACCTGACCCTCTATGCGCTGGTGCTGGCGGATCAGGCGGGACCGGAGGTCGACATCAATCGCGTGCTGCGGATGCTCATCCTGCACGATCTGGTGGAGATCGACGCAGGCGACAATCCGATCTTCGGCGATCACGACGTCAGCCAGATGCAGGCTCAGGAAGCGGCCGCTGCCGACCGTATCTTCGGGCTGTTGCCCGACGATCTGCGCGACGAGTTGCGCCCGATCTGGGAAGAATTCGAAGCCGCCGAAACCCCGAGCGCGCAATTCGCCAAATCGCTCGACAGGTTCCAGCCGCCGATGCAAAATCTGGTGTCGGGCGGTGGCAGCTGGACCGACTACGACGTGAGCGAAGACCAGATCGCGCAGAAGGTCGGGACAAAGATCGCACGGGGCGCACCTGCGCTCTGGGACTACGCCCGCACTCGCATCAGCGCCTTTTTCGCCGCGCGCGCATCGTGACGGCACGCACTCTGCATACCATCGTATACCGCCTTCCCCTTCCGCGCGAGATGCGCTAAAGCAGCCACAATTCGCCCCTAGCCAAAGGAAAACGCATGTCAAAGATCAAAGTCGAAAATCCTGTCGTCGAACTCGACGGCGACGAGATGACCCGGATCATCTGGGATTTCATCAAGAAGAAACTGATCCTTCCCTATCTGGATGTCGATCTGAAGTACTACGATCTTGGCATCGAGGCCCGCGACGAGACCGAAGACCAGATCACCATCGACGCTGCCGAAGCGATCAAGAAATACGGCGTCGGCGTCAAATGCGCGACCATCACCCCGGACGAAGCACGGGTCGAGGAATTCGGCCTCAAGAAGATGTGGCGCTCGCCCAACGGCACGATCCGCAACATCCTCGGCGGTGTGGTCTTCCGTGAGCCGATCATCTGCTCGAACGTGCCGCGCCTTGTCCCCGGCTGGACCCAGCCCATCGTCATCGGCCGCCACGCCTTCGGCGACCAGTACCGCGCCACGGACATGAAATTCCCCGGACCGGGCAAGCTGTCGATGAAATTCGTTGGCGAAGACGGCACCGTGGAAGAGCACGAAGTGTTCGACGCCCCCTCTTCGGGCGTGTTCATGTCGATGTACAACCTCGACAAGAGCATCGAGGACTTTGCCCGCGCCTCCTTCAACTACGGTCTCAAGCGCGGCTATCCGGTGTATCTGTCGACCAAGAACACCATCATGAAGCAGTACGATGGCCAGTTCATGCTGATCTTCCAGCGCATCTTTGACGCCGAGTTCGCGGAGCAGTTCAAGGAAGCGGGCCTGACCTACGAGCACCGCCTGATCGACGACATGGTCGCATCGGCGATGAAATGGTCCGGCGGTTACGTCTGGGCGTGCAAGAACTACGACGGCGACGTGCAGTCCGACACCGTGGCACAGGGCTTTGGCTCGCTCGGCCTGATGACCAGCCAGCTGATGACCCCCGATGGCAAGATCGTCGAGGCAGAAGCGGCGCACGGCACCGTGACACGCCACTACCGCCAGCACCAGAAGGGCGAAGAGACATCGACCAACTCCATCGCGTCGATCTACGCGTGGACCGGCGGTCTCAAGCACCGTGGCAAGCTCGACGGCAATGCGGCACTGACCAACTTTGCCGAAACGCTGGAGAAAACAGTCGTGGATACCGTCGAAAGCGGCTTCATGACGAAAGACCTCGCGCTGCTGGTCGGCCCCGACCAGAAGTGGCTGACCACGATGGGTTTCCTCGAAAAAGTCGACGAAAACCTCAACAAGGCGCTTCAGGGCTGATCCTGAACACCCAGACACCAAGGGCCGTCCATCCGGGCGGCCCTTTTTCGTTCTGCGAAGTCTCGCAGGCCGTTTTCGCGGAAAAACTGTGCAGGGGCGCGCGCAGCGGCGCGGCGGCCTGCCGAGAAATGCATTATCCGTTGGACGCGGGCGCCCCAGCCGCTAGACCTGCTCCATGCAGCGGACCTCCGGCAACGCCGTCCCCCACACCAAGCTAGACGATGCACAGGGCCTGTCGGTGGGTGTGTTCCTGTGCAGCCTTGGCTTGCACATCCTGACGAGCGCGGGGTTGATTACCGGCCAGACCGCCGGTGTTGCCGTCATCCTGTCCTACTTCACCGGGTATTCCTTCGGCACGGTGTTTTTCGTCATCAACCTTCCGTTCTACCTGCTGGCGTGGAAGCGGCTGGGTGCCGAGTTCACCATCAAATCGCTGGTGTCGGTCACGGCCCTGTCGGTTGTGACCGAACTGATCCCGCTGGGCATCACGATCGAAAGCCTGCATCCCGCCTTTGCCGCCCTCGCCTTCGGCTCGACCGTGGGGCTCGGGTTGCTGGCGATGTTCCGGCACAACGGATCGCTCGGCGGTCTGGGCGTGGTGGCGCTGATGGTGCAGGACACGACAGGCTTTCGCGCCGGTTGGGTGCAGCTGATGTTCGACGCCGTGATTTTCGGCACGGCGCTGTTTCTATTCCCTGCGACGGTGGTGTTCTATTCGCTGCTGGGGGCGGTTGTGCTGAACCTGATCATCGCGATCAACCACCGCCGCGACAGGTATCGCGCGACCTGAGGTCAGGCGCCGCGATTATGCGTTTTGGCGTAGAGCTCCGCGATGATCGTGCTGGCCGTCTTCTCGAACAGGCAGGGGATGAACGCATGCACCAGCGCCGCACCGCCCGCCAGAAACAGCTTGCCCGAGAATTTTCCGGCAAACGCCATATGCTCCAGAAAGCTCTCGTCCACGGATGCGGGGTGTTCAAGAAAAATACGGTTGATCATGTCTGGCTCCTGTTGGTGGGTTTCCGGCAGGATACCCGCCCTGCGGGTTGCAATTTTCCCAAATGTACGCCATCCACAAGGAAATGTGGGATATTTTCCCACTGGATTGACGAAATGAATGATATCGATGAAATAGACCGCCGTTTGGTGGTCGCTTTGCAGCGTGACGCAGGGCAATCGCTAGAGGTGCTCGGCGAAACGGTTGGCCTGTCGCGCAACGCCTGCTGGCGGCGGATCCGCGCGCTGGAGCAGGCCAATATCATCACCGGCCGGATCGTGACGGTGGATGCCGCGCGGCTGGGCTTCGGGTTGCAGGTGTTCATGCAGGTGCGCACCAATGCCCACGCGCCGGACTGGCTCGAAAAATTTTCGAACGCGACCAGGGCGATGCCGGAGATACAAGGCGTCTACCGGATGAGCGGTGATCTCGATTACCTCATTCGCGCACGGGTTGCGGACATGGCGGGGTATGACGCGCTCTACCAGCGGCTGATCCGCAAGGTGCCGCTTTCGGATGTGTCCGCCAGCTTCGTGATGGAAGAAATCAAGGAAACAGCGCAACTGCCGTTGTAGCTGTTCGCAAAGGAGATGCCGTGCCAGTCTATGTCGCCCTTGCCCTTGCGGTGCTGACCGAAACAATCGGGACGACCGCGCTGCAAGCCAGCCAGCAGTTCACGCGGCTCTGGCCGTCGGTTCTGGTTGTCGTGTCCTATGCGCTGTCGTTCTATTTCATGGCTGTCGCGCTGAAATCGCTGCCGGTGGGCATTGTCTACGCGCTCTGGTCGGGGCTGGGGATCGTGCTGATCTCGGCGATGGGCTATTTCATCTACGGCCAGAAGCTTGATCTGCCGGCGCTTCTGGGTCTGGGGCTGATCATCGCGGGGATCGCGGTGATACATCTTTACTCCGCCACCACCCCGCACTGATCGCAGAGCGCCGGAACAAAGCCGCGGGCCTATGCGTTCGTTCGCATGGATTTGAATCTGACCGCGCTTTGGGAGAATCTTCCCGCCCCGCTTCGTGACCAGTTGGAAGGCTATACCGTCGGCTTCTGGTCCGTCCTGCCGCAATTGATCCTGTCCGTGGTGTTCCTGATCTTCGTCTGGGGCGTTGTCAGGTTGGTTCAGTTCATGCTGCCGAAAATGCTGCGCCGCGCGCGCGTGCGCCGGGGCCTGCGCGACGTGGTGATCATGCTTGTCACCGTGGGCATCTGGCTGTTCGGCACATTGATCGCCGTGACCATCGCCTTTCCCACGATCACACCGGGCCGCGCGCTGACCGCGCTCGGGGTCGGCGGTGTCGCCATCGGTTTTGCCTTCAAGGATGTGTTCGAAAACTTTCTCGCCGGTGTTCTGCTGCTGATCCGGGAGCCGTTTTCCATCGACGACTATATCGAATGCGAGGACATCGAGGGACAGGTCGAGGAGATCACGATCCGCGATACCCATGTGCGCCAGACGGACGGGCAGCTTGTCGTGGCCCCGAACGCGATGTTTTTCAAGAATCCGGTCACCATCCGCACGGCGCGCGACGTGCGCCGGACCACGATCATCTGCGGCGTTGCCTACGGCGAGGATGTCGATGCCGCCCGCGAGGTGATCGCGCAGGCGGTGCGCGGTGTCGATGCCGTGCGCGACGATGTGAAAGACGTCCAGATCTTCGCACAGGAGTTTGCCGACAGCTCGATCAATTTCGAGGTGACGTGGTGGACAGGCTCCCGCCCCATCGACATCCGGTCGAGCCGTGACAAGGTCGTCTCGGCCGTGAAACGCGCATTGGACGACGCGGGAATCGAGATCCCCTTCCCCTACCGCACGATGACATTCAAGGAACCCCTGTCGATCCACCGCGACCCCGATCGCGACCAGGCGCCCGGCGACAGCGCGCAAGCCGACGCCCGGTAATTGCTTTTGGGCTGGCTTTTGCTGCGCCTGCACGGTAAGCGCTGCTCAACTCCCTGACAAAGGCTGATCCAATGGAACTGCGCAACATCGCAATCATCGCTCACGTTGACCACGGCAAGACGACGCTGGTGGACGAGCTTCTCAAGCAATCCGGTACCTACCGTGAAAACCAGGCGACGACCGAACGCGCCATGGACAGCAACGATCTGGAGCGCGAGCGCGGCATCACGATCTTTGCCAAGCCGACGTCGGTCGAATGGAAAGGCGTGCGTGTCAATATCGTCGACACCCCCGGCCACGCCGATTTCGGCGGCGAGGTCGAGCGGATCCTGTCGATGGTTGACGGGGTCGTTCTGCTGGTCGACGCAGCGGAAGGCCCGATGCCCCAGACCAAATTCGTGACCTCCAAGGCGCTGAAACTGGGCCTGCGGCCCATCGTCGTGCTCAACAAGGTCGACAAGCCGGATGCCGAACCCGACCGTGCACTGGACGAATGTTTCGATCTTTTCGCCAACCTCGACGCTACCGAAGAGCAGCTTGATTTCCCGCATATGTATGCGTCGGGCCGCTCGGGCTGGGCCGATCATACGCTGGACGGCAAGCGTGACGGGCTTGATGCGCTGTTCGATCTCATCATCGAACACGTGCCCGCCCCCGCACAGGTCGCGCAGCGCGATGCGCCCTTCACCATGCTGGCCACCACGCTGGGCGCCGATCCGTTCTTGGGGCGGATGCTGACGGGGCGCGTCGAATCCGGCACGCTGAAATCCGGCCAGTCGATCAAGGCGATGTCGCGCGACGGCAAGCTGATCGAGAATTTCCGCGCGACCAAGATCCTCGCCTTCCGCGGTCTTGAGCAAACCACCATCGAGGTCGCCGAGGCCGGCGATATCGTCTCGATCGCGGGCATGACGAAAGCCACCGTGGCCGACACGCTGGCGGACCCGTCCGTGAACGAAGCGATTCCCGCGCAGCCCATCGATCCGCCGACCATCACCGTGACATTCGGCATCAACGACAGCCCGCTGGCGGGCCGCGACGGCAAGAAGGTGCAGTCCCGCGTGATCCGCGAACGCCTGCACAAGGAAGCCGAAAGCAACGTCGCGATCAAGATTTCCGACACCCCCGGCGGAGAAGCCTTCGAAGTCGCGGGCCGTGGCGAATTGCAGATGGGCGTTCTGATCGAGAACATGCGCCGCGAGGGATTCGAGCTTTCGATCTCGCGCCCGCAGGTGCTGTTCCAGGACATCGACGGTGTCCGCCATGAGCCGATCGAAGAAGCCACCATCGACGTGGACGACGAATACTCCGGCGCGGTCATCGAAAAGCTGACCGGTGCACGGCGCGGCGAACTGGTCGAGATGAAACCGGCCGGTGCGGGCAAGACACGCATCGTCGCGCATGTCCCTTCGCGCGGGCTGATCGGATATCACGGTGAATTCCTGACAGACACGCGCGGCACCGGTGTTCTGAACCGCGTGTTCCACGGCTGGGCCCCGCACAAGGGTCCGATCCCGGGCCGTCGCGCGGGCGTTCTGATCTCGATGGAAAACGGTACCTCGGTTGCCTATGCCCTGTGGAACCTCGAAGAGCGCGGCAAGATGATGATCGGCGCGCAGGCAGACGTCTACACCGGCATGATCATCGGCGAACACAGCCGCGAGAACGATCTGGAAGTGAACCCGCTGAAGGGCAAGAAACTGACCAACGTGCGTGCCTCCGGCACGGACGAGGCCGTTCGCCTGACCACTCCCATGAGCCTGTCTCTGGAAGAGGCGATTGCCTATATTGACGATGACGAACTGGTTGAGGTGACCCCGAATGCCGTGCGTCTGCGCAAGCGCTACCTCGATCCGCACGAGCGCAAGCGGATGGCCAAGGCGGGCTGAGCCACCGTCGATCCAATAGAAAAGGCGCCCCCCGGGGGCGCCTTTTTTCGTTTGCTCAACTGCTGTTTCCGGTCGTGCGCCCGTCAAGACGTCGATGGCTCCCCCCAGCGGGCGAAGCCGGAAGATGCGCAGCTATTCGGTGGTTTCGACGATCAGAAGTTCACGCTCTGACGCGCCACGGGCGTGTTCCAGCGCGGCCTGATAGGCATCGGAATGATAGCAGCGTTCCGCGGTTTCCACGTCGGGAAAGCGGGCGACGACGTTTCTGGGCCGCTCCCGTCCTTCGAGTTGCACGAAACGGCCCCCGCGGGCGATGAATTCACCGCCATGCTCGGCGATGGCGACGGTCGCTCCGGCTGCGTATTTCTTGTAGGCTTCCTCGTCCGTGACGGTGACGTGGGCGATCCAGAGTGCGGGCATTTCTTATCCTTTCAAGACTGTGCGGGCTGCTTCGATGGCGGCCTCTGCGTTTTCGGCAGAGGCGCCGCCGCCCTGTGCCATGTCGGCGCGGCCCCCGCCGCCCTTGCCGCCAAGCTCGGCCACGGCGGCGCGCACGATATCGACGGCCGACAGTTTGCCGGTCAGATCATCGGTGACACCTGCGGCCACGGCAGCCTTGCCGCCCGTGTCGGCGATCAACAGCACCGCACCCGACCCGAGCCGCTGCTTGTGCTCGTCGATGAGCGAGGGCAGATCCTTGCCGGTGACCCCCTGAAGGATCTGGGCGTGAAACGAAACGCCGCCGATGTCCTGCGCTTCGGGCGAGGCAGCACCGCCGCCCGACATCGCGAGTTCGCGGCGCAGTTGCGCCACTTCGTTGGCGAGGCTGCGCCGCTCGTCCAGCAGCGCGCGCACCCGCGCCCCGGCATCGGCAGCCGGTGCCTTGAGGTCGAGCGCAATCTGCGCCAGTCGCTGGTCCTGCGCACGCAGATAGGCCAGTGCCGGTGCGCCTGTCAGCGCCTCGATCCGGCGCACGCCCGCGCTGCTGGCACTGTCGCCAAGCACAACGAAGGCGCCGATATCCCCGGTGCGCACCACATGGGTGCCGCCGCAAAGCTCGATCGAATAGGTGCTGCCGTCGGTGCCCTTCTCCGATCCCTCCTGCTGGCCCATGGAAACCACGCGCACCTCGTCGCCGTATTTCTCGCCGAACAGGGCCTGCGCCCCCAGAGCGCGGGCGTCGTCGGGCGACATGATGCGTGTCTCGACGGGGGTGTTCTGGCGGATGTAGTCGTTCACTTCCGCCTCCACCCGCGCCAGATCGGCCGGATCGATGGCTTCGTTGTGGCTGAAATCAAACCGCAGACGGTCCTCGGCATTGAGCGAGCCGCGTTGTGCCACGTGATCGCCAAGTGCGTGGCGCAGCGCCTCGTGTAAAAGGTGCGTGGCCGAGTGGTTGGCGCGGATCGCCGTGCGGCGCGCGTGATCGACCTCCAGCACGGCGGCTTCGCCGGCCGCGACGCTGCCGGTCTCGACCGTTGCGAAATGGATGAACACACCTGCCGCCTTGCGTGTGTCAGTGATGCGCGCGGTGCCGGAGGCCGTCCGCAGGATGCCGGTGTCGCCCACCTGCCCGCCGCTCTCGGCGTAGAACGGCGTCTGGTTCAGCGCGATCTGAAGCGTCTCTCCGGCCTCTGCCTTGTCGATCAACGCACCGTCGCGCACCAGGGCCGAGATCTTGCCCTCGGCGGTTTCGGTATCATAGCCCAGAAACTCGGTGATCCCGAACTTGTCGGCGACGTCGAACCACACGGTCGCATCCGCGGCTTCGCCCGATCCGGCCCATGCGGCGCGCGCCTTGGCCTTCTGTTCGGCCATGGCCGCGTCGAACCCGTCGGTATCGACGGTGCGGCCCTTCTCGCGCAGGGCGTCCTGGGTCAGATCCAGCGGGAATCCGTAGGTATCGTAAAGCTTGAACGCCGACGCACCGGACAGGTTCGCGCCCTCCGGCAGGCCCTGAACTTCATCGTCGAGCAGTTTCAGTCCACGCTCCAGCGTCTGGCGGAACCGTGTTTCCTCCTGCAGCAGCGTCTGTCCGATCATCCGCTGCGCCTGGCCCAGTTCGGGATAGGCCGCGCCCATCTGGGTGACCAGCGCGGGAACGAGCCGGTGCATCAGCGGATCCTTCGCCCCCAGAAGGTGCGCGTGACGCATGGCGCGCCGCATGATGCGGCGCAACACGTAGCCACGGCCATCGTTGCTCGGCATCACACCGTCAGCCATCAGGAAAGAGGTCGACCGCAGGTGGTCGGCGATTACGCGGTGATGCGTCTTGCCGGGGCCGTCTGGATCGGTGCTGGTCGCGTTGGCCGAGGCTTCGATCAGGCTGCGCATCAGGTCGGTGGCGTAGTTGTCGTTGGTGCCCTGCAACAGCGCAGCGACCCGTTCGATCCCCATGCCGGTGTCGATCGACTGGTTCGGCAGGTCGCGGCGTGTGCCGTCCTCGAACTGTTCGTATTGCATGAAAACGAGGTTCCAGATCTCGACGAAACGGTCGCCGTCTTCCTCGGGCGATCCGGGCGGGCCGCCCCAGATATGATCGCCGTGGTCGTAGAAGATTTCCGTGCAAGGCCCGCAGGGCCCCGTCGGCCCCGCCGACCAGAAATTGTCGTCCGTGGCGATGCGGATGATCCGGTCGTCCGACAGGCCCGCGTGTTTTTTCCAGATCGCCACAGCCTCGTCATCGGTGTGATAGACGGTCACGAGCAGACGTTTTTCGTCGATCCCGAAGACCTTGGTCAGCAGATCCCACGCCAGCGGGATCGCGTCTTCCTTGAAATAGTCGCCGAAACTGAAATTCCCCAGCATCTCGAAGAACGTGTGGTGGCGGGCGGTATAGCCGACGTTGTCGAGATCGTTGTGCTTGCCGCCCGCGCGGACGCATTTCTGCGCGGTTGTGGCGCGGTTGTAGTCGCGGGTCTCGACCCCTGTGAACAGGTTTTTGAACTGCACCATACCTGCGGCCGTGAACATCAGCGTCGGATCGTTGCGCGGGACAAGCGGGCTCGACGGCACGATCGCGTGTCCGTTCTCTTCGAAGTATCCCAGGAAACTCGATCGAATGTCATTGAGCGTCTGCATGAAATGTCCTTTTGGGCGGGCGTTTTGCTTGCATGTCAGATACTAGCGCACGGCAGGGCTGTCCACCGGGGCGAAACGAAAAGGGTGCCTACCTGCCGGCAGACACCCTTTCGAAGCTTTTGACGGTCCGTTTGCGACCCGCGTTACCCTTCGAGGATATCGGGATCCTCGAAATTTTCCGAGCCGTCGAAATCAAGCCCGTGGGACGCGCGAATCTTGTCTTCGATCTCATGCGCCATCTCGGGATTTTCGCGCAGGTAGGTCTTGGCGTTCTCGCGCCCCTGCCCGATCCGCTCATCCCCGTAAGAGAACCAGCTGCCGGATTTGTCGACGATCCCCGCCTTCACACCCATATCCAGCAATTCGCCCATCTTCGAGATGCCCTCGCCGTACATGATGTCGAATTCCACCTGCTTGAAGGGTGGCGCCACCTTGTTCTTCACAACCTTGACGCGGGTCTGGTTGCCGACAACCTCGTCACGATCCTTCAGAGAGCCGATGCGGCGGATATCGAGGCGCACGGAGGAGTAGAATTTCAGCGCGTTGCCGCCCGTCGTCGTTTCGGGAGAGCCGAACATGACGCCGATTTTCATGCGGATCTGGTTGATGAAGATCACCATGCAGTTCGAACGGCTGATCGACCCGGTCAGCTTGCGCATCGCCTTGCTCATCAAACGGGCCTGAACCCCGACAGAGCTGTCGCCCATTTCGCCCTCAAGCTCGGATTTCGGGGTCAGCGCGGCGACCGAATCGACGATGACCATGTTCACCGCGCCGGAGCGGACCAGCGTATCGGTGATCTCCAGCGCCTGTTCGCCGGTATCGGGCTGCGAAATCAGCAATTCGTCGATGTCCACGCCCAGCTTGCGCGCGTATTGCGGATCAAGCGCGTGTTCGGCGTCGACGAAGGCGCAGACGCCGCCGGCCTTTTGCTGTTCGGCCACGCAATGCAGCGTCAGCGTTGTCTTGCCCGACGATTCGGGGCCGTAGATTTCGATGATGCGGCCCATTGGCAAGCCGCCGATCCCCAGCGCGATATCAAGGCCCAGCGATCCGGTCGAGGATGCGGTGATGTCGCGCATCGCGGTGCCGTTTCCGAGCTTCATGATCGACCCTTTGCCGAACTGCCGCTCGATCTGCGCCAGTGCACTGTCGAGCGCCTTCTGCTTGTCTGTCGATTTCTTGTCCATGTTCAAAAGATCTGCCGTTGCCATCATTCAGTTCCCTTACTGTCACAGGGGGTCGGCGGCGGCAATCGCCGCTTTGCCCTGATGGGGTTGTTCTATTAATGTTCTTATGAGATCAAAAAGAGAACATTTCAATCGAATTCTTCACATTTCATCTTTGGCCTCTATTGGTTAATAAGATATTTAAGCGTGCGTTCAGGCCGCAGATAATCCGGAGGGCGGTGCAGGTGCTTGTTTTCTTCAAGGAACGTCTGGCGTTTCTGTCGGTGCCCAAAACCGGAACGACAGCCTATCACAGCGCGCTCGCCGCGCGGGCGGATCTGGCGATCAGCGATCCGCCGCTGCTGAAACATGCGCCTGTGTACCGCTACAACAGGTTTATCCGGCCCATGTATCTGAACGTCTGCGACGCCGAGATGGAGCTGATGGCGGTCATGCGCGAACCGGTCAGCTGGCTGGGCAGCTGGTATCGCTACCGGAGCAGGCCCTTCATGAAGGACAAGCCTAACAGCACCCACGAGGTCAGCTTCGATGAATTCGTTCTGGCCTATATGAAGGGCAAGCGTCCCGGCTTTGCGGAGGTCGGTAGCCAGCTGAAATTTCTCGAACGCCAGCCGAACGGGACCGGTGTGACACATCTCTTTCGCTACGAGGATCAGGCGCGTTTGACCGCCTTCCTCGAAACCCGGCTCGGCATCGAATTGACGCTGGAACGCGAGAATGTCTCGCCCCCCATGGATCTGGCGCTGTCGCCGGAGGTTCGCGAGCGGTTCCAGCGCAAGTTTGCCGATGAATTCGCCCTTTATGACAGCATCCCGACCGGCTGACAGGGTCTTGCGCCAGGGCGGTCTGGGTCAATGCAGCTGCCGGTTCACCGTGTCGGTCAGATCGTTGAGCGAGAAAGGCTTGGGCAAGAAGACCGAGTTGGGGATTTTCTTTTGCGCTTCGCCCAGGCTGTCCTCGGCATATCCCGACACGAAGACAACGCGCACATCGGGGCGCAGCTTCAGCGCTTCGCGGACCCAGCTCGGCCCATCCATTCCCGGCATCACCACATCGGTGACGAAACAGTCGATCTGCAATTCCTTGTCCTGAAGGGTCTCGAGCGCTGCTTCGGCATTTTCCGCCTCAAGCACCGTATAGCCGCGCAGGCGCAGGGCGCGGCTGGCAAATGCACGCACCGGTGCCTCGTCCTCGACCAGAAGGATAACGCCCCCCTCGTGGGGTTTTCCGAGCGTTTTGGGTACTGCGGCGGATTTTGCCTGCGCTGCAGATGCACGGCCGGAATAGACCGGGAAATAAAGGGTGAAACAGGTTCCGACGCCGACCTTGCTGTCGACGAAAATATAGCCGCCGGTCTGTTTGACGATCCCGTAGGCCGTCGACAGGCCGAGCCCCGTCCCCTCGCCCGTCCGCTTGGTGGTGACGAAGGGTTCGAACACCTTTTGCAGTTTCTCGTTCGGGATCCCGGTTCCGTCGTCTTGCACCCTTATCGTGATATATTCGCCTTTCGGCACGGTCACCTGGTCGCGGAACAGCGGCTCTTCGAGCGTGGTGCATTCGGTCACGATGCGCACCTCCCCGCCCGACGGCATGGCGTCGCGGGCGTTCACGACGAGGTTCATCAACACCTGCTCAAGCTGTCGCTTGTCCGCGCGGATGGGTTTGAGCACCGGGTCATGTCGCAGTGTCAGGGTGATTTTCTCTCCGACCAGCCGGTTCAGCAGATGCGTGAGGTCCGACAGCGTATCGCGCATGTCCAGCGTTTCGGGTTGCAGGGTCTGCTTGCGCGAGAACGCGAGAAGCTGGCCCACGAGCGCTGCGGCGCGGTTGGCGTTCTGGTTGATCTGGATCAGGTCATCGTAGTCGGAATCGCCCGGATCGTGGCGCAGCAGCAGCAGGTCGCAATGGCCTGAAATGGCGGTCAGCAGATTGTTGAAATCATGGGCAACGCCACCGGCAAGCTGTCCGATTGCCTGCATTTTCTGGCTCTGGACGAACTGCGCTTCGAGGGATTTCAGCTCGGTCGCATCGTGCAGCACGGCAACCAGCGCGGGCGCGCCGTCTTCCTCGATCCTGTTCAGCGTGACCTGGACAAAGGTTTCCCTGTCGCCGCGCGACAGACGCAGGAATTCGGATTTCTGCGCCAGCCGTCCGTCAAGTGTATCCTCCAGCCAGTCGCCGATGGCGCGGCCCAACCCCTCCATCAGGGCGGACAGATGCACCCCCTGCCGCAGGCCGGTTCCGATCAGCGCCTGTGCGCGCTTGTTGAAATCCTGCACGGACCCGTCCGGCGCGATCTTGACCATGGGGATCGGCATGTTCTGGAACACCTGCCATTCCGGTGCATCGGCGGCATCGCTGTCATCGGGGGGCGGCAGGAGATAGATCGCCCGGCGCCCCGCGCCCGCATCGGTCTGCGCGATCAGCGCGGGCCGCGGGCCCGAGGTGGTCGCGACCTGCAACACCCGACCGGGCGCGATCAGCTGTTCTGTAAACAGCATGTCGAGCGATTTGCTCCGCGCGCCGACAAACTGCCGTGCCGCGTGGTTCATCGACAGGATCGCGCCGCTGCGCCCGACCATGATCATCGGCAGAATACGGTTGTCGGTCGGCAGTTGCCCCGTGGGTTGGGCGTTATGGGTTTCGATCCGCCAGGCAAAGCTGTCGGCCACGCGGTGAACGCAGATCATCAGCGTGCCACTTGCGGTGACCAGTTCCTCGCGGGCCGATCCGACCGCTTCGGCGCGCGATTGCAGCCGGAACAGCACCGGTCCGGGGTTCGCTATCCGGTCCGACAGCACCCGTGCCACGGTCTGGTCGCGCGATGCGCCAAAGGCACCGCGCGCGGCCGGATTGGCGTGGGTAATTGCGCCGTCACCCAGCGCGAGGATTGTCGGGGTGCTGTCGGCCTCGATGAAATCGCGGGCAGATTGCGGTGCAGTCACCGGCGCAGGCCCCTGCCGAAGCCGCAACAGCGCCAGCGCCGTGGAAAGCACCAGCAGCGCGCAACCGGCCGCAAGGACCATCGGCGCGGTCGCGGAGGGCGCGAAAAAGGCGAGGATCACCAACAAGACACCCCCGGCGATCACCACGCCGAGCCGACCCGGCGTTGCGGACGACAAGCGCCGCATCACCCCCCCTTCGATGCTGTGCTGCATGGAATCCCTTCAGTACACCAGTTTCGCTCCGGCGCAGTCTTCCACCCATAGGGTTAATCTGGGATTAACGGCGCCAGCGTTTGATGAGGCGAATTCCCGCGCGGATTGAGTAGGCCGCAGTCAGCCGCGCCGCGTCAAGTGGGCGGTGAAAAATCCGTCCCCCTGCGCCGATACGTCCAGACGGTCCTGACGCTGACACAGCCAATCGGGGTGGCTGTCGAGAAAATGCGCGACCCGTTCTTCGTTCTCGCACCGCAGCACCGAACAGGTGGCATAGGCAAGCGTGCCCCCCGGTGCGACCAGATCGCTGGCCGCCTCCAAGACGTCGTCCTGTATGGCGCAGAGCGCGTCCAGACGGTCCTCCGTCAAACGCCATTTGCCCTCGGGGGCACGCCGCCACGCGCCGCTGCCCGAACAGGGAGCGTCGACCAGCACGAGGTCGAAGGGACCGGCATCGGCGAGGCCGTCTGTTTCGAGCTGTGTGATCTCAACGCCCGCCCTTTCGGCGCGCGCTGGCAGGTCCTTCATCCGCGCGGGATCGATGTCGTGGGCGAACACCTGCCCCGACCCTTTCGCGGCGATCGCAAGCGCCTTGCCGCCGCCGCCCGCGCAGTAATCGAGAACCCTGCTCGCCCCGGGCAGCAGGTCGACTACGGCCTGGCTGCTCGCGTCCTGCAATTCAACGAAACCCTGCTGGTAGGCGGCGCTATTGCGCAGCTTGCGCGCGCCTTCCGTCACGGTCAGCGCGACGGGGCTCAACGGATTGGGGGTCACAGTGATGCCCTCCTCCGCGAGCCGCTGGATCATCTCCGCAGGGGTCGCCTTCAGCGTGTTCACACGCAGCGTCACCGGCGCGCGGCCCTGCGAGGTTTCGGCAAAGCCGTGCAACCCGGCCTCCCCCAGCGACGCCTCGAGCGGGGGCACCAGCCAGTCCGGCAGATCAAGGCGCACCGGCAGATCGGGCGGGTCTGCGGGCGGGTCCAGTTCGTCGGCCTGCAGGGGCGCAGGCGCGTGGCCGACGCCGGTAAACACCGTCCCGGGATCGGTGCCGTCGCGCCGCAGCTTGCCCAGTATCCGTGCGCGGCCCTCTTCGCCGCCGCCCAGATAGGCGCTGCTGCGCCAGCAGCGCAGCACGTCAAAGACGTGATCGCGGATCGCGGCGCGGTCCTTGGATCCCGCAAAACGGTGCCCGCGCGCCCAGCGTGTCAGTGCCTGCTCGGCGGGCTGGCCGGCTTCGATCGCGTCGATGATCTCGATCGCCGCCGCATATTGCGCCGCCGGTGTCATCGCCCTGCCACTGCGTGAACTCTATCCCGTAAGATCAAGAGACTATTAGCCAATTCTGTAGTTCGGGGATTCGCGCGTGATCTGGACATCGTGCACATGGCTTTCCTTCAGCCCCGCGCCGGTGATCTTCACGAAGGTGCAGTTGTTGCGCATTTCCTCGATGGTGGCACAGCCGGTGTAGCCCATCGCGGCACGCAGGCCGCCGACCAGCTGGTGCACGACCGCGCCCGCCGATCCCTTGTAGGCCACCTGCCCCTCGATGCCTTCGGGAACCAGCTTGTCGCTGGCGGCATCTTTCTGGAAATAGCGGTCTGCCGATCCGCGCGCCATCGCGCCCAGACTGCCCATACCACGGTAGCTTTTGAAGCTTCGGCCCTGATACAGGATGACCTCGCCGGGGCTTTCGTCGGTGCCCGCAATCATCGACCCGACCATGGCGCAGGACGCGCCTGCCGCGATCGCCTTGGCAAAGTCGCCCGAGAACTTGATGCCACCATCCGCGATCACCGGCACATCGCCCGCGGCCTGCGCGCAATCCATGATCGCGGTCAGCTGCGGCATACCGACACCGGCGACCATACGGGTGGTGCAGATGGACCCGGGACCGATGCCGACCTTCACCGCGTCCGCCCCCGCGCCGATCAGCGCGCGGGTGGCCTCGCCCGTGGCCACGTTCCCGGCCACGACCTGTACCTCGTTGCTCAGCTTCTTGGCGCGCTCCACGGCGATCGCCACCCCTTCGGAGTGTCCGTGCGCCGTGTCGATCACGATCATGTCGACGCCCGCGTCCACCAGTGCCTGCGAGCGTTCAAAGCCCGCATCCCCCACGGTGGTCGCTGCCGCCACGCGCAGACGGCCCAGCCCGTCCTTGCACGCGGTCGGGTTCAGCACGGCCTGTTCGGTATCCTTGAGCGTCAGCAGGCCGGTCAGCTTGCCCTTGCCGTCGGTGACCAGCAGCTTCTCGATCCGCCGCGCCTTCATCAGGCTGATCGCCTCTTCGCGGTCGGCAGGCTCTTGCAGGATGGCCAGATTGTCAGATGTCATCATCACCCGGACGGGTGTGTCGTCCTGCACCGCGAACCGCATGTCGCGGTTGGTGACGATGCCCACGACACGTCCGCTTTCATCCACCACCGGAAAGCCGGTGACGTTGTAGCGTTCCTGAAGCGCCTTGGCGTCCGCCAGCGTCTGGTTGGCGCGCAGCGTGATCGGATTGTAGACGATCCCGCTTTCGAAGCGTTTCACGCGGCGGATCTCGCGGGCCTGTTCTTCGATGCTCAGGTTGCGGTGGACCACCCCCATGCCGCCGGCCTGGGCCATGGCAATCGCCATCCGGCCTTCGGTCACGGTATCCATGGCCGAGCTGAGCAGCGGTATGTTCAAGGCGATGGATTTCGTGACACGGGTGCGGGTATCTGCGGTGGAAGGCAGCACGGACGAGGCGGCAGGCACCAGCAGCACATCGTCGAAAGTCAGGGCCTCACGAATCTCCATGGGGGTCACTCCTTGGCAAGCTTCATTTGGCGCTTTGCTATTTCACGGATGCGCGGCTTTGGAAAGAGCCGCCGCGCGTGCCGGCTTGCATTCCGCGCGCGGCTGCTGAAAGCTGGTGCAAACGGATGCGGAGGCTCGGATGGCGCGGCACGGATACGACGGTGGCAGGCTCGACCTGCCCTTCGTGGGGATCTCGACCTTCGGCAAGCGCCCCTATGAGCCCGATTGGCAGAAGCTCGACGCCGATGTGGCGATCCTCGGGGCGCCCTTCGACGCTGGCACCCAATGGCGCAGCGGTGCGCGGTTCGGCCCGCGCGGTGTGCGCGAGGCGTCGACCCTGTTCAGCTTCGGCCATGCGGGCGCCTACGATCACGAGGATGATGCGATCTATCTGCCGGGCGATGTGAACATCGTGGATATGGGCGATGCCGATATCATCCACACCGATACCGAAGCCAGCCACGCCAATATCGAGGCAGGCGTGCGCGCCGCACTCGATGCCGCCGCCCTGCCCGTGGTGATCGGCGGCGATCATTCGGTCAACATCCCCTGCATCCGCGCCTTTCACGATCAGGGCGACATCCATATCCTGCAGATCGACGCGCATCTCGATTTTGTCGACGAACGCCACGGGGTGCGCCACGGCCACGGCAACCCGATGCGCCGCGCCGCTGAACAGGACCACGTCACAGGGTTGACGCAGGTGGGCATCCGCAACGTCAGCTCCACCGCCCGCGAGGGATACGACGACGCCCGCGCCATGGGATCGGACATCATCAGCGTAAGGCAGGCGCGCCGCATGGGGACAAGCGGCGTGCTGGCGCATATTCCCGACGGCGCGCGCGTCTATGTCACGCTCGACATCGACGCCTTCTGCCCGTCGATCGCACCGGGCACCGGCACGCCCAGCCACGGCGGATTTCTCTACTACGAAGTGCTCGAACTGCTTCAGGCCACGGCCAAGCGCCACGAGATCGTGGGCCTCGATCTGGTCGAGGTCGCGCCCGATTACGACCCGACCGGCTCAACCTCGATCCTTGCGGCACAGATATTGCTCAACACGCTGGGCTTCATCTTTCACGCACGCAGGCAGGCCTGAGACGGGTTTGCCGCCCCTGCGCAGAGGGACCCCTCTGCGCCGCTGCCGTAAAATGCCGCCCTTGCGACGATTTGTGCCGCCGCTGGCCTTCCCTGCGGCCCGCGCATCGCTATGGTGCGGGCAACTGAAATACCTGACTGCAAATTGGACGCAAGAACATGAGCGACGATCCACTGGTCATCTTCACCCCCTCGGGCAAGCGTGGCCGCTTTCCCGTCGGCACCCCTGTACTGACCGCCGCACGCCAGCTTGGCGTGGACCTCGACAGTGTCTGCGGCGGGCGCGGCATCTGCTCGAAATGCCAGATCAGCCCCGGCTACGGCGAATTCTCGAAACATGGTGTCACGGTCGAGGCGGATGCGCTCTCGCCGTGGAACAAGGTCGAGGAACGCTATGACAGCAAGCGCGGGCTGAAGGAAGGCCGCAGGCTGGGCTGTCAGGCCACGGTCCAGAAGGACGTGGTGATTGACGTTCCGGCGGAGTCCCAAGTCCACAAGCAGGTCGTGCGCAAACGCGCCGAGCTGCGCGATATCGTCCTGAACCCGTCGACCAAGCTTTACTATGTCGAGGTCGCGCAGCCCGACATGCACGACCCTTCGGGTGATCTGGAACGTCTGCGCGCGGCCCTGTTCGAGCAGTGGGAGCTTGAAGACGTGACCGCCGATCTGCACATCCTGCAAATGATGCAGCCGGTCCTGCGCAAGGGCGACTGGAAGGTGACCGTGGCGATCCATCTGGGCGATCACGAAAACAAGAAGCGCATCATGCATGTCTGGCCCGGTTTCTACGATGGCACGATCTACGGGCTGGCGGTCGATCTGGGCTCCACCACCATCGCAGCACATCTGTGCGATCTGCAAACCGGCGAGGTCATGGCCTCGGCCGGGGTGATGAACCCGCAGATCCGCTTCGGCGAGGACCTGATGAGCCGGGTGAGCTATTCCATGATGAACGCCAGCGGCGCGAACGAGATGACCCGCGCGGTGCGCGAGGGCATGAACGCGCTGTTCACCCAGATCGGGATCGAGGCGAATATCGACAAGCAGCTGATCGTGGATGCGGTTTTCGTGTGTAATCCGGTGATGCACCACCTGTTTCTGGGCATCGACCCCTACGAGCTTGGACAGGCGCCGTTCGCGCTGGCCACCTCCAACGCGATGCGGCTCCGGGCCGACGATCTGGACCTCAACATCCACCCGTCCGCGCGGGTCTATATGTTGCCGTGCATCGCGGGCCATGTGGGCGCGGATGCCGCTGCGGTGGCCCTGTCGGAACACCCCAACGAATCCGAGGATCTGGTGCTGGTGGTCGACGTGGGCACCAATGCCGAGATCCTGCTGGGCAACCGCGAAAAGGTGCTGGCCTGCTCCTCGCCCACCGGTCCCGCCTTCGAGGGGGCGCAGATTTCCTCGGGCCAGCGCGCCGCACCCGGAGCCATCGAACGGGTCGAGATCGACCCCGAGACCAAGCGCGCCCGCTTCAAGGTGATCGGCTCTGACCTGTGGTCGGACGAAGACGGCTTCGAGGCCGCGACAGCGCGCACCGGCATCACCGGCATCTGCGGATCGGGGATCATCGAAATGGTCGCCGAAATGCGCATCCACGGTATTCTCGACGCGCCGGGCCTGATCGGCTCGCCCGAACAGACGGGATCGGACGCGGTGTTCCAGGACGGGCGCACCTACAGCTATCTGGTGCACGACGGCACCGCCACGGGCGGGCCGCGGATCACGGTGACCAACCGCGACATCCGCGAAATCCAGATGGCCAAGGCGGCCCTCTATTCGGGGGCGCGCCTGTTGATGGACAAGTTCGGCGTCGACAAGGTGGACCGCGTGGTGCTCGCGGGGGCTTTCGGTGCGCATATCTCTCCCAAGCATGCGATGGTGCTGGGGATGATCCCCGATGCGCCGCTCGACAAGGTCTCGTCGGCGGGCAACGCCGCAGGCACCGGTGCGCGCATCGCGCTGCTCAACAACGATGCCCGCGCCGAGATCGAGGAACTGGTGCGCCAGATCCACAAGGTCGAAACCGCGATCGAGCCGCGCTTTCAGGAGCATTTCGTCAATGCCTCCGCGATCCCCAACGCGGTCGAGCCCTTCCCGATCCTCAACTCCATCGTCACCCTGCCGAGCCGCACGTTCAACACCGGCGGCGGTGGCGAAAGCAACGGTCGCGGCGGTGGCCGCAGGCGCCGGCGCGGATGACCGATCCCGCGACGAATGCCGAGCAGCGCAAGTTCTGGAGCGAGGACGTAGGCGACGTCTGGGCCCGGCAGGCGCAGGCGATGGATGCCACGCTGGCGGGGGTGCTGGACGGGCTCCTGGCCCGCGCGCGGCTGTCCACGGGCGCGCGCGTCTACGATATCGGCTGCGGTGCGGGGGCGAGCACGCGCGCCATCGCCGCCGCCGTTGGCGAGACGGGGCATGTCACGGGGCTCGACATTTCCGAGCCGCTTCTGGCGCAGGCGCGCGCGCAGAACGGCGGGGCCGAATACCTCATCGCCGATGCGCAATCCTACGCCTTCGACGCGCAATCCGCGGATGCAGTGCTGTCGCGGTTCGGGGTAATGTTCTTTTCCGACACCGCCGCCGCCTTTGCCAATATGGCCCGCGCGCTGCGGCCCGCAGGGCGCATGGTCTTTGCCACATGGGGGGCGATCCCCGAAAACCCGTTCTTCACCCTGCCCGCGCGCGTCGCCCGCGAGGTTCTGGGCCCGGTCCCCAAAAGCGATCCGGACGCGCCCGGCCCCTTCGCGCTGCGCGACGCGGATGCGGTCTGCGCGATGCTGCGCGGTGCGGGCCTTGCGGCCTCGGTGGATACCGTGAACGTACCCCTGCCCTTGGGACAGGACACAGGCCGGATCGCGGACACCCTGCAAGAGATCGGCCCCATCCCCGGCGCCTTTCGCCACCACAACGCCTCTGCCGCCGACCGCGCGGCGACCCTCGCCGCCCTGCGCGAGGCGCTGGAGGAGCACAGAACACCGCAGGGCATCGTGCTGGGATCGCAGATCCACTACTTCACCGCCACCAAATCCGCTTGACGCAGGCGCGGGGCGGGCATAGTCACTCCCCTGCGCGGGTATGGTGAAAAGGTATCACGGCAGCTTCCCAAGCTTTAGTTACGAGTTCGATTCTCGTTACCCGCTCCATGCGCATCCCCACATTGCCCTTCCCCGAACGCGGGGCTAGATGTGGGCGCATGACAATTCCCTATCACACCCCGCTCAGCGCCGATCAGCAACGCAGCCTTGGCATCGAAACACCCCAGCCGCTTGCGATGGCCGACCGCGTGCGGTTCTCGGAACTCGATACGCTCAACCACGTCAACAACTCGCGCTACATGGAGTGGTTCGAGAGGATGCGCGTGCGCTATTCGCAGGAATGCGGGATTTCGACCTACGGCGGCGAAGGCGCAGCGCCCCGCATCGTGATCCGCTCCGGCGAAATCCACTACCGCCAGGAAATGGTGATGGACGAGGATTATGTGGCGACCTGCGGCTGTACCGCCTTTCGCAATACCTCCTACACGCTGCGACAGGAAATCTGGTCGGGGGGCACGATCCGTTGCACGTTCGATTGCGTGCTGGTGCTGCTGTATCCGGATGGCAGCGGGCGGCGGATGCCGATTCCCGATGCCGTGCGCGAACGGTTCGTCGCGGTGGACGGGGCGACGCCCGCCTGAGTCCGCCTGAGCTCTAGCCGCCGTGGCGGTGGATGAAATCCACCAGCGCCGCCGTCGACGGGTCCAGCCCCTCGTGCCCCGCCTCCCCGTCGACCACCGGCTGGAGGGACGTGGCAAGCTCCTTGCCCAGCTCCACGCCCCACTGGTCGAATGAATTGATGTCGAGGATCACCCCTTCGACAAAGACCCTGTGTTCGTAGAGCGCCACGATCTGGCCCAGTGTGAACGGATCGAGCTTGGGATAGAGCAGCGTGGTCGACGGGCGATTGCCCGGAAACACCCGGTGGCGGGCCTGCCGCTCACGCTCCGCGCCCTCAAACCCCTTGTCGGCGGCAATCTTCATCGCCGCGCCCAGATCACGCCCTTCCATCAGTGCCTTGGACTGCGCAAGGCAGTTGGCCACCAGAAGCCGGTGGTGGTGCCTGAGGTCGGGCTCGTGCCCCTCTGCCGCCAGCAGGAATTCGCAAGGGATGACCCGCGTGCCCTGATGGATCAGCTGGTAGAACGCGTGCTGCCCGTTGGTGCCCGCCGCCCCCCAGACGACCGGGCCGGTGTCGCGCGGGCTGTCGGTGCCGTCGTGGCGCACGCCCTTGCCATTCGATTCCATCTCGAGCTGTTGCAGATAGGCCGGCAGCATCCCCAGCCGCTCGTCGTAGGGCAGCACGGCGCGGGTGGCGTGACCGCAGATCTGGTTGTGCCAGATCCCCACCAGCGCCAGCATCACCGGCAGGCTTTCGTGCAGCTCGGCGTGGCGGAAATGCGTGTCCATCGCCTGCCCGCCGCGCAGGAACGCGTCGAAAGCCGCGGGGCCGATGGCGATCATCAGCGACAGGCCGATCGGCCCCCAGACGGAATAGCGCCCGCCGACCCAATCCTCGAACCCGAAGACATGGGCAGGGTCGATCCCGAAATCCGCCGTCTTGTCCGTGGCCGAACTCAGCGCCGCGAACTGGCGTTGCGGGTCGCCGCCGTGGTCACCCATCCACGCGCGCGCCGTGCGGGCATTGGTCATCGTCTCGATGGTGGTAAATGTCTTGGAGGCGACGATGACCAGCGTGCGCCGCGCGTCGAGCCGCGCCAGCGTGTCCGCGATATCCGCGCCGTCGACATTCGACACGAAATGGCAGCGCGGCCCGTCGTGGTAGGGGCTCAGCGCCTTGACCGCCATTGCGGGGCCCAGATCGGAGCCGCCGATGCCGATATTGACCACATCCGTGATATCGCCGCTGCGCACCTCGTCGGCAAAGCGGCGCATGGCGGCCAGCGTGTCGCGCACGGGCGGCATGACATCCTTGCCGTCCACCTCTACCGCGCCCCCGTCGAGGTTGCGCAGCGCGCTGTGCAGAACGGCGCGGTTTTCCGTGTCGTTGATCCGCTCGCCGGCAAACATCGCATCGCGCCTTGCGGCGACATCGCACTCGCGGGCCAGCCGCAGCAAGGCCGTGCGGGTGTCTTCGTCGATATTGGTCTTGGAATAGTCGAGGCGCATGTCACCGGTCTGCGCGGAAAAGGCGGCAGCGCGGTCCGCCGCCCCGAAAAGCTCCGTGATCGGGCGTTTCGCGGTGGCCTCATGCAGCGCGTGCAGGGTGCTCCAGGCGGTCATCAGGCGCTCCAGTGGAAGGTGGCAAGGTCCATAACGGTGCGGATCGGCGCATCCTCGTCGGGCATATCGGCCGCGCGTTCCAGCGCGTCGCGCTTGTCCTGACCGGTGATCAGCACATGAACCTCGCCCGCCGCGCGCAACACCGGTGCGGTCAGGGTGAAACGCTGGATCTCCTGCCCGTCAATCAGGATCGGCAGGCAGGCGGGCGCATTATGCGCAAGCGCCTGCTCCAAGCCCCGCGCGCCGGGAAAAAGCGACGCGGTATGCATGTCCGCCCCCATGCCAAGGACCATGACATCCACCGGCAGCAGGTCGCGCAGCGCTTCGGCGTGCGTGCGCGCCGCTTCGGCGATGGTCTGGCGTTCGGAGTAATAGGTTCTCAGCCGTGCCGCCGCCGCCGGACCGGTCAGCAGCCTGCGCCGGACCAGCGCCGCGTTCGACAGCGCGTTTGCCTCGGGCACCCAGCGTTCATCGGTCAGGATCACCTCTACCCGCTCCCAGTCGAGATGCACGGCCGACAGCGCATCAAAGACCGGTCCGGGAGTGCTGCCGCCGGGCACCGCAAAGGTTACCGTGTCGTTCTGCGCCAGTGCCGCGCGCAGCTCGGATCCCAGCCGATTTGCCACGTCCAGCGCCATCATTTCCCGGTCTGCGTATTCGGATAGCTTCATGTCGTCACCTCACGCCATGCGCGGCCTTCGCGCCGCAGCAGTTGGTCGGCATCCGTGGGACCGGCGCTGCCGAAGTCATATGGCTTTGGCACATCGTTGCGCGCCTCCCAGCCTTCGATGATCGGATCTGTCCAGGCCCAGGCCGCCTCGACCTCGTCGCCGCGCATGAACAGGGTCTGGTTGCCACGGATCACGTCCATGATCAGCCGCTCGTAGGCGTCGACCTGCTCGACCTCCTCGGGGTTGAGCGCCTCGGCGAATGTCATGTCGAGCGGCACGTCGATCAGCCGCATCCCCCCCGGCCCCGGCTCCTTGATGGTCACCCCGAGCGTGATGCCTTCGTTCGGCTGCAGCCGGATCGACAGCACGTTGCGGTGGCGGCCTGCGTCCTCCTCGAAGATCGAATGCGGCGTGTCCTTGAACACCACCGTGATTTCGGAGCTGCGCGCGCTCATCCGCTTGCCGGTGCGCAGGTAGAACGGCGTGCCCGCCCACCGCCAGTTGCTGATTTCGGTACGCAGCGCGATAAAGCTTTCGGTGCGCGAGCGGGCATTTTCAACCGCCGTGCGATAGCCGGGGTTCTCGGCCTCGTTCATCGGTTCGGCCTGATACTGGCCGCGCACCACATGGTGCGGCTCTGGCTGGTCCAGCGCGCGGATGACCTTCAGCTTTTCGTCGCGCACCGCGTCGGGGGCAAACCGCGCGGGCGGCTCCATCGCGATCAGGCACAAAAGCTGCATCAGGTGGTTCTGCACCATGTCGCGCATCGCCCCCGATTTGTCATAGTATTCGCCGCGCCCGCCCACACCCACGGTTTCGGCCACGGTGATCTGGATGTGATCGACGTACTGGCTGTTCCAGAGCGGTTCGAACAGCATGTTGCCAAAGCGGACCGCCATCAGGTTCTGGACCGTTTCCTTGCCCAGATAATGGTCGATCCGGTAGATCTGGTCCTCGTTGAAATAGGTCGCCAGCGTCTTGTTCAGCGCGCGCGCGGTTTCCAGATCGCGCCCGAAGGGCTTTTCCACCACGATCCGCGCGCCGGCGTCCGCCATGCCCCATTTCTGCAAACGCTCCGCAATATCGCCAAAGAGCGCGGGCGCGACCGAGAAATAATAGGCCTCGACCCGGTCGGTGCCCTTCATCGCCTCCTGCAATTCGGCCCAGCCGCCATCGCCGCGCGCGTCTATGGCGATATAGGACAGCTGTTCGAGAAAGCGGCCCAGCGTGGCATCGTCGCAGGCCTGTTCGCCGCCGAACTCGGCAATGGCCGCGCGCACCATGTCGCGGTAGCCGGCGCTGTCCATCTCGCTGCGCGCAGCGCCGATGATCCGCGCGTCGGCAGGCATCTGGCCTGCGCAGAACCGCCGGAACAAACCGGGCAGGATCTTGCGCCGCGCCAGATCACCGGTGCCGCCGAAGATCACCAGATCGAAAGTATCCACCGGAATGACGCGTGAAACCATGCCGTCCCCCTCAGGCCTTGCCCTGCCTTGTTGCTCAAATCTACCGTGCCATGCGGATCATGCCAGCGGAAAAGTGTTAGCGCAAACATGCGCGTGCACCCTAGCGAATCCTTCCCATATCACAAGAGTGTGCACGCCCTTTTCTTGCCTTTTGCGATAGCGTACCAAGTCAGTTGTAATGATCGACACTGTGACTGAAAGTAATCCGGTATGAAAGACAACGTATTGGCCAACGCGGGCAAATTCGTTGACCCCGGCGTGACCGCCAAGGGCGAGCCGCGCGCGCGTGTGGCGCTGAGCCATCCCGAAACCCTCTGGTTCAACACTGGCACCCTGTGCAACATCGAGTGCGCGAATTGCTATATCCTGTCCAGCCCGACGAACGACGCGCTGGTCTATATCACCGCCGAGGAGGTGCGCAGCTATCTCGACCAGCTCGAGGACCGCGCCTGGAACGTGGGCGAGATCGCCTTTACCGGCGGCGAGCCCTTCATGAACCCGCAGATGATCGAGATGACCGAGGCGGCGCTGGAGCGCGGATACGAGGTGCTGATCCTTACCAACGCGATGCTGCCGATGATGCGCAAACACATGCGCGCGGGACTGTTGCGGCTCAATGCCGCCTACCCCGGCAAGCTGACGTTGCGCATTTCGGTGGATCATTACCGCGCCGATCTGCACGACGCCGAGCGCGGCAAGGGCGCGTTCGAAAAGACGCTGACCGGCATGAAATGGCTGTCCGAGAACGGCTTTCGCATGGCGGTCGCGGGACGGTCGGTCTTTGGCGACAGCGATGCCGAAAGCCGCGCGGGATACGGCGCGTTCTACGCCGAACACGGCTTTGACATCGACGCCAACGATCCCGGCATGACTGTGCTGTTTCCGGAAATGGACGAAAGCGTGGAAGTGCCCGAAATCACCACCGCTTGCTGGGGTATTCTGGACAAATCGCCCGATGCGGTCATGTGCTCAAGCTCGCGGATGGTCGTCAAACGGCGCGGCGCGGCGAAACCCGCCGTTCTGGCCTGCACGCTGCTGCCCTACGCGCCCGAATTCGAACTGGGCGAAACGCTGGAGGAGGCCGAACGCGATGTCGCCCTCAACCACCCCCATTGCGCCAAGTTCTGCGTGCTCGGCGGGGCCAGCTGCTCCGCCTGAGGGCGGCGCTAGAGCGTGATGACGTGACCGTGGCGCGGATCGGCTGTGCCACGGGCCAGATCCAGATAGACCGCCTCTGCCGCCGCCAGCCCGGCCTGCGGTTTGACCTCCAGCCAGGCCGCCGCATCTTCTGCCAGCCGCTTCCATGCGGCGGTGATCTTCTTTTCCATCACCCCCGGTCCCCAGTCCTCGCGCCGTTTGGCGATCTGCGCGGGGGCGAAGAAGAACTGCGGCTTCACCCCTTCCAGCGCGATACCGGGCTGGAACTGGTCCCAGTGGCTGATCCCCACGGCCGAGGAATGTTTCAGATGGTCGCCCAGCGTCGCGTGGACCGCCTGTTTAACCTGACCGTTGCCCGACATATCGACATAGACGGAAGGCTCGCGGGGCAGCTGGTCAACGGCGTCATAGGTCAGCACCCTGTCACAGGCACCTAGCCCTTCGACAAAAGCGCGGTTGCGCTGCGATGTCAGCCCGACGATGGAATAGTCCCGCTCCTGCGGTTCGGCGAGGTATTTGCACAGGCCCAGACCGGTCTTGGACGAGGCCGACCCGACGATGATCTGGCGCGCGCCGAAAAGATCGTTGTCCATCAACCAGTCGAACAGCAGATAGGATGTCGCCAGCAGCGGCTGCAGCAGCGCGCGCATGTGGTCGCTCTGGGTATCGCTCTCGACGGGGGTGTAGCGGTTATAGACCGCCGGAAGCTCCGCACGGTGCTCTGCCACGTCGACAAAGCCGCCTTGCCCGCCCGCTTGCGGGGTGATGACCAGCTCTTCGGCCATCGGGTAGAAGCCGTAGAGCCTTGTGCCGACAGCCAGCGCGTCGGCGTTGCTTTCCACCACTTCCGCCGTGCCCCAGACAGGCACCAGCCCCTGACCGTCTACGCCCGTGGGAAAGAATTTCCAGTACCCGATGGCAAATCCCGACGCGGCGTAGGTCACGTTGTTGGCAGTCAACGCAAAGCTTTGCAGCCGCAACCGCGCCTCGCCCGGCCCGCACGCCGCGGGCGGGACGGTTTCGATCCGCGTTTGCGCGATCTCGCGCTGGTTCACCAAAATCCGCTGCATGCTCTTCTCTCCCCTCAGACTGTCGCCGCAGCCACTCTAGGGTGTCCGCGCGAGGATGCAGCCGGAAAGTTGGGGGGGACGCGTAATCAGTGCAGGGTGAATTCGCCCGTCACATGGCGCCATTCGCCGCTTGCCAGAAGCTTGCGGTGCGAAAAGCGCACGGAATGCAGGGGGCCTTCGATCTCGCTCTGCCAGAACTCCACGAACTTGAACAGGCGCGGATGGTCCGGCGCGATGTCGTAGTCCTGCCAGATATAGCTATTGAGAACATGGGTATAGTCGGGCATCCGATAGAAAAATTCTGCCGTGGTCAGCCCGTATCCCTTCAGCATCAACTCGGTCTCTGTTTCGCGCATTTTGCACCTCTTTTTCTGGCTCGGTTCTTTCAGCTTGCCACGAAAAACTAACTTTTCAATAAAAACAGTGTGTTGGCACTTGTCCGCGGTGGCTGCCAGCGCGCGGCGGGCAATGTGATTGCACCTTATATGCCCTTCGGGCTATACAAATACGCAAGATATAGAAGACATCAGCCAAGCTGGGACAGGCCGTGAGCGACACACCTCAAACACCTGAAAACGAAGGCGAATTGCCGCCCGAGCGCCCAACGTTCGACGGGCCGTCGGTGACGATCGAACACGAGATGCGCACAAGCTATCTCGATTACGCGATGAGCGTCATCGTCAGCCGCGCGATTCCCGACCTGCGCGACGGGCTGAAACCGGTGCACCGGCGCATCCTCTACGCGATGCACGAAACCGGCAACACCGCCGACAAACCCTATCGCAAGTCCGCGCGTCCCGTGGGCGATGTGATGGGCCAGTACCACCCGCATGGCGACAGCGCGATCTACGACGCGCTGGTGCGCATGGCGCAGGATTTCTCGATGTCGCTGCCGCTTCTCGACGGTCAGGGCAACTTCGGCTCGATGGACGGCGATAACGCCGCCGCCATGCGCTATACCGAAGTGCGCATGGACAAGCCCGCCGATTACCTGCTGGCCGATATCGACAAGGAAACCGTGGATTTTCAGGACAACTACGACGGCAAGCAGAAAGAGCCGTCCGTCCTGCCCGCACGCTTTCCCAACATGCTCGTCAACGGTGCGGGCGGCATTGCCGTGGGCATGGCCACGAACATCCCGCCGCACAATCTGGGTGAGGTCATCGACGCCTGTCAGGCGCTGATCGAGAACCCCGATCTGAGCTCGGAAGAGCTGATCGAATATGTCCCCGGCCCCGATTTCCCTACGGGTGGCATCATGCTGGGACGGTCCGGCGCGCGCAAAGCCTACCTCGAAGGGCGCGGCAGCGTCGTGATCCGCGCCAAGACGCGGGTCGAGGAGATCCGCCGCGACCGCTGGGCCATCGTCATCGACGAGATCCCCTATCAGGTGAACAAGGCCACGATGATCGAACGCATCGCCGAACAGGCGCGCGAGAAAAAGATCGAGGGCATTGCGCACGTTCAGGACGAATCCGACCGCAACGGCGTGCGTGTCGTGGTCGAACTCAAGCGCGACGCGACCGCCGATGTGGTGCTGAACCAGCTGTTCCGCTTTACGCCGCTGCAAACCTATTTCGGCTGCAACATGCTGGCGCTGAACGGCGGTCGTCCCGAAACGCTGACGCTGCGCCGGTTCCTGACCGCCTTCATCGACTTCCGCGAGGATGTCGTTGCGCGGCGCACGGCGTATCTTTTGCGCAAGGCCCGCGACCGCAGCCACATCCTGTGCGGTCTGGCCGTGGCCGTCACCAATATCGACGAAATCGTCGCGACCATCCGCGCGTCTGCCGATGCCGCCGAGGCGCGCGAAAAGCTGATGACCCGCCGCTGGCCCGCGGAATCGATCCTTCAGTACATCGCGCTGATCGACGATCCGACCCATACCGCCAACGACGACGGCACCTACAACCTCTCCGAGACGCAGGCGCGCGCCATTCTGGAACTGCGCCTGCAACGCCTGACCCAGATCGGCGTGAAGGAAGTCACCGACGAGCTGGAAGAACTGGCGCGCAAGATCAAGGAATACCTTGAAATTCTGGGCAGCCGCGAGCGGATCATGCAGATCATCGCGGACGAGCTGGCCGAGGTCAAAGAGCTCTTTGCCGTGCCCCGCCGGACCGAGATCGTCGACTGGTCGGGCGATATGGAGGACGAGGACCTCATCGCGCGCGAGGACATGGTCGTGACCGTCACATCGGGCGGCTATATCAAGCGGACCCCGCTGGCCGATTTCCGCGCGCAGCGCCGGGGCGGCAAGGGCCTGTCCGGTGGCGCGCTGAAGGAAGACGATGTGGTCACCACCCTCTTCGTCGCCAACACTCATACCCAGCTGCTGTTCTTCACCACCGACGGCATGGTCTACAAGCTCAAGACATGGCGCCTGCCGCAGGGCGCGCGCACGTCGAAGGGCAAGGCGATCGTGAACATCCTGCCGATCCCCACAGGTGTCTCCATCGCGGCAATCATGCCCGTGGACCGCGACGAGGCGGAATGGGACGATCTGCAGGTGGTCTTCGCCACGTCCGCCGGAACCGTGCGCCGCAACAAGCTCAGCGATTTCACCAACGTCATGCGCAACGGCAAGATCGCGATGAAGTTCGAGGGCGAGCACGAGGGCACCACCCTGATAAATGCGCGCATCGCATCGAACGATGACGACGTGATGCTGGTCACCGACGCGGGCCGCGCGATCCGCTTCCCGGCCACCGATGTGCGGGTGTTCAACAGCCGCAATTCCGTCGGTGTGCGCGGGATCAGGCTGGGCGATGGCGACACCGTGGTTTCAATGTCCGTGATCCGCCATTTCGAGGCGAGTTCCGAAGAACGGGTGGCCTATCTCAAACAGCGCCGTCTGATGGCGGGCCTGACCGACGATGACGCCAGCGATGACGAGGAAGAGGTTGTCGCGGGCGGCCAGCTTTCGACCGAGCGTTATGCGGAAATGTCGGCCTCCGAGGATCTGATCCTGACGATCACGTCCGGCGGCGCGGGCAAGATTTCATCGGCCCATGACTATCCGGTGCGCGGGCGCGGCGGCATGGGGGTGACCGCCTGGTCCAAGGGCATGTCCACCGGCCCGATCATCGCCTGCTTCCCGGTCGAGATGTCGGACCAGATCATGCTGGCCACGTCCAAGGGCCAGTCGATCCGCGTTCCCGTGGACGGCATTTCCTTCCGGTCGCGCAGCGCAGGTGGCGTGAAGGTCTTCGATACCGGCAAGGGCGAGCAGGTCGTCAGCGTCGCCTGGATTGCCGATCAGGGTGAAGAGGATGTTGCCGATGACAGCGCCGAAGACACCTCTGGCAATGAATAATAATCACGCAGACCAAGTGTTTACGTGAAAAAGTTAAGGCCGCCCGTCAGGGGCGGCCTTTTCTGTTTCGGTCCTCCGGTGTGATCCGGGACGCATTCGCGCAGCCAAGGCGCGGACACCAGATTACTCCGCCGGGCCGGAATCGCTGTCGCTGTCGGCGTCGCTGTCACTGCCGCCGGCGATCACCGCAACCGCGACGATGGCGCCCGCGATGGCGGGACCGGCGTTGCCAATACCTTCACCGGCGGTGAAAACGCCTGCGGTATCCTCGTCCGCGCGGACGCATTCGCGGATCAGCGTGCCCGCCGCGTCGCGTGTCGTGTCGGGCTTGCAATTGTAGATCACGTCATTCGCACCCTGCACGCGCACGGAATAGACCGGATCGGCGGAGGCGCCGAGAACCGCTTGTTGCGTGGTGCTCTGTGCATAGGCGCCGCTGGCGGCAGTCAGGCTCAACAGGCTCAGAACTGTGACAAATTTCTTCATGGGAATCCCTTCTATCTTCTTGTCCACTGCTAGGAGAGAACGATTAAGCGTTCGTTAACGCGGCCGCGCATGACCACTCTCTTCCCTAGAACAACACCGCAAAGCGATGTTGTTTCCACAGTATTTGCCATCCTTCGCTGAATCAGCAGGAACTTGCGTATCAAATGCGGTAAAGCACCGAGAATTTCGTGTTCAGGTAATCAAGAAGCGGCGCTTCGCTGACTTTTTGGGCACTTGCGGTCTCGATCACGTCGCGCGGCAGCATCAGCCCGCCGTGGCGCTGCACATTCTCGCGCAACCATCCCGTAGCCGCCGAGGTATCGCCCTGCGCCAGATCGGCGTCGAGATCCGGCAGCGCCGTGCGCATCGCCTCGTTCAGGCAGCCCGCATAGACATTGCCAAGGCTGTAGGTCGGAAAATACCCGAACAGACCCACGGACCAGTGCACGTCCTGCAAGACACCGTTCGACGGCTTGTCGACCGGATAGCCGAAATCGGCCTCGAACCGGTCGTTCCACGCGGCCTCAAGCTCGCTCACCAGAAGATCGCCCTGCATCAGCGCGCGCTCCAGATCGAAGCGCAGAAGGACATGCAGGTTGTACTGCAATTCGTCCGCCTCGGTCCGGATATAGCCATCGTTGACGCGGTTGACCGCGCCATAGAACGCATGCTCGTCCGCGATGCCGAAATCGCCGAAGGCGTCCTTCATCTGCCCGAAGAGCCAGCCGGTAAAGGCCCGGCTGCGGCCGATCTGGTTTTCGTAGATGCGGCTCTGGCTTTCGTGCACCCCCATGGACGCGCCGCTGCCCAGCGGTGTCAGCAGATGCGCGCGGTCGATGTTCTGCTCGTAGCTGGCGTGACCGACCTCGTGGATGGTGGAATAGAAGCAGTTGAACGGATCGGCGGGGTTGGTGCGCGTGGTGATCCGCACATCAAGGCCCGAGCCCGAAGAAAACGGATGCACGGCCTTGTCGACGCGCCCGTGGCTCATGTCATAGCCGAAGGTTCTGGCCAGAAGCCGCGTCAGCTTCATCTGGGTGCTTTCGTCGAATTGACCTTCCAGCCGCTTCGGCGCGGCGGCGCTGTCGCGCACGGCGGCGCGCAGATCGCTCAGCACGGGGCGCATGGCGGCGAACATCGCTTCGATATCGGCCCCCGTGGCGCCGGGCTCATAGTCCTGCAACATGGCGTCATAGACGTTGCCGCCCGCGGCCAGCGCCTGCCCCTCTTCGCGCTTGAGCATGATGACATCCGACAGCGTCGGCAGGAAGGCGGACACATCATTGGCGGCGCGCGCCTCGGCCCAGATGCCCTGCGCCTCGGAGGTGACGCGCGCGATCCGCGCCGCCAGCGTGGCGGGCACCTTGGAGGCGCGGTCGAAACTGCGGCGGATTTCGCGGATGTTGGCGCGCCCCACGTTATCGAGCGTCTTTTCGTCTACCGCCGCCAGCCAGTCGCCCACGCGCGGATCGGTCCGGCGCGCGTGCAGCACGCTTTCCATCGCGGCCATTTCCTCGGCCCGCTGCGGGGCGGCCCCGCGCGGCATCACGGTTTCCTGGTCCCAGCCCAGACGCCCCGCCACCTGACCCAATGCCATGGTGTCACGGGTAAAGCTCATCAGATCGTCGTAGGCAGTCATGCGGATTTTCCTCTCAGGGATGCGATCTGCGGATACATGGCCAAATGGCGCGCGCGCAGGATAAGAACCCAAAGGACCACGGCAAGTCCTTGGTGAACAAGGGCAATCTGGACGGGTGCCGCATAGAGGACGGTCACGATGCCCCAGACCACCTGAAGGCTCAGCACGGCCATGACCGCGTTGAAGGCGAACCGCGTGGCCGCGTGGGTGGATTTGCGCCCCTGCAGCCAGACGAACGCGCCGTAGGCGAAGAGCACATAGGCGGTGATCCGGTGGATGAACTGCACCAGCCCCGCGTTTTCGAAGAAGTTGCGCCAGACCGGCTCCAGCTCGAACGGATAGGGCGGCAGGAACGCGCCCGCCATCATCGGCCAGTCGTTATAGGTGCGGCCCGCGTCGATCCCCGCCACCAGCGCGCCCAGAATAATCTGCAGGAAAGTGACATGCATCAGCCCCGTCGCGCGCTTGCTCAGGCCCGGCTCGCGGGCGCGACGGACCTGTATCAGGTCGCGTTCCGTGCGGCCCAGCAGCAATGCGTACCAGGTGATCAGGCCGAGGATCACGAAGGCCAGCCCCAGATGCGTGGCCAGGCGGTAGCTTGCCACATCCAGCATGCCCTCGCCCGTGGTCACGCCAGAGGCGACCATCCACCAGCCGATCGCGCCCTGAAGCCCGCCGAGACCGCCCAGAAGCAGCAGCCGTGGCGTCCAGCCCGCCGGAATCTGGCGGCGCAGCAGGAACCACATGAAGCCCAGAAACCACACCAGCCCGATCACCCGGCCCAGCTGGCGATGGCCCCACTCCCACCAGTAGATGAACTTGAACTCCGACAGGGTCATGCCCTTGTTCTGCAACTGGTATTCGTCGATCTGGCGGTATTTGTCGAATTCCGACGCCCAGTCCTCGGCGTTCAGCGGTGGCAGCGCGCCGGTGACGGGGCGCCATTCGGTGATCGACAGACCCGAATCCGTCAGGCGGGTGGCGCCGCCCACGAGGATCATCAGGAACACCAGCGCGAAGAGGATCATCAGCCAGACGCGGATCGCGCCGCGCGCGCCGCGCTTTCCGGCGTCGATGACGCCCTTGGTCGCAACGGGCCGCGTGGTGGCCGTCTCGCCCACTTCTTCAAACAATTTGCGTGTCTTCGCCATATCGTTCTCCGTCATATTCCGTGGCAGAGGTATGCCTTTGCGCCCCGCCCGTCTAGCCGCGTTCCTTCCAGCGGACCATCTGCCGCAAGGTGCCGTGCAGCATCTGCACATCCGCCCGTGTCAGCGGCAGGCGGCTCCACATGTTGCGCAGGTTGGTTTTCATCGACTGCGCCTTGTGTTCGGGAAAGAAGAAGCCCGCCGTCTCCAGCCGCTCCTCGAAATGGCGCGCCAGATGCTCGATCTCGGCTTGTTCGGCCCATTGGGTGCCGGCCAGTTCTTCTGTCACGTCAGGGGCTTGCGTGCTCTGGCGCATCCACTCGTATCCCACCAGCAGCACGCATTGCGCGAGGTTCAGCGACGGGAACTCGGGGTTCACCGGGACCGAGATGATGGCATTGGCCTGTGCGATGTCGTCGTTTTCCAGACCCGCGCGTTCGGGGCCGAACAGCACGCCCACCCGCTGGCCTGCGGCGATCCGGCGCGCGGCCTCGGCCATGGCGGCCTCGGGGGTGTAGACGGGTTTGGTCAGATCGCGCTGCCGCGCCGTGGTGGCAAAGACAAAGCTGCAATCGCCAAGTGCGTCGGGCAGCGTGTCGCTGAGCGTGGCGGCGTCCAGAACCCGCCCCGCGCCCGAAGCCATGGCCACGGCGGCGGGATTGGGCCAGCCGTCACGCGGGGCGACAATACGCATGTGATCGAGACCGAAGTTCAGCATCGCGCGCGCGGCGGCGCCGATGTTCTCGCCCATCTGGGGGCGCACCAGCACAAACGCGGGCTTGGTCGGCGGGGCAACGATGTCATTTGTCATGGCCCGCTCTCTATCCGCCCTGCCCGCCCTTGCCAATATGCGCGGCCCCTCTTTCCAACGCCGCGTAAACTGCGATAGGGAACGACAGCAATCCGATGGAGGTCCCATGCAAGACGCCCCCGAACAGCCGCAACTCTACCTGATCACCCCTGCCGAGGTCGAACTCTCCACCTTTCCCGACCGGCTTGCGCGGGTGCTGGATGCCCAGCCGGTCGCCTGTGTGCGCCTCGCGCTTGCAACCCGCGACGAGGACCGGCTGGCGCGCGCCGCCGACACGCTGCGCGCGGTGACCGATGCGCGCGATGTGGCGCTGGTGATCTCGGACCACACACTTCTGGCCGAACGGCTGGGCCTTGACGGCGTCCATCTGTCGGACGCCGCAAGATCCGTGCGCCACGCCCGCAAGACATTGGGCGAGGACGCGATCGTCGGCAGCTTCTGCGGCACCTCGCGCCACGACGGGATGAGCGCGGGCGAAGCCGGTGCGGATTACATCGCCTTCGGCCCCGTGCAGGCCACGGCGCTCGACGATGGCCGTTTTGCCGAAACCGACATGTTCCAGTGGTGGTCCGAGGTGATCGAGATCCCCTGCGTCGCCGAGGGCCAGCTTGATGTGGACATGATCCGCACGCTTGCGCCGATCACCGACTTCTTCGGCATCGGCGACGAGATCTGGTCAAAGGAAGATCCCGTCGCCGCGCTCAATACACTCTGGGCCGCGGTGGGCTGACCGCTCAGAGCAGCGTGCGTTCGACGACCCAATAGGCGGCGATGATCGCGATCAGGACAGATCCGGTCATCGACACGCCCCGGAACATAACCGGGTATTCCGTCACCATCTCTTCGGGGCCTTCCAGACGCGCGCGGCGCGCACCGGCGACAGCCAGCCAGATCAGCACAAAGGCCATGGCGATGACCGTCAACTGGCCCACTTCGACGCCGACGTTGAAGCCCAGAAGGGCCGGAATGAACTGGTCTTCGGGCAGGCCGAATTCACCCAGCACCGACGCAAATCCGAGCCCGTGCAGCAGGCCGAAGCCGAAGACGATGATCGGCCGCCATGTGTTGAGCCTGTGAAAGAAGATATTCTCGATCGCGACATAGACGATCGAGGCGGCGATCAGCGGCTCGACGATGGACGCGGGCACATTCACCAGCCCCAGCGCCCCGAGCGCCAGCGTGACGGTATGGGCCAGCGTGAACGCGGACACCTGCCAGACCAGCGGACGCAGGTGCGTGGACAGGAAAAACAGCCCCAGCACGAACAGGATATGGTCAAGGCCCTGTGGCAGGATATGGTCGAAGCCCACCGGAATATAGCTGGCGAAGGCCTGCCAGCCGGTCTGGGCATTGCCGCCCGCGAGGGCGATACCGGCACTGGTCTCCCCGCCGCCGATCAGGCCGGTGAAAGGCTCTTCCACGCCCTGCTGGCGCAGCACCAGCGCACCGCCGCCGTCGGGCCAGGTCACGCTCAGCGTGCTGCCCTGCGGCGCCTGCCCCAGAAGCTGCCACGCGGCAATGCGCGGCAGCTCTTCGGGCACGTCAGAGGGGATGTCGATGGAAATGCTCTCCAGCGGCACGGGCGTGCCGTCTATGGCCACCAGCGGCAGCGCGTTCCAGTCGTCCAACAGGCCCGGCGCGCGGCGCGCGATCTCGTCGGCGGGCAAGGCGCGCAGCGCGTCGTAGTCTTGCGCCTGCGGGGCATTATCCGTGTCCTCCACCGCATCCAGATCGACACCGGCCAGAAAGGCCTCGATGTTGATCTGCAACGAAAGGGCCACGCCCCCGTCCTCTGCCGTCAGATCCGCGATGGTAGGCACGACTTCGTGAGCGCGCGCCGGAAGGGTTGACATGAGCAGCAATAGGATCAGCTTGCTGAGGAGTAACAGGGAACCGCGTACCATGAAGATTTCTTACCTATTGTCAGTTGTTGCAGCGCTGGCCCTGCCGGGCGCCGCCTATGCCCATGAATTCTGGATCGAGCCGGAAAAATATCAAGTTTCGCCGCAAGATAACGTGATCGCAGATTTGCGCAACGGCCAGTTGTTCGTCGGCACCGCGCAGGCCTTCTATCCCGCGCGCAACACCCGGCTTGACCGGTCGCTCGGTGACGAAACCTCCGCGATCGAGGGCCGTCTGGGCGATCGCCCCGCGATCCGGATACCGCCGCTCGGGGACGACGGGCTGCTGATCCTGCTGCACGAAGCCGCCGCCTCCTCGCTGACCTACAAGGAGTGGGAGAAGTTCGTGGCCTTCGTCGAGCACAAGGATTTCACCACCGCGGTCGAAACGCACGAGGACCGCGGCTGGGCCAAGGAAGATTTCGAGGAGGTCTATACCCGCCATTCCAAGGCGCTGATTGCCGTGGGCAGCGGTGAAGGATCGGACCGCGCCTTCGGGCTCGCGACCGAATTCGTCGCCCTCGAAAACCCCTACGCGCCTGATTTCGATGGCACGCTGGATGTCGAATTGCTCTACGGGGATGCGCCGCGCGCGGACGCCCAGATCGAGGTCTACGCCAAGGATGCGGCGGGCGAGGTCGAGCTGACAGTCACCCGCACCGATGCGCAGGGCCGCGCCTCCATCCCGGTCGAGCCGGGGCTGAGCTATCTTCTCGATGCCGTGGTGCTGCGGCCTGTCGAGGGCGCGACCACCGTTGCCGACGGCCCGATCTGGGAAACGCTCTGGGCGGCGCTGACCTTCGCGGTTCCCGCACGCTGAGCACACAGCGCCACTTGCGCAGCGGTGCGCGCGGCGTCACAAGGCGTGCATGACGACTGCACCAGATATCCTGTGCATCGGCTCCGTCCTGTGGGACGTGATCGGCCGGTGCGACACGCCGATGCGCCAGGGCGCGGACATGCCGGGGCGTATCACCCGTCTGCCCGGCGGCGTTGCCCTCAATATCGCCATGGCGTTGAAACGTTTCGGCCTGCATCCGGCCCTGCTCAGCGCCGTGGGGCGTGATGTGCCGGGGGACGAGCTTATCGCGGCCTGTCAGGCGCGCGGCCTGATGACCGATCTGATCTACCGCTCCGACGATCTGCCGACCGATCAATACATGGCCGTCGAAGCCAGCAACGGGCTGATCGCGGCGATTGCCGATGCGCACTCGCTCGAGGCTGCGGGCGACAAGATCCTGCGCCCGCTCGGCGGCGGCACGATCGCACAGCCCTATACCGGCCCTGTCGCGCTTGACGGGAACCTCACCCTCGATCTGTTGTCGGCCATGGCCCGCAGCCCCGAACTGGCCAGGGCCGATCTGCGCGTCGCCCCCGCATCGCCCGGCAAGGCGCTGCGCCTCAGCCCGTTCGTCGAGACAGGGCGCGGCACGCTTTATGTGAACCTCGAAGAGGCGGGGCTGTTGTGCCAGGCGCACTTCGACACCTCCGCCGATGCCGCGGCCGAATTGCTGCACCGGGGCGCTGCCCGCGCGGTGGTGACCGACGGCGGCAACCCCGCCACGGTTGCGGGGCCTTCGGGGATTGCCACCCAAACGCCGCCGCCCGTGGCGGTCGCCCGTGTCACCGGCGCTGGCGATACTTTCATGGCCGCGCATATCGCGGCCGAACTGCGCGGCCTCGACCCCGACGCGGCGCTCGCCTCCGCGCTCGATGCGGCGGCCCTCTACGTCTCCGGAGAAACCAAGATATGATCCCGATCCAGTATTCCGACGAAGTCACCGTCGCGCGCGCCGAGGGCGCCGCCCTCGTGGCGCTGGAAAGCACCATCATCACCCACGGCATGCCCTACCCCCAGAACCTCGAGGTCGCCCGTCAGGTCGAAGCGGACGTGCGCGCCATGGGGGCCGTGCCCGCGACCATCGCCGTCATCGACGGCACGCTGCACGTGGGGATGGACGCGGACCAGCTCGAGGCGCTGGCACAGGCGAAAGGTGTCGCGAAACTCAGCCGCGCCGATATGGCCGCATGCATCGCCACGGGCGGCACCGGCGCCACCACGGTAGCCGCCACGATGATCGCGGCGCGCCTTGCGGGCATCCACGTCTTTGCCACGGGCGGCATCGGCGGCGTCCACAAGGGCGCCGAGGACAGTTTCGATATTTCGGCGGACCTGATGGAGCTCGCGCAGACACCGGTGACCGTCGTCGCGGCGGGGGCCAAGGCGATTCTCGACGTGGCCAAGACCCTTGAGGTGCTCGAAACCCAAGGGGTGCCGGTCATCGCGGTGGGTCAGGATGCGTTTCCCGCGTTCTGGTCGCGCGGATCGCGGCTGAAAGCGCCCTTGCGCATGGACGACCCCGCCCAGATCGCCGCCGCCCACCGCACCCGCGCCGCTCTTGGCCTGCCGGGGGGGCAGCTGGTTGCGAATCCGATCCCGCAGGACGCGGAAATCCCGTCCGAGGATCTCTTGCCGATCATCGCGCAGGCCCAATCCGACGCCAACCGCGCGGGCATCAGCGGCAAGGCGGTCACCCCCTACCTGCTGCAACGCATCTTCGAGCTGACGCAGGGCCGGTCGCTGGACGCCAATATCGCACTGGTGCGCAACAATGCACAGCTTGCCGCGCGAATTGCCCTCGAATTACGCGACTGACGGGAACTTTGCGGGCTCGGGGCCATTGTGGCTTTATTCAGCAGCACATAGCTAATAACAGATCACTTTGACCCCGGAACCTGCCTCCACATGAACACACCTTTTGATCCCGATCCCATAACCCCGCCAAAGCGCGGGATATTCGGCGGCTTTCGCGCCAATTTCCTGACCGGTCTGATCGTGATCGCCCCCGTGGGCCTGACCGTCTGGCTGATCTGGAGCGTTGTGGGCTGGATCGACGGATTTGTTCTGCCGCTGGTGCCCGTCGCCTACCACCCCGACCGGCTGATCCAGGATCTGCTGGGGCTCGACCCGTCGTTGCAGATCAACGTGCGCGGCATCGGCGTGGTGATCTTCCTGCTGTTCACCTGTCTGATCGGCTGGATGGCAAAGGGCATCATCGGCCGGTCCTTCATCCGCGCAGCCGAAAGCCTCGTGGAGCGGACGCCGGTCGTGCGGTCGATCTATTCGGGGATCAAGCAGATTTCCGAAACCATCTTTGCCCAGTCCGAACGCAGCTTCGAGACTGCCTGTCTGGTCGAATATCCGCGCAAGGGGATTTGGGCCATCGGCTTTATCTCGACCAATGCCAAGGGCGAGATCGCAACGAAATCCGGTGGCGACGGCAACATGACGTCGATCTTCCTGCCGACCACGCCGAACCCCACGTCGGGGTTCCTGCTTTTCGTGCCGACCAGCGATGTGATCGAACTCGACATGACGGTCGAGGACGCCGCGAAACTGGTGATCTCGGCGGGCCTGGTCTATCCGAACCAGAAAGCGCTGGACCGTGGCGACCCGCCCGTCGCGGATCTGCGCAACCGCGCCTCCTAGGGCGTGCTCAGCTGAACATCTCTTTCAGGTCGATGCTGCTGCGTTTGCCGATATTGTCGATGTCGGTGCGCAGGAAAAGCTCCGCCGCTTCGGTGCCCGCATCCTTGAGCCGCTTGATGACCGTCGCATTCGGGACCATTTTGGTCGCCGCCGAAAGCTGCGCCATCAGGTTGTCATCGGCGATCATATGCATCCGCACGCGGCTCTTGCTGCCGGTTTCGAGCGTGCCCTCGTCCAGCAGACGCTGCACGAACTCGATGGCGCGCAACTCCCGCAGCAGGCTCGAGTTGAAGCTGATCTCGTTGATCCTGTTGGCGATCGCCTGCGGCGTTGTCGGGATCTCGTCGCGCTCCAGCGGGTTGATGTTGATGATGACCACGTCGTCCGGCAGGCCGCTGTCATATAAGGGAAACAGCGCCGGATTTCCGGTATAGCCCCCATCCCAGAACGCCTCGTTGCGGCCCGTGGTCTCGTCGTACATCTCGATTGCCCGAAATACCGTGGGCAGGCAGGCCGAGGCCATCAGCGCCTTCGGGCCGATCTCCGCGCCCTCGAAAATGCGGATCTTGCCGTTGCGCACCCGCGTGGCCCCCACAAAGAACAGCGGCGGCTCAAGCGCGCAGACCTTGTCGTAGTTCAGCTTGGCCACGATGTCTTCCAGCGGATTGCGGTAGAACGGACCATAGCCGTAGGGCGACAGCACCCGCGTCAGCTGTTCGCTGAACTGGTAGGGCCAGCTGAACTCGATCTGGCTGCTCAGGACGTTCAGCCCGAAGGGCGCCATCCAGTCCGCCATGCGCAGATCGGTGACACCCGCCACTTCGTGCCAGAGCCATTCGAGGTTCTCGCGCGCGCCCGCACGGCCGCCGGTGACCATCCCCGCCTTCAGCGCGGCCCCGTTCAACGCCCCCGCAGAGGTGCCGGACATGCCGCAGATCTCCAGATCGTCCTCTTGCAGAAGACGATCCAGAACACCCCATGTGAACGCACCGTGCGCGCCGCCGCCCTGAAGGCCCAGATTGATCTGCTTGCGATTTTTCACAAAGCGGTCCAGCCGCCGTCCACACTGATCGTCGTGCCGGTGATCTGGTCCGCCGCAGGGCTGCACAGGAAGGCAGCGGTGCCGCCCATCTGTTCGACCGTCGCGAATTCCTTGGACGGCTGACGTTTCAGCATGACATTCTTGATCACATCCTCGCGGTCCATGTTGTATTCCTTCATGGTGTCGGGGATCTGGCTTTCGACCAGCGGCGTCAGGACATAGCCGGGGCAGATCGCGTTCGCCGTGATCGGCTGCTCTGCGGTCTCAAGCGCGGTTGTCTTTGTCAGCCCGACGATGCCGTGCTTGGCCGCGATATAGGCCGCCTTGTAGGGCGACGCGGTCAGCCCGTGCGCGGACGCGATGTTGATGATCCGTCCCCAACCGGCACGCCGCATCATGGGAAGCGCCGCCGCCGTGGTGTGAAACGCCGAGCTGAGGTTGATCGCGATGATCGCGTCCCATTTCTCAGTCGGGAAATCTGGGATCGGGGCCACATGCTGGATGCCCGCGTTGTTGATCAGGATATCGCAGGCGCCAGCCTCCTCGATCAGCTTGCGGCATTCGTCGCCCTTCGACATATCCGCCTTGATATAGCGCGCCTTCACGCCCGCCACGCGCGCGATCTCCTCGGCCAGCGCGTGATCCTCGTCGCTGTCGGTGAAGGAGTTGAGCACGATGTCCGCCCCCGCCTGCGCGAGTTCCCGCGCAATTCCCAAACCGATGCCCGAATTGGAGCCGGTGATGATGGCGGTTTTCCCGCTCAGATCGTAAGTGATGGCCATGGCGACGCTCTCCTTGATTGCGTTTGTGCAAAATATGCCGCAGTGCAGCTAGAAAGCAAATGCCGCACGGCCGGCGTCTGTTCCGGATTTGATCATTCTTTCGTGTCAGACTGTCTGCCGGGCCAAAAAAAAACGCCCGCGCGAGGCGGGCGTCAAGTTATTGAGGCAGGTTTCATACAGGCAAGAAACCTATCGAGCAGTAAGTTCTTTATAAGGAAAGTTGCGCTCGAGTCCAAGCTTAAAGTTTGCGCACACCCCCAAGGCCAGCTACACCTTTCAGTAATAAAAATAAGGGCAGCTCGGGATTGTTTCAAAAATGACTTCTGTTTTTTTCCAGAAGGCGCGGAGGTTTGCTGCGGTTTCTTCACTGATTCTCTCGACAATGCCGGCGCTGGCCGAACCGCAGCACGCTATCGCCATGTATGGCGCACCCGCGCTGCCGCCCGATTACACCCAACTTCCCTATGTAAACGCCGCCGCGCCGCGTGGCGGGGCGATCACGCTGGGCAATACCGGCGGCTTCGACAGCCTCAATCCCTTCGTGCGCAAGGGCACCGCGCCCTGGCAGTTGCGCTTCTTTACACATGAAACCCTTCTAGGCCGGTCGTGGGACGAACCCTTTACCCTCTACGGTCTGCTGGCCGAATCGGTCGAAACCGACGAGGCCCGCACATGGGTCGAATTCACCCTGCGCGAGAACGCGGCCTTCTCCGACGGCAGCCCGCTGACCGTGGACGATGTGATCTTCTCTTTCGAGCTTCTGGGGACCGAAGGCCACCCGCGCTATTTCGGCCTTTGGGAACAGATCGAGAGCATCGAGCAAACCGGCGAGCGCAGCCTGCGCATCACCTTCAATGCCGAAAACCGTGAACTGGCGCTGCTGGCGGGCCTGCGCCCGATCCTCAGCCGCGCCCAATGGGAGGGGCGCGATTTCGCCAATGCGCCGGTGCAGGACATCCCGCTCGGCTCCGGCCCCTATACGATCACCGACTATGAGCCGGGCCGTTTCGTAAAGCTTGCGCGCAACCCCGACTACTGGGGCGCGGACATCCCTTTTCGCACCGGTACCCATAACTTCGACGCGATCACGCTCGATTTCTACGGCGATGCCTCGGTCCTGTTCGAGGCATTCAAGGCAGGCCAGGTCTCTGCCGTGCGCGAATTCAACGCCGAAACATGGGACAGCCAGTATAATTTTCCGGCCATCGACCGCGGCGAGATCGTCAAGACGGTTGTGCCCCACGAAAAACCCTCCGGCATGACCGGTTTCGTGATGAACACCCGCCGCGCCCCCTTCGACGACTGGCGCGTGCGCGATGCGCTGATCCAGGCGTTCAATTTCGAATATATCAACGACACGCTGACCGGCGGCGCGCAGCCGCGCATCACCTCGTATTTCTCGAACTCCGTTCTGGGCTACGAGCCCGGACCGGCCTCGGGACGCGTGGCCGAATTCCTGCTGCCCTATCAGGACAGTCTGCCGCCCTCCACGATCGAAGGCTACGCCCTGCCCGTCGCGGACGGATCGGCGCGCAACCGGGCGGGCATCAGGGCCGCGATGCAGCGGCTTACCGAAGCCGGCTACACCGCCGCTGACGGCGTGATGCGGCGCGGCGACGGCACCGCGCTGGAATTCACCATCCTGATCCAGAAAGGCAGCACCGAGGATATCGCGATCGCCGAACTCTATTCCCGCGCGCTCGAACGTCTCGGGATCACGGCCACGATCGAATCGGTCGACGATGCGCAGTATTTCTCTCGCACGGCCAGTTTCGACTTCGACATCACGACCTTCCGCCGTGCCCTGTCGCTCAGCCCCGGCAACGAACAGAAATTCTACTGGGGATCCGAGGCCGCAGACCAGCCGGGCTCGCGCAACCTGATGGGCGCGCGCAATCCGGCCATCGACGGGATGATCGACGCGATGCTCGATGCGCGCAACAGCACCGACTTCATCGCGGCGACCCGCGCGCTGGACCGCGTGCTGACGGCGGGACGCTACGTGATTCCCTTCTGGTCCTATACCGAAGGGCGCATCGCCCATGTGCGGCAGATGAAATACCCCGACACCTTCCCGATCTACGGGGACGGTCCGGAATGGATGCCCGAAGTCTGGTGGTGGGACGAAGGTAGCTGATCTGTCACAAAACCGTAACGTCCCGCCGCTAAGGCCGGGCCATGAATATACTTGTCCTCTGCACCGGTAACTCGGCCCGCTCCATCCTTCTTGAATGTCTCCTGCGCCGTCTGGGCGAAGGACGCATCTCCTCTTTCTCGGCGGGCAGCCAGCCCGCGGGGCAGGTTCACCCGCAGTCGATCCGCCTGCTCGACGCCGAAGGCTTCGACACCGCCCCCCTCGCCTCCAAAAGCTGGGATGTCTTTGCCGCGCCGGAGGCGCCCGCGATGGATGCGGTCATCACCGTCTGCGGCTCTGCGGCGGAAGAAACCTGCCCGATCTGGCCCGGCGTGCCGGTGCGCGCCCATTGGGGCGTCGAAGACCCCGCTGCGGTGACAGGCGATGCGGCCCCGGCTGCCTTCCGCGACGCCTTTGACCTTCTGCGCCGCCGGGCCGAGGCATTTCTGGCCGCGCCGGTCGAGGAGATGGACAGCGCCGCCCTGAAACAGCACCTCGACGCCTGCGGACGCCTGCCATGATGCGCAAATACTGGGCCGAAGCCGTCGGGACCGCGATGCTGCTGATCTCGGTCATCGGGTCCGGAATCATGGGGGTGGAACTGGCGCAGGGCAATGACGCGATAACGCTTCTGGCCAATGCCATCGCCACGGGCTGCATGCTCTACGCGATCATCACCGTTCTGGGGCCAATATCTGGGGCGCATTTCAACCCTGCGGTCAGCCTCGCCTTCTTTCTGCGCGGCGAGATCACGGGCGGGGCTTTCGCGATCTACGTGGCCGCGCAATGCGCGGGGGGGATCGTGGGGGTCTGGGCCGCGCATCTGATGTTCGATCTGCCCGTGCTTCAGGTCAGCGCCACCATGCACCGCACCGGTGCGGCGCAGTGGTTTTCCGAGGCGCTGGCGATGCTGGGGCTGCTCTTCGTGATCTTCGGCGGACTGCGGTCGCGCCCCGATGCGGCGCCGGTTCTGGTGGCGCTCTATATCACCGGCGCCTACTGGTTCACCGCCTCCACCAGCTTTGCCAACCCTGCGGTCACCCTGGCGCGGGGGTTCTCGGATACCTTCGCGGGCATCTATCCGGGGCATATCGCGATGTTCGTTGTGGTCCAGATCGCGGCGACGCTGGTCGGCCACCGCGCGCTGAAAGCGCTGCTAGACGAGTGATGTGATCCACAGGATCAGCGCATCCTCGGCACTGGTCGAAATCACGTTATGCCCCATCGCCGCGTCATAATAGGCGCTGTCGCCGCGCCGCATCTCGATCGGCTCGTAGAACTCGGTATAGAGCGTGATGACCCCGGTCAGCACATAGAGGAATTCCTCGCCGTCGTGGCGCACCCAGCCGTCGAATTCCTCCATCGACCTTGCCCGTACCCGTGCGCGATAGGGCAGCATCTGCTTCTTGCGCAGGGTGTCGGCCAGAAGCTCGTGTTCGTAGGTGGTGGTGGCCTTGGCCTTGCCCTCGCCCATCTTGGTGATCGCCATGCGCCCGTTGATCTGCTCTGCCGCAGGCGGCGTGAACAGCTGCGGAATCGTGATCTCCAGCCCCACGGCAAGCTTCTTCAGCGCGTCGTAGGTGGGCGACATCTGCGCGTTCTCGATCTTCGACAGGGTCGAGCGGGCAAGCCCCGCCTGCGTCGCGGCCTGCTCCAGCGTCCAGCCGCGTGCCTTGCGCAGCTCGCGCACCCTCGCCCCCAGATCGACGGGCGGCACAGTCTGCGACTCGCCGTCCTCGCGGGCAATCTGGATCATGGATTTCTGTGTGTCTTCGGTCATTTGAAAAGCTATAGGGCTGTCCTCGCGGGCTTGCAACGCGCGTGCGCGCGCGGTAGCGCTTTCACTCATGTCTTCGGTTTTCGATCACGGGCCCTTCGCGCCCTGCCCCGCGCCCTTCAATATGGCGGCGCATGTGCTGCGCCATGCCGATACGCTGGCCTCCAAGACAGCGCTCGAAGTGCTGGGCCCCGCCCCCGAGACGTGGCGCTATGCCGCGCTCAAATCCGCCGTTCTGGGCACTGCTACGGGGCTTTTGCGCGCGGGCGCCGAACCCGGTGACCGGATCCTGATGCGGCTGGGCAATACGGTCGATTTCCCGCTTGCCTACCTTGGGGCCATCGCGGCGGGATGCCTGCCGGTGCCGACCGCTGCGGCCCTGACGGCGCGCGAGGTCGCGCCGATGCTGGACACGCTCTCGCCGCGGCTGATTTTGCGCGACGACAGCGTCGACTGCCCCGCGGATGACCGCATCGTGCCGCTCGCGGATCTGCGCGCCATGCGCGCGCTGCCGCCCGCCGCGTTCCACATGGGCGATCCCGAGCGTCCTGCCTATATCATCTACACCTCCGGCACCTCCGGTGTGCCGCGCGCGGTGGTCCACGCGCATCGCGCCATCTGGGCGCGGCAGATGATGATCGACGGCTGGTACGGTCTGGACGGGTCAGACCGGCTGATGCACGCGGGCGCATTCAACTGGACCTACACGCTGGGCACCGGCCTGATGGACCCGTGGACCGCCGGTGCCACCGCGCTGATCCCCGCGGCGGGCACAGCCCCGGGCGCGCTGCCCGGTCTGATCGCCGACCAGCAGGCCACGATTTTCGCGGCGGCACCGGGCGTCTACCGCCAGATCCTGAAATCCGCCGACCATCCCGCGATGCCGCATCTGCGCCACGGTCTCAGCGCCGGAGAGAAGCTGCCCAACGCCACCCGCGCCGCCTGGGAAGCGGCCACAGCCACGCCGATCTACGAGGCCTACGGCATGTCGGAATGTTCGACCTTCATCTCCGCCTGCCCCGACCGGCCCGCCGATCCCGCAACGCTGGGCCGTCCGCAGACGGGGCGGCGCATCGCGATCCTCGGCCCCGACGGCCCCGTGCCGCGCGGCGCCGAAGGCACCATCGCCGTGCACCGCAGCGATCCCGGCCTGATGCTCGAATACCTAGGCGCCCCCGAGGAGACGGCACAGAAGTTTCGCGGCGACTGGTTTCTCACCGGCGATCAGGGCGCGATGGACGATGACGACCAGATCACCTATCTGGGGCGCGCGGACGACATGATGAACGCGGGCGGCTTTCGCGTCTCGCCGATCGAGGTGGAACAATCGCTCGCCCGTTTCCCCGGCATCACCGCCGTCGGCGCGGCCGAAGTGGCGGTCAAGGCCGACACCACCGTGATCGCCGCCTTCTACACCGCGCCCGCGCCGCTGGACGAAGACGCCCTGCGCGCCTTTGCGTCGGAAAACCTCGCGCGGTACAAACAGCCGCGCCTTTTCATCCATCTCGATGCGCTGCCCACCGGCGCCAACGGCAAACTGATGCGCCGCCGCCTGCGCCAGCAGTATGAGGAAAACCAATGACCGACCCTGTAAAACTCGACATCATGTCCGATCCGATCTGCCCGTGGTGCTATATCGGCAAGGCCCATCTGGACCGCGCCCTCGAAGCGCATCCCGATCACCCCTTCCAGATCGAATGGCACCCCTTCCAGCTCAATCCCGACATGCCGCGCGAAGGCATGGACCGGCGCACCTATCTGGAGGCGAAATTCGGCGGCAAGGAAGGCGCGGTCAAAGCCTATGCGCCCGTCGTCCAGCACGCCGAAGCTGCCGGTCTCAAGATCGATTTCGAAGGCATGAAGCGCACGCCCAACACGCTCGACGCGCACCGGCTGATCCACTGGGCCGGGATCGAGGGCCGCCAGACCGCCGCCGTATCGGCGCTGTTCAAGGCCTATTTCGTCGACGCCCGCGACATTGGCGATATCGAGGTGCTGGCCGACATCGCCGACGGGATCGAAATGGATGCCTCGGTCGTGACGCGGTTGCTGCAATCGGACGCCGATCTCGAGGATATCCGCACCCGCGATGCCCACAGCCGCGAGATGGGCATTTCATCGGTGCCCACGTTCATCGTGGGCCAGCGGCACGCGGTCCCCGGCGCGCAGCCCCCCGAACTCTGGGCGAAGGTCATCAAGGAGATCACCGCGCAAACTTCCGCCTGAGTGTTGCATTATTGGCGCGCGGCCCCCGCGCGTCTGTCGATTCCGCTAGGCGGCGGCCGCAAGCTGTCCTATTGTTTCCCCTAAGGGGCGAAAAAGCCTCATCAAAAAGAACCTTCGAGCGGGTTTTCAGGCAGTGTACAGGTCAGCGTCCTCAGGGGCCTCCCTTTTTCTATATTTGCGCGATTGCGCGGGTGCGGCTGATGCCGCGGCCCGGTGCTGTCCTCCGTTCCCGGTTCATGTGACAGTCGAAAGGGGACTTCGATGCTACTGCCCATGACCTCGCGCGTGGTTTTGACCTACGGATCCTTCGATCTCTTTCATCAAGGACACGTAAAACTTCTCAGGCAACTGGCTGGCCTTGGCAGCGAACTGATCGTCGGCTGCTCGACCGATGCCTATAACGAACGCATGGGCGTGCCCGCGGTGATGTCCTACGCACAGCGCCGCCTGCTGCTGGAAAGCTGCCGTTTCGTGGACCGCGTGATCTCCGAGCAGGACTGGGACCAGAAATACACCGATATCGTGAACTACAACGTGTCGATCTTCGCCATGGGGTCCGAATGGGAGGGCCAGTTCGACCACCTCGAAGATGTCGCGCGCGTGGTCTACGTGCCCCGCGCCGAGATTATCGGCACCCGCCAGCCGTTCCACGAGGTGCCGCAACCGCAGCTTCGGGTCGCCGCCGGTCGGTGACCGAACACCTTTCTGTGAACTAATTCACAAATTTAGAATTTGTACCCTGTGCAACCTTGGGTTATTCAACGTGTGACGCGCTCTCTTGCGTTTACTTCCGGGAGCTAAGGTGACTTTCGCAAAAGATAATTTCCCGATGGGCCGCAGCGAATTCGTTGCGCTTGTCGCCATGATGACGGCGACCATCGCCTTTTCCATCGACGCCATGCTGCCCGCGCTGCCGCAGATCGCGGCAGACCTGTCACCGGGCGCACCCGAAAATGCGGCCCTCATCCTCAGCAGTTTCCTTCTGGGAATCGGTCTGGGCACCTTCGTGGCCGGGCCGCTGGCCGATGCCTTCGGGCGCAAGCCCGTGATCCTCGCCGGAGCCGCTGTCTATATCGTCTGCGCGGCCATCGCGTGGCGCAGCCAGTCGCTTGAACTGGTGCTGCTGGCCCGCGCCGTTCAGGGATTTGGCGCCGCTGCACCGCGCGTGGTGTCCATCGCGGTGGTGCGCGACCGCTACGCCGGTCGCCAGATGGCCCAGATTACATCCGTTGTGATGATGATCTTCGTGCTTGTGCCTGCGGTGGCGCCCCTGCTGGGCAGTTTCATCATCGACGCGGCCGGATGGCGCGGCATCTTCATCGCGTTCATCGTCTTCGCCTGCGTGTTTTCGTCGTGGATGATGATCCGCCTGCCCGAAACCCTTCCCGTGTCGCAGCGCCGCCCGATCCGTCTGGCGCTGATGCTCGACGCCGTGCGCGAGATGTTCGCCAACCGTGGCGTGCGCCTGTCGATCCTCGTGCAGACGCTGACGATGTCGTTCCTGTTTCTCACGCTCATGCTGGTCCAGCCGATCTATGATCTGGAATACGGCCGCGCGTCCGAGTTCCCCTTCTGGTTCTTTATCGTCGCCCTGATCGCGGGCAGCGCCAGCCTGCTGAACGCGCTGCTGGTCGTGCGCTTCGGCATGGTCCGGCTCGTGACCATCGCGCTTGGCGCGCAGGTGCTGATCTCGGCCAGCTTCTTTGCCCTCGATCTGGGCAACGGGCCGCAGGGGTTCTATTTCTTCGTGTTCTGGCAGACCTGCGCGTTCTTTCAGGCCGGTCTGACGCTGGGCAACCTCAACGCGCTGGCGATGGAGCCGATGGGCCATATCGCGGGCATGGCGGCCTCGGTGATCGGGGCCGTGTCGACCGTGGGCGCGTCGATGATCTCGGCACTGATCGCGCTGCTGATCGGACCCGTGGAATCGGGGCTGTTCCTGGCCGGCCTCGGACTGGCGATCGGCGGCTTTTCCGTGACGCTGATGATGGGCCGCGCGATGCGCCAGCCCGCCATCTGATCCGCGTCAGGAGGCTTTGGCCTTCTCCGCCTTGCGCTTCTTCGTGGCCTTTTCACGCGCGACGACATGCTCTGCCAGATCGCGCGCGATGGCAAAGGCACCCTTGATCTTGTCGGCGTCGTTCTTCCAGTCGCGCCGCACGACGATCTTGTTGTCCTTGACCTTCGCCAGACCCTTCTGGTCCTGAATGAACTTCACCAGCCCTTCGGGCGAGGCGAATTTATCGTTGTGGAACTGGATCGTGGCCCCCTTCGGCCCGCCGTCCAGCTTCGAGATGCCAGCGCGTTTGCACATCGCCTTGATCCGCACCACCAGCATCAGCGTGTTGACCTCGCGCGGCAGCTTGCCGAAGCGGTCGATCAATTCGGCGGCAAAGCCTTCCAGCTCGACCTTGGTGGTCAGCTCGCTCAGACGCCGGTAGAGGCCCAGACGCACGTCCAGATCGGGCACGTAATCCTCGGGGATCAGCACGGGCACGCCCAGATTGATCTGCGGCGCCCACTGGCCGTCGTCGTCCAGCACCCCTTCCATCTCGCCCGAGCGGATCTTGGAAATCGCCTCTTCCAGCATCGACTGGTAGAGCTCGAACCCCACGTCGCGCATCTGGCCGGACTGTTCCTCGCCCAGAAGGTTGCCCGCGCCGCGAATATCGAGGTCCTGACTGGCCAGCGTGAAGCCGGCGCCAAGCGTGTCGAGCCCCGACAGCACGCGCAGGCGTTTCTCGGCCGTGGCGGTCAGGGGCGCGCGCGGCTTGGTCGTCAGATAGGCATAGGCGCGGGTTTTCGAACGCCCCACCCGGCCCCGGATCTGGTAGAGCTGCGCAAGCCCGAACATATCCGCGCGGTGCACGATCATCGTGTTCGCCGTGGGGATATCCAGACCCGATTCAACGATCGTCGTCGCCAGCAGGATGTCGAACTTGCCGTCGTAAAAGGCATTCATCCGGTCATCGAGCTCACCCGCCGCCATCTGCCCGTTGGCGACGATGTAGGACAGCTCGGGCAGCTGGTCCTTCAGAAAGGCCTCGATCTCCGGCAGGTCGCTGATGCGTGGCACGACGTAGAAAGACTGCCCGCCGCGATAGTGTTCGCGCAGCAGCGCCTCGCGGATGGTGATCGCGTCAAATTCGCTGACATAGGTGCGGATCGCCAGTCGGTCGACGGGCGGTGTGCCGATGATCGACAGATCGCGCACGCCTGTCAGGCTCAGTTGCAGGGTCCGCGGGATCGGCGTGGCGGTCAGGGTCAGCACATGCACATCGGTGCGCAGCGACTTCAGCCGCTCTTTGTGGCCGACACCGAAATGCTGCTCCTCGTCGATCACCAGCAGGCCGAGGTTCTTGAACTTCACCGATTTGGCCAAGAGCGCGTGGGTGCCGATCACGATATCGACGCTGCCCTTGGTGATCCCGTCCCGCGTCAGGCTTGCTTCCTTGGTACCGACAAAGCGGCTCAGCTGGCGCACGTTGATCGGAAATCCGCGAAACCGCTCGGCAAAGCTTTTGTAGTGCTGGCGCGCCAACAGCGTGGTCGGCGCGATCACCGCCACCTGAACGCCCGACATGGCCGCGACAAAGGCCGCGCGCATCGCCACCTCGGTCTTGCCAAAGCCCACATCGCCCACGATCAGCCGGTCCATCGGGCTGCCACTGGTCATGTCGTCGATGACATCGCCGATCGCCGACAGCTGGTCGTCGGTTTCCTCGTAGGGGAAGCGCGCGGCGAAATCCTCCCACATGCCCTGCGGCGGATCCATGATCGGCGCCTTGCGCAGGGCCCGTTCGGCGGCGATACGGATCAGCTTGTCCGCCATCTCGCGGATGCGCTCTTTCAGCTTGGCCTTCTTGGATTGCCACGCGCCGCCGCCCAGCTTGTCGAGCAGCCCTTCCTCGTGGCCGTACTTGCTCAGCAACTCGATATTCTCGACCGGCAGGTAGAGCTTCGCGCCCTCGGCGTATTCCAGCACCAGACATTCGTGCGCGGCACCGGCGGCGGTGATCACCTCCAGCCCCTTGTAGCGCCCGATGCCGTGATCGACATGGACCACCAGATCGTCGGGGCTCAGGCTGTTGAGCTCGCTGAGGAAATTCTCCGCACGCCGCTTTCGCTTGGGGCCGCGGATCAACCGGTCGCCCAGAACATCCTGTTCCGAGATGACGGTGATGCGCCCGTCCTTGCCCGCCTGCTCCCAGGGGGCCTCGAACCCGCGATCCAGACCCCAGACCGTCAGGTAGAGGCCCCGCTTGCCGATCCGCGTGGCGTCGCGCACCGGGATCGTCTCGGCCAGTCCCTCGTCCTCGATCAGGCCTGTCAGGCGTTCCCGCGCGCCTTCGGAAAAGCTGGCCATGACGACCGGACCCGCCTCCAGCTTGTCGCGCAGATGGTCGGCCAGCGCCCCGAACAGGCGCACGTCCTCGCGCTGGCGTTCGGGTGCGAAATTCCGCCCCAGCCGTCCGCCTGCATCGGTGACGCCGGGTCCGGTGCTCTGCGGCAGCGGTGCCAGCCGCAGCACGCGCCGGCTGGCGACCGCCGCCTCCCACGCGGCATCATCCAGATAGAGGCCGCTGGCGGGTGCCGGCTTGTAGACACTGTCCATTTTCGACCGGTTGGACATGGCGATGCGCCGCGTCTCGTACTGGTCCTCGACCGTGTCCCACCGCGCCAGACGCGAGGGTGTCAACTGGTCGTCATGGGTCACCGGCGCGCCGGGCAGGTAATCGAACAGCGTCTCCAGCCGCTCGTAGAAGAACGCCAGCCAATGCTCCGCACCCTGATGCTTACGCCCCGCGCTGATCGCCTCGTAAAGCGGATCATCCGTGCCCGCCGCGCCGAATTCGATGCGGTAGTTCTGGCGAAAGCGCGTCACCGCGGCCTCATCGAGAATCACTTCGCTGACCGGCGCGAGTTCGATCGTGTCCAGTTTTTCGGTGGTCCGCTGGGTCGCGGGATCGAACCGCCGTGCCCCGTCCAGAACGTCCCCGAACATATCCAGCCGCACGGGCCCCAGATCGCCGGGCGGGTAGATGTCGATGATGCCGCCGCGCACGGCATAATCCCCCGGCTCCATCACCGTGGGGCTTTGGACGAACCCCATGCGGACGAGAAACTCGCGCAGCCCCTTTTCGTTGATGCGGTCGCCCACGCGGGCGCGAAACGCGGCGTCCTGCAGGATCTCGCGCGCGGGCACGCGCTGGGTTGCCGCGCTCATCGTGGTCAGCAGCACGAAACGGTCCGGCATTCCGTGAACCAGCCCCGCCAGCGTCGCCATCCGCTGCGCCGAGATGTCGGCGTTCGGCGACACGCGGTCGTAGGGCAGGCAATCCCAGCCCGGAAAACGCACAATCGGCATGTCGGGTGCAAAGAACCGCAGCGCGGCCTCGATCGCGGCCATGCGCTTGTCGTCCATCGCAACGTGAATGACAGGCCCCTCGGCGCGCGCGACCTCGCGCAGCACGATGCGGGCGTCGTATCCTTCGGGAACACCCGAGACGGTGATATGGGAGGGTTCGGTCATCTGCCGCTCATGTGGGCCGCGGGGCGCGGGTGTCAACTGCCAAAGGGGCCGATGTTCATGTTCTGGTACATGCCCCACAGCGCCGTCACGAAGATCGAGATCATGCCGATGATCTGGGTATAGAGCCGGTGGCGCATCAACCGGCGGCGCAGACGCTCCCCGCGCGAATCCTCCTGCTGGATCAGGCGCGCCGTCGACAGGCTCAGCGCGCCGACCAGACACAGCGGAAATCCCAGCAAAACGAGGGCCTGCGCAAATTCGTTGCCGTAGATAAATCCCAAAAGCACAAGAATCGTCATGAAAAAACAGGCAAAGCCGAGGATCCAGAGCCCCGACATCTGCGCGATGAACAAAAGCCGGTTGGTGTTGATCCGCACCATGTCTTCCAGATCGCTTTCGTACTGGCCCCCGTGGCGCTTGGCCCGCAGCACCATGTCGAAAGGGACGCCAAGGCAGTAGTGGCTGGTCGTCGACCAGACGACCGCAAGCACGATCCAGAACCACAGGTTCGAGAACGAACGCATGTCGATCAGTTCAAAGAGGGTCTGGTACCAGTCCAACGAAATGCTCTTACCTAGTATTTTCAGCTTCATATCCTTGAAATCCGGTCTAGACCACCCCTTGAGGGAGGCAAAAATACGTGTCAATTTCACCTGACAACATCAGCCCAAGGAACTTCCGATGCAGCCGATCCAAGCCTCTTTTCCCCAGCTTCGGCTGCGCCGCACCCGCCAGACCGAAGGCATCCGCGGGCTGGTGCGCGAAAACGCGCTCTCCGCGGGCGATTTCATCTGGCCCGTTTTCGTGCGCGGCGGTGAAAACGTGGTCGAGGAAATTCCCTCCATGCCCGGTGTCATGCGCCGGTCCGTGGACCGCATCGTCGAGGCCGCGCAGGAAGCGTGGGATCTGGGGCTGGGCGCGCTGTGCCTGTTTCCCTACACCGGTCTGGAGGAACGGACCGAGGATTGCGCCGGCGCGTGGGATCCCGACAACCATGTCAACCGCGCGATCCGCGCGATCAAGGCGGAACTGCCCGATCTGGTCATCATGACGGATGTCGCGCTCGATACCTATAACATCAACGGCCACGACGGATTTGTCGTGGACGGCGAAATCATCAACGACCGCACGGTCGACGCGCTGGCGAAGATGGCGCTCGAACAGGCCCGCGCGGGGGCCGACATCATCGGCCCGTCCGACATGATGGACGGGCGCATCGCCGCGATCCGCAAAAGCCTCGAAGACAACGGTTTCGACAAGGTAATGATCCTCAGCTACGCGGCCAAATACGCCTCTGCCTTCTACGGGCCGTTCCGCGATGCGGTGGGCGCGTCCGGCGCGCTGACCGGCGACAAGAAAACCTACCAGATGGATCCGGCCAATTCGGACGAGGCGCTGCGGCTGGTGGCGCGCGATCTGGCCGAAGGGGCGGATATGGTCATGGTCAAACCCGGCCTGCCCTATCTCGATATCTGCCGGCGTGTGAAAGACACCTTCGGCGCGCCCACCTTCGCCTATCAGGTCTCGGGCGAATACAGCATGATCAAGGCCGCCGCCGCCGCCGGCATGATCGACGAAGAGCGCGTGATGATGGAAAGCCTGATGGCCTTCAAACGCGCGGGCTGCAACGGGATCCTGACCTATTTCGCCCCCGCCGCCGCCCGCCTGCTGGCGCGCTGACCCACCCGCGCGGCGGATCACGCCTTTGCCGTGGGTTTGGCATCTCGTCTGAATGGCCGCGATTTCGTCGGGATCGTTTCATCGACCGCGCGGACCTCGAAGAGATCTGAACCCCGCGCCGTCGGGTCGATTCCCTGCGCGGAAATAGCGCGATTCCGCGCATCGGGGCGTTAGGGCGATGACACCCTGCGATTTTCCGCCTATAGTTTCGCCCAAGCCGGACCATACCGGCACCCAAGCAGTGCAACAGACATTACAGGCAGATCACATGACACAGAACATCCTTTCGCGCCGCGCCTTCGCGCTCGGCGCTCTGGCGGGTACGGGCGCATTGGCGGCCTGCGGCAACGGCGTAGGCTCGACCGGGGCGGGCACCATCGACGCGCGCGTCGATGCAACGCTTGGCGAAATGTACCGGCTCTATCCCAACACCCGCACGCTGGCGGATAAATCCAACGGCATGCTGGTGATGCCGCTGGTGACCGAAGCAGGGCTCGGCCTTGGCGGTGCCTACGGGCGCGGCGCGCTGCGGGTCAACGATATTTCGGTGGACTATTATTCGGTCACGAAGGCGACGGGCGGGTTGCAGATCGGCGCACAGCAATACGCCCATGTGCTGTTCTTCATGACCCAGGAGGCGCTTCAGGACTTCCGCCGCTCGCCCGGCTGGGCGGCCGGTGCGAATATCGAATACGTGATTTCCGACCGTGGCGACAGCGTGAACGCCGACACCACCAAACTGCTGTCACCGGTCCTTGCGGTCGTGTTCGGCCGTGCGGGTCTGCGACTGGGCGCGACACTGGAAGGGACGAAGTACACGCGGATCATTCCCTGATCCGCGTTAATGCTTCGATAACCTTCTGTTAATAAACGATAAACGGTTACCCGTGGGTAACCGTCATTCCATCTTGCGCAACCGCTGGATCAGGCTGGATGTGTCCCAACGTCCGCCGCCCAGCTTCTGCACATCCTTGTAGAACTGGTCGACCAGCGCGGTCAGCGGCAGGCTCGCCGCGATCTCGTCCCCCGTGGACAGGCAGATCCCCAGATCCTTGCGCATCCAGTCGACGGCAAAGCCGTGGTCGAATTTGTCGTCCAGCATCGTCTCGTAGCGGTTGGCCATCTGCCAGCTGCCAGCCGCGCCCTGGCTGATCACCTCGACCACCGCGCGGCCATCGAGCCCGGCCTTCTCGGCGAAATGCAGCGCTTCGGACAGGCCCTGCACCACGCCCGCGATGGCGATCTGGTTGCACATCTTGGTCATCTGGCCCGCGCCGCTGTCGCCGATGCGGCGGCAGATCTTGGAATAGACCTCCATCACAGGCAGCGCGCGGTCGAAGGCGCCCTGATCGCCGCCGCACATGATCGACAGCTGCGCGTTCTCGGCCCCCGCCTGCCCACCGGAAATCGGCGCATCGACGAAGCTGATCTGCTTGTGATCGGCGGCCTCGTAGAGCTCGCGCGTGACGGCGGCAGAGACGGTCGTGTGATCGACGAATACGCTGCCCGCACCCATTCCGGCAAAGGCCCCGTCATCGCCCAGACAGACCGACCGCAGGTCGTCGTCGTTGCCCACGCAGGCCATGACGAAATCAGCGCCCTGCGCCGCTTCGCGCGGGGTGGCTGCCGATGCCCCGCCGTAGGTCTCGACCCAATCGGCGGCCTTGGCTGCGGTCCGGTTATAGACCGTCACCTCGTGACTGGCCTTTTGCAGGTGGCCGGCCATCGGCCCGCCCATTACGCCCAGACCTAAAAACGCGAGCTTTGCCATGTGCTTTTCCTTGCTTCGATGTTGCGCTATTGCTGACAAAACGTAACACCGTGGCCCACAGGGTCAATTGACGCCTCGCGGCTCTTTCGGAGGTTTCCCTGATGGCATTGGTCTTTCGCTGGCTTTTCCGCATCGCCGCGACACTTCTCGTGCTCAGCGTGCTGGCCATCGGGCTGGTCTACTGGCTGGCCTCGCGGTCCCTGCCCGACTACGACGCGACCGTCGAGGTCCCGAACCTGACCGCCCCCGTCGAGATCGTGCGCGACAACGCCAACGTGCCGCATATCTTCGGCCAGTCCGACGAAGAGGTCTTCTTCGGTCTCGGCTTCGCCCATGCCCAGGACCGCCTGTGGCAGATGACCACCCTGCGGCGCACGGCACAGGGGCGCCTGTCAGAGGTGTTCGGCGCCGCCACGCTGGAGGTCGACAAGCTGCTGCGCCGCTTCGACCTCTACGCGCTGTCCGTGGCGTCGGTCGAGGCGCTGGACGAGCGCACACAGGCCGCCCTGCGGGCCTATTCCGCGGGCGTGAACGCGCGGCTCGACCAGATCAACGGACAGGCGCTGGGGCGCGGCGCGCCCGAGATATTCCTCTTCAACACGCCGCTGGCGCCGTGGCGCCCTGCCGACAGCCTTGCCATCGTGAAGCTGATGGGGCTGCAACTGTCGGGCCATCTGGACGCCGAAGTGATGCGCGCGCGTGTGTCTCTCGCCCTGCCCGACGAGCAGCGCATCCGCGATATCCTGCCCGATGCGCCGGGCGACGGGGTGGCCGCCCTGCCCGAATACGCGAGCCTTTTCCCGACAGTGCCACGGTTCGCGGCGAACATTCCCTTCGATCCGCATCCCCTGTCGCCGTTCCGGCGCACGGCGCTGGCGGGCGCGTCGAACGCCTGGGCCGCGGCCCCCTCGCGCTCGGCATCGGGCGGCACGCTTCTGGCCAACGATCCGCACCTCGGCTTTACCGCCCCGGCGATCTGGTATCTGGCGCGGCTCGAACTGCAATCGGGCGGTGTCATCGGGGGCACGATACCGGGCATTCCCGTGATCCTGACCGGTCGTTCCGCCGATCTGGGCTGGGGCGTCACGTCGTCCTACCTCGACGATCAGGACGTGTTCATCGAGGAGTTGAACCCCGCCGACCGCGAGGAATACCGCACCCCGGACGGGTTCAAGAAATTCCGGACCCGCGCGTCGATCATCAACATCAAGGACCGTGATCCAGTCACCCTGACCCTGCGCTGGACCGACAACGGACCGGTGCTGCCGGGCAGCCACTTCAACCTCGCCTCGATCACCCCGCCGGGCCATGTGGCGGCGGTGTCTTGGACCGTGCTCAGCCAGCGCGACACGACCCTGCAGGCCGCGATGGAGATCATGCGCGCCAAGACCGTCGCCGATGGCATTGACGCCGCCCGCCTCTACGTGGCCCCCTCCCAGAACCTGACGCTGGTGGACCGCGAGACCATCGCGATGAAAACCATCGGCGCGGCGCCCAAGCGCGACCCCGCGCACCAGAGCAAGGGCCGCCTGCCCAGCCCCGGCTGGATCGCGACGAACCGCTGGCAGGGCATTCTGCCCTATACGTCGAACCCCGGTTTCGTCTCCCCCCAGGGCGGTATTCTGGGGAATACCAACAACAAGATGATCGACCGCCCCTTTCCCAGCCACATCAGCTTTCTGTGGGGCGACACCCAGCGCGTGCAGCGCTGGCAGCGGCTGATGCAGGGCCGGCAGGTCCACACGCGCGACAGTTTCATCGAAGCCCAGCTCGACACCGTCAGCTTTACCGCGCGGTCGCTGCTGCCGCTGATCGGGGCCGAGCTGTGGTTCACCGGCGAGGCCGCACCGGACGGTACGCCCGAGCGCCTGCGCCAGCGCGCGCTGAGCCTGCTGGCCGAATGGTCGGGCGAAATGAACGAACATCTGCCCGAGCCGCTGATCTACGCCACATGGCTTCGCAAGCTGCAGGACCGCCTGATCCGCGACGAACTGGGCCCGCTGGCCGATGAATTCGACCACGTCGAGCCTTTGTTCATCGAACGGGTGTTCCGCGATCTCGAGGGGGCCTCGGCGTGGTGCGACGTGTTCCAGTCCGCCCCGGTGGAGACCTGCGCCGACATGGCGCGGCTGGCTCTGGACGATGCGCTGGTCGATATCGACGAACAATACGGCACCGCGCTGGAATCTTTGCGCTGGGGCGATGTGCATCAGGCCACCCACGACCATCCGGTGCTGGGCGAAGTGCCGGTGCTGCGCTATTTTGTGAACATCCGGCAAAGCACCTCAGGCGGCGATCACACGCTGATGCGCGGCCGCACCAAGGGGACCGATCCGGACCCCTTCCTGAACGTGCACGGGGCGGGTTATCGCGGGGTCTATGATTTCGCCGATCCCGACAGTTCGGTCTTCATCAACTCGACGGGCCAGTCTGGGCACTTCCTGTCGCGCCATTACGACGATCTGGCGCAGCTGTGGCGGCGCGGCGAATACATTCCCATGTCGCTCGACGAAGACCTCGCGCGCGCCGCGGCCGTGGGGGTGACGAAACTGGTCCCCGCCCCGTGACGGGCCGCGTCATCCTGTTCAACAAACCCTACGGGGTGCTATCGCAATTCACCGACCGCGGCACCGAAGGCAGCCCCCGCCCGACCCTGTCGGGGTTCATCGACGTGCCGGGGTTCTATCCGGCAGGCAGGCTCGACCGTGACAGCGAGGGGCTGATGGTGCTGACCGATCACGGCCCGCTTCAGGCGCGGATCAGCAACCCCAAGTACAAGCTGTCGAAAACCTATCTGGTCCAGGTCGAAGGCACCGCCGACGATGCCGCGCTCTCGGCGCTGCGCGCGGGGGTGACGCTGAAGGACGGGCCGACCCGCCCCGCGCGGGTAGAGGCGATCGATCCGCCCGACCTGTGGCCGCGCGACCCGCCGGTGCGGTTCCGCAAGAGCGTGCCGGACTGCTGGCTGAGCGTCACGATATCCGAAGGGCGCAACCGGCAGGTGCGGCGCATGACCGCCCATGTGGGCCTGCCCTGCCTGCGGCTGGTGCGCGTGTCCGTGGGGGACTGGCATCTGAACCGCCTTGCCCCCGGCGCGTGGCGCTACGCATCGGCCACAGGGGCCTGACGCGGCTTTCATCCGATCCGGCTCCCTCGCGCCCCATTCTGCGGCTTCTCTTCTGCTGCTGCGTCAGGTCGCGAATGCGCGGGTGATGGCCGCCCCGGCCACCGCCGAGCCGCCCGTCAGAACCGTGCCCCAGATGAAATCCGTCGCCACCAGCGTCGCTGTCCAGTCCTTGAGGATCGCGTAATTGGTGAACTCGTAGGTGCCGTAGCCGACCATGCCGATCAATGCCGCGTTGCCGAACACCCACCACAGGGATTTGCTGTCGGCCAGCGCCGGCCACGAGACGAACCACAGCACCACGGCGACCATGAAGGCATAGAACAGGAACGCGGGCAGAAGCCGCGGACTGTCGAGCATCAGCGGGCCGATATCGCGCGCGAAGATCGGTTTGATGAAATAGCTTAGCGCCACGAAGTCCACCGCAAGAAAGACGGCGAATGTGGCGAGGAACAGGATCGGCAGGGTCATGGGATGCTCCGCAAGGTGGCTACCGGAAGATATGGCGCGCTCTGCGCCATTTGCCACTCAAAGACGCTGGAAAGCGGCTTCCTGCTCTGCGGACCAGCGCACGGTCAGGAGGAAACCCGCGTCGGTCTGTTCTTCCTCGATGACGATGTCGTGGTCAAAGAGCCACGCGCGCTTGCGCCCCTCGCTGAAGGCCAGTTCGATCTGCGAGGTGCGCAGCGCGCCTTGCAGGGCTTCGGCGACCGTGGCCTGAAGCTTGTCCAGCCCCTCGCCGGTGATCGCGGAGATCGCCAGAACGCTGTCGTCGCGCGCCGCGCGTTCGCGCATCGCATCGGCGCGGTCCGGCGGCATCAGGTCCAGCTTGTTCCAGACCTCGAAGGTGCGGGTTTCCTTGGGCACCCCGAGCGAGGTGAGGATCTCGCGCACGTCGTGGGCCTGATTCTCGGTCTCGGCGTGGGAAATGTCGCGCACGTGCAGAACGATGTCAGCGGCCAGCACTTCTTCGAGGGTGGCACGGAAGGCCGCCACCAGTTCGGTCGGCAGATCCGAGATGAAGCCCACCGTATCGCTGAGGATGATCTCCGGCCCGTCTTCGAGCGTCAGGCTGCGCATCGTGGGGTCGAGCGTGGCAAAGAGCATGTCCTTGACCATCACGTCCGCGCCCGTCAAGCGGTTGAAAAGGGTCGACTTGCCGGCGTTGGTATAGCCCACGAGCGCCACGATCGGATAGGGCACCTTGGCCCGTGCGGCACGGTGCAGCGCGCGGGTCTTGACCACCTTGTCGAGCTGCCGGCGCAGGCGCACGAGCTGTTCGTCGATGGCGCGGCGGTCCGCCTCGATCTGGGTTTCGCCGGGGCCGCCGACAAAGCCGAGGCCGCCGCGCTGCCGTTCGAGGTGGGTCCAGGCCCGCACCAGCCGCGTGCGCTGGTAGTTGAGCGCGGCCATCTCGACCTGAAGCACCCCTTCACGGGTCGCCGCGCGGTCGGAGAAGATTTCGAGGATCAGCCCGGTCCGGTCCAGCAGTTTGACCTTCCAGAGCTTTTCGAGATTGCGCTGCTGCACGGGTGTGACGGGCCCGTCGATCAGCACCAGCTCGATCTCCTCCGCCTCGATCATCTCGCGCAGTTCTTCGATCTTGCCCTTGCCGAACAGCTGTCCGGCACTGACCTTGCGCAGCTGGATCACCGATCCGCCGACGACTTCCAGCCCCGGCAGCGCGTCGGCCAGCGCCAATGCTTCTTCGAGCGCCGGACCGGGGTCGCGGCGGTCGGCATCCGTGCGGATGTCGGGGTGCAACACGAAAGCCCGCGTCAGGCGCGGACCGTCACTGTCGTCAATCTGGAATTGTGGACGGCTCAAGAAGCCTCTTCGCCCTCGTAAAGGCTGATTGGCTGGCTTGGCATGATGGTCGAGATCGCGTGCTTGTACACAAGCTGCGACTGCCCGTCGCGGCGCAGCAGCACACAGAAGTTGTCGAACCACGTGATCACGCCTTGCAGCTTGACGCCGTTGATCAGGAAAATCGTCACTGGTACTTTGGTTTTACGAACGTGGTTCAGGAACGCATCCTGAAGGTTCTGTCTGTCAGACGCCATAGTTTGTTCTTCCGTTTTTTCTTGTCTTTAGCCGCAAACGGCCCCCCGAATGCAAACTATGAAGGGCCGCCGTGGAAGTTTCCACCCCCAAATTCCGCAGTGTCGCCCAAAGAAGGTGCAACGCGTGTCACGCGCGCCACAAATCGGGTGTCAACAGGGCGATAATGGCCAATGTTTCCAGCCGCCCCAGCACCATGGCGGTGCACAGGACCGCCTTGGCCGTGTCGCTGAGCGCGATCAGGTCGATGGGCGCTTCGGAGGCGACCTGCGTCAGCGGGCCGGTTGTCGAGAGCATGGCAATGGCCATGACCATCGCGTCCTCGAAGCTGACGCCGATCAGCGCCAGCGCCAGCACCACGGCGGTGAAGGACAGCGCGAACAGCATGAAGAAGATCCACGCGATGAACGCCCCGCCAGATTGCAGGCGCCGCCCCGCAACACCCGCGCCCGACACGGAATGGGGATGCACCAGCTGCTCCATCTCGCGCACCGCATTGCGGTATAGCGCGAAAACGCGCAGCAGCTTCACCCCGCCCGCGGTCGTCGCCACACCGCCGCCGATCAGCGACAGCCCCATCAGGATCAGGCCGGGTGTGCCCAGCCCCGACCAGCTTTGCGCCTCGGTCCAGTGTCCGGACACGAAACCGGTGGTCGACAGGAAGGACAGGACGGTGAACATCCCGCCCCAGAGCGCCTTGAGCGCGGTTACCAGCGGTTCGGGGTTCTCGGCGTCGAGCGACGCGAACCAGTGGCGCGCGAAAAGCGCCAGCGGCACGAGAATCACGATGCCCAGACCGATGCGGAATTCAGGATCGGTGGTAAGCCCGCCCTGCGTGGCGGTGACCGTGTCGGAAGAAAATGTCAGGCGCGACAGGGCGAAACACATGAAGAGCGCCATGATCATCTCGCCCGGGATGCCCGCGGCACTGGGAACGGCAGGATCGGTGCCGGTGATGCCCGACGTCGCCATCACAGACATTGCATGGATCAGCGCATCCAGCGGCACCTGCCCCGAAAAGATCAACAGCATCCATAGCGCCAGCGTCAGCGCCGCGTAGAGCGGTGCAAGCGTCGTGACAGCGCGGCCGACCCGCTGGCGCGGGGTCAGCGCGCGCGAGGCATGCGGCGCGGTTTCGCTGCGGCCAGGCTCGGCCTGTGTCGTGACCTCGAAACCGCCGAGGTTGAGCGGCGCAAGGATCGCCACCGCCGCCGTCCACATCAGCAGACCGCCCAGCCATCCCACCTGCGCGCGCCACAGGTGCAAGGTGCCGCTCAGCCGTGCGGGATCGTCGAAAAGCGTCGCACCGGTGGTGGTGAAGGCGCTGAACATCTCGAAATAGGCATTGACGAAGCGCGTGGTGGGCAGCGCTTCGACAAAGGGAATGGCAAGCACGGCGGGCATGATCACGAAGGCCGACAGCAGCGACATCAAGGGCCCCAGCGCGCCGTGGCGGGGCGCGCGGCCCGCGTGGGCGATGCCGATCATCGCAAAGATCACGCAGCCGAGCGCACCGGCGTAGAAGAACGCCTGGCTCGTGCTGTGGTCGTTGACCACCAGCGCATGCATGGCCGGCACCATCATCGACGCGCAGAGCACGCCGAACACCAGCAGGAACAGCGGCAGCTGCGAGATCTCGCGGCGCAGGAAACTCTGTCGGCCCGCGGACGCCATATCAGAAGAAATCTATCGACACCTGCATCAGCTGTTCCAGCTGTGCGACATCCTTGGTCAGCGCGAAGACGGCGATCACATCGCCTTCGTCGATCCGGGTCTTGCCGAGCGGGCGGATCACCTTGCCGCCCTTGCGCACCGCCCCCACCAGCACCCCTTCGGGAAAGTCGATCTCGTTGATCAGCTTGCCCGCGATGGGCGAGGTGGACAGGACTTCGGCCTCGATCACCTCGGCCTCGGCATCGCCGATGGAATAGACCGAGCGCACGCGCCCGTGGCGGATGTGGCGCAGGATCGAGCTGACGGTCGTGGCGCGCGGGTTGATGTAGGCGTCGATGCCCAGCGGCTGCATCAGCGGGATCAGCGTCGGATCGTTGATCAGCGCGATCACGTAGTTGCAGCCTTCGGCCTTGGCGCGCACGCAGGCCAGCATGTTGGTCTTGTCGTCATCGGTGATGGCGAGCATCGCGTCGGCGCGGCTGATCCCCGCCTCGGCCAGCAGTGCCGCATCCAGACCGTCCCCGTTGAGCACGATCGTGCGCTCCAGCGCTTCGGCGGCGCGTTCGGCGGCGGCGCGGCTCTTCTCGATCACCTTGGCGCGGACGCGTTTGGCGCGTTTTTCCAGCGCCAGCGCCACGCTGAGACCGACGTTGCCGCCGCCCACCAGCACCACGCGGTCCTGCGTGGAAGAGGATTTGCCGAAAATCTCCATGGTGCGCGAGATGTCGTCGCGATGGACGAAGATGTAGCAGTCGTCGCCCTCGAACAGCTGGTCCTTGGGTTCGGGGGCGAACAGCCGCCCTTCGCGGCGCACACCCACGACCACGGCGCGCAGGGTCGAGAACAGATCGGTCAGCTGGCGCAGCGGCGTGTTGAGCACGGGGCAACCGGGATCGAGCGTGATGCCCATAAGCTGCGCATGCCCGTCCATGAAAACCTCGGTGTCGAAGGCGGCGGGCGCGGACAGGCGCTGCAACGCGGCCTGCGCAACCTCGCGCTCGGGGCTGATGACCACGTCGATGGGCAGGTGATCGCGCCGGTAGAGATCGGAATAGATCGCCGTGAGATAGGATTGCGCGCGCAGACGCGCGATCTTGCGGCTGATGCCGAATACCGAATGGGCGACCTGACAGGTCACCATGTTGACCTCGTCGGAGTGGGTGGCGGCGATGATCATATCGGCGTCTTGCGCCCCTGCCCGCTCCAGCACATCCGGATAGCTGGCAAACCCCGCGACCCCCTGCACATCGAGCGTATCGGTCGCGCGACGCACCAGATCGGCATTGCTATCGACGACGGTGACATCGTTTCTTTCGCCAGAGAGATGCCGCGCGATCTGCCAGCCGACCTGGCCCGCGCCGCAGATGATGACTTTCATGGAAAAGCGGATCCCCCGCGCGCGCGGCGCTTTGCTGTTGGCGTGGAAAGTCAAGAACTCGCACGGTGGCCCGGTGCGGTCAATTCAATTGTCAGCGCGTTGCGGCTCTGCCATTCTGGTGCCATGAAAAAAATTGCCGCACTGCTTCTCGGACTTGCCGCCTGCGCGCCGCTCGAAACCAACTATAAACCCGGGGTGAGCGTTACGACGCTCAACCGCGACCAGACGCAATGCGATGTGGCAGCGCTGCGCGACGTGCCTGTCGCCACACAGGTGCGCCGTTTGCCGCCCCAATACGTGCCGCCGCGCCGCGAATGCAGCAAGGATGGCAAATGCATCACCACGCAGGGATATTACCTGCCCGGTGAAATCCGCAGCTATGACGCCAATGCGCCGCTGCGCGCGCGCGCGGCCCAGCAGTGTATGGCCGACAAGGGCTACGCAAGGGTGTCGATCCCCGCCTGCCCGGCGGAAGTGGCACAGGCCGCACCACAGGCCGCGACCGTGCAATTGCCGCCGCTGACGGAAAATTCATGCGTGATCCGCAACCGCGACGGCAGCATCCAGATCGTGCGCACCGCGGGCTGAGCAAGGGGGCGGGCAGCCCCCGCCGAAGCGTAGGACGCCCCCGCAGGCAGTGGGCCGTCATGGCGTGCCGGGCGCGCCTAACCGCTTTGGTCAGACGTCGTCCACATGGGCCACGCGGGCGCCGGATTTGGCCGAAGTGACCACACCGAGGCTCTTGAGTTTGCGGTGCAGCGCCGAGCGTTCCATGCCGACGAAATTCGCCGTCCGCGAGATATTGCCACCGAACCGGTTGATCTGGGTCAGCAGGTATTCACGTTCGAACGCCTCGCGCGCCTCGCGCAGCGGCAGGCTGGCCATGGCACCCGACAGGACCACGCGGCCCTCGTCGGCGCCGGGTTCCTCTTCGCCGGGCAGTTCGCGGGCCTCGATCGGGGCCGTGCCCTCGCCCAGGATCAGCACCCGTTCGACCAGGTTCTTGAGCTGTCGCACGTTGCCGGGCCAGACCATCGTCTGCATCAGCGCCAGCGCATCATCGCTGATCTCGCGCAGGGGCAGACCCTGTGTGGCGTTGAAATCGGTGATGAAATGGGCGGCGAGTTCGGGGATATCCTCGCGCCGGTCAGCAAGCGACGGCACCGCGATCGGCACCACGTTCAGCCGGTGATAAAGCTCCTGCCGGAAGCGCTCTGCCTCGATCTCGGCGGCGAGGTCACGGTTGGTCGAGGAGATGACCCGCAGATCGACGCGCACCTTGTCGTTGCCGCCCACGCGGGTGAACTGCTGGTCCACCAGAACGCGCAGGATCTTCGACTGGGTGCCGAGCGGCATATCCGCCACCTCGTCGAAATAGACCACACCGCCGTGGGCCTGTTCGAGAAGCCCCGGCTCGACCCCGCGGTCCGGGGTTTCGCGACCGAACAGCACTTCTTCCATCCGCTCGGGGGCGACACCGGCGCAGTTGACGGTGATGAAAGGGGCCGAGGCGCGATTCGAATTGCCGTGGATATAGCGCGCGGCGACTTCCTTGCCCGAGCCGGCGGGGCCGGTCAGCATGACGCGACCGTTCGATTTGGTCACCTTGTCGAGCTGGCCCACCAGCGTGCGGAAGGCGGCGGAGCTGCCGATCATCTGCGTGCCCTTGCCGTCCTGACGCTTCAGCGACAGGTTCTCGCGGCGCAGGCGCGAGGTTTCCATGGCGCGGCGGATCACCACCAGAAGCTGGTCGATGTTGAAGGGCTTCTCGATGAAGTCATAGGCGCCCTGCTTGATCGCCGCGACCGCGATCTCGACATTGCCGTGGCCCGAGATGATGACCACCGGCACATCGGGATTGTCGCGCTTGACGGTCTTGAGGATGTCGATCCCGTCCATCTTGCTGTCCTTGAGCCAGATATCGAGGATCATCAGCGCCGGTGGCTCTGTGTTGACCGCCTGCATCGCATCGTCCGAATTGCCCGCCAGCCGCGTGGCATAGCCTTCGTCCTCGAGAATGTCGGAGATCAACTCGCGAATATCGCGTTCGTCATCCACGATCAGTATGTCACCCATGCTGTTTTTCCTCCTGAAGGTCGGCAATGATGTCGGCGTCTAGGGGCAGCCGGATTTCTGCCATTGCGCCATGATGTGTCTGCCCCTCGAACACGGGAGCGTCGGTGAGGATCAGGCTGCCGCCATGTTCCTCGATGATTTTCTTGACGATGGGCAGGCCAAGGCCGGTGCCCTCGCTGCGGGTGGTCACGTAAGGCTCGAAGAGCCGCGCGCGGTCTTCGGGCAGGCCCACCCCGTTATCGGCCACGGTGATCAGCGCCGCGCCTTCGGCGGTGCCCAGCGTCACATGCACCTGCGGTGCCAGATCGTCGGGCGCGCCTTTTTCGATCAATGTATCAATGGCTTCGCCCGCGTTCTTGATCAAGTTGGTGAAGGCCTGACTGATCATCGTGGCGTCGATGAAAGCAGGGATCGGATCCTTGGGCAGGTCGCTGTGGATCTTCAGGTCCGGTCGTCCGCTGCGCTGCAACAGCACCGCGTCGCGCACCAGTTCCACCAGATCGTGGGGTTTGCGCTCCGGCTCGGGCATGCGCGCGAATTTGGAAAACTCGTCGACGATGCGGCGCAGATCACCTGTCTGGCGGATGATCACGCCGGTCATCTGTTCGAGCTTTTCGGCATCGCTCACCTCGGCCGAGAATTTGCGGCGGATGCGCTCGGCGGAAAGCTGGATCGGGGTGAGCGGGTTCTTGATCTCGTGGGCGATGCGGCGCGCGACGTCCCCCCATGCGGCCATCCGCTGCGCGGAGACCAGATCGGTCACATCGTCGAAGGACACAACGTAGCCTTCTAGCCGGCCATCGTCGGCGCGGCGCGTCGCCATACGCACCAGCAGGTTTTCCATACGCCCTTGCCGGGAAACCTTGATCTCTTCCTGCGCGGCTTCGGCGGGACCGGTGGTGATCGCGTCGAACAGCGGGCCGAATTCCGGCACCGCGACCGTCAGCGCCAGCGATTGCTGGGTCTCTTCCCAGTCCAGGAGCCGCATCGCCGAGCGGTTGACGAAGGTGACGCGGCCCTCGGGGTCGAGGCCCACAACGCCGGAGGTGACAGAGCTGAGCACGGAATCGAAAAGCCTGCGGCGGCGTTCGATCTGGCGGGTGTTGTCCAGAAGCGTGTTGCGCTGGCCCTTGAGCTGTTTGGTCATCTGGTTGAAGTAGCGCCCCAGCATGGCGATTTCGTCGTCGCCGTCGTCCTCGCGGACCTGCACGTCCAGATCCCCTGCCCCGACCTGCTGCGCGGCGCCGGTCAGGCGGCCCACGGGCCCCGACAGGCGTTCGGCGAACCAAAGGCCCAGCCAGACGGCGGCCAGAATGATGATGACCGCGAACGCGAGATAGAGAAGCCCGAATTCGAACAGGGTGCGCCCGCGCTCGTTTTCAAGCTGCTGGTAGAGGCGGATGGTTTCCTGCGTCTCGTCCAGCAGGCTGAGCAATTCGCCATCCACCTCGCGGGTGATATAGAGAATGCGGTCGACGAAACTGTCGAGACGCACGAGCGCGCGGAATTCGTTGTTCTGCTTGTCCTCGATCAGGGTCACGTCGTCGGTGGTGACGTTCGCCAGAACCTCTCTCGGGGGTTCCTCGTAGTCGAACAGATAGGACCGGTCGCCCCGCGCGCGGATTTCGCCGGTGCCGTCGATCATATAGGCCTCGCGCAGGCCGCGCTGGATCTGGCGCTGGCCTTCGCCTAGCAGTTCGCTGTCGCTGAGGTCGATCCCGGACTGGCGCGCGCGGTCGATGCTGCGCGCGAGGCTGATCGCGTCGTCGCGCAGGCCGAGGCGTTCTTCCTGCGCGTAGGCTTCGGCGGCGAGGAGCGAGTTGCCGACCACGGCGCGCACCCGTTCGGAAAACCACCCCTCGATCCCGATGTTGATGGTCAGCACCGCGAAAACGGCGACCGATACGGTCGGGATCAGCGCCATCAGCGCGAAGACGCCCGAGAGCCGCAGGTGCAGGCGCGAGCCGGCGGATTTGGCGCGCCGCGCACTGATCAGCCGCGCGACCTGCGCCAGAACCAGCGCCGCGACCACCAGAATATAGATTAGATCCAGCAGCAGGATCAGCCGCAGGATATCGGTACTGCCCTGATCGAGCGGCCCCAGCGCCAGATAGGTCGCCAGCGCCAAAGTCGGCCCGAGCACGACCAGACCGAAGGTCGTGACCGTACGCGTGCGCCGTTGCCGCCGAAGCTGCGACAGCCGCATGAGCCAAGATGTACGTGTTTGGGGCGCCACTGCTGTGCCCTTACCTGATGTGGTGCCAAAGGCACCGTACCGCCATATTTTGTGGTCCTGATCCGGATTGTCCCCGGATGGCCACGTTTGTGTGGCGGTTTTACATCATTTTTCGACCGCGTGTCACCTCAATTCCGAGATCGGTGATCTTCTTTCGCAAAGTATTCCGGTTGATGCCCAGCAGTTCCGCGCATTTGGCCTGATTCCCCGAGGTCGCGGCAAGGGCGACCTCGATCAGCGGCGTTTCGACCTCGCGCAGGATGCGCTGGTAGAGGCCCGGAGGCGGCAGGGCGTTGCCGTGAAGTTCGAAATACCGCCGGATGTGGCGTTCGACACTGGCCCCGAGCCGTTCGGTATTGCCCGCCGCGCGCGCGGGTTCCGGGCCGGGCTGGCCGCCGACGATCTGCTCTGCCTCGGCGCGGGTGATTTCGGGCGCGCGGCTGGTGAGGGTCAGCTGGCGCATCGCGTGTTCAAGCTGGCGCACGTTGCCGGGCCAGGGGTATTTCGCCAGCACTTTCGCCGCCCCGTCCGAGAGCACGCGCGGGCCCGTTGGCCCGGCCTCGGCGCGTTCCAGAAAATGCGCGGCGAGCAGTGGAATATCCTCGACCCGGTCGCGCAGGCCCGGCACATGCAGCGTGGCCCCGGACAGGCGGTAATACAGGTCACGGCGCAGCGTGCTGTTGCCAGACTCGTCGCTGAGGTCGACTTGCGAGGTGGCGATGAAACGCGGCTTGTTGTCGCCTTCCATATCCATCATCCGCGCGATCCGTGCCTGCACTTCGGCACTGATGTCACCGATTTCGTCGATCAGCAGGGTGCCGCCGCGCACCCGCGCCATGACCTGCGCCGGGCCTTCAAGCTCGCGCAGGTCGGATTCGGTGACGGTGACGAACGGCAGGCTGCGGCGGTCCGACAGATCGTGCAGCGCGCGCGCGATCAGCGATTTTCCGGTCCCGCTCTCGCCCCAGATGAGCACCGGCAGATCGGTGTTCATGACCCGCGCGATGACGCGGTAGAGCGATTGCATCACAGCGGTCTTGCCGACCATCGGCAGGTCGTCTTCGTCCTTTTCGGGGGTGCTGTCGGTGCTGCGTCTGGGCGCGCCCGAACGCTCCAGCGCCCGCGCGGTCCGTTTCATCAGGTCCGGCAGGTCGAAGGGTTTGGGCAGATAGTCATAGGCCTGCGCTTCGGCGGCCTTGATCGCTGTCATGATGGTGTTCTGGGCCGAGATGACGATCACCGGCAGATCGGGCCGGTCGGCGGCGATCTTCGGCAGCATTTCCAACCCGTTACCGTCCGGCATGGCCACGTCCGAGATCACGACGTCGCCCTTGCCCTCGCCGACCCAGCGCATCAGCGTGGTCAGGCTGGAGGTCGCGTGGACCTTGCATCCCGCGCGTGTGAGGGCCTGCGTCAGAACCGTGCGGATCGTGCGGTCGTCATCGGCGACCAGAACCGTGCCATCCATGGGCTACTCCTTGTTGTCGGACGTGGGTGTCCGCGTCTGTGGTGCGGGCGTCTCCGCGCGCTGGGTGAGGGTGTCATCCGCACGCGGCAGCGAGATGCGGAAAACGGTGCGGCCGGGGACGGAGGTGACCGAAATCCAGCCCTGGTGTTCCGAGATGATCTTGCTCACCAGTGCGAGGCCAAGGCCGGTGCCGTTCTCGCGCCCCGACACGAAAGGGTCGAAGACATCGCCGCGGATGTTGTCGGGAAGGCCCGGACCGTCATCGATGATCTCGATCTGGAGCGGCAGCGCGCGACCGGATCCGTCGGCGCGGCGCAGGCGGAAAGAGTGTTCGTAAAAGCTGTGCAGCCGGATCGTACCGCCCGCATTGCCCGCCGCTTCGGAGGCGTTCTTGAGCAGGTTGAGGATGACCTGTAGAAGCTGGTCCTTGTCGCCAAGTGCGGGCGGCAGCGAGGGGTCGTAATCCTCGACGATCTTCATGCGCGCGCCGAAGCCCAGTAGCGCCGAGCGGCGCGCACGGTCCAGCACATCGTGCAGGTTGACCGCCGCCATGTCGGGCGTTGTGAGGTTCCCGAATTGCTCGACCTGTTCGAGCAGCTTCACGATCCGGCGGCTTTCAGCGACGATAAGATCCGTTAATTCAAGGTCTTCACTGGCGAGATTCATGCTGAGAAGCTGTGCGGCGCCGGTGATCCCCGCAAGCGGGTTCTTGATCTCGTGGGCCAGCATCTCGGCCATGCCGATGGCCGATTTCGCGGCGGATTTGACAGACTGGCTCTGGGTCATGCGACCGGCCAGTTCGCGCGGCGAGATCATCAGGATCATCGTGCCGCGCGTGCCCGACAGCGGCGCGATCTGAAGCTGCGACACCAGCGGCGGGCGCTGTCCCGATCCCACGTCCACATCGTTCACGAACAGCGTGGTGCCGTTCTCGCGCGCGCGGGCGAAGGCCTCTTCAATGGGGGCATCGACGGCCAGCAGGTCCCAGACGGGCGTGCCCACGACCGATTTCGCCGAGGCATTCAGGAACCCTTCGGCGGCGGCGTTGATGTCGGCGATACTGTCGTCCGAGGCCACCAGCAGCGCCGGCACCGGCAGAGAGGCCCAAAGCTGGCGTTCGGAAATGGCGCGGGTGCTGTTCATGCCGCCTGCTCCACCGCGTCATGTTCCAGCGCGTCCGCCAGCAGGCTGTGCACGGTCGCGGCATCGCGCGCGGTCAGCACGGCGCGGCGCAGATCGGCCGGAGTCGCCGCATGATCCATGTACCAGCCCAGATGTTTGCGCGCCACGCGCAGGCCAAGCGTGTCCCCGTAGAAATCCAGCATCGCCGCGTGGTGGTCGCGCACCAGCGCCGTGAGCGCGGGGCCGTCCGGCACGTCGGGTGCCGGGGTGCCGTGCAATGCGTGCGCCACAGCGGCCAGAAGCCAAGGCCGACCCTGTACACCGCGCCCGATCATCACCCCTGCCGCGCCCGATTGCGCCAGCGCGCGGCGCGCGGTCGCCGCATCGGTGATGTCGCCATTGGCGATCACCGGCACCGTTACGGCATCGACCACGGCGCGGATCGCGGACCAGTCGGCGCTGCCGCGATAGAACTGGCAGCGGGTCCGCCCGTGGATCGTTATCATTTGCACACCGGCGGCTTCGGCGCGGCGGGCGATGTCGGGGGCGTTCATCATGCCGTCGTCCCACCCCAGACGGGTTTTCAGGGTCACGGGCACATCCACCGCGCCGACGACCGCCTCGATCAGGCGCAGCGCGTGATCGGGGGTTTTCATCAGCGCCGAGCCGGAGGCGCCCTGCGTCACCTTCTTGGCGGGGCAGCCCATGTTGATGTCGATGATCCGCGCGCCCTGCCCGGCCAGCATCTTTGCCGTTTCGGCCATTGGCACGGCCTCCCTGCCCGCGATCTGCACCGCAGTGGCGGCCTGGTCGAGGCCGAGCTCGGCCTTTTCACGGGTGCCGGGGCGCGCTGTGAGGAATTCGCCCGAGGCGATCATCTCGGACACCACCAGACCCGCGCCAAAGCGGCTCACCAGATTGCGGAAAGGCAGATCGGTGATCCCGGCCATCGGGGCCAGAAGAACGGGGGGCGACAGATCCAGCGGCAGCGTCATGTGAGGTGTGCTTAATCCTTGTGCGGTACAGTCGTGACTAACGGAGGGGGCCGGATTGCACAATCATTACGGGTCGGATGCGGCATTACGACGTTACGGTTTGCCTGAAAATTGGGCAGTTTAGCGGGCGGCACCGCCGATGGCGCGCGTTGCGGACGGGCGCGCGATTTCGTATCACCGCTGCAACAGGATAAGGACAACTGCCAGATGCGCACCATCGCCGTGATCGTGGCCGCAGGCCGCGGCACCCGTGCCGGAGGGCCGCGGCCCAAGCAGTGGCAGAACCTCGCGGGCCAGAGGATCATCGACCGCAGCTGTGCGGCCTTTGCCGATCATCCGAGGGTCGACGGGGTGGTCGTGGTCCTGCACCCCGACGACATGGACGAGGCCCCGGGGTTCGAGCGGCGCGGCATCCGCGCGGCAACCGGCGGCGCCGAACGCGCGGCATCGGTGCGCGCGGGGCTGGCGCTGTGCGACGGGGCCGATCTGGTGCTGATCCACGACGCCGCGCGCCCCTGCGTGGGCAGCGATATCATCGACGGTGTGCTCGACGCGCTCGACCGGGCTGACGGGGCGGCGCCGGGGGTTGCGGTGACGGATGCGCTCTGGACCGGGACCGCGGGCCGGGTGACGGGCACGCATCCGCGCGAGGGGCTGTTTGCGGCGCAGACGCCGCAGGGCTTTCACCTCGATGCGATCCTCGCGGCGCATGCGGTCTACGACGGGCCGGCGGCGGATGACGTGGCGGTGGCGCTGGCGGCCGGAATGCACGTTGAAATCACGCCCGGCAGCGCGGATAACCTGAAAATCACGACGCCGGACGATTTCGCCCGCGCGGCCCGAATAGTGGAGAGCGGTTTGGACATACGCACTGGAAACGGTTTTGACGTGCACGCCTTCGGGCCGGGCGATCATGTGATGCTCTGCGGTGTGCGCATCCCGCATGACCACGGGCTGGTGGGCCATTCCGACGCGGACGTCGGCCTGCACACGATCACCGACGCCATCTATGGCGCGCTGGCGGCGGGCGATATCGGCACCCATTTTCCGCCGTCCGATCCGCAATGGAAAGGCGCCGAGAGCCATATCTTCCTGCGTCACGCCGCCGGGATGGCCCGGGAGAAAGGATTTGATCTGACCCATATCGATTGCACGCTGATCTGCGAACACCCCAAGGTTGGCCCCCACGCCGCCGCCATGCGCGCCGAGGTCGCCGCGATCACGGGCATCGAGGTCGAGCGGGTTTCGGTGAAGGCCACCACGTCCGAGCGGCTGGGCTTTACCGGTCGCGGCGAGGGCATCGCCTGTCTGGCCACCGCAACGCTGGTGCGATCATGAGGGGCGCTGAGCTGATCGGCACGGTGCTGGGGGTTGGCTATGTCAAACCCGCCTCGGGCACATGGGGGTCGCTGGTCGCGCTGCCGTGGGCGTGGCTCTTGCACGTGGTGGGCGGCCTGCCGCTGCTGGTGGTGGGCATTGCCGTGGCTTTCGCGGCGGGCTGGTGGGCCACAGCCCGGATGACGGCGGGCAGCGACGATCACGACCCGTCCGAGATCGTCGTGGACGAGTTGGTGGGCCAGTGGATCGCACTTTTGCCGCTCTCCGTCGCCAGTTGGCGCATGGGCATTGATATCACGGTGATGTGGCCGGGCTGGATCGCGGCCTTTGTGCTGTTCCGGCTGTTCGATATCTGGAAACCCGGCCCCATCGGCTGGGCGGACCGGCGCGGCGACCCGCTCGGGGTGATGCTGGACGATGTGATCGCGGGCATTGTCGCCGCCATCGGTGTCGTGGTTCTGGCCGGAGCCTACCATGCGTTCTGAGATCCTCCGGCTCGCGGTCGAGCGTGGCGTGATGATCGCCACGGCAGAAAGCTGCACCGCGGGGATGGTGGCGGCGGCGCTGACCGATCTGCCGGGATCCTCCGCGATCTTCGACCGTGGATTTGTCACCTATACCAATGCCGCCAAGCGCGAGATGCTGGGTGTGGAGCAGAGCACGCTGGACGCCCATGGCGCAGTGTCCGAAGCGGTCGCCGTCGAAATGGCCCAAGGCGCGCTGGCGCGGTCGGACGCGGCCATCGCCGTTTCGCTCAGCGGGATCGCCGGGCCCGGCGGGTCGGAGCACAAGCCCGAAGGGCGCGTCTGTTTTGCACTGGCCGGTCCGGGCGGAACGCAGAGCGAGACCGTGGAATTCGGCGCGCTGGGTCGCGACAGGGTGCGCGCGGCGTCCCGCGATCACGCGCTGTCGCTGATCCTTGCGGCGTTGCGCGCGCTTTAGGCGCCCGCGAAACACCCCGTCAGCGATTCGAGATCCTGTCCGATCGCGGCTTCCCAGAGTTGCGCGCCGCGCGTCTCTCCCAGAAGGGCCATGACCTTGTCGCGCAGTTTCACGCTGCGGGTTTCGAGGCTCATGGGGGCAAGCAGATCGTGCCGGTGGCGGCGGACTTCGCCCGAGGTCAGCGTCAGGGTGACCTGCGACTGGGTCTCGGTCAGGGTGTCGTCCTCGACCACTTCGACCCGCTCGCGCAGCGCCTTCAGCGCGGGATCACGGGCGAGCGTATCGTTGAAGTTGCCGATGCTGGCAGTGGCGTGGCCGCTCAGCGCCATCGCGGTCACCTGCGTGTAGCTGAATTTCGCTTCCAGCCCGGTTTTTGGGGCGGCGATGTTGCACACGCTCATCCAGCGCGGATGGGTGCGGATGCGGATCGCCTCGATCCGGTCGGTTTCCGCGTCGACTTCGGCGAGGGCTTCAAGTGTGGCGTGCAAGCCGTGGCAGCAGGCGTGGTACTTGTGGCTGATGGTGCTGATGGCCCATTCCTTGCGCGGCATCTTTACGGGCTCGGCCCTGCCGTGGTGGGTTTCGCCAAAGCCCAGCGGGCCTGCGAGGCCGTCCTCGGCGGCGGTCATGCCCGCCTGCGCCCAGAGCGCGGCTTCGACCCCGGTGCGGGCCGCCAGCCCTGCGTTGAGCGGTTTGCCCATGGTGCCGAACTGCGATTTCAGCCCTGACGCCATGCTGGCGCACAGACCAAGCGCATGGCGGATCTGCGATTTGTCGAGCCCGAGCAGACGCGCCGCGGCCAATGTGGCACCGAAGGCACCGGCCGTGGCGGTCTGGTGGTACCCGATCTGGTAATGGTCACGGCCCAGCCACTGACCGACGAGAATCGACGCCTCGACCCCTACCGTGGCGGCGTCCACGGCATCGGTCAGCGCGGTGCCCAGGGTTTCGGCCAGCGCCAGCGTGGCGGGCAGGACCGCGACCGAGGGGTGGCCGATATGGGCGAAATGGGTGTCATCGTAATCCAGCGCGTGGCTGAGCGTGCCGTTCACAAGCGCCGCCACAGCCGCCCCCGCCTGCCCGCCGCCAAAGACCTGCGCCGGTCCGTCCTCGACCATCTGCGCGCGTTTGAACGGCGCGAACTCGGCCTCGGACGCCCCCGCGATGCCGCAGGCGGCCCAGTCGAACAGCGACAGCCGCATCATCGCCGCCGCCTCCTCGGGGACGTCGGTGGTGGTGAATTTGATCAGTTGCGATGTAATGCCCATGGCCTGTCCCCTGTTTTGGGACTAGCCATAAAGCGCCTGCGCGCGCTTCTCAAATGCTTTGACGACCCGCTGCATCGCTTCGTTGAAAACCACGCCGATGATGCGTTGCAGGATCGCGTTGCGAAATTCGAAATCCACGAAAAACTTCACCTCGCAGCCGCCTTCGACATCCTTGAAATCCCAGGTCGAGATCATTTTCTTGAACGGACCGTCGAGGTATTCGGTGTCGATGTGCATGGTCTCGGGCCACAGTTTCACGCGGCTGGTAAAGCGTTCGCGGAATACCTTGAAGGAAATCACCAGATCGGCGTCCATGACGCGGTGGTCGCCGCGGTCTTCGTCGCGGATCACCCGTGCGGCCGCGGTCCACGGCAGGAATTCGGGATATTTGCGAACGTCGGCCACAAGAGCGTACATCTGGTCTGCGGTATAGGGCAGCCGCCTGGTCTCGGAATGTGTGGGCATTGATTTCCTGTGGTCTGGTCTGTAGCCCTCGGTATCAAAGCGTGCTGCTGCGCACAATCAAGAGGTGGCCATGCCCACGCGTCCTTATGTCATAGACGAGATGATCTCGGCCAAGTCCATCGCGGCGCGGACCGAAGAGATGTGCCGCGAGATACAGGCGGAATTCGCGGATACCGACAAGCTGGTGGTTGTGGGCCTTTTGCGCGGATCCTTCGTGTTTATCGCCGATCTGGTGCGCGAGCTGGACCTGCCCATCGAGGTCGATTTCCTGGAGGCGTCGAGCTATGGCAACGCCATGGAATCGAGCCGCGAGGTGCGTATCCTCAAGGACCTGCGCGGCGGAATCGAGGGGCGCGATGTGCTGCTGGTCGAGGATATCGTCGATACCGGCCACACGCTGCACCACGTCACCGGCATGCTGCGCGCGCGCAAGCCCAAGCGGCTGAAAACCGTGGCCCTGCTCGACAAACCCTCGCGCCGCGAGGTGGATCTGCGCGCCGATCACACCGGTTTCGAAATTCCCGATGAATTCGTCGTCGGCTACGGCATCGACTTCGCGCAGCGCAATCGCAACCTGCCCTATATCGGCAAGGTCCGATTCACCGACGAGGGGGAGTGACGCCGTGCTGAACCCGCGCAATTTCATGCGGATGGCCATGTGGGCGCGCAATCCGCCTTCGTGGAAGCGGGTGATGCTGGTGTTCGCCGCGATTCTCGTGGCGCTCGGGATCGTGGGTCTGGATTATTTCGGCCTCTGGCCCGAATGGGCCAAGGCAGACCGCCTGCCCCGCGGGTTGTGACGGGATTCCGCGCATCACGCGTTCGTGATCTTGCGGTGCGTAGCGGGAAAAAAATTCCGTGTTAGGCTGATTCATGTCAACGGGAGATGACACTGATGAGACTTTTCACGAACAAGGCCTTCACCCTTTCGCTGGTCGGGCTTGCCGCGACAGCAACCGTCGCAATGGCCGCCAGCCATAGCCAGAAAGGTCTGGAAGATGCGGTAAAGGCGCGCCATGCGCAGATGCAGATGGTGGGCTATCACACGGGCATGCTGGGCGCGATCGCCAAGGGCGAAGCGGAATTCGACGCGCAGATCGTCTCTGCGGCGGCGGCCAACCTTGCCGCGCTGGCCACGATGGAGCGTGCGACCCTCTGGATCGAGGGCAGCGAACAGGGTGCTGTGGAAGGATCCCGCGCCAAGGCCGAGATCTGGAGCGATCCGGACGGTTTTGCCGCCAAGTTCGGCGATCTGGAGAAAGCCGCACTGGCCTTCGAGGGTGCCGCTGACGCAGCAGCCGTAGGGGCGGCCATGGGCGCGCTCGGCGGGTCGTGCAAAGGCTGTCACGAAACCTATCGCGGCCCCAAGAACTGATAGAATGAAACGATTTTTCGGGATCGTTATCGCCTGCGCCCTGATCGGCGCGGGCGTTTTCTGGTGGGTGACAAGGCCCGCACCGGTGATGGCCGCTGTGGCCGAGGGGCACGTGGCCGATTCGGAAAACGGTGCGCTGGTCTTTGCCGCGGCGGGCTGTTCGTCCTGCCATGCCGCACCAGAGGGCGAGGACAAGACGCTGCTGGCAGGCGGCCACAGCTTTGCGACGGACTTCGGGACGTTCTACGCGCCCAATATCTCGCCCGGCCCGGACGGGATCGGCGGATGGACCCTGCCCGATTTTGCCCGTGCCCTGCGACAAGGGGTGTCACCGGAGGGGCGGCATTACTATCCCGCCTTTCCCTACACCAGCTACGTCCATATGACCGACGGGGATGTTGCCGATCTCTGGGCCTATATGAACACCCTGCCCGTGTCGGAGACCCCCAGCCGCGCCCATGAGGTATCGTTTCCCTTCAATGTGACCCGTGGTCTGGGGCTTTGGAAAGCGCTCTATCTGAAGACCGATTTCGTGGTCGCGCAGACAACGTCTGCCGAAGTGGAGCGCGGCCGCTATCTGGTCGAGGCCCTGGGCCACTGCGCCGAATGCCACACGCCGCGCGACGCGCTCGGAGGGCTTGACCGCGAGGCATGGCTGTCGGGCGCGCCGAACCCCTCCGGCAAGGGCGAGATTCCCGATCTCACGTCCGAAGGGCTGGACTGGTCAGAGGCCGATCTGGTTGCCTATTTCACCTCCGGCTTCACGCCGGATTACGATTCGGTGGGCGGGACGATGGCGGCGGTCGTCGACAATCTGGCCCAATTGCCCGAAGACGATCGCGCCGCCATTGCCGCCTATGTAAAGGCCCTGCCCTGAGGCCCGCTTAGGCGATGCCGAGGCGGGCATTCCGCGCAGCCCGCAGTTGCGCGAAATCGTCGCCCGCGTGATAGCTCGACCGCGTGAGCGGTGTCGCCGAGACCATCAGGAACCCCTTGCCATAGGCGGCTTTTTCGTAGGCCTTGAATTCGTCGGGATGCACGAAACGGTCGACGCGGTGGTGTTTCGGCGTCGGTTGCAGGTATTGGCCGATGGTCAGGAAATCGATGTCGGCGGCGCGCATGTCTTCCATCACCTGAATGACGGCCTGCCGGTCTTCGCCCAATCCCACCATGATGCCCGACTTGGTGAACATCGACGGATCGAGCTCCTTCACCCGCTGCAACAGGCGCAGGGAGTGGAAGTAGCGCGCACCGGGGCGCACTTCGGGATAGAGGCCCGGCACGGTTTCGAGGTTGTGGTTGAACACGTCCGGGCGGGCCTCGACCACTTTTTCCAGCGCCTCGGGGCCGCAGCGGATGAAATCGGGTGTCAGGATCTCGATGGTGGTGTCGGGGCTGCGGTGGCGCACGGCGCGAATGGTCTGGGCAAAATGCTCGGCCCCGCCATCTTCGACGTCGTCGCGGTCCACGCTGGTGATGACCACATGGTTCAACCCCAGCTTGGCCACGGCGTCGGCGACGCGCCCGGGTTCGAACACATCCAGCGCCTCGGGCGGCTTGCCGGTGGCGATGTTGCAGAAGGTGCAGGCGCGGGTACAGACCTCGCCCATGATCATCATCGTGGCGTGTCCCTGGCTCCAGCATTCGCCGACGTTGGGGCAACCCGCTTCCTCGCAGACGGTGACCAGCTTGTTGTCACGCATGATCTTGGCGGTTTCCGTATAGCCCTTGCCGCCGGGCGCCTTGACGCGGATCCAGTCGGGTTTCTTGGGCTGCGGATTGTCCGGGCGACGCGCTTTTTCGGGATGGCGTTGCTCGGGTATCTTAAGATCGCGCATGGCGGGCCTCGCTAGAATTCCTGTTCCTTATCTAGCATGTTGGCGCGCGTGTGAAACCCCGGCGAGACGCAATGCCGCCCCGCGCGGGGCGAAAGGCTCAGCCGATCATGGCGCTGCCCTCCGCACGCCTTTCGTCGTAGTGGCGCTGCAAACGCATGAGCGCGATGCGCAAGACGATCTTGCCCGACCGCGCCGACCAGCCGAGACGTTTTTCCGCCGTCTCGAGACCTTCGAGATAGCAGCAGCACCGCAAGGTCACGTCCGACAGACCCGGCCCGAGATCGGCAAGCGCCGCCATCACCGCGGTCTGCGCACGGGCGGCAGCCGTGCCCTTGGCGGGCGGTTCCGGCAGGATGTCGGCGCTGGGGTTTTCGATGAATAGGTCCCAGACCTGCGCCAGCCGTGGCCCGAGGCCCGCAAGCTCGAAATCCTCTCGCAGACGCTCACCGGCGCGCACCAAAGACGCGGCAAGGAACGGCTCGCCACCCCGGTCGCGGCGGCGCGCCAGCGCGGCCAGCGGGCTTTCGGCGAGCGAATAGCGGACCCGGCCCGGACCGGGCGTGGTGTCGTCTTCGCCGGGGGGCTGGGGCTGGCCGGCTTGCGCCACCAGATCCGACAGGGCCGCGCGGCCCGCCGCCGTGATCGCATAGCGCGTGATCCGCGCGGGGCGGTCGGCTGCGATCCAGCCCTTGAGCGCCAGCGCCTCCGCGATGGTGCGGTCGACCACGGCGGTGCGGGTGCTCTGCCCGTCCTGATCGTCGCGCACGATCACTGCCTTTTCCATCTCGGCGGCGACGGCGAGCACGGCACCGCGTTCGCACAAGCGGCGCAAAACACGCAGAGCTTCACCGCTGAGCGTTCCCGCATCCGGCAGATCCTGCCCGGCAGCGGGTGCTGGCGCGAAAGCCGATTTCGTCTCGGGCGCTTCGGCTGCGCGGCCAAGCGATCTGAGCATCCCGTCCACCAGCGGATCGTCGCGCAGCGTCTCTACCCGCCTGATCTGCCGCAGGATGGTAGAGGCGTGGCAATCCTGATCCCGTGCCAGAACGCGGATCGGAATGCCCATTTCCGTATGGCCCAGATAGTTCCTGACCGATTTCGGTACCCATGCCGGCATCGCTTCCGAAAAACCCGCGCCAGCGTTTTGCAAAGGCCGAAGCCCGTTATCTTGGTATCCCAAACTGAGTGTCCCCTCTCAGCAGTCTTAATTTTTCGTGAATTCAACCTAAGAGCGAATTTCTTACTCAATGGTTAATATCCACAACACTGTCCAGTATTGTTGACAATTCATAAACAATCTTGAAGCCGGCGAACGGTGCTCGGCGTTTTCGGGCAACACCTGAGAAATCAGCGGATTATGGGGCTCCTTTCATCCTGAATGGCCAATCGGCCGACGTTACCGGAGCTTTGACATGCAAGATATCCACAGCCTTCTCGCCACCCTGCACCGCCCCCGCCTGATGATGCGGGCGGCGCGGATCGGGGCGGAAACCTACAAGCGCGAGAGCCATCTGTCGCGTCTGCTGGGGTACGGTATGCTGCCGCGCCACGCGCAGGCGCTGATGCGGCTGGTGGATATGGAAAGCGAGCTGGAGCGCCAGCGCACCGGCAGCGACGGTGCCTACGCGATGCTGCGCCACATCGATGTGCTGATCGCCATCGTCGCCGAGGCGCGTCTGCTGCGGGCCGCCCATGATGGCCCGCAGCGGATCTGATTACATGAAGCTGTCGGGCTCGCGCGCCTTTCGCTCGGCGACGAACGCCTCGAGCGCCTCTGCCGTCGCGGCCTCCATCGGGGGCTGCTGGTAGGTGTTGAGCAGTTTCTCGACACGGAGGCTGGCCAGGGCCTGGGTATCGCGCGCGCCCTCGTCCTCCCATGTCTCGAAGGGTTTGTAATCCAGCAAGTCCGATTTCCAGAAGGCGGATTTGAAATTCGCCTGCGTGTGCGCACAGCCAAGGTAGTGGCCGCCGGGGCCGACTTCGCGGATGGCGTCCATGGCCTGCGCGTTCTCGTCCACCGATATGCCCTGCGCCAGATGGTGCAACGTGCCCAACTGGTCGGCATCCATCACGAATTTCTCGAAGGACGACACCAGCCCGCCTTCGAGCCAGCCGCAGGCGTGCAGCATGAAGTTCACGCCAGACAGAAGCCCCATGTTGAGGCTGTTCGACGTCTCGTAGGCGGCCTGCGCATCGGGCAGCTTCGAGCCGCAGAAGGATCCCGCCGACCGGTAAGGCAGCCCCAGCCGCCGTGCCAGCTGTCCGGCACCGTAGGTGATATGGGCCGCTTCGGGGGTGCCGAATGTCGGTGCGCCCGAGTTCATGTCGATGGAGGTGACGAAGGCACCGAGGATCACCGGCGCGCCCGCGCGGCACAGCTGGCTGTAGGCAATGCCCGCCAGCGATTCGGCCAGAACCTGCGTCAACGTACCCGCCACGCTGACAGGGGCCATGGCCCCGCCGACGATGAAGGGGGAAATGATGCAGGCCTGATTGTTCTGGGCGTAGACTTCCAATGAGCCCATCATCACGTCGTCGAAGGTCATCGGCGAGTTGATGTTGATCAGCGAGGTCATCACGGTGTTCTGCTGAACGAAATCCTCGCCGAAGAGCACGCCGCACATGTCCACGCTGTCCTGCGCGCGGCTGGGTTCGGTGACCGACCCCATGAAGGGCTTGTCCGAGAGGGTCATATGCGCGTGCAGCATGTCGAGGTGGCGCTTGTTGACGGCGATATCCGTCGGTTCGCACACTGTCCCGCCCGAGTGGTGAAGCCATTTCGACATATAGCCGAGCTTCACGAACTTGCGGAAATCCTCCATCGTCGCATAGCGGCGGCCCCCGGCGGCATCGCGCACGAAGGGCGGCCCGTAGACCGGCGCCAGAACGAGGCTGTTGCCGCCCACGACCACGTTCCGGTCGGGGTTTCGCGCGTGCTGGGTATAGCTGGACGGCGCGGTCTTGATCAGTTCGCGCGCAAGGCCGCGCGGGATGCGGACACGGTCGCCCTGCACGTCGGCGCCGGCATCGCGCCAGCGTTGCAGCGCGCGCGGGTTGTCGGGAAAGTTCACGCCGATCTCTTCGAGAACGGTTTCGGCGTTGGTTTCGATGATGACCAGCGCCTCTTCGTTGAGGATCTCGAAATTGGGGATGTTGCGCTCGATAAACTTTGCCGTCTCGAACGATACCGCGCTGCGCTCCGCGCGCCGCGCGGCCCCGCCGCCGCCCCGTGCCCGTCGTGTTGCCTGCACCATTGTTATTCCCTTCACGCTTCAGTCTTGCCGCCACCGATACAGGCTCGGACATCCTGCGCCCGCGCAATTTGCGTCCTGCCAGAGCAGAAAACGACATCTTCGGTCCTATCTTTTCGCGCCTTCGCAGGGCGGAACGGACCATCGCGCGCTGTCATCGGACCAAATCCGGCTTGCCAGGCTGCGCGCCCGCCCCTAATCAGAGCGCATGACAAAATCCACTCCCCTCGCGGCGGCGCACGACCGTCTTCTCATCATCGATTTCGGCAGCCAGGTGACGCAGCTGATCGCGCGGCGCCTGCGCGAGTTGAACGTCTATTGCGAAATCCATCCGTTCAACACGGTCGACGAGGCTTTCCTCGCTGAATTCGCCCCCAAGGCCGTGATTCTGTCCGGTGGGCCCGCCTCCGTGATCGACGCGGAATCGCCCCGCCCGCCGGCGCGGGTGTTCGAGCTGGATGTGCCGATTTTGGGGATTTGCTACGGCCAGCAGGTGATGATGGAGATGCTGGGCGGCAAGGTCGAACGCGGCCACGGCACCGCCGAATTCGGCCGCGCCTATGTCAAGCCCACCGAAGACCGGATCGATCTGCTCAAGGGCTGGTTCCTCGAAGAGCGCGAACAGGTCTGGATGAGCCACGGCGATCATGTCAGCAAGATCGCGCCGGGCTTTGCGGTCTACGGCACCTCGCCCAACGCGCCCTTTGCGGTCACCGCCGACCTCGACCGGCGTTTCTATGCGGTGCAGTTCCACCCCGAGGTGCACCACACCCCGAACGGCAAGACGCTCTACGAGAATTTCGTCAAGGACGCAGGGTTCACCGGCGACTGGACGATGGATGCCTACCGCGAAGAGGCGGTGCGCAAGATCCGCGAGCAGGTGGGCGACAAGAAGGTGATCTGTGCGCTGTCGGGCGGCGTCGATTCCTCGGTTGCTGCCGTGCTGATCCACGAGGCCATCGGCGATCAGCTGACTTGCGTTTTCGTCGATCATGGCCTGATGCGGCTGAACGAGGCGACCGAAGTCGTCACCATGTTCCGCGAGCATTACAATCTGCCGCTGATCCACGCGGACGAATCCGAACTGTTCCTCGGCAAGCTCGACGGCGTCAGCGACCCCGAGACCAAGCGCAAGATCATCGGCGGGCTCTTCATCGACGTCTTCCAGAAATACGCCAACGAGATCGAGGGTGCGGAATTCCTCGCGCAAGGCACGCTGTATCCAGATGTGATCGAGTCGGTCTCGTTCAGCGGCGGGCCGAGCGTCACGATCAAGAGCCACCACAACGTGGGCGGTCTGCCGGAAAAGATGGGCCTGAAACTGGTCGAGCCGCTGCGCGAACTCTTCAAGGACGAGGTGCGCGCCCTGGGCCACGAGCTGGGCCTGCCCGCCAGCTTCATCGGGCGGCACCCCTTCCCCGGTCCGGGCCTTGCGATCCGCTGCCCCGGCGAGATCACGCGCGAAAAGCTCGAGATCCTGCGCAAGGCGGATGCCGTCTATATCGACCAGATTCGCAAGCACGGGCTTTACGACGAGATCTGGCAGGCTTTCGTCGCCATTCTGCCGGTGCGCACGGTCGGCGTGATGGGCGACGGGCGGACCTATGATTTTGCCTGTGCCCTGCGTGCCGTCACCTCCGTCGACGGGATGACCGCGGATTATTATCCTTTCACCCACGAGTTTCTGGGCGAAACGGCAACGCGCATCATCAACGAAGTGGCGGGCATCAACCGCGTGACCTACGACATCACCAGCAAACCGCCCGGAACCATCGAATGGGAATGACCGAGGTCACCCTCTCCGGCCGGCTGATCTGCGCGACCGCCGACGAGGCGCTGCGCGTACGCGCGGCCCTGCCCGCGCATATCGTTCTGACCCGTGCCGAGGCGGGATGTATTTCATTCGAGGTCACCGAAACGGACGACCCGCTGGTCTGGAACGTGTCGGAACGGTTCACCGGCAAGGCCGCCTTCGAGGCGCATCAGGTCCGTGCCTCCGCGTCCGACTGGGCCCGCGAAACCGCGGGGATCAAGCGCGACTACGTCGTTGACGGCCTCTGAATGGACGTGTTGCTGCGGGCAGCCCTGTGGATGACGGGCGCTATCGCGTCGTTTTCCTTCATGGCGATTGCAGGGCGCGAGCTGGCGGGCGATTACGACACATTCGAGATCATGTTCTACCGATCCAGCGTAGGCGTGATCGTGGTGATCGGCATCATCGCGCTGCAAAACCGCTGGCGCGAGATCCGGTTTGACCATTTCGGCCGCCACCTGTTGCGCAACGTGTTCCATTTCACCGGCCAGAACCTGTGGTTCTTCGCCGTGGCCTTCATCCCGCTGGCGCAAGTCTTCGCGCTGGAATTCACGTCACCGCTCTGGGTGGCCGTCTTGGCGCCGCTGATCCTCGGCGAACGGATGACACGGATGCGCGCCTTTGCCGCCGTGCTGGGGTTTCTTGGCATCCTCGTCGTTGCCCGCCCCAGCGTCGATACCTTCGAGTTCGGGCTGCTGGCCGCTGCCGGTGCGGCCCTGTTCTTTGCGCTGACGAACATGCTGACAAAGCGGCTGACGCGCGACAATTCCATCGCGTCGATCCTGTTTTTCCTGACCGTGACGCAGTTCTTCTTCGGTCTGGGCGCGGCGGGCTATGACGGCGATTTCGCGCTGCCGACAATGGCCGCCGCGCCCTATCTGATCCTTGTGGGCTGCGCGGGGCTGATGGCGCATTTCTGTCTGACCAATGCGCTGGCGATCGCTCCGGCGACGGTTGTTGTGCCGCTCGATTTCGCGCGGCTTCCGGTGATCGCGATCGTGGCAATGCTGCTATATGCCGAACCGCTGGACGTCTGGGTCTTTGTGGGGGCCGGTGTGATTTTCGTCGCCAATTACCTCAATATCTGGAACGAGACCCGCAAGACGGCGTGGATCGCCTGATGGATCGCGGCCCCGCGCGATGGCGTGGCGATGCGGACAGCGGCGATGCCAACCTCGGGACGTGTGATTGACCGGCTGCGGAGGTCACGCTAGGCAGGGGCAACCCGTTTTTCCGGAGACATCCATGCTCTACCCCGATGCCAGCAGCTGGCGCGCTGCTCCCCGTAAGTCCGTGCTGTTTTTCGGCATGTCCGGCCTTGGCAAGACCCATGTGTCGAAGATGCTTGTGGGCGACGGGGGGTGGTTTCACTACTCGATCGACTACCGGATCGGGACCAATGGCATGTACCAGCATATCAAGGACAACCTGATCGCCCACGCAATGCGCGAGCCGTTTCTGGCGCAGATGCTGCGTGCGGACGCGATGTATCTTGAACCCAACGTCCACGATCACGATCTGCATGCGGTCAGCACCTATCTGGGCAAGCCGGGCAATCCGGTGCGCGGCGGGCTGAGCATGGAGGAATACCAGCGCCGCCAGAGCCAGTTCCGCGACGCCGAGATCGCGGCGCTGAACGACACCGCCGCCTTCAAGGAGCGCGCCGAGCGCCTCTATGGCTATCCCAACTTCATCTGCGACACCGGCGGGTCGATATGCGAATGGATCGACACCGGCGCCGCACAGGATCCGCTGCTGCACGAGCTTGCGCAGCATTGCCTGCTGATCTGGATCAAGGGAAGCGAGGATCATACCGCCGAACTGATCCGCCGCTTCGACCGCGCGCCCAAGCCGATGGCCTACCAGCCCGCGTTTCTCGAACGGGTCTGGGCCGCCTATCTTGAACGGGAATCCTGTACGGAGACCGAGGTCGACCCCGATGCTTTCATCCGCTGGACCTACGCGCAGGCGCTGGCGCATCGCCAGCCCCGCTATGCCGCGATGGCCCGCCACGGTATCACCGTCACCGCCGAAGAGATCGCCGGGCTGCGCGGCGGTCAGGACTTCGAGGAGCTTGTCGCCTCGAAACTCTGACACGCGGGCGTGATGCGCCCGCTCTTGAGCGTTGCGGTCCAACGCTCTATCTCAGGCCTCCCAACCAGAACGGAAACGCTGTCGATGCCTATCAAGATCCCCTCCGCCCTGCCCGCCTACGAGGTTCTGACCCGTGAAGGTGTCAGCGTCATGGACGAGGACCAGGCCGCACGGCAGGACATCCGGCCGCTGCGCATTGCGCTGCTGAACCTGATGCCGAAGAAGATCCAGACCGAAAACCAGTTCGCGCGGCTGATCGGGGCCACGCCGTTGCAGATCGAACTGTCGCTGCTGCGCATGTCGGACCACAAGACGCGCAACACCGCCGCCGAGCATATGGAGAGCTTCTACCGCCCGGTCTCTGAGGTCTGGGACGAGAAATTCGACGGGCTGATCATTACCGGCGCGCCGATCGAGCATCTGGATTTCGAGGATGTCGACTACTTTGACGAATTGCGGCGGGTGATGGACTGGACCCAGACCAACGTGCAATCGACATTCGGGGTGTGCTGGGGCGGCATGGCGATGATCAACCATTTCCACGGCGTGCAGAAACACATGCTGGAGACGAAAGCCTTCGGATGTTTCCGCCACCGCAACATGGCGCCGACCTCGCCCTATCTGAACGGGTTTTCCGACGATTGCGTGATCCCTGTGTCGCGCTGGACGGAAATGCGCCAGTCCGAAGTCGACGCCGTACCGGGGCTGAAGACCCTGCTGGGCAGTGACGAGGTCGGCCCCTGCCTGATCGAGGACCCCGCGCATCGCGCGCTTTATATCTTCAACCACTTTGAATACGACCGCGACACGCTAAAACAAGAGTATGACCGCGACATCGCCGCGGGCACGCCGATCAATGTGCCCGCGAATTATTACACGAATGACGATCCGGCCCTCCCCCCGGTGAACCGCTGGCGCAGCCACGCGCATCTGCTTTACGGGAACTGGATTCAGGAAATTTACCAGTCGACCCCCTATGACATTGAGAAAATCGGTAGCTAGTTTGATCGTCGTCGTCTCCCTTGGGCTGGCCTTTGTGCTGGTGGTGCAATGGCGTGCGTTCCAGCGCGAGGCGCAGGCGCAGCGCGAATACCCGCCACAGGGGCGTGTTGTGGATGTGGATGGCACGCGGGTACACGTGCTGACCATGGGCAGCGGGCCTGACGTCGTTCTGCTGCACGGGGCCAGCGGGAATGTCCGCGACTGGACGTTTTCCTTTGCCGAGCGGCTGGCGCGGGATTACCGGGTCGTGATGTTCGACCGTCCCGGTCTGGGCTGGACGGACCGGCTGCCCGGCAAGAGCGGGCCGTGGAACACGCGCTACGAATCCCCCGGCGAACAGGCGGCGTTGCTGCAAAAGGCCGCCGATATCGTCGGTGTGGACCGCCCCGTTGTGGTGGGCCATTCCTTTGGCGGGATCGTCGCGATGGCCTGGGCGCTGAACCGTCCTGAGACCACCGGTGCGGTGGTGATGCTGGCCGGTGTGGCCAATCCGTGGCCGGGATCGCTGGGCTGGAACTATACGGTGGTGGGGTCCGGCCCCGGTGGCGGGCTGCTGGTGCCGGTGGCGTCTGCCTTCGTGCCGGGCGGCTATGTCGACAGCTCGATCGAGAGTATCTTTGCGCCGCAGCCCGCCCCCGACGGATACGCTCAACACGTCGGTGCGCCGCTGGTGCTGCGCCGCGAAAGCCTGCGCGCCAATGCCCAGCAGGTGAATTACCTGCGCCCGCATGTGGTGAAGATGTCCGCGCGCTATCCCGATCTGACGCTCCCGGTCGAGATCGTCCACGGGGATGCCGATACCATCGTGCCGCTCGATATCCATGCAAGACCCCTGTCGCAGCAGGTTCCGGGTGCCGTGCTGACGGTGCTGGAAGGGATCGGCCACATGCCGCACCATGCCGCCCCCGAGCAAAGCGCCGCCGCCATCGACCGCGCCGCACGTCGTGCGGGTTTGCGTAAAGGCGATTAACATCGCATAGTTCAGAACGGAAATTCAGGAGGACCGGCATGGAGCTGCCCTTTGACGGTGCGATCAGCGCCTTCGCCGAAAACGAGGCCCCGCAGGATATACGCGCGGCGCTTCAAAACGACGGCAAGGACAAGATCCTGACCGAATCCTATCCCCATGACACCCGCATGTCGCGCAAGCAGTACGACCGTGAAATGGACGCGCTGCAGATCGAGCTGGTCAAGCTGCAGGCCTGGGCTCACGAAAGTGGCACCCGCATCGTGATTGTCTTCGAAGGGCGCGATGCCGCTGGCAAGGGCGGCACGATCGAACGTTTCCGGATGAACCTGAACCCGCGCAGCGCACGGCTGGTGGCGCTGCCCAAACCCAGCGACACAGAACGCGAGCAATGGTATTTCCAGAGGTATATCAGCCATATGCCGACTGCGGGTGAATTGGTTTTCTTCGACCGCAGCTGGTACAACCGCGGCGTGGTCGAGCCGGTGTTCGGGTTTTGCACCCCTGACGAAAACGCCCGTTTCTTCAATCAGGTCCAGCCGTTCGAGCAGATGCTGGTCGAGGACGGGATCCATCTGTTCAAGTTCTGGCTCAACGTCGGGCGCGCCGAGCAACTGCGCCGGATGCTCAAGCGCGAAAGCGATCCGCTCAAGCAGTGGAAGCTCAGCGCCATCGACGTGAAGGGCCTGCGCCTGTGGAACGAATATTCCGCCGCCATTCAGGACACGCTGGCCCGGTCGCACACCGCCAAAGCGCCGTGGACGGTGGTGCGGTCCGACGACAAACGCCGCGCGCGGCTGAACGCGATCCGAACGGTGCTGCATCAATTCGACTATGACCGGAAGGATACGGGCGCCATCGGCGAGATCGACAGCACGGTCTGTGCGGGTCCCGAAATCTGGGATGCCTAAACGCGGATACCATCACGGCAACCTGCGACAGGCGCTGGTCGATGCCGCACTTGAGCTGATCGAGGAAAAGGGCCCCACGGGGTTTACCCTGTCCGAGGCGGCGAAACAGGCGGGCGTGACACCCGCCGCTGTCTACCGCCATTTCGACGGGCGCGAGGATCTGATCGCCGAGGCGGCCTTGCAGGGCTACGAGATTTTCGGCGAGTTGATGGAATTCGCCTACAAGAAAGGCCAGCCATCGGCGCTTGAGGCCTTCGAGGCTACGGGCCGGGCCTATCTTGCCTTTGCGCGGCGTCATCCCGGCCACTACATCGCGATGTTCGAAAGCGGGATCTCGATCAATCACTCGGCGGCGCTGGCGACAGTGGCCAACCGCGCCAATGCCGTGCTGGAACGCGCCGCCAAGGACCTCAGCCAGCACATTCCCGAGGACAAGCGCCCGCCGGCGTCGATGTTCTCGGCGCATATCTGGGCGCTGAGCCACGGGGTTGTGGAGCTTTTCGCGCGCAACTCGCCCGGGCGCGCGTCACCTTTCCCGCCGGAGGACCTGCTGGAAAGCGGGATCGGCATCTACCTGCGCGGCCTTGGCCTGATCCCGCCCGACAAGTGACGGCGCGTCAGGCGCTTTCCAGTGGCCGGTCGGCCTGTTGCGGCATGTCGTTCAGCACTTTTGCCGCGATCCCGAAGGATTTCTTGCGCGCGGCCTGATCGTGGATCTGGCCGGTCAGGATCAGCTCGTCCGGGCTGTACCGGTCGATCAGATCCGCAAGCTGGCGGCGCACGCTATCTTCGGAGCCAACGGCCGAAATCCGCAGCGCGTGATCGACGCCTTGCCGCAGACCCGCGCCGATTTCAGCGTCGATATCCTCGACCGGGCGCGGTAGCTTGCCGGGTTTGCCGGTGCGCAGCCGCGCGAAGGCCTGCTGAACCGAGGTGCGCAGATACGCGGCCTCGGCGTCCGTATCGGCGGCGAGGACGTTCACCGCCAGCATGAAATGCGGCGCGTCAAGCTGCGCGGAGGGTTTGAAATCGCGACGGTAGAGATAGCTTGCTTCCTCCAGCGCGTCGGGCGCGAAATGCGAGGCAAAGGCATAGGGAAGCCCCAGATGCGCGGCCAGTTGCGCGCCGTAGAGCGAGGAGCCGAGGATCCAGATCGGCACATGGGTGCCCTGCCCCGGATGCGCTTGTACCGGCGCGCGCGGATCGGCATCCGCCAGATAGCTTTGCAGCTCCATCACGTCCTGCGGGAAGCTGTCCTGCCCTTCGCGACCGCGCCGCAGGGCGTGCCAGACATTGCCGTCCCCGCCCGGAGCGCGGCCCAGCCCCAGATCGATCCGGTCCCCGTAGAGCGTGGCAAGCGTGCCGAACTGTTCGGCAATGGTCAGCGGCGCGTGGTTGGGCAGCATGATCCCGCCCGCGCCGACGCGGATGGTGCTGGTCTGGCTGGCGACATGGCCCAGCAGAACCGATGTGGCCGCCGAGGCGATGCCGGGCATGTTGTGATGCTCGGCCATCCAGTAGCGGTGATAGCCAAGGGATTCGGCGTGGCGGGCCAGATCGACGGTGTTGCGCATCGCCTGCGCCGCGTCCGATCCTTCGGGAACGGGGCAAAGATCTAGAACGGAAAATTTCATCTGGCACCTGCTTTCTCTCGTTTGCCTCAAGGTAATCAGACAAACCGGCGAGTTCCAGTGACGCAAAAGGAAAAAGGCCACACCCTGCGGTGCGGCCTTTTCCGAAAGCTCTGGCAGACAGGCTTAACGCTTGGAGAACTGGAAGCTCTTACGCGCTTTGGCCTTGCCGTATTTCTTACGCTCGACGACGCGGCTGTCGCGGGTCAGGAAGCCTGCCGCTTTCAGCGCTGCGCGCATCGAGGGATCGTAAAGCTGGAGCGCCTTGGACACGCCGTGCTTGACCGCGCCGGCCTGACCGGACAGGCCACCGCCCTTGACGGTTGCGTAGACGTCGAACTGGCCTTCGGTGCCTGTGATGCTGAACGGCTGTGCCAGGATCATCTGAAGCACGGGGCGCGCGAAGTATTCGTTCTGCGGCTTGCCGTTGACGACAACCTTGCCCGAGCCGGGCTTGATCCAGACGCGGGCAACCGCGTCCTTGCGCTTGCCTGTCGCGTAGGAACGGCCAAGCTCGTCACGTACCGGTTCGCGGTTCAGCGTCTCGTCTGCTGCCGCGCCCTGAACGCCACCGATATCTTCGGTCACGACATCCTTCAGATCGTCGAGTGTCTTGATTTCGTCAGCCATGCTCATGCACTCCGCGTGTTTTTCTTGTTCATGGATTTCACATCCAGAACTTCGGGGCTCTGCGCCTCGTGTGGGTGATCGCCGCCTGCGTAGACGCGCAGGTTGGTCATGATCTGGCGGCTCAGGCGGTTGCCGGGCAGCATGCGCTTGACCGCGAGGGTCACGACGCGCTCGGGGTGCTTGCCTTCAAGGATCTCGCCCTTGGTGCGCGATTTGATCCCGCCGGGGTGGCCGGTGTGCCAGTAGAAGTGCTCTTCGCGCTTCTTGCCGGTCATCTGGACCTTGTCGGCGTTGATCACGATGACGTTGTCGCCGCAATCCATGTGAGGGGTGAAAGAGGGCTTGTGCTTGCCCCGCAGACGCGTGGCAACGATCGAGGCAAGACGGCCCAGCACGACGCCTTCGGCGTCAATGATGATCCATTTCTTGTCGATGTCTGCCGGTGTTGCAGAAAAGGTTTTCATTGCAGGTTATCCCGGTAACGATTGGACGGGGCGAACCCCGATGTGATGGGCGGGTTATATAGAAGCGTTTGGGCAGGTCAAGCGGCGCAAGTCCGATAAAATTTTGCAAAATCAGTGTGTTGAAATTACGGTATCATTTTACCCCATTGCGGATGAACCATTCATCCGGGCCTGTGCCCTAGACCCCGATTTCATCGGAGGGATTGTCGAGCAGATCGCGCAGACGCTCCATCCCCGCCTCAAAGCTGCGCAGGCTGACGCAGGCGTTGATCGCCATGCGCACGGCGTGGGGGCTCTGGGCGTCGCGCACCGCGAATTCCTCGGCTGCGCGCACCCGCACGCCACGCATCTGTGCGGCGCGGCAAAAGGCGCTGGCGCGCCAGCCACCGGGCAGATGCATCCAGATGAAGGGTACATCGGCCCGCCAGTGCAGGTCATAGCCGCCCAGAATGTTCACAGCCGATTTGACGTAGACCTCGACCCCCTTGCGGCAGCGCGCGGTGATGGCGTCGAGTTCGGGATGCGCCAGCAACTTGGCCGCCAGATCGGTAAGCGGCGTTGCCAACCCGAAAAACCCGTGTTCCGCCGAGCGGTGCAGCGCGCTCGCCTGATCGCGCGGGCCGATGGCGCAGCCGATGCGCAGCGCGGGCGTGATCGTCTTTGACAAGGACGTGACATACCAGCTGCGTTCGGGGGCAAGCTGGCGATAGCTGGGCGCCTGCGCCAGCCCCATCCGGTAACAGTCGTCCTCCATGATCTGGAGGTCATAACGGCGGGCAACCTCGACGATCTCTTCGCGGCGGGCCTGCGGAGTGAAGCCGCAGGTGGGGCTGTGGACCTCGGGCGACGTGCAGATCAACTGCGCCTCGGGATGGCGTTCGGCGGCGGCGGCCAGACTGTCGGGGCACAGCCCGTGGGCGTCCATCTTGACCGGCACCACATCGGCGCGCATCACCTCTGCCGCGCGGCGGAAACCGGGATAGGACAGCTCTTCGACCAGGATCAAGGGGCGGCGGCCTTTCAGCACGGTCTGGTAGACCAGCATGATGCCGTTCTGCCCACCGTGCGACAGCACGATGTCGTTCTGGTCCAGCGGCCCCAGCGGGGTGCTGCGCAACCAGTGCAGCATGGCGGCGCGCGCGGGCGCGGCACTGGCACGGGACGGATAATGCATGACGCCCGATGGCGGATCACTGGCGATTTCGGCCAGCAGGCTGCGGATCAGCCGCGCCTGCCCGCCGTCCGGGAGGGCCGGCGAAAACAGATTTACGGTGTCGGTATCGCCCCCGGTATTATGCGGGGTCGAATCGATTTCGAGCAGGTTCAGTGGCATCTGCGGCTTGTCCCGACCGGCGACAAAAGTGCCGCGCCCGACCTCGGCGATCAGCACGCCCTCGTCCGTCAGCAAGGTATAGGCGCGCGCCACGGTGCCCGGTGTCATGCCCAGCTTCCACCCGAGATCGCGCACCGGCGGCAACCGGTCACCCGGTCGCAACTGCCCCGTGCCGATGGCTTCGCGGATCGCCTGCACCACGCCCCGGTACTTGGGCTTGATGCGAGTATCGACCTCCGGCATCCAAATTGTATCCATTACAATATAATCCTAGCGGAAACTGAAATGTGATTGTATCCATTTTGTACGGCATACCGCCATTTTGTGTCAATACAATTTACGAAGGAGTTTTCCCATGGCACACGCACAGATCCGCCCGACCGACGCCCTGACTGTCCTGACGACCGCGCGCACATTGCCGCTGGTTGCGGTGGCGAGTGTCAAATTCGCGGCTTGCGTGACCGAATGGGTAACCCGTCGCCGCACGCGCCTTGCGCTCGATCACCTCGAGGACTGGCAGTTGCGGGACGTGGGGCTGACACCTTCCGCCGCGCAACGCGAGGCGCAGAAGGTGTTCTGGCGGGCGTGACATCCCCGTGGCGCTTGCGCCAGACCTCTTCTACTTGGGCAGGGTTGATCCCCTGCCCTTTTTTGTATCCCGGCATTGTACCCTTTTTCGCGCGACGCGCGCGGTACAATGACTTCCCTAGCGGGGCTCGGGCGGGATCGCGTAGGTCATCGTGGCCTGCGCCACGGGCGCGAGTAGGCCGACGGAATGGATCAGCACATGGCTCACCGACAGTTGCCGCCCCAGCTTGAGCAGTTTTGCCGTCGCCACAAGATCGACGCCATCGGCGGGCTTGCGCATGAAATCCATTGAGCAGTTCGTGGTCACGGCCAGCGCCTTGGGCCCGATCATCGCGAGCGTCGCCACATAGGCCGATACATCCGCCAGCGCGAACATCGTGGGGCCCGAGACCGTGCCACCGGGGCGCAGGTGGCGGGTGCGGATCGGCGTGCGAACGGTGACCTCGAAGGGTTTGACGTCTTCCACCACGAAATCGTCGGCGACCTGCTGGAATGCTTCGCGCAGGAACGCGTTAAGGGCTGCGGGGTCCATCAGCGGCTGTCGGGGATCACTCATTCTTGTCCTCATTGGTCTTTCGTGCCTAGACTCGCTGCAAGTGGGGAGGCACGCAAGATGGCAATTCTGGAAATGACGCAGCGGGATGCGGTGACGCATCTGACGATGAACAGTCCCGAACGGCTGAACGCGCTGAGCGACGAGATGCTCGCGGCGCTTCAGGACACTCTGGACAGGCTGGCCGAGGATGAAACCTGCCGGGTGATCACGCTGTCCGGTGCGGGCAAGGCGTTCTGCGCGGGACATGACCTGCGGCAGATGCAGGCGATGCGCCAGAACGAGGACGCGGGTGCTGCCGCCTTTGCCGATCTGTTCCGGCGCTGCAGCGATGTGATGCTGCGGATCCAGTCGATGCCCCAGCCGGTGATCGCGCAGGTCCACGGGATTGCCACGGCGGCAGGGTGCCAGCTGGTCGCGACCTGCGATATGGCTGTCGCCGGGGCCGGGACCCGCTTTGGCGTGAACGGGGTGAACATCGGGCTGTTCTGCTCGACGCCAATGGTCGCCCTGAGCCGAAATATCGCGCCCAAGAAAGCCTTCGAGATGCTGACCACCGGTGATTTCATCGACGCCGAACGGGCCGAGGCACTGGGGCTGGTCAACCGCGTGGTGGCCCCCGACACGCTGGAGGCGGAAACCGCCGCTCTAGCCGACCAGATCGCGGGCAAGCTGGGGACGGCTGTCCGGATCGGCAAGCGCGCGTTCTACGAACAGCTCTCTCTCGACCGGGCGGCGGCCTATGCCTACACCGGTCAGGTCATGGTCGAAAATCTGGCCCTGCGCGACACCGACGAGGGCATGCAGGCCTTCATCGAAAAACGCCCTCCCGACTGGCAGAACTGACTGTTTCCGCAAACGCTACGGTGTTTTTCCTGCGCGGCGCTGTGAAATGTGTCAAAATTGCGGTAGCTTTATCACGGATTTGTGAGGGTTCCCCGATGATGCGTTTTGTCCATGCCGCGGTTGCCGGGGCCTATGTGCTCGGTGGCTCGGCTTTTGCCGGTCCGATGCCATCTGTTGTGGATGACGAAGATTTCCACCAGTTCCCGCCGGCGCTGGTCGAGCTTGGGCGTGATCTGTTCTTCGATCCGATCCTGTCGGGCAACAAGAACATCGCCTGCGCCACCTGCCATCACCCGACGCTGGGCACTTCCGACGGTGTGTCGCTGTCGATCGGCGAAGGCGGCACCGGCCTCGGCACCGCGCGGCACCCGGAGGCTGAAAACGCGCCGAAGGCCCGCATCCCGCGCAACGCGCCCGCGCTGTTCAACCTCGGTGCCAAGGAGTTCAACGTGCTCTTTCACGACGGTCGCGTGGCGCGGGACCGTCACGCCATGTTCGGCATTCGGATGCCCGAAGGCCGCACGCTGGAGCGGCCCGTTGTCAGCCCCCTCGCCGCGCAGGCGACCCTGCCGATCCTGTCGCCCGACGAGATGTCCGGCCATCCGGGCGAGAACGAGGTCGCGGACGCCGTTGCCGCCGATCGCATCCACGGCCCCGACGGGGCCTGGGCGATCCTCACCGGGCGGGTTGCAGGCATTCCCGAATACCGCACCCGTTTTGCGGACATCGGGATGGGGGATCTTCACATTACAGACATCGGCACCGCGCTGGCCGCCTTTATCGGTGCTGAATTCCGTGCCACCGACAGCCCCTTTGACCGCTACCTTGCGGGCGAGGACAGCATGAGCGACGCGCAGCTGGAAGGGATGGACCTGTTTTACGGCAAGGCGCGCTGCGCCACCTGCCACAGCGGGCCGTTCCAGACCGGGCATATGTTCTATGCCATCGGCCTGCCCCAGTTGGGACCGGGCAAGAATGCCCACGCCGCCTATGCCGATACCGGACTGGGCCTGATCAGCGGCAATGACGAGGATTCCTACCGCTTCCGCACGCCCAGCCTGCGCAATGTCACGCAGACAGGCCCCTACGGCCACAACGGCGCCTACGCCGACCTCGAAGCGATGGTGCGTCACCACCTCAAGCCCGTGGAATCGCTGGCCGCCTACAGTCGCGACAACGTGCGCCTTGCTGCGGGTGTGTCCGCAGACGACTGGCAGGCGATGGAGGATTTCGACGAGGTGATGCGCATTGCCGAAGCGATCGAGATCAGCGATGTCGCCCTCGAAGAGGCCGAGATCGCCCGGATCCTCGATTTTCTGGGCAGCCTGACGGACCCGCAGATCGGCAAGACCGGCCTCGGCGTTCCTGCCTCCGTGCCGTCGGGCCTGCCGCTGGACGTCGTCTCGCCCCCGTCCTGAGCGTGTTGCGAAACGAATCCGCCAAACCGTGCGGTATTGTTTCGGGAATGATCGGCTATTGTTGCCAAACTAGCCCTTCCAATTCTGGCACGATTGAGGCAAAAATACGTCATCGGGCCGAGGCCTGAAAATACTTTCGGGTCGCCGCAGGCGGAAGGTCCCTCCAGATCAGCGCTCTCAGTTGATCGATCTTTCCCGCAGCGGCGGCGCCGAGTGTTCCCATCCCCCAAATTCCTGCCGCACCGTGACGGCAACCGCCGGCCGGGACGCTTTCTGCGACATCTCGTCGGCGGATGGGCATTGCCAGCCTTGCGCGGCTCGCCTATCTGAGCGGCATGGATAAAGCATTGCACATCATCGGCGGCGGTATGGCCGGATCGGAAGCGGCCTGGCAGGCGGCAAACCTCGGGATCAGGGTCGTCCTTCACGAGATGCGGCCCAAGGTGGGCACATTCGCGCACCAGACCGGCCTTCTGGGCGAAATGGTCTGCTCGAATTCCTTCAGGTCTGACGACCACGAGCAGAACGCCGTTGGGCTTTTGCATTGGGAAATGCGTCAGGCAGGCGGGTTGATCATGCAGACGGCTGCAAAGCATCGCCTGCCCGCAGGCGGCGCGCTGGCGGTTGACCGCGATCCCTTTGCGCAATCGGTGACAGACGCATTGATGGCGCATGAGAACATCACCGTCGAATACGGCGAAATCACCGCCCTGCCCGACGATGGCCACTGGATTATCGCGACAGGCCCCCTGACCTCCTCGGCACTGGGAGAAGCGATTGCCGCCGAAACCGGCGCCGAAGCACTGGCGTTTTTCGACGCCATCGCCCCGATCGTCTATTTTGACAGCATCGACATGAGCAAGGCGTGGATGCAGTCGCGCTATGACAAGGGCGAGACGGAGGACGAGCGGACCGCCTATCTCAACTGTCCGATGGACAAGCAGCAATACGAAGATTTCATCGACGCGCTGCTGGCCGCTGACAAGACGGAATTCCACGAGGGCGAGACGGCCAAGTATTTCGACGGCTGCCTGCCCATCGAAGTGATGGCCGAGCGGGGGCGCGAAACCCTGCGCCACGGCCCGATGAAGCCCGTGGGCCTGACCAATCCCCACCAGCCCGAGGACAAGGCCCATGCGGTCGTGCAGCTGCGCCGCGACAACAAGCTGGGCACGCTCTATAACATCGTCGGCTTCCAGACGAAGATGAAGTATGGCGCGCAAGCGGATGTATTTAAACGCATTCCGGGGCTTGAGGAGGCGCGGTTCGCGCGGCTGGGCGGGATCCACCGCAACACCTTCCTGAACTCGCCCACGCTGCTGGACGGGCAGATGCGTCTGCGCTCGCGCCCGAACATCCGCTTTGCCGGACAGATCACCGGCGTCGAGGGATATGTCGAATCCGCCGCCATGGGATTGCTTGCCGGGCGTCTGGCCGCTGCCGAGATCCGCGGAGAGACGCTGGACACGCCCCCCGACACCACCGCCACCGGCGCGCTGATCACCCATATCTCGGGTGGGGCCGAGGCCAAGACATTCCAGCCGATGAACGTGAACTTCGGATTGTTCCCCCCCGTCGAGGGGCTGAAGGCCGGACGCAGGGGCCGCAAGGACCGCTACAAGGCCTACACCGACCGCGCCAAGGCCGACTGGACCGCGTGGCTGGAGGCTGGACAAGAGCAATAGTGCCGTTAAACTGGGGAAATGAGTGAAAGTTTCCTCGACAAAGCCTACGCTGTCAGTGGCACCGCCGATCTGAAAGACCTCTACGCTGACTGGTCCGGATCCTACGACGATGAGGTTCTGGCCAGTGGGTATGCCACGCCCGCGCGCTGTGCTGCGGCACTCGCGAAGTTCGTGGAGGACCCGTCTGCCCCCGTTCTCGACTTCGGATGCGGCACGGGCCTTTCCGGAGAGGCGTTGAAAGCTGCGGGTTTCAAAACGATCGACGGGATCGACATGTCCCCCGAAATGATCGCCGAGGCCGAGGCGAAATCAGTCTACCGCAGCCTGAACGCCACCGCCCCCGACGCACCCGTTCCAGAGGGCTACGCCACGATTGCGGCCATCGGTGTGATCGGTGCCGGTGCGGCGCCGCTGTCGACCTTTGGCACGCTGATGCATGCGCTGCCGCAAAAGGGGCTGATCGTGCTGTCGTTCAACGACCACACGCTGGCCGACCGGGCCAGCATGGCGCATCTGAACGAATGGCTCGACTGTGGTGCCGCGCACCTGCTGTTTCGGGAACACGGGCCCCACCTGCCTGCGCAGGACATGGGGGCCACCGTGTTCGTCATCCAACGCGCGTGACCTTTACCACGCGGTTTGCCCCCTCGCCGACGGGGCCGCTTCACCTTGGACATGCCTACTCCGCGATGCTTGCCTTCGACATGGCCAGGCGCGCGAAGGGGCAGTTCCTGCTGCGGATCGAAGATATCGACCGATCCCGCGCCCGCCGCGAATGGGAAGACCTGATATACGAGGATCTGGCGTGGCTCGGACTGTCGTGGCCCAAGCCCGTGATGCGGCAATCCGACCAGCAACACCGCTATGAGGCGGCGCTGGACGCGCTCTGGTCGCGCGGTCTGCTCTATCCCTGCACCTGCAGCCGTGCCGACATCGCCGCCGCCGCATCCGCCCCGCAGGAAGGGGCCCCGCTGCACGGGCCCGACGGGGTGATCTATCCCGGCACCTGTCGTCCCGCGGTGCCGCCCTCCGGCCCGCGTCCGTCCGACGTGCCGTTGCGGCTGGACATCGGGCGGGCCTGCTCCACGCTGGGCGACGGTTTCCCGCTGGGTTTCCGCGAAGAGGGCGACGGCGACGCGCGCGATGTCTGTATCACCGCCACACATCTCGAGCGCGACGTGGGTGATATCGTCCTGTCGCGGCGCGATATGGGCACGTCCTACCACCTGTCTGTCGTTCTCGACGATGCGGCGCAGGGGATCAGCGACGTGGTGCGCGGTCGCGATCTGTTCGACGCAACCGCGATCCATGTTCTGCTGCAAAAACTGATGGACCTGCCGGTGCCGCGCTACCATCACCACCGCCTGATCCGTGATGCGGAGGGCAAGAGGCTGGCAAAACGCGACGATGCCCGCGCGATCCGGCTGTTCCGTCAGGACGGGGCCAGCCCTGCCGATCTGCGCGCGATGGTCGGGCTTTAGCTGTCGATCGCCGTGAAGAAACAGCTGCGCCTGCCGGTGTGGCAGGCTGCGCCCACCTGATCGACCTGCATCAGGATCGTATCGGCGTCACAGTCCACGCGCATTTCCTTCAGGGTCTGCACGTGCCCCGATGTCGCACCCTTGGCCCAGAATTCCTGCCGCGACCGGCTCCAGTAGGTGACCTGTCCGGTTTCAAGCGTGCGCTTGAGGCTTTCAAGGTTCATCCAGGCCATCATCAGCACCTCGCCGGTGGCATAATCCTGCGCGATGGCCGGGATCAGCCCCGCGTCGTTGAACTTCAGCGTCGAAAGATCGAATGACATGGCAGCGGTGCCTTTCAAATTGTTTTGCATCCGGGTCGCGCGCGCCTATGTAAGGGCTGAGACGACGAAGGGAAACCCATGGCAGACAGCGACCTGATAAAGCTTTATTCCGCGCGAATCCTTGCCCTCGCGGCGGATATACCGGATCTGCGCCGTCTTGATGCGCCGGATGCCACGGTGAAACGCCGCTCGCCCCTGTGCGGATCGACCGTGACGGTCGACGTGCGCGTCACCGACGGAAAACTGTCCGAAATCGGTCAGGATGTGAAAGCCTGTGCTTTGGGTCAGGCGGCGGCGGCTGTCACCGCGGCTGCGGCCAAGGGCCAGACGCTGGAGACGATCGAGCGCGGGCGCGACCAGCTGAAAGCCATGCTGAAGGGCAAGGGCGGCGTGCCGGATGCGCCTTTTGACGGGTTCGAAGTGCTGAAACCCGCGGTCGAGTACAAGAATCGCCACGCCTCCATCCTGCTGAGCATCGAAGCCATGGCGCAGGCGATGGCCGATGCGCGCGAAACCTCTTCCTGAGCGTTGAAACCGCGACCCTGACGGCCGCGCAAAAAAAAACGCCGCACATCCGGTAAGGGATGGCGGCGTGAAGAAAGCGTTTCCCATGTGGGACCCGAAGGCACGTTCCGGGGGCGGCAAACCCCGTAGGCTGACGGACAGGCAGGAACGTCAGAACCGAAGCATCACGTTTGGGACAGATGCGGGCGGAACGGCCCCCGGCACGGGAGCGCAGGCAGAAAACTCAGACAAGACCGGGAAGATGCAAACCGACGACCAGCATCACGACCAGAGCGGCAGCACCGGCTGCGTCCTGCAAAAGCGTATCCTGCGAACGTGCGGCGATGGCTTTGAGTGTGCGGTAGAAGGTCATTTCAATCTCCCTGTTCCTGTTGCTCCTTTGTTCTCATATTCCGGCCGTCGCGTAAAGAACTTTTTAAGAACATTTGTGAACTTAATGGAACAAACGCCCTAACCGACTGAAATCAAACGGATCGCTTCGTCCTGTCGCATCAGCCACAAAAGCAGGCGCGCCGCCTTGCCACGGTCGCTGTCCAGCGTGGGATCATCGGCCAGCAGCTTGCGCGCATCGGTCTGCGCCACGGCCATCAGTGCGGCCTGTTTTTCAAGGTCGGCTACGCGGAAACGCGGGATGCCGGATTGCGCCGTTCCGATCAGATCGCCTGTCCCGCGCATCTGCAGGTCGGTTTCGGCAATCACGAATCCATCCTCGCTTTCGCGCAGAACCTCTAGCCGCTGTCGGCCGCTATCGCTCAGCGGATGCTGGTACATCAACAAACAGCTCGAGGCCGCCGTGCCGCGCCCGACCCGCCCGCGCAGCTGGTGCAATTGCGCCAGACCAAAGCTTTCGGCGCGTTCTATCACCATGATCGAGGCATTGGGCACATCGACGCCAACCTCGATCACAGTCGTGGCGACCAGCAGCTGGGTTTCGCCGCGCTGGAAGGCCGCCATCGCCGCGTCCTTGTCGGCGGGCGGCATCTGCCCGTGGACCAACCCGACGACGCCTTCGCCAAGGGCCGCGCGCAGGCGCTTGAACCGCTCTTCGGCGGAGGTCAGATCGCTGACCTCGCTTTCCTCGACCAGTGGGCACACCCAGTAGCATTGCCGCCCCTCGGTGATCGCGGCGCGCAGGCGGTCTATGACCTCGTCCATCCGGTCGGTGCTGACCAGAACCGTGCGGATGGGTTTTCGGCCCGGCGGTTTTTCGTCCAGCACGCTGACATCCATATCGCCGTATTGCGCAAGTGCGAGGCTGCGCGGGATCGGCGTGGCGGTCATCACCAGAACATCCGCCTGCCGCCCCTTGCGGCCCAATTCCAGCCGCTGGCGCACGCCGAACCTGTGCTGTTCGTCCACCACCGCAAGGCGCAGATCGTCAAAGACGACGCTGTGCTGGAACACCGCGTGGGTGCCGACAAGGATCTGGATATCGCCTTGGGAGAGCGCGCGCAGCTTTGCCTCGCGCTCGGCCCCCTTGTCGCGCCCCGTCAGGATTTCCAGCACGACGCCCGCCTGTTCCGCCATCGGCTGCAACCCTGCCAGATGCTGCCGGGCGAGGATCTCGGTCGGGGCCATCAGAACGCCCTGCCTGCCCGCCTCGACCGCCGCGAGAAGCGCCATGAACGCAACCAGCGTCTTGCCCGCGCCGACGTCGCCCTGAAGCAGGCGGTTCATGCGGGTCGGGCTGGCCATATCCGTGGTAATTTCTTCGATGGCGCGGACCTGCGCGCCAGTGGGTTTGTAGGGCAGGCTTGCGCGCACCCGCGCCTGTAGCGTTCCGGTCGCCTGCGTCACCCGCCCCTTGCTGCGCCGTTCCTTCTGGCGGGCGAGTGCGAGGGTGATCTGGTGGGCTAGAAGTTCGTCATAGGCCAGCCGCTCGCGTGCGGGCGCTGTGGCGGCGATATCGCCAAGCGATTGCGGCGTGTGGGCCGCTGTCATCGCCGCGCCAAAATCGGGCCAGCCCTTGAGCGCCTTTTGCCCCGGATCGATCCATTCACCCATCTTCGGCACCCGTGAAAGCGCAGCACGGGTCGATTTCCACATCAGTTTCTGGGTGATCCCGTGGGTCAGCGGATAGACGGGTTCGAATGCGGGGATGCTCGCCGCGTCGCTTTCCGGCACGATGAAATCGGGGTGCACCATCTGCGCCATGCTGTCGAAAAGCTCCACCCGGCCCGACACGACACGCCTGCTGCCCTCGGGCAGTTGGCGCTGCCAGTAGTCGCCGCGCGCGTGGAAGAACACCAGCTGAAACGAGGTTTGCGCGTCCTCGACGTAGATGCGGTATGCGCCGGTGCGGTTGCGCGGGGGCGCATGTTTGCCGATCGTCACGGCGACCGTCACCACTCCGGGCAGCGGCGCGCCCTGCACGCTGTCGCGCAGGCGGCGGTCGATGCCCGAGTGGGGCAATGTGAACAGCAGATCGCGCGGCGCATCGACCCCCATCTGGGCAAGGTTCTGCGCGGTCTTCGGGCCGACACCTTCGAGAGTTTCCAGCCCCGCAAACAGCGGGAAAAGCGGTTCGGGACGGCTGCTCATGCGGTGCCGATGAGCGCCAGCCAGCCGTCCTCGTCCAGCGTTTCGATGCCCAGTTCCGCGGCCTTCTTGGCTTTCGATCCCGCGCCGGGGCCCGCAACCAGCAGATCGGTCTTGGCGCTGACCGACCCCGATACCTTCGCGCCCAGCCGCTCGGCGCGGGCCTTGGCCTCGGCGCGGGTCATTTTTTCGAGCGTTCCGGTGAAAACCACGGTCTTACCCGCCACCGGCGACGTGGAGGTATCGGCCTGCACTGCCTCCTGAACCGTCAGCTGATCGACCAGCCGGTCGATCGACGCGCGTTCGGCCGGTTGCGCGAATGTGCCGACCAGCGATCCGGCCATGACGCTGCCCATGCCGTCGATCCCGACCAGATCGTCCCACGCGGGCCCCTCGCAGTCCCTGGCCTCTTCCATCGCGGTGCTGAGCGCGTCCCAGCTGCCGTAGTGACGTGCGATCAGGCCAGAGGCGGCTTCGCCCACGTGGCGGATGCCCAGACCAAAGATCAGCCGCGCCAGCGGTATGCTGCGCTTGTCCTCGATGGCGGCGAAGAGGGCCTTGGCGGATTTGTCCCCCCAGCCTTCGCGGTTCTTGAGCTGCTGGACGCCGCTGCCATAGCGATCCTGAAGGGTGAAGATATCCGCAGGTTCCGCGATCCAGCCATCGGCGTAGAACTGTTCCACCTGCTTGGCTCCGAGCCCGTCGATGTCGAACGCCGCGCGCGACACGAGATGCTTGAGCTTTTCGACCGCCTGCGCGGGACAGATCAGCCCGCCGGTGCAGCGGCGCACGGCATCGCCGGGTTCGCGCACCGCGTCACTGCCGCATTCCGGACAGCTGTGCGGGAATTCGAAAGCGGTTGCGTCATCGGGCCGCTTCGAAAGATCGACATCGGCGATCTTGGGGATCACGTCGCCCGCGCGATAGACCTGCACCCAATCACCGACGCGGATATCCTTGCCGTCGCGGATCTGCTGGCCCTTGCTGTCGCGGCCCTGAATGTAATCCTCGTTGTGCAGGGTGGCGTTGGACACGACCACGCCGCCCACCGTCACCGGCGTCAGCCGCGCCACGGGGCTGAGCGCACCGGTGCGGCCCACCTGAATGTCGATACTCTCAAGCCGGGTCCACGCGAGTTCGGCGGGGAATTTATGCGCCGTGGCCCAGCGTGGTGTGGTCGAGCGGAAGCCGAGCCGCTTTTGCAACGCCAGATCGTCCACCTTGTAGACCACGCCGTCGATATCGTAGCCCAGCGTCGCGCGTTGTGATTCGATCTTTGCGTAATGCGCGGTCATCTCGTCGGGGCCGTCGCAGCGCCGGGTCAGAGGGTTTACCGAAAAGCCGAAATCGGCCAGCCGCTGGATCGCGCCCGCCTGCGTATCCGCCAGCGGCGCCGACACATCGCCCCAGGCGTAGGCGAAGAACTTCAGCGGTCGCGCGCGGGTGATTTCGGGATCTAGCTGGCGCAGCGATCCGGCGGCGGCGTTGCGCGGATTGGCGAATGTCTTCCCGCCGCGTTCTTCCTGTCGCGTGTTGAGGGCGGCGAAATCCGCGTGGCTCATGTAAACCTCACCGCGGACCTCCAGCACCTCGGGCGCGCCGGCGATCTCTTCGGGGATGTCCTCGATGGTGCGGGCGTTGGCGGTGACGTTCTCGCCGACGCTGCCGTCGCCGCGGGTGGCGGCCTGCACCAGATGCCCGCCTTCGTAGCGCAGCGACAGCGACAGCCCGTCGATTTTGGGCTCGGCGGTGTAGGCCAGCGGATCATCCGCGCCGAGGCCGAGGTATTTCCGCACGCTGGTGTCGAACTCGCGCACATCTTCGTCGGTAAAGGCATTCGCCAGCGACAGCATGGAGACCGCATGCGTCACCTTGCCAAAGCCCGAGGCCGGTGCCGCACCCACCTGTTCGGTGGGGCTGTCGGCGCGTTTGAGATCGGTGAAACGTGCCTCGATCGCCGCGTTGCGCCGTTTCAGCGCGTCATACTCGGCATCCGGCATCACCGGTGCATCTTCGGCATGATAGGCGGTGTTCGCGGTGCCCAGACGCTCGGCGAGCCGCGCGAGTTCTGCCTCGGCCTGCGCTTGGGTCAATGCGTCTACGTCAATCTGCGATGTGTCCACTTGATCCGCCACGCGATCCCCGTCTCTGTATTCCCACCTGTCGCCACACAGATAGGCCGCACCCCGAGACAGGTCTAGCGATTTTCAGACCGGCAGCGCTAGGCGCTGGCGGCGATATTCATTTCCGCAGGATCCGGATCGCGCAGGACATAGCCGCGCCCCCACACCGTTTCGATATAGTTGCTGCCCCCCGTGGCGACGCTGAGCTTTTTGCGCAGCTTGCAGATGAACACGTCGATGATTTTCAGCTCCGGCTCGTCCATGCCGCCGTAGAGATGGTTGAGGAACATCTCCTTGGTCAGGGTCGTTCCCTTGCGCAGGCTCAGCAGTTCGAGCATCTGGTATTCCTTGCCCGTCAGATGCACGGACTTGCCAGAAACGCTGACCGTCTTTGCGTCCAGATTGACCGAGACCATGCCGGTATCGATGACCGATTGGGAATGGCCCTTGGACCGGCGGATGATCGCGTGAATGCGCGCCACCAGTTCTTCGCGGTGAAAGGGTTTGGTCAGGTAGTCGTCGGCGCCAAAGCCGAATCCGCGGATCTTGTTTTCCGTGTCGTCAGCACCGGACAGGATCAGGATCGGCGTTTCGATCCGGCTGAGCCGCAGTTGCCGCAGCACCTCGTGACCGTTCATATCCGGAAGATCGAGATCGAGCAGGATGATGTCGTAGTCATAAAGCTTGGCGAGATCGATACCCTCCTCCCCCAGATCCGTCGCGTAAACGTTCAGATTGGCATGAGTCAGCATCAACTCGATGCTTTTGGAAGTTGTTGGATCGTCTTCGACAAGCAGCACACGCATATTGGATTAGCTCCGCGGTAAAGGGGTCATCACTCGAAACATCCTGAACAATAAAGGTTAACCAGCCGTAAATTTACCATCTCAGGTTAATCCGACTACCTAAAGTTGTCGATATTTTTGGACGAGTGTCGTTTTTAGCGCGGCCTCACCGTGCGTAGACACCGCACGGACCCAGGAAATGAATTCATCGTCACTTAAACTGTAGCGCTCGAGGGCGGCGTCCTGGCTGATCAGCCCGTAGACCACGCCGCGCACCACCGCGGCCTTGCGCGAGGCGACCCAGCGCGTGGTATCCGGCGGGGGCAGATCGGCCTGCGTCATGACGCTGCCATCGGCGAGCGTGACCGCCCGCGGTCCTTCGACTTTCTTGAGATACATTGAACCTCACCACTCTGTTGCTGGGATCACAATCGGTGGAGGCGCTTAAGGACAGGTGAAACCCGCCCTTGTGACTGCATCGCATTTTCCTATATTCCCTTTCAAACCCACACGATCAGAAAGTTGTCCCATGGCGCTCGACCAGACCGCACCGCTCAATTCGCTCGGCTTTGCCAAAGCCCCCGAGGATACCCGCGTTGTCGTGGCGATGTCGGGTGGCGTGGACAGTTCGGTGGTCGCCGCGATGCTGGCCGAGGAAGGCTATGATGTCGTCGGCGTGACCCTGCAACTCTACGATCACGGTGCGGCGCTGGCCAAGAAGGGCGCATGTTGCGCGGGGATCGACATCCACGACGCGCGCCGCGTGGCCGAGGATATGGGATTCCCCCACTACGTGCTGGACTATGAGAACGTGTTCAAGGATGCGGTGATCGACGAATTCGCCGACAGCTATCTGGGCGGTGCGACGCCCGTCCCCTGCATCCGCTGCAACGAGCGGGTCAAGTTCAAGGATCTGCTGGAAACCGCCAAGGATCTGGATGCGGATTGCATGGCAACGGGTCACTATATCCAGCGGATGGTGGGGGCGAACGGCCCCGAACTGCATTGCGCGGCGGACGCGAACCGCGACCAGTCCTATTTCCTGTTCTCCACCACCCCCGAGCAGCTGGATTACCTGCGCTTTCCGCTGGGGCACCTGCCGTCCAAGGACGCGACACGCGCCCTTGCAGAACGCTACGGTCTGCGGGTGGCGAACAAACCCGACAGTCAGGACATCTGCTTTGTCCCTGATGGCGACTATGCGTCGGTGATCCGGAAATTGCGCCCCGAAGCGGCCGATCCGGGAAATATCGTCGACACGAACGGTACCGTGCTGGCGCAGCACGACGGCGTCATCAACTACACCATCGGCCAGCGCCGGGGGCTCGGCATCGGCGGGCTCAGCGATCCGCTCTATGTGGTCAAGCTTGATGCCGACCGCAAGGAAGTCGTGGTCGGGCCAAAGCTCATGCTCGCCACGCGGACGATCCCCGTGAAAGAGGTCAACTGGCTCGGCGACGAGGCATTCACATCGCGCGACGAATGGCATGTCGCCGTGCGCGTCCGCTCCACGCGGCCCCCGGCAGAGGCGATCCTGCGCCCGCTCAGCGCGACCACAGCCGAGGTCGAATTGCTGAGCCCCGAAGAAGGGGTCAGCCCCGGTCAGGCCTGCGTTTTTTACGACACCGACAGCAGCCGCATTTTCGGGGGCGGCTGGATCCACCGCGGCTGATCAGCCGCGGCCAAGCCCGTCCAGAACCGCGCGGGCGGCCCGCAATCCCGGCGGGTCGCCGCCCTGCCCCAAACGCTCCAGCGTGGTCGCCATGGCCGCGCGTTGCGCATCCGGTGCATCGAGGACGGCCTGCAGGCCTTTCGCGATCAACGGGCCTGCGCACTCCGCGCCGATGAATTCGGGCACGGCACGGGTGTCAGACACAAGATTGACCAGCGTGACCGTATCCACCAGCAACATCCGCCCGATAATCAACCGGCTGAGCCAGTTCATGTCGTAAGCGATGACCATCGGCGTTTGCGCCGCCGCAAGCTCCAGCGACACGGTTCCTGACGCGGCAAGCGCCACATCCGCCGCGCGGAAGGCCGCGCGCTTGTCGTCTGCGCTGTGGCCGTCGGTCGGGTCGATCACCACCGGCGATCCCGGCCAGTCGCGCACCAGCGCCGCGACCTCTACCGCGACATGGGCGGCGGCGGGCACGACCACGCGGATGTCGGGGCGTTGGGCCACCACGCGGGCCACGGCATCGCCGAACGGCGCCCCGAGGCGCGACACTTCCGACCGGCGCGACCCCGGCAGCACCAACAGCATCGGCGCATCGCCGATGCCATGGCTGTCCCGAAACGCCTGTGCCTGCGCATCGCTCGCCACCGGCTCGGATACCACTGGATGCCCGACAAAGTCGCAGCGCATGCCGGCGCGCTCCATATAGGGCGGCTCGAACGGAAAGAGCGCCAGAACCTGATCGATATGGCGGGCCATTTTCTCGGCCCGTTTCGGCCGCCATGCCCAGACCGTGGGCGCCACATAGTGAACCGTCCGGATGGCGCTGCGCGCTTTCACCAGCTTCGCTACCCTGAGCGAGAAATCGGGGCTGTCGATGGTGATCAGCACATCGGGCTGCATCGCGATCACCGCCTCGGCGGTCTCAGCAATCCGCCGCTTCAGGTGACGGTATTTCGGCAGGATCTCTGCCAGCCCCATGACGCTGAGTTCGGACATGTCGAACAGGCTCTCCAGCCCCTCCGCCTGCATCCGCGCACCGCCGATGCCCTGGAAGTCGATCTGCCCGCCTTCGGCCCTGAGCCCTGCCATCAGCGCCCCGCCCAGATTGTCGCCCGAGGGTTCGCCGGCAAGGATGAAGACGCGCAGCGGCCCGGTCATTCGCCGGTTCGGGCCCAGAAAACGAGCCCGTGTTCATCCGCCAGCGCCGTGCAGCGGGGGGCGTCGAGCACGATCACATCGCCCGCGTCCACGACCACGCCGCGCAGACCGGCGCGGGCGGCGGCGATGAAGGTTTCGGGACCGACGGTCGGCAGATCGATCTTGCGGGTCTGCCCGGCCTTCGGCCCCTTGAACAGGATCGCCCCCGCGCCGCGATCACCCAGCCCCGCCAGCATGGCATCGGTGCCCGCCGCATCTTCCATCGCGCGCAACGTGCCATTGCCCGCGACGCAGGCCTGACCGATGTCCTTTGCGGAAAGCTCTAGGATATGCTCTGCCGCGATTTCGGCGTCGCGGCGCATCGCGGCGTCGGGCCAGAGTTCACTGTGCACACCCCCCTTCGCCAACAGATCGGGGGCGACCTCATCCGCGCCGAGAACGGTGAAGCCGGTACGCTCGAACAGGTCCATCACCACGCGCAAGGCCCCGTCGTCCCCCTTTTGCAAGGCTTCCATGAACAGCGGGACAAGCGGCGCGGTTTCGGAATCAAGCTTGGTCGGGTCAAGCTGCGGACGGTCGATGCCACCCGCGAAACAGACCTGCGTCACACCGCGTTCACCAAGGCGCACAAGCAGCGTGCCCAGCGTTTCCAGCCGAAAGGTCAGATCGATGTCGAGGCCCTCGGGAGAGGTGCCCTCATAGGCGCAGACAACGGGCTGTGCGCTGGCGGCGGCCGCGACGGCGGCGGGCAAGGTCCCGCGCCCGGCGATCAGCGCCAGCGTCATTTCGGCGTCAGGAAGTGACGCCCGGTATCGGCCATCACGAAATCGACAATCTCGCGGACATAGGTGCTTTCCGTTTCGCGGCCCAGCCGGTCGGCGCGGTCGTGAAACGTGCCTTCGCCCTGCGCCAGCATCTGGAAGGCGGCCCGCAGGGCGGTGATGTCGCTGCGCGCCACGCCGCGGCGTTTCAGCCCGACAAGGTTCAGGCCGTCAAGATGCCCGCGGGGCGCCTGCACCAGACCGTAGGGGATGACATCGTTGGTCACCATCGTGACCGCGCCGATGATCGCGCCGCGCCCGATGCGAACCCATTGGTGGATGCCGGACAGCCCGCCGATGATGACTTCGTCCTCGATCACGCAATGGCCCGCCACGGCGGCATTGTTCACCACGATCACGCGGTTGCCGACCTGCGCGTCATGGGCGATGTGACAGCCTGCCATGAACAGCCCGTCGTCCCCGATCCGCGTGATGCCGCCACCGCCTTCGGTGCCGCAGTTCATCGTCACATGCTCGCGGATGCGGTTGCGCGCACCGATCTCCAGCCGGGAGGCTTCGCCCTTGAACTTGAGGTCCTGCGGGATCTCGCCGATCACGGCAAAGGGGAACACGGTCGTTTCCTCGCCGATCGTCGTCTTGCCGGTCACCACAACATGCGATTTCAGCACGACCCTCGCGCCGATCGTGACCTCGGGCCCGATCACGCAGAACGGCCCGATCTCGGCACTGGGATCGACCTGCGCGCCTTGTTCAATCACGGCGCTGGGATGCGTGGCCATCAGCCGTCCCCTTTGGGCAGGTCGAGCATCGCCATGAATTCGGCCTCGGCGGCCATTTCACCGTCGACGGTGGCGACGCCGGAGAACTTCCAGATCTTGCCGCCGGGTTTGCCGCGCACGGTCTTGACGTCCATGCGCACCACGTCGCCGGGGATCACCTTGCGGCGGAATTTGCAGTTATCGATGGACATGAAATAGATCAGCATGTCGGTGTCGAGCTGGTCGAGCGCCACGCCGATCATCACGCCTGCGGTCTGGGCCATCGCCTCGACAATGGTGACGCCGGGCATGATCGGGCTGCCGGGAAAGTGGCCCTGAAAATGCGGCTCGTTCATGGTGACGTTCTTGTAGCCCACGGCAGAGGTGGTTCCGTCGATCTCTTCGACCTTGTCGACCAGAAGAAAGGGATAGCGGTGGGGCAAGATCCGCTGGATGGTGTGGATATCCGCGCGCTTGAGCTCGTCGGTCATGTGTCTTCCTTCGCTTTGGCAACCGGCCTGTCCGGTGCTAGCAACTTCGCCCCGCTTGGGCAAGCGTGCGAGGCCCGCTAGTCGGGGTTCGCAGGGGCGCTTTCGGGCGCGCGTTCAAGGGTTTCACCCGCGCCGAGCACATCATTGATCCGCGCAATCGCCGCTGCCGTGATGTCGCTGCTGTTGGTGCTGATGAAGACGGTCCTGCGCTCCAGAACCACGCTGGCCCCGACGTCTTCCATCAATTCCTGAAGCACCGGACCAGCCGCGCCCAGAAAAATCTCGCGCTCGCGGTCCAGAAGACTGTTGAGCGCGCGGGACTTGGCGGCCTGTGCGGCGCGGGTCTGCTGAACGCGGGCGTCAAAATCATCCGCGAGGGGGCGGAATTCTTCTGCGGTCATCTCGGCGCGCCGGTTGGTCAGTTCCTGCTCCTCGGCGGCAAGCTCTGCCTCGATCCGGCGGTTTTCGCTGGCCAGTTCGTTGCCGCGCGCCTCGATCTCGGCGGCAACGCGCTGGCCGAAATCACTGCTGAGAAACAGCCGCTCGCTGTCGATGGTCAGGATGGGGGTCGAGGGCGGTGTGTCCTGCGCCAAGGCGGCGTGCGGCGACAGGAAAAGACCTGCCGCCAGAACACAGGATAGAAACCGGCCCGTCACCGGATCAGAACTGGGTCTGCAGGGTCACTTCGAACTTCTGCTCGCGGTCGAAGTCTTCCTTGCGGATCGCATCGGAGACGTTGAACTGGAGCGGGCCCACAGGGGTATCCCAGAAGATCGAAAACCCGATCACATGGCGGAAGGACCCGCTTTCGCCGCTGACGGTCGCACCGCCCAGATTGACGTCGGAGAGATCCCAAAGGTTGCCCACATCGTAGAAGACACCGCCGCGAATGCCGTATTCTTCCGGCAGGCCCAGCGGGAATTCCGCCTCAAGACGCCCGACAACGTACATGTTGCCGCCCAGCGTGTCGCCTTCGGCTGCGCTGGTCTCGCGCGGGCCGATGCCGCCGGGTTCAAAGCCGCGCATCTGCGATGGTGTCAGCACGAAGCGGTCGACCGCACGGTTGTTCCCGCCCCGCCATGCCAGTGCGCCGCCCGAAAGCGAGGCGCGCAGGGTAACTTCCTCGTTGAAGATGCGGCGTTCGCCGATCAGCTGTGCGGTGGTGCGGATATATTCCTGATCGCCGCCAAGCCCGCCAAGGTCCTGGCTGAAGCGGAACAGCACACCGGCGTTCGGGTCCAGCCCGGTGCGGCGGGTGTCGTAGCTGTATTCATACCCGATGGAGGAGCTGAGCAGCGCGCCCGCGTCGATATCGTCCTGAACGACCAGACCGTTGATGACCGGATCGCGCTCCTTCACCTCGATCTCCTGCGCTGTATAGCGAAGTTGCAGACGGCCGTTTTCGCTGACCGGGAAAGTCAGGCTCGGCTCGAATGTGAAACGCTCTGCGTCATAGGTCGAGAAGGACGAATTGGTTTCCGCGTAATCAAGCCGCAGACCGAACGACACGTCGCGTCCCAGCAGGGCAGGTTCGACAAAGTTCAGCCCGTAGCGACGTGCTTCGGTGGCGGTGGAAAGGTTGAGATAAAGCTTCTGCCCGCGTCCGAGGAAGTTTTCCTCGGCGAAGCTGATCGCGAGACCGAAACCGTCGTTGGACGAGAACGAGCCGCCGAAATTGAGCGAGCCTGTCGGCTTTTCCTCGACATCGACGTCCACGATCACCTGCTCGGGGCTCGACCCCTCGCGCGCGTTCACCTCTGCCGTCTCGAAATAGCCGAGGGCACGGATACGCTCGGCCGCCTGCCGGATTTCGCGCGGATTGAAGGGATCGCCCTCGACGCTGTCGAACTGACGGCGGACCACGCGGTCAAGCGTGGCGGTGTTGCCTTCGATATCGATGCGCTCGACGAAAATGCGCTCGCCGCGGGTGAGCAGGAATTCGACATCCAGCGTCAGATCCCGGTCGTTGCGGGTGATCCGCGGTTCGACCCGCATGAAATCGACGCCGTCGCGGATCGCCTGACGTTCCAGACGCGCGATATCGGATTCGACCAGTGTCGGGGAATAGACGACACCGGGACGCACCTTGACGATACGGGCATAGGCGTCACCGTCCACGTTGGGCAATTCGGAAGTGACCGAAACGTCGCCGAACTTGAATTGCTGGCCTTCCTGAATGTTGAAGCCGACGAAATACCCGTCGCGCTCTTCGGTCAGCTGGGCGTTGACCGAGTTGATCCGCATGTCGACGTAGCCGCGCGAGAGGTAGAAATCGCGCAGCAGCTGTTTGTCGAATTCCACACGATCCTCGACAAAGGTATCGCGGCGGATCAGGCGGCGGAACAGACCGGCCTGCTTGGTCCCCAGCACGCGGCGCAGGCGGCGGTCGGAATATTCGCGGTTGCCGATAAAGCTCAGGCGCTCCACCTCGACGTTGTCGCCCTCGAAAATCTCGAACACCAGGTCGACGCGGTTCTGGTTGCGCTTGATCACCTTTGGCTGGACCCGTGCGGCCAGCCGGCCATCGTTGGCATAGGCCTCGGCAATGGCGTTGGCGTCGCGTTCGGCCTGCGCAGGGTTGAACACCCGGCGCGATGTGGAGGAGATGACCTGCTCCAGCGCGTCATCCTTGATGCGCGCGTTGCCCTCGAATGAGATCCGGTTGATCGTCGGCAGTTCGGTCACGGTGATAAGCAGCGTTCCGCCCTGCGGCGTGATCTCGACCGCTTCGAACAGGCCCGAAGTGTTCAGGCGCTGGTAGGCGTCGTTCAGCTCACCCGCGCTCAGCGGCTGGCCCCGGACGATTCCGGCCTGCCCAAGGATGGCGCTGTCGCCGATCCGCTGGTTGCCCTCGATCCGGACTGTGTTGAACTGGTACTGCTGCGCGGACACCTGTGGCGCCGGAGCGATCCAGGCCGTTGTGACCAGTAATGAAAAGGCAAGACCCGTAAGGGCCGAGTTCGTAGATGACGTACGCTCAATGCCACGCGTGAAGCGTGCTGCTGACCCCAGTCTCATGGTTTATACCACTCTTATAGACACCGTTGCCAACCTGAGTACCCGCAGCGCCCCCACTTGTCAAAACCATCACGGCCCTTTTTTCAAACGCCGAATGGCCCGCGTCGTCGGACACGGGCCATGCGATGAAAGACTCGAATTTGACGCGGGTCAGAGGCTGCCCAGATACGCTCCTGCGCAGAGCGCAAAGACGATGGTGCAGAAATAGAGTGCGCGGTCCCAGTTGAGGTCCATAAGAACGCTCAAGCCACGGTAGCCTCTGGTCAAGGTTTGCATTGAAGCGCTCCTGCTTGTTTGCTTCGGTCGCACACATCCCTGACAGGCGATTGTGTCACTCGATTGGGCCAATTGTGGCGAAATCGTGGCATTTGGCCCTGCCGGCGCATTTGTTTGTTCTCAGGGGCAGAAAAGATCGTTCCCGAGCGCAAACAGCATCAGGGCCAGTACCAAGGTCAGCCCGACCGTCATCAGGATCCGAAGCGCGCCGTCGCTGGGCGGTTTTCCTCTTACGGCCTCGTAGGCGTAGAAGGTCAGATGCCCCCCGTCGAGAGCCGGGATCGGAAAGAGGTTCAGCAGACCCACGGCGGTGCTGAGCACGGCAATGAAGTTGATGAAGCTGGTGGCGCCCTGACTGGCCATCGCGCCGGACACTTTGGCGATTCCGACGGGCCCGGACATGTTGCAGGTGCTGATCGCGCCCGTCACCATGTGCCAAAGGCCCGAAATCGACCCCTTGATGATGCGCCATGTGCCTGCGAACCCGCTGCCGATCGCCTCGGTCAGGCTGGGTGTTTCGGTGGCTGCCGTGATGGCGCTGTCGCTCGAGATACCGATGCGCAGCACGTTGACGAAGCTGCCGTCGGGCTGCGGTTCGTCCGTGGATTTCGGCACCAGCGTAAAGTTCAGTGTCTCGCCGCCCCGCCACACGTCCAGCAGCAGCGGGCGCCCTTCCGAGCTTTCAACAGCGTCCTTGAGTTGCTGGAAGGCAAAGATCGGATTGCCGTCGATTGCCGTGATGACATCGCCGCTTTGCAGCCCCGCCTCGAAAGCCGCTGTTTCGGGGCCGACACCGCCAACGAGCGCGGGCAACGGATAAGGCCCCGGCACGATGCGTTCGGTCCCGTCCCGCTCCACCGTGTAGTCCAGCGCGCGTTCGACCGGCAGATTGCCCATGTAGTCCATATAGGCGTCAAGATCGTCCTGCGACGGGATCGGCCGCCCCGCTATGGCGGTGATGACATCGCCCTGCTCCAGCCCCTCGACCAGATCCGGCATGGGTTTCAGCGCGTCCACGGTCAGCGGTTCCTTGACGGTGCCAAGGCTCATCGCGATGCCCGCGAAGATGATGATCGACAATGCGAAGTTGAACACCGGACCGGCCGCGACAGTCAGCGCCCGTGCCCAGAGGGGAGCGCCGTGCATCGTGGCGCGCAGGCGCTTGGGATCGGCGGCAGCCTCCTGCATCGCGCCTTCGTCCTTGCCGGAGGCCGCGTTGGCGTCGCCTGCGAACTTCACATAGCCGCCGAAGGGCAAGGCGGCGATCTGCCAGCGGGTGCCGTGCTTATCATTGCGCGCGAACAACACCGGTCCGAACCCGAGCGAGAACACATCCGCCTTGATCCCGCACCAGCGTCCGACGATGTAATGGCCGTATTCGTGGATCGCCACGATCACCGACAGCGCGACGATAAACGCAAGAATAGTCCAGATGAGCCCGCCGAACTGCGGGACCAGAGTTACGAAATCCAATGTGCTATCCTGCCCTTTTTTTGATGGCCAATTCCGCGGCCTTGCGTGCCAGATGGTCTGCCTCGAGCACGTTATCAAGGGTCATGGTGGCATCAATATGACCCCCGCGTGCATCGAGTGCGTCAAGCGTGTCGGCCACCACATCGGCCATCTGGGTAAAGCGTATATGGCCCGCGATGAACCCGTCGAGCGCAGTTTCCTTGGCGGCATTGAACACCGCCCCGGACAATCCGCCGCGGGCCATGACCTCGCGCGCGATGCGCAGCGCGGGCCAGCGTGCCTCGTCCGGCGGGCGGAATTCGAAAGTGCCGATGGCGACAAGGTCCAGCCGCTCGACCGGCAGGTGGCGGCGCGCGGGGTGGTGCAGCGCAAAGCCGATGGCGTGGCGCATATCGGGCGGGCCGACATGGGCCATCAGCGCGCCGTCGTTGAAGCCCACCAGCGCGTGGATCATCGATTGCGGGTGCACGATCACCTCGATCCGGTCCGGATCGACCCCGAAGAATTCCCGCGTTTCAATGACTTCCATGGCCTTGTTGAACATCGACGCTGAATCGACCGTGATCCGCTGGCCCATGTCCCAGTTGGGATGGCTGGAGGCCTGTGCCACTGTCGCTTTCGGCAGATCCTCGATCGGCCAGTCGCGGAACGCGCCGCCCGAGGCGGTGATGATGATCCGCTCGACCGCCGACATATCCTCGCCGATCAGCGCCTGGAAAACGGCGGAATGTTCGCTGTCGACAGGCAGGATCGCGGCACCGTGGCGCGCGGCTGTGGATTTCACCAGATGGCCGGCACAGACCAGCGATTCCTTGTTGGCCAGCGCCAGCGTGCTGCCCTGCCCCAGCGCCGCCAGACCGGGGGCAAGGCCCGCCGCACCGACGATGGCGGACATGATCCAGTCGGCAGGACGGCTCGCGGCTTCGGTAATGGCGGCGGCCCCTGCGGCGGCCTGCACGCCGCTGCCGTTGAGCGCATCGCGCAGCTCGTCCAGACGCCCCTCCTCCGCGGTGACGGCGATATCCGCGCGCAGGCGGATCGCGTCCTGCGCGAGCTGGGCAATGTTGCCGGCACCGGTCAGCGCCACCACATCGTAGTCATCCGGAGCCCGGGCGATCAGATCGATTGTGTTCTGCCCGATTGATCCGGTCGCGCCGAAAATACTGATCCGCCGCATCGTTTATCCCAGACCGGGCGGGAAGCCGATGAACTGGCCGATGATCAGCAGGAACACCGACGCACCCAGCATCCCGTCGAAACGGTCCAGCAGACCGCCGTGGCCGGGGATGAGGTTCGAGCTGTCCTTGACGCCCATCTTCCGTTTCATGCCGGATTCCGCCATATCGCCCATCTGCGAGGCCATCGACACCGCAACGGAAATCCCGATGAGTTGCAGGCCGACACCGGTGTTGAACGAAAAGATCAGGCCGACGATCGCGGCAGCAACCCAGCCTGCGGCAGTTCCGGACCATGTTTTCTTGGGGCTCACGCGGGGCCAGAATTTCGGGCCGCCGAAGGTGCGACCGGCGAAATAGCCCACCACATCGGTCACAACGACCACCAGAACCAGCCACAGCATCCAGCCCACGCCCATGTCATCGCGCACCTGCATCAGGCCGAAACCCGACAGCAGGATCATCACCGTGAACGACATGAAGATCGTGCGGTTGCGGTCAAGCTGTCCAAATCCGAAAAGCGCGGGCGCCAGAAGCAACGGCAAGGCAAAACCGACCGGCAGATAGACCGAAGCCAGCACCGCAACGCCCGAAAAACCGCCCAGCAACAGCGGGCCGCGATTGGCGTCTGGGCGCAACATGCCCACCAGTTCCCAGATCATCATCCCGCAGATCAGCGCCACGAGGACATGGAACACATGCCCGCCCAGAAATACCCCCAACGCGCCGATCAGCACCATGGCCGCCCCGGACGCCATGCGCGCCGCCAGATCGGACCATTTGTCCTGCTGCGTCTCGTCCCCGTTGGTCATCGTGTCCTCACGTCTTCACAGCGCCGAAGCGGCGGTCGCGGTTGCCGTAGGATGCGCACAGGCGCCCGAATTCCTCGCGGCTGAAATCGGGCCAGAGCGTATCGATGAATTCATATTCCGCATAGGCCGACTGCCACAGCAGAAAGTTCGAGATCCGCGCTTCGCCGCTGGTGCGGATCACAAGGTCCGGATCGGGAAGAACGTAAGTATCAAGGTACTTTGGCAGGGTTTCTTCATCTACCATCTCGGGGTCAAGCCGCCCGCTTGCCACATCCTGTGCCAGCCGCTTGGTGGCGCGCGCGACCTCGTCGCGGCCCCCGTAGTTCAGCGCGATCGTCAGGTGGACACGGGTGTTGTGGGCGGTCACTTCCTCAAGCTCGTTCATCAGCTTGATCAGTTTGTCGTCCAGCCGTACACGGTCACCGATGAACCTGACACGCACGCCTTCGGCGCTCAGCGCACGCGTTTCCTTGGTGATGTAGCGGCGGAACAGGCTCATCAGGCCCGCCACCTCGACTTGTGTCCGTTTCCAGTTCTCGGTCGAGAAAGCGAATATCGTCAGGTATTCGACCCCCAGATCGGGGCATGCCTCGACCACTTCGCGCACGCGCTTGGCCCCTGCGTGGTGGCCAAACAGGCGCGGCCTGCCGCGCTGGGTGGCCCAACGACCGTTTCCGTCCATGATGATCGCCACGTGACGCGGGCCGTCCGGTGGCGGTGTCTGGGCCGGGGATACTTGTGCGATCATGCTGACCTTTCTCGGCGAAGCAACGGGGGCAGAGCGCTGCGGCATCTGCCCGGTGAGGGAGCAAGAGCTGCTCCCGAAAGCGGGGCCTCCGAGGCGTCGCCCTGTGCAACAGCAAAACGCTCCGCCTGAGCGCTTTCGGAGGGCTGTTTCAAACCTGCATGATCTCCGCCTGCTTGGTTTCCAGCAGCTCGTCCACTGCGGCGATCTGCTTGTTGGTGAGATCCTGAACCTCGGTCTCCCAGAATTTCTGGTCGTCCTCGGACAGGCCGTCGCTCTTGGCTTTCTTGATCTGGTCCATGCCGTCGCGGCGCACATTGCGAATGCTGACCCGCGCATTTTCGGCGTAGGATCCGGCGACTTTCGTCAGCTGCGTGCGGCGCTCCTCGTTCAACTCGGGGATCGGCAGCATGATGATGGTGCCGTTCAATTGCGGGTTGATGCCCAGACCGCTTTCACGGATCGCTTTCTCGACCTTGCCGACGAGCCCCTTGTCCCAGACATTGATCGTCACCATCCGCGGCTCCGGCACGTTGACCGTCCCGACCTGGTTGATCGGGGTCATCGACCCGTAGGCATCGACCATCACCGGCTCAAGCATGGATGCCGATGCGCGCCCGGTGCGCAGGGAGGCGAATTCGGTCCGCAGCGATGCGATCGCCCCCTTCATCCGCCGCTCAAGATCATCTGTGTCCAGCATAAAATCGTCAGACATGAATAGGCCTCGTCTTCTGTTTTGTTGCTTGAAGGGTGTAGAGCATTGGTGCGGCCATGGAAAGCCGGGTTTATGCTCATCTCGTGGCCTGCAAAGGACCGCCGACAGGGTCCGCAACCGGCGCTATGGCGCTTGTCCGATGTGTCGGATGACATAATTTGGTGATATTCTAGAATTCCTGAATTTCAATACTATGTCTTCAACTTGAAAATTTACACGATGCGCGCAACAGCCGCGAAATCCGACCGAACCACCACGACCGCCCCAAGCGGCGGACCAGAACAGGCCCGATCATGTCGAACGATGCGTCCTCTACCGCCCAAATGTCGCGCCCCGCAGTCCCTGTGGAGGCATTCGAGCGGACCTCCTATGCCTTTGTGCTGACCAACCCGCTGCTCAAGGACAACCCGATTGTCTATGTGAACCGCGCGTTCGAGCGGATGACCGGATACAGCAACGAGATGGCCGTGGGTCGCAATTGCCGGTTTCTGCAAGCCGGCGATACCGACCAGAAGGGGATCAAGCGTCTGCGCGCGGCGATTTCCGCGCGCGAGCCGGTGACCGTGGTCCTGCGCAACTACCGCGCGGACGGATCGATGTTTCTGAACCGGCTGATGATGACGCCCTTGAACACGGACGAAGGCGAGACACCCTATTTTCTGGGTGTGCAGTCCATCGCGGAAAGCGAGGATGATGCGGAATCCAAGGTGCTGGACGCCTTGTCCGAGATCCAGCACCGGGTGAAGAATCACCTTTCGATGATTATCGGCATGATCCGCCTTCAGGCCCGCGATACCGTCGATACGGCCGGAAACGAATTCGAAACCCTCGCCCGCCGGGTCGAGACGCTGCAACTGCTCTACGAGGAAATGAACGCCGCGAACGCGACATCGCGGGATTCGAACAAGGATTCCGTGAACCTTGGCGCCTACCTGACGCGCGTGTCCAACGCGATTGCCTATATCGACGGGCGCAGCGGCGTGCGCGTGAACATCGACGCCGACGAATACCGTGTCCCGATGGAGACGGCGACGCAGCTGGGGCTGATCGTCTCCGAAGTCATGACAAACGCCATGCAGCACGCCTTTGTCGACCGCGACTCAGGATTGGTCGAAGTGCGTTTCAAACAGCTCAGCGAAGGTGTGTTGCGCATTCAGGTCAGCGACGACGGCGTGGGGATCCCCGAAGGGACGGAGTGGCCGAAGAAAAGCTCGCTGGGCGGACGCATCGTGCAGCAGCTGACCAAGGGACTGAAGGCCGAGATTGCCGTCGAGCGCGGCCTGTCGGGCACGATTGTCACGCTCGACGTGCCGCGCGAGTTGACGCAGACCGAGTAATCCGGCCCGCTATCCCTGAACGCGGGTGTAGGTGCCCTGCCCTGCCAGAATGCCGCGGAACCCGCCCGGCTCGTCCAGCGAGAAGACAATAATCGGCAGATTGTTGTCACGCGCCAGCGCAATGGCGGATGCGTCCATCACCCCCAGCCGCTTGGCCAGAACATCGTCGTAACTGACCGTATCATAGCGGACCGCATCGTCGAACTTGGCCGGGTCCTTGTCGTACACCCCGTCGACCTTGGTGCCTTTGAAGATCGCCTCGCAGGACATTTCATTTGCGCGCAGGGTCGCGGCGGTGTCGGTGGTGAAATAGGGGTTCCCGGTGCCCGCCGCGAAGATGCACACGCGCTTTTTCTCCAGATGGCGCACGGCGCGGCGGCGGATGTAGGGCTCGGCGACCTCGTTCATCGTGATCGCCGAAATGACCCGCGTATGAATGCCCAGCCCTTCCAGCGCGGATTGCATCGCCAGCGCGTTCATCACCGTGGCAAGCATCCCCATGTAGTCTGCGGTCGTCCGTTCCATCCCCTGCGCGGATCCTTGCAACCCGCGAAAGATGTTGCCGCCGCCGATGACCATGCAGATCTCGACCCCCATATCGTGAACCGATTTCACCTCGGCGGCGATGCGTTCAACGGTCGGCGGGTTCAAACCGAACCCCTGATCTCCCATCAGTGCCTCACCGGAAATCTTGAGCATGACGCGGCGGAAAGTCGTTTGCGGCTGGTCTGACATGGGGCACCTTTCGGGGAGCGTTATTTTCTGAGGCTTTCGCCGTGGCCCAAAATGTCGCAAACAGCGCCGAGGTTCAATGCAGCGCGAGGGAGAGCGGCGAGAAATGTCGGATGCGGTTTTCAACGCCCTGCTAGCGGATATCGACCCGAAGCGCCCGGTTCTGATCGCGGGGCCCACGGCATCGGGCAAATCGGCGCTGGCGCTGGCCATCGCGCAAACGCAGGGCGGTGTGATCGTGAACGCCGACGCAAGCCAGGTCTATGAGTGCTGGCGTGTGGTCACCGCGCGCCCCTCCGCCGAGGAAGAGGCCCGCGCGCCCCACCTTCTCTACGGTCATGTGCCCTTCGATGCGCCCTATTCCGCCGGTCACTGGCTGCGCGAGGTCGCACCGCTGCTGCAGGGCGATCGGCGTCCGATCATCGTCGGCGGCACCGGCCTCTATTTTGCGGCACTCACCGACGGGCTGGCCGAGATCCCCGCGACACCCGCAGACGTGCGCGAGCGTGGCGACGGGTTGACCCGCGAGGCGATGCTCGCCGATCTGGACGCCGACACACAAGACCGCATCGATTGCGCCAACCGTGCCCGCGTGCAGCGCGCGTGGGAGGTGCAGACAGCCACCGGCAAAGGGCTCGCCGCGTGGCAGGACACCACGGGCGCGCCGCTGCTGCCGCCGGGGGCGGCCACGCAGATCGCCTTGCGGGTGGAGCGCGCGTGGCTGAACGACCGTATCGAGCGGCGCTTCGACGCGATGATCGCGGCCGGCGCCCTCGACGAAATCGCGGCACAGGCGGCGCAGTACGACCCCGCACTTCCCGCGCACCGCGCCATCGGCGTGCCCGAACTGATGCAGCATCACCTTGGCCGGATCACGCTGGAGGAGGCCCGCGCGCAGGCCGTGATCGCCACGCGCCGCTACGCCAAACGCCAGCGCACATGGGTGCGCAACAAAATGGCGAGTTGGAGGCAGATCGACCTTCCGGCATGATTCCGCGTCCTTAGAAACGCCGCTTTCCGAATCCATAGATCCCTTTATGGTTGTAGCTATCGACCGGCAGATTCAGGAGTTCCGCACATGGGGGATCACGGTATCCGCATACTCAGCCTTGCAGGTCTCAGCGGTGGTCAGGAGTGGCGATTGCGCATGGTCCACGACCGTCCGCAACACACGCTTTTGTGGATCACCCGCGGCCAGGGGCGTCTTTTGCTCAACGGACGCCTGCGCGGCGTCGGGGTTCACAACGCGATCTTGCTGCCCGCGCGGTCGCTGTTTTCGCTCGATCTGGGGCGGCAGGGATTCGGTCAGGCGGTGCTGATCCCGCCCAGCAGCTCGCTGCGCCTGCCCACCGATCCGTGGCAGCTGCGCGTGCGCGACGGCGATGCACAGGGGGAACTGACCGCCCTCATCGAAACCGCGCAGCGCGAACAGGCGATGAAACGGCCGCTCTTCGAGGATGCAATGGAGGCGCATGTGGCGCTAATGTCCGTCTGGCTGCGCCGCCAGATCGCGCTCGAACAGAGCGCCCGCTCGACACCCACCGACGCAGAGGCGCTATCGGCCCGATATTGCCAGGCACTGGCCCGCGACTTTGCCAGCGGTGCCAGCGTGCCCGACTATGCCGCGCGGCTGAACGTGAGCGCGACGCAGCTGACACAGGCTGTGCAGACCGCAACAGGCCGCAGCCCCGCCGACCTTCTGGCGGAACGGCTGGTTCACGCCGCGAGGGTCATGCTTGAGACCTCGGCCCAATCCGCGCGCAACATCGCGACGCATCTCGGCTTTGAAAGCGATGCCTATTTCGCCCGGTTCATCCAGCAGCACACCGGCAAGAGCCCCGATCACCTCAGACCCGGTGCCGGTGCCGCAGCGGCTGCCCCGCACGCCCGCGTCCGCTCCGCCTGACCACCCGGTTTTGGACGACCCCTGTCGTTTTTAGCACTCGATGTCGCAAACAGGACGTTGACGCCCATGCCCCTATCGTGCCTCATTGGGGCAACGGGTCCGCGCGGCAGCGGCGAGATCCTTGAAACGATAAGATCCGGACACCCGGACCACAGGGGGAACAGACTTAGACGCGGAGGCATCTTCGCGCCGGTCGCGCCACGGGGCGGCGGCAGTGATTTTCAACAAAAGCGCGGACGCCTGTCCGCACACCGGGGGGCCAACCCACCGGACGCCACCAACGGGGGCCGATATCCATGGGACTATTCATTCTCAGACGTCTGGGCGTGATGTTGCTGACGGCCCTGTGCCTGACGTTCATCGTGTTCTGGCTGACGAACCTCTATCCGAACCTCGAAAAGCTTGCCAAGACGCAGGGCAACTTCCGGATGAGCGACGAGGCGGTCGAATCCTATCTGGGCAATCGCGGCTATCTTGACCCGCTGCCGCTGAAGTTCGCCCAATGGCTGGGTGTGGCGCCGGGATGGGTGACGGAAACCGAAGACGGCGCGGTTTTCGGGCGCTGCTTTCCCGAGGGCACGCCGCCCGAGGAGCGTGATACCTTCTGCGGCGTCTTGCAGGGCGACTGGGGATATTCGACCGTCTTCAAGGACGAGGTCGGAACAATCGTGGCCACCCGTCTTGCGCTGACCGGCAAGCTGATGGGCTGCGTGTTGCTGCTGATGGTGCCCATGGCGCTGATCATCGGGGTTCTTGCCGGCATGAAGGAGGGATCCAAGCTCGACCGGTCGTTGTCCACGGTGTCGATCACCACGACGGCGACGCCGGAATATGTCTCGGGCGTGATCTTTATCGCGGTATTTGCGTCCTCTGCATTCGGGCTGAAATGGTTCAAGGGCTCGGCCACCACCGCCATGGAAAACGCCACCTTCGAGAACTTCTTCCTGCCGGTGCTGACCATATCGCTCTACGGAATGGGCTATATCGCGCGGATGACGCGGGCCTCGATGACCGAGGTGATGACCGCGCAATATATCCGCACAGCGCGCCTGAAAGGCGTCAGCTTTGGCAATATCGTTGTCAAACACGCGCTGCGCAACGCGCTGATCGCGCCCTTCACCGTCATCATGTTGCAGATCCCGTGGTTGCTGAACGGTGTTGTCATCGTCGAGACGCTGTTCAACTACAAAGGCTTTGGCTGGGTATTGGTGCAGGCGGCGGGCAACAACGATATCGAACTGCTGCTGGCCGTCTCGGTCGTATCAGTGTTCGTCGTGCTCATGACGCAGCTGATCTCGGATATCGGCTATATTTTCCTCAATCCGCGCATTCGCATTTCGTAAGGGAGGAACAGGATCATGGAACAACTGACATGGACCGGCGCACTCACACCGCTGAACCTGTTTCTCGCCCTCTCCGTCGCCATACTGGTGATCGCAAGCGTGGTGCAGATACTTCTCAGCATCGCGACCAGGTCCGGGGGGCGGTCGGTCTATGCGGACGGGTCACTGTCCGCCGACAAGGGCGCGAGCGGGCTGGTGGGCATGGTGGTGGAATGGAGCTTCTACGCCACCGTCCTCATCGTGTTGGTCTATATCGTCGGCGGTGTGCTGATGGGCCCCACGGCGGGGATCATCGGCGGAATGAGCCGGCAATTGCTGTCGGTCTGGATCGCGCTGGTCGTCACCTTCGGCGCCTCGATCGCCTACAAGCGCAAGCTGGGACTTTATGGCAAGCTTTTCGACAGTACCGTGGGGATGATCGGCTTCGGGCTGGTGATGTTCTGGGTCTATGCAGGCTTCTTCGGCGGGGTCATGGACTGGGTCACCACGCACGACACGCTGAGCCAGTATTCGGGCATGAAAAACGAAGCCCCGGGCACGCCGCTGCGCGGTGCCGAGGAAGGCGCGTACCAGTGGTTCCTGCTGGGCGGGGACAACCTTGCCCGCGACGTGTTCAGCCGCCTGTTCGACGGTGCCTGGGTGGTGGTCAAGATCGCGCCATTCGCCACGCTCTTTGCCTTCATGGTGGGGATCACACTGGGGCTGCCTGCGGGCTATTACGGTGGCAAGCTCGACACGTTCCTGTCGTTTCTGGCGAACCTGATCCTCGCCTTTCCGGTGATCTTGCTGTTCTACCTGCTGGTGACACCGGAGATCGTGCTGACCGGCATCCCCAACTACATGGCGCTGTTCCTCTTCGTCTTTCCGCTGATCTTTCTCGCGATCCTGCTGAATTCGCGCTACTACACGCAGCCGACCTTCCGCACACCGCTGCTGATTGTCGTGCTGGGGGTGGGCGCGTGGCTGTACCTGTCGCTGGTGAGCACCGATGGCGCGGTCGTGGCGACGCCGACCTACGTCATTCCGGGCTTGCCGCGCTGGCTCGACGGGTTTGACATAGACCCCAACCTGCTGGTGGTTTTCGTCTCCGTCGTTTTCGTGAACGCGCCCACGGTTTTCCGGATCGTGCGGGGCCTTGCCATGGACATCAAGACCCGCGACTACGTCGCCGCGGCGCAGACCCGCGGTGAGGGTCCGTGGTACATCATGCTGTGGGAAATCCTGCCCAACGCGCGCGGGCCGCTGATCGTCGATTTCTGTCTGCGCATCGGCTATACGACCATCCTGCTGGGAACACTGGGCTTCTTCGGCCTTGGCCTTGCGTCGGAAAGCCCCGACTGGGGGACAACGATCAACGCGGGCCGACGGCTGTTGTCGATCTATCCCCATGCGGCGATTGCCCCCGCGGTGTCGCTTCTGACGCTGGTGCTGGGGCTGAACCTGCTGGCGGACGGTCTGCGTGAAGAAAGCCTGAGGGACTGACCGAGAGGACGGGACCGAGGGGCCAGCCCCTCGGGCTCCCCGGAGTTTTCGGGCAAAATAGAGAAGATCGGGACCTGTGCGCGATCTGAGGAGTGAGAAGACCATGGCGAAACGTGACTATGACGGGCCCATTCTGGAGATCGACAAGCTGTCGATTTCTTTCTTCACGCGGCTGCGGGAAATTCCCGCGGTAATGGATTTTTCGGTAGCCGTGCAGCCGGGTGAAGCGGTTGGTCTCGTCGGGGAATCCGGCTGCGGCAAATCCACCGTCGCGCTGGGCGTGATGCAGGATCTGGGCAAGAACGGTCGCATCGTGGGCGGATCGATCAAGTTCAAGGGCCGCGATCTGGCCGAGATGAGCGACGAGGAGCTGCGCGATATCCGCGGCAGCGAGATCGCGATGATCTATCAGGAGCCGATGGCATCGCTGAACCCCGCGATGCGGATCGGCAAGCAGCTGATGGAAGTGCCGATGATCCACGCGGGGATGTCGGAAAAGGAAGCCTACGAGCGGGCGCTTCAGGTGGTGACGGATGTGAAACTGCCCGATCCCAAGCGGATCCTTCAGGCCTATCCGCACCAGCTGTCCGGCGGCCAGCAGCAGCGCATCGTGATTGCCATGGCGCTGATGAGCGAGCCGTCGCTTTTGATCCTCGACGAGCCGACAACGGCGCTCGACGTGACTGTCGAGGCGGCGGTTGTCGAACTGGTCAAGGATCTGGGCAAGAAATACGGCACCTCGATGCTGTTCATCTCGCATAACCTGGGGCTGGTGCTGGAGACCTGCGACCGGATCTGCGTGATGTATTCCGGCGAGGCGGTCGAGCGCGGCTCCATCGCCGATGTCTTCGACGAGATGCAGCACCCCTATACGCAGGCCCTGTTCCGGTCGATCCCCCTGCCCGGCGCGGACAAGAACGCCCGGCCGCTGGTTGCGATCCCCGGCAACTTTCCCTTGCCGCACGAGCGGCCCGACGGGTGCAATTTCGGCCCGCGCTGCAACTACTTCGAGGCCGGGCGCTGCGACCGCGGCACCATTCCGATGCTCGACGTGCCCGGCAATGAACGCCACGCCACCCGCTGTGTGAAATTCGACGAGATCGACTGGAACGCGCCCCCCGAGGATGCGATCGTCAAGCAGAAGGGCGAGGTTGGCGATGTGATCCTGAAGATGCAGGATCTCAAGAAATACTATCAGGTCGCGGCGAACGCCCTCTTCGGCGGCGGCCAGACCAAGGTGGTGAAAGCAAACGAGACGCTGAGTTTCGAGGCCCGTGAGAGCGAGACGCTGGCCATCGTCGGCGAATCCGGCTGCGGCAAATCCACTTTCGCGAAGGTGCTGATGGGGCTCGAGACGGCGACGGACGGGCAGATCCTGCTCGACAACAAGAGCATCGGTGATGTGCCCATCGAGAAACGCACGACGCAGAACGTCGCCGACGTGCAGATGATCTTCCAGAACCCGTTCGATACGCTCAACCCGTCGATGTCGGTGGGCCGCCAGATCGTGCGGGCGCTGGAGATCTTTCAGATCGGCAAGAACGAGAAGGAGCGCTGGCAGCGGATGCTGGAGCTTCTGGATCTGGTGAAACTGCCCCGCGAATTCGCGACCCGGATGCCGCGGCAGTTGTCAGGGGGCCAGAAGCAGCGCGTCGGCGTTGCCCGCGCCTTTGCGGGCGATGCGCGCATCGTTGTCGCGGATGAGCCGACATCGGCGCTGGACGTGTCGGTGCAGGCGGCGGTCACCGATCTGCTGATGGAGATCCAGCGCGAGCAGAAGACCACGCTTCTGTTCATCAGCCACGATCTGTCGATCGTGCGCTATCTCGCGGACCGCGTCATGGTGATGTATCTGGGCCATGTTGTCGAACTGGGAACAACGCAGCAGGTCTTCTCTCCGCCCTACCACCCTTATACGGAGGCATTGTTGTCGGCGGTGCCGATCGCGGACACGCGGGTGAAGAAGAAAAGCATCGTGCTGGAGGGCGAGATTCCTTCCGCGATGAACCCGCCGTCCGGCTGTCCGTTCCAGACGCGCTGTGGCTGGAAATCGAAGGTTCCGGGAAACCTGTGCGAGACCGAGGTCCCGCCGATGCGGAAGATGGCCGACGGTCATCAGGTGAAATGCCACCTGTCGCAGGAAGAGTTCGACGGGATGGAGCCCGTGATCGAGACGGAAGGGGTTGCGGCGGAGTAGCCGCTGCGCCGGTTTTGAAAACGAAAACGGGCAGCTCTAACAAGCTGCCCTGTTTTTCGGGTGGCGCGATGGTCCGGCGGGATCAGAAGAGCGGCAGATCGATCAGTGCGGAGCCGACAACAGCGGGGAAATAGGCTGCGCTGAAGAAGAAAAAGCCCGGCAAGCGGCGGCGCATCGTGGAGGCCGCAATTGCCATGACCGGACCTGCACAGAGGCCGATGACAGCCGCGATGGTCACATAGCCGTTGTATTCCCAGCCCGGTCCCCACGGCATTGCGGCATTTTCCAGACCCGCGGCAACCGTGCCGATGATCATGCCCAGCACGAGCCCCATCAGAACCGTCTTGTAGTACCGGCGCGCCGTTGGCGCCGTGTCCAGAACCGGGGAGCTGTACATGGAGGTCGCTGTTCCGTCACCCTGAGCCATATGCGCAGAGCTGTTGCCGCTGCGGTTGTGGATGCGGGCAATCCGTTCGTTGAATGCGTCGCGACTCATGTTGACGGTCCTCAGTACTGGTACGAGGACGAATATTGCCCCCGATCAAGGCCAGATTGGGGCGACTGATGGTTGTGAATGAGGCGATCCGGACCGGGTTTTCAACGGCACAGGATAAAGGCAGGTAAAACAGATCGTTAGAGATTTTGCCTACAATTGGCTTACGTAAGGTTAACGCTGCGTCACCTTGCAGAAGCGGCGTCGAAAATGACCGAATTCACTGTCCTGCGATGATCTTTACGTAGTTTTTCGTCTCGCGGTACGGGGGAATGCCGCCGTATTTCTTCACCGCACCGGGCCCCGCGTTATAGGCGGCAAGCGCCAGCCGCCAGGTTCCAAAGGTGTTGTACTGCTGGCGCAGGTACCGCGCCCCGCCTTCGAGGTTCTGCGCGGGATCACCGGGATCGACGCGCAGTGTTCTCGCGGTTTCGGGCATAAGCTGCGCCAGACCCAAAGCGCCCTTGTGCGACCGTGCGGAAGGGTTCCAGCCGCTTTCCTGCTGGACAAGGCGCAAGAAGAGATCCTCGGGAATGCCGTGCTTGCGGGCCGCGGTGCGCGCAACGGCCAGGAATGGCCCCTTGTAGCGCCCGCGGTATTTCTGAACCCCGGCCCCGTCGCCCCATTTCGTGGGGGTCACGACCTTCGGCGGTTGCAGACGAACGGAGTTGTTATATTGCTTGGACGCGCGGCTATCGAGGATCTTGGTCTGCGACGCGAAGAGCTTGGCACGGTTCTTGGACGAGAAGATGTCGGCCGAAGCCGGTCCGCCGAGCACCATCGCCCCAACCAGAAAACCTGTCATCGCCTTGCGCATTCTGCCCCCTGACGCGGTCGTCGTTGCGGGGCACTATACCGCAGCGATGGTCGAATGCCATCCCTGAATGCCCCTGCCGCGCTCCCCCGATTTGGGGACAAAAGCCGGTGGTTCTGGCCATGGTTCACGGTATAACGGGTGAAACCGGCGGCGGGCGGATTCGATCCGGTCGCCCGCCCCAGGATCACGCGAGACCAAAGGGAGAGCAGCATGGCAGGCTCCGTCAACAAAGTAATTCTCATCGGCAATCTGGGCCGCGACCCCGAGGTGCGCAGTTTCCAGAACGGCGGCAAGGTGTGCAACCTGCGCATCGCCACCTCCGAGACGTGGAAAGACCGCAACACCGGAGAGCGCCGCGAGAAGACCGAGTGGCACTCGGTCGCGATCTTTCAGGAAGGTCTGGTGCGCATTGCGGAGCAGTATCTGCGCAAAGGATCCAAAGTGTATATCGAAGGCCAGTTGCAGACACGCAAATGGCAGGACCAGTCCGGCGCGGACCGCTATACGACCGAAGTGGTCCTTCAGGGCTACGGCGGCACGCTGACCATGCTCGACGGGCGCGACGGCCCTGCGGGCGGCGGTGGCGGTGCCGGTGGTTCCGGCGGTGGCTACGAGGATCGCGGCGGCGGATATGACGGCGGCGGTTACGGCGGTGGCCAGGGCTCCGGGTCGGGCGGCAGTTCGGGCGGCGGCGGGGCACGCGACCTTGACGACGAAATCCCCTTCTGATCAGCGCCTTGGGCCCTGAATTGAAAGTCTTGCTGGTGGTGTGGGCGTCGATTTGCGCCGCCTACACGCTGCTTTACCCCGCGCTGTCGCTGACCTCGCTGAAACGGCTTGTGGTGGTTGACAGCGCGGTGACGGTGGCATTGCTGGTCGTCATCGGCGTGGTCTACGCGGGAAGCGGCATCGGCTTTTCCCTCTTCGGGCTGGCCTTGCCGTGGTGGCTCTATACGCTGGTCACCGGCATTGTCATCGAAGTGCCGCTGTTCATCTGGTACTGCCGCGCCTACGGCGTCGATTTCGACAGCTGACGCGCGGCCCGGTCAGGCCAGCGCATCGCGCAGCACATCGAGCACCGTCTCACGCGGGACATCCGCCGTGACGAACGCATCCCCGATGCCGCGCGCAAGGATGAAGCGAAGCTGGCCTTCGACCACCTTCTTGTCCTGCCCCATGAGATCGAGAAGCGCCTCGGCATCCGGCAGATCACCGTCGATGTCCGTGGGGTCCGTCTTCATCCCCATCGCGCGCAGGTGCGCGCGCACGCGGCTCGGGTCCTCCTGCGCGCACAGGCCAAGGCGCGCCGAGAGATCAAAGGCCAGCGCGCAGCCGATGGCCACGCCTTCGCCGTGCAGCAACCGGTCCGAGTAACCGGTCGCGGCCTCGAACGCATGACAGAACGTGTGGCCGAGGTTCAGCAGGGCGCGATCCCCCTGCTCGGTCTCGTCCCGCACCACGATCTCGGCTTTCATCTCGACCGAGCGGCGCACAGCCGCCACACGCGCCTGCGCGTCGCCCGCAGCCAGCGCGGGGCCGTTCTGCTCGAGCCAGTCGAAAAACGCGGCGTCCCCCAGCAGGCCGTATTTCACCACTTCGCCGTAGCCCGCCAGAAAGTCCCGTGGCGTCAGCGTGGCCAGCACGTCGATATCGGCCAGCACCAGCGATGGCTGGTGGAACGCCCCCACCAGATTTTTACCATGACGGGTGTTGATGCCGGTCTTGCCCCCGACCGAACTGTCGACCTGCGCCAGCAAAGACGTCGGTATCTGCACGAACCGGACCCCGCGCCGCAGCACCGCGGCGGCAAATCCGACCAGATCGCCGATCACCCCACCGCCGAGGGCAATCACGATGTCGCCCCGCTCAACCCGCTGATCGAGCAGCCATTCGACACAGGTCTGGAGCGCCTGCCAGTTCTTCGTCCCTTCGCCGGGGGCCAGTGTCAGGCACTCGGACGTGATGCCCGAAGCGTTCAGGCCCGCCTGAAGCGCGTCGAGGTGCAGTGCCGCAACGGTTTCGTCGCTGATGATCGCCACACGTGGACGGCGCAGCAAGGGCGCGATCCGGGTTCCGGCCTGCGACAGCAACCCCTGGCCGATGACAACGTCATAGGCGCGTCCCGGCAGATCGACCGAAACGGTCTCAGTCATGTGTTCTCTCCAAAACGTCCGGCCGCATCAGCAGCGTGTCGATCACACGGTCGGCCATCGCCTCGATGCTGATCTTTGCCTCGCAGGGCACGCGCAGTTCGGCCAGCCGGTAGATGGGCGTGCGGGCCGCGAAAATCTCCGACAGGGTACGCTTGGGATTGTCGGTGCGCAGCAGCGGGCGCGAGTCCTTGTGGCGCACACGGGTCCAGAGCAGATCCAGATCGGCGTCCAGCCAGACGGCGACCCCCTTGTCTGAGATGTTGCTGCGGTTGACCTCGGCCAGATAGGCGCCCCCGCCGGTCGACAGGATCCCCCTGTGGTGCTCCAGCAGACGCCGGATCACCTCGGCCTCGCGTTTGCGAAAGAACGCCTCTCCGTCACGCTGGAAAATCTCCGGAACGGTCAGGTTGGCCGCGGCCTCGATCTCGGCGTCGCTGTCGAGGAACGGCACACCGATCTTGGCGGCGACAGCCCGGCCCACGGCGGTTTTTCCCGCGCCCATCATACCGACCAGCGCAACCGTCTTTTTCAGACGGAATGCCTTTGTTTTCGCGCCCGTTTGTGCGGCAGTGTGCTCAATTTCGCTCATAGGTCTCTGAATGACGTGATCTTGCCGAAAAGGCCATATATAGTTTGCTTAATTATAGGCTGAAAAGGCGGGCAGGCATGTTAGGAAAACTCTTCAAGCTCTTGGTAATCCTTGCCATTCTGGGATTCATCGCGCTTGTGGCCTATGCGTATGCCGCACCCTATTTCGGGGTCAGCTTCTCCCAGCCACCGGCGGAAATCCGCGTGCCGGTCACGCTTGAGGGGCAATAGGGCCGTGCGCGCGTCACATTGGCTGGCCTGCGCGCTCGGCGCGATGCTGCCATTGGCGGTGTCCGCGCAGGACCGTATTGACGGCCCGCTGTCGGTCATTGACTGGCTGGATGCTCCGCAACCGCTGGCGCAGCTTCCCCGCGCCCCCGAAACCAGCCCCCGCAACCGCACCGCCGACGAACCCGCAGTGGCCGCCACCGGAACCGCACCGCAGGTGATCGTGCGACCGCTCGATGCGCGCACGTCGCTGACCGTGGGGCTGGTCCCCGCGTCTGTCACGGGCATGAAGCCCGATCTGTGGTCCGGCAGCGACGTCGCTGATGTGGTCGAGTTGATCGGCGATCTGCCCGAAAGCGACCTGCCCGCCGCGAATGCGCTGCTGTTCACGCTGCTGCTTGCCGAGGCGAGCGCGCCGCAGGGGCAGGCTGACGCGCAGGACGCGCTGACGCTGGCGCGGGCGCAGAAGCTGATGGCGCTCGGGGCCGTTGATCCTGCGCTTTCGCTGCTGGAACAGGGCGGCGCCGCGCGCGCGCCCGCGCTGTTCGATCTTTGGGCACAGCTCAGCCTGCTGGTCGGCACCGAGGACACGCCCTGCGGGGAGCTGTCGCGCAATCCGCGCATGACACAGGACATCGGTCTGCGCATCTTCTGCGACGCGCGCAACGGGGCGTGGGACAACGCCGCCCTCGCCTTCGGGTCAGCCAAGGCGCTGTCGCTGTTGCCGGTGGACGAGTTGAACGTGCTGGACCGGTTCCTGAACCCGGACCTCTTCGAGGACGCGCCGCCGCTGCGTGCGCCGCGCCAGCCCGACCCGCTGACCTTCCGGCTCTACGAGACGATCGGCGAATCCCTTCCCACCGGGCCGTTGCCGCGTGCCTTTGCCGTTGCCGATCTGCGCGACATCACAGGCTGGAAATCACAGATCCAAGCGGCCGAGCGTCTGACCCGCGCCGGCGCCCTGCCCGACAACCGCCTGCTGGGCCTTTATACGGACCGCAAGCCGGCCGCCTCGGGCGGGATCTGGGACAGGGTGCGCGCGGTGCAACGGCTGGATGCGGCACTGGACGACAGCCTGCCGGAAAAAGTGTCGGAGGCACTGCCGCCCGCATGGGACGCAATGCGCGAGGCGGGTCTTGATGTAAGCTTTTCCAGCGCCTTCTATCCACGGCTGGCGGACCTCGCACTCGACGACCGTGCGTCGCGGGTGCAGCTGCACATGGGGCTTTTGTCGCCGGAGTACGAGCTGGCCGCGCGGCGGCCCCAGATCAGCGATACCGCCGACATGCCCTTCACCCTTGCCGCCGCCGTGGCCCGTGGCGAAACGCCCGTCAGCGCCCCGCGTGATCCCCTGCCCCGCGCGATCTTCGATGCGTTTTCCTCCCCCGAAGCCGATCCCGAACTGATGGAGATGGCCGCCCAGAAACGTCTGGGCGAGGCGCTGCTGCGGGCCATCGACCAGCTGCACACCGGTGCGCGCGGCGACAGCCTTGCGCTGCGGCAGGCGCTGGGTACGCTGCGCGCGCTGGGGCTGGAGGACACCGCCCGCCGCGCATCGCTGCAAATCCTGCTGACCGAGCGGGAGCGCTGACCGTGCGGGCGCCGTCCTCCTGGATCTCGGCGTTTCTCGAAGCGCAGGCCGCCGAACTCGGAGCAGCCAACAACACCTTGCTGGCCTACGGGCGCGATCTGAAGGATTTCGACAGCTGGCTGGCGGGCCAGGCGCGCGACTTCATCGCCGCAACCCGTGAAGATGTCGAACGCTACCTCGTGCATTGCGATGCGCAGGGGCTGGCAAAATCGACCCGCGCACGGCGGCTTTCGGCGATCAAGCAGCTCTATCGTTTCGCCTTCGAGGAGGGTCTGCGCAGCGACAACCCCGCGATCCAGATTTCCGGACCGGGACAGGACAAGCGGTTGCCCAAGGTGCTGTCGGTCGAGGAAGTGGACCGCCTTCTGATCGCCGCGCGCGAGACCGGTCGCGGCACCCACGAGAGGGTGCGCAACACCTGCCTCATGGAGCTTCTCTACGCGACCGGCATGCGGGTCAGCGAACTGGTCGGTCTTCCGGTCAGTGCCGCGCGGGGCGATCCGCGCCTGCTGTTGATTCTCGGTAAGGGCGGCAAGGAACGGATGGTGCCGCTCTCACCGGATGCCCGCGACGCGCTGGCCGCGTGGCTGTCGCTGCGCGACGCCGAGGACGCCGCCGCGCAGGCGCGCAAACAGCCCGCCTCGCGGTTTCTGTTCCCGTCGCGCGGCAAGGCCGGGCATCTGACGCGGCACCGGTTCTACATGCTGATCAAGGAAATCGCGCTGGCGGCGGGCGTCCCGCCGACCAAGGTCACCCCGCATACGCTGCGCCATGCCTTTGCGACCCACCTGCTGGCGGGCGGCGCCGATCTTCGGGCGATCCAGACCATGCTGGGCCATGCGGATGTCGCCACGACGGAAATCTACACCCACGTTCTGGAGGCGCGCCTGTCCGAACTGGTGCTGGAACATCACCCTCTGGCCGAGGCCGGCACGCGCAAGGTCGCGGGCAGCACGTCTTCGGACGGCCAGTAACCGCTGCGCAGCGCGTCGGCGTAGTCGCTGGGCAATCCCGCGTTGCGCATATCGCTGACAGCGCCGTCGACATCGTATTCCAGCCGCTCGATCCGCATGCCGGTATTACCCAGCACCGCAAAGCGCGTTTGCGGCGCGCCGTCGTGCGGCGGCATGCCGACCACACCGGCGTTGATCCACGATCCACGCGGCGTCACGCGCAGAAACGGCAGCCCCGAATGCCCCGCGATCACCGCGTCGACGGGGCCGACAGCCTCTTCGATGGCATCCCACGCGGTGTCGAACACGGCATCCTCGTCGCATTCCCAGATAAACTGCGCCACGTCCGGCACCCCGCCATGGATCACCGCATAGCGCTTCTGCCCGCTCTGGAAACTCACCACATCCGGCAGCCCCGCCATCCACAACCTGTCGGCGGACGGAACCCTGTCGCGCGCGAAGGCGTACCAGGACTGGCTCAGCCGGTCGCAGGCAGAGCCCTCCTCGAACCCGCAACCGCAGTCGTCCTCGCCCGCGGCAAGCTGGCGCTCGCAATTGCCCGCAACCACCGTGCAGCCATGCTGGCGCACCGCCGCGACGGTTTCGGCTGGCGCACCGCAATAGGCCACGATATCGCCGGTGCAGATCATCCGCTCCGGCGGAATGTCCATCTCCTTCGCCTGCGCCAGAAGGGCCGTCAGGGCCTGAAGGTTCGAATAGGGACCGCCAAAGATCAGCAGATCGCCCTCCAGGCGCCCAAGATCGCTGTGTTTCATGGCGCTCGCTCCTTGAATGACCTATGGGTTGACCCCATAACTACCCGCACATCTCTACAAAAGGTTACCCACATGGATATGCCTCAGGCAACGGCTGACACGGCATTCTGGATCTCCAGCCTCATCATTCTTCTGCTTCTCGTCCTTAGCGGCTTCTTCTCGGGGTCAGAGACCGCGCTGACCGCCGCCTCGCGCGGCAAATTGCGCACGCAGGCCGATCGCGGATCCATGGGGGCGGAACGGGCGCTAAAGATCACCGAGGATAACGAGCGGCTCATCGGTTCGGTGCTTCTGGGCAACAACCTTGTGAACATCCTTGCCGCGTCGCTGGCCACGGCGCTGTTCACGCGCCTCTTCGGGGAAAGCGGCGTGGCACTGGCGACGCTGGTGATGACGCTTCTGGTTCTCGTCTTCGCCGAGGTGCTGCCGAAAACCTACGCGATCACCAACGCCGAACGCGCGGCGGCACTGGTTTCCGCACCGATCAGCATCGTCGTGCTGGTCTTCGCGCCGGTCGTGAGCGCCGTGCGCTTTTTCGTGCGCGGAATCCTGCGCCTGCTCGGCGTCGCGGTAGACCCCGACAGCAACATCCTCGCCGTCCGCGAGGAAATCGCCGGTGCGCTGCAACTGGGGCACTCCGAAGGCGTGGTCGAAAAAGAGGACCGCGACAGGATCCTCGGCGCGCTGGATCTGCGCGAACGCACGGTCGAGGAAATCATGCTCCACCGCTCGGGCATCGAGATGATCAATTGCGACGACGATCCGGCGGATATCCTCGACCAGTGCCTGCGCTCGAACCATACCCGCCTGCCGGTCTTCCGCGACGAACAGGAAAACATCATCGGCGTGATCCACGCCAAGGATCTGCTGCGCGCGATGTACAAGCTGATCGGCGGCCCGGACGGCGATGCGGCCAAACTCAAGGAATTCGATATCCGCGAGGTCGCGATGGAGCCCTACTTCGTGCCCGAAACCTCGACGCTGGACGAACAGATGCGCCAGTTCCTGCACCGCCGGACCCATTTTGCGCTGGTCGTGGACGAATACGGATCGCTTCAGGGCCTGATCACGCTCGAGGATATCCTCGAAGAGATCGTGGGCGAGATCACCGATGAATTCGACCCCGATGGCGATCTCGAGATCAAGCAGTCCGAAGACGGCCACTACCTTGTCGAAGGCGCCATGACGATCCGCGACATCAACCGCGCGAACGACTGGAACCTGCCCGACGACGAGGCCAATACAGTCGCCGGTCTGGTGATCCACGAGGCGCAGATGATCCCGACGCGGGGACAGGTGTTCCTGTTCCACGGCTTTCGTTTCGAAGTCGCCGAACGCGTCGGCAACCGCATCACCGAGCTGAAGATCCGCAAGCTCTGACAGGCTCTCCATTTTGCCGCTAAACTCCGGGGGGGATCTGCGCGTCTCGCGCAGATCGGGGGCTGGCCCCCGCGCCTCCGCCTAGCCGCGCAACCGGCTGCCATCGGCGTCGAACGGCGGCGCGGCCATCACCCGCGCGCGGTGCGGTTGGCCCAGCACCATCACCTCGACCCGCTCCCCTTGGGCCACATCGTGCAGGAACGCCAGCGCCAGCGATTTACCCACGGAATATCCGTAGGCCCCCGAGGTCACGCGCCCCACACCGCGACCGCCCAGAAAGATCGGCTCGCCTCCCGATGCGTCGGCCCCCGAGGCGGCCACGTCCTCTGCATCGAGTTCCAGCAAAACCAGCCTCTCGCGCGCCGGCCGGGCCAGCGTGTCGGTCACGGCAGCCTTGTTGAGGAACTCCTTCTCGGTCCTGCACAGCCGGTCCAGACCCACTTCCTGCGGCCAGTATTCGGGGCTGTACTCACGGCCCCAAGAACCGTAGCCTTTCTCGATCCGCAGCGACATCAGCGCGCGTGAGCCCACGCACCCCGCCCCGTGGTGCGCCGCCTCAGCGAGGAGCGCAGCGAGGAGCGCGGGCTGGTCGGCTTCGGCGCAGTGCAACTCCCAGCCCAGATCACCGGTAAAGGACACCCGTAGCGCCAGACACCGGATGCCCGCGATGTCGATCCACGCCGACCGCATGAACGGAAAATCCGCATTCGCAAGGGAGGTATTGGTGAGCCTTTGCAGCATATCGCGCGATTTTGGCCCTGCGATGTTGAACCCGCAGAAAGCCTGCGTGCGGCTTTCGAAGGATGTGCCCTCCGGCAGCGGCACCTGTGCGAAGAACCGGGCGTGGTAGCGTTCCGCCATCCCCGATCCGATGATCCAGAATTCATCCTCGGCCAGTCGCGTGACCGTGAAATCCCCCGCGATCCCGCCGCGCACCCCGATGAGCGGCGTCAGGCAGGACCGCCCCACCGCCCGCGGCATCCGGTTGGCAAAGACAGCATTCAGCCATGCTTCCGCCCCCTGCCCCGCACAGCGGTATTTCGCGAAATTGGAGATGTCGATGATGCCCGCGTTCTCGCGCAACATCCGGCACTCGCGCCCGACAGTGTCCCACCACGGCTGGCGGGTAAAGCCGTGGGTCTGGTCCTCGGTCCCGATCTCGCTGGCGTAATAAAGCGGGTGCTCCCAGCCTGCGTTCAGGCCGAAGACAGCGCCCAGATCGCGCTGCATCTTGTAGGCGGGGCGCATCCGCGCGGGGCGTCCGGCGCTGCGTTCCTCACCGGGGAAATGGATCTTGAAGCGGTTCGCGTACTGGTCCTTGACCCGCGCCTTGGTAAAGGCCGCATCGGCCCAATCGCCGAACCGGGCCAGATCCCAGGCAAACATGTCATAGCGGCTTTCGCCGGTCACGATCCAGTCGGCGGCCAGCAACCCCATGCCGCCCGATTGCGAGAAGCCGGGGATGATCCCGTTGCAGCAGAAATAGTTGCGCAGCTCCGGCACCGGACCGAACAGGACATTGCTGTCGGGCGACCAGATCATCGGCCCGTTGATCACCCGCTTGATGCCTGCCGCTCCCACGGCGGGCACCCGCGCGATGGCACGCATCATGTTGTCCTCGATCCGCTCCAGATCGTCGGCAAAGAGCTCGTGCCCGAACCCCTGCGGCGTGCCGTCCTCGGCCCAGAGCCGCACATCGCGCTCGTAGGCGCCAACCAGCAGGCCCTTGCCCTCCTGCCGCAGGTAATATTCGCCGTCGCGGTCGGCCACGGAGGGAAGCCTGCGATCGAGACCCGCGATTTCGGCAATCGTTTCGGTCACGAAATACTGGTGTTCGGTGGGTTGCAGCGGCAGCGTGATCCCCGCAAGTGCCGCAACTTCCCTGCCCCACAGACCTGCCGCGTTGACCACCCATTGCGTCGCGATATCGCCCTTGGCCGTGCGCACGATCCAAGTGCCGTCGCGTTGCTGTTCGGTTCCCGTCACGGGGCAGAAGCGGATGATCTCGGCCCCCGCCGCGCGCGCCCCTGCGGCGTAGGCATTGGTCACGCCGGACGGATCGACATTGCCGCCGTTCTCTTCGAACATGATGCAGCGGATGCCGTCGAAATCCACCAGCGGGTGCAACGCCTCCGCCTCGGCGCGGTCGATTTCGCGAAAGGGCATGTCGTAGTATTTCGCCTTCGCCGCCTGAAGTCGCAGCTGGTGTTCGCGCGCCTCGGTCTGGGCCAGATAGAGCGATCCGGGCTGGAACACCCCGCAGCTCTGCCCGGTTTCCGCCTCCAGCGCATTATAGAGATCCATCGTGTAGTTCTGGATGCGGGTGATGTTGTTGTTGTCGTGCAGACCGTGGATGTTGGCCGCCGCGTGCCAGGTCGAGCCGCTGGTCAGCTCATCGCGCTCCAGCAGGACAACATCGGTCCATCCAAGTTTGGTCAGGTGGTAGAGGATCGAACAGCCGATCACGCCGCCTCCGATCACGACAGCTTGGGCATGGGTCCGCATGGCATTCTTTCGCAAAGGTGTTTCGCCTGCCTCCACCCTGAGACAGGCCGCGCCACGGGGGTTGCCCGTTCACGACACCTTTCGTCGCTGCCCGACCTGCCCCATGCGGCCGATCCTTCAGGCGCTTTGCCCCATTTTCTCGTCCACCGCCGCGACAACGTCGGGATCGGACGCCGCGCGCAGTTTCTCGCGGTCGCGCTCGAACTGCATCGCCGCCAGGGCGCGGTGCAATCCGAGTTCGGCCAGATTGCGCGCCTCGCGCGACAGACCCTCATCGGGATGGCGGCGCAGGCCGCTCAGGGTATCCTGAAGCCGGATCTGCACCTCCACGAGGGTTTCGCCGTCCCGCGCCAGAGCCCCGAAGCCGTCGTCCAGCAGGTCCGCGGGGCTGAGCGGTTTCACATAGAGCCGCTCCAGCACATCGTCGCGGTCGGTCTTGGTCTCGTCGGTATAGTCCGACAGAATGCGCCCGATGCGGGTGATCACGTCGATCGCGGTGCCCGGATCGTTGATCCCCGGCGACAGCGCCTTTGACGCCACCTCGCCCATCACGATCAGCCCAAAGCGGGGATCCTGATCGAAGATACGCACGTCACCGATGACGATATTGGCCTCTATGGCGGCGTCGATCTCTTCGTATTCCTGACCGTCCGAATTGGGATCGTCCTTGGACACCACCATCGCCAGCGGTTCGTTGAGGAAAACGAAACTGCCCACGTTCTCGCACAGGTAGATGTCGACGCCATGGGCGCGGGCTTCTGCATTCAGGGTTTCGGGATAGATCTTCTGGATATAGCCGCTTTGCCCCGCTTTGATCACGCGGGCGTCTTCGGGGATATCGCCCACCAACGGGTTCGCCCCCAGACAGGGATTGTGCAGACGATCGGTAAAGTTCTGCGAGGTCACCTCCTCGATCTGGCGGGTGGTGTCGATCAGGCTGCCGAAACCCTGAAGGTGAAGGACCCAGCGGATCAGGTAGATCACGATCACCGCCAGCACCAGAACCGTGGTCACGAAGAGCACGAAGGACCGGTCGTCGGTGTAGACGCCGAGCTCGCGCAGGATGATCGCGATCAGCGCATAGACATAGGCGCCGATGAAAACCGCGATGGTGTTCTGCGTGGTCCTGTCCTGTATGATCAGCCGGTGCACCCGCGGCGTCCATTGCTGGGATGTTGCGCGGTAGACGCTGACCATGACGGTGATGGAAAAGATCGTGGCCGCCAGCATCGCGTTGGCGATGATTTGCAGCAGCCGGTCGGCGGCCTGACCTGTCAGGCTTTCGGCGATCTTGTCGGGCACCAGTGGTTCAAGGATCTGCGTCAGGCCGAGTGCGAGAACGCTCAGCAACCCCATCGCCAGCACCCTGACCCAGAGTTTACGGGCGTATTCGCTCAGCTTGCGCACCACCGTGCGCGGCATCAGATGGGCAGGCCAGACATCCTGCAACCGGTGGCCCAGACGTTTCAGAATAGGCTGTTGCGCCAGCTTGTCGCCGGCCTTGGACAGCTTTTCCGATGCGTGGTCTTTCGAATTTTCCATGGAATGCACGTAGCGCGGTGCCGGGCCAGCGCCAAGGGCAAGGTTGCGCTATTTGGCATAGAGGCGCCGCTGCTGCGCTCCACATGTCGCGCACGCCCCTTGCCCTGTCCCCGGCGGCGCGCCAAGGTTGGCCATAGCCAAAGCACCGCCACGGAGAGCCCCATGCAAACATCCACCCGCGTCTGTGTCATCGGTGGCGGTGTCGTCGGAGCCTCCGTTCTCTACCATCTGACAAAGCTCGGCTGGTCGGACGTGATGCTGGTGGAGCGGTCCGAGCTGACCTCGGGATCCACATGGCACGCGGCGGGCGGGTTTCATACGCTCAACGGCGATACCAATATGGCCGCTTTGCAGGGGTACACGATCCGCCTCTACAAGGAACTGGAAGAGATCACCGGCATGTCCTGCGGGTTGCACCATGTGGGCGGCGTGACGCTTGCCGACAACCGCGACCGGTTCGACATGCTGCTGGCCGAACGCGCCAAGCACCGGTTCATGGGGCTGGAGACCGAAATCATCGGTCCCGAGGAAATCGCGCGGATCGCGCCTGTCACCGATGTCACAGGCGTGATCGGCGGTCTTTACGATCCGCTGGACGGACACCTCGATCCGTCGGGGACGACCCACGCCTACGCCCGCGCGGCCAGGCTGGGTGGTGCCACGATAGAAACCCACTGCATGGTGCGCGAGACCAACCAGCGCCCAGACGGCACGTGGGATGTGGTGACGGACAAGGGCACGGTCCACGCGGAACATCTGGTCAACGCGGGCGGTCTGTGGGCGCGCGAGGTCGCGGCGATGGCGGGCATCTATCTGCCGCTGCACCCGATGGAGCATCAGTATCTGGTCACCGAACCCGTTCCGCTTATCGAAGAGATGATGCGCGACGGGGTCGAGCACCCCCACGTCATGGACCCCGCCGGCGAAAGCTATCTGCGGCAAGAGGGGCGCGGCCTGTGCATCGGCTTTTACGAACAGCGCTGCCGCCCCTGGGCGGTGGGCGGCACTCCGTGGAGCTTCGGGCAGGACCTGCTGGACAACGATTTCGACAAGATCGAGGACAGCATCGCCTTTGCCTACCGCCGCTTCCCCGATCTGGAACGCGCGGGCATCAAGAACGTCATCCACGGCCCCTTTACCTTCGCGCCCGATGGCAATCCGCTGGTCGGGCCGGTGCCGGGGCTGCGCAACTACTGGTCCGCCTGCGGGGTCATGGCGGGCTTCAGCCAGGGGGGCGGTGTGGGCCTGACACTGGCGCAATGGATGATCGAGGGAGAGCCCGAGCGCGATGTCTTTGCCATGGATGTGGCCCGTTTCGGCGACTGGATCGGCCCGGGGTACACGCTGCCCAAGGTGATCGAGAACTACCGCCACCGGTTCTCTGTCAGCTACCCCAACGAAGAACTGCCCGCCGCCCGTCCGCACCACACCACACCGATGTACGATATCTTTACCGGCATGGGGGCGGTCTGGGGCCATCAGTACGGGCTGGAGGTGGCGAACTATTTCGCCACGGGGGATGAACCCCGCTATGAAACCCCTTCCTTCCGCCGCTCCGATGCCTTTGCGGCCACCGCCCGCGAAGTGGCCGCAGTGCGCGGCGGCGTCGGCATCAACGAGGTGCAGAATTTCGGCAAATACCGCGTGACCGGACCGGGCGCGCGCGACTGGCTCGACCGGATCATGGCCGGGCGGGTCCCGCAGCAGGGGCGGCTGGCGCTGACCCCGATGCTGTCGCCCAAGGGGCGGCTGATCGGGGATTTCACCGTCTCCTGCCTCGGGCCCGAGACCTTCCAGCTGACCGCGTCCTACGGTGCGCAGGCCTACCACATGCGGTGGTTCGACAGCCACGCGCAGGACGGTGTGCGGGTCGAGAATATCTCGGACCGGGTGACGGGGTTCCAGATTGCGGGGCCGCAGGCGCGCGATGTCCTCGCGGAATGTACCCTTGAGGAAATCGGCGATATGGCGTTCCTCGATGTGCGCAGGCTGACCGTCGGGCCGGTATCCTGCATCGTCCAGAGGGTCAGCTATACCGGCGATCTGGGGTTCGAGATCTACTGCGATGCGATGGCGCAGCGCACGCTTTGGAATACGCTGTGGCAGGCGGGCCAGCCCTTCGCGATCACGCCCTTCGGGATGCGCGCGATGATGTCGCTCCGGCTTGACCGGTTCTTCGGGGCATGGCTTTTGGAATTCGGACCGGATTACACCGCCGCCGAAACCGGTCTGGACCGTTTCATCGCCTGGACCAAGAGCAGCGATTTCATCGGTCGCACCGCGGCAGAAGCCGAACGCGAGACCGGTCCGCGCCGCAGGCTCGCTGCCTTCGAGGTAGATGCCGAGGACGCCGATGTGCAGGGGTATGAGCCGATCTGGCACGACGGTGCGGTGGTGGGGTTCTGTACCTCCGGCGGGTATTCACATCACGCGCGCAAATCCGTCGCACAGGGGTTTGTGCCACCGGAGCTGATCGCCGAAGGACTGGCGGTAGAGATCGAAATCCTCGGGCAGATGCGCAGCGCGCGGCTGATAACCGCGCCGCTGCTCGACCCCGACGGCGCGCGGATGCGCGGATGACCGCATGACCCGTGACATACCGATACTGATGCTTGCCGCCGGCGCCTCGCGCCGGATGCGCGGGCGTGACAAGCTGCTGGAGAGCGTCGATGGCATCCCGCTTTTGCGCCGACAGGTGCAGCGCGCCATGGCCGCGACGGATGCCGATGTTTTCGTCACCCTGCCGCCCGCGCCCCATCCGCGTTACGACGCGGTCCGGGGTCTGGAGGCGCAGCTGGTTGAGGTTGCGGATGCCTCTGCCGGCATGTCCGCCTCTTTACGGGCAGGGATTGCGGCCCTCGGCGTCGCCCGCGCGGTGATGGTGGCCCTTGCCGACATGCCCGAGATTACGACGCAGGATATGCAACGCCTTCTGGCCGCAGCCGGACGCGCGGATGGTAAGACCCGCATCTGGCGCGGCTGCATGGCCGACGGCACACCCGGCCATCCAATCGTTTTCACGCAATCCCTCTGGCCCGATCTGATGCACGCCGATGGTGACTTTGGCGGGCGTGAAGTGGTCGCGCGCCACCGCGCGCAGACCAGTCTTGTTCCCCTGCCCGATGCCCATGCGGTGACCGATCTGGACACGCCCGAAGACTGGGACCGCTGGCGCGCGCGGCAAGACGCTACTTGAGCAGCAGAACCGCCTCGTGCGCCTTGACGCTGCGCCGCGCCGAGACGTAGTTTTCGATCCCTTCGCGCCGCGCGAGTTCGGGAAAAATCTCCAGCAATTCGATACGCTGCGCATTTCCAACACCGGCAAGCGAATTCACCCCCGGCTGGAAGCTTTCGCTCCAGCAGCCGTCGGACAGGATAATCTCGTGCTGGTCGAACATCAGGTGGATATAGGTCGTCTCGCGCCCCGTGAGGATTTCGACACCGGGCAATCCGGTCAGATGTTTCGCGGCGACCAGAACTTCGCTTTCCTCGAAATAGAGGGCTGTCTTGTCGTTCGCCACCAGAACACGGTGATTGGGAGAGACCACCAGATCGCGCTCGGGCAGATCATTGCCAAGCGCGCCTTTGGAGATCCGCACCGGACACAGGTGGCGCGCCGCATCGAGTTCGTCGCGCGACATCTCGCGGCGCCCGATCCAGCGGATCGCCTGCAGACCGTTGTCGCGCGTGATGATGCGATCGCCCACCGACAGCGTTTCAACGGCGACCTCACCACGGGGCGTCGCGATCCTTGTGCCGGGTGTAAAGCAGGGAACGACTTTCTCGATATTGCGAAAATCAATGGTGCCCGCCTCGGATCCATCGGCATTGAAATAGTTGATGGTCCCGTTTTCGCGGTTGTCCGGATCACGGTCCACACGGATGCTGCCGCCTTCGGGAATACCGTTTTCGGCGTTGATGCGGTCGAAATCGTCGCCGCCCTCGCCGCCGTCGATCACATCGCCCGCAGTGACGTTGTAGAAAACGTCACGACCTTCGCCGCCGGTCATCGTATCGGCACCGGCGCCCCCGTTGAACAGATCACCGCCGCCGTTGCCGGTGATCAGGTCATCGCCGTCACCACCGAAGAAATCATCGGTCTGCGGACCGCCCACAAGCGTGTCGTTGCCCGCGCCACCCACGATCAGGCTGGCGCCCGCGCCCCCCTCGATCAGGTCGTCCCCGCCGCGTCCTTCCAAGCTGTCGATGCCGTCGCCACCGGAGATGCGGTCGTCCTCTTCGGTTCCGACGATGCTGTCATTTCCAGAAGTTCCCGAAATATCGGCCATGGCTAGAATCCAATGTATGTAAATTTTGAGTATGACCCATCATAGCACCAAAGGTTAACGCGCGACAATAAATTGTCACTTTTTCAACATATTTCTCAATATCTTACGAACAATAGGTGTTATCCGCAGCAGATTGCACGTTTTCTGGCGACAGTACCGCCTAAATTGCAAGAAGCGGGCCACGCATCCGCGGCCCGCCCCTGTTCACCCCGGCTCACTACACCAGGATGTTGCTGCATATTTCGGGCCGCCGCGGGCATATGGCCCCCGGCGGAAATTTTCGGGCAGATCTAGCGGGTGATCAGCTTCGCCTCGTGCTTTTTCAGCGCCTTGCGCGCCGATGCATAGGCATCCACCCCTTCGCGGGTCGCAAGTTCCGGGAACAGTTCCAGAATTTCCTCGCGCGACGCATCGCCGACACCGGCCAGAGACATATCGCCCGGCTGGAAGCTTTCGGTCCAGGTGCCGTCCGACAGCACGACTTCGTGGCGGTCGAACATGATGTGGATATAGGTCGTCGAGGATACCTCCACCACGTCGATCCCGTCCATGTCCGTCAGGTGCTTTGCCGCGACGAGCACCTCACGCTCTTCGAAATAGAGCGCGGTCTTGTCGTTGGCGATCAGCACACGGTGCTGCGGTGACACCATCATGTCGCGTTCGGGCAATCCGTTGCCAAGCGCGCCCTGACGGATGAGGACCGGGCGCAGGTGCTCTTTCGCGGCCAGTTCCTCACCCGGCATGTCACGCTTGCCGATCCAGCGGATGACCTGCATGCCGTTGTCACGGGTGATCACGCGGTCGCCGACCTCCAAATCCTCGACGCGGCGCTCGCCCCTCGGGGTGGCGATCATCGTGCCGGGGGTGAAGCAGGGAATGACCTTCTCGATGTTCGAGAAAACCAGCTGACCCGCGTCGGACCCGTCGGCATTGCGATACTGGACGATGCCGTTCTCGGGGTTATCGGGATCCGCCGGATCAGGCAGGATGTTCAGGCTGCCGCCTTCGGGCGCCGAGCCCGTCAGGTCGAGACAGTCGAAATCATCGCCGGTTTCCGAACCGTCCACGATATCGCCGGCGTTGACGTTGATGAAGTTGTCGCGATCCGCGCCGCCCGTCATCGTGTCCGATCCCGCGCCACCGTCGAACAGATCATCGCCCTGCCCGCCCGTGATCACATCGTCGCCGTCACCGCCGCTGAGGCTGTCGTCGCCGACATTGCCGCTGATGGTGTCGTTGCCGGCACCCCCTTCGACGGTATCGTCGCCCTGCCCCGCATCGAGGCTGTCGTCGCCGGTGCCGCCGTCGAGCAGGTCATTTCCGGTGCCGCCTTGCAGGCTGTCGTTTCCGGCATCACCGGAGAGGATGTCGTCGTCGGCCCCGCCGTCGATCACATCGTCGCCGTCGCCACCGTGGATCGTGTCATCCTCGCGGTTGCCGCGCAGCGTATCGTTGCCGGTGCCACCCTCGATCGTATCGGTGCCGCGACCGCCGTCGATGCTGTCATTGCCCTGACCGCCGATCAGCGTGTCGTTGCCGGTGCCGCCGTCGATGATATCGTCGTCGATCTCGCCGTCGATATAGTCGTTGCCGGAACCGCCGAGCAGAACATCGTCGTCGTCCGCGCCGAAGATGACGTCATCGCCGTCGCCGCCGTCCACGGTATCGCGCCCGTTGTCGGGCCGCAGGTCGGGACCGAAGGGGTTGGAGCCGTCATCCTCGATGTCTGTGCCATCGGGGATCTCGTCGGGGTCGTTGCCGGCATAGATCGTATCGTTGCCTGCACCGCCGAGGATATCGTCATTGCCTTCGCCGCCGACGATGCGATCGTCGCCATCGTTGCCTTCGACAATGTCGTCGTCGATGCCCGCGTTGATGACATCGTCGCCGTCACCGCCGGTGATAGTGTCGCGGTCGTCGCCTGTGCGGATGGTGTCGTTACCGGCGCCCCCGTCGACAAGGTCGCGGTCGTTTTCGGGGTCCGGATCGCCGGGGAAGAGACCGGGATAGCCCAGATCGGGCAGAACGTCGCCGTTGCCGGTGTCGATGCTGTCCGCACCGTCGCCGCCTTCGACCACATCGGATCCGTCGCGCCCGATGATGGTGTCGTCGCCGACACCGCCGAGAAGCGTATCGTCGCCCCCCGGAACGGTGCCATCGGCCATGCCACCGTCCAGCACATCGTTGCCTTCGTCGCCCGCGATGCTGTCGTCGCCAACGCCGCCGTCGATGCTGTCATCGCCGGTGCCGCCCGATACATCGTCGTTGCCGTCGCCAGCCAGAACCGTGTCGTTGCCGTCGCCCGCTTCGATGATGTCGTCGTTCGGGCCCTCGCCGGGCAGGAACTCGTCCATGTTGTCGACCATGTCGCCTTCGGGATCGCCGGTGTAGTCGACGTCGATCACGTCGTCGCCGTCGGTGCCCGACACGATACCGTCACGGACCGTGACAAAGACGACCGCAGGGTCCGTGGCGCCGTTGCCGTCGTCCACGGTGTAGTTGATGACCGCTTCGCCGGTGAAGTCAGGGGCCGGTGTGAAGGTCAGCGTGCCATCGGGGTTGATGACGACATCGCCGTTCGGGCTGATCGCCTGAATGACCGTCAGCGGATCGCCCTCGACATCGCTGTCGTTGTCGAGAACCGCAATGATAACGGCTGTGCCCTGGTTGGTGTCGGCCGTGTCATCCTCGGCCAGCGGGCCGTCGTTGACCGGATTGACCGTCACATCGACGGTCGCCGTCGCTTCGCCGCCGTTGCCGTCGATGATCGTGTAGCTGATCGTGGTCGGCCCGTTGAAATCGCGGTCGGGTGTGAAGGTGAGCGTACCGTCATCGTTGATCACGACCGCGCCGTCGGGGCTCGTCGCCTCGGTCACGGTCAGCGGATCGCCATCGGGATCGCTGTCGTTGGCAAGCACCGCGATGGTGACGGCCGTGTCTTCATCCGTTTCGGCCACATCGTCCACCGCGACAGGCGGGTCAGAGACCTCGCCCACCGAGACCTTGGCGATCCCGGTGTCGGTGCCGCCGTTGCCATCCTCGATGGTATAGGTGATCTCGGCGTCGCCGGTGAAATCGGTCGCCGGTGTGAAGGTCAGCGTGCCGTCAGCGTTGATCACCACGTCGCCATCGGGGCTGGTGGCCGATGTCACGGTCAGCGGATCGCCGTCCGCATCGGTGTCATTCGCCAGAACCGGGATCGTGACAGGCGTGTCCTCGGGCGTGCTGACGCAGTCATCCGCCGCCACGGGGGCGTCGTTGACGTTGTTCACGGTCACGAAGACGCGGCTGTCGTCGAACCCACCGCGCCCGTCCGTGATGGTGTAGTCGATCACGGCCTCGCCGAAGAAATCCTCGTTCGGGGTGAACGTCAGCGTCCCGTCGCCGTTGATCACGACTGTGCCGTCGTCCGACAGCGCCTCGGTCACGGTCAGCGGATCGCCATCGGGATCGCTGTCGTTGAGAAGAACGTCGATGGTGACGGGGGTTTCCTCGTCGGTTTCGGCGGTGTCGTCCGTCGCGACCGGCGGGAACTGCACGATGCCGTCGGTCACGGTCACGGTCACGGTCACGACCGCATCGTCGCTGCCGCCGTTACCGTCGGAGATCGTGTAGTTGATGACCGCCTCGCCGGTGAAGTCCGGGTTTGGCGTGAAGGTCACGGTGCCATCATCGTTGATGACCACATCGCCCTGATCCGACGTGGCCGCCGTGACGGTCAGCGGGTCGAGATCGGGGTCGGTATCGTTGGCCAGTACCGGAATGATGACGGCCGTATCCTCGACGGTCGTAGCGGTATCGTCCACGGCCACAGGCGCCGTGTTAACCGGCAGAACCGTTACGGTGACGATCGCCGGATCGGTGCCGCCGTTGCCGTCGCCGATGCTGTAGTTCACGGTCGCCTCGCCGGTGAAATCCGGTGCCGGCGTGAAGGTCAGCGTGCCGTCGTCGTTGATCACCACGTCGCCATCGGGGCTGGAGGCTGCGATGATCTCCAGCGGATCGCCCTCGGGGTCGCTGTCGTTCAGCAGGACCGGCACGGTGACCGCAGTTGCCTGATCGGTTTCGGCCACGTCGTCTTCGGCGACGGGCGGATCGTTCACCGGTGTAACCGTCAGATCGACTGTTGCAGTATCTTCGCCGCCGTTACCATCGGAGATGGTGTAGCTGATTGTCGTCGGCCCGTTGAAGTCGGGGTTGGGCGTGAAGGTGACGGTCCCGTCATCGTTGATGACGACCTCGCCGTCCGGGCTGCTGGCGGCGGTGATTGTCAGCGGATCGCCATCCGGATCGCTGTCGTTCGCCAGGACCGGGATGGTGATCGCCGTGTCCTCGGGCGTTTCGGCCACGTCGTCCGCCGCGACCGGCGCGTCGTTGACTTCGCCAACCGATACGCTGACCACCGCGTCATCGAAGCCGCCGTTGCCGTCGGTGATCGTGTAGTTGATGACCGCATCGCCGTTGAACCCGGCAGCGGGGGTGAAATCGATCGTGCCGTCACCGTTGATCGTGACTGCCCCGTCGGCGCTCGTCGCATCCGTGATCGTCAGCGGATCGCCATCGGGATCGCTGTCGTTCGCCAGGACGGAGATCGTGACAGTGGTGTCCTCTTCGGTCGATGCCACATCGTCCAGCGCCACGGGTGGATCCTGCACGGGGTTTACCGTCACGGTGACGATGCTGTCGTCGAAACCGCCCCGCCCGTCCGTGATCGTGTAGTCGATCACCGCGTCGCCGTTGAAGTCGGGGTTCGGCGTGAAGGTCAGCGTGCCGTCCGCGTTGATGACCACATCGCCATCCGCGCTGGTTGCCGCGATGACCGTCAGCGGATCGCCGTCCGGGTCGCTGTCGTTCGCCAGAACCGGGATCGTGACGGCGGTATCTTCGTCCGTCACCGCCGTGTCGTCCACGGCCACGGGGGCATTGGCGTCCACGACGTCATTGACGGTGACGGTGACCACAGCATCGTCAAACCCGCCGTTGCCGTCGGTGATGGTGTAGTTGATGACCGCCTCGCCGAAAAAGTCCGGGTTCGGGGTGAAATCGAGCGTTCCGTCGCCGTTGATCACGACAGTGCCGAAATCCGACGAGGCTGCGGTCACGGTCAGCGGATCAAGGTCGGGATCGGTATCATTCGCCAGCACGGGAATGGTGATGGTCGTATCTTCGTCCGTTGTGGCCGTATCGTCCGTCGCAACCGGCGGCAGGTTCGCGGGCAGCATCTTTTCCTCGATCTCGGCAAAGGTCATCGTGCCGCGCACGGAGCCGTCCGCGTTCAGGAATTCGATCGTCCCCGAGAAGCTGTCGCCGTCGGCGTCCAGTGTTTCCTCGGCCACGCGCAGCGGACCGGAGTCGGAAAGATCCAGCGTATCACGGTCATCGCCGCCGGTGCCGCCGTCCACGACATCGCCCACATCTCCGCCCACGAAGAGGTCGGCGTCATCGCCGCCCGACAGGCTGTCGGCACCTGCGCCGCCGATGATCGTGTCATTGCCGCCTTCGCCGAAGATCGTATCGTCACCCTCTTCGCCCAGAAGGCTGTCGTTGCCAGCCGCGATCACGCCGCTGCCAGCCGTCGTAAAGAAGACATCCGTGATGTTGGGATTGGTCCCGCCGGGGCCGTTCTGGACATGCGAGATGACGACCCGCGAAACAGGCCCCGCAATATCGACCTTCAGCGAGTATACATCGCCAAACGCATCGGCATAGCCGCCATCGCTGTCGGCCGTGTCGTTGCCGGGCACCGCGTCGGTATCGCTCAGCGTGAGGCCAGAGCCGCCGGTCAGCGTCACCTCGACCGGGTTGCCGTCGGCGTCGAAGGCCTGAATGGTGATCAGGCTGTCGCCGTCGATGTCGTTGATGTTGAAATCGACGTCACGCACCGCACTGTCAAAGCTCAACTCGTAGGTAGCGCTCTGGCCCTCGGCGCGGGTTTCGCTTTCGAGCGAGCTGTTGGCATCGACAGTCTCTGCCCCGCCGTCGATCGAAGAGGTGTTCTGCTGGTCCGAAGAGAAGGTTGTCGAGGTCTTGGCCGTGGAGCCGAGATTGGTGAACGTGACGTTGGTGCTGCCGGTATCCTGGGTAAAGCTGCTGACCGCCGCGCCGTCCGCCGCACCAAGTTCGCTCCAGTTGAAGCTTTCGCGCGCGCCCTCGCCGCCCGCGAGAGTGCGGTCCCCGAAGATCAGATCGTCGCCGGCGCCGCCCAGAACAGTGTCGTCGCCGCTGCCTGCGTAGATATCATCGTTTCCGTCCAGCGCGGTCACGCTGTCGTCGCCGCCACGGGCATCGACGATGTCGTCATCCGGTGCCTCGCCGGGCAGCAGGGCGTCGCCCGCGTCGATCCGGTCGCCCTCGGGGTCACCGGTGTAGGCCAGATCGATGATGTTGCCATCCTCGTCACCCGACACGATGCCGTCGCCAACGGGGGTTTCGGGCAGGCTGTCGTCAAAGACCAGATTGTCCAATGCGCCGGATTCGGTCATCTCGACCACCAGACGATCGACGTTCTCGACAAAGATCGACACCTGGGTGACGCCGTTGTCGCCGTTTGGCGGCACGTATTGCTCTTCGATCAGCGATCCGTCAGCGGCGTAGAAATACATGCGCGCGGGCTCTTCAAGGTCGATGAAGGTCAGCGATTTGACGGTCGAAAGATAGGTAAAGCTGAACTCGACCGTGCCGCCTGTGCTGTTGTCATCGGGGTCCGTGGCATCGCCGTCTTCGGAAATGATCAACACCTTCTCGAGATCGTCCGTGCGAAGATCCTCGTCCCCGCCGGTGGGGTTGGCGCTGTCGAACACCATCGCCTGATCGACACCGGGCGCGTTGGCCAGCGCAGAGATCTGCACATTCTGCGCGTCGTATTGGGTGGTGACGGTTTCACCCGCGGTGAGGTCGTTGAAATCAATTGTTCTGATCATCGAAGTCGCTCCTATGCAGCACTACGCGCGGCGCGCGCGGCGGCCGGACTGGAAAATGAGAGGGAGTCTGGTTGGGAAACAGCAGACAAATGTCCAAGGCACGCACATCCGGCGCCGCCAAATCGAAGTCTTGTGTCATCTGACGTCATACAACCGTCTCCGTTCAAACCGTAACCCCGCGAAGCAGCGAAACGAATGGTCTCATCACGACACGCACTGATAACCGCCGCAAGCTGAAGGGAGGACCGCTGGGCCGGGTTCCGCGCTGCGCGCAGGAAAGCCGGTTCAGACGGATGTGGCAGTCGCAAATACGCAACCGGCACGGTTCCCCGCATCCATAGGACACAGTTTCAGTGCGGTCGCCCCCGAGACCAAAAATTTCGAAGCCCCCCAGTTGGGCAACACCAGTGATATCCAACGTCCGGAGCCGCACAAAGGGAAAAATGTTTGAAAAGTGTCACGGTCTGGGCGAAAAAATGCAAAAGCGGTTAACGCTTTGCCACGCTTCAGCCGCTTCGGTGAAATTATTGTTTCACTTACGGAAACGCGTAAATTTTCGCAGAACTCCGTTAACTACGGCAAGGGCGCTCTTTTCCGCTATGCCGCGCCCGCCTGCGACATCTCATTGTTGCTCGTTCCTCAACAATCACAGCGCGCCAATGGCGCGAAGGGCCGTGGCCTCGTTTTTGCCTCAATCAAGGGGGTGCGTTCACGAATGTGCACCAATCATGTCGAAAGGCGCATTTTGACCCCCGCTCGAAAACGCATGTTGCCACATTTCGACGAATCGAAACACAGGCGTCGCATCAGGTTTATGGTCCGCCCGTTTCCTGCACCGCGTCGGGAAGGAAAGCTGCCAGACGGCGCGGAAGATGATCGCAATAACGGCGCATCTGTCCCGCTCGGCACGGCGTAGGGTGCCGAAACGACAGTCCGCCCCGACGGCAACATCGCATTCTCTGGAAGAGCCTGGTACCCAAGGCCGGACTCGAACCGGCACGCCTTGCGGCGGGGGATTTTGAATCCCCTGCGTCTACCATTCCGCCACTTGGGCTCTCGCAGAGGGGCTTAGCGCGGTGTCGGTTTCTGGGCAAGGGGGAATTGGGGCCACGGCAGCCTTGACCGTCGCGCGCCGTCGTGGTCAGACCGTGGCGTGCGCCGAGGGAAAGACAACCGCGATGATCCAACGCCTTTATGACTGGACACTCGGCCTTGCCGATCATCCGCGCGCCCTGTGGGTTCTGGCGCTTGTCGCCTTTGTCGAAAGCTCGTTCTTCCCGATCCCGCCGGATGTCATCATGATCCCGATGATCCTTGCGCGGCCCAACCGCGCATTCGTGATCGCCGCGACCGCGCTTTTTGCGTCGGTCATCGGCGGGCTTTTCGGCTACGCCATCGGGGCCTTCGCCTTCGAGACACTCGGTGCGCCGATCCTTCAATCGCTGGGCAAGGCCGATGCGATGGCCGAATTCGCGACCCGGTTCAACGACATGGGCTTCTGGGCGGTGCTGACCGCCGGGGTCACCCCATTTCCCTACAAGGTCATCACCATCATGTCGGGCTGGACAGCCATGCCGCTGGGAACGTTTATCGCAACCTCGATCCTTGCCCGTGGCATCCGGTTTTTCCTCGTCGCCGCGCTGCTATATAAGTACGGCGCGCCGGTGCGCGACTTTATTGAGCGCCGCTTGCCCTTGATGTTCATCCTCGCGGTCCTGCTTTTGCTGGGCGGCTTTTACGCGGTCAAGTTCCTATGAATGCTCGTTCTCTCGTCCTTGTTGCCACGCTTGGTTCTGCTGCCCTGCTGCTTGGGGCCTTCGGGTTTCAGCATCTGGGAGGGCTTGCGCCCTGCAAGCTGTGCCTGTGGCAGCGCTGGCCGCATGCGGTGGCCATCGTCATCGGTCTGGTTGTGCTGTTCAGCAACCGCTTTGCACTGGCGTGGCTGGGCGCGCTGGCGGCCCTCACGACTTCGGCCATCGGCGCGTATCATGTGGGCGTCGAACAGGGCTGGTGGGAAGGCCCGACCACCTGCACCTCCTCCGGTGTCGGCGGGCTGAGCGCGGATCAGCTGCTGGACCAGATCATGTCCGCCCCTCTGGTGCGCTGCGATGACATCGCGTGGCAGATGCTGGGCATCAGCATGGCGGGCTGGAACGCGATCCTGTCGCTGGCACTGATGTGCGTCTGGATAAGCGCGGCACGACGCGCCTGAAACCGGCGCGCTAGCCTGCCTTGCGGGTACTCAGCAGCAGGCTCGTCTCGCTCGACACGACACCGTCAAGCTTGCGGATCCGGTCCAGCACGGCGTCGAAGGCCACCAGCGTATCCGCGCCGATCTCGACAATCAGATCCCAGCGCCCGTTGGTCGAGTGAACGCTGCGCAGCTCTGCCATATTGACCAGCTGGCGTTTGATCCTCTCGGCACCGCGCCCCTCGATCCCGATCATCATCAGGCCGCGCACCGGATCACGCGCCACATCCGCGCGCGTGACCACGGTAAAGCCCACGATATCGCCGCGTTCCTGCAACCGCGCGAGGCGCGCGCGCACGGTGGTGCGCGCCAGTCCCAGCCGCGCGGCCAGATCCGACAGCGACGCGCGCGCGTCGTGCCGCAGCGCCGCGATCAGCCGATCATCCGTTTCGTCCATTTTATGCTCCAATTCGATCAATGATGATCCAATGCGGACAATTTGATCGCTTACTCCTATCCGATTCATTCCCCTATATCCACCACAACGGAATTGAGAGGTCTTACCATGACACGACATTGCATTCTTCAGGGCGCCCCCGTCGATTGCGGCAAGGCGCGGCGCGGCTGCCTGATGGGGCCCGATGCCTATCGCACCGCCGGGCTGGCCGAGGCGCTGCGCGATCTTGGCCACGAGGTGTCGGACATCGGCAACCTTGCGCCGCGTCCCTTCACCCCGCGGCCACACCCCAAGCTTCAGCATCTGGAGGAAACCATCGCCTGGACCGAGGCGCTGGCCGATGCCACCGAGCAGACCCTGACCCGCGGCATGCCCATCACGCTGGGCGGCGATCACGCGCTGGCCGCGGGCACCGTGCTCGGCTCCATGCGCCATGCCGAGGCGGCGGGAAAACCGCTGTTCCTGCTGTGGCTGGACGCGCATAGCGATTTCCACACCACCGAAAGCACCGACAGCGGAAACCTGCACGGCACACCGGTGGGCTATGTGACCGGACGCGACGGGTTCGCCGGCTGGCCGGCCCTGCCCGCACCCCTGCCCGGTGACCGGATCGCGATGATCGGCCTGCGTTCGGTCGATCCGGCGGAACGGGCGGCGCTGTCGGAAACGCAGATCCAGCGCGTCGACATGCGCGAGATCGACGAGAACGGGATCGCCCGGCCCATGGCCGCTTTCCTCAAGCGCGTGGCGGATGCGGGTGGTCATCTTCATGTATCGCTCGATGTCGATTTTCTCGATCCCGCCTATGCGCCTGCCGTCGGCACCACGGTGCCCGGTGGCGCCACCGTGCGCGAGGCGCATCTGGTCATGGAGATGCTGCACGACAGCGGACTGATGACCGCGCTCGACCTTGTCGAGCTGAACCCTTTCCTCGACGAACGCGGCCGCACCGCGCAGCTGATGGTGGATCTCGCCGCCTCCGCGCTGGGCCGCAACGTTTTCGACCGTCCCACACAAGCCTATTGAGGGTGACCATGACACAACCATCGCAAAAAGCACTCGTGCCCTTCGTCAGCGTCGATCACATGATGCAGCTGATCCACCATATCGGGATCGAAGAGATGCTGCGCGGCCTTGCCGAGCGGATAGAGACCGATTTCAAACGCTGGCCGCTGTTCGACAAGACCCCGCGCGTCGCGTCGCACTCGGATGTCGGCGTGATCGAACTGATGCCCACGTCGGACGGGGATGTCTACGGCTTCAAATACGTCAACGGCCATCCCGGCAATACCAAGGGCGGATTGCAGACCGTGACGGCCTTTGGCCTCCTGTCGGATGTGGCGACGGGCTATCCGGTGCTGTTTTCGGAAATGACGATCCTGACGGCGCTGCGCACGGCCGCGACTTCGGCCTTCGTGGCCAGGATGCTCGCCCCCGAAGGCTCGCGCGTCATGGCGATGATCGGGAATGGCGCCCAGTCGGAGTTCCAGAGCCTCGCGATGAAGGCCATCGTGGGGATCGAAGAGGTCCGCCTTTACGACATCGATCCGGCGGCCACGGCAAAGTGCAAGGCCAACCTCGAAGGATCCGGTCTGCGCGTGGTGGCCTGTGACACGGCGGAGGAGGCGATCCTCGGCGCGCAGATCATCACCACCTGCACGGCGGACAAGCAGTACGCGACGATCCTGACCGACAACATGGTCGGCAGCGGCGTGCATATCAACGCCATCGGTGGCGACTGCCCGGGCAAGACCGAACTGGCACCTGCTATCCTGCACCGGTCGGAGATTTTCGTGGAGTATCCCGAACAGACCCGGATCGAGGGCGAGATCCAGCAGCTCGACGCGGATCACCCGGTCACCGAACTGTGGCAGGTCGCAACCGGCGAGGCGGCCGGGCGGCGCGATGCCAAGCAGATCACGCTCTTCGACAGCGTAGGTTTCGCGATCGAGGATTTCTCGGCGCTGGTCTACGTGCGCGACGCGATCAAGGGGACGGATTTCTTCCAGCCGCTCGACATGCTGGCCGATCCGGACGATCCGCGTGACCTGTTCGGAATGGTGCAGCGCGCGGGCTGAGCGGCGAGGAGCGGTCGCAGACCAGCGAGGAGCCGCCCCTCGCCGTCACCCCTCGCGCGTGACGTCATAACCATAGAGCCAGTCGAACGCGCCCAGCATCCGTCCGGGCGCGACGCGGCTGCCAAGGGCAAGGGCGCGGTGCGCGGCAAAGCGCAGCGGGCCGGGCCGCAGATGGTAGCGCCAAGCGTTACGTTCGGCGGCCCGGATCACGCGCCGCACCCGCGGCTGCCGCGCGGCCTCATAGGCGGCAAGCCCGTCGGTGCCCCGCGCCGCCAGCGCGGCGGCCAGCGCCCAGCCATCCTCGAGCGCGAGGTTCGCGCCCTGCGCAAGGAACGGCAGCGTGGGATGCGCCGCATCCCCGAGCAACGCCACGCCGTCCTGCTGCCAGCAGCTTGCGACGGGATGCCGGTGCAGCCCCCACAGCGTCGGCGCCTCGACCGCGTCGATCAGCGCCCGTGCGCGCCCGCCGTAGCTGTCGAAAGCTGCGCGCAGATGCGCCGGATCATCCGGCAGCGACCATCCCTCGTCCGCCCAGTCATCGCGTTCTTCGACGGCAACGAGGTTGACCAGCTTGCCGTCGCGCAGCGGATAGCTGACCAGATGGCGGCGCGGGCCCATGGTCACGCAGGCCTCCGGTCCGTGATCCACGATGTTGGGCACCGTGGCCCGCCATGCGACCTGCCCAGTAAAGAAAGGCGCATCGGCGCCATTCAGCGCCACGCGGCTGCGCGAATGGATGCCATCGGCTCCGATGATCACTTCGGCCCGCAGACGGCTGCCGTCCCCCAGCGTCAGCGCGGGTGTCTGCCCCGGCTCGACGGAGCTGACAGCACTCCCCAGCGACAGGGTCACATTCGCCTCCCGCGCCGCCGTGGCCAGCGTATCGACCAGATCGGCCCTGTGGACAAAAAGATAGCTTTGCGTCTGCGGCAATCGCGTCAGATCCAGTCGGGCGACGTCGCCGCCGCGATCGTGGGCTTTCAGGACGACCGCCTCTCCCTGCACGGCGCCGCGCGCGCGCAGACGGCGCTCCAGCCCCAGATCCCGCAGAACGGCCAGCCCGTTAGGGCTGATCTGAAGGCCTGCGCCGACTTCGCGGATGGCGTCTGCCCGTTCCAGAACCGTCACCGCAACACCGCGCCGGGCCAGGGCCGTGGCCACGCAGAGCCCGCCGATCCCCGCACCGATCACGATCGCATTTCTGATAGCCATCCTTAGCCTTTCGGATGCGAAAACGCCGCAGCGGTTGCCACGGCGTCGTTCCTGTTCATCTTGCTCCGGTCGGGCCGGATTCAGTCGTCGCGGTGGACCTTCTCGCGGCGCTCGTGGCGTTCCTGCGCCTCAAGGCTCATCGTCGCGATGGGCCGTGCGTCAAGCCGCTTGAGCGAGATCGGATCACCGGTCACCGAGCAGTAACCGAATTCACCATCGTCGATCCGGCGCAGGGCGGCGTCGATCTTGCCCACCAGCTTGCGGGCGCGGTCACGGGTGCGCAGTTCGAGCGCGCGATCGGTTTCTTCCGACGCGCGGTCGGTGACATCGGGAATGTTGCGCGTCCCGTCCTGCAGTGTCTCAATGGTATCACGGCTTCCGGCGAGCAGTTCGGCCTTCCAGTCGAGCAGCTTGCGGCGGAAATATTCCAGCTGGCGATCGTTCATGAAAGGCTCGTCTTCGGCGGGCCTATAGTCGTCGGACAAAAACTGTTCCTGCTTCATTTGTGTCGTCCCCTCAACGGATTTCACCATGTTCATAGTGGCGCGCTCCCTCGTCACTGTCCCCTGCGGCAGCGTCTATAGGACGTGCCGTCAATTGTCACTACACAATCATGCGCTATCGTGGTTAACCAAGCCCCCAAAGGAACTTGCGTGAAAAGGTTGAGTGAAATGAAATTCCAGGGAACCGCGGATTATGTCGCGACAGAGGACCTCAAGATCGCGGTGAATGCCGCAGTGCAGCTGGAGCGACCGCTGCTTGTGAAGGGCGAGCCCGGCACCGGCAAAACCGAGCTTGCCAAGCAGGTATCCGAAGCGCTGGGACTGCCGATGATCGAGTGGAACATCAAATCCACCACCCGCGCGCAACAGGGTCTCTATGAATACGACGCCGTCAGCCGCCTGCGCGACAGCCAGCTCGGTGAAGAGCGCGTGCACGACGTCAAGAACTACATCCGCAAGGGCAAGCTGTGGGAGGCATTCGAGGCCGACGAGAAGGTCGTTCTGCTGATCGACGAGATCGACAAGGCCGACATCGAGTTCCCGAACGATCTCTTGCAGGAACTCGACAAGATGGAGTTCTACGTCTACGAGACCGGCGAGACGATCAAGGCCAAGACGCGCCCCATCGTGATCATCACCTCCAACAACGAGAAAGAATTGCCCGACGCCTTCCTGCGGCGGTGTTTCTTCCACTACATCCAGTTTCCGGAAATGGACACGCTCAAGCAGATCGTCGAAGTCCACCATCCGGGCATCAAGCAGGACCTGCTGACCACCGCCCTGACCCAGTTCTACGAGATCCGCGACCAGCAGGGTCTGAAGAAGAAACCCTCGACCTCCGAAGTGATCGACTGGCTGAAGCTGCTTCTGGCCGAAGACATGGATGCCGCCGATCTGAAATCGGACGGCAAGAGCGCCCTGCCGAAACTGCATGGCGCGCTTTTGAAGAATGAACAGGACGTGCACCTGTTCGAGCGGCTTGCTTTCATGGCGCGCTCCGGTCGCTAGGCCACGGGCCGGTGCGCGCGGGCCGCAGCGCGCGCACCGGCCGAATCGCCAGCATTAGTCTTTGATATATCAACACAATTTCAGCGCACAAATTTGTGGCTTTTGAGTATCCCGCCCCCGGGCGATGCCCCGATTACGGGAATTTGCCACTATTTTGCCTCAATTGCTCCCTACCGAGAACAGGTTGAGAGGGGACAAGACCTTCAATCGAAGCGCACCAAGGGCAGGCAGGCAGACAATGACCATCAATTCCGCATCACCGGTGCGCATATTCCGAGTGCGTTTTCCGATCGCCTCCCAAGCTGCGTCTCAGACCGGCGGTGCTCTGTGAAGGCGCGTCTCTGGCTGGTTCTGGCCATGGCCCTGAACGCCTGTACGCCGGCCTCCGAAGGCCATGTCTCGCGCCAGATGAACATCACCGACAGTGTCCTTCCGCCGGTCAAGGTCTTCGCCCCCAGCATTCCGACGGGACCGCTGCGTGCCAACAACGATCTTGCGCTCGATTTCATCGAGTTGTCCTTCAAACTTGAAAGCGGTCGCGATCTGCCGGTGTTCACCCGTTTCGAAGGGCCGATCACCGTTGCCGTCCGTGGGGATCAACCCGCATCGCTTCAGCCAGATCTGCGCCGGCTGCTGGACCGTTTGCGCCGCGAGGCCCGGATCGACATTACCCAGACAAGCCGCGCGCGGGCCCATATCACCATCAATGCCGTCAGCCAGCGCGAAATCCGCAGCCTGCTGCCACAGGCCGCCTGTTTCGTGGCCCCCAACGTCAGCACGCTGGACGAATACCGCAAGGCGCGTCGCAAGCAGAAAACCAACTGGTCGTCCCTGCGCGAACGCAAGCGGCTGGCGATCTTCCTGCCCAACGACGTGAGCCCGCAGGAGGTCCGCGACTGTCTGCACGAGGAACTGGCGCAGGCGCTGGGACCACTCAACGATCTCTACCGTCTGCCCGATTCCGTCTTCAACGATGACAATGTCCACACGGTGCTCACGGGCTTCGACATGCTGATGCTGCGCACCTACTATTCTCCGAAGCTGCACAACGGCATGTCGCGCGGACAGGTCGCGGCGACGCTTCCCCACATCCTGCGCGAAATCAATCCGCGCGGCGAGACGGCACCGGCACGCTATGCCACCCGCACGCCGCAGCCGTGGAAACAGGCGATCGAGGATGCGCTCGGCCCCTCTTCAACCCGCGCCGAGCGGATGCGCGGCGCGCAAAAGGCGCTCTTGATCGCGCAGGACATGGGCTGGACCGACCAGCGGCGCGCCTTTGCCCATTATGCCATGGGCCGGGTTCTGCAACGTGAGGACCGCGCTGCCGCGCAGGAACAATACGCCATCGCGAACCGCTATTATGCCGCGACACCCGGGACCAGCCTGCACCGCGCCTATGTGGCGACACAGCTTGCCGCCCACGCGATCTCGCAGGGGGAAGGCGCGCAGGCGCTGTCGCTTGTCGGGCCGCACATCGAAACCGCCCGCCAGAACGAGAACGCCGCATTGCTTTCGACGCTTCTGCTGCTACGTGCCGAGGCGCTGGACCTTGAAAACCGTCCTGCCGAGGCAGAGGCCGTCCGTCTGGACAGTCTGGGTTGGGCGCGGTACGGGTTCGGTTCCGACTGGGCTGTGCGGGCCAAGCTGCGCGAGATCGCGGCGCTCAACCCGCTGAAAGGATAGCCCACCGACCGTAATTTGGGGGCGCTTTCATGATCGTAATCGGTTTGGCCATACTGGGGGCCATCATCGGCGGGCTGACCGCGCGCAAACGCCGCGGCAACCGCAAGGACATCGCGCAATATGCCGCGGGATACGCACTCGCCTTCGCGATCCTTGGCATGTTCGCCACTGTCATCATCGACCGGATGGTCTTCTAGGATGTTCCTGCCCTTCTTCGAACAGCTACGCGCCCACAAGGTGCCGGTGTCGATGCGCGAATTCCTCGCCTTTCTCGACGGGATGAGCGCGGGCCTGACCACCTACGATGTCGACGCTTTCTATTACCTCGCCCGCGTGTCGATGGTGAAGGACGAGCGCAATATCGACAAGTTCGACCGCGCCTTCGCCGCGACCTTCTCTGGGCTGGAAAACATCACCGCCGAAGAAGTCCTCGAAGCGGTCGAAATCCCGCGCGAGTGGCTGGAAAAGATGTCGGAAAAGCATCTGACGCCGGAAGAGAAAGCCGAGATCGAGGCGATGGGCGGCTTCGACAAGCTGATGGAGACGCTGAAAAAGCGGCTCGAGGAGCAGAAGAAACGCCACCAGGGTGGCAGCAAGTGGATCGGTACAGGTGGCACCTCGCCCTTCGGGGCATACGGCTACAATCCCGAGGGCGTGCGCATCGGACAGGACGAAAGCCGCCACCAAAAGGCGGTCAAGGTCTGGGACAAGCGCGAGTTCCGCAACCTCGACGATACGGTCGAATTGGGCACGCGCAACATCAAGGTCGCGCTCAAACGCCTGCGCCGCTGGGCCCGTGACGGCGCCAACGAAGAGCTGGATCTGGGCGGCACCATCCGGTCCACGGCCGAACAAGGCTATCTGGACGTGAAAACCCGCCCCGAGCGGCGCAATGCCGTGAAGGTGCTGCTGTTTCTCGACGTGGGCGGATCGATGGATCCGCACATCAAGGTCGTGGAAGAGCTGTTTTCGGCGGCGCGGGCCGAGTTCAAGCATCTTGAGTATTTCTACTTCCATAACTGCCTTTACGAAGGCGTCTGGCGCGACAACCGGCGCCGGTGGGATGCCCAGACGCCCACCCACGAGGTCTTGCGCACCTACGGGCCGGATTATCGCTGCATCTTTGTCGGGGACGCCTCCATGTCCCCCTACGAGATCGCCTACCCGGGTGGCGCGAACGAGCACTGGAACCCAGAGGCCGGTTCGGTCTGGCTCAACCGCGCGCGCGAGCAGTGGAAATCCAACCTCTGGATCAACCCGATTCCGGAAAAATACTGGCCCTACACCCAGTCCATCACCATGGTGCAGGAAATCTTCGGCAAGGAGCACATGGTGCCCATGACCCTCGAAGGGCTGAGCCGCGGGATGAAGGCGCTTACGCGCTAGTGATGGCGTGGCGCAGCCGTGCAAGCTGCGCACGCAGGTCCGCGATCGCACGGCGATCCAGACCGGTAGCCGCCTCGACGCAGGCGGGAATATCCGATGCCTTCAGGCGCAGCGCCCTGCCCGCCTCTGTCAGCTTGACGATGACCCGCCGCTCGTCCTCGCTGTCGCGTGTGCGGGTGACAAGCCCCGCCTGCTCCAGCCGCTTGACCAGCGGTGTCAGGGTGCTCGAATCCAAACCGATGCGTCCGCCGATTGCCGTAACCGGCAGCGCGTCACCTTCCCACAGGACCACCATGACAAGGTACTGCGGATAGGTCAGGCCAAGCGGATCCAGCAGCGGCTTGTAAAGCCGCCCGAACGCCTGCTGAAGCGTATAGACATCGAAACACAGCATCGCTTCGGGATTGAGTGTATCTTCTTTCACGGTGGCCTCCGCCTTGCTCAAGCAGCAATAAATCGCGTGCGATCTTTTCGCAAGCGATTGACCTGCGCCCGAATATTATATATCGCACGATTTAATCGCGCACGATAGTGAACCTTCTTCCCTCTCGTGCGTTTGGTTACTGACGCGAATGAACAAAGGAGCTTTACGATGGCTATCAAGAATTTTGGCACAGCCCACTGGACCGGCAACCTCAAGAAGGGCAAAGGCACTGTTTCCACGCAAACGGGCGTGCTGAACGAACAGCCCTACGGCTTCAACACACGTTTCGAAGACGGCAAAGGCACCAACCCCGAAGAGCTGATCGGCGCGGCCCATGCGTCGTGTTTCTCCATGGCGCTGTCGATGATCCTCGAAGGTCACGATCTGGTCGCGGATGACATCGACACCAAGGCAACCGTGCATCTGGAAGAGAAAGACGGCGGTTTCGCCGTGACCAAGGTTCACCTTGATGTCACCGCGAAAATCCCGAACGCCACCGAAGAGCAATTCGCCGAGGCCTCCAAGACCGCCAAGGAAAACTGCCCGATCTCGAAGCTTCTGACCGCCGAGATCACAATGGACGCCAAGCTGGTCTGACCCTTTTTTCAGTAACGAGTACGAGGGCCGCATCATGCGGCCCTTTTTTCGTGCCCGCTTGCCGTGCGTGGTGCGACAACCGCACCGTCAAATCTGCCTTGCGGGCGGGCGCGCGACCCCCATATTGGACATATGATAAAAGTCCTGCCCATCCTTCTTGCCGTTCTGTACGGTCTGGCCATGTACCGGTTTTCGGTCTGGCGGACGGGCCGCGAACTGAACGAGAAATCGACCGAACTTGCCGATCCGAAGCTCGTGGAGGTCAGCAAGCGCATGGCCCGTGCGCTGGATCTGCCACGGATCAAGGTGCACATATACGAAATCGATCCTGTGAACGGACTTGCCGCGCCGGACGGGCGTATCTTTATCACGCGCGGGTTTTACAACAAATTCCGCTCGGGCGAGGTGACGGCGGAAGAGCTTGCCTCGGTTATCGCGCATGAGCTTGGCCATGTGGCCTTGGGGCACGCGCGCCGGCGTATGATCGATTTCTCCGGCCAGAACGCCATGCGCGCGGCGCTGGGCATGGTGCTGAGCCGTTTCATTCCCGGTTTGGGCATCTGGATCGCCAATACGCTGGCGACCCTGCTGGCGGCGAAGCTGTCACGCAGCGACGAGTACGAGGCCGACGCCTATGCGGCGGCGCTGCTGACCAAGGCGGGGATCGGCGTGGCGCCGCAGATTTCCATGTTCAAGAAGCTCGATGCGCTGACACAATCGGGTGGCGGCAAGCCCCCCGCGTGGTTGATGAGCCACCCGAAAACCGACGACAGGATTGCCGCGCTTGCGACCCTTCAATCGAAATGGGATCAGTAATTGAGCAGCTTGCGCAGCACTCTTGAAGTGACGCTTCAGGAGTGTGTCAGCGCCTTGCCCAGCCGGGGCAGCCGCGCCTTTTTCATCAACGCGCGCAAGGTCCAGTCCTCTGCGGACAATCTGCGCGCTTCGGCCAGAACGCTTTCGGCAACTGCTTCCATCGCTTCGGGCCGCGCCTCGAAAAACCCCAGAAGAAGCGCATCGGGATCGCTGCGGCTGAGCCCCTCTTCGGCAAGGATGGCGCGCGGGAAATCCTTGGCGTTCAGCGTGACGATGCCGTCCGCATGGCCGGCGATGGCCGCGGCCAGCACGTGGATATCGTTCGGATCCGGCAGCCAGAGCCGCGCCTCCAGCCCCGGCGCTGCGCGCACACGTGCGCGGGGGAACGCAGCCTCGGCAAGGGCCACCTCGCCGCGCGCCTGCACTTCTCCGCCCGGTCCCAGCTTGCGGGCGGCGCGTGCCCATTCCTCAAGGATCCTTTCGGACCAGAGCGGTTCGAAGAAACCCTGCCTTGCCGCGCCCAACAGCATCTCGCGCATGACCGTCGGATAGATCACGCAGGCGTCGAGAAGCAGCTTCATAGCTGGAAGAACAGCGCCTTGAGATAGCCCGTTTCCGCCAGCTGCGGCAGTTGCGGGTGGTCCGGGCCGGCGAATCCGGTGTGGATCAGCGACGCGCGGCGCCCGCCGCGCCCGATGCCACGCACGCAGGCGGTGCGGAACTGGGCCAGATCCGCCGCGTGCGAACACGAACACAGGCCCAAGATTCCGCCCTCTGCCACCAAGGGTGCCGCCAGACGCGCGATACGCTCATAGGCGCGCAATCCCGCTTCCAGCGCCGGTTTCGCCGGGGCGAAGGCGGGCGGATCGCAGATGACCACATCGAAACGGCGATCCTCCTGTGCCATGGCGGTCAGCGTATCGAACGCATCGCCCTGGCGGGTCTCCATCCGGTCGGCCATTCCCATGGCTTTGCCGCCCTGCTGCGCCAGGTCCAGCGCGGGGGCGGATCCATCCACACACACGAGGCTTTCGGCCCCCCGTGCCAATGCCGCAAGGCCGAAGCCGCCCACGTGCGAGAACACATCCAGCACGGATTGCCCGCGCGCCAGCCCGGCGGCAAAGGCGTGATTGGGGCGCTGGTCGTAGAAAATACCGGTCTTCTGGCCGCCGGTCAGGTCGGCCATGTAGGTCGCACCGTTCATGCGCACCGGCACCGGCGCATCGGGGGTCTCTCCGATCAGGGTGGCGTCCTGCGCGTCCAGCCCTTCCAGCGAGCGTGTCCGGCCAGAGGCGTTTTTCAGCACGGTCTTCACGCCCGTGACCGCGACGATTGCCGCTGCAATGGTATCGGCCATGGCGTCGGACCATGCGGCGTTGGGTTGCAGCACGCAGATGTCACCGAAGCGGTCGATGACAACGCCGGGCAAGGCGTCGCCTTCGGCGTGCACAAGGCGGTAGAAGGGTTCGTCGAACACCCGTTCGCGCAGCGCCAGGGCGCGGCGCAGGCGGGTTTCGATCCAGTCCTGATTGATCTCGGCGGCGGGGTCCTGATCCATCATCCGGGCGATGATCTTGGAGTTCGGGTTCACCGTGACCACGCCCATCGGCTGGCGCGCGCTGTCTTCGAGCGTCGCAAAGCTGCCGGGTGGAAGGGCGCGGGTGCGCCGGTCGGTTACAAGTTCGTTGGCGTAAACCCACGGCGCACCGAAGCGGATCGCACGGGCATTTGCTTTCGGGATCAGCCGGACGACGGGATAGGGCGGAGATGTTGAAAAGGGCGCTGTCATAGCGCCCTTCCCTACTCCCTCGCCCGGTAAAGGGAAAGGTCAGATATTGCCCGATGCCGCGAAGAAACCCGCCGCAGCGTCGGTATAGCCTTCGGGCCGCACGAGTTCCTGTGCGATAACCCCTGCAAGGTGCTGGGTAATGCGCACTTTCTGCGTCTCGCCGCGGGCGTCAGCCGCGATGGCCATGCTGCCGCCGAAACCTTTCAGGCTCGCCTCGATCCGGCGCGGCGCGGACAGAAGAGCGCCGGTGCGGGCATCGCGCAGCTGCAGCTTGAAGATGATGTTGTGCACGCCGCCAGTGGTATAGCGGGCCTTTTCGGTCAGCGAGTGAAAGCGCTCGATCTCGGCCTCGACGATCACGGGGACGGGTCCGTCGAATTTCGCGGTGCCGCTGGCAAAGGCATCCTCGAAGATCGCGGTGATCTGGCTATAGCGGTCGCCCATTACGTCCCCGCGCCAGACGATATCGCTGAGCGGGTAGTAGATGTTGGCCTCGGAGACGCGCAGGCGGCGCGGCACGTTGATGTTGATCTGCGCCACGTTGATGCGCTGCGCGATCTGCTGTGCGGCGTCGGCAGGCGGTGTGGCGGCAAAGGCGACCGGTGCAATGGTGGTCGCGCCGGACAGCGGGGCGTCACGTGTCACGACATCCGATGCACCACACGCGCTGAGCGCGATGCCAAGACCGAGGGCCGCTGCGAGTTTGATCGATTTCATCAGATTCTCCCGGGGTCGTGTGACCCATCAACAAAACAGAACCTCTCAATGCTCCGCAATCGGGGCACAAATTGGACGAAATCTCGGGAAACTAGAGACGTTTTTTAGGTAATTGACGCCTTACGGGCTGTGAAAACCGCTCTAATCGCGTTTGCGGCTGCGCCATCCGCCCCGGCGCCGGGGCGTTGCGATGGTGTGCTGGCCCTCCTGCAAGACCTGCGTCATCGGATGGTCGGGATCGCTGCCGTAGCGCTCCAGAAGGGCCGCGATGGCGGCCTTGGTCGTGGTGTCGGACCCCAGGCTGAGCGCCCAGTCGAGGAATATCGAGCGGCATTCGGGTTTCGTGATGCCCTCGATCCGGAACGCCTCCAGGATCAGCCCCTTGGGATCGTTTGCGTCTCCCTTTTTCACGACACTTCCGCTCCTTTCAGACCTGCGCTGATGATCCTTTCCGCATCGGCATAAAGCGCGCCCATATACGTCTCGAGATCGGATCCGATGTCGGTTTCGCACGCCTTGTTCATGACGCGAAGCAGGAAGGCCTGCGTGGCATCGCCCAGCGTGTCGGCCTGTAGCGGCTGCGCAGAGATCAGGCGCGAGGCCGCCTGCAAGGCCCAGATCGCCTCATAGGCGCCGATCAGGGTCTGTGCGTCACGCGTGCCGATCAGCCCCGCGCGCGCCGCCGCCGTGATCCCGCCGGCGACATCGCAATCGGAATAGGCGCCCAAAAGCGCGCCGGCCTGCGCGAAGAGCTCGATATCCTGCAACCGCCCTGCCCCGATCTTGGCGTCCAGCAGCCCTTCGGGCGCTTTCGCGGCGGCGATCCGGCCACGCATTTCGGCGGTCTCGCGCAGGATGGCATCGCGGTCGCGGGTCGCCGACAGGATGTCGGTGCGCAGCTCTTCCACACGCCCGCTCAGGGGCGCAGGCCCCGCCACCACGCGCGCGCGGCTCAGCGCCAGATGTTCCCACACCCATGCCTGCGTGCGCTGGTAGCTGTCGAATGCCGCAAGGCTGGTGGCCACGGGGCCCTGATTTCCCGACGGCCTGAGCCGCAGGTCGACCTCATAGAGCCGGCCCTGTGCCATGGGCGCGCTCAGTGCCGTGATCAGCGCCTGCGTCAGCCGCGCGTAATAGAGCCTCGCGGCAAGCGGGCGGCGCCCGTCGGAGGTTTCCACATCGCGCGGATCGTAGATCACGATCATATCCAGATCCGATTGCGCGGTCAGACGCGCCGCGCCCAAAGACCCCATGCCGAGAATCACGGCGCCCTCGCCCGGTGGCGGCCCGTGACGGCGCGCGAACTCCTCTTCCACGACGGGTTTCAGCGCCACCAGCACAGCACGCGCCAGATCGGCGTACTGGCGGCCCGCTTCGGCGGCGTCGATCAGTCCCTGCAACAGATGCACCCCGATGCGGAAGTGCCATTCACGCGACCAGCCGCGTGCGGTGTCGAGCTGGCTTTCATAATCGTCCAGCGCTTCCAGCCGCTCGCGCAGGGCCGCGACAAGAACCGCCTCCTCGGGCCAGTCCGAGAAGAAATCCCCCCCGATGACCGCGTCGAGGACCTGCGCGTTGCGCGACAGATATTCCGCCAGCATCGGTGATACGGTGACGATCCGGATCAACAGATCCGCCAGTTGCGGGTTGGACCGCAACAGCGAGAACAGCTGCACCCCTGCCGGTAACCCCGCGAGGAACCGATCAAAGGCCAGCAGCGCCTCGTCGGGGCGGTCGGACCGCGCCAGCCGTGACAAAAGCTCGGGCTTCAGCCGCTCGAAAATCTCGGACGCGCGGGTCGATCGGAGCGCCGGATACCCCGGCCAGCGATCGAGGATCGTGGTATCAAAGGCGTGGTCGGGGATTGCAGGGGCCGGACGGGTCAGCGGCCCTGCGGTAAAGAAGCCTTCGGTCAGCTGGTGAACGGCGCTCAGCCGGTCGGTCAGCGTGCGCCGGAAATCCGCCACGTCCATGTCCATCATCGCGGCAATGCGGGCAAAGCCCTCGTCCGTCGGCGGCAGGCTGTGGGTCTGGGCGTCCTGAACCATCTGCAAGCGGTGCTCGACGGTGCGGTGGAAGGTGTAGTGATCGCTCAGCACATCAGCGTCCGCCTGCGGCACCCACCCCTTGCGCGCGAGCGTGGCAAGCGCCTGCTTGGTGGGGCGCACCCGCAGTTCTGGGTCGCGCCCGCCCGCGATCAACTGGCGGGTCTGGGTGAAGAATTCGATCTCGCGGATGCCGCCGCGCCCCAATTTCATGTTGTGCCCCGGCAAGGTGATCGGACCGCCCAGCCCCTTGTGGCTGCGAATCGCGAGCCGCATGTCGTGCGCATCCTGGATCGCCGCGAAATCGAGATGCCTGCGCCAGACGAAGGGCCGCAGCGTTTCGAGGAAAGCCTCGCCTACGGACCGGTCGCCGGCGGCCGGTCGCGCCTTGATGTAGGCGGCACGCTCCCATGTGCGGCCAAGGCTTTCGTAATACCGCTCCGCCGCTTCGATGCCCATGCAGACTGGCGTGACGGCGGGATCGGGGCGCAGCCGCAGATCGGTCCGGAACACATATCCCTCGCCGGTGATCTCGCTTAGCGTCGCGCTCATCTGGCGGGTCGCTTTTATCAGCCCCGCGCGGGCCTCCTGAAAGTCGCTGATGTCGTAGCGGTTTTCGTCAAAGAGGCAAATCAGGTCGATATCGGAGGAATAGTTCAGCTCGCCTGCGCCCATCTTGCCCATGGCAAGAACCGTCATGCCCCCGGCGGTTTCGATGTCGTCCTCGGAAAGGCCCGGCAGCTTGCCCCGCCGGATGAGCGCCGCGATGGCCGATTGCAGCGCCGCAGCACAGGCGGCATCGGCGTAATCGGTCAGCGCGCCGGTCACCTGTTCGAGCGACCACGCCCCGCCCAGATCGGCCACGGCACTCAGCAGCGCCACGCGCCGCTTGCCCTGCCGCAATCCGGCGGCCAGCGCTTCCGGGGCCAGACTGCCGGTGCGCGCAATCTCGGCGGCCAATGCCGCCTGCGGCGCCTCGACGGCTTCGTTCAGCCACGCGCCCTCTTTCGCCAGAAGCCCCGCTAGATAGGGCGCAAGGGCCGCCGCGGCCCCCAAAAGCGGGCGCAGGTCGGCGGCGAATTCATCAAGCGCCACGTCGCTACCCGTCCCGTCAGGGATGCGCGGTGTGCGGGTGATCAGCTGTGAGAGCGTTTTTTCGGTCATGGTCTGCGCAGGCTGGCCCGCCGCCGCGGCGGGGTCAACGGCTTTTATCGCCTGCGACTCTGAATTTAACGCATTGAAATACATGGTCATTTGAAAATAATGTAAACACCCTTCACATTTTTTCTTGTAAACGCGGCGCGAATGCCCAAATTGCATGATGTGAAAGGCATTAACATACCGTCCTTTCATCGGCGCGCCCACTTCCGCCCGCCGTCACGCAAGAGACAGGGGACCGATATGGCCAACACATACGAAACAACCACCTACCCCGGACGCCCGAGCTGGCTGTCACGGACCGAGAACTGGCTGGACGCGCGCGGCAAAGGCGCGTGGATCGCCGTCATGGTTCTGGGGTTCATCTTTTTCTGGCCCGTGGGGCTTGCCCTTCTGGCCTATATGATCTGGAGCAAACGCATGTTTTCATCGTCCGGCTGCGCCAAGCGCACCACCGCCCGCAGTTTCCACATGAGCCGCCCGACCGGCAACGCCGCATTCGACGCCTACAAGTCCGATACGCTGCGCCGTCTGGAAGAAGAGCAGGAGAATTTCGAGGCCTTCCTCGAACGGCTCCGCGCCGCCAAGGACCAGTCCGAATTCGACGCCTTCATGGACGAGCGGTCCAAGCGCAACACCACAACGTCCGAAGCCTGATTGCGGCTTGTCCCGACACGCGCGCCTTCCCATATCGGGGGGGCGCGATTTTTTATTCCCCTATCCGCGAGGACCAGATGACACCCGATCCCGAACAGCACCCCGATTTCTACGACGGCGTCCCGCTCAAGCGGCTGCTGGCGTGGGTCGTCGATGTGATCGTGACTGCCCTGCTGACGGCGATCGCAGTGCTGCTGACGGCCTTGACCGGATTGTTCATCCTGCCGGTGCTCTATCTGCTGCTGGGTTTTGCCTACCGCATGGTGACGCTGGCGCGCGGGTCGGCCACGTGGGGAATGTGGCTGATGGGGATCGAATTGCGCACCCACGACGACCGCCGCTTTGACGTGGCCCACGCGGGGCTGCACACGTTGGGCTACAGCCTGTCGGTGGCGATGCCGCTGGCGCAACTGGCATCCATTGTGATGATGCTGTCGACCGAGCGCCGTCAGGGGCTGACCGATCTGGTCATGGGCACGGTCGCGCTCAATCGCAGAAGGTAACGTACCGTCGGCCCCGAAAATGGGGATTGCCCTGACGATTTCGCGCGTTATCCTGCTTTGAACCCGAACGGCTATACCGTTATCCTGCCTTGAACCCGAACGGATATACCCATGCGTCACTCGCTCCCAATTGCGCCGCAGTTCTATGTAACTGCGCCACAACCCTGCCCTTACCTCGAGGGTCGGCTGGAGCGGAAATTGTTCACCGCGTTGCAGGGCGAAAACGCCGAAAAGCTGAACGATAGCCTGTCGGCACAGGGCTTCCGCCGCAGCCAGAATGTGCTTTACCGCCCGTCCTGTACGGAATGCGCGGCCTGCCTGTCCGCACGCATCGATGTGTCCCGCTTTGCCCCGACCAAAAGCCAGCGCCGGACGCTGCGCCGCAACGCGGGCCTGACGCGCCGTGCCTCTTCGCCATGGGCCACCGAAGACCAGTACGACCTTTTCCGCCGGTACCTCGACAGCCGCCATTCCGATGGCGGGATGGCGGATATGGACGTGTTCGAATTCGCCGCCATGATCGAGGAAACCCCGATCCGCAGCCGCGTGGTCGAATATCTGGACCCCGAGACCGACGAGCTGGTCGGTGTCTGCCTGACCGATGTCCTGTCGGACGGGGTCAGCATGGTCTACAGTTTCTACGCCCCCGACCGGCCCCGTGACGGGCTGGGCAATTACATCATCCTCGACCATGTCGAGATCGCCCGCCAGGCGGGTCTGCCCTATGTCTACCTCGGCTACTGGGTGCCGGGCAGCCAGAAGATGGGGTACAAGGCGAAATTCTCGGGGCTCGAGGTCTATATGGGCGGCGCGTGGCATCCCGTCCGCAACCCCGAAGAGTTCGACGCCGACAGCCACCCACTCAGCAACGATCCCATCGCCGAGCAGGTCGCGAATATCTCCCTGCCCGACATCAGCCGCTGAGGCGCACTCAGCCCCCGCGGGCGGCAGAACGGTTCCGCGCTTCCCTGCAGACCTTCGGTCTCCGGTCTTCTGTTATGTCAGAAGCACACCGAGATAGACCGCATAGGCCAGAACGAAGAGTGCGCCCTCGCGCCTGCTGATCGTCCAGCCGGTCCGGGCGAAGGCGATCAGAACCACTGTCGTGGCACAGAGCACCCACACATCGAGGTTCGCAATCTCAGCCGGGATCGCCATCGGCTGGACCAGTGCTGTGACGCCGAGGATGCCCAGAATGTTGAAGATGTTGCTCCCCAGAACGTTGCCAAGGGCGACCTCGCCCTCGCCCTTGCGGACCGCAATGACAGAGGTGACCAGTTCCGGCATCGAGGTTCCGATCGCCACGATCGTAAGCCCGATAACGGCTTCGGAAAGCCCCGCCGCCTCGGCAATCGACACCGCACCGGAGACAAGCAGGCGCGCACCGACTATGGTGATTACCAGCCCCGCGACCGCGATCAGCATTGATACCGGGACCGATGTTTCCGGGCCGGGCACGGCCTCGGCCTCGTTCTCGTAGACCGCGGCGGCAGGTGTTCCCCCTGCCCGTGTTTCGGACCAGAGCGTAAAGCCAAGATACGCCGCCAGGGCCAGCAGGAATCCCGCACCGATCAGCCGGTCGATTTCTCCGAAAAGCACCGTGCCAAGGCAAAGCACTGTCGCGATCACGACCACGGCGCCGTCGCGGCGGAATGCTTTCGCGTCAACCGCGATGGGCGCAATCATCGCGGCAATCCCGAGGATCAACAGCACGTTGCCGATGTTGCTGCCGACCACGTTCCCGACCGCGATGCCGGAAGACCCCGATAGCGCGGCTTGCAGGCTTGTGACCAGTTCAGGTGTCGAGGTTCCGAAGCCGACCAGCGTCAGGCCGATCACCATCGGCGATATGCCGAATGACTTGGCCGCCGAAACCGCGCCGCGCACGAGCAGTTCGCCACCGAAAACCAGACCAAGAAGGCCAAAAACGACCAGAAGTATCGCACTCATTTTGAAGGGCCTTTCCGCTCGCCTTGCCGACCTGACCTAATCGCCTGCCCGCAAGCTACAAGGGCCGAGCCAAACAGTATTTTGCACGCGGCGGGCGGCACCGCTCAGCTTGCCAGCGGTCAACAGCGGCCCAAAAGCCAAAGGGCCCGCCGTTTCCGGCGAGCCCTCTTATTTTCCTTTGCCGCACATCAGTTCGGGATCAGATCCGGCACGATTGTCACGATCGACGGGAAGAGCCACAGGATCGCCAGCCCCGCCACCTGGATCAGCACGAAGGGCACGATCCCACGGTAGATGTGGCGTGTGGTGACGGTTGGTGGGGCCACCCCGCGCAGGTAGAACAGCGCAAAGCCGAAGGGCGGTGTCAGGAACGAGGTCTGAAGGTTGACCGCGATCATGATCGTCACCCATTTCGGATCGAACGACCCGCCGTAGATGACCGGCCCGACGATGGGCACCACGATGTAGATGATCTCGAGGAAGTCGAGAACGAAACCCAGCACGAAAAGCACAAGCATCACGATCAGGAAGACCGTCAGCTCGTTGTCGAAGCTTTTCAGGAACTGCTGGATGTAATGCTCGCCCCCGAAGGAGATCACCACGAGGTTCAGAAGCTGCGAACCGATCAGGATGGTAAAGACCATCGAGGTCACCTTGGCCGTCTCCCGTACCACCGGCGACAGAACGCCGTTGGCATAGAGGATCCAGCAGGAGAACAGCAGCCCGAACAGCGCGTAGAGATAGGCACCATAGGCAAAGAAGAAGGCGACCCAGCTTTCGAAGCTGACTTCTTCCTGGTTGATCCGCAGATCAAAGTTAACGCCCACGAGGATGCTGACGATGATCGCCAGTGTGCTCCAGATGATAACCTTGGGCGAACGGTCCAGATCCTTGAGCTTGCGGTAGGCCGCAAGCATGATCGCACCGCCCGCCCCGAGGGCCGCCGCCGGGGTCGGGTTGGTGATACCCCCCAGAATAGAGCCCAAGACCGCCACGATCAGAACCAGCGGCGGGAAGACCACGCGGATCAGCTCGTTCGTCGCACAGAGTTTCGTGGCATAGACCACCCCGTACATGATGAGCACGAAGGGGATGACCATCAGAAGAACCGTCACGCCGGCCGATGTGGTCGGACCGATCAGGATGATATCGACCAGTACGGCCAGTACCACGCCGATCCCGCCTATGACGAGCGGACGCCCGTCGGCAGACGGCGACACGCCCCGCGCAGTCGTCAGGATCAGGCTGAGCAGGATCAGAAGGACCGCGATACCGGTCCCGATGGGGGCGGCATTCTCGATCTTCGCGGCTTGAGCGGCTGCGTATTCCTCTTCGGTCAGACGCTCGGACTGTTCGAGCCCGCCCGCATCTTCGATCACCTGCTGCTCGGCCACCGCGCGGTCCCACGCGTCCTGACCGTGCAATTCGATCATGGCGGCCTGACACTCGGGACCGACGTTGGTGCGCAGGCTTGCTGCTTCACCGATGTCCGAGAAGGTCGAGATCCGGGTATCCTGACTGCCGACCATGCCGAGATTGCCCAGCACGATGGTACCGACGATGATCAGAACCGGTGCGCCCACGAACCATGTGAACGCCTCCGAGCGCGTGATCGGCTCGGCGTTGGTGGCACCCATCGGCACCGCCGGTGCCTTGTCGGGGTTCAGAAGCGCGTAGCCGAAGGCATAGAGCGCGTAGAGCAGCGCCAGCATGATCCCCGGCAGCAGCGCCGCCTGGAAAAGCGTGCCGACAGAGACAACCGCAGGCTCGCCCAGATAGGTCAGCGCATCGGTACATCCCGCAGCCGTCGCCCGCGCCTCCTGCGCGGCGGAATAGAGATCGCCCGCCAGCGTGCCCAGAAGAACGATCACGATAGAGGGGGGAATGATCTGTCCCAAGGTGCCGGAGGCCGCAATGACGCCCGTCGCGATCTCGGGCGAGTAGTTGTGTCGCAACATGGTGGGCAGCGCGAGCAGGCCCATGGTCACCACGGTCGCACCGACGATACCTGTCGAGGCGGCAAGGAAGGCGCCCACAACAACGATGGAGACAGCCAGACCGCCGGGCAGCGGGCCAAAGACACGCGCCATGGTGGTCAGCAGGTCGTTCGCGATCTTGGAGCGCTCCAGCGTGATGCCCATCAGGACGAACATCAGAACCGCCAGCAGGGTCTCGATCGACTGGCCCGCGAGAACCCGTTCATTCATCCGGTTCACGATAAAGCTGACGTTGCGGTCCAGCGCCACTTCCCAGCCTTGCGGGAACACGGGTTCACCGATGCGCGGCAAATCCGGGTATCGGAACACGGATACCGTGTCCTCCCGGATGCCCGAATTGATGAGATCCCTGTAAGCGGCGCTGCCCGTGTCGATGGCCTGGTGGATCAGCAACCCGGCGCTGTCCATGGCGGCAATGATCCCGAAAGAGATCATACCGGCCCCGCCGATGGCAAAGGCCACTGGGAAACCCGACAGGATGCCCCCGAAAAGACAGACGAAAACGATGATCAGGCCGACTTCGACCCCGTCCAACCCGAAAAACATCAGTGTGTTCCCTCGTATGCTTCTTCACCTTCGCCGAGCGTGTCGCGGTCGAGGTACTTGTTCTCTGATTCCGGCCCTTCCACGAATTCGCAGTAGGCCCGATAGAAGACGGCAATCGCCTGCAGGATCACCATGATGCAGAACGCGCACAGCAGGATCTTGAACAGGAAATACCCGTTGAACCCGTTGGGCGAGAAACCGATGGTTTCGACGTTCCATTTCAGCAGGCGCGCCTTGCGCAGCAAAAGCTCCAGCCCGTCGGAGGCCGACGGGTTCGGCGTGACCAGATGGCGCCACAGGAAGAACCAGCCGTAAAGCCATGTCACGATCGCGAAGGGGATCATGAAGAACAGCGCGCCGAACATATCGATCACCCGCTTGGTGCGGTACTTGGCACCGGCGTAAAACAGGTCGACCCGCACGTGCCCGCCCTGAACGAAGGTGTAGCTGACACAAAGACAGACCACCAACGCGTTGAAAAGCTTCAGCTCTTCGGCGTACCAGCTGATATCGAACTGCAGCGGGATGCCGAACCCGAAGGAGATGTCGGGACGTGTGAAAATCCGCTGCATGAAGACGATGATGATCTGCTGGATCACCATGATCAGACCGGCCCAGGCAAACAGCCTGCCGGTGCCGTTGGCGAACCATTCCAGCCCGCGCACACAGGCCCACATGACCTGCCGCTTCCAGATGCCGACCGCCGTCAGGATCAACAGGCCCGTGAAACACACGAAGAAAAACTCGACCGAGCCGCCGTAGTAGATGAACCGCATCAGCGCCTCACCGTTCGACCAGTCCAGCCACATGCCCGGATTCAGGATGGCGGCAAAGAAATTATAGAAGGATTCGAGGATGTTGCCCAAAACGAACTGGACCAATCCGCTGTCCTGAAACTTGTCGAGACAGCTGATATCGGCGCCTTCGGCGGCCCGAAAGAAGCCGTCGCATGTGACGTCATTTTCCATTGGTATCCCCTCCCCGCTGCGCGGCGTTCAGACCGCTGCTTTTTATGCGACTTGCCCGCCCCTTTTTCCGGGTGCGGATGCATGCAGGGGCCGCGCTGCGGCGCGACCCCTCGTGATGTGTTTCCGGCGGGCTTAGCCCTGGCCCAGAACCCGCTGACGCTGGTTGACGTAGAAGGCATCGGACTTCGACAGCCACTCGGCCGAAGACTGAAGCGATGCTTCAAAGCTGGCGCGGATGTCGGCGAACATGGTGTCGTCCATGTTTTCGTCCATGACTTCCTTCGACGCGGCGCCAAAGGCATCCCAAACGTCGTCGGGGAACTGCATGGTCTTCACACCCTGCTGCTGCAGACGCGACAGCGCCGCACCGTTGTTGGCCAGCGTTTCGGCCAGACCGGTGTGGGTTGTGGCCATCGATGCGTATTCGATGATCTTCTGCTGGGCAGGTGTCAGTTCGTTGAACACATCGAGGTTGACGGAAGCCGTCAGACCCGAACCTGGCTCGTGGAAACCGGCGGTGTAGTAGACTTTCGCCACTTCCTGGAAGCCCGCGCGTTCGTCGGCGAAGGGGCCGACCCACTCCAGACCGTCCAGCGCGCCCGAAGACAGCGCCTGATAGAGTTCGCCGCCGGGAATGTTCTGGACCGATGCGCCAAGCTTGCCCAGCACCTTGCCGCCAAGGCCCGGCATCCGGAATTTCAGACCGTTGAAGTCTGCCGCGGAGCCGATTTCGTTGCGGAACCAGCCACCGGACTGCGAACCGGAGTTGCCGCAGAGGAACATCTTCATGTTGAAGATTTCACCCAGCTGGTTGTGCAGGTCGTGACCGCCACCGTGCAGGTACCAGTTTGTCAGCTCCTGCGCCGTGGCACCGAAGGGAACAGCAGTAAAATAGGCAAAACCGGGGTGCTGGCCGATGAAGTAGTAGTCGGCTGCGTGGTAGATGTCGGCCTGACCGGACGACACGGCGTCGAACACTTCGAACGCACCGACAAGCTCGCCGGGGGCTTTTTTCTCGATGGTCAGGTTGCCGTCAGACATCTCGTTGACCATGTTGTTGAAATAGGTGGCCGCGTCATCGAGAACGGCGAAACCACGGGGCCAGGATGTGACCATTGTGAGGGTGCGCTTGCCCTGTGCATAGGCTGGGGCTGCCAGCGTGGTGGCGGCGGCTGCTGTACCGCCAAGTGCAGATGTCTTCAGAAAAGAACGACGATCCATAGATGATATCCTCCCGGGATGTTGATTGGCCGATGCACCCCTCTTGCGGGGGATATGGCCGGTTCCAGATTTGCTACGGTAACCAACGCGGTGGAATTTGAAATACCCACTTCTGCGCAGTTGGCCCTGTTTCGGGGCAAGTGGATAGAAAATATGACCAATTCCGGAAAAATCATCCCGCCGAGGATGACATATCAACCCCGGCACCCGTCAGAGTTGTGCGATTCTCGACCGCATCTGGGCAAACGCACGGATTCGTCGTATCGAATCATTCATGTTCAGGTTTCGCAGTCCCGCCATGATGTCCTATGCGCAGAAGCTGATGCTGCTGGCGTCGGTGCCGCTCATCGCTGCGGTCGCCGCGATCGCGGTGCTGGTGGGGTTGCAATCGCGGGCGCTGGCCGAACGCGAGATCAAGGCGCTCGAGACGCAGCTGCTGGAGGCCAAGAAGGCCGAACTGCGCAACTATGTCACGCAGGCGCGCAACGGGTTCTATTTCATCTACGGGTCCGCCGCGCCGGATGACGACGAGGCCAAGGCCCGCGTGGCGCAGATCCTCGCGGCGATGATCTATGGCGAGGACGGGCAGTTCTTTGTCTATGACTACGACGGCAATGCCATCGTCTCCCCGCGCGAGACCGGGCGCATCGGCCAGAACTTCAACGGGGAAACCGATCCCGAAGGCACGCCCGTGGTCGACCGGTTGATCGAGATTGCCCGCTCCGGCGCGGGGTATCACACCTATCTGTGGCCCAAACCCTCGACGGGAGAGCTCGCGCAGAAGATCACCTATGTCACCTCCTTTCCCTCGTGGCAGTGGGCGGTGGGCACCGGCGTCTTCATCGACGACGTGCTGGCAACGGTCGCGACTGCCCGCGCGGACGTCGAGGCGCGGGTGCAGCGCACGTTCCTCTATATCGGGGCGATCACCCTGTCGGCGCTTCTGGTGGTCTTCGCCACAGGCATGGGGATCAACCTGCGCGAACGGCGTCTGGCGGACGCCAAGCTGAAAAAGCTGACCCAGCGGGTGTTCGATGCGCAGGAAGAAGAACGCGGCCGCGTGGCCCGTGAATTGCACGACGGTATCAGCCAGATCCTTGTGGGCGTGCGATACGCGCTGGACAACGCGCGCCGCAGGCTCGACCGGGGCGATGCCAATGCCAACGAACCGCTTGCCAACGGGATCGCGTCCCTTGCACAGGCCATCGCCGAGGTCCGCCGCATCAGCCGCGATCTGCGCCCCGGTGTGCTGGACGATCTGGGTCTGGGGCCCGCGCTGAAGACACTGGCCGAGGAATTCGAGCAACGCACCGGCATCGCGGTGTCCTATTCGACCGTGGTCTTCCGCAACCGGCTCGACAATGACGCCAAGATCGCGCTTTACCGCATCGCGCAGGAGGCGTTGACCAACGTCGAACGCCATTCCGGCGCGACCGAAGTCAGCGTCGATCTGCGGGGCCACAAGAACGGCGCGACCCTGCGGATCAGCGACAACGGACGCGGGTTCGATCCGCGCGAACGGACCCTCGGTCTGGGGCTGCGCAACATGCAGGAGCGCATGGAACAGCTGGGCGGAAACTTGCACCTGCGGCCGGTTCTGGGCAAAGGACTACGGATCGAGGCCACGGCCCCCCTTACCCATATGCTGCCGCCAGATCCCGGCGGCACCGACACCCGAAAGGCAGCCGCATGACAGCCGAGCGTTTGCGCATCGCCATTGTCGACGACCACCCCATGGTCGCCGAAGGCATCCAGAGCATTCTGGAAAGCTATGACGACGTCGAAGTCGTCGGAACACTGACCAACGGGCGCGCCATCATCGACTCCCTCGACAATCTGAACCCGGACGTGATCCTGATGGATCTGAACATGCCCGACATCGGCGGCCTGTCTGCAACAGAGATCGTGCTGGAGCGTCGTCCGGGCACCCGCGTGGTGATCCTGTCGATGCACGACAGCCCCGAATATATCTCCTCGGCGCTCAACCACGGGGCCATGGGATATATCCTGAAAGATGTGCCCACGGACGAGATCAAGCTTGCGATCGATACGGTCATGCGCGGCGAAAAGTACCTTTGCACCGGGGCCAAGGGATCGCTTACGCCGAAGGACCGAAGCTCCCGCGAGGCGCTGACCGGACGCGAACAGACCATCCTGCTGCAGCTTGCGCAGGGGCAGTCGAACAAGCAGGTTGCGCAGGTTCTCGATATTTCCGTGCGCACGGTCGAAACGCACCGCAAGAACATCAAGCGTAAACTTGGGATTTCCTCTACCGCCGGTCTGACCCGCTACGCGCTGGAGCACGGCGTTCTGCAAGGTACGGGCGTCGATCTGTGAACGCAAAAGGCCCGGATGTTTCCATCCGGGCCTGTTCGGTCAATCTGAACGCTGTGGCGCTTAGTTGTTTTCGTCTTCCGGCGGTGTCACTTCGATGCCCGGCACGGTGACTGTGCTTTCTTCCATCGAAACATCGACGTCCACGTCGGGTGTCTCCACGGTGACTTCCTCTTCGGTGAGGCCGACGCTGCCGACCTCGGCGTCGAATTCGGGCATGTTGCCTTCTTCGACCGAGACATTGACTTCTGGCAGCGATGCCTCTTCGGTCTGATCGATATCGACCATGTAGATGGCTGCACCTGCAACAAGTGCGACGACGACGATCCCGGCGACTGTCAATCCTGTCTTCATTGTTCTGTCCTTTCAATTACTTCCGGCCCGCGCTGCGGTCCGTGCTGTTGCAGAGAGAACGTCAACTCCCCCATGCGGGTTCCGAAAATTACGCGGCGTGATCCGCCCGGGCGGCGCCGGATGGCCGCTCGCGATACGCGCACTGCAAGAACACGGACGGCGATTTTTGCCACTCAGGCTCCCGCGGCCGGCCGGTGGTCCGCTCCGCATGCGCCCTCTGCCCGGCGGAAGTTTCTGCGCGTCCGACCGCGGTCCAAATCCGGCGTGTATTTGCCGAAAATGTCGGGGCGCGACAAAACGGCGCAACAATATGTCGCAGTTTTGTGACCCAGAGACATTAATTTCGCGAGATTGGCGGTTGACGCCGTTTTCCGACAACCATAATGTCGCCTCCATCAACGCGAGGAGAAACGGGTCATGTTGGACCTAGTCGTCATTGTAGGAAGCACGCGCATGGGCCGGTGACGGTAGACCATAATCGAACCCATGCGCCCCCGATCAAACATCGGGGGTTTTTTTATGCCCTCCCCCGGAACGACAGCCCCGCCACGACACAAACCGCCTGAAGAGGCACTATTGCCGGAAGCCAAGGACAAGGACCCGCAGACATGACACGCCAGATGACCGGAGCGAAGATGATCGTTCAAGCCCTGATAGATCAGGGCGTCGATACCGTATTTGGGTATCCCGGCGGTGCCGTCCTGCCGATCTACGACGAGATTTTCCAGCAAAACCACATCAAGCACGTATTGGTGCGCCACGAACAGGGTGCCGTGCACGCCGCCGAGGGGTATGCCCGCGCCACGGGCAAACCGGGTGTGGTTCTCGTGACCTCCGGTCCCGGTGCCACCAACGCGGTGACGGGCCTTACGGATGCGTTGATGGACAGTATCCCGATCGTGGTGCTGACCGGACAGGTGCCGACCTTCATGATCGGCTCGGACGCGTTTCAGGAGGCCGACACCGTTGGCATCACCCGTCCGTGCACCAAACACAACTGGCTGGTGAAGGAGACGGACCGGCTCTCTGGTGTGATCCACGAGGCGTTCCACATCGCCACCAACGGTCGGCCCGGTCCGGTGTTGGTCGATATTCCCAAGGACGTGCAATTCGCCTCGGGGACGTATCAGTCCAAAAAGCCGCAGCTGTCGCATTACCAGCCACAGCTCAAGGGCGACATGGAGGCGATCACCGAACTGGTCGAAGCCATCGAAAAAGCCAAGCGTCCGGTGTTCTACACCGGCGGCGGTGTCATCAACTCCGGTCCCGGCGCCAGCCAGCTTCTGCGCGAACTGGTCGAGGCGACGGGCTTCCCGATCACCTCGACGCTGATGGGGCTCGGCTCCTACCCTGCGTCGGGCGACAAATGGCTGGGGATGCTGGGGATGCACGGCACCTACGAGGCGAATATGTCGATGCACGACTGCGACCTGATGATCAACATCGGCGCGCGGTTCGACGACCGCATCACCGGCGTGGTCGAGAAATTCAGCCCCCGATCGACCAAGGCGCATATCGACATCGACCCAAGCTCGATCAACAAGGTCATCCGCGTGGACATCCCGATCATGGGCGACGTGGGTCACGTACTGGAAGATCTGCTGAAAGTCTGGAAGTCGCGCGGTCGCAAGACCAACAGCGAAGCGGTGGCCAAGTGGTGGACACAGATCGAGAAATGGCGCGCGGTCGACTGCCTGAAGTTCAAGCAGAGCGGTTCGACCATCAAGCCCCAGCACGCGATCGCGCGGCTTGAGGCGCTGACCAAGGACCACGACCGGTATATCTGTACCGAGGTGGGCCAGCACCAGATGTGGGCCGCGCAATACCTCGGATTTGAGGAACCGAACCGCTGGATGACATCCGGGGGCCTCGGCACCATGGGCTACGGCTTTCCCGCGTCGATCGGTGTGCAGATGGCGCATCCCGATGCGCTGGTCATCAACGTGGCGGGCGAAGCGTCGTGGCTGATGAACATGCAGGAGATGGGCACAGCCGTGCAGTACAACCTGCCGGTCAAACAGTTCATCCTGAACAACGAACGCCTCGGCATGGTGCGCCAGTGGCAGGAGCTGCTGCACGGCGAGCGTTATTCGCAATCCTGGTCCGAGGCCCTGCCCGATTTCGTGAAGCTGGCCGAAGCCTTCGGTGCCAAGGGGATCATCTGTTCGGATCCCGCCGATCTGGACGATGCGATCATGGAGATGATCAACCACGACGGTCCGGTGATCTTCGACTGTCTGGTCGAAAAGCACGAGAACTGTTTCCCGATGATCCCCTCGGGCAAGGCCCACAACGAGATGATCATGGGCGATGTGGACACATCGACCGCCATCGACGCCGAGGGCAAGGTGCTGGTGTGATCCGCACGGACCGTCCTTTTGCAAAGGCCCCCTCGCCGCATCACCGGCGGGGGCGCCGTCAGCCGGGCGCGTCGCTGTCGCAGCGGGTGCGGTCGGTCAGCGGATGTTCGCGGCCCGCGCTTGCGGTGCTGACGGGAATGGCACTGTCGCAGGGGTCATCGGCGAACACGTCGTCGAACCGCAACAGCGGCGATCTCTTGAAAAGCGAAAGCATCCCGAAAATTCCGCACACGTTACAGCCACCCCATCGTTCAATTTTCATTGCCGCAGAAACGAAAGGCAGGACGGTAATGTTTCAGCCCCAGTGCGAAACAGACTGTTCTCGTCCAAGGTTCAAACCCGCGTCCCTCTGCGCCGCCCCCGAAGGAGCTTCCCCATGTCCCCGCTAAAAATCAAAAAGGGTGCCAACAGCCACTCCGCCTACAACCTGCGCCCGGATTTCTCGGACGTGGAAGAACGCCATACGCTGGCCGTGTTGGTCGAGAACGAGCCGGGCGTGCTGGCCCGTGTGATCGGCCTGTTTTCGGGCCGTGGCTATAACATCGACAGCCTGACCGTGGCCGAGGTGGATCATACCGGCCACCTCAGCCGCATCACCATCGTCACCACCGGCACGCCGCAGATCATCGAACAGATCAAGGCGCAGCTGGGGCGCATCATCTCGGTGCGCGATGTTCACGACCTTACGGTCGAGGGCAAGGCGGTCGAACGCGAGCTCGCGATGCTCAAGGTTGCGGGCAGCGGCGACAAACGGGTCGAGGCGCTGCGTCTGGCCGATATCTTCCGCGCCAATGTGGTGGACAGCACGCTGGAAAGCTTCGTCTTCGAGATCACCGGCGCGCCGGACAAGATCGACGCCTTTGCCGATCTGATGCGGCCGCTCGGGCTGACCGAAATCGCCCGCACCGGCGTCGCGGCGCTGTCGCGCGGCGAATGATGGGGGTCAGTCGCGCTTCTTGCGCGGCAACCCGGTAAAGCGGAACGGGACGACGTTGCTGGGCCAGACCGGCCCGGCCTCCTGCGTCGTGGCGGCGGACGGATCGTCGTCGTCACCAAACTCATCCTCCTCGTCGTCGTCACCGAGGTCGTCCGGCACCGCCTGTCCGACGATTGCCTCGATCCGCTGGAACAGCGCGTTGACCTGACGGGGTTCCAGCTGTCGGGCAGCCTCGGCTATCAGGGTATCGGGCAGCGGAATTTCAGCCTTGCGCGGCGCAGGGTGCACGTCGACCGCCAGACGGTGTTCGACCACCAGTTCGATTTCGAAGGAAACAGTATCGCCGGTCCGGAGCCGCGGCGGCCCCACGTGAAAGGCGAGCGGCCCTTGATCAGCGCACCATATCACCGCCCTGCCCGCGTCTTCGTCGCTCCACAGCACCGCGCCCAGCATTTCAAAGCCTTTCCTGCCGGCGCACCCGCCCGGCATTCACCCTTCCACAGATATAGAATGTGACCCGCAATCAACAGATATGTTGGGATCACGCCGTTATTTGTCGTCATTCCCGCCCGCTCCGCGCCCGAAGCACATCGCTGAATTGAGCCCGATTTTTCCGACACACGCTTTGCTTGTGCCCGCCGTGTCTTTCGCGAATCACTCCCCATCCCACGCCGCACGGCACCCCCAAACGTGTCGCCCTTGGGAAACTTCCGTCGCGCATGGTCCGCTCCCGACGGCGCGGTTCTGCTAGGTTCAAAGCAGAGGAGACCGCCATGACATACGCGCCTACAGACATCTCTACTGTCCAGCAGCCGATCGCACGCGCCCACGGGCTGCCGAACGCCCATTACACCGATGCCGGTTGTTTCGCGGAAGAACGCGATGCGGTTCTCTTCGACAACTGGATGGGCCTGTGTGTCGCCGCCGATGTGCCCGAGGTGGGCGATGCGGTGCCCGTCGCGCTGATGGGTATGCCGCTTCTGGTGGTGCGCGACCGCGCCGGTCACGTTCGGGTGTTCCAGAACATCTGCCGCCACCGGGGCATGGTCCTTGTCGATGCCCCGCGCAAGATCGAGGGCGCGATCCGCTGCCCCTACCATTCGTGGTGCTACAGCACGGACGGGCGGCTGGTCAGCACGCCGCATGTGGGGGGCCCGGGGCGCAATACCCACGAAGGCATCGACCGCGCGCTTCTGGGTCTGATCGAAGTGCGCAGCCATATCTGGATGGATGTGGTTTTTGTGAACGTATCGGGCACCGCTGCCCCCTTTGAGGTGGCGAATGCGGATCTGATGGCCCGCTGGGCCGAGTTCGACAAACCGCTCTACCACGGAGGGGCCGACAGCCGGTTCCAGCTCACGCTCGCGGCGAACTGGAAGCTCGCAGTCGAGAACTATTGCGAAAGCTACCACCTGCCGTGGGTTCATCCCGGTCTGAACAGCTATTCGCGGCTGGAGGATCATTATCACATCGAAGTTCCCGGCCAGTATTCGGGTCAGGGGACGCTGGTCTACCGCCAACTCCGCGGCGAGGACGGCAGCCTTTTCGCGGATTTTGACGGGCTGAGCGACAAATGGGATACTGCGGCAGAATATGTGACACTCTTTCCCAACGTGCTTCTGGGTGTCCACCGCGACCACAGTTTCGCGATCATCCTCGTGCCCGAAAGCACCGAACGCACGGTCGAGAATATCCACATCTACTATGCCGCGCCGAAATCCGACCCCGATCTGCGGGCGCGCAACACCGAACAGTGGCAGGCGGTCTTCAAGGAGGACATCTTTGTGGTCGAGGGCATGCAGCGCGGCCGTCACGCCCCGGGGTTCGACGGCGGGCGCTTTTCGCCCGCGATGGACGGGCCCACGCATCTGTTTCACGACTGGGTCGCGGCACAGCTTGAACGACGGCGCACGGGCATGGCGGCGGAATGATCCCCCTCGATGCGCAGCTTCTGGCGGCGCATGAAGCGGGCGATCTGGCGGCACTGGTCACGCTTTACCGGCAGGCCGCCGAACAGGCGCTGGATCTGGATGCCGCGTGTTTCTACCTGACCCATGCCATGGTCTTTGCCCTTGAAGCCGGGGATCCGCAGGCCGACGAGCTGCGCGAACTGCTGATCGTGCAGGGCCGCGAAACCGCCCTCACCTAGCTGTGCAACGCGGCAGGTTACCGTCCCCCTGGCCCGCGCTACCCCGGCCCCACGGGGTCCGCGCGGCGCGTGGCAACGTCATACCGGCGGGGGCCGCGCGCCGGGCCAGTCGGTAGCCGCGTGCCATTGTCCGGCCAGTTGCAGCAGTCTGGCGTCGCTCATCCGTGGCCCAATCAGCTGGATGCCTGCCGGCAGCCCGTTCGCCCCGAAGCCCGCGGGAATATTGACGACCGGCAGGCCGATCAGTCCTGCGGGGATCACCACCTGCATCCAGCGGTGGTAGGTGTCCATCGGGCGGCCCGCGATCACCTCGGGAAAGACCCAGTTCACGTCGAAGGGCCACATCTGGGCGGACGGCAGTGCCAGCACGTCAAAGCTTTCGAACAGGCGCGTGCACCGGCGGAACCAGTCCGAGCGGATCTCGCTCGCGCGCTGGATCACGCCCGCGGTCATCGCGCGTCCGCGTTCGATTTCCCAAACTGCTGCCGGTTTGAGATAGCCGCGCCGCGCCGGATCGTCATAGATCGGCCCCAGCCCGCCGGCCACGGCGAAGGACCGCAAATCGGTCCACGACTGCCACAGCGCGTCCATGTCGAAAGGCGCCTCCAGCGCCGAGACACGGTGCCCCAGATCGCGCAGCCCGTTCATCGCGTCCTGCGAAATCTCTTCGATCCCCTCTTCCAGCGGCAGGGCCCCGTTCCAGTCGCCCAGATAGCCGATGCGCAGCTTTTTCGGGGCCTTGGCGACGGTGGTGAGGGTCTTGCGCCCCGCCCATGTCAGCGGCTGGCGTGGGTCAGAGCCGATCATCGTGTCCAGAAGCGCCGCCAGATCGCCGGGGCTGCGCGCCATCGGCCCGTTCGTGGACAATTGGTGCAGGAACAGATCGCCCTCGGCCTCGGACGGGACGGTGCCCCAGGTGGGGCGCATGCCGTAGACATTGTTCCAGCCCGCCGGGTTGCGCAGGCTGCCCATCATGTCCGACCCGTCCGCAACGCTCAGCATTCCTGTGGCCAGCGCCACCGCCGCCCCGCCCGATGATCCGCCCGCGCTGCGTGTTGTATCGTAGGGGTTGAGCGTGGCCCCGTGCACCGGGTTGAACGTATGCGATCCGAGACCGAATTCCGGCGTGTTCGTCTTGCCGATGATGATTGCGCCCGCCTGACGCAACCGTGCGACCATGATGTCGTCGGTTTCGGCAATCTCTCCGTCGAAGAGCGGCGATCCCCGCGACGTCGGCAGGCCCGCCGCGTTCGACAGGTCCTTGATCGCGATCGGTATGCCGTGCAGCCAGCCGCGCCGCGGGCCGCTGTCGGCCTCGCGCGCCTCCGCACGCAGACGGTCGCCGTCGCGCAGGCTGACGATCGCGTTCACGGTGCCGTTCACGGCCTCGATCCGCGCCAGTGTGGCGTCCATCAACTCCTCAACCGAGAAGTCACCCTGATCCAGCGCGGCCGATTGCGCCAGCGCATCCATTTTCAATATATCCATGGCTGCAGAAAACCACGGGTGGCCCTACCCGCGCAATCCCCGTCGCGCATGCGACGGGTGCGGATCTACTCGCCCTGTGCCTCGGCGCGGCTTTTGCCGGAGACCGCAAGCGCCAGCGTGGCGCCCATCAGCCCGTCAAGGTTGCCATCGAGCACGCCCTTGGTATCGGAAGTCTCGTAATTCGTCCGCAGGTCTTTGACCATCTGGTAGGGTTGCAGCACGTAGGAGCGGATCTGGTTGCCCCAGCCTGCGTCACCCGCGCTTTCGTGGGCCTCGTTCACGAGGGCCGAGCGTTTGTCCAACTCCATCTGGTAGAGCCGCGATTTCAGCGCCTTCATGGCGATATCGCGGTTCTGGTGCTGCGACTTCTCGGAGGAGGTCACCACAATGCCCGTGGGATGGTGCGTGATCCGCACGGCGGAGTCGGTGGTGTTGACGTGCTGGCCGCCCGCGCCCGAGGAGCGGTAGGTGTCGATGCGGATGTCGGAGGGGTTCACCTCGATCTCGATATTGTCGTCGACGACCGGATAGACCTTCACCGAAGTGAAGGACGTGTGCCGCTTGGCCGCGCTGTCGAAGGGGCTGATCCGCACCAGCCGGTGCACGCCGCTTTCGGATTTCAGCCAGCCGTAGGCGTTGTGGCCCTCGATCTTGTAGGTCGCGGATTTGATCCCGGCCTCTTCGCCGGCGCTCTCGGCCTGAAGCTCGACCTTGTAGCCCTTCTTTTCCGCCCAGCGGACGTACATGCGCGCCAGCATCGACGCCCAGTCGCAGGACTCGGTCCCGCCCGCACCCGCGTTGATCTCGAGGAAGGTATCGTTGCTGTCCGCCTCGCCGTTCAGCAGCGCTTCGAGCTCTTTCTGGGCGGCTTTCTTGGCCAGTGCCTTCAGCGTTGCCTCGGCTTCGGCGATGACTTCCTCGTCGCTTTCCATCTCGCCGAGTTCGATCAGGTCGATGTTGTCCTGCAGGTCGGTCTTGATGCCTTCGTAGGTGTCGATCGCATCGACCAGCGCCTGACGTTCGCGCATCAGCTTTTGCGCCGCCTCGGGATCGTCCCACAGGTTGGGATCCTCGACACGGGCGTTGAATTCCTCCAGCCGGTACTGGGCGGTCTCGACGTTCAGACGCTGGGCCAAAAGCTCAAGCGACTTGCGGATTTCCTCGACGGTGTTCTGTGCTTCTGCGCGCATTTCGGCCTCTCATTCGGTCCCCTCCGAATAGACCAGCGCGCGGGGCGCGGCAAGCGGTTGGATCACCGGCGCGACAGGGCGGAAGGCACCGCCGCGCCGCCGCTGCCGGTCAGTACAGGCCGCCCGAGCTGAGCGTGCCGAAGCCCGCCTTCGGCCCGACCACGGCCTTGCGGCCCGTGGATGTGGTGACCTGACGTCCGCCACCGCCGAGTTCGTCCACCAGCGGCAGATCCGCCCCCATGGCAAAGCCGCCGTCGAAGGTGATGCCGAAGATCGGCGTTTCGCCTTCGCGGAAACATTCCGACACGACGTTGGCACCTGAGGCATTGTCGCTCAGACGCGCGCCCGAAAAGCGGTCGATGTTGATGAACTGGCACCCGTCGGGGACCTGGAACTTGCCGCCACCGTATTTCTGCACGGCCTTGGACATGAACCGCTGGAACACAGGCCCGCACATGCCGCCGCCCGAGGCGCCGCTGCCCATGCTGCGCGGCTGGTCATAGCCGATGTAGCAGCCCGCGACGATGTTGTTCGTGAAGCCGATGAACCACACGTCCTTCGCGTCGTTGGTCGTGCCGGTCTTGCCCGCGGTCGGCACGCCCAGATCGACCGCCTTGCGGGCCGTGCCACGCTCGACCACGCCGCGCATCATCGAAGTCAGCTGGTAGGCGGTGACCGGGTCCATCACCCGCTCGCGGTTGGAGACGACACGCGGCGCGGTGCCCGCAGGCAGCGTCGGCAGCGCGCAATCGTTGCACACGCGCTTGTCGTGTTTGTAGACGGTCCGCCCGTAGCGGTCCTGCACCCGGTCAACCAGCGTCGGTTCGACCCGTTCGCCGCCGTTGGCGAACATCGCGTAGGCCGCGACCATCTGGTAGAGCGTCGTTTCCTGGGATCCCAGCGCGTTGGCCAGCACCGGTGACAGGTTCTCGTAGACACCGAAGCGTTCGGCGTATTCGCCGACCACGTCCATGCCGACCTCTTGCGCCAGCCGGATGGTCATCAGGTTACGCGACTGTTCGATCCCTGTGCGCAGCGGGGTCGGCCCGTAGTACCGGTTCGACGCGTTCTTGGGCCGCCAGACACCCTGCGGTGTGTTGATCTCGATGGGCGCGTCCACAACAATTGTCGCCGGGGTATAGCCGCTGTCGAGCGCCGAGGCATAGACGAAGGGCTTGAAGCTCGATCCCGGCTGGCGCTTGGCCTGTGTCGCACGGTTGAAGACGCTGTCCTGATAGCTGAAGCCGCCCTGCATCGCGATGACGCGGCCGGTGTTGACGTCCATCGCCGCGAAGGCGCCCTGCACTTCCGGCACCTGCCGCAGTGTCCAGCGGATGAAACTGCCGTCCGCGTCGGTCACCATGCGGCGCACCAGCACCACATCGCCCACCGATACCAGATCGCCGCGATTGCCCAGCTTGCCGTTCTCCAGCCGCGGGCGGGCCCATTCCATGTCGTTCGGCGGAACCCAGTTGCCGCCCTCTTCGGTGGGCGTATCCTCGATCCCCAGACGTGCGCCCTTTGCGCCGACTTCGAGAACCACCGCCGGATACCATTGCGTTTCAAGGAAGATGTCGCGCGGCACGCGGGTATCGGCCAGTGCATCGCGCCACGCCTGTTCGCTTTCCAGCGCGGAAGCGGGCAGCGTCAGGCCGGTGCCGCGCCAGACGCCCTGCCCGCGGTCGAATTGCTCAAGCTGGCGGCGCAGCGCTTCTGCGGCGATCGGCTGCATCTCGTTGTCGATCGTGGCGCGCACGGTCAGCCCGCCGGTAAAGAATTCGCCCTCGCCGAAATCTTCGGACAGCTGGCGGCGGATTTCATCCGTGAAATAGTCGCGCGGCGGCAGCTCTGCCTTGAAGCTTTCGAAATCGCCGTTCTGGACCGACCGCAGCGGCGCGGCGCGCTCGCGCTGGTAGACCGCTTCGGTGAGATACCCGTTTTCCTTCATCTCGCGCAGAACGAAGTTCCGCCGCGCCAGCAGACGGTCCTTGCGGCGCACCGGATGGTAATCCGACGGGGCCTTGGGCAAGGACGCAAGGAACGCCGCCTCATGCGGCGCCAGTTCGCCCAGCGTCTTGTTGAAATAGGTCTGGCTGGCCGCCGCCACGCCATAGGAGTTCTGACCCAGAAAGATTTCGTTCAGGTAGAGTTCGAGGATCTTTTCCTTGTCGAGGGTTTCTTCCAGACGCGCGGCAAGGATGATTTCCTTGATCTTGCGTTCCGCGCGGCGGTCACCGGACAGAAGGAAGTTCTTCATCACCTGCTGGGTGATCGTCGACGCACCGCGCACGTCGCGGCCGCGCGATTTCACCGCGTCCACCGCCGCCGCACCGATGCCGCGCAGATCGTAGCCGTCGTGCTGGTAGAAATTCTTGTCCTCGGCCGAGATGAACGCCTGTTTCACCAGATCCGGAATCGTGTTGGCCGGTGCGAAAAGGCGGCGTTCGGTCGCGAATTCGTCAATCAGCTTGCCCTGACCGGAATAGATCCGGCTGATCGTCGGCGGCGTGTACTGGGCGAGGGATTCGTGACTGGGCAGGTCGCGCCCGTACATCCAGAAGACGGCACCGATGGTCAGCGCGACCATGCCGACAGACATTGTCAGAGTGGTAAAGATCCCTCCGAAGAAGGACAGGATAAAACGAAACACCGCGCGCAGCTCCTTGAAACGGCTGACTGTAGTCAAAAACCTATAGCCGCTGCGACCGGCAGGGTCAAAACAAGCCTTGGCCGAAACCCGCGATATTTCGCCCAGTAACCCCATGAAAAGAGCGTATTGGCCCCCGCCGGATCACGATCTGTTGACAATGTGCCGGCTCCGGCGTGCGGTGCGCCTTGCAGGCGCGACTACTGGCGGACCAGTGCGGCGCGTGCGGCGTCTTCGTCGCGCCAGCGCAGGATGCCGCGCGCCATGCCTTCGGCCATGCCCTGCCGCCAGACCGGATCGCGCAGGTTCGCCAGATCGCGTTTCGAGCTCAGAAACCCGATCTCGACCAGCACCGAAGGAATATCCGCCGACTTCAGGACCGAAAAACCGGCCCGCCTGAGGGGCCGCCGGTTCATCGGGCCGCCCGCCTCTTTCATGCCCGCAGCCAGCGTTTGCGCCAGCGCTTCGGAGCGTGGTTCGGTCTCCTGGCGGGCCAGATCCAGCAACACGCCGGCCACCTGATCGTCCGATCCGGTCAGATCGGCACCGGCGATGATATCCGACCGGTCGTGGCGCGCCGCAAGGTGTTCTGTCGCCGCGTCGGATGCTTCTTCGGATAGGGTATAGACCGTGGCTCCCTTCGCGCCGCCCTCGCTGAGGCTGTCGGCATGGAGCGACAGGAACAGATCGCCCCGCGCCTGATGTGCGATCGCGACACGGCTTTCGAGGGCGACGAAAATATCGTCGTCGCGGGTCAGGATCGCCTCTACTCCCGCGCGGCGGAGCGTATCGGCCAGCAGCCGCGCAAAGCTCAGCATCAGGTCCTTTTCGGCCACGCCCTCGGCCTCGGCGCCGGGGTCGATGCCGCCGTGGCCGGGGTCGATGACCACGACGAAACGGTCGTCCTGCGGATCGGGCGGCGGCGCGGGTTGCAGGAAGGCGGGCGCCCAGTTCGGGTCCGCAGGCGCGCCGGCGGCTGCGGCAAAGTCTTCGGGCGCCACCGATTTCAGGCTGATCTCAAGCACCGCGCGGCCATCGTCGCGGCCGACGGGCATCCCGATCTCGACCGGCAGCATCGGTTCGGACAGCTGCGCCACCAGCCGTGACCAGCCGGGCTGGAACGCGCCGAAACGCAGCGCCGCGATCCTGCCGGGCTCGGCCAGCAGGTCGGATTCGCTTACGCCGCTGAAATCTGCCTCGCGGAAGTCGACGATCAACCGCGCGGGATCGTCGAGCGTGAAGACCCGGAACGGCACCCCCTGGCTGAGATGCAGTCTCAGCGTGCTGCGCCCGAACCAGCCGTCCTCGACCGTGCTGGCGGCGGGATCGACGCGCGCCAGCGCCAGCATTTCTTGCGCCGATACCTGCGGTATCAGGCCCAATACACAGATAAGGCTGAGGAAAACGCGTTTCATGGCTGCTCTGACGGTCTGGGTTTTAACGGGGCCGTTTGGCGCAGCATAACATCCGCGCGCGGCACGATCCAGCGTTCAGCGCGCGTCCATGAACCGCTTCAGGCGTGCCAGACCTTCCTCGATGTCCGCGGTGCTGCGGGCGTAGGAAAACCGCAAGGTCCGATGCCCGCGAACGGGATCGAAATCTAGACCCGGTGTGACGGCCACACCCGCCTTTTCCAGAATCTCGGCGGCCAGTGCGCGGCTGTCGTCGGTGATGTCGCTGACGTCCGCATAGACATAGAAGGCGCCGTCGGGCGGCGCGATGCGGGTAAATCCGGCCTTCGGCAACCCGTCGAGCATCAGCGCGCGGTTGGCGCGGTAGACATCCATATTGGCTTGCAATTCATCGTCGCAATCCATCGCGGCAAGGGCCGCGACCTGACTGGCGTGGGGGGCGCAGATGAACATGTTCTGCGCGATCCGCTCGACCACGCGGACCTGTTCCTCGGGGACTACCATCCAGCCCACGCGCCATCCGGTCATCGAGAAATACTTCGAGAACGAGTTGATCACATAGGCCTCGTCGGTGATTTCAAGCGCTGTCACGGCTTTCTTCTCGTATTCGATCCCGTGATAGATCTCGTCCGAGATGAAGGACGTGCCGCTTGCCGCACAGGCGTCGATCAGCGCCTTCATCGCGGGACGGTCCAGCATCGTACCCGAGGGATTGGCGGGGGATGCCACCATCAGCCCCGCCAGATCCAGTCCGGCGAAATCGTCAGGAACCGGTTGCAGACGGTTTTCCGGTGCGGTTTGCAGATCGACAGGCACCATCCCCAGCGCCCCGAGGATCTGGCGATAGCTCGGATAGCCCGGCGCGCCGATGCCCACCCTGTCGCCACTGTCGAAAAGCGCGGTAAAGGCGAGGATGAACCCCCCCGATGATCCGGGCGTGATCACCACCCGCGCGGGATCGAGATCGACATTGTACCAGTCGCCGTAGAGGCGTGCGACACGTGCGCGCAGGGCGGGCAGACCCAGCGCCACGGTATAGCCCAGCGGGCCCTCGTCCATCGCGCGCGCAAGCGCTTCGGTCGCGGCCCTGGGCGCACCGGTGCCGGGCTGCCCGACCTCCATGTGGATGATGTGGCGGCCTGCCGCTTCGGCGTCGGCGGCGGCTTGCATGACATCCATCACAATAAAGGGATCGACACGGGATCGGCTTGAATTTCGCATCACGGGCCTCCTAGAGTACGCACCATGCGGTTTCATCCCATTCACCGGCTGGCGTCAATGCTGGCCATCGTCTTGACGCTGGCGTTCGCCGCTCCGGCGCAATCGGCGTCGCTGCTGCGTGACGCCGATCTGGAATACGCGCTGGACCGTCTGGCCGCGCCGATCCTGCGCGCGGCGGGGCTGAGCCCCGGCCGGGTCAAGGTGCTGGTGGTCAATGACAGCAGTCTCAACGCCTTCGTGGTCAGCAACGACGCGATCTTCATCCACTACGGGCTGATCAACAAACTCGACACCGCAGCGATGCTGCAGGGGGTGATCGCGCATGAGGCCGCCCATATCGCCAACGGGCACATCACGCGGCGTCTGACCAACCTTGCCAATACGCGCACCATTGCGGGCCTTGGCCTTGCGCTGGCGTTGGCCGCGGCGGCATCCGGCAGCGGAGAGGCCGCGGGCGGCATTGCGCTCGGCACGGCCAGTTCGGCGCAGCGGTCGTTCCTGAGCCACACCCGGGCCGAGGAAGCCTCGGCAGACCAGTCCGGCGTGCGCTACATGCGCTCTGCGGGGGCATCGCCCGAGGGGCTTTTGGAAACGCTGAAGGTATTCGAGGGACAAGAGGCGCTGAGCGTCGGACGACAGGATCCCTACCTGCGCAGCCACCCGCTGAGCCGCGACCGCGTGCGCGCGGTGGCGGGCTATGTCGCGAGCTATGGCGCGCTGCCGCCCGATGCCACGGCGGAATACTGGTTCGCGCGTCTCAAGGGCAAGCTCACGGCCTATACCCGTGCGCCGTCCTGGACGCTGCGGCGGCTGGGTTCGGAGCGTTACGCCGATGTGCGTCTGCTGCGCGAGGCGATCGCCCATCACCGCAATTCACGGACCCAGAAGGCGCTGGCAGCGATCGACCGCGCCATCGCCGCGCGCCCCGATGATCCGTTCCTGCGCGACCAGAAAGGCCAGATCCTGCTCGAGACGCGCAATTTCGGCGCCGCGATCAACGCCTACGCCAGCGCCGTGCAGCGCGCACCGAACAATCCGCTGCTTCTGTCGGGGCTGGGGCGTGCGCAACTGGCCGGCGGACAGGTGAAGAATGCCCTGCAAACGCTTGAAAAATCACGCAGCGCCGATACCCGCGACAGCTCCATGCTGCGCGATCTGGCCACCGCCTACGCCAAGACCGGCCAGACGGGCATGGCCGCCCTGACGACCGCTGAACGCTTCGCCCTTCAAGGCCGGCTGAAAGATGCCGGCATCCACGCCAAACGCGCAACAGGCCTGCTGGCCACGGGCTCGGGCCCTTGGCAGCGGGCACAGGATGTGCTGATTGCAGCCGAACGCGCCGCAAAACGAAAGTGAGCCCATGAAACGTCTGACCGCCACTACCGCCCTGATCTGCGCCCTTGCCCTGCCCGCCGGTGCAGCCGACCTCAAGGAAATGACCGACGAGGAACGCGCGCTGTTCCGCGCCGAGGTCCGCGCCTATCTGTTCGAGAACCCCGAAGTCATCATGCAGGCCGTCGATATCCTGCGCGAACGTGAGGCCGCCGCGCAGGAACAGGCCGATGTATCGCTGGTGACCGAAAATGCCGACGCGATTTTCAACGACGGATTTTCCTTCGTCGGCGGCAATCCCGAGGGCGACATCACCCTGGTCGAATTCCTCGACTACCGCTGCGGCTATTGCAAGCGCGCCCACTCCGAGGTGGCCGAGTTGCTGGAGAGCGACGGCAACATCCGCTGGATCGTCAAGGAACTGCCGATTCTGGGGGAGGCATCCGTGCTCGCCTCGCGGTTTGCCGTGGCGGTAAAACAGGTGTCGGGCGGCGAGAGCTACATGGCCGTGCATGACGCGCTGATGAGCTTTAACGGGGACATCACCATGCCCACGCTGCGCCGTCTGGGCAGCACCTTCGGCCTCGATATGGACGCGATCGAAGCGCGGATGCAAAGCGACGAGGTCACCGCCGAGATCGCGCGCACCCGCGAGCTGGCCAGCGCCTTGCAGATCACCGGCACGCCGACCTTCGTGATGGAAGACGAGCTGCTGCGCGGCTACCTGCCGCTGGACCAGATGCGCCTGATCGTCGAGGACAAACGCGGGTAACCGCCGCGCCGCTCGCGCAGGAATACATAGATCCCGGCGGCCACGATGATGGCCGCCCCGACAAACACCAGCGGTTGCGGCCATTCGCCAAAGACCGTCCAGCCCCAGAACAGCGCGAAGAGCAGCAGTATATATTCGAACGGGGCCACCGTGGCGGCATTGGCCAGCCTGTAGGCCTGCGAGATCGTGTATCCAACCACAGCCGATGTCAGACCCAATCCGATGAACGGGGCCCAGTCGCCCTCGGCGGGCCAGACCCACGGGCGCAGGAGGAACACGAGGCTGTCGTTGGCCCCTTCCTTCAGGAACTGCCCCTGCCCCGCCACGGCAAAGACCGCAAGGCTGACCACCAGAAACGCCGCCTGCGCGTAGAAGGCCAGTGCCGACGCGCGCGCCTCGCGGCCCAGCATGCGCGTCAGCACCGCCATAAGCGCGTAGCAACTGGCCGCGATCACTGGCAGCAACGCCAGCCAGCCAATCGCGTCCGCACCCCGCATCTGCGGCGCAAGCATCACCAGAACCCCGACGAATCCGGCCAGAATCGCCAAAATCCGGCGCAGTCCGATTCGCTCGCCCAGGATCGGCACGGACAGCAGAGACACCAGAAGCGGTGCCACGAAATAAAGCGCATTGGCGGTCGCCAGCGGCATGGTCACGAAAGCGGCGTAGAAAATCGTATTCGCCCCCACCAGCAGTGTCGCCCGCAGAAGATGCAGGCCGGGCGCGCGGGTTTTCAGCAAGTGCCAGCCACCTTCCCACCGCAGCAGCGCGAGTGTGAAGACCAGACCGATGGCGGTGCGCACAAACACGATCTGGTGCAGCGGATAGCCACCCGACAGCGCCTTGATCAGCATGTCGTTCAGCGAAATGGCGAACATCGCGCAGATCATGCACAGGATGCCGAGCTGGGCAGAGGGGAGCGTCATCGAAAGGCCCTTTCGATCTGGTTCTGGTGTCGGATAGCGGAGAAGGCGCGGCCTGCGGCGCTCTAGATCACCCCCCTGAAGCGGTCCGGCAGGCGATACTGGGTGTTCAGGCTGGGCCGGTTGAATTCGTAATACCCGGTCTCTCCGCGCGGCTTGAACGATCTTTGCATCTTGCGGCGCATCATCGAGAAATCGAAGCCGTCCTGCATGTCGAGGTCCGCGAAGGCCTCGAATGTCGCGCGGTCCTCGCCGCGCGCCTCGGAAAACCAGTGGCGTCCGATGGCCGTGTCCTTGATCCCGCCCCCGATCTCTTCGGTAACCGCGTTCCGGCGGTTCATCGCATCGGCGTATTGGGCGAAATCACAGAACTTGAGGTGAAAGAGATAAAGCTCGTCGGGCGTATGCAGCTTGGGGTGCTGCGCGAAATGCCCGCCCCGCGCCAGCTTCGACGCGGTGGAGACGATGCAGGGTTTGGAATAATGCGGCGCGGGGCGCACGTGCATGCGCGGCCCGATGATACGGTCCGTGATCGGGGCCTCCTCGATGTCGATGCGGTGGATGACCTCGAGCCCCAGTGGCGTAAAAACCCGCTTGGTCGGCGCTGTTTCTAGAAACTCCAGCAGGGTCTTGCCCGCGTCCGGATCGACCACCACCAGTTCGTCCACGTCGCCCACGATCACGTGGCGGTAGTACTTACGCAGGCCCTGCAAGAGCCCGTTCAGCAGGCCCCACCGCTTGACGTCGAAGCTTTTGTGCGGATCGCCGGGGATGCCGATGATATTGCACCCTTTTGCCAGCTCGGCCACGTCCTCGCCGTAGCCGTGATTGACGACATAGCAGTTGTGACGGCCCAGCATGTCGCCGTAGTGGCGCAACCACGCTTTGAGAAAAAATGCGTCGTCGCGCACCATCGTAACCGCCGCTGCCGTCTGCATGCCTGTTCCTCTTTTCATTCAGCGGCGAATTCGCGATGCTTCGCCTTGCGAGGATTTAGCCGTGCAGGACGTAAAATGACAATGGTAGAGACAAATACCGTCCCTGATTACGAGGCGATGGCCCGCAACATGGCCAAACGCGGGTGGCATTTCCACAAGCACGCCGACGGCCCCTTCGACCGCTTTCAGGTGATGGGCGAACGCGGCTGCGGCACCAATATCCTGCGCAAAAGCATCAACCGCAGCCTCGAGATCACGCGCACCGAGGCATTGGGATGGAAACACGGATTTCCTGTCATGGTGGGCATCCCCACCGATTTCCTGACGATCTGCGTGGTACGCAACGCGAAATCCTGGGCGCAGTCGCTTTACAAACGACCGTGGCACGCGGACCCGATCGTTCAGCAGCGACCCTTCGCGGAATTTCTGCGTGGCGAGTGGATCGGCCAGATCGACCAGAGCGATCATTTCGAACTGGTCCACCGGCAATTGCGTCCCGAAGGCCACGAGCTGCAATGGGATCGCCACCCGCTGACCGGCCAGCGGTTTCGCAACATCTTCGAGATGCGCAATCTCAAACATCGCGGGCTGCTGAGTTTCCTCAATCGCGGCACGTCGGTGGCCTTTGTCCAGCTGGAAGTGTTCAACGCCGACCCTCGCGGCTTTCTCGACGCGCTGGCAGAGGCGTATGGCCTTGTCTGGACCGAAGAAGGGTTCGTGCCCGTGCGGCGCCGGATGGGCAACCTGTGGAAGGCCGCCGTCCCGCGCGAGGACCCGCCGGAGACATGGGCGCGCGCGGACCTGATGTTCATGCGCGACCAGCTCGAGCCGCAGATCGAGCGGTTCATGGGGTACGACGCAGAAGCCTGACCGCAGGCGCGCGCCGGCCCCCATCGGCCTATTGTCCTGAAACGAAAAAAGGCCTCCCGAAGGAGACCTTTTTCAGGCAGCGGTGGCGCGGTTGACGGGGCTCGAACCCGCGACCCCCGGCGTGACAGGCCGGTACTCTAACCAACTGAGCTACAACCGCCCGCTGCATCGCTGTTGGCCGTGGCCGCCAGCGCGTGAGAGGCGGGATATTGCAAGGCCGGGGATGCGTCAAGCGCTTATCTGGCGGTTGCAGGATTTCTTTGCGCCTGCTTTCGCGCCATGGGTCGAAATCGGCGAATGCGCCACGCGTCTGCGCTTGCGGGGCACGGCCCTCGCGGGCGCAATCTTCTTCGCGACGGCATCAATGTGGTGAAAAAGGAAAACAGTGGCGCGGTTGACGGGGCTCGAACCCGCGACCCCCGGCGTGACAGGCCGGTACTCTAACCAACTGAGCTACAACCGCGCATCTGTTTTCGCCGCCCCGAAGGAAGGCATATGGTGGGTCGTGAGAGGCTCGAACTCCCGACATCTTCGGTGTAAACGAAGCGCTCTACCAACTGAGCTAACGACCCGGTGGGGTGCGGTTTAGACAAAGCCCGCGCGCATGGCAAGCCTCATTCGAGACGATTTTGCACACCGTTGGAAATGTGGAAAACAACGCCCTGCCCGCCGTCCACATCCGCGACACCCGCGCGGCCCAGCCCGAGTGCTATGGCGCGGATCATGCGCGACGTCATACCGTGTGTTACAAGGACCGTGGGCCGGTCCAGACGCTGCAGCAGCAACCGGCACCGCGCTTCGAGTGCGGCGAATCCCTCGCCCTCCGGGGCCTGTTCGTAAAGCTCGAATCCTTCAATCGGGACGGGCCACGTTGCCGCGATGTCGTCGCGGCGGCGACCGGCCCATGCGCCTACACCGATTTCACGCAGCAGCGGCTCGGACCGGATCGGTCCGCGCCCTGCCAGCGCGGTCCGCGCGGTTTCCCATGCGCGGCCTTGCGGGCTTGACCGCAGATCGGCCCCCGACAGGTCGATATTGCGCAGAATGCCGGCCTGACGCGCCGCCTGTGCGCGGCCTTCCGTGGTCAGCGCGGAATCAAGATGGCCCTGCAAACGCCCCTCGGCGTTCCACGCCGTCTCGCCGTGGCGCAATACATAGAGATCGGGATAGCGGGTCATCGGGTCGGCCTAGCGTGTCGGGAGATGGGAAGAGAATGACAAGGATCGCCCCGCCTGTTGTAGTGTGGACGCGCCGCAGCGGTATCTCCTGCGCCTCGAGCCCGGCTGCCCTCCTCTACCAATCCTCGCGCCCCAGACCAAGCTTTTGCAACCGCGAATAAAGCGTCGTCGGACGGATGCCCAGCAGCGCCGCGGCGCCTTCCTTGCCCGATACCTTTCCGCCCGCCTCTTTCATGCAGGCAATGGTGTTGGCGATGCGAATCTGTTCGATATCGGCTTCGGTCAGCAGCGTTGACGCGGAGCGGACCGAGGCTGCGGCCTCTTTCTGGATTTCGACCAGCAGCTTGTCGGACTGGGACACGATGGCCGCGCGTTCTATGACATTCGCCAGTTCGCGGACGTTGCCGGGCCAGTCGTACTGGCGCAGCTTGCGCATCGTGCCGCCCGTTACCACAGGGACCTTCCGGCCCAGCTTGCGGCAGGCGATGCGCAGCAGATGTACCGTCAGGATCGGGATGTCTTCGGGGCGCTCGCGCAGCGGCGGGCAAGAGATCGGGAAGACGTTGAGATGCAGCAGCAGGTCCTGCCGCAGACGGCCCGCCTGCACCTCGCGCTCCACGTCGCGGCTGCTGGAGGCGATGATGCGCAGATCAAGGTTGCGCAGGCGGTCATCGCCCAGCCGCGTCACCTCGCGGCTTTGCAGCGCGTCGAGAAGATGGCCCTGGATCTCGACCGGGATATCGCAGATCTCGTCGATGAACAAAGTGCCGCCGTGGGCAAGCTCAAGCTTGCCGGGACGGTCTTTGAGCGCTCCGGCGAACGCCCCCCTCACCTGCCCGAAAAGTTCGCTCTCGATCTTTTCGGGGCTGATCGCGCCGGCCTTGAAGTGGATCATCGGGCGGCGTTTGCGGGGGCTGTCGCTGTGAATCGCCGAGGCCACCAGCGATTTGCCGACACCGCTTTCGCCGCGCACGAAAACGCTGGTGTCCGTGGGCGCCACCATTTCGATCTGCGACACGATCCGCCGGATGGCATCCGAGCGTCCGATGATATCGTGATGGGCGCGTTCGATGCTGATCGCCTCCTGCAGATAGGCGTTCTCTTCCTCCAGCTGGTCGCGCAGCGCCGCGACCTCGTCCATCGCTTCGCGTAGCTTGCGTTCGTTTTCCCACCGTTCGGTGATGTCGCGGAAGATCACCACAGCCCCGACCAGCTGCACCCCGTCGTAGATCGGGGTCGAGACATATTCGACGCGGATGGGTTTGCCGTCCTTGCGCCAGAACACCTCGTCTTCGATGCGGTTGACCTGCTCGTAGCGGAACGACTGGTAGATCGGGCATTCGTGCGACGGGTATTTCTCACCGCTGAGGTGGTGGTGGTGAATCATCGTGTGGATGTCGCGGCCCAGCAGGTCCTCGGTGGTCCAGCCCAGCATTTCCTGCGCGGCGCGGTTCACGAAGGTGGTCTTGCCGTCCGCGTTGACGCCATAGATCCCCTCTCCCGCCGCATTCAGGATCAGCTGGTTCTCGCGCTCGAGGTCGGCGAAAAAATTCTGCGCGCGCTGCCATTCGATCAGGCCGCTCTTGTAATAGCTCGTCGCCGCCGCCTCTGCCGCGTGCCGTTCGATCCGCGCGAGATCGAGCAGGTTCAACAAAAGCACACGGCGGCCCGCGCTGGTCGTGATGCGGCCCGACAGTTCACAATCCAGCCGGTCGCCGCCAGCGGATTGAAGCGCCACCTGCCGCGTCCACGCGGCGCCGCGATGCTCCGCTTCGGAGATGAAGACGACGAAATCCGCCATCCCCTCGGCCACGAGGCGGCCAAAACGCGACCCGACCAGCGCCGCATCGGCGAAGAGCGTGAGCGCCTCGTCCGTGGCAGCAAGAATGCGGTCGGTCGCAAGGTCAATCAGCAGCGTCGGGCCGAAGGCACCGGCGAGCAGTGAATCATATCTGGGCTCTGCAAAGGTCATGCCCTATCGGGTGCGATTCAGCCGCGCACCGCAATACGAAAAATCGTAATTTACGATTATTCGTAACGCACTTTCACCCCGAAACGCCCTAGGTGTCTGTTTTTATGCATTTTTACCAAAACCTGAATTTTCGGCAATTTCGTTCAACTGGTCTGCTTCAAGTTGCACTCTCATCCTACCCAACGATGGAGCATCACCATGACAATGAAATCACTCGGCAATCCCTTCTCAGCGAAATCCGATCTGCGGCACGGGGCGGATTGCAGCTGTCACAGCTGTAGCACTGCCGCACCCGAAGTCGACGACAGCGTCGATCTGACCACGTCGGAAGGGATGCTCGAACGCGCTGTCGAAAGCGCCATCGTTCGCTCCGTCTTTGGCCAGAGCGATATCGGACGCCGGTCGTTCATGGGAATGATGGGCGGATCGACCGTTGCCGCGGCACTCGCTTCGGTGTTTCCGATCAACGAAGCCAAGGCCGCGATCCTCGACAACCTCGGGCCCCCGGAAAAAACCGACCTCAACATCGGCTTCGTCCCGATCACCTGTGCGACGCCGATCATCATGGCCCAGCCGTTGGGATTCTACGAACGCTACGGCCTGAATGCACAGGTCATCAAGACTGCCGGTTGGGCGGTTGCCCGCGATAAATCGCTCAATGGCGAATATGACGCCAGCCACATGCTGACACCGATGCCATTGGCGATGACGCTGGGCGCGGGATCCGTGGCCGAGCCCTACATCATGCCCGCGGTCGAGAACATCAACGGCCAGGCGATCGTGCTCTCGAACGAACACCTCGACAAGCGCGACCCGAGCCAGTGGAAGGGCTTCACCTTCGGCGTGCCTTTCGAATACTCGATGCACAACTTCCTGCTGCGCTATTACGTGGCGGAATTCGGGCTGGACCCCGATGTCGATATCCAGATCCGCGTGGTGCCGCCGCCAGAAATGGTCGCCAACCTGCGGGCAGGCAACCTCGACGGCTATCTGTCGCCCGACCCGTTCAACCAGCGCGCGGTCTACGAGGGCATCGGCTTCATCCACATCCTGACCAAGGAAATCTGGGAAGGTCACCCCTGCTGCGCCTTCGCCGCACCGTTGTCTTTCGCTCAGGAGCTGCCCAACACCTACGGCGCGCTGTTGAAGTCGATCATCGACGCCACGCAATACGCCTCAGCCCCGGAAAACCGCAAGGAAATCTCGGCCGCGATTGCACCGACGAACTACCTCAACCAGCCTGTGACGGTGATCGAACAGGTGCTGACCGGCACCTATGCCGACGGTCTGGGCGAGGTGAAGCAGGTGCCCGACCGGATCGATTTCGATCCCTTCCCGTGGCATTCCATGGGTGTGTGGATCCTCACCCAAATGAAGCGCTGGGGCTATATCGAAGGGGATGTGGACTACAAGGGTGTGGCCGAGCAGGTCTATCTGGCCGCCGACTGCCGCAAGGTGATGGAGGATCTGGGCTACGAAGCGCCGGACGTCACCTACAAGTCGCACATGATCATGGGCAAATCCTTTGATCCCGCGACCCCCGAAGCCTACGTCGACAGCTTTGCGATCAAGAAAGGGTAAGGGATGTACACGTTATCCCTTAACCAACGCGCGGCGCTGTTGTCGGTTGTCATGCTCGTGGTCGGCCTCCTGATATGGGAGGCCGCCATTCCCGGCCAAAAGGCCGTCGGCGAGCTGACAGAATACGAACGTCTGACCGGCGCCGGCGCGCCGAAAGCCGGTGTACCACCGCCAAGCGATGTGATCGCCAAGGCGTGGGAACAGCTGAGCAACCCGTTCTACGATGCGGGTCCCAACGACAAGGGCATCGGGATCCAGATCGGCTATTCGATCTACCGCGTCCTGACCGGTTATCTTCTGGCCGCGCTTGTCGCCATTCCGCTGGGCTTCCTGATCGGCATGTCGCCTATTGCCTACAAGGCGCTCAACCCTTTCATCCAGGTGTTGCGACCGATTTCACCACTGGCATGGATGCCGCTGGCACTGTTCATCATCGGTGACAGCGAAGCATCCGCGATATTCGTGATCTTCATCTGTTCGATCTGGCCGATGCTGATCAACACCGCCTTCGGTGTCGCCGGGGTCCGCGCGGATTGGGTCAACGTGGCCCGAACCCACGAACTGGGCGCGCTGAAGACGGCCTTCACGGTCATCCTGCCTGCCGCTGCCCCCACCATCGTCACCGGAATGCGGATCTCGATCGGGATCGCGTGGCTGGTGATCGTCGCGGCAGAGATGCTCGTGGGGGGAACCGGCATCGGCTACTACGTCTGGAACGAATGGAACAACCTTGATCTGACGTCCGTCGTTTTCTCAATCCTCATGATCGGTGTCGTCGGCATGCTTCTGGACGCCATGTTCGGACTGCTGCAACGCCGCGTCGCCTACGTCGAATAAAGGACCATCCATGAAACCTTATCTGAGCATAGAAAACCTGACGCAGCGCTTTCCCGATGGCGCCGGCGGTGAGCTGACCGTATTCGAAGAAGCCACTTTCGGTGTCGAGAAAGGCGAGTTTGTCGTGATCCTCGGCCACTCGGGCTGCGGCAAATCCACGATCATGAACATCCTCGCCGGTCTTGCCGATCCGACAAGCGGCACGGTGATCATGGACGGGCAGGAAGTCAGGGGGCCCAGCCTCGACCGTGGTGTGGTGTTCCAGAACTATTCGCTCCTGCCGTGGCTGAGCACGCTCAAGAACGTCAGCTTCGGCGTGGCCGCGCGCCACCCGGAGTGGACGAAGGCGCAGGTCGCCGAACACTCGACCAAGTTCCTGTCGATGGTGGGGCTCGAGGGCGACGTGATCCACCGCAAACCCAGCCAGCTGTCGGGCGGCATGCGCCAGCGCGTGTCCATCGCGCGGGCCTTTGCCAACCACCCCAAGCTCTTGCTGCTGGACGAACCCTTCGGCGCGCTCGACGCGCTGACGCGCGGCACCATTCAGGACGAGCTTCTGAAGATCTGGGGCCAGATGGAGCAGACCGTCTTCATGATCACCCACGACATCGACGAGGCGATCCTGCTGGCCGACCGCATCCTGCTGATGACGAACGGACCGCAAGCGCGTGTCGCCGAAAGCGTTGAGATTACCATTCCGCGTCCGCGCAGCCGGACCGAGATCGTCGAGCATCCCAACTACTACGCGATCCGCAACCATCTCGTTCAGTTCCTCGGCAAGCGCTCGAAAGAGCTGTCCGGCCAGCCCACCGAGCCGGGCCAGACCAACAAGCCCGAAACTGTGCGGATCGACAAGACAACGACCGCCACCGACGACCCCGAGGACACACGACCCGCCTTGCGCGCGGTGAACACATAAGACCCGAGGAGACCAACATGAAAGACCTGATGATGACAGAAATGATGACCAAAGAAGACGTAACCGCCATGATCCTGTCCGCCAAGAAACAGGCGGGCCTGACGTGGGAGCAGATCGCCGAGAAGATCGAGATGTCGCCCGTCTGGACCCACTCTGCGGCCATGGGCATGAACGCCTTCCCTCCCGAGAAGGCGAAGAAGATGGTCAGCGTGATGGGCCTGCCGCAGGAAGCCGAAAGCGTGCTGGCCGAAAGCCCGACCAAGATCTGGGAGCAGGCAGTGCCGACAGACCCCTGTATCTACCGCTTCTACGAGATCGTCGGCGTCTATGGCCCGACCCTCAAGGCGCTGATCCAGGAGAAATTCGGCGACGGCATCATGTCGGCCATCGATTTCGACATGTCCGTCACGCGGGTCGAGAACCCCAAGGGCGACCGGGTCAAGGTCGAGATGTCGGGCAAATACCTCGGCTACAACAGCTGGTAATCCGGTGACCCGTAGGCCAGTCCCCCCTTTCAGCCATGACGAGGCGGTCCAGAAGGTCCGCATGGCCGAGGACGCGTGGAACACGCGCGACCCCGAGAAGGTGGCACTGGCCTATACCCCGGACACGAAATGGCGCAACCGCTCGGAATTCCTGACCGGGCGGGAGGCGGTGCGCGATTTCCTCGTGCGCAAATGGCAGCGCGAGAACGACTACCGCTTGATCAAGGAAATATGGGCCCATTCCGACAACAGGATCGCGGTGCGCTTCTGCTATGAGTTCCACGATGCGCAGGGCCAATGGTTTCGCGCCTACGGCAACGAAAACTGGGCGTTCGACGCCGAAGGATACATGGCCACCCGCCACGCTTCCATCAACGACGTGGCGATTGCCGAGACCGATCGCCTATTCCACTGGCCGCAAGGCCCGCGTCCCGCAGATCACCCCGGTCTGTCAGAGCTCGGGCTGTAACAGCGCCCCACGCCTCCCGCCCCGCCGGAGGATCGCTCCGGGACCACTCCGGATTAATATTGTTAAGCTCGTACGCCGCTCAGTCGGGACGTAAAGTCTGTTTTTCAATCATAGCGCAGCGTGGGAAGATGGTGGGTGATAAGAGATTTGAACTCCTGACATCTTCGATGTGAACGAAGCGCTCTACCACTGAGCTAATCACCCGCTGGGGCGTGAAATAGCCAAGTTCGACCTTTGGTGCAAGAGGGCGAAATCACAAAGCCCGCGCGATATGTCCGGCATGACAGAAAGACGCAGGCGGGAGCGCTGTCGCCCTCCCGTCCCGATAGACCGCTGCCTGGGCGCGGGTTACTCTGCCGCAGTAGCGGGCTTTGCAGGTTTGTCCGATTTTGCGCTGGGCTTGGCGTTCAGGGCCGCGTTTTTCTGGCGCAGCTTCAGCACCAGCGCACGGCCGTCGCTCATTTCCTTGCCGCGCTGCACCTTGAGCTTGCCCAGCGGCGGCAACTGCATCTCGCGGTGTTCCGACAGCGCATCCCCCAGCACGGCGAGCATGGCTTCGACCACGGGTTTGACGTCTTTCTTCTTCATGCCGGACCGCGCGACGACAAGGTCGAACAGTTCCTTCTTGCGCAGCTCGTTGCCGACCACAACGGGCGAAAGCGTATCGACGACCTTCGGGTCGGCTGTCGCGGCTGCTGGCGGCGTGGCTGTCGTGGTCCCGGACGCCGCAGACTTCGATTTCGTGCTGCTGGGCGCCTTGGTCGTCTTTTTGGATGACGTTGTCATTTTTCCGCTCTCTTTCCTCGGGGGATGTTGTTTTTTGCCAAGGCTACGCAGGAATCGCGGAAAAATCCAGTGAAACGCGCGGGCGGCTGCGATATGGCGCGTCGGCGCGCGCAGATGATCAAGTGACGACAGCATCCAACCGCCGGATCGCAACCGGCTGAACGAAAAACGCCCCCGCAGCTGCTGCGGAGGCGTCGTTATCATCATTGTGCTCGGGGTCAGTGCGTCGTGGCTGCGTCGCCCGATCCGGATTTCGCCGCCAGCGTTGCCGCTGCCGCCGCTTCTTCTGCGGCCTCGTCCCATTCCACCGGTTCCGGCTTGCGGACCAGCGCGTGCTCCAGCACTTCGGACACGTGGGTCACGGGGATGATCGTCAGCCCCTCTTTCACGTTGTCGGGGATATCGGGCAGATCCTTCTCGTTTTCCTTGGGGATCAGCACCGTGGTGATGCCGCCCCGCAGTGCCGCGAGCAGTTTTTCCTTCAATCCGCCGATCGGCATCGCGTTGCCGCGCAGCGACACCTCGCCGGTCATGGCGATGTCCTTGCGGACCGGGATCTTCGTCAGGACCGAAACGATGGAGGTGACCATCGCCAGACCCGCCGACGGGCCATCCTTGGGCGTTGCCCCGTCCGGCACGTGGACGTGGATGTCCAGCGTGTCGAATTGCGGCGGCTTGATCCCGATCTGCGGGCTGATGGAGCGCACGTAAGAGCTCGCCGCGTCGATGGATTCCTTCATCACATCGCCCAGCTTGCCCGTAGTCTTCATCCGGCCCTTGCCCGGCAGGCGCAGCGCTTCAATATGCAGCAGCTCGCCGCCTACGGAGGTATAGGCCAGCCCGGTCACGACACCGACCTGGTTTTCCTCTTCGGCCAAACCGTAGCGGTGCTTGCGCACGCCCAGGAACTCGTCGAGGTTCTCGTCCGACACGACGACGCTTTCGACTTCCTTGCGCACGATCTTGGTCAGGGCCTTGCGGGCGACCTTTGCAATCTCGCGTTCAAGGTTCCGCACGCCCGCCTCGCGGGTGTAGTAGCGGATCATATCCGTCAGCGCGCTGTCCTCGATCTTGAACTCCTTGTCCTTCAGACCGTGGTTCTTGACCTGTTTGGTCACAAGATGCTGCTTGGCGATCTCGCGCTTCTCGTCTTCGGTGTAGCCCGAAAGCGGGATGATCTCCATCCGGTCCAGAAGCGGTCCGGGCATATTGTAACTGTTCGACGTGGTCAGGAACATCACGTTGGACAGGTCGTATTCCACTTCGAGATAGTGGTCCACGAAGGTCGAGTTCTGTTCGGGATCAAGCACCTCGAGCATCGCCGACGCCGGATCGCCGCGGAAGTCCTGACCCATCTTGTCGATCTCATCGAGCAGGATCAGCGGGTTCGTCGTCTTGGCCTTTTTCAGCGCCTGGATGATCTTGCCGGGCATGGAGCCGATATAGGTCCGGCGGTGGCCACGAATTTCGGACTCGTCGCGCACCCCACCCAGAGAGATCCGGATGAATTCACGCCCCGTGGCCTTCGCCACGGATTTACCCAGGCTGGTCTTGCCGACGCCCGGAGGGCCGACAAGGCACATGATCGGGCCTTTCAGCTTGGACGAGCGCTGCTGCACCGCGAGGTATTCGACGATCCGTTCTTTGACCTTCTCCAGACCGTAGTGATCCCGGTCGAGGATATCCTGCGCCTTGTTCAGATCCTTCTTCACGCGGGATTTGACGCCCCACGGGATCGACAGCATCCAGTCAAGATAGTTGCGCACGACGGTGGCTTCGGCGGACATGGGCGACATGTTCTTGAGCTTTTTCAGCTCTGCCTCGGCCTTCTCGCGGGCTTCCTTGCTCAGCTTGGTCTCGGCGATTTTCGCTTCCAGCTCGGCAACCTCGTTCTTGCCGTCCTCGCCGTCGCCCAGCTCGTTCTGAATGGCCTTCATCTGCTCATTCAGGTAATATTCGCGCTGGGTCTTCTCCATCTGCGATTTGACGCGGGTCTTGATCTTCTTCTCGACCTGAAGAACCGACATCTCGCCCTGCATCAGGCCATAGACCTTCTCAAGCCGTTCGGACACGGTCAGGGTTTCCAGCAGATCCTGTTTCTGGCCGACCTCGATGCCGAGGTGTCCGGCCACCAGATCCGCCAGACGCGCGGGATCGGAAGCGTCCGCCACGGCGCTCAGCGCCTCTTCGGGGACGTTCTTCTTGACCTTGGCGTAGCGTGCGAATTCCTCCGCGACCGAGCGCAGCAGCGCCTTCGTGGTCGCATCGTCGCCGTCCATTTCGGTCAGGTATTCCGCACGGGCTTCGAAGAAGTTCTCGTTCTCGAGGTATTCGGTAATGCGCACCCGCGCCTGCCCCTCGACCAGTACCTTCACGGTGCCGTCAGGCAGTTTCAGCAGTTGCAACACATTGGCCAGAACGCCGACCTTGAAGATACCGTCGCTGTCGGGGTCGTCGATACCGGGATCGATCTGGCTCGACAGCAGGATCTGCTTGTCATCGGACATGACTTCTTCGAGCGCGCGCACGGATTTGTCGCGGCCCACAAAAAGCGGCACGATCATATGGGGAAAAACGACGATATCCCTCAGCGGGAGGACGGGATAGCTCGCGTTCAGAGGCTCTTGCATGCTCTTTTCCTTATATCTGCAAAACAGCTATGGTCCCTCACAGAGGCAACACTGCGCTGTTTCCTTTCGGACTCGATAATTGGGGATCGGGTCCACCTGTTTCAATAGTACGGATGCCGGGGCTTTGGGCGGCTTGTGCTTAACATGGCGCGATACCCCGTGAGCGGCAACCTCGGATTGATCAGTCTTTATTGAAATTTGCGCCAAGGTCCGCCGATCGGGCGCCGCGCATCGCGTTACCGATGCCGAATATTTATCATCAGATATGTAACGCAATTGTTGAACGGATGCGGAAATTGCGCTATGATTCATCTAACAACATGACTGGAGCACTTAATGACCGACGCTTTCATCTGCGATGCCATCCGTACCCCCATCGGCCGCTACGGCGGCGCGCTTGCGCAGGTGCGTGCGGATGACCTTGCCGCCGCCCCCATTCGCGCCCTGATGGAGCGGAATTCCGACGTCGACTGGGCGCAGGTGGATGACGTCTTCATGGGCTGCGCAAACCAGGCCGGCGAAGACAACCGCAACGTGGCCCGGATGGCCGCCCTGCTGGCCGGTCTGCCCGTCGATGTGCCGGGCGTGACACTGAACCGGCTCTGCGCCTCGGGCCTGAACGCCGTGGGCTCTGCCGCGCAGGCGATCCGCGCGGGCGACATGGATCTGGCCATCGCCGGCGGTGTGGAAAGCATGACACGCGCGCCGTTTGTCATGCCCAAGGCCGAAACCGCCTTCGGGCGGGCCAACGCGGTCTATGACACCACCATCGGCTGGCGTTTCGTGAACCCCAAGATGAAGGACGAATACGGCATCGACAGCATGCCCCAGACCGCAGACAACGTGGCCGAGGATTACGGCGTCAGCCGCGAGGATCAGGATGCCTTTGCCCTGCGCAGCCAGCAGCGCTGGGCCGCCGCCGACGAAAAGGGCCTTTTCGCCGACGAAATCGTGCCTGTCACCATTCCCCAGCGCAAGGGCGACCCGAAGATCGTGGACCGCGACGAGCACCCGCGCCCGCAGACCGATGCGGCCGCACTGGCCAAGCTGCGCGGGATCAACGGCCCCGACAAGACCGTGACAGCGGGCAATGCCTCGGGCGTCAATGACGGCGCGGCGGCACTGCTGATCGCCAGCGAAGCGGCGGCGAACGCCCACGGGCTGAAGCCGATGGCGCGGGTGGTGGCGATGTCCGCCGCCGGTGTCGCCCCGCGCGTCATGGGCATCGGGCCGATCCCCGCCTGCGAGAAAGTGTTGAAGCGCGCGGGCCTCACAGCCGACCAGATGGATGTGATCGAGCTGAACGAAGCTTTCGCAAGCCAGGGCATCGCCACGCTGCGCGCGCTCGGCATTCCCGAGGACGCGCCGCACGTCAACGCGCTGGGCGGCGCGATCGCGATCGGCCATCCGCTCGGCATGTCCGGCGCGCGGCTCGCGCTGACGGCTGCCTATCAACTCCAGCGGACGCAGGGCCGCTACGCGCTTTGCACGATGTGCGTCGGCGTCGGCCAAGGCGTCGCGCTGATTCTGGAGCGGGTATAACCCCGCGCCACAACCCGAAAGGACCGATACGATGTATGCACAGATGGTCAAATCAACCGGTGAGGGCGTTCGATCCCTCGACGAGATGGACCCGCAGGAGCGCGCCTTTCAGGAGCGTATCGACGCGGGTGGCAAGATCGAGCCGAAGGACTGGATGCCCGAGGGGTATCGCAAGAACCTGATCCGCCAGATCGGCCAGCATGCGCATTCGGAAATCGTGGGCCAGTTGCCGGAAGGCAACTGGATCACCCGCGCACCAACGCTGGAGCGCAAGGCGATCCTGCTGGCGAAAGTGCAGGACGAGGCCGGCCACGGCCTCTACCTCTATTGTGCGGCGGAGACATTGGGCATCACCCGCGACGAGATGTTCGAGGCGCTGCACGAAGGGCGCATGAAATACTCCTCGATCTTCAACTACCCGACCCTGACATGGGCCGACATGGGGGCCGTGGGCTGGCTGGTCGACGGGGCTGCGATCATGAACCAGGTGCCGTTGCAGCGCACCTCCTACGGGCCCTATGCCCGCGCCATGGTGCGGATCTGCAAGGAGGAATCCTTTCACCAGCGGCAGGGTTTCGACATAATGATGAAGATGTGCAAAGGCACGGACGCGCAGAAGAAGATGGCGCAGGATGCGCTGAACCGCTTCTGGTATCCGTCGCTGATGATGTTCGGCCCCTCCGACAAGGACAGCGTTCACTCCGCGCAGTCGATGGCGTGGAAGATCAAGATGAACACCAACGACGAACTGCGCCAGAAATTCGTCGACCAGACCGTTCCGCAGGCGGAATACCTCGGGCTGACGATTCCCGACGACACGCTGGCGTGGAACGAGGAAAAAGGCGGCTACGACTTCGCCGAACCCGACTGGAACGAATTCTTCGAGGTGCTCAAGGGCAACGGCCCGTGCAACCACGACCGGCTGAACGCGCGCAAGACCGCGTGGGAAGACAATGCATGGGTCCGTGACGGGATGCTGGCGCACGCCCGCAAGCGGCGCGCAGCGAAGGTGGCCGCAGAATGAGCAGCCTCACCCCCACCCCCTATGACAAGACGGAAAGCCCCGAAAAAAAGCCCAAGCGCACCGGGGAATGGCCCTTGTTCGAAGTCTTCATCCGCGGCCAGCACGGTCTTAACCACCGGCACGTCGGATCGCTTCACGCGCCGGACGCGGAAATGGCCGTCAAGAACGCGCGCGACGTCTACACCCGCCGCAACGAGGGCGTCAGCATCTGGGTGGTGGAGGCCGAGCAGATCCACGCCTCCGCCCCCGGTGACAAGGAAGCGCTCTATGATCCGAGCAATGACAAGGTCTACCGCCATCCGACGTTTTTCGATGTACCCGACGAAGTAGGACATATGTGATGGCAGACGACGCGCTGTTTCAGGCTCTCCTGCGGCTGGGTGACAACACGCTGGTGCTGGGTCACCGGGTCTCCGAATGGTGCGGCAAGGCCCCCGTTCTGGAAGAGGACATCGCGCTGGCCAATGTGGCGCTCGACCTGATCGGCCAGACGCAGATGTGGCTGGGCTACGCCGCCGAGGTCGAAGGCGCGGGCCGGTCTGCCGACGATCTGGCATTCCTGCGCGACGCGTGGGAGTTTCGCAACGTGTTGCTGGTCGAGCGGCCCAACGATGATTTCGCCGTCACCATGATGCGTCAGTTCCTCTTCGACGCCGCGCATAAGGCGCTGCTGACGGGACTTACGCAATCGAGCGATCCGCGCATCGCCGAGATTGCCGCGAAATCCGTCAAGGAAGTTACCTATCACCTTGAAAGATCGTCAGAAACCGTGATTGCGCTGGGCGACGGCACGGCCGAGAGCCACGACCGGATGCAGCGCGCGCTCGACCTGCTGTGGCCCTACGCCGGAGAGCTTTTCGCCAGCGACGATATCGATGCCGAGATGGCCGATCGCGGCCTGATGCCCGATCCGGCCAGCCTGCGACCCGCCTGGGACCAGACCGTCGCGGCCACCCTCGCAGAGGCCACGCTAACCCGGCCCGAGGACGATTTCGCCCATAAGGGCGGGCGCAGCGGCAAGATGCATTCCGAACACCTGGGACATATGCTGGCGCAGATGCAGTGGTTGCAACGCGCCTACCCCGGCGCGCAATGGTAGCCCAGCCCGACATCCAGACTGTCTGGGCCTGGCTGGACGAAGTGCCGGATCCGGAAATTCCGGTGATTTCCGTGGTCGATCTGGGCATCGTGCGCGGCGTGGACTGGAACGGCGACACGCTGGAGGTCGCGATCACGCCGACCTATTCGGGCTGCCCTGCGACCTCGGTCATTTCCATGGACGTGGAAACCGCGCTGCGCGAACACGGCATCGAAAAGCTGCGCATCCGCCAGCAGCTGTCGCCGCCGTGGACCACGGACTGGCTAAGCGACAAGGGCGCGCGCAAGCTCGAGGAATACGGGATCGCCCCGCCCTCGCCCGCCGGCGGGCCTGAGAAATGCCCGAATTGCGGCGGGACCGATCTGCAAAAGGTCAGCCAGTTCGGATCGACCCCCTGCAAGGCCCATTGGCGCTGTCTCGAGTGCCTCGAGCCTTTCGACTACTTCAAATGCATCTGACGAGGATCCCATGGCCCGTTTCCACCCCCTGACCGTCACGGATGTGCGCAAGACCATCCGCGACGCGGTCGTTGTCAGTCTGAAACCGGAAAATGGCGCTGATTTCGATTTCATCCAAGGTCAGTACCTCACCTTTCGCCGCGCCTTCGACGGGCAGGAGCTGCGCCGCAGCTATTCCATCTGCGCGGGCCGCGATGACGGTATTCTGCAGGTCGGCATCAAGCGGGTCGAGGGCGGCGCCTTCTCGACCTGGGCGAATACCGATCTGAGACCCGGCGACACGATCGAAGCGATGCCGCCGATGGGTAAGTTCTACACCGATCTCGACGCGGACGCGGCGCGCCACTACCTCGGCTTTGCCGGAGGATCGGGGATCACCCCCGTCCTGTCGATCCTCAAGACCGTCATGGCGCGCGAGCCCAAGTCGCGGTTCACGCTGGTCTATGCCAATCGCGGGATCAGTTCGATCATGTTCCGCGACGAGCTTGAGGACATCAAGAATTCCTATATGGGCCGGGTCAACGTGATCCACGTGCTGGAACAGGATGCGCAGGACATCGACCTGTTCACCGGCCGCGTGGATCAGGAAAAATGCGCGCGCCTGTTTTCCAGCTGGATCGACATCGCGTCGGTGGATACGGCGTTCATCTGCGGGCCAGAGCCGATGATGCTGGGCATCGCGCAGGCGCTGCGCGATCACGGCCTCGACGACACGCAGATCAAGTTCGAGCTCTTCGCCTCGTCGCAACCCGGGCGGGCCAAGGCCCCCGCCAAGGCCGAGGGCAGCGCGGCCAGGGGCGGCGAAACGCAGGCGCGCTGCACGCTGGACGGATCGACCCGCAGCTTCACCATGCCGCGCGACCGCAGCCTGCTGGACGCCGCACTCGACAATGCGCTCGACGCGCCTTTTGCCTGCAAGGCCGGCGTCTGTTCCACCTGCCGTGCCAAGGTGACCGAGGGCGAGGTCGAGATGCGCACCAACCACGCGCTGGAAGATTACGAAGTCGCGCAGGGCTATGTTCTGACATGCCAATGCTACCCTCTTTCGGATAATGTGGCGTTTGACTACGACCAATAGGAGCACGCCCATGAGCGAAGACGCGATGCGGATAGAGGATTACCTGTCTCAGGGCGGGCGGCTTACGGCACCGGGCAACGTGCCGCCGCGCTACCGCGCCGAACTGATGCGTCTGATGGCGATTTTCGTGGACAGCCAGCTTGCGGGGGCTGCGGGGTTTGCGACAATGATCAACGCCGGTCCGGGCGTGAAGGAACGGATCGCCGCCGCGCGGATCGTGCTGGAGAAAAACCACCACGCCGAAAAGGTGCTGCATATCATGGCCGAATTCGGCGCGGATACCGCCCGCTACGTTCAGCATCACCCGTGGGAGGACCGCCTACCCCGCGATGCTGACATCGGCGCGCGGCGTGTGCATCCCGACATGCGCCTGCCGGTGTTCAACGCGCCGCTGGAGGGCTGGGCCGATGCGGTCACCATGAACCTGCTGATGGGGCTGGCGGTCGGCGTTCTGCTGGAAGATTACCGTGGCCTGTCCTACCAGCCGCTGGCCGAAACCTTCCGCGAGATCGAACCGGTGGAACGACGCCACGCCGAGCTTGCCGCCGAAGGCATGGCCGCACTCGCCGCAGGCGATGCGGTGCTGCAACCCGCTGTCGATTACTGGTGGCCGCGTGTCTCGGCGGGCTTCGGCTCGGAAGAGACGGGCCGCGACGCGCGGCTGCGCGGCTTTGGCCTGCGCCGCGCCAGCAACAGCGAGTTGCGCAGCCGCTGGGAGGACCGCGCGCGCACGGCCCTCGCCGAATACACGCTCAGCGCGCCCGCCTGATCCCTCCCAACCATTCCGGAGCCTGCCATGACCGTCCAAGACATCCCCTCTTTTGCTGCCGGACAGTGGATCGCGCCTGACAGTGCCGCGCGCAGCATCGCTTCGGCCATTACCGGCGATACGATCGCCCGCGCGGGTAATGACACGCTGGACACCGGTGCGATGCGCGCCTATGCCCGCGAGGTCGGCGGCCCTGCCCTGCGCAAGCTCACGTTCCACGACCGCGCGCGCATGCTCAAGGCGCTGGCGATCTACCTCAACGAACACAAGCAGGTGCTTTACGATCTGTCGTTCGAGACAGGTGCGACACAGGCCGACCACGCATTCGACATCGACGGCGGGATCGGGACGGTCTTCGTCTATGCCTCGAAAGGCCGGCGCGAGATGCCGGACGCGCGCATCTTTCTGGACGGCGATGTGGAACAGCTGGGCCGCACCGGCAGCTTTCTGGGCCGCCATGTGGCCGTGCCCCTGCAAGGGGTCGGCGTGCATATCAATGCCTTCAACTTTCCGGTCTGGGGCATGCTCGAAAAATTCGCGCCGACCTTCCTCGCCGGGGTTCCGTCCATTGTCAAACCCGCCACTGCGACCAGCTATGTCACCCACGCCTGCGTCCGCCTGATGCTGGAGAGCGGCATTCTGCCCGACGGTGCGCTGCAGATGATCGCGGGTGGCACCGGCGATCTGCTGCGCCAGCTCGATGCGCAGGACGTGGTAAGCTTCACCGGCTCGGCAGATACCGCGCTGAAACTGCGCTCTGAGCCGCATCTTTTGCGCAACTCGGTGCGGTTCGTGGCTGAACAGGACAGTCTGAACGCCTCGGTCCTCGGCCCCGACGCCACACCCGGCACCGCCGAATTCGATCTCTTCATCAACGAAGCGCACCGCGAGATGACCACCAAGGCGGGTCAGAAATGCACGGCGATCCGGCGCATCATGGCCCCCGCCGCCCATGTGCAGGCGGTGATCGACGCACTGTCGGACCGGCTGGCGAAAACCGTGATCGGCGATCCGCGTGACAAGGCGACGCGCATGGGCGCGCTGGTCTCGCGCGCGCAGCGCGAGGACGTGCTGGCCAAGGCCGCGATCATCGGCACCGAGGCGCGGCGCGTCTACGGCGATCCCGACAGCTTTACCGTCGCGGGGGCGGACCGCGACAAGGGCGCCTTTGTCCCGCCGATGCTGTTTCACTGCGAAGACCCCGACGCGGCGGAGCGGCTGCACGATACCGAAGCCTTCGGCCCCGTATCCACCGTGATGCCCTACCGCGATACCGACCATGCCATCGCCTTGCTCAACCGGGGCCAAGGCTCGCTTGTAGCGTCGGTCATCACCCGCGACGGCGCATTGGCGCGCGAGATGGTTCTGGGGGCCGCTGCGTGGCACGGGCGTCTTTATTTCAACAACGCCGACAGCATGGCCGAAAGCACCGGCCATGGCGCGCCGATGCCGCATATGGTCCACGGCGGCCCGGGCCGCGCCGGCGGCGGCGAGGAATTGGGCGGGATACGCGGCGTGATGCACTACATGCAGCGCACAGCCGTACAGGGCAGCCCCGATATTCTGACCGCCGTTGGCGAGGAATGGGTCCCCGGTGCGGCGCAGATCACCGGCGGCGCGCATCCTTTCACGCGCACATTCACCCAGTTGCAGATCGGCGAGACCCTGCATACCGACGCGCGCGATGTCACGCTCGACGATATCGAGACCTTTGCCCATTTCACCGGCGACACCTTCTACGCCCATATGGACGAGGAGGCGGCGAAGGCGAACCCCTTCTTCCCCGGTCGCGTCGCGCACGGCTACCTGCTGCTGAGCTTTGCCGCCGGCCTCTTCGTTCAGGCCGATCCCGGCCCCGTGCTGGCCAACACCGGTCTGGGCGATCTGAACTTCATGAAACCTGTCTCTCCGGGCGACCGGATCTCCGTTCAGCTGACGGTGAAGAAAAAGACACCGCGCACGGATACCTACGGTCAGGTGCGCTGGCATGTCCGCGTGACGAACCAGGATGCGGAGCCGGTGGCCGAATACGAACTCCTGACGATGAACGCCTATAGCTAGGCCCGCGGCGCAGCGCCCATGTCCGTGATGGCGGACCTTCCGCCAAATCGCCCTATTTTCGCCGCGCCGCGCGGATATTCAGGCGCCGCCTAACACGGATACCGGATCATGTTTCGACTGCTGTGGCGCCAGCGGCGGTGCCTGCTCTTTGGCGGGTTTTTCGCCAGTCTGGCGCTGATGATGATGGTCCTCGACCGCTTCGGGATCGCGGCGCTGGGGCCGCTCCCGCCTGTCATCTTGTCGTTGTCGCTGCTGCTGACGACCCTGATCGTCGCGGCGGGTGTCATGGCGCTGGGCGCGGTCGTGGTGATTGTACTGCCGCGCTGGCGCAGCCTGCTGGAGCTCGGGGCGCTTGCATTTTTCGTCACCGCCGCCCTGCAGGTTCTGGTGCCCGCGCTTTACGAGATCCCCTATATCGGCGGCTTCGTTCCGTTTATCCTGACGCTGGTGCTCGTCGCGCTGATCTACGGTGAAGCGCTCGACCGGTTTCGCCTGCCGCTCGACAACCGCTCGTGCCGCAGCATCGTCAGCCCGCTTGATCCGCAGTCCCTGTGGGAGACGCTGGTGCCAGGCGCGGCCCCCGTCAGCGCGCATTGGGATCCGCTGTTGCACGACATCACCCCGATCGACGGGGATCCCGACAGGTTCGAGGCGACCTATACCCACGGCGGATCGCTCTATGAACACCGCACGATCACGTTTCTGGACCGCAATGCACCCTTTCACGCGAAATACGATCACGTGGGTCGGGTGAACCCCAAAAGCCGCAGCCTCGTCGAAGGCACCTACGAGATCACGATCACACCGCTGGGCGACCGCCCCGGTTGCCGCGTGACCCTGTGCGCGCGGATGACCGAGGCGCTGCCGCGGGTCGCGATCGCGCGCTGGTTCGACGACGAACTGGGCGACCGTGCGGATTACCTGCGGGCGCGCCAGCGTGGCAAACGCGACTGGTCCATGGCGGGGCTCTACCGGTGCAAGGTCGCGCAGTTCGCCTGACATGGCCTCTGCGGGATGGCGGGCGGGGCGTCGTGGCAAGGCCACGCGCGGCGCTGTCATCCCGCAAAGATCACAAAGGGTCTATATCGCCCTGCGCCCGTCCCGCGTGAAAGTCGTTCTGCCAGCTCCGGAACGTGCCCGCCGCGATCGCCGCGCGCATTTCCGCCATCAGATCCTGATAGTAGCGCAGGTTGTGCCACGTCATCAGCATCGATCCGATGATCTCTTTCGAGCGGGTGACATGGTGCAGATAGGCCCGCGAATAATTCCGGCAGGCCGGACAGCCGCAAGCCTCGTCCAGCGGACGCGGATCGTCCTGATGGCGGGCGTTGCGGATATTGACCACGCCGTGGCGGGTAAATGCCTGCCCCGTACGTCCGGAGCGCGACGGCAGCACGCAGTCCATCATGTCGATGCCGCGCGCCACGGCGCCGACGATGTCGTCGGGCTTGCCCACGCCCATCAGGTAGCGCGGCTTGTCTTCGGGCAGCTGCTCGGGCGCGTAGTCCAGGCAGTCGAACATCGCCTCCTGCCCCTCGCCCACGGCCAGCCCGCCCACGGCGTAGCCGTCGAACCCGATCTCGCGCAGCGCCTGCGCACTTTGCTGGCGCAGATCCTGCTCCAGCCCGCCTTGCTGGATGCCAAAGAGCGCGTGGCCGGGCCGGTCGCCGAATGCCTCCTTCGAGCGTCTGGCCCACCGCATCGACAGCTCCATGCTTTCGGCGATGCGGCTGCGGTCGGCGGGCAATGCGGGACATTCGTCGAAACACATCACGATGTCCGATCCCAGCAGCGCCTGTATCTCCATCGACCGTTCCGGCGTGATCTCGTGTTTCGACCCGTCGATATGGCTTTTGAAGGTCACGCCGCGCTCGGTCAGCTTGCGCAGCGACGCAAGGCTCATCACCTGAAAGCCGCCCGAATCCGTCAGGATCGGCCGGTCCCAGTTCATGAACCTGTGCAGCCCGCCCAGAGCCGCAATCCGCTCCGCCGTCGGGCGCAGCATCAAATGATAGGTATTGCCCAGCAGGATATCGGCGCCGGTCTCGCGCACGCTGCCCGGCAGCATCGCCTTCACGGTGGCCGCCGTGCCCACGGGCATGAACGCAGGGGTTCTGATTTCGCCGCGCGGCGTGGTGATCGCGCCGGTGCGCGCCCGCCCGTCCCGCGCCTCTGTCCGATAAGAGAATCCCGCCATTCCGCGTCCTCGCTTGTGATTTTTGCGGTCCTACAGTTTCGTCGCGGGCGTTGCAACGCAGCCTCCCTTTACGCCCTGTTCCGCAATCCCTATATAAAAAGTCGGAAACACGTCAAACGAGGCACAGATGACCGAGAACACGCCGCCCCTTGAAGGCACACCGCTGATCGAGCCATCGAGCACGGACCACCCGCTGTACGAGCAGGTCGTCGAAGCCTGCCGCACTGTCTATGACCCGGAAATTCCGGTGAATATCTACGAGCTCGGCCTGATTTACACCATCGCGATCAACGACGCCAACGAAGTCGACATCAAGATGTCGCTGACAGCGCCCGGCTGTCCCGTCGCGGGCGAGATGCCCGGCTGGGTCGCCGATGCGGTCGAACCCATCGCGGGCGTCAAACAGGTGGATGTCGCACTGGTCTGGGAACCGCCATGGGGCATGGACATGATGTCCGACGAGGCGCGGCTGGAGCTGGGGTTCATGTAAACCCGCCCCCGCGCGCTAGGATCACACGGGCCGTCCTGACAGGGCGGCCCGTTTCGCGTTCTTGCCACTGCTCCGGCACGGTGCCACACTGCCGAAAAGAGAGGTGGGCATGGGGCAACTGGCGGTCTTTACCGGCGATATCGTGAAATCCGGCAGTCTTGACGCCGCAGCGCTCGACGCGGTGATCGATGCCCTGCGCGCAGGCGCGCGCCAGATTTCCGCGTGGGACGGATCGGACGTGGCTTTCGCGCGGTTTCGCGGCGATGGATGGCAGATGGCGCTGCCCCCTGCCCGCGCCCTGCGGGCCGCGCTGGTGCTACAGGCCCGTGTGCGTGCCCTCGGAGCGCAGACACGGATCGGGATCGGGATCGGCGGCGCCCGGCTGACAGGCGACGAGCTTGCAGCGGGCGAAGGGCCCGCCTTCGTTGCCTCGGGCCACAGCCTCGATGCGCTTGCCCGCCCGCTGCTGATGGCCGCGCCGGATGGCGCGCTGTCCATCGCGCTGCCGCTCGCGGACCGCATCGCGCAGGGCTGGACGGCCAAACAGGCCGAAACGGTCGCCCTGCTGCTGGACACCGCGCCACAGACCCACGCCGAGGTCGGCCGCACGCTGGGACGCAGCCGCCAGATGATCCAGAAACAGGCCGATGCGGCGGGGGTGGACGCGCTGATCGCGGCCTGCATCGCTTTCGAAAGCACGGCATGAGCGGTCAGATGCAACCAAAAAAGGTAGCAAATCACGATAGCAACCAAATTTGGTTGCGCACGGCCGCACCCGCGCGACGGGTAAGGATCGCCGGACCATGACCCTGCCGCCGATCTCTCTTTCTACGATCGAACTGCTGATTGCGCTGGTCACCGCGCATCTTCTGGCCGATTTCGTCTTCCAGACCACGCATATGGTGCTGAACAAGCATCGCCCCCATATCCTGATCATGCACGGCCTGCATGTCTTTGCGCTGACGGCGCTTCTGACGGGCGGCGCGATGGTGTCGGCGCTGGCCATCGCGGCCAGCCATACGCTCATCGACGCGGTAAAGGTCCACCTGCTGCGCGACACGCTGCGCACCTATCTGGGCGATCAGGCGACACATTTCTGCGTGCTGCTCGGCGCGGCGCTTTTCGTGCCCACAGCGGTCTGGCACCCGCTCTGGCCGCCCCTGTCGGCGGATCTGATCCAGATCGCGCTGGTGGTCAGCGGCATGATCCTTGCCAGCCTCGCGGGCGGTCCTGCCGTCGGCCATCTGATGGTGCGCTACAAGGCCGATGCGCAGCCCGACGGGCTGGAATACGCGGGCCGCATCATCGGGGTGATGGAGCGGGCGCTGATTTTCCTGCTGGTGATGATCGGAGAGCCGAGTGCGATCGGCTTCCTGATCGCGGCCAAATCGATCCTGCGCTTCGACACCGTGTCGCGCGACCAAAGGATGAGCGAATACGTCATCATCGGCACGCTTGCCTCTTTCGGCTGGGCGCTGGCGGTCAGCTTTGCCACTCTCGCGACCATGGCGGCCTTGGGATACTAGCGATTGTCACGAAACCGAAACGGAACCGTTACGCAACCCTCATGAAGCGGTCGCAAAACCGCAATGCCCCCCGTGCATGACCTGCCCCGTGAACATTCATAACGGAGCATAATACATGCGTCTCACCGCTTCTCTCTTTGTCCTCTCGCTGGTGCCGCTGGCGGCACATGCCGAGGGCCACGCCAACCCCGCGGTCATCGACTATGGCCCGCGTCCGGCCTATCTGGTCGCCAAGCTCGACGATGGCGCGCTCAAGGACAAGCTGGCTTCCTGCCTCGGGCAGACGCCCGCCCGCACCGCGTTTTCCATCGGGCACCGCGGCGCACCGATGATGTTTCCCGAACACACGGTCGAATCCAATATCGCGGCGGCGCGCATGGGTGCCGGTATCCTTGAATGCGATGTGACTTTTACCAAGGATCACGAACTGGTCTGCCGCCACGCGCAGAACGACCTGCACACCACCACAAACATCCTGACGACCGATCTGGCGGAGAAATGCACGGCCGGCTTCACCCCGGCCGCAGGCGACACCCCCGCCAGCGCCGAATGCCGCACATCCGACCTGACGCTGGCAGAATTCGATACGCTGAAACCCAAGATGGACAGCGCGGACAAGACCGCGACCACCGCCGACGCCTATCAGGGTGGCATCGCGGATTGGCGCACCAACCTCTACACCGACGGCGCCCGCACGATGACCCACGCGGAATCGATCGAGCTTTTCGCCGCGCTGGGTGCCAAATTCACGCCCGAGCTGAAATCACCGTCGGTCGAGATGCCGCACGACGGGTTCTCGCAGGCCGACTATGCCCAGAAAATGATCGACGAGTACAAGGCCGCAGGCATCCCCGCCTCAGATGTCTGGGCGCAGTCCTTCAACCTCGAAGACGTGCGCTACTGGATCGCGAACGAACCCGAATTCGGTCAACAGGCGGTCTATCTGGTGGAATGGTCCGACGGCTTTGACGAACAGAACCCCGACACATGGACGCAGGATTTCGCGGCGCTCAAGGCCGAGGGCGTCAACTATATCGGTGCCTCGCTGAACATGCTGCTGACCAACAAGGACGGCACGCTGGCGGCATCGGCCTATGCGGATGCGGCCAATGCGGCAGGCATCACGCTGATCGCCTGGACGCTCGAGCGGTCGGGGCCGCTGGCCTCTGGCGGTGGCTGGTATTTCCAGTCGGTGAACGACATCATTGACAACGACAGCGACTATCTGGTGGCGCTCGATGTGCTGGCACAGGAGGCCCGCGTGGCCGGTGTCTTCTCCGACTGGCCCGCGACCGTGACCTATTACGCCAACTGCATGGGTCTCTGACCATATCTGCGACGAAACGAGGGGCGGCGGGGCTTGAGATTGCTCCGCCGTCCCCTTACCTTGTGGTCAAAGGAGAACCACATGTTCGGCATTCCAGGCAAGCAGGCGGTCACCATGACCCCGAAAGCGACCACCCAGATCGTCAAGCTGATGCAGTCCAAGGGCCACGCGGGCCTGCGGATCGGCGTCAAGAAGGGCGGCTGCGCGGGCATGGAATACACCATGGAATATGTGGATGACGCCGATCCCAACGACGAAGTCGTCGAACAGGACGGTGCGCGGGTGATGATCGCGCCGATGGCGCAGATGTTCCTTTTCGGCACCGAGATCGACTATGAGACGACGCTGCTGGAATCGGGGTTCAAGTTCAATAACCCGAACGTCTCCGAAGCCTGCGGATGCGGCGAATCCATCAAGTTCGACGACGCGCTTTTCGCCAAGTGAGCCTGTCGGCCGGTGACATTGCCCATGTCACCGATCTGTTCAGCGAAATCCCCGATCTGACCACCCGCCGCATGTTCGGCGGCCTTGGCCTCTATTGTGGCGGGACGATCTTTGCCTTGGCGCTGTCGGACGGGCGGCTGATGCTGAAAGCCCCCGAAGGCCCCTTTGCGGAGCGCATGGCCGCTCTCGGCGGGCAGCCCTGGACCTACACCCGCAAGACCGGCGCGCAAAGCGTCATGCCCTACTGGACCGTGCCGGACGAGTGCCTCGACGATCCGCAGGCGCTTGCCGCCCTTGCCCGCGAGGCCATCGCGCATCTGCGCGACCCCTAGCTTTTCTTGAGGTGCAGGTAGGTTTCCTTGAACCGGCGGGCCAGATGATCGCCCGCGCGGATCACGCCCTGCGCGCCCGGCGGGGCGACATTGGTGTCGTGCGACGGATTGAAGAACAGAGGCACCGAGATCCGTTCGTTCGTGCCGCCCACGACACGGTGCGGCGTGGCGCGCACGCGCCCCTCGGTCCAGAACTCCATCATTTCACCGAAGTTGATGACGAAAGTGCCGGGTGCTGCCGCCACCGGGATCCAGCCGCCGCCGCGCTTGCGCACCTCCAGCCCCGGCGAGCCGTCGGTGGCCAGAAGCGTCAGGCAGCCGTAGTCGGTATGGGTCGCGATGCCGAAATCCTTGGCCCCCGCCCAGTCGGGCCGGGCGGGATAGTAATTGCCGCGCAGCAGCGCCATCGGTGGATCGAACGCGGCATCAAAGGCATCGCGCGGCGCGCTGATCGCCTGCGCCAGCCCGCGCAGCACCTCCATCGCAACCCCGCAGGCCTGCGTGTAGTAGCCCGAGATGGTCTTTGCGAAGGCCACCGGCTCTGCGGGCCAGATGTTGGGCGCGTATACCGGCATCTCGCGGCGCGGATCGGTTTCCGGCAGGGTGACGCCGCTGTCGAAGAACTGTTTGTAGTCGGGGTTGGCGTCGGGATCGACCTGTTCGGATCCCGAAGCGCCCCAGCCCCGGTTCGCACCCGTGCGGGCCATGTCTATGCCCGCCTTGTCCCGCTCCGGCAGGCGAAAGAACTCCCTGTAGGTCTCGATCACCGCGCGCACCTCCGCCGCCTCCAGCGCGGTATTGTGCACGGTCGCAAAGCCGATCCCGGTCGCGGCCTCGGCCATCGCGTCGAGCGCGGTCTTGTCCTGCGCGCTCAGCGCCTCAAGGTCGATCGAAGGGATCATCGCGTCTCTCCTGCGGGGTGCGGTGGCCTAGTCCTACACCGGCCACCGCAGAAAGGCCAAGCCACCGTTGCCGCCCTGCCGCCCCGATGCTACGGATAAAGCCGAAAATCCAAACGGGGAGACAGGGCGCATGAGACGCAAGCTGGCAGCGGGCAACTGGAAGATGAACGGCACCGCAGCGGCGCTGGCAGAGCTCGACACGCTCGCCGCCGCGCTGTCCGGTGACGGGCCACAGGTCGTCATCTGCCCCCCCGCGCCGCTGCTCTATCGTGCGGCGGAAAAGGCCAAGGGCACCGGCATCGCCATCGGTGCGCAGGATTGCCACATGCAGGAGGCGGGCGCCTTCACCGGCGATATATCCGCCGCGATGATCGCCGACACCGGCGCGCGTTTCGTGATCGTCGGTCATTCCGAACGACGCGATGCCCATGAGGAATCCAACCGCGACGTCCGCGCAAAGGCGCAGCGCGCGTGGGATGCGGGTCTGACGGCGATCATCTGCATCGGCGAAGCGCTGGACGACCGCGAGGCGGACAATACCCTCGATATCATCGCGGGTCAGCTGGCAGGATCGCTGCCCGACCACGCCACGGCGGATACAACCGTCATCGCCTATGAGCCGATCTGGGCCATCGGCACCGGCAAGGTGCCGACCCTCGCACAGATCGTCGAAGTGCATGATTTCATCCGCGCAGAGCTATCACACAGGCTGGGTGCCGAGGCGGCGGAGAGCATTACCCTGCTCTATGGCGGATCGGTGAAACCGGAGAACGCGGCAGAGATTTTCCGCGCCGAAAACGTCGACGGTGCGCTGGTCGGCGGTGCATCGCTGAAGGCCGCGGATTTCGCCCCGATCATCGACGCGCTCGCCGCAAGCTGATCGCGCGGCGCGCCGCGCGGCCGAAGGATGCAGGCCCTCGTTGCGAGGGCCTGCACCGGTGATCCCCGCTAGCGGGTGATGATTTCCGGTCCCATCATCATCGTCGGCAACCAGGTCGAGATTGCCGGGATGTAGGTGACCATGATCAGGAAGACAAAGAGCACCGCAAGAAACGGCAGTGCGGCGCGCACGACCGCGATCATCGGCATGTTCGCCACCCCCGACGTCACGAAGAGGTTCAGACCCACCGGCGGCGTGATCATTCCGATCTCCATGTTCACCACCATGATGATCCCCAGATGGATCGGGTCGATCCCAAGTTCGATCGCGATCGGAAACACCAGCGGCGCCACGATCACCAGAAGGCCCGAAGGCTCCATGAACTGGCCACCGATCAGCAGGATCACGTTGACGATCACAAGGAACATGATCGGCCCGAAACCGGCATCCAGCATCGCAGCCGAGATCTGCTGCGGGATCTGCTCGTCGGTCAGCACATGCTTGAGGATCAGCGCGTTGGCGATGATGAACATCAGCGTCACCGTCAGCTTGCCCGCCTCGAACAGGGTGTTCTTGGTGTCGCGGTGAAAGAACACCGTGACCAGCGCCTTCGGGTTCTGGAGAAGCGACAGGTTGCGCCCGTCGCCCGCGACATGAAGCGGCCCCATGTCGCGATAGACGAAGGTTGCGATGAAAAAGGCATAGACCGCCGCCACCGCTGCCGCTTCGGTCGGGGTGAAGATACCGCCGTAGATACCGCCAAGGATGATGACGATCAGGAACAGGCCCCAGCCCGCCTCGACGCCGCTCTCGCGCACCTCGCCCCAGCCGCGCCATTCGCCCTTGGGCAGATTGCGCACCCGCGCGATGATATAGATCGTGACCATCAGCATCAGACCGGCCAGCAGGCCCGGGATGACACCGGCAAGGAACATCCGCCCCACCGACACATCCACCGACGAGGCATAGACCACCATCACGATGGAGGGCGGGATCAGGATGCCCAGAGTGCCCGCAACCGCGATCACACCGGCGGCGAAGTCGCGGGTATATCCGACCTCGCGCATACCCACGATCACGATCGAGCCGATGGCGACCACCGTGGCGGGCGAAGAGCCGGACAAGGCGGCGAACAACATGCAGGCAAAGACGCCCGCAATCGCCAGACCGCCCGGCAGATGGCCCACGATGGCGATGGAAAAGCGGATGATCCGCTTGGCCACGCCGCCGGTGGACATGAAACTGGACGCAAGGATGAAGAACGGGATCGCAAGCAGCGTGTAGTGGCCCGCCATCGCCTGAAAGAAGGACTGCGCAATCGCACCGAGCGAGGCATCGCTGAGCACCAGCAGGAACAGGATCGATGACATGCCGAGCGAGACCGCAATCGGCACACCGATCAGCATCAGGCCGATAACGGACCCGAAAAGAATGAGAACTTCCATGGATCAGCGCTCCGCGTTCATGTGTTTGACGTCTTCGACGGCGTCTTCGGCCTCGTGGCTGACGATCAGCCCGTCGCGACGGCCCCGCACGACCTGCACGGTCGCCTGAACGAAGCGGAAAAGCAGAAGCGCCGCACCGAAGGGCAGTATCGCGTAGGGAATGAAGCGTGGCAGCTTTTCGTAGCTTTCACCCTCGTTCATGACCGGCTCGATAAAGCGCAGCCAGTCGAACATCGGGATGTCGACGGTTTCGTACCATGCCTGATCGCGGCTGTTTTCGAAGCCGGTGGGGAACCAGCGGCCGCTGGTGGCATCAAGCCCCGCGAAAGGCGCCCAGTAATCCCACGCGCCTTTCATCAGAAGGGCCGCGTAGATCACGCAGACGATACCGGCCACGATCGCGAGGATCTGGCGCGGGCGGTGGGAGAACACGTTGAGCAGCGCATCGACCCCCAGATGGGCCGTCACCTTGACCGCATAGCTCATCCCGAACAGCACCAGCCACGCAAACAGCAGCGATGTCGCCTCCAGACCCCAGATGAGGCCGGTGTTGAAGCCGTAGCGCAAGACCACGTTGATGAATGTGATGATCGTCATGGCACCGAGGATCAGCGCGATGAAAGTCTCCTCCAACTCATTGACGAAACGTCCGAGCGCGGAGTCCGGTTGATGCTGCACGGATAGGTGCCTCCCTTGAAAGTGACGGAGTGCCGCGATGCGCGGCGGCAGGGCGCGGTCCCTCTTCGGTCGGATAAGCAACCGTCAGGGTGCGCTGGCCTGTGGTGCCCCATGGCACGTGGTCCGGATGGGGCGGCGGCGCCCGAAGGCGCCGCCAGAGGTCCGGTTTACATCGAGGCGTTGATTTCCTGCGCCGCGTCGATGTTGTCCTGACCGACATCGTCGATGAACTGGTCCCAGACGGGTTTCATCGCGTCGACCCATGCCTGGCGCTGCTCGGGGGTGAGCTGGCGCACGGTGCCGCCGGCGGCGATGATCGCTTCCTTGGCTTCCTCGTTCACCTTGAAGGATTCGGAGTTACGCTGCTCGGTCACTTCCTGAAGGATCGTCGACAGCTGGTCGCGCACATCGGCGTCCAGACCTTCCCACCAGTCGACGTTGGTCACGACCAGATAGTCGATCACGCCGTGGTTGGTTTCGGTGATACCGTCCTGCACCTCAAAGAACTTCTGGCCGTAGATGTTCGACCATGTGTTCTCCTGACCGTCCACAACGCCGGTCTGCAGGGCGCCGTAAACTTCCGAGAAGGCCATCGGCTGCGGGCTGGCGCCCAGCTGTTCCATGTTGGCTTTCAGCACTTCCGAGGGCTGGACGCGGAATTTCAGACCTTTCGCATCCTCGGGCGCGATCAGCGGCTTGTTGGCCGAGATCTGCGTCACGCCGTTATGCCAGAACTGCAGGCCCAGCAGACCACGGCGGGTCATCGATTCCTTCATCGCCTGACCGGCGTCGGAGTTCTGGAACGCATCCACCGCGTCGATGTCGCGGAACATGAAGGGCAGATCGAAGATGCGGAAGACTTTGGTGAACTGTTCGAATTTCGACAGCGACGGTGCTGCCATCTGCACGTCACCCTGCAGCAGGGCTTCGAGCACCTGATCATCGTTATAGAGTGTCGAGTTCGGGAAAACCTCGACGCAGGCCTTGCCGTCCATCTCTTCGTTCACACGTTCCTGGAACAGCGAGGCGGCGATGCCTTTGGGGTGCTTGTCTGTATTGGTGACGTGGCTGAACTTGATGACGACTTCGCCGTCGTCACAGGCGGCGGCGACTGCGCCGGCGGATACGGTCAGGGCCAGTGCGGCCATGGTCAGAAATTTCATTATGGGTCTCCTCCCAGAGAGTTTTCATGCGCGGTATCGCGCGGTGATGCACAACAGGATGAATTTATTGGCACCCGCCCGCAAGCAGCACGGCGCGCAAAGACGCGGATGTTAAAATCCTATTTTCGTCAGATACTTATCCAGCACATCTACATGATCATTTTTCGGGCAGGCACAGGCGCGTGCGGGATTTCGCCCCGTCGAACAGGTCTGTGTGCGGAATTCCGCACACACTCGTTTGCACGAATCAACGGCGGAATTCTTCGGGGCGGATGCCGTACCGGGCGCATTTGTCGTAAAAGGTCTTGCGCGGCAATTTCAGCGCACGCGCGGCTTCGGTCGCGTGGCCGTCGACCCTGCGCAGCGCGCTTTCGATCAGCGATTGTTCTACCTGTGCGAGGTGTTCCTGCAATCCCAGCCCGTCGGCCATCTGCGGTGTGTCGGTCATGCCCATGACAAAGCGCATCGCCTCGGACATCAGCGCACGCGCGTTGCCGGGCCAGTCGCGCGCCATCAGCTGCGCTTCGATGTCCGGTCCCACGTCGGGCGCGGGCTGGCCGCTTTGCTCGGCGGCCTGTGCCACGTAATGACGAAACAGCACCGGAATATCCTCGGGGCGTTCGGACAGCGACGGGATACGCACCTGCATCACGGTCAGACGAAAATAGAGATCGCTGTTGAACCGGCCCTCGTCCACCTCCGCATCCAGTGGCTTGGTGGATCCGGCGATGAACCGTGCGGGGCGGCCCTGCTCCAGCGCTTCGGCGAGGGCAAGCTGGGTCTGCGCGGGCAGCATGGCGATTTCGTCAAGGAACAGGCTGCCCGCCTCGGCCTCGTCGAAGGCGGCGGCAAGCGCTGCGGTATCCAGATCCTGCGCCGCGCGCTTCACGAAGGGCCGTTTCGACTTGCTGGAGCTGAGGTGGATCACCTCGGCCACCTTCGATATGCCGGTGCCGCGTGCGCCGGTGATCAGCACATCGCCGCGCGCCTGCGCCACGCGGCGCACATGTGCGCGCAGCCGCTCCGACCGTTCCGAGATGCCGAAGATCATCCGCGCCGCGGGATCGCCGCTTTCGACCAGTTGCCGCAGTTCGCGGTTTTCCAGCACCAGCGCGCGGGTTTTCAGCGCCCGCTCGACCACCGCCAGCAGGTCCTTGGGCGCGCAGGGTTTTTCGAGGAAATCGAACGCCCCCTCGCCCATCGCTTTGACGGCCATGGGGATATCGCCCTCGCCGGTCAGCAGGATCACCGGAAGATCGCGGTCCACGGAGCGGGCATGGCTCAGCAGATGGAACCCGTCGCGACCGGGCATGCGGATGTCCGAAATGATGACACCGCGGAAATCGCGCGCGATGTGATCGGCCGCCACGACGAAAGACCCCGCCGCGATACAGTCGAGATCGGCCAGTTCCAGCGTCTGCGAAAGCGCCTCGCGCACTGCCGGATCGTCGTCGACCAGAAGTACCTTTTGCCTCATGCCACCTGTTCCTGTGCTGCGGGGAGCAGGGCCACGCTGAACGAGGCCCCGCGCTCTGCGTTCTGCGCCCGGATCTCTCCGCCGATGCTGCGCACGATGGCATAGCTGATCGACAGGCCAAGGCCCATGCCCTTTGCGGCGCCCACTTCCTTGGTGGTGTAGAACGGATCGAACACCTTGTCGGGTTCGGTGATCCCGCCGCCGGTATCGGATATGGTGACGACGACGCGCGCGCCCAGCTCGATTTCGATGCCCAGCACGCGGCGGTCGGTGTCGGCCATCGCATCAAGGGCATTCGCGATGAGATTCATGAACACCTGCCCCAGCCGGACCTCGCCGCCGCGTACCCAGACCGGCACCAGCGGCGGGGCGTAATCGATCCGCACCCCCAGATCGTCGCTGCGCAGGCGCGCCAGTTCTATGGCCGAAGCAAGGATCTGGCCCAGTTCGACCGCGACCACCTCGACGCTTTCCTGCCGCGAGAAGGCGCGCAGGTTGCCGATGATCCGCCCCATGCGCCGCGTCATCTCCGAAATCCGCCCGAGGTTCTCTGCGGCGCGTTCGGGCTTGCCCCGCTCCAGAAACGCGATGCCGTTTTCGGCGAAGGTCTGCACCGCCATCAGCGGCTGGTTCAATTCGTGGCTGATCCCGGCGCTGAGCTGCCCCAGCGCGCTGAGTTTGCTCGCGCGGACCAATTCGTCCTGTGCCTGCTCCAGCGCGGTTTCGGCCTCGCGGCGCTCCGCGACCTCGCGGCGCAGTTCCGTGTTGATGGCGCGCAGCGCCTGGGTGCGCGCGGTGACACGCGCCTCAAGCTGGGCATTGAGCCGTGCCAGCGTCAGCCGCCTTTCGGTGGCCAGAAACAGCAGCGCCCCCAGCAGCAGGCACAGGGCCGCCACCGCAGCGGCCTGGCTGAAGGCAAGCTTGCGCACCGGCGCCACATCGACCAGCACCTCGCCCGTCATGCCGATGACCGGCAGGTCGCGCGACAGGTGCAACGCCTCCTGCGGCAGGTAACGCCCCCAGCCAAGTCGCCAGATTTCGTGCGGGCCGCTGTAGGTCACGCTGAAATCGGGTTCTCCGCCGTCCGGCGGGCGCAGACCCGGCGCATCATCGGCCCGCACCCAGTTTATCAGTTCGGACCGGTTCGACACCTGAACGCGCCCGACCCCGTCGGTGAAGAACACCGGCGGCGTATCCCCGCGCCACGCATATTCGACAGAACTGAGATCGGTCGAGACCACAACCGCGCCAAGCGCCTGCCCCTGCGGCCCGAACACCGGGGCCGCAAAGAAAAAGCTGCGCGGTGTCCGACCGCTCGACGGGCCATAGCCGCGCCCCAAAGCGCCGTTGCGCGCCCGCGCGATGTAGCGCTGCGCGTCCACCGCCCCCGCGCCGTCCTCGGCGGCGCCCATCACCCGGCCCATCCTGTCGACCACAATCACATCCGACGCGGCGGACCGGTCGGCGATGGCGCGCAGCAATGCGGTGTCCTCGGGCTGGATCGCACCGGCCAGCATCCGCGTGACCTGCGGATGATCCGCAAGGTTGACCGCCAGATCGCGGTAGCGCTGCAACTGTCCGGTCAACCGGTCACTGGCCAGCGCCAGATCCGCGCCCGCGCGCGACGACAGCTGCGCAAGCCCCTGCAAGGTGGCATAGCGCCAGACCCCCGCAGCCAGCGCCGCGACACATATCAGGTAAAGCGTGACCAGAAGTCCGCGCCGCAAAAAGCCTTTCATCATGCCGGTATCTTACGCAGAGCCGCTTGCATTGGGAAGCCGACCGGCGCATTCAGCCTCCATGCAGAAACTCAGCCAATCCCCGCTTGATCCAAGCTTTGTCCAGGACCCCTATCCGTTCTATCACCGCGCCCGCGCGGCAGGGCCTGTGGTGTTCTGGGAAGACTACGGGATGCTCTGCGCCTTCGACGCGGCGACCGTTCACGCGCTGCTGCGCGACCGCAGGCTGGGCCGCGAAGTGCCCGCCGACCAGCGCCAAGCAATGCCCGAGCACCTTGCCGACTTTGACAGGGTCGAGAAACACTCGATGCTGGAGCTTGAGCCCCCGCGCCACACCCGCCTGCGCGGGCTTGTGCTGCGGGCCTTCACCTCCCGCCGGATCAGGACGCTGGAGCCTGACATCGCCGCCGTCACCGCCGAGTTGATTGGCGGTCTTCCCACGCGGGAGGCGTTTGACCTGATCCCGCAATTCTGCACGCAACTGCCGGTGCGGATCATCGCGCGGCTTCTGGGGGTGCCGGAGGATATGGCCCCCGATCTGCTACGCTGGTCCAACGACATGGTCGCGATGTATCAGGCCGGTCGCAGCCGCGCGGTCGAGGAGGCGGCAAACGCTGCCGCCGCCGAATTCACCGACTTTCTGACGCGCTATATCGACGCCCGCCGTGCCAGCCCCGCCGACGATCTGATCACCCAGTTGATCGCCGCCGAGCAGGACGGAGAGAAGCTGTCGACCGATGAGCTGATCGGCACCTGTATCCTGCTGCTGAACGCGGGCCACGAGGCGACGGTTCACAGCCTTGGCAATGCCGTGAAATGCCTGATCGACCATGACACCCCGATGGAGGCACTGGCCCCCGACCGGATCGCGGCCACCTGCGAGGAACTCCTGCGCTATACGCCGCCGCTGCATCTGTTCGACCGATATGCCTATGAGAATATCGATCTGGACGGCGTCACGCTGAAACGCGGCGACCGGATCGGGCTGGTGCTGGCGGCGGCGGGGCGCGATCCGGCGGTCTTTGACGATCCCGACCGTTTCGTGCCGGACCGTCCGGTCCAGCAACACGCGGCCTTTGGCGGGGGGCTGCATTTCTGCGTGGGCGCGCCGCTGGCGCGGATGGAGATGCAGATCGCCCTGCCCGCCCTCTTCGACGCCTGCCCCGACCTGCGCCTCGCGCAGCCGCCGCGCTTTGCCAACAGCTATCACTTCCACAAGCTGGACCGCCTGATGGTCCGCGCCTGACCTCAGGCGCGGCGCGCCACCGTCACGGGGTCAGCGGCAGCATTGTCGTCGATTTGATTTCTTCCATCGACAGCAACGCGGTCACGTTGTGCACACGCACCTCCGAGATCAGCGCCTGATAGAAGCGGTCGTAGGCGCGCGCGTTCTCGACCCGCACTTTCAGGATATAGTCGATGTCACCGGCCAGCCGGTGCGCCTCCTGCACTTCGGGCCGGTCCTTCAGCGCCTTGAGGAAACGCGCCTGCCACTCCGCCTCGTGGGACGACGTGCGGATCAGGACGAAAAAACACGCCTCGAACCCCAGCGCATCCGGATCCAGAAGAACCGTGTGGCGCCCGATCACGCCGGCATCGCGCAATTTCCGAATCCGGTTCCACACCGGTGTCTTCGACGCGCCCACCTGACGCGCGATTTCGTCGAGAGACTGGCTCGCGTCCTCCTGAAGCACCGCAAGAATCTTCCGATCCGTCTCGTCAATCCGAACAGCCATTCTGTTTCCCTTCAATTTTGAAACTGAGCGTTCTAGCTAGACAGAATTATAGAACGAAATTCCTTATTTGCACCAGCCCATGGCGCCAAATGGGAATAATTTCCTATATTGAGGTCAAGAAACGCAAGGATGCAGACCATGGACCATTTCCCGATCTTCGTCGCCACCCAATCCGCGCGCATCATCGTCTCCGGCGGCGGTGACGCGGCGCTGGCCAAATTGCGGCTGCTGATGAAGACCACCGGCCGGATCACGGTCTTTGCCGAGGATCCCGCGCCCGAAATTGCCGACTGGGCCGCCGCTGGCAAGCTGACGCTCGTGCGCCGTGCGATGGATCACGGCGATGCGGTTTGCGCGCGGCTTTTCTACGGTGCGAACGAGGACGCGGCAGAGGACGCGCGCACAGCCGCCCTGGCACGGGCCTGCGGCGCGCTGGTCAACATCGTCGATAACCTCGCCGACAGCCAGTTCATCACCCCCGCCATCGTCGACCGTGACCCGGTGACCATCGCCATCGGCACCGAAGGCGCCGCACCGGTTCTGGCGCGGGCGATCAAGGCCGATCTCGAAGAGCGGCTGCCGCAGTCGCTGGGCCTGCTGGCGCGCATCGGCAAGACATTCCGCCGCGCCTCCTATGCCCTGCCCTTCGGGCGCGCGCGCCGTGATTTCTGGCGCGACTACTACTTCAACGCAGGCCCCAAGGCCGTGGCCGATGGCGAGGACGCGGTGCGCCCCGCGCTGGACGCGCTGCTGGCCGATCACATGGGCCGCACCGCCCGTGCGGGCCACGTTGCCTTTGTGGGCGGCGGCCCCGGTGATCCGGAACTGCTGACGCTCAAGGCACGCCGGGCGCTGGATGAAGCCGACGTGGTGATCTACGACAGGCTCATCACCCCCGAGATCCTCGAGCTGGCGCGCCGCGAGGCGGTGATGATCGACGTGGGCAAGGAAGGCTTCGGCCCCTCCACACCGCAGGAGCGGATCAACGCGCTGTTGGTGGAACATGCCGCAGACGGCTCGCAGGTGGTGCGGCTGAAATCCGGCGATGCGACCGTCTTCGGACGGCTCGACGAAGAGATCGAGGCGGTCGAGGAGGCCGGTATCGGCTGGCACATCGTGCCGGGCATCACCTCGGCCTCCGCTGCGGTGGCGGCCATCGGTCAAAGCCTGACACGGCGTGGCCGCAACGCGTCCGTGCGGTTCCTGACGGGTCATGACACCAAGGGATTTGCCGATCACGACTGGGCCACGCTGGCCCGCCCCGGCGAAGTCGCCGCGATCTATATGGGCAAGAAATCCGCCCGTTTCATTCAGGGCCGCCTGATCATGCACGGCTGCGACCGGCAGACCCCCGTCACCCTGATCGAAAACGCCTCGCGTCCGAACCAGCGGGTCATCGAAACCACGCTCGACGCGCTGCCCGCCACGCTGGAGGCCGCGCAGATGTCCGGCCCCGCGCTGACCTTTCTCGGCCTTGCGCCCCGCGCGGCACTGGCCCTTGCCCCGACACTGAAAACACAGGAGTTCGCATAATGCCGAAAGCCTTCAAACCCTCCGTCATCACCGCCAACGCCCTTCTTGAGGGCGATGTCGTCTATCTCGGACCCGACGGTTGGGTCCGTGACCTTGCGGATGCCGAAGTGATCACCGACGAAGCGGATGCCGATATCCGCCTGCTCGAAGCGGGTGCGCAGGCCGACACGGTCGTCGGCGTCTACCTCGCCGAGGTCGACAACAGCAGCGGCACACCCGAACCCACCCATTTCCGCGAAGCGTTCCGGGCCAAAGGCCCGTCGAACTACGCCCACGGCAAGCAGGAGACAGCCTGATGTACAGCTATACCGATTTCGACGCCGCCTTTCTGGCCGAGCGTAATGCCCAGTTCCGCGCGCAGGTCGAGCGGCGCATTGCCGGTCACCTGACCGAGGACGAATTCAAGCCGCTGCGCCTGATGAACGGTCTTTACCTGCAGCTGCACGCCTACATGCTGCGGGTGGCGATCCCCTACGGGACGCTGAAATCCGCCCAGATGGAAAAGCTGGCCGATATCGCCGAGCGCTGGGACAAGGGCTATGGCCACTTCACCACGCGCCAGAACATCCAGTACAACTGGCCCGAGCTGCGTGATGTGCCTGACATGCTCGACGCGCTGGCCGAGGTGAACCTGCACGCGATCCAGACCTCCGGCAACACGATCCGCAACGTCACGGCCGACCATTTCGCCGGTGCTGCCGCCGACGAGATCGCCGATCCGCGCCCCGTGGCCGAGTTGATCCGCCAATGGTCGACCGACCACCCCGAATTCCAGTTCCTGCCACGCAAGTTCAAGGTGGCGGTCACCGGATCGCCCCACGACCGTGCGGTGATCAAGGCGCATGACATTGGCCTTCGCATCGTCGAACGTGACGGTGAGCAAGGCTTTGAAGTCGTCGTCGGCGGTGGCCTTGGCCGCACGCCGATGATCGGCAAGGTGCTCTATGATTTCGTGCGTTCCGAGGATCTGCTGCCGACGCTCGAAGCGATCGTCAGCGTCTACAACCTGCTGGGACGGCGCGACAACAAGTACAAGGCGCGCATCAAGATCACCGTGCACGAGAACGGGATCGAGGATATCCGCGCCCGTGTCGACGCGCGCTACAAGCTGATCCGCGACCAGTTCACCGGCGTCGACCAGCAGATGCTGAGCCGCATCGAGGCGGATTTCGCCGCCCCTACCTTCAAATCCGCCGACACGGCCGCCTTCGACCGCGCCTACCGCTACGATCCCGCGTTCCAGAGCTGGGCGGACACCAATCTGACCGCGCACCGCAACCCGGAGTATGCGATCGTGTCGATCAGCCTCAAGGCGCACGGCAAGACGCCCGGTGATGCCTCGGCCCGGCAGATGCGCCTGATGGCACAGCTGGCCCGCCGCTACGGCCACGACGAGCTGCGCATCAGCCACGAGCAGAACGTGATCCTGCCCCATGTGCACCGCGGCGATCTGCCGTCGGTCTACAATGCGCTCCGCGCCGAAGGGCTGGGCACGGCAAATATCGGTCTGATCTCGGATATCATCGCCTGCCCCGGCATGGATTACTGCGCGCTGGCGACCGCACGCTCGATCCCTGTCGCGCAGGAGATCGCGACGCGTTTCGACGAACTGAAGCTCGAGCACGATGTCGGCCCTCTGAAGATCAAGATTTCGGGGTGCATCAACGCCTGCGGGCACCACCACGTGGGCCACATCGGGATCCTCGGTCTGGACCGCGCGGGCGTGGAGAACTACCAGATCACGCTGGGCGGCGACGGCACCGAGGATGCGGCCATCGGCGAACGCGCGGGGCCCGGATTCTCGGCCGACGAGATCGTACCCGCGATCGAGCGGATCGTGATGGCCTATCTGGATCTGCGCGAGGACCGCGAAGAGACCTTCCTGCAAACCTACCGCCGGCTGGGCCTTGCCCCGTTCAAATCGGCGCTTTACCCGGAGGCAAAAGCCGATGCCGCTTGATCATGCTGCTTCGCTTGCAGCGCGGGTCGATACGCTCAACACCGAACTGAAACACCACGCCGCCGCCGATGTGCTGCGGCGGGCGTTTCGCGCCACGCCCAATCTGGCGCTGGTCAGCAGCTTCGGCGCGGAATCGGTTGCGTTGCTGCATCTGGCGTCGAAGGTGAAACCCGACGTTCAGGTGCTGTTCATCGACACCATGCTGCTGTTTCCCGAAACGCTGGCCTACCAGCGCGATGTTGCGATGAAGCTGGGCCTGAAGAAGGTGCAGATCCTGCGCGCGGATACTTCCGTCGCCGATCCCGACGACACGCTGCACCAGCGCGACCCCGACGCCTGCTGCAACCTGCGCAAGACACAGGTGCTGAACGAGGCGCTGAAGGACTTTGACGGCTGGATCACGGGGCGCAAGCGCTACCAGTCCGGCAAGCGGGCGGATCTGCCCGCCTTCGAGGTCGAGGATGCGACCGGCCGGATCAAGGTCAATCCGCTGGCCCACTGGACGCGCGACGACGTGCAGACCTACATGGAAGAAAACAACCTGCCCCGGCACCCGCTGGTGGCGCAGGGCTATCCCTCCATCGGCTGCGCGCCCTGCACGTCACCCGTCGCCGAAGGCGAGGACCCCCGCGCCGGACGCTGGCGCGGGCAGGACAAGGACGAATGCGGCATCCATTTCGTGGATGGCAAGATGGTAAGGACTGGAGGCACGACATGAGTGTGATTGTAACCGACAGCGGCTTTGGCGCCGACGACTGGAGCACCGCGTTCTGCGGCGCGGGCGCGGCCAACGATTGCGCGGCGCTGGATCTCGCATCCGACACCGACCCCGAGACGGTCTCCCTGACGCCCGCGGTCAAGATGATCCGCGTCGATTTCCCGTCTTCCGCGGACGGGCGCGGCTTTACCATCGCGCGGGCGCTGCGCCTGCGCGGATACACCGGGCGCCTGCGGGCACGCGGGCATGTCCTGTCCGACCAATACGCCATGGCCCGCCGTGCAGGCTTTGACGAGGTCGAGATCGACGAGGCCCTCGCCGCACGCCAGCCCGAAGCCGAATGGCGGTTCCGGGCGAACTGGCGCGCCCATGACTACCAGAACCGTTTGCGCGGCTGATCCCGCCCGCGACCATGGGCGCATTGCGCCCCCTGTTTCCATCCAATAGACAAGGACCGCAGCGCCCCGCCGTTGCGGATTTCATATGACCGAGCAAAAACCATTGACCACACAGACCGCCAAAGCCGTGCCGACCCTGCCCGACGCCCAGACCGTCACGCAAGTCACCCATTGGACGGACCGGCTGTTTTCGTTCCGCGTGACGCGCCCCGCGACGCTGCGGTTCCGGTCGGGTGAATTCGTGATGATCGGCCTGTTGGGCGATCCCGACCCGAAGACCGGCAAGCAAAAGCCGCTACTGCGCGCCTATTCCATCGCCTCGCCCGCGTGGGACGACGAGTTGGAGTTCTACTCGATCAAGGTGCAGGACGGGCCGCTGACATCGAAGCTGCAACACATCGAACCCGGCGACCAGATCATCCTGCGGCCCAAGCCCGTGGGCACTCTGGTACACGATGCCCTGCTGCCGGGCAGCCGCATCTGGTTCTTTGCCACGGGCACCGGTTTTGCCCCCTTCGCAAGCCTTCTGCGCGAACCCGAGACCTACGAGAAATTCGACGAAGTCATCGTGACCCATACCTGCCGCGACGTGGCCGAGCTTGAATACGGCGCCAAGCTGATCGAAGAGTTGAAGGCCGACGAGTTGATGCACGAGCTGATCGGCAAGGAAAACCTCGACAAGATCCGCTACTACCCGACCACGACCCGCGAAGAGAGCCCGAAGATGGGACGGATCACCACGCTCTTGCAGGACGGCACCGTCTTTCGCGACCTCGGGATCGAGGGGATCAGCCCCGAGACCGACCGCGCCATGGTCTGCGGCAGCCTTGCCTTCAACAAGGATATCTGCGCCGTTCTCGAAGGGTTCGGGCTGGAGGAAGGCGCCAATTCCGATCCAAAGCATTTCGTGATCGAAAAGGCCTTCGTCGGCTGAGCCGGCCAAATTGCGAAAAAACCGGACAGGCGCGGCCCAGGGCTGCGCCTGTTTCGTTTTGACATTGGCGTGGCGGCTGTGCCTCATCCGCCCATGCGCGCGCTCAGATACCATCTTCCCCTGTTTGCCATCCTCGCCGTGATCTTTGCCCTCTGGCAGACCCCGGCGGTGCTGCCCGTCAAGGTGCTGATCGTGTTCCTGCACGAGCTGTCGCACGCGATCGCCGCATGGCTGACGGGCGGATCGGTGCTGGAGATTTCCGTGAACCCCGCCGAGGGCGGCTTTACCGTCACGCGCGGCGGCAATGCCGTCGCGATCCTCACGGCGGGCTATCTGGGGTCGCTGCTGATCGGTGTGGGGCTGCTGGTGGTCGCACTGCGCAGCGATGCCGACCGGCTTGTGCTGGGCATCTTCGGCGCGGTGACGCTTTTCGTGACGCTGTTTTACGTGCGCGAGCCCTTCGCGGCGCTGTTTTGCGGGGCCAGCGGACTGGTCCTGCTGGCGATTGCCGTTTTTGCGGGGCACCGCTCCAGCGATCTGGTGCTGCGGATCATCGGGCTGAGCAGCGTGATCTATGTGCCCTACGACATCTTCGACGATACCATCGCGCGGTCCGCACTGCCGTCAGACGCGCGTGTGCTCTCCGAGACTTTTGGCGGACCCACCGTGGTCTGGGGCGGGCTCTGGCTGGCGCTCAGCCTTGCGGTGATTGCGTGGTCCTTGCGGCACGCCTTGGCGGTGCCGTCGACCGTGCGGACCTACAGACCCCGCTGAGCAAAAGAAAAGGCCGCGCTTCGACAGAAGCGCGGCCCGTTCAGAAGTCGCTGCGGTCAGGAGATCAGTTTTCCATCCCCAGCGCGTCGCGGAGCCGTTCCAGCGCGTTGCCCAGCATTTCTGGATTGTCCTGCGCGGCGCGCACGGCTGCGGAAAGCGTGGTTTTCTGCATCTGGCCCAGATCACTTTCCTCAATCATGGTGACGACGCGGTCCAGATCGAAGTTTTCCACGGTCAGCGCTTCTTCGGCGGAAAGAGCGGCTTCGTCAGTTGCGGCCTCTGTCGCCTCTGCGGCGTCCGTCGCTGCCTCCTCGGTGGCCTCTGCCGCCTCGGTCGCTGTTTCCTCAGTCGCCTCTGCGGCTTCGGTTGCTACTTCCTCGGTGGCCTCTGCGGCGTCAGTTGCGACTTCCTCGGTTGCAGCGGCGGCGTCGCTTGCTGCTTCTTCAGTGGCTTCAGCGGCCTGCTCCGTTGTCTCTTCGGCCGCTGCTGCGGCGTCGGAGGCTGCTTCCTCGGTAGCGTCAGCAGCTTCGGCTGCTGTCTGCTCGGTCGCCTCCGCAGCCTCTGTTGCTGCTTCTTCCGTGGCGGCTGCTGCATCGCTGGCGGTATCGCTTGCGGCGTCAGCTGCCGCTTCGGCGGCCTGCTCTGTCTCTGCTGCGGCTTCCTCGGTGGCGTCGGCGGCATCGGCAGTCGCCTCTTCGGCTGCGTTCACCGCGTCTTCGGTCGCGCCGGCAATCGAATCGCCCGCTTCCTCGGCCATGTTCACAGCGCCTTCAACTGCGTCCTGCGCGGCGGCGGTGGCGTCTGTCGCGGCATCGCCCACGGCGTCCGCGGCTTCAGAGGCAGTTTCGGAAACCGCTGCTGCGGCGTCGGATGCCGCTTCGGCGGTTGCGTCCGTTGCATCGGCTGCGGCGTCAGCGGCGGCTTCGGCGGCCTGCTCGGTTGCTTCGACGGCTTCGTCGACAGCTTCGCCTGCGGCGGCGACCGCGTCACTTGCCGCTTCCGAAGCATTCTCGGCGGCGGTGGACGTCGTTGCCGAAACATCGGCTGCGATTTCTTCGACGCTGCGACCGGTGTAGAGGATATAGCCCCCCAGTGCGATGATCGCGGCGACCACAATCCAAACCAGATTTTTCATTGCTTTCCCCTCGTTGCTTGCCCAAGGCAGCTGGGTTTCGAACTGCCTGTCGGTGATAGGCGTCACATGCGCATGACCAGTCCGTTACGCAAGGGGAAAACGCAGACAATGACCCCAAAGTTTCGCGTTTTCACCTTGAAGCGGGGGCACTTGGGGTCTATTTTGCCTCACCGATCATTGAAACAGACAAAGGACGATCACCATCGCTCGCAGACCCCATAACGCGCCGCCCACCCGTGACACCGGCCCGCGCGTAAACGAGAACATACGCTCCCCCGAAATTCGCCTTATCGGTGCAGATGGCGAAAACGTGGGCGTCGTAAGCCCCGCGCGCGCCATGGACATGGCCGAAGAGGCCGGGCTCGACCTGGTTGAGATTTCTCCCAACGCGAACCCGCCCGTGTGCAAGATCATGGATTTCGGCAAGTTCAAATACGAGACGCAAAAGCGCGAAGCCGAGGCCCGGAAAAAGCAGAAGGTCATCGAGATCAAAGAGGTCAAGTTCCGTCCGAATACGGATACGAACGACTATGACGTCAAGATGCGCAACGTGTTCAAGTTTCTCGAAAACGGCGACAAGGTGAAAGTCACGCTGCGCTTCCGGGGCCGCGAGATGGCGCACCAGAACCTCGGGCGTGAATTGCTCGAACGGGTTGCCGAGGACACCAAGGAAATGGGCCGTGTGGAGAACTTCCCCAAGATGGAAGGCCGCCAGATGGTAATGCTGATCGGACCGCTTCCGAACAAGTGACGACAACGTGACCGTCGAAGTAACAACGCCCCGCTGCACGATGCAGCGGGGCGTTTTTCGTTTGGCGCAGCAAGGCTACCTACAAGTTAGCGCAGCAGCGACGTGATGTTGCGCACCACCGCACGGCGGTTGGCCTGCTCGGCTTCCAGTGTCGGGACCTTCAGCTGGCTTTCGCCGTAGCCCTGCACGATCATGTTCTCGGCGGGCACCTCGAAATATTCGGTCAGCGCCAGGGCAACCGTCTCCGCGCGCCTGTCGGACAGCGCCAGATTGTAGGTCGCGTCGCCCACAGCATCCGTATGGCCCTCGACCAGCAGAACGGTGCGCGGGTTCTCCGCGATCAGCTCACGCAGGGTATTGCCGATCCGCGCAAGATTGCGCGCCTGTTCGGGCTGGATCGCCGCCGATCCGGTGGCAAAGCGCACGGCATCAAGCTGGATTTCCTGAGCAAGCTCGCGCACCTGCTCTACCTCGCGCACCTGCCGGAGCGAGAAGCGCTGGCCGTTCGCAGCCGCCGCTTCTGCCCGCAGCGCCGCGCGCAACTCTTCCTCGCCCCGGATCGGAGCCTGTGGTGAGGCAGTGGTCTGTGGTGCAAGCTGGCTGACGATGATCTCTTCTTCGGATCGCGTATCGTCAAAGAGCGTGTATTCCTCGCCGTTCGGGGTGATGCGCACGCGGCGCAGGACCGTGCCGTCGGCGCCGCGGATGGTTACGATACGCGCGCCGTTGGGCTTCAGAACGGTTGTCCGTGTCGATCCGTCGTCGAAGGTTTCGGTGGTCAGGTCGTTGCCTGCCTGACGCAACAGCGCGTCATCGTTCTTGAGCACGCGCAGATCGCCGTCCCGTTCAACCACGACGCGGTCACCCGAGCGGCTGACCACTTCGTCGCCGTTCTTGAGCACCTGCCCCACGGCCACGGCACCCAGACCCAGCAACAGGGCCTTTTCGAACTTGCTCAGCCCGTCATCGTCCTTGGAATTGCTTTCGGCGCCCGATCCGGCAACGGCCGTCTCGAACTCTTCGTTGGACGAGCGCACGTTGTCATCGTTCAGCTCTTCTGTCTCGGTCGTGGCAGCACTCTGCTGCTGCGCAGTGGCGGATGCGGCGGCAGTCTGCTGGCTTTCGGCGCGACGTTGCGCCTTCTGTGCCTCCTTGGCCTGCTTGCGGGCCTCTTTCTCTGCCTGCTTCAGCTGTTTCTGGGCTTGCTTGTCCGCCTCGGCCTGTGCTGCAGCGGCAGCCTGACGTTCGGCATCAGCGGCTTCGGCCTCCAGACGGGCCGCCGCTTCGGCGTCACGCTGGGCCTGCGCCTGTTGCGCAGCCTTGGCGTCGGCAGCCTGCTGCTGGGCCTGCGCCTGCTTAGCGGCCTCGGCATCGGCTGCCTGCTGCTGGGCCTCAGCGTTGCCATCCGCTTGCGCTTGTGCGTCGCGGGCACGCTGAAGGGCGGCTTCGGTATTTTCCAGACGGCGTTCCCACTCCTCGAGATCGGCCAGAACCGCTGCCACGTTGATGGACACATCGCGGTCAGACTGCGTCACCTTCAGCCGCAGCTCCTCAACACGTGCCGTCTCGCGCTCCACGCGGTCTTCAAGCACTTCGACACGGGATTCAACGACCAGCCCGCTGGGCAGCGTGCAAGGGTACGTATGGTCATTGATACGCGGCGCGCAGGCCTGTTGCGCAAAAGCGGGGGCCGGCAGGCTCATCATCAGTGCCAGGCCAAGGCTGGTGGACGATTTCAGAATGGTTTTCATGGTATTTCCTCGTATGCGTCGTGCAGCCGTATCGCAGGCTACATCTTCGACAGTTCAACATCGAGGATAAGGGCTTTGTTCCACTGATAGGCAATAACAACGGGCCTGCAAGCGGATAACCGCAGGGGGATCGTACCCCCTGCGGTCGGTTGTATCGCGATCAGGACAGCGCGGCGACCGCGCGCTTGGTCATGACACCGATCAGATGCGCACGATACGCGGCAGAGCCGTGAAGATCGCTGATCATGTCCTCGGGGTCGGCCTTCAGGCCCGCCACCGCATCCGCCGAGAAAGTCTCGGACAGCGCCTTCTCGGCGTCGGTCCAGCGGAACACGCCGTTGTTGGACGCTCCCGTCACGGCGACGCGCACACCGTCCGCGAATTTCGCGACGAACACCGCAACCAGCGGAAAGCGCGACGCGGGCTGGATGTGCTTTTCGTAATGCGCGGCCTCCGGCACGGGAAACTTCACCTCGGTCACGATCTCGCCTTCTTCGAGGGCTGTCGCGAACATCCCCTGGAAAAAGTCGTCCGCGGCAATTTCGCGGCGGTCGGTGACCACGGTCGCGCCCGATCCCAGCACCGCCGCCGGATAGCACGCCGAAGGGTCGTTGTTGGCGACGGAACCGCCGATGGTCCCACGGTTGCGCACCGCCGGATCACCGATCCGCGCGGCCAGGCTCGACAGCCCGGGATAATCCGTCGCCGTTTCGCGCGCCACGGTGGCGTGGGTGGTGCCGCCACCGATACAGATACGGCCCGCGTCGTCCTTGCAGACGCCTTTCATTTCGTCGATCCCGTGCAGCGATACCAGAACCGACGGCATCGCCAGCCGGGCTTTCAGCGTCGGGATCAGGGTCTGTCCGCCGCTGATCGGCTGCGCCTCTTCGGCCTTCAGCGCCTTGACCGCATCCGCGATGGTGCTTGGGCGCTCTACATCGAAATTATACATTTTCTCTTCCTTTCCGGCAGCGCGGGGCCCCGTGTCTCTAACGCAACCCGTGGCTCCATTTTGCCTTTAAACTCATGGGCGCTTGCGCCCTTACAACCTCACCCCCGAGAAGGGCCGGTGCGGGGCGCGCGAGGACGCCCCGCGCGCCTCTCAGCGGTTCATCGCCTCCCAGACCCGTGACGGGGTCACCGGCATATCGACGTGATCCACCTTGTGTCCCCCCGATTGCAGCGCATCGACCACCGCGTTGACAACCGTCGGGGTGGAGCCGATGGCACCGGCTTCGCCGCAGCCCTTCACGCCAAGCGGGTTGTGGGTGCAGGGTGTGCCGTTGGTATGGTCGACAGTGAACATCGGCACGTCCTTGGCACGTGGCATCGCGTAATCCATGTAGGACGCGCTGCGCAACTGGCCGTCTTCGTCGTAGGCCGCGTTCTCCAGCATTGCCTGTCCGATGCCCTGCGTCAGACCGCCGTGCACCTGGCCTTCGACGATCATCGGGTTGATGACATTGCCGAAATCATCCGCCGTGGTGAATTTCGCGATCGTCACCTCGCCGGTATCGGGGTCGACTTCGACCTCGCAGGCGTAGGCCCCGGCGGGATAGGTGAAATTCGCCGGATCGTAGAATGCGGTCTCCTCGAGCCCCGGTTCGATATCCTCCAGCGGGTAGTTGTGCGGCACATAGGCAGCGAGCGTTACATCGCCCCAGGCCACGCTCTTGTCCGTGCCCGCGACCGAGAACGCCCCGTCCTTGAGGTCGATGTCGTCGTCCGACGCTTCCAGCAGGTGGCCCGCGATCTTCTTCATCTTGGCGATGATCTTTTCGGCGGCGCGCACCATGGCGGGCCCGCCCACGGCGATCGAGCGTGACCCGTAGGTGCCCATGCCCATCGGGGTGTTGGCGGTGTCACCGTGCACGATCTCGATCATATCCTCGCTCAGACCGGTCATCTCCGCGATGACCTGCGGGAACACGGTCTCGTGCCCCTGCCCGTGGCTGTGGCTGCCGGTCATCACCACCAGACCGCCGGTGGCATTCACCCGCACGGTGGCGGATTCGTAGAGACCGGCACGCGCCCCCAGCTGCCCGACGAGGTTCGACGGCGCGATGCCGCAGGCCTCGATGAAGCAGTTGATGCCAAGACCACGCAATTTGCCCTTCTTCTCGCTTTCGGCACGGCGGGCGGCAAAACCGCCCAGATCGGCGCTGGCCTCCAGCTTGTCCATCAGGCGGTGGAAATCGCCGCTGTCATATTCAACGGCCACCGGTGTCTGGTAGGGGAATTCGGTGATGAAGTTCTGGCGGCGCAGGGCAATCGGGTCGAGCCCCAGCTCGCGCGCGGCCTTGTCGATCACACGCTCCAGCTGGTACGTCGCCTCGGGGCGTCCGGCACCGCGGTAGGCGTCGACCGGCACGGTGTTGGTGAACACCGCCTTGACGTTCACATAGACCAGCGGCGTTTTGTAGTTGCCCGCCATCAGCGTGCCGTGCAGCCATGTCGGGATCGACGGCGCGAAGGTCGACAGATAGGCCCCCATGTTCGCATAGGTCATCGTGCGCACGGCGGTGAAGTTGTTATCCGCATCCAGCGCCAGTTCGATCTTGGTCTGGTGGTCGCGCGCGTGTGCATCCGACAAGAAGGCTTCCGAGCGGGTACAGGTCCATTTCACCGGACGGTTCAACGCCTTGGCCGCGAAGGTGCAGAAGGCTTCCTCGGCGTAGTGGTAGATCTTGGAGCCGAAGCCGCCGCCCACGTCAGGTGCCACGACGCGCAGCTTGTGCTCGGGGATGCCCAGAACGAACGCGCCCATCAGCAGGCGGATCACATGCGGGTTCTGCGATGTGGTATAGAGCGTATGATCTCCGCTGGCGCGGTTGTAATCGCCGACAGCAACGCGTGGCTCCATCGCGTTGGGCACGAGACGGTTGTTGACCAGCTCGAGCGTGGTGACATGCGCGGCGTCCTTGAACGCCTGTTCGACCGCTTCCTTGTTCTCTTCGACAAGGCTCCAATCGTAGCACAGGTTCGAGGTCAGGTCGTCGTGGACCTTGGTCGCGCCGTCCTCGACCGCTTTTTTCATGTCGATGACCGCAGGCAGCTCCTCGATATCGAGCTCGATCGCCTCGGCGGCGTCGCGGGCCTGATCGGCGGTTTCGGCGACGACGGCCGCGATGGGATCGCCCACATGCCGCACCTTGCCCTCGGCAAGAATCGGGTGCTTGGGTTCCTGCATCGGCTCGCCGTGGCGGTCGGTCACCTGCCAGCCGCACGGAATGCCGCCCGCCGCTTCGAAATCGGCGGCGGTAAAGATTTTCAGAACGCCGGGCATCGCGGCAGCCGCCTCGGTGCCGATGTTGTTGATCCGCCCGTGCGCCACGTCGGAGCGCAGGAAGACCACGTGAGCCTGTCCGCGCAGATTGATGTCGTCGGTGTAATTGCCATCACCGGTCAGAAACCGGATGTCCTCGCGCCGCTTCGTGCTGGCGCCGATACCACTGTCCTTTGGCATGTTTTCAGTCCTCCCTGGGGTCGGGGCGCATCTGGGCGCACCCTGATTTTTCAAATGTCCTTGGCCGCCACCGCCCCCTCCCCGGGGCGGATGCGGTTATTTCTCGTGCAGGCCGAAACGGACACCGCGCGGATCGGTGCAGGTCGCGAACCGGCCAAAGCCCGGTGCCTCCGCGATTTCACCCATCAGCGCGCCACCGGCGGATTTCACCCGCGCGACGGCCACTTCGATGTTGTCGACCGCCAGATAGGGCACCATGCACGGCGTCCCCTCCTGATGCATGCCGACCTTGCGCGTGCCGTCGGTAAAATAGCCACCGCCGCCTTCGCCGTCCTCCCACGTCCAGTCCATCACCGCAGTGAAGAAGGCTGTGGTGGCCTTGGGATCGTCGGATCCGATCTCGATGAAGTCGGGCGCGGCCACGCCTATTCCGCCGCGATCGCGCCGACGTCCTGACCGGATGCGGCCATGATCGCCTTGACGATGTTGTGATAGCCGGTGCAGCGGCAGATGTTGCCGTCAAGGTAGTGACGTACCTCGGCCTCGGTCGGTTTGGGGTTTTCCTTCAGCAGGGCGGCGGCGGACATCACCATGCCCGGTGTGCAGAATCCGCACTGAAGGCCGTGGTGATCCTGAAACGCCTGCTGGATCGTGTTGAGCGTGCCGTCGGGCGCCGCCTGCCCCTCGATAGTGGCGACCTCGGCGCCATCGGCCTCCACTGCCAGCATCGAGCAGGATTTGACCGCTTCGCCGTTCACATGCACCACGCAGGCGCCACATTGGCTGGTATCGCAGCCCACGTGCGTGCCGGTCAGGCCCAGATTCTCGCGCAGAAACTGCACCAGAAGGGTTCGGCCTTCGACTTCGCCCGACGCGGCCTTGCCGTTCACGGTCATCTTAACCTGTGTCATTCATGTCCTCCCAGACTTTCGAATTTTTGGTTCATTGCGGATGAGTTAAACACGCACCCGACGACTTGAGAACCCTTTTTTCAAAACGTGATCCGAAACACCGCACCACCGCAGGGCGCGGCACACGGATCAGCCCTTTCGCCCCCGGCGCGGCTGCGGTCGGGTCGGTATTTCCTTCAGCAAACCGCCCACCCCCATACCCGCGATATCCGCCGCACTCACCGCGACGCCGCAGACGATCCGCGACAGGACCCAATCGGCCCCGTTGAGCGCCGGAGACCGCGCGCAGCCCGGCAGACCGATCACCTGACGGTCGCGCAGATGCCCCAGAAACAGAAGATTCCCTGGATCGACGGGCATGCCGAAGCGCGTCAGCTGGCCCCCCGCCCCGATCAGCGCCTGCGGTGCGACATCGGCGCTGTCCGACGTCGCGGATCCGGTCAGGATCAGCGTGAGCGGACTACGCAGGCCGCCCAGTGCCGTTTCCAGCGCATCGCGCCGGTGTGGCACGGTCACGACTTCGGCCAGCGTCACGCCGAGCGCGGCGAGCCGGTCCTCGATCGCGCGCCTGCCCTTTTCGCCCGCGCCACCGGGGATTTCGGTGATGATCAGGTCGGCACTGTCGATCACCGGGGCGGCCATACCGATGGCGCCGCGCGCGGCGGCGGTGGCCGCATCCAGCGCCGCGCGCGGCACAGCGTAGGAGATGATCTTGATCGTGGCGATCATGCCGCCGTCGGCCATCTGCTGGAACGGCGGCACCGTGGCCACGGTTATCATCGGATCGATCGCATTGACCGCCTCGATCGCTGCGACATCGAGCATTGCCACGCCGGGGCCATCGGCCAGCAGGTTGACCCGGCCCGTAAAGGCCGCGCTGCGCCGCAGCTGCCCGTGGCCCAGCATCAGCGCATCCGCCAGCTCGCCCGCGGCGGTGTTTTCATCCACGTCCTGCGGACCGAGCTGTGCGGCGACAACCTCGGCCAGGCCAGCGGCGCGCAGGGCGGCGATGTCGTCCGGGCCGAGCACCTGACCCTTGCGCAGGCGCCCGTCGGGCAGGCTGACACTGTGGGCGAGAATCGCGCCCTCGGCCTGATCCAGCGGGACGTCGCCGAAGATCACGGGCGGCGCAACCGGTCGATCATCTGGGCAAGGATCGACACGGCGATTTCGGCGGGGCTGGCCGCCCCGATGTTCAGACCCACGGGGCCGTGGATGCGCGCGATCGCGTCGTCATCGAAACCTGCCTCCTGCATCCGCTCGACCCGCTTGGCGTGGGTGCGGGTCGATCCCAGCGCGCCGATGTAGAAGACCTGCGACTTCAGCGCCAGCAGCAGGGCGGGATCGTCGAGTTTGGGATCGTGGGTCAGCAGCACCAGCGCGCAGCGGGCATCGAGACCGATCTCGGCTAGCGCCGCATCGGGCCAGTCGTTGACCACGCGGGCATCGGGAAAACGCGCGGGCGCGCCGAACGCTTCGCGCGGGTCGATGACGACCGGATCGAACCCCGCGATACGCGCCATCGGGACCAGCGCCTGCGCGATATGCACCGCACCGACCACGACCAGCCGCAAGGGTGGATTATGGACCGCGACGAAGGTCTCGCCGTCCTCCTCGACACCGGAGCGGTCGGTGCGGAAGCGGTTTTCGTACCCGTCGGTGACCAGCGAACGCCGGCTGCCATCGAGCCCGACTTCGTAGGCCACGGGGCGGCGGTCCGCGCGGTGCGCGACGAGGGTTTCGAGCACCGCGACCGGGATCCCGCCCTCGCCAACGGGTTCGACAAGCACACGGATCGTGCCGCCGCAGGCGAGCCCGACCGCGAAGGCATCGCCGTCGCTGACACCGTATTCCAGAAGCCTGCTTTCGCCCTCTTCCAGCGCTTCCAGCGCCTCGACGACCACCGCGCCCTCGACGCAGCCACCCGAAACGGAGCCTTCCATTTCCGCATCCGACGAGACCACCATCTGCGCGCCCACGCGGCGCGGCGCCGAGCCCCATGTTTCGACCACCGTGGCGAGGGCCGCGCCCTTGCCCGCGCGGATCCATTCCAGCGCCTGTTCGGGCGCACCTGCGATCGGATGTGTCATGGTCGGTCCTTTCTTCGAATGCCCCCGCAAGGGGCCTGCGCGATGGTCGATTATGTAGCGCCGCGATGCAAGGGGCCGCGCGCTCCCTTGCGAAGCGTCGGCGGGGCGACTACATCTTCGGTGGAAGACAAAACGCGGAGACCGACATGCCCATGCAAGCCCACGAGATCGAAGAGCTTTTGCGCGCAGAGTTCCCCGACGCACAGATCGTGGTCGAGGGCAGCGATGGCGTGCATATGGCGGCCATGGTCGTCGACGAGAGTTTCCGCGGCAAGAACCGCGTGCAGCAACAGCGCGCGGTCTATGCCGCCCTCAAAGGCAAGATGGATGGCCCGCAAGGGGATCTGCACGCGCTTGCCCTCACAACAAAGGTACCGGAATGATGATGATGACGATCACGGCGGCCCTCGTACTGGCGCTGGCAGGGATCAGCCTGCGCGCCTTCACCCCGCTTCGGCAAGAAAACGGCGCAGTGGTGCCGGTAAGGACAGACGACAAATGAGCGACGCACAGACACAGATCAAGCAAACCGTGACAGAAAACGACGTGGTTCTGTTCATGAAGGGCACGAAATCGATGCCGCAATGCGGTTTTTCCAGCCGCGTAGCCGGTGTGCTGAACTACATGGGTGTGGAATATGCCGATGTGAACGTTCTGGCCGACGAGAATATCCGTCAGGGGATCAAGGACTATTCCGACTGGCCGACCATTCCGCAGCTTTACGTCAAGGGCGAGTTCGTCGGCGGCTGCGACATCATCACAGAGATGACGCTGTCGGGCGAGCTGGACACGCTATTCGCCGAGAACGGTGTGACCTTCGACAAGGACGCGGCGGAGAAGATCCGCGAAGCGAACGGCTGACAGATTTACCGGCAGGGCTCCTCGGGGGCTCCTCCTGACGGATGCGCCCTCTCCTCGCGGAGGGGGCGTTTTGCGTTTGTCGCTGCGGGCAACGATGGGCAGTGGCGTCAGCCGCCCGCTTTCTCGTCGACCTCCGCCGCCAGTGCCTCGGCACGCGCGGCGATTTCGGCGAGCGTGTCCGTAACCGACTGCGGGACCACCGGCACTTCGATGCGCTCGGGCTCCACGACGCGGTTGCGCAGGCCGTGCAGTTCCGCCTCGCGCTCGGCCAGTTCGGCGCGGATCTCGACGATCTTGTCCTCGACGCTCGCCGTCTTGTCGGCCAGCATCAGCCCTGCCATCAGCAGCATCCGCGCCTCGGGCATCCGCCCGACCTGGTCGTTGAGCACCTGCGCTTCGTCATCCAGCATCTTGGCCGCCGCGTGCAGGTAGCTTTCCTCGCCCTCCTGGCAGGCGACATCGAAATGGCGTCCACCGATCGAAATCTTGACCTCCGGCATCAGGCTTCCTCCTCTGCGGCAGTGGCTTTGTCGACGAGCGGTTGCAGGCTGGCAAGGATCACCGACGCCTCGGCGACATCCGCCGCGCGCGCCGCGCGCAGCCCTTCGAGTTCGGCCAGCATCGCCTTGTTGATGAGATGCGGCTCGCCCACCCCTTCGGTATTGGCCTCGCGCAGCGCCGCACAGGCATCCGCCAGCTGCGCATTCGCACGGCGTACCCGTTGCAGTTCGATATCGAGCTGCGCCATCCGCGCCTCGCCCTCTTCGACCCGCGCGCGCAGCTCGGCCAGTTCGGCTTCGGATTTGGAGCGCAGGCTGCGCACCCGTTCCTGCAACTGGGCGTTGGCGGTGCGCTCTTCCTCGAGCAGCCGCGTGGTTTCTTCGTCCGGGCCCTGCGGCGCGGCCACCGACAGGCGTTCGATCCCGTAGGCCACCTGATCCATCGCGGCCGTAATCCGCCGCTGCAATTCTTCGATGTCGCTCATCCGCTCCTCGCTCAAATCGGTGGACGGTCGATACGCCGCCGCGTCGGTTGCACCCTTTTGCGAATCAGTCACCCGTCGCTTCGTTCACGATCCTACCCATATCCGGACTGAAATGCTGCCCCCCTTTGAGAACAGTGCTTTGGCCCGCGTCCTTCATGCGCGTGCCCGGCCTGCTTGATCTTTCGCCCGGTGCTGCTATTCACACGCCACATCCCCCAGAACGGAGCACCCCCCGTGGATCTCAAAGCCCTCGCATCCGCCCACCCCGAACATTGGTCAAAGGCGGGCGCGATCCGCGCGCTCACGCTCGACGCGGTAATAGCAGCGAATTCCGGCCATTCCGGCATGCCCATCGGCATGGCCGATGTGGCCACGGTGCTGTTCGAACGGCACCTGAAGTTCGACGCCGCGCAGCCGACATGGCCCGACCGGGACCGTTTCATCCTGTCCGCCGGACACGGCTCCATGCTGATCTACGCACTGCTGCATCTGGTCGGCGATGCCCAGTTCCCGATCGAGGAGATCAAGAATTTCCGCCAGATGGGCGCGCGCACCGCGGGCCATCCCGAGAATTTCCTTGCCGATGCGATCGAAACCACCACCGGGCCGCTGGGGCAAGGGATCGCCAATTCCGTGGGCTTTGCCATGGCAGAAGAGATCCAGCGGGCCACCTATGGCGCGAAAGTGGTCGACCACCACACATATGTGATCGCCGGTGACGGCTGCCTGATGGAAGGCGTGAGCCAGGAAGCGATCGCCATCGCCGGGCGTCATCAGCTGAGCAAGCTGATCGTGATGTGGGACAACAACGACATCACCATCGACGGTCCCGTCAGCCTGTCGGACCGCACCGATCAGGTCGCGCGCTTCCGCGCCGCCGGATGGGACGTGCAGGAAATCGACGGCCACAACCCCGACGAGATCGACGCGGCACTGACGGCTGCCAAAAAGACCGCGACCCCCAGCATGATCGCCTGCAAGACCCACATCGCGCTGGGACACGCTGCACAGGACACCTCCAAGGGCCACGGCGCGCTGACCGATGACGCCGCCGCAACGGCGGCGAAAGAGGCCTGGGGCTGGACCGCGGCGCCCTTCGACGTGCCCAAGGACATCAAGCAGGCCTGGGAAGCGATCGGCGCACGCGGTGCCGATGTGCGCCGCGCCTGGGAGGAACGCTTTGACAAGATGCCACGCGCCAAGCGCGAGACTTTCAACCGCGCACTCGCGCTTGACGCGCCAAAGAAGCTGAGCGCGACGATCAAGGCGTTCAAGAAGCAAACCTCGGAAACCGCGCCGAAACTGGCCACACGGGCCTCGTCGGAAAAGGTGCTGGAAGTGATCAACCCGATCATGCCCGAAACCGTTGGCGGCTCTGCGGACCTGACCGGATCGAACAACACCAAAACCGCCGATCTGGGTGTTTTCGACGTCATGTCGCGCGAGGGTCGCTATGTCTACTGGGGCATCCGCGAGCACGGAATGGCGAGCGCCATGAACGGCATGGCCTTGCACGGCGGCGTGCGCCCCTATTCGGGCACCTTCATGTGTTTCACCGACTACGCGCGCCCCGCGATGCGCCTGTCCGCGCTGATGAAACAGCCCGTGGTCTATGTGATGACCCACGACAGCATCGGTCTGGGCGAAGACGGGCCGACTCACCAGCCGGTCGAGCATCTGGCCATCAGCCGCGCCACACCGAACACGCTGGTCTTCCGCCCTGCCGACACGGTCGAGACCGCCGAGGCGTGGGAAATCGCGCTGACGGAAAAATCCACCCCCTCGGTTCTGTCGCTGACCCGTCAGGGTGTGCCGACCGTCCGGTTGGAGCATAAGAACAAGAACCTCACCGCGCAGGGCGGCTACGTTCTGAAGGATGCCGAAGGCAAGCGGCAGGTGATCCTGATCGCGACCGGATCGGAAGTATCCGTGGCGCTGGCCGCGCGCGATCTGCTTCAGGCCGAAGGGATCGGCACCCGCGTGGTGTCCCTGCCCTGCATGGAGCTTTTTGCCCAGCAGGACGAGGCATACCGCAAGCGGGTTCTGCCCGGAGGTGCCGTACGTGTGGGCGTGGAAGCAGGCGTGCGGCAAGGCTGGGACCGCTGGCTTCTGGGCGAACGTGGCAAATGGGGCAAGGCCGATTTCGTGGGCATGGACAGCTTTGGCGCATCCGCACCAGCCGACGAATTGTTCCAGAAATACGGCATCACCGCCGAGAATGTCGCGACACGGGCCAAAGCCCTGCTCTGATCCGCATCCCGAAATCAACAACAAGGGCGGTGCTTCGGACGAAGGGCCGCCCTTATTGTTTCCGGAATGGCAACAGTTTGTTCTCGCCAGATAGGCCAGTTCGTGCCAGTCTTGCCACAATTGGGGCGATGTTCGGCCACAAGTGCCGCCTAGTGTGAAGAAGCCTTGATTGGAATTTATACTACTTTAACGATTAGGGCACACGGTAAGGTTACACCCCCGAAGGAGGCACCATGGCCTATTTGCTGACTGCGATCATGACCGGAGGCGTTGCTGCCGTGATTTCGCTTTTGACCGGCGGCAGCTTTGGCGAGACCCTTTGGAACTACGTCCTTTTCGGACACCTCGGCATGGCGGCGCTGGCCTGTGCCGTGATTTGCAACCAACTGCGCAACCGCACGCTGGAATCCTGATCCCGCGCAGCGGTCCTGCTTCTCCGGTTCCGTTGGCGAAGCGTAAAGCACCGCCGAAACCATCTTCATTTGTACAATAGACAGCTGCGTGCGCCGCAGGGTTCCGCCCTGCGCCGCACGGCTTGCGCGCTGTCAAGGCATCTTGGCGGTGACGGCCCGCCAGATCGGGGTGATGATCTTTTCGCCGATGGGGATCAGCACGACCCCGAGGGCAAGGCCAAGCACACCGTCGAGCGCCGCGGTCACGGTCCATTCCACGGCCCCCTGCCAGCGGTCCACCGCATGTGCGACCGCATAGGCGGCATCGTGGATGATCTGGGCCGGTGCGGCGAACCCCATTACTTCAAGCCCGTGGACAATGATGGATCCACCGACCCACAGCATCGCCGCCGTGCCTACGATCGTCAGCGCCTTCAGGAACCCCGGCATGCCCTTGACCAGACCGCGCCCGATCGCGCGCGTCACGCCAAGCCGTCCGGCATTGGCCATGCTCAGCCCGATATCGTCCATCTTCACGATCAGCGCCACGGAGCCGTAGACCGCGACCGTGATGATGATCGCCACCATGGCCAGCGTCGCCGCCTCCATCCAGAACCCGAGGTTGGGGATATTCGACAGCGCGATGGTCATGATCTCGGCGGACAGGATGAAATCGGTCTTGATCGCGCCTTGCGCCTTTTCCTCTTCGAGGTGCGCGGGATCCTCGATCACCTTGCCCTTGGCGGGATGGTCCGTGTGGCCCTCGCTGATCCCCAACGCGTGGGCGATCTTTTCCGCGCCCTCGAAACATAGATAGGCACCGCCCAGCATCAGAAGCGGTGGAATCGCCCAGGGCGCGAAGGCCGACAGCGCCAGACCCACGGGCAGAAGGATAAGAAGCTTGTTTCGCAGCGATCCCTTGGTGATGCGCCAGATGATCGGCAGTTCGCGCTTGGCTTCGAAGCCGTGAACGTATTTCGGCGTAACCGCCGCGTCGTCGATGACCGCGCCCGCGGCCTTGGCCGAAGCCTTGGTCGCCTGCCCGATCACGTCATCCACCGAAGACGCCGCCACTTTCGCGATCGCGGCGACATCGTCCAGTAATGCAATCAATCCACTCACGCGCCCGTATCCTTTTCACTAGCCTCATCGTCAGCTAGAGCGCCTGCGCCGGATTGCCAAGCCCCCGTTACGCGCCGCCGTTACCGCTAACCCCGGATTTTAACGCTAACATGCCGATCACAAAGGGCCTTTCGCACTGGCCCCCGGTCACGGCGCGGGTCTATAGGAGGCAGGAATTCCAATCTGACGGAGCCTCCCCCATGACCATCAAAGTCGGCATCAACGGTTTCGGCCGTATCGGGCGTTGCACCCTGTCGCATATCGCGGCCAGCGGGCGTGACGATATCGAAGTCATCAAGCTCAACGCGACGGGCCCCATCGAAACGGCAGCGCATCTTCTGCGTTACGACAGTGTCCACGGGCGTTTCCCGGGCGATATCACGGTCGACGACGGCTATCTGAACCTCGGGCAGAACGATATCGAGGTCATGTCCACTTACAACCTCGAAGAGCTGGACTGGTCCGGCTGTGACGTGGTGCTGGAATGCACGGGCAAATTCAACGATGGCAACAAGGCCCGCGCCCATATCGAACAGGGCGCAAAGAAGGTCCTGCTGTCCGCACCGGGCAAGAACGTCGACCGCACCATCGTGTTCGGCGTCAATGACGACACGCTGCAGGCCTCGGACACGATGATCTCGAACGGGTCGTGCACCACGAACTGCCTTGCTCCGCTGGCGAAGGTCATGCACGAGGCCGTGGGCATCGAAAGCGGCCTGATGACCACGATCCACAGCTACACGGGCGACCAGCCGACGCTGGACCGCCGTCACAAGGATCTCTACCGCGCCCGCGCGGCGGCGATGGCGATCATCCCCACTTCGACCGGTGCCGCCAAGGCCCTTGGCGAGGTATTGCCCGCGCTCAAGGGTAAGCTGGACGGGACCGCGATGCGCGTGCCGACGCCGAATGTCTCGGCGGTGGACCTGACCTTTACTGCCGGTCGCGATGTGACGGTGGAGGAAATCAACGCCGCCGCCAAGGCCGCAGCCGAGGGTCACATGAGCCGTGTGATGGCCTATGATCCGGCGCAGAAGGTGTCGATCGACTTCAACCACACCGAGCATAGCTCGATCTTTGCGCCGGACCAGACGATCGTCGTGGCGGGCCGCACCGTGCGGGTGCTGGCCTGGTACGACAACGAATGGGCGTTCTCGGTGCGGATGGCCGATGTGGCCGTGGCCATGGGCCAGCTGCGCTGAACTTGCCAGCCGCCGTTGCCTGCCCTATCGAAGAGTGCAGGCAACGGCAGAGGACGCCCACATGACGAACAGCATCGCCCTTGTGCTGGGTCTTCTTATTGTCGGCGCTGTTGCAGTCGACGCGATCTACTTCGGCACCGAGCACCTTGTCTTTCTGGCAAAGAAGTTCACCGAACTGATCGAATGGATCGCCTTCTGGCGCTAGAACCCCATTCAAACTGGCACTAAAAACACCCGAAATTGTACCGATCAACCCTGCGGCGGTTGACAGATCTGCGCGCTCCTACATCTGTTGGCCATGATTTGATCAAAAGAGGTGTCACGTGCCTGTTGCACTTGGAGTTAACGGGTTTGGCCGCATCGGTCGCACGGTGCTGCGGGCCCTTATCGCGTCGGGGCGCGACGATCTGAAGGTGGTGGCGATCAACGATCCGGCCCCCATAGACACCTGCGCGCATCTACTTGAATTCGACAGCGTGCACGGGCGGCTGGGCCGAGAGGTCGTGGTGCGTGGCACCACCATCGACGCGGGCACAGGGCCCATCCGCGTGAGCCACGAAATGGCGCCGGAAAAGGTCGACTGGACCGGTGTCGACATCGTGCTGGAATGCACGGGCGCCTTTCGCGATCCGGCACTGGCGCTGCGCCATCTGGACGGGGGCGCAGGGAAGGTTCTGATCTCGGCCCCCGCCGAGGGGGCGGGCGCGCCCACGGTCGTGTTCGGGATCAATCACGACAGTCTGCGCGGCGACGACAGGATCGTCTCGAACGCGTCATGCACGACGAACTGCCTCGTGCCGGTGGCGCAGGCGCTGCACGCGGCTTTTGGCATCCGCCACGGTCACATGACCACCGTACACAGCTATACCGGCAACCAACCGGTGCACGACCGCGCCCATGCGGATCTCTACCGCGCGCGCGCCGCCGGGATGTCGATGATCCCCACCAGCACCGGTGCCGCGGATACCATGGCACTGGTGCTGCCCGACCTCGCGGGGCGGATCACCGGCACGGCGATCCGTGTGCCCGCGCCGAATGTCTCTTGCATCGACCTTGTCGTCGAACTCGACCGTGCGACCAGCACGGCCGAAGTCAACGACGCCCTGCGCGCCGCGGCAGAGGCTCAGCCGCGGATACTGGGCCTGACCACACGCAAGCTGGTGTCGCGCGATTTTGCGGGCGACGCGCGCAGCGCGATCATCGCCAGTGACCAGACCCATGTGCAAAACGGCACACAGGCCCGCGTCCTTGCGTGGTACGATAATGAATGGGCGTTTTCGAACCGGATGCTGGACACGGCCGCCGCCATGGCCGCCGCGCCTTAAGCCGCGATCAGGATTTGCCCAGCTTGGCGCGCAGGGCGGTTTTCACGCGCGGTGTCACGAAGGTGGTGATATCGCCGTCCAGGCGCGCGATTTCCTTCACCAGCTTGCTGGCGATGGCCTGATGCTGCGCTTCGGCCATAAGGAAGACCGTCTCGATCTGCTTGTTCAGCTGCCGGTTCATGCCGACCATCTGGTATTCGTATTCAAAGTCGGCAACCGCGCGCAGACCGCGCACGATCACACTGGCGCCGACATCCTGCGCGCAGTGGATCAGCAGATTCTCGAAGGGATGGGCGACGATCTCGACACCGGTTTCTTCGGTCAGGGCCGAGCATTCCGCCTCGATCAGTTCCACCCGCTCTTCGAGCGAGAACAAGGGGCCCTTGTCGCGGTTGATCGCAACGCCGATCACCAGCTTGTCCACAAGGCGCGTGGCGCGGCGAATGATGTCGATATGTCCCAGAGTGATGGGGTCGAAAGTTCCGGGATACAGGCCGACGCGCATGCGCTCACTCCTTGCTGAGGCAATGTAATGGGCGCCAAGCAAACACGCCGTCGCCCCAGATGCAAGCGCGGTCAGTTCCCGCGGATCATGCCTTCGAGGGCGTCGTTCTCCATCGCCAGCTCCATGAGCCGAGCCTTGACCACATCCCCGAGCGAGATCAGCCCGATCAGCGATCCCTCGTGCAGCACGGGCATGTGGCGAAAACGCCCCTCGGTCATCTTTTCAAGCACCTGATCGGCCCGCATTCCGCGGGTGCAGGTGATAACCTCTCTGGTCATGATGTCGCTGACGGGATCGGAAAGGCACCCCGCACCGCGCTGGCCGACCTGACGCACGATATCGCGTTCCGACACGATCCCATCCGCTGTCTTGCCATCGCGCGAGATCAGGACCGTCCCGATCCGCCGCTCGGCCAGCATGCCGGCCGCTTCTTCGATGGTGATCGATGGCAGCGCAGTGACGATATCGTCCACGGCTTTCGAGCTGAGAATTTGTGACACCAACATAAGTCGTCCTCCCGGTAGCGATGCTGAGGTCTCTTCATCGTCATCCGTTGAGCGCCGCCCTGTCAAGCATCGCGTTCCGCCTCGGCCTCCAGCCTTGCCACCTCGGCCTTCAGGCCCTGCGCCAGCAGATCGGCGAAACGCGCCAGCCGCGTGTTGCGCGCATCGTCCGCGTGGCGGATCAGGTAGAAGGCGCGGTCAAGCTGCACCTCGCGGGTCAGCAAGCGCCGCACACCCGGCAGGAACGGCAGGCAGAAGTCGTGGACGACCCCTATACCGGCCCCCTGCCGGATCATGTTGGCCTGCACCGCGACCGAATTCGACGCAATGGCAACGCGCCCGGCCCCGAGATCGGCAAGATAATCGAGTTCGCGGTCAAAGATCATGTCGGGAATATAGCCCACCAGCGGATGGGCCTTGAGATCGTCAAGCGTCTGGATCGGCCCCACGCGGGCCAGAAACGCCTCGCTCGCCGCGAGGTGCAGCCGGTAGCCGGTGATGTGGCGCACCACCAGCCTGCCCGCGGTCGGTGCGCTGACGCCGATGGCCATATCCGCCTCACGGCGCGACAGGTTGAACACCCGCGGCAGCGCAACGATCTGGATGTCGAGGTTGGGGTGCTCGCGCGCCATCGCGGCGCAGACCTGCGGCAAAAGGAAATTCGCACACCCGTCGGGCGCGCCGACACGCACCTGACCGCTCAACCCTTCGGTCGCATCCCCTGCGCCGGCGTCGAGCCCCAGCATCGCCTGCTCTGCCGCCCCTGCCCGCTCAAGCAGCGCAACACCGGCGGCGGTCAGCGCGTATCCCTGCGGTGATTTCAGAAACAGCGCGGTTTCCATGTCCTGCTCCAGCCGGGCCATCCGTCGGCCCAGTGTCGCCGGATCAAGCCGCAAGAGCTTGCCCGCGCCCGACAGGCTTTCGGATCGGGCGACCGCAAGGAACAGCCGCAAATCATCCCAGTTCTGCATCCTGTCTCCCTTCGCATTGTACGGGGGCATTGGCGCGCCCGGATGCTTTGCATTTTCGCAAAGCCGTTTTGCTTATCTGCCCCTGTTCGCCGCTTTTTTGCAAGACTACACTGCGCCAAACTCAAATGGAGGATTCTATGCAAGAGCTGACCCACTACCTCAACGGCGCCCATGTCAAAGGCACATCCGGCCGCTTTGCCGACGTGATGAACCCCGCCACCGGCGAAGTGCAGGCAAAGGTGCCGCTGGCGTCGAAGGAAGAGCTGGAGCAGGCCGTGGCCTATGCCGAGGCCGCGCAGCCCGCATGGGCCGCGACCAACCCGCAGCGCCGCGCGCGGGTCCTGATGAAGCTGGTCGATCTGCTGAACCGCGACATGGACAAGCTGGCCGAGGCGCTGAGCCGCGAACACGGCAAGACCCTGCCCGATGCCGCGGGCGACGTGCAGCGCGGGCTGGAGGTGGTCGAATACTGCATCGGCGCGCCACAGCTGCTGAAAGGCGAATTCACCGATAACGCCGGCCCCGGCATCGACATGTATTCGATGCGCCAGCCGCTCGGCGTGACGGCGGGCATCACACCGTTCAACTTCCCCGCGATGATCCCCATGTGGATGTTCGCCCCCGCCATTGCCTGCGGCAACGCCTTCATCCTCAAGCCGTCCGAGCGGGACCCCTCCGTGCCGCTGATGCTGGCGGAACTGGCCGAAGAAGCGGGCCTGCCGAAGGGCATCCTTCAGGTCGTCAACGGCGACAAGGAAGCGGTCGACGCTATACTCTACAACGATGTGATCCAGTCCGTGGGCTTTGTCGGCTCGACCCCGATCGCGGAATATATCTACGGCACCGGCTGTGCGCAGGGCAAACGTGTCCAGTGCTTCGGCGGGGCCAAGAACCACATGATCATCATGCCTGACGCGGATATGGATCAGGCCGCCGACGCGCTGGTCGGCGCGGGCTACGGTGCGGCGGGCGAACGCTGCATGGCGATTTCCGTGGCCGTTCCCGTGGGCGACGAAACCGCCGACCGGCTGATCGAAAAGCTGGTGCCGCGCATCGAGAAGCTGAAGGTCGGCCCCTATACCGGCGGCAATGACGTCGATTACGGCCCCGTGGTCACCGCCGCGGCCAAGGCAAATATCGAACGGCTGGTGCAAACCGGTATCGATCAGGGTGCGGAGCTGGTTGTAGACGGGCGCGATTTCAAATTGCAGGGCTACGAGGACGGCTTTTTCGTCGGGCCGCATCTGTTCGACCGCGCGACCAAGGACATGGACATCTACAAGCACGAGATCTTCGGCCCCGTGCTGACCTGCGTGCGCGCGCAATCCTACGAGGAAGCGCTGGGTCTGGCGATGGATCACGAATACGGCAACGGCACCGCGATCTTTACCCGCGACGGGGATGCCGCGCGTGATTTCGCCAACCGCGTGAATGTGGGCATGATCGGTGTGAACGTGCCGATCCCGGTGCCGCTGGCCTACCACACCTTCGGCGGCTGGAAGAAATCCGTCTTCGGCGACCTGAACCAGCACGGACCGGATGCGTTCAAGTTCTACACGCGCACCAAGACCGTGACCGCTCGCTGGCCGTCGGGCATCAAGGAAGGCGGGGAGTTCAACTTCAAGCCGATGGAATGATCCTGCGCTGAGCAGGCATACCCCCCGCGGGCGCAGCGCCCTGTTGCGCCCGCGGGATTGAGTTTAAGGGCAAAATGGAGAAGCGGTGTTGCGGTTCTTTTGCGACCGGCCACCGGAGGCGCGGGTGATGCAGGCAGTGTGGGAAATGGGGTGAGATGCAGCAGGACTTTACCATCGGGATCGAGGAAGAATACCTGCTCGTCGATCGTGACAGTCTTGCGCTGGCGCCCGCGCCCGACGCCTTCATGCAAGCCTGCCGGGCCGAGCTGCAAGATCAGGTCGCGCCGGAATTCCTGCAATGCCAGATCGAGATCGGCACCAAGGTCTGCACGACCACGGCGGACGCCCGCGAGGAGCTGAAAAGGCTGCGGGCGGCGATCAGCCGGCATTCGGCGGCGCATAACCTTGCCCCGATCGCCGTGTCCTGCCATCCGTTTTCGGACTGGCGCGATCAGGCGTTCACCGAAAAGGACCGCTACGATACGCTGGAGCGGGAATTGGAAAGCGTGGCGCGCCGGATGCTGATTTGCGGCATGCATGTGCACGCCGGTGTCGATGCCGAAGCGATGCGCATCGATCTGATGCCCCAGTTGAGCTATTTCCTGCCGCATCTGTTGGCCTTGTCGACCTCCTCGCCGTTCTGGAGCGGGCGGGACACGGGCCTTGCCTCCTACCGGCTGTCGGTTTTCGACAATATGCCGCGCACCGGCCTTCCGCCGGCCTTTGACAGCTGGGACCAGTACCAGCGCACCGCCGGCACGCTGATCGACCTTGGCGTGATTGAGGATACGTCGAAAATCTGGTGGGATCTGCGGCCCTCGGACCAGTATCCGACGCTCGAGACGCGCATCTGCGACGTACAGCCGAGGCTGGAGGACAGTGTCGCGCTGGCCGGGCTGGTGCAATCGCTCGTGCGGATGCTCTTGCGGCTGCACGGCAGCAACCTGCGCTGGCGCGAATACGACCGCTTCCTGATCGCCGAGAACCGCTGGCGCGCGCAGCGCTACGGCGTAGCCGAGGGGCTGATCGATTTCGGCGAGAGGCGCATCCGTCCGGTGGAGGAGTTGCTGGACGAGCTGATCAGCCTGCTGGCCGAGGACGCCGAGGCGCTGGGGGCGCTCGATGATGTTGCACGGCTGCGCGATCTTGCACGGGAGGGCACCAGCGCCACCCGCCAGCGCGCGGTGTTCAGCGCAGCCCCCGAAGGGGCCGGCGGCGAGGCCGTGGTGCGCCACCTGATCGAGGAGTTCCACGACGGGCTTTGACCGGGTGAGCCAATCCGGCCTTGCAATACGTCGGCAAAGATTGGAATTTAACGTACGTTCAATAATCCACCGGGAGGATACCATGGATTTCGCACTGAGCGAGGAACAGACCGCCATTTTCGACATGGCCTACGCCTTCGGGCAGGACCATATCGCCCCCCACGCGCAGGCGTGGGAAAAGGATGGCACGATCCCGAAAGAGCTGTGGCCGAGAATTGCGGAGCTCGGTTTCGGCGGGCTCTACGTCTCAGAAGAGGCCGGTGGTTCGGGGCTGAGCCGGATGGACGCCACGCTGGTCTTCGAGGCGCTGTCCATGGCCTGCCCGTCGGTCGCGGCCTTCCTGTCGATCCACAACATGTGCGCAAAGATGCTCGACAGTTTCGCGGGCGACGATCTGAAGGCGCGGATCATGGACGATGTGCTGAGCATGAACACGGTGCTGAGCTATTGCCTGACCGAACCGGGGTCGGGATCGGATGCCGCCGCGCTGAAGACGCGCGCGGAGCGGACCAACGAAGGCTATGAGCTGACCGGGACCAAGGCGTTCATTTCGGGGGGCGGATATTCGGACGCCTATGTCTGCATGGTGCGCACTTCCGACGACGGCGCCGCCGGTGTCTCCACCGTCTATGTGGAGGACGGGAGCGCGGGGCTGTCCTTCGGCGGGCTCGAAGACAAGATGGGCTGGCGCAGCCAGCCGACCGCGCAGGTGCAATTCGACAAATGCAAAGTGCCTGCCGAAAATCTTGTCGGGGAAGAGGGCAAGGGTTTCAAATACGCGATGATGGGCCTCGACGGGGGGCGTCTGAACATCGCGGCATGCTCGCTCGGGGCGGCGCAGATCGCGCTGAACAACACGCTGGACTACATGGGCGAACGCAAGGCCTTCGGCCAGCCCATCGACCAGTTCCAGGGCTTGCAGTTCCGGCTGGCGGATATGGAGATCGAGCTTCAGGCGGCGCGGACCTTCCTGCGGCAGGCGGCGTGGAAGCTTGATACCGGGGCGCCGGATGCGACCAAATTCTGCGCCATGGCCAAGAAATTCGTCACCGAGGCCGGATCGCGGATCGTCGATCAATGCCTGCAATTGCACGGCGGTTACGGCTATCTGGCCGACTACGGCATCGAGAAGCTGGTGCGCGACCTGCGGGTCCACCAGATCCTTGAAGGCACCAACGAGATCATGCGCGTCATCGTCGCGCGCGACATGCTGAAAAACCGCTGAGAGGCTCAGATGAGCGATATCGACATCCGCATCACCGGGCGCGCGGGCCGGATCACGCTGAACCGGCCCAAGGCGCTGAATGCCATGAGCTACGAGATGTGCCTTGCCATCGAGGCGGCGCTGGATGACTGGCGCACCGACGATGCCGTGGCGGTCGTGGTCATCGACGCGGCGGGCGATCGCGCCTTTTGCGCGGGCGGCGATATCGCCGAATTGTATGACACCGGCACCAAGGGCGATTTCGCCTACGGGCAGCGGTTCTGGGCGGATGAATACAGGCTCAACAACAAGATCTTCGCCTACCCCAAGCCGGTCGCCAGTTTCCTTCAGGGTTTTACCATGGGCGGTGGCGTGGGCATCGGCTGTCACGGATCGCACCGGGTGGTCGGCGATACCAGCCAGATCGCCATGCCCGAATGCGGCATCGGGCTGGTTCCGGATGTGGGCGGCACGCTGATGCTGGCGCTCGCGCCGGGACGGCTGGGTGAATATCTGGGCACGACCGCCGCGCGGATGAACGCGGCGGACGCGATTTTCGCGGGTTTTGCCGATCACTACATCCCCGAAGAGGCCTGGCCGGATCTGATCGCTTCGCTGGAGGCGTCGGGCGATGCCGACGCGATCACCGCGCGCGCCACCGCACCCGCAGGCGGCACGCTGGAGGCCCTGCAACCGCAGATCGACGATGCCTTCGCCGGTGAGGCGCTGGAGGATATCCTGCGCACGCTGCGCAACGACGACAGCGATTTCGCGCTCGACACGCTCAAGGCGATGGGGCGCAATTCGCCCCTGTCGATGGCCTGCACCGTCGAGATCCTGCACCGCCTGCGCGGCCCGTCGCTGAGCATGGAAAAGGCCCTCGACCTCGAATACCGGTTCACCTACCGCGCGATGGAGCATGGCGATTTTCTGGAAGGAATCCGCGCCGCGATCATCGAAAAGGACCGCAATCCGCAGTGGCAACACGCGGGCAAGGATGTACCGGCGGTGGCGGTATCGCGAATGCTGCAACCCCTTGGCGCGGATGCGCTGAAACTTTGATGGGAGGAGACTGAAATGGCGAAGATCGGATTTATCGGGCTGGGAAACATGGGCGCGCCCATGGCACGCAACCTTGCCGCCGCAGGGCACGAGGTGACGGGATTTGACACCGCCGGCACCGGCGCAGAAGGCGTCGGCGTGGCCGCCACCGCCCAGGACGCGGCGCGCGGTATGGATTTCGTGATCACCATGCTGCCGAACGGCGCGATCCTGCGCAGCGTCGCCGCCGAGGTCCTGCCGGAAATGGCCAAGGGTGCAACGCTGGTGGACTGTTCGACTGTCGATGTCGAAAGCGCGCGCGCGGTGGCCGAAGATGCAGCCGCACGCGACGTCGGATTTGTCGATGCGCCCGTTTCGGGCGGGATCGGCGGAGCCGCCGCCGGCACGCTGACCTTCATGGCGGGCGGCAGCGCAGAGGCATTCGCCCGTGCCGCCCCCCTGTTCGAGATCATGGGTCAGAAATCTGTCCACTGTGGCGATGCCGGGGCCGGACAGGCGGCGAAAATCTGCAACAACATGATCCTTGGCATCACGATGATCGGAACATGCGAGGCTTTCGCGCTGGCCGACAAACTGGGTCTGGACCGTCAGAAGATGTTCGATGTGGTCAGCACCTCGTCGGGCTATTCGTGGTCGATGAATGCCTATTGCCCTGCCCCCGGTGTCGGGCCGCAATCGCCCGCCGACAACGAGTACAAACCCGGTTTCGCCGCAGAACTGATGCTGAAGGATCTGGGTCTCAGCCAGCAGGCGGCGGAAGCGGCGGATGTGGACACGCCGATGGGCGCGCTGGCCCGCGCGCTCTACGCGCAATTCGTCGAGAACGAGGATGGCCGCGGCAAGGACTTCTCGGCCATGCTGCCGCGGCTTGCGGCGCGTGGCCGCGAGAGCTGAGCAACCGGGCTTCGGCGGTTTCCTGCGTGCCCCGCGCAACGCAAGCGGAACCGCCGATCCTCCCTAAACGTTTGTCAGAGAACCGACATTGGTACGCAGCCTAGCGGCGCGCACCTTCCCCAAATGTCGCGACGGCCAATCACGCCGCGTATTTCGCGTGGCGTTCGCAAATGGAGATCTGACATGCGAAGATCACTTTTCGTCGGCGCAGCCTGCGCCGCATTTTTCGTCACCCCATCCTTTGCCGCCACCAACGGTATCGCGGCCCCTTCTGTGGTTTCCCCTCAGGCGCTGACAGCACCGCAGGCGGACACCGGCATCTATCTGGTGCAGGGCAACAGCGGAAAAGGGAATGGCAACGGTAACAACAAGCGGCCGCAGGGCAAGCCGGACAAGGGCAACGGCGGCGGCAAGGCCAAAGCGCCGGGCAACTCCGGCGACAAGGGCCCGAAGGCAAAGACCGCGAATAACGGCAACGCCGGAAAACCGCAGAAAGCCGCCAAGGCAAACGGCAACGGCAACAACGGCAACGGTCAGGGTAAACAGAAAATCGCCCGCGATCTGGCCCCCGTTGACCGCCCCGGAAAGCGCGGAGATTTCGAAGTCCTGCGCGGCGATGACGGGCGCTACCGCTACAGCGACGAACGCCGCCGCTACGACGGGCTGGCGTGGGACGGCGAAGAGCGTGACCTGCGCCGCATCGTCTCCACCGCCGCACCGCTTTTGCTGCTGGGATCTTCCGTCGATCTGAACGATCTGCGCGAGGACGAGCTGGTTGCCTATCGCAACTGCCCGCCCGGACTGGCCAAGAAATCGCCGCCTTGCGTGCCTCCGGGCCTTGCGAAAAAGGGCGTCGGATATGACGAATGGGTCTCGGGTGATGACGCCTATTACGACCGCGTCTACCGCGAGCGGCGCGACGATATCCTGCGTCGCTACGACAGCTATCCCGATGCCGACTGGCGTCTGGGCTCAGACTATATCGCCGGGCTCTACGGTCTGGACCCTGCCCCGAGCGGCCAGCGCTACGGCCTGATCGACGGGCTGCCGGTGCTGCTGAGCGATGAGGATTACGCAGGGCTTCAGCTTATCAATTCGCTTGCCGGTGTTCCGAATATCGCCAACGGATCCAGCATTTCCCCGACGCTGGCGCTGACACAGCCACAGTTGGTCAACCGCTACGGCCTGCCGCCACTGCAGGACGGCAACAACTACGCGGTCGTGAACGGCCAGGTGGTGCAGCTGGACAGTGACGCCTACGAGTTGCTGCAACTGATCCGCGTCGCCCGCGCCATATTCTGAAGCGCCACGGCAGACACGAAAAAGGCCGGGGAATTTCCCCGGCCTTTTTTATTCGGCGGCCACCTTGCGGGGCGCCAGCATCGGTTTGAGGTAGCGTCCGGTATAGCTTTCCTCGACTTCGGCGACCTCTTCGGGGGTACCGGTGGCCACCACGTAACCACCGCCATCGCCCCCTTCGGGACCGATATCGATGATGTGATCGGCGGTCTTGACCACGTCGAGGTTGTGTTCGATCACCACGACCGAATTGCCCTGATCGACCAGTTCATGCAGCACTTCCAAAAGCTTGCGCACGTCCTCGAAATGCAGGCCGGTCGTCGGCTCGTCTAGGATATAGAGCGTGCGGCCCGTGGACCGTTTGCTCAGCTCCTTGCTGAGCTTCACGCGCTGCGCCTCGCCGCCCGACAGGGTGGTCGCCTGCTGGCCGACCTTGATATATCCCAGCCCTACACGCATCAGCGCGTCCATCTTCTCGCGGATCGAGGGGACGGCGGCGAAGAATTCCTGCGCATCCTCGACTGTCATGTCCAGCACATCGGCAATGCTCTTGCCCTTGAACTTGATCTCCAGCGTTTCGCGGTTGTAGCGCTTTCCTTTGCAGGTTTCGCATTCCACGTAGACATCGGGCAGAAAGTGCATCTCGATCTTGATGACCCCGTCGCCCTGACAGGCCTCGCAGCGCCCGCCCTTGACGTTGAAGCTGAAACGCCCGGGCTTGTAGCCGCGCGCCTTGGCCTCCGGCAGCCCGGCGAACCAGTCCCGGATCGGGGTGAAAGCACCGGTGTAGGTCGCGGGGTTGGACCGCGGGGTACGCCCGATGGGGCGCTGGTCGATGTCGATCACCTTGTCGAGGTGTTCGAGCCCTTTGATCGTCTCGCAGGGGGCGGGTGTCTGGCGCGCACCGTTGAGGTTCATCGACGCGGTCTTGAACAACGTTTCGATGGTGAGCGTCGATTTGCCCCCACCCGACACGCCGGTCACGCAGACGAATTTGCCCAGGGGGAAATCCACGGTGACGTCGTGCAGGTTGTTGCCCGACGCCTTCACCACCTTGACCGATTTCTTCTTGCCCTTGCGGCGCTGTGCGGGCACCGCGATCTCGCGCGCGCCGGTCAGGTATTGGCCCGTCACGGATTTCTCGTTCGCGGCGATTTCCGCAGGTGTGCCGTGGGCCACGACCTCTCCGCCGTGGACACCGGCACCGGGGCCGATGTCGAAGACATAATCGGCCTCGCGGATCGCCTCTTCGTCATGTTCGACCACGATCACGGTGTTGCCCTGATCGCGCAGGTTCTTGAGCGTCTGCAACAGCCGGTCGTTGTCGCGCTGGTGCAAGCCGATGGAAGGCTCGTCGAGAACGTAAAGAACGCCGGTCAGGCCAGAGCCGATCTGGCTGGCCAGACGGATGCGCTGGCTTTCGCCACCACTTAACGTACCACTTGAACGTGATAGCGTAAGATACTCCAAACCAACGTTATTCAGGAACCCAAGCCGCTCGCGGATTTCCTTGAGAATGGCGCGGGCGATCTCGTTATTCTGCTGGCTGAGGTTGTCCGGCACGGTGTTGCACCAGTCGAAGGCCTCGCGGATCGACATCTCGACCACCTGACCGACGTGCAACAGGTGCTCGGTGTCGCCCGACGGCCCGATCTTGACGGCCAGCGCTTCGGGACGCAGACGATAGCCGCCGCAGGTCCCGCAGGGCCGGTTGTTCTGGTAGCGCTCGAACTCTTCACGGATCCAGTTGCTGTCCGTCTCGCGGTAGCGGCGTTCCATGTTGGGGATCACCCCTTCGAACACGCGCGCAACCTCGTAGACGCGCCCGCCCTCGTCGTAGCGGAACTTGATCTCTTCCTTGCCCGATCCATAGAGGAAAACCTGCTGGATCTTCGGGTCCAGATCCTTCCATTTGGTATTCTGGTTGAAGCCGTAATGCTTTGCGATCGCTTCGATCGTCTGCTTGAAATAGGGGCTCTTGCCCTTGCGCCACGGCGCCAGTGCGCCATCGTAGATTTTCAGGTTCTGGTCGGGCACGACAAGGCGTTCGTCAAAGAACAGCTCTTTGCCCAGACCGTCACAGGCCGGGCATGCCCCGAAGGGTGCGTTGAACGAGAACAGGCGCGGTTCGATTTCGGGGATGGTGAAGCCGCTGACCGGACAGGCGAATTTCTCGGAGAAGGTGAACCGCTCCGGCTCCCCTTCTTTCGGCGCGGTTTCGAGAATCGCGATACCGTCCGCCAGATCCAGCGCGGTGCGGAAGCTGTCGGCCAGACGCGTTTCCATCCCTTCGCGGACCACAAGACGGTCCACGACCACGTCGATGTCGTGGCGGAATTTCTTGTCCAGCGTCGGCGGTTCGTCCAGCTCGTAGAATTCTCCGTTCACCTTGACCCGCTGGAACCCCTGCTTGCGCAGTTCCAGAAACTCCTTGCGGTACTCGCCCTTGCGGTCGCGGATGATCGGGGCCAGCAGGTAGCCGCGCGTCCCCTCCTCCATCGTCATGACCCGGTCGACCATGTCCTGCACCTGCTGCGCCTCGATGGGCTTGCCGGTGGCCGGGCTGTAGGGCGTGCCGACACGGGCAAACAGCAGACGCATGTAGTCGTAGATCTCGGTCACGGTGCCCACGGTCGACCGCGGGTTTTTCGACGTCGTCTTCTGTTCGATCGAAATCGCAGGAGACAGGCCCGAGATGTGATCCACATCGGGTTTCTGCATCATATCAAGGAATTGCCGCGCGTAGGCGCTGAGCGATTCCACATAGCGGCGCTGCCCTTCGGCGTAGATCGTATCAAACGCCAGCGACGATTTCCCCGACCCCGACAGCCCGGTAATGACCACCAGCTGATCGCGCGGAATATCGACGTCGATGTTTTTCAGATTGTGCTCGCGCGCGCCGCGCACTTCGATGTTCTTCAGCTCAGCCATGCATCACCCCTTGTCTTGAATGGGGATATAGGCGCGGCGGCGGGATTCTCCAATGCCGAAGTGTGAACAATTGGTGAACGTCAGAGATTTCGCCGCAGACGGGTCAGGATAAGGTGCATGACCAGCCCCATGGCAAAGGCCGCCCCCGCCAGCATCGGCAGGCTGAGGTAGCCGTAGGCGGCCAGCGCCAGCGCCATGACGGGCGTGCCCAGCGTATTGCCGAGGTTGCCCATCTGCGCCATGGCACCGTTCGCGCGCGCCTGCGTCATCGCGGTTGCGTTCAGTTGCGGCACCGCTGCGAAACTGGCCCCCTGTATCAGCCCCATCGCCCCTGCCAGCGCCAGACAGGCCAGCGGATCGGCGGGCGCGAGATACAGCCAGACCATCGCCAGCGCCGAAAATCCGAAGCCCAGCATCACGACGCCGATCGCATTCATGATCCGGAGCAGCATCACCCCCAGCGTCATCGACACGGCGATGCTGACCAGCGGTATCGCCCCCATCACCGCGCCCCGCAGCGCAGGGTCCAGATAGGGCGGCAGCACGGTCAGGATCGACACGAAACAGAACGTATAGAAAAACCACCCCGCCGCCGGCGCCACGACAGCGGGCGACCGGTAGATCGCGGCATGTGTCGCCAGCACCGAGCGGACAGACATGAGCGCGACATCGCCCTCGTCGGGCAACCTGCGCAGGCGCGGGGCGAGATAGATCGCAAACCCCGCCAGATAGGCCGCGTGGACAGCAAAGAGCGCGGGCAGACCCGCAGAGATCGCCAGCGGCCGCCCCGCCCAGGCCATCACCGCAAAAGCGACGCCGAAAAACGTGCCCCACAGCGTCAGCGCCAGTCCACGCTGGCGGTCGGTCGCGATCTGCGCGATCAGCGTCGGCGCGGCCACAACCAGCCCCAGATGCGACAGCCCCTCGACCGCGCGCAGGGCCAGCATCAGCGGAAGCGGCGGCAGCAACGCCTGCAGGGCGGAGATCGCCGCCCCCAGCCAGAGCGACAGAAGCAGCGCACGCCGGTAGCGCACCCGCGCCACCAGCATCGCCGCGACCACGCCCAGCACGATCCCCACGCCGCCCACGACCGACACCAGCCAGCCCAGAACCACGCCCCCATCGGGATAGGCATCGGACAGCAGGTCGTAGATGACCGAAAACTTGGCGTATTGTCCTGCCGCGCCCAATCCCGCGCCCCACAGCGCGAGGATCAACGGCCACGATCCGCGCATCAGCTGCGTTCTGCCATGGCCCAGGCGCAGATCGGCATGTCCGGATCATCGCTGATGTCGTCGGTGGCCTCGTCATATTCGGGCGGCCACGGCTCTTCCAGATTGCGCCGCGCGACGTGGCGATTGCCCCACTGGTAGGACTGGATCAACGGCTCTTCGAAGCCGCATTCGATCAGGAAATTCTTCAACCCGCGCGCGGACCAGCGGGTGTTGTCCATCGGTGCCGCGTGGAAGGGTACGAAAAACGGCACCGCGACCCAGAACTTGCCACCCTTCTTGAGCATGCGGCGCACGTTGCGCGTGGCCTGATAGGGCTGGTCCAGATGCTCCCACACCTGATTGGCGAGGATCAGGTCGAACTTGCGCGGCTTGCCGGTGTCGGGGTCCAGGTAAGGTCCCGCGCAGATATCGTATTCGGGATAGCGGAAGATCTCGTAGGACTGGAAATCGAACTGTTTCCCGTAATCGCCCGAGATTTCAGCGACCTTCAGCCGCGGGGGCTTCAGCTCCTGAATCATCCGGCGCGATGCCGGCCCCATAACAACGCGATTGAGACTTACCATGGCGCGACTATGCACAGCCGCCCGCAGGGGCGCAATCGGGTTTGGCACCGGCGCAGGGGATCGCCGCGCGGGCGGGGGGCGGTCCGCCCCTGCCCGCGCGGATGCGGATCACATGTGGATGACGCGACCGTAGGCGTCGAGCACGCTTTCGTGCATCATCTCGCTCAGCGTCGGATGCGGGAAAACCGTGTGCATGAGGTCCTCTTCGGTGGTCTCCAGCTGGCGGCCCACCACGTAGCCCTGGATCAGTTCGGTCACTTCCGCCCCGATCATATGCGCGCCCAGAAGCTCGCCTGTCTTGGCATCGAAGATCGTCTTGACCATGCCGTTTTCCTCGCCCAGTGCGATCGCCTTGCCGTTGCCGATAAAGGGGAAACGCCCCACCTTGATCTCGTAGCCGAGCTCTTTTGCCTTGGCTTCGGTATAGCCCACCGATGCAACCTGCGGATGGCAATAGGTGCAGCCCGCGATGGTCTCGGGCTTGACGGGGTGCACATCCATGCCCGCCATATGCTCGGCCACCATGACGCCCTCGTGGCTGGCCTTGTGCGCAAGCCACGGCGCGCCCGCGATGTCGCCGATGGCATAGAGCCCGTCCACACCGGTGCGGCAGTACTGGTCGGTCACCACATGGGTGCGGTCCAGTTCGACGCCCAGTTCCTCGAGCCCCAGCCCTTCGACGTTGCCGACGATCCCCACGGCGGAAATGACGGTGTCGTACTCGTGCTTCTCGATCTTGCCGCCCACTTCGATATGGGCGGTCACGGTGTCCTTGGCACGGTCGAGCTTCTTGACGATGCTCTTTTGCATGATCTTCATGCCCTGCTTTTCGAAGGATTTCTTCGCGAAGGCGCTGATTTCGGCGTCCTCGACGGGCAGAACGCGGTCCATCACCTCGACCACGGTCGTATCGGCACCGAGGGTGTTGTAGAAGCTGGCGAATTCGATCCCGATGGCACCAGATCCGATGACCAGCAGTTTCTTGGGCATATGGGCAGGCTGCAGGGCGTGCTTGTAGGTCCATACCAGCTTGCCGTCCGCTTCGAGACCGGGCAGTTCACGCGCCCGTGCGCCGGTGGCCAGCACGATGTTCTTGGCCGTCAGGTTTTCTTCGCCCTTGTCGGTCTTGACCTTCACGCGGCCCTTGGCGGGCAGCGTCGCCTCGCCCATCACGACGGTGACCTTGTTCTTTTTCATCAGGTGGCCGATGCCGCCCGAAAGCTGCCCGGCGACCTTGCGCGACCGCTTCACAACGGCGTCGAGATCGTAGCCTATGCCATCCGCCTTCAGGCCGAATTCCTTGGCACGGTGCATCAGGTGGAATACCTCGGACGACCGCAGCATCGCCTTTGTCGGGATGCAGCCCCAGTTCAGACAGATGCCGCCGAGGTGCTCGCGTTCGACGATGCAAACCTTCATGCCCAACTGCGCCGCACGGATCGCCGCCACATAGCCGCCCGGCCCCGCACCGACCACGATCAGATCATAGGAAGTCTCAGCCATTCTTGGCACCTCGCCTTGCATCAGAATAATGGTTTACCGTTAAACCATCTCGGTCGTTGCGGCAATGGTGCGCGCGGCATGGCTGCTATGCCGCAGTTGCCGGACGCCACAGAGGCCAGCGCCACAACGCAGAACGCCGCCCCAAGAGGCGGCGTTCCGGTTAGAAAGGGATATGTGGAGCCGGTCAGGCGGCCACGTCTTCTTGCAACTGGCGCAGGGTGTGGCCGTAGCCCCCCTTGGCGGCGTAGTCCCGCTCGCCACGGGTGGTGCTGCGCGACAGCGCGTCGTTACGGTACGGAAAACGGCCGAACTGGCGGATGACCTCACGGTGCGCACGCGCGTGCAGCAGGTTGCTGTCGCTGTCCGGCAGGCGTTCGCACATCAGCCGCACGCAGCGGTCCTGATCCGACAGGCTTTCCGAGTGCATCAGCGGCAGGTAGAAGAACTGCCGCGCGGGGACGTCGATCTTCATGTCCCAGCCCTGATAGATCGCGCGCTTGGCCACGGCCAAAGCCAGCGGGTCCATCTCGAACGACCGCGCGTCGCCGCGGAACATGTTGCGCGAAAACTGATCGGTCAGGATCAGATAGGCCAGCGTGCCGGACGGATAGGTGAGCCACAGACCGAGGCTGCCGTCGCGGGCAGCCTGCCATGTCTCGCCGAACCTTTCGGTAATCTCGGCATCGAGCGCATCATCGGTGGCGTACCACCCTTTTGGGCCGACTTTATCAAGCCAGAAAGCCAGGACCTCTTCGGGACCAACCATTTCGCACTTCCTCCGGTTCACTGCGTGCAGGTTAAAAACATGACTAACGACACCTTCGGGCCCATTGACACTCAACATTTGCAACATTCCTGTCATAAACGGGCCCTTCGGCGGATATACGGCACCAATGCGTTTCCTTTAGGCAGCATTGTCGCCGGTATCAGACATTTTCCGCGGCTTTTTCTTCCTCTTCCGCCGCTTCGTTTTCTGATTCGATGATATATTCCTGCGCGAAACCGATCGCCACGCTGGTCGCCGTCGGCGCGATCGGCACGTAGGATCCGGTCTCGTCCACCGATACGCCCTCGCGGCGGGTCGCGCGGTAGGCCGCGTAGAGCACCATCAGCACGAACAGGATCGCCGTGAACAGGTAGAACCCACCGGGCCCGAGCGATGTACCCATCATCCAGCCCGTGATGACCGGACCGAGGATCGCGCCCAGACCGTTCAGGAACAGCAGACCACCGGAGGCCGCGGCCATGTCGTCATGCTCCAGAAAGTCGTTGGTGTGGGCGATCAGTAGCGAATAGAGCGGGTTGGCCATGCCACCGATCACGAAGGCCGCGATCAGAAGCAGCACGAACACATGGCCCAGCAGCATCCCCATGATCGATCCCGCAGCCCCGATCAGCGACACAATGATGATGAGGAAGCGCCGGTCCATCCGGTCGGAGAGCCAGCCGATGGGATATTGCAGCACCACCGATCCCACGAAGAAGGTGGCGACGAACGTCGAAATCTGCGCCACGCTCAGACCGGCCTCGGCGCCATAGACCGAGGACATGCCGAATTGCGCCGAAAAGATACCGCCAAGGATGAACATCCCCACGGCCCCCAGCGGTGAGAACCCGACCAGCTGACGCAGGCTCATCGGTTTGGTGGTGCCGAAGGCGGGTGTCGGGCTGATCGACAGTAGGATAGGCGTGATCGCGACACTGACCAGTATCGACGGGATGACAAAGAGGACGAAGCCCGACGGATCGGCGGTCAGCAGCAGCGCCTGTGCGATCACGATCCCGAGCGTCTGGACGATCATGTAGAGCGACAGCGCCTTGCCACGGTTGGAGTTGTCGGCGGCGTTGTTGAGCCAGCTTTCCGCTGTCACATAGACCGCCGAGAAGCAAAAGCCGATCAGCACCCTGCCGATGGTCCACAGGATGATATTGGGAAACGTCGGATAAAGGATCATCACCGCCGAGATCAGCGATGCCAGCGCCGCGAAGACACGCACGTGGCCGACCCTTTGAATCATGACCGGCGCAAGCCGCGAACCGCCCAGAAAGCCCACGAAATAGGCCGACATGACGATCGACATCATCAATGTGTCGAAGCCTTCGATCTGGCCACGGATACCCAGAAGCGTGCCCTGCATGCCGTTGCCGACCATGAGAAGGCACATACCGAACAAGAGCGCCCACGCGCTGGAGAGGACCTGGATCATACTGTGTTTCCTTGCCAATTGCGCCACCCCTACAGGGGGCCTGGCGAATGAGTCGGTTTCAAATACGACTCAATCTGTCGTTTCAGCGCGGCGGTATCAGGAGCGATGCGTCTCCGTAAGAGAAAAAACGATAATTATTTGTAACAGCGTGGTCGTAGATTTCCATGATGCGCCCGTGGCCCATCAGCGCGGAGACCAGCATCATCAGGGTCGAGCGTGGCAGATGGAAATTCGTCATCAGCGCATCGGCGACGTTGAACCGGAAACCGGGCGTGATGAAGATGTCGGTGTCGCCCTCCCACGGGGCGATCCGGCCCGTGTCGCGCGCTGCCGTCTCGATCAGGCGCAGCGCGGTCGTGCCCACCGGGATAACCCGCCCGCCCGCCGCTTTGGTCGCCGCGATCTCGCCGGCGGCGGTATCATCGACGCGGCCCCACTCGCTGTGCATCCGGTGGGTCGCGATATCGTCCACCTTGACCGGCAGGAAGGTGCCCGCGCCCACGTGCAGCGTGACGTAGGTAAAGCCCACGCCCATCTCTTCGAGCCGCGCCAGCAGCGCAGCGTCGAAGTGCAGCGACGCGGTCGGCGCGGCCACGGCCCCTTTGTTGCGCGCCCAGACAGTCTGGTAGTCCACGCGGTCGCGGGCATCGGCGGGCCGTTTTGCCGCGATATAGGGCGGCAGCGGCATGGCACCGGCGGCGTTCAGCGCTGTATCGAAGTCATCTCCGGTCAGGTTGAACCGCAGCAGCGCCTGCCCGTCGGAAACAGCCTCCAGCGTGGCGCTCAGGTCGTCGGAAAAGACGACCGTCTCGCCGGTCTTGAGCTTTTTCAGCGGCTTGACCAGCGCCGACCAGACACCGGCATAGGCCTGTGGCTCCAGCAGCGTCGCCTCTATCCGTGCGGCGACAGCCCCCTGCGCGCTGTCTCGGTGGCGCAGGCCCGACAGCCGTGCGGGGATGACGCGGGTGTCGTTCAGCACCAGACGGTCGCCGGGGCGCAGCCAGTCCGGCAGATCGGTGACCCGCGCGTCCACGGTCTCGGCCCCGTTGGCGACCAGCAGGCGCGCGGAAGAACGCGGCTCTGCCGGACGGACCGCGATGCGCTCTTCGGGCAGATGGAAATCGAAATCACTCAGCTTCATGGGCGCGACTTAGCGGTTACCGCCGTTCTGTTCAATCGCTCTGCGCGACGGTGCGGGCGGAGCGCTGCGCGGCGCGGGCGGCTCGCCCTCGACCGGCGGCAAGGTCGTCTTGGGCGCGCGGAAGATATCGCGCAGCCCGCCCGGCGCCAGCGCCGACAGTGGATTGATCGACACCTCGGGATCCTTTGCCTGACCGCCGAGGCTGTAGTTGAACCCGATCAGCCCCTCGCCCGGCCGGGTCAGAAGTGATCCGATCCCGTTGAAAAGATAGACCGGCGTGATCACCCCCTGCATCGCGATCTGCCCCGTGTCGGTGGCAAAGACGCCGTCCATCGACAGACCCAATGACGCCCCCACCGCGGAAGCATCGCTGATCGTCAGCCGGTTCGGGGTCAGACGGAACTTGGCATCCACATCGTCGAAATAGATGCCGTCACCGTTCATCTCGTTGATCAGCCCGACAACCGAGATCGCGTTGACCAATGCGGCCATCGCGGGCGCGTCGCGGATCGAGATGTCGCTGACGTTCAACGTGCCATCGAACGCCCCTGCCGCGCCCACGGGCACCAGCATCAGGTCCAGCGCCCCACCGACGGCCTGCCGGATCAACCCGACCGAGCGCAGCACCGCGCCCGCGTCTTCGGCCTGAAGGCGCACGGCGGTGCGCCCCTCGCGCGGCTCGGCGCGTCCGCTGACGGCGGCACCGCCGTTCAGACGCCCCTGAAACGCGCCCTCCAACCCCGCGCTGGTCTGGAACGTTCCGCGCATATCGCCCAGCCAGATCGTATCCGACACCTGCAACCGGTCGAGTGCGACCTCGAGCGGCGCAGAGCTTGCGCTGCCGTTCCCGCCGCCGCCGCCACCGCCGAATTCGGCGCGGCGCAGGTCCAGCGTGCCGCCACGGATCGCAACCCGCGGCGCACGGCCCGGCCCCTGCCCGATCACATCGGCCTGCACATCCAGCCAGTCACCGCGGCGCAAGGTATCGAGGCGCAACCGCTCCAGCCCGCCGCCCGCCGCAAGGGTCAGGCTGCCGCGCGCGTCCAGTCCCGCGCCCGAAAGCTCGAGCCGCGTCACCTCGGGTCGGGGTCCGAGCGTCACATCGACAAGAAGGCGCCCTGCCGCGCCGCCCGGCTTGCGCCATCCCAGCGGCGGCAGGCTGACGGCCATGCCGCGCAGATCGGAGCGCAGCGACATGCGCGGGCTCTGCCCTTTCTGGAGCGTCACATCGATGCTGGCCACGCTCGCCCCGTCGAGGGTGCCGGGCGGCAGCGCCACGTTGAACCGGTCGAGCGTCTGCGGCGTCAGCCGTGCGGTGCCCGACCATGTACTGCGGTCCGATCCGGGGCCGATGGGCTGTTGCCACGTCCCGTCAAACCCCAACCCGTCAAGGGCGCCGGTCCCCCCGACAGAGACGCCCGCATTCGTCGCGGCCACCTCAAGACGCTCGGCGGCCAATGTGCGACCGGGGATCAGCCCGTCCGCATCCACATCCAGCAGGCTGCCGGTGAAATCGAACTTCACATCGGATGGATCGCCCCCCTTGCGCAGCGGAAAAGCCAAGGTGCCCGACAGCACCGCGTCGCCCGTGCCCAGATCGACCGGCAGACCGGCGCGCGACATCACGGACATGGGTTCGCGGTCCAGCGTCCAGAGCGCCGCCGTCAGAGACGAGCGCGCGTTAAGCGTAACCTCGGCGGGCGTGTTCGGCACGATCCGCGTGTCGGGAATGACGAAAGACGACTGCGAAATGTCAAGCGCCCCGCCCTCTCCGGCGACCATCCTGCCGCTGTCCAGGGCGACGACGAAGCGGGATGCCTCAAGCGTGACATGGCCGCTGGCCCGCGAGATCGGCGGCAGCGTCCGCATCACCCGCACCTGCGCCTCCTTGAAATCGAAGGACAGGAAACTGCGCGGCGGTCTTTGCGGGGCGAGGCGCAGCGCGAATTCGGCGTTGCGGACCAGAGCCTTTTGCAGGTTCTCGGCCACCCACCTGCGGGTCTTGGTTTTCAACGCCTCGGGCCAGAGCGACAGCACCCGATCCGTCGAGATTTGCGGCGCCCGCGCGTCGAGCGCCAGATGCCAGCCGTCCTGCTGCGCCTCAAGCTCTCCGAAGGCGCGGGTCGTGCGGCCCTTGTCGCGGATCGACAGCTCCCCGATGGTCAGGCGGAACGGGTCGGGTTCAAGCGCGAAATCGACCCGCGCGCCCTCGAAGCTGACCGGTTCGGGAAAGAGATCCCCCGGACTGGCACTGATCTGGGAAATCTCGAACTGTCCCGTCAGCCGTTGCAGCGCGCCTTCGCGCAAACCGCTCAGCACGGCGGTGCCTTCGGCGCGGGCGCTGCCCCAGGCGCTCTGCACCGACAGCTCGTCGAAAACGAGCGCGCCGGTCGCGGCGTTGTAGGAGAAATAGCTGCGCGCCGTGTCGAAGGGCACCGGCGTTGCCCCGTCGGTCGGTTGCACCACGCCGCGACCGATCTGCAACGTGGCGTTCAGCGGTGCCAGCGTGCCATCGGCGCGCACGCCCGAGCGTACCGCACCCGAGATCGGCGCGCGCAGCGCCCCCATCCACGCGAATGCCGGGCTTTGCGTCGCGATGTCCACGGCCCGGACTCCGTCGAGCTGAAGGCCGAATTGCGCTTCTTCCGATCCGATGTCGCTGACGTAATTGGCCGACAGCGTTGTCACACCGCCCCCGTCGCCAAGCAGCGCCAGATCGGCATTGAGCAGCAGCGCGCCCTCCTCGCGCCGCGCGATCACCCGCCCGCCGTCGAGCGTAAACGCCTTGCCCGCACGCCGGTCCACATATTGCAGGGTCAGGCCGCGCACCTCAGCGCGGACAAGGTTCGACAGCGCGGGCCGGCCCAGCACGTCATCCAGATCGCGCACCAGCTCGCCGAGATTTTCGGCGCGGCGGGCGGGCATGTCGACGCCGAGTTCCGCCTGCAACGCAAATGCACCCGATTCCTCGCGGATCAGCGTGGCGAATACGCCGCGCAGGTTGATCTGCTTGGGTTCCAGCCGCCCCTGGCTCAGCGCCCGCATGGACAATTGGGCATTGATCTCGGACAGACGCAGGAATTCCTGCCCGCCCAGCGTCGCGACATGCACATCGCGCAGGCGCACCCGCGGGCGCCAGCCTTCCTCGACGATCAGGCGCAATTCCCCGAAGCTGACGCGCGCGTTCGGCAGTTCGCTGGCAAGCCGCGCCTCGATCCGGTCCTCGACCCAATCGGGCGCGACAATGGGCCTGTCATAGAGAAAATAGAGCCCCAGCACCGCCAGCACCGCCACCAGAACCACCTGCGACCACACCGCCAGCAGGATGCCGCGCAGCAGCAGGAACCGCGCGCGTTTCCTCGGCGCGCGCTTGGCCCGCTCGGGCTCAGGCGCGGGATCTGGCGGGGTTTTATTCTCGGCCATGGACGGAAGTGGACCTCGTGAACAGCGACTGCGCGGGCCGGTCTGGACTTTGCAAGCGCCGCCCTACTATGACAGAGGCCCGCGCGCCCCGAAAGAGCGGGCCACCCCGCAAAGGAGCCAAATCATGCCTGAGATTTCCCAACCCGCCCCCGATTTCACCCTGCCCGTCACCGGCGGCGGCACCGTCACCCTGTCCGACCTGCGCGGCCAGCCCGTGGTGCTGTATTTCTATCCGCGCGACGACACGCCGGGCTGCACCAAGGAAAGCATCGCCTTTTCCGAGCATCTGGCGGCATTCGAGGACCGTAACGTCAAGGTCTTCGGCATCTCCCGCGATACGCTGGCCAAACACGACCGTTTCGCCGCCAAGCACGACCTGAGTGTGCCGCTGCTGTCGGACGAGGAAGGCACAGTGACCGAGGCCTACGGCGTCTGGGTCGAAAAGAACATGTACGGCAAGAAATCCATGGGGATCGAAAGATCCACCTTTCTGATCGACGCACAGGGGACCGTGGCGCGGATCTGGCGCAAGGTCAAAGTGCCGGGTCACGTGGAAGAAGTGCTCGAAGCGGTACAAGGCCAGTGATGTCACTGGCGCAAATGGCCGAGGCGGTGCTGCGCACCGCCGACGGGCGGGAAAAGACCGCCCTGTCGCGGGGGTTCGCCGAGCAGTGGCGCGCCGCGCGCGCGGACGGCACCCACCCCGAGATCGGCCACGCCACGCCGCCGCTGCATCCCGCGCGCCCCGACGCGCCGGAACTGCTGAGCCCGCGCGAGGTGCCGCGCCGCCGCCCCGGCAGCCCCGAGGGGCGCATCGCCCTGCTGCACGCGGTCGCGCATATCGAGCTCAATGCCGTCGATCTGCACTGGGATATCATCGCGCGCTTTACGGATACCAAGATGCCGATCGGTTTCTACGACGACTGGGTCAAGGCCGCGGATGAGGAATCGAAGCATTTCAACTTGATGTCTGACTGCCTTGAAGCATTGGGCAGCCACTACGGCGCGCTTCCGGCGCACGCGGGCATGTGGCGCGCGGCCGAAGATACCGTTGACGACTTCATGGGCCGTCTGGCCGTGGTGCCGATGGTGCTGGAGGCGCGCGGTCTGGATGTGACCCCGGGCATGATCGAGATCTTCAAACGCGCCAAGGCCGACCAAGCCGTTGCCGCGCTGGAGGTGATCTATGCCGAAGAGGTGCATCACGTCGCCTATGGATCGAAGTGGTTTCATTTCCTCTGCGGTCGCCACGAACTGGACCCGACCGAGAAATTCCACGCCCTCGTGCGGACCTATTTCCACGGACAGTTGAAGCCCCCCTTCAACGAGGAAAAGCGCGCCGAGGCCGGCATTCCCCCCGATTTTTACTGGCCACTTGCTGAAAAAATGTGACGTTGCGGGGCGGCACCCGCCAAGGTCGGCGGATTTCTGCCTAAAAATCACACAAATAGGCGGTCCTCGCCCCCGTTTCCGCCCAAGGGTTGCCCGACGGGGAACCGGTGGATATTGCAGTACCGTTAACAAAGCTGTGAGGGACACACGGCTTTGCCGAACGAATGAAGGGGACGGTAAGACGTGCGAACAAAGCTCGCGATTAAGACTCACGCTGTTTTGGAGAAGTATTTCCCGGAGCGACGCGTATTCCTGAAATCAGATAACGACACGCGGTTCATCCGTCTGCGCCCCGGCACTCAGCTGATCGCGTTTACAGGGTGCGCGCTTCTGGTGGCGTGGTCGATCGTCGCGACAGCAGTGATCCTGATGGACAGCATCGGTGCCGGAAACTTCCGCGAGCAGGCGAAACGCGACCAGCGCACCTATCAGGCGCGGCTCAACGATCTGTCGGGCCAGCGCGACGCGCGCGCCGAAGAAGCGCTCGCCGCGCAGGAGCGTTTCAACGCCGCCCTCACCCAGATTTCCGTGATGCAATCCGAGCTCTTGTCGTCCGAGACACGCCGCCGCGAGCTGGAGACCGGCATCGACGTGATCCAGAGCACCCTTCGCGATACGATGCAGCAACGTGAAGAAGTCCGCACGCGCCTTGCCGCATTGCAAAGCGAGGATGGCGCCGATCTTCAGGTCGCGAGCAACACCGCGCCGATGGATTTTCTGGCCGACGCGCTGGCCCGTACCGCCGAGGAACGCGATCAGGTGATCGCGGACGCGCAGGACGCGCTGCTGGCTGCGGACGAGCTGACCCAGAAGATCGCGCTGATGGAAGAGCAGAACGATGCGATCTTCCGACAGCTTGAAGAAGCGATGACCGTATCGGTTGCGCCTCTGGACAAGATGTTCCGCTCGGCGGGGATGCCGACCGACCAGATCCTGCGCACCGTGCGCAAGGGCTATTCCGGTCAGGGCGGCCCTCTGACGCCGCTGAGCTTTACCACCCGTGGCGAGGAGCTGAGCGTCGATACGCTGCGCGCCAACCGCCTTCTGAACCAGCTGGACCGTCTGAACCTCTACCGTATCGCCGCGTCGAAGGCGCCCTTCGCGAATCCGGTGAAAGATTCGTTCCGCTTCACCTCGCAATTCGGATACCGCCGCGATCCCAAGACCGGCGGACGCCGGATGCACCAGGGTGTCGATTTCGCCGCAGGCCTTGGCACACCGCTCTATGCGACTGCCGATGGCGTGGTCACCCATGCGGGCTGGGGTTCCGGATATGGCCGGCTGGTGAAGATCCAGCACGAGTTCGGCATCGAAACCCGCTACGCGCATATGTCGAAAATGCGCGTCAAGGTTGGACAAAGAGTGTCGCGCGGGCAGCGGATCGGTGATATGGGTGCATCAGGACGGGTCACCGGCGTTCACCTTCATTACGAGGTCCGCGTCGGCGGAAAACCTGTCAATCCAATGATCTATATCAAGGCAGCCAACGATGTTTTCTAAGAGCAAAATCAACGATCCAGCGCCCGCGGGCTCGGACCAGTCCAAGCCTGCAACACCGCCATCGCCGGCGCAGTCTTCTCCCGCGCCGCAATCAAAATCGAGCGAATTCAAGGCCTCTGCCCCCAAGGCAAAGCCGCCCGCCTCGGTTCTGTCTTCGGACCTGCACGTGACCGGCAACATGAAAACCACCGGTGACATCCAGGTCGAAGGTACGGTCGAGGGCGATATCCGCGCGCATCTTCTGACCATCGGCGAGACCGCGACCATCAAGGGTGAAGTGACCGCCGATGATGTCGTGATCAACGGGCGCATCGTGGGCCGCGTGCGCGGCCTGAAAGTGCGCCTGACCTCTACCGCACGGGTCGAGGGCGATATCATCCACAAGACGATCGCGATCGAGAGCGGCGCGCATTTCGAAGGTTCCGTGCAGCGTCAGGACGATCCGCTGAACCCCGGCGCGAAATCCGCACCGGCGCAGAAAGCGAACCCCGCTTCCTGAGGCCGGACAGCCAATCCAACTTCTGAACGCCGCGGCAACGAGCCCGCGGCGTTTTGCGTTCATCCCCCTGCCCGCCAGCGCAGATGCACATCGGGCATCTGTTCCTCGTTCTCCGCCCCGTCGGTGCGCGCGACCTCGGCAAAGCCCGCGCGCGCGTAGAACGCCAGCGCGCCCGCATTGCGCTGAAAGCTCCACAGGTCCAATTGTTTGTGCCCAGCCTGGGCACGGCGCAGCAACGTGCGGCCGGCACCGCGCCCCCATGCATCGGGTGCCGCGTAAAGATGGGTGATCCAGCCCTTATCGAGCGCGCTGAACCCCGCGATGCGGCCATCGCGCACCGCCACATCGACACGTTGGGAGGGGATGACGCGATTCTGGAAATACCACAGATCCTCCCCCGCCGAATGGATCCGCGGAAGCCATGGCATCGCAGCGTCGCGCGCGCTTCGGTGAATCCGGGCGATTTCGCGCGCGTCAGAGGCGGTGGCGGGTCGAAGGCTCCACATCAGCAGCACCCGCGCAAAAGAAAAGGCGCGTCCGAAAACGCGCCTTTGGGTGTTCTGGTGACGGTCACAGGATCACTCGATCACTGTTACCGTTTCCATGCGGTCCGGCTCTCCCACGACAGCGCCGTTGGGGCCTGTGCCGCGCTTGATCGCGTCGACCACATCCTGTCCGTCGGTCACACGCCCAACGACCGTGTACTGGCCATTCAGGAACGGTGCCTCGTCGAACATGATGAAGAACTGGCTGTTGGCGGAATCGGGGTTCTGCGCCCGCGCCATGCCGACCACACCTTTTTCGTAGGCAATGTCCGAGAACTCCGCCGCGAGATCGGGCATGTCGGATCCGCCGGTGCCCGCGCGACGCATGTCGCCGCCCATGCGACCGTGTTCGACATCGCCCGTTTGCGCCATGAAGCCGTCGATGACACGGTGGAATACGACACCGTCGTATTTGCCCTCACGCGCCAGCGTGGTGATCCGCTCCACATGGCCCGGTGCCACGTCCTCGAGCAGGTCGATGGTGACGGTGCCTTCGGCCTCGCCCGCGATCTGGATTTCCAGACCGGTCGCCCATGTGGGCCCCGCGAGAACCGTGGCAAGCAGAGCGCTGGTCAAGACATTACGCATCGGCTGCGACTTTCACGCTGATCATGCGGTCGGGATTCGCCGGTGGCTCGCCACGGGTCAGCGCATCCACATGCTCCATGCCGGACACGACCTGACCGTAGACAGTGTACTGTCCGTTCAGGAAATCGTTGTCCTTGAAGTTGATGAAGAACTGGCTGTTGGCCGAATTCGGGTTGGCCGAGCGTGCCGCGCCAAGGCTGCCGCGCGCGTGCGGGATCTTGGAAAATTCTGCGGGCAGATCGGGCATGTCGGAGCTTCCGGTGCCGGCCATGCGCGGGTTGTAGTCTTTTTCCATGTTGGCGTGCTGCACATCGCCGGTCTGGGCCATGAAGCCGTCGATGACGCGGTGAAAGGCCACGTTGTCGTAGGCACCCGCACGGGCAAGCTCTTTCATCCGCTCGACGTGCTTGGGGGCGATATCGGGCAGAAGCTCGATAGTGACGGTGCCGCCGCTGAGTTCCATCAGGATCGTGTTTTCGGGGTCTTTGATCTCGGCCATGCCGCGCTCCTTGTGACGTGTATTGACGAGATACCTAAGGCCCGCGACCAGAATTGCCAAGCCGGTCCATTGACCCTCGGCGCGATACCGGCAAAACAACGCGGACACATATGCACGAACAGGACGGAATTCTTCTCATGGGCTGGAAATCACTCGACGACATGGATCTATCCGGCAAACGCGTTCTGACGCGGGTCGATATCAACGTTCCCGTGGAGGACGGTCAGGTCACGGATACCACCCGCATCGACCGGATCGTGCCGACCGTGAAGGATATCCTCGACCGCGGTGGCCACCCGATGCTGCTGGCGCATTTCGGACGCCCCAAGGGGAAGGTCGCGCTTGACCTCAGCCTGCGCCAGATCGTGCCTGCCCTGCGCGACGCGCTGGGACGCAGCGTGCGCCTGATCGAAACACTCGACGCCGCCGAAGACATGACCGAGGAAGCCCGCGGCGCGGACGTGATCCTACTGGAAAACATCCGCTTCTACCCCGGCGAGGAAACGAACGACCCCGATTTCGCCGCCCGCCTCGCGGGCCTGGGCGATGTCTTCTGCAACGATGCCTTTTCCGCCGCACACCGTGCCCATGCCTCGACCGAGGGCATCGCGCGGCATCTGCCGTCCTGCGCGGGGCGCCTCATGCAGGCCGAGCTTTCGGCGCTCGAAGCGGCCCTGTCCAAGCCCGAGCGCCCGGTGGGCGCCGTTGTGGGCGGGGCCAAGGTATCGACCAAGATCGCGCTGCTGGAAAACCTCGTGAACCGGCTGGATCTTCTGGTGATCGGGGGCGGCATGGCCAACACATTCCTCGCCGCACAGGGCGCGCAGCTGGGCGCGTCGCTGCTGGAGCCTGACTATCTGGACACGGCGCGCGACATCCTTGCGCAGGCCGACCGCGCAGGCTGTCGGGTGCTGCTGCCCGTCGACGGCCTTGTGGCGCGTGCGTTCGAGGAAGGAGCCGCCCATGATGTCGTGGCCTTGGGCGCCGAGACGACGCTTGAGGACAACCAGATGGTGCTGGACGCGGGCCCCGAAAGCATCGCGGCGATACGTGCGGCCTTTGACGGGCTGAAGACGCTGATCTGGAACGGCCCGCTCGGCGCGTTCGAGATCGCCCCTTTCGATACCGCCACGGTCGCCGCCGCACAGGCCGCCGCTGAACGCACCCGCGCGGGCGCGCTGATCTCTGTCGCGGGCGGCGGCGATACGGTCGCGGCGCTGAACAAGGCCGGCGTCGCAGAGGATTTCACCTATATCTCGACCGCCGGCGGCGCGTTTCTGGAGTGGATGGAAGGCAAGACCCTTCCGGGGGTGGCGGCACTGGGCGGCTGAGGAGCCACCCCCTGCCCTGCACCTCACCGGTCATTCACACCGCAAATCGTCAAAATAATGCATTGTGGGCGCGTCGGGGGATTCACAAGGCGAATCACCTGTGTCATAGTCACGGGACCACCCGCGAAGAGGTGGCTTCAAACGGCAGACACAGGCACACCATGAGCAAACCGTCCTTCGGTCCCTTGTTGTTCTTCGCGATCGCTTTCGCGCTGAGCCTCTATTTCACCTTCGCCGCCGTGCAGGGTGATTTCGGCCTGTTCCGCCGTGCGGAAATTCTGGGCGAGGCGCAGAGCCTGCGGAGCCAGCTCGACGCAGTGAACGCCGAAGTGACGCAGATGGAAAACCTGACCCGCCGCCTGTCGGACGATTATCTCGACCTCGATCTGCTGGACGAACGCGCACGAACCGTTCTGGGCATGGTGCGTGCCGACGAAATCGTCATTCGCTGAGGCATCCGCCTGCTGCATGGCTGCATTGTGTTGACGGCCCTCGCCATCGCTCCCATAATCTTCTAGAGTATAGTTTAACGTTAAACTACTTTCGTGCCGCGGGGAGCGGGACGCAGAGGGAGGATACCTATGGCGGCGCGCAAATCGACTGCGAAGACCGAGACACCCAATGTTTCGGCGGATGAGCTGAAAGCCTACTACCGTGACATGCTGCTGATCCGGCGGTTCGAGGAGAAAGCAGGCCAGCTTTATGGCATGGGGCTGATCGGGGGGTTCTGCCACCTCTATATCGGTCAGGAGGCCGTTGTTGTCGGTCTCGAAGCCACGGCCAAGGACGGCGACAGCCGCATCACCACCTACCGCGACCACGGCCACATGCTGGCCTGCGGGATGGAGCCCAACGGCGTCATGGCCGAGCTGACCGGCCGCGAGGGCGGCTATTCCAAGGGCAAGGGCGGCTCGATGCACATGTTCTCGAAAGAGAAGAAGTTTTACGGCGGCCACGGCATCGTGGGCGCCAACGTGCCACTGGGTGCGGGTTTGGCCTTTGCCGACAAGTACAAGGGCAACGACAACGTCACCTTCACCTACTTTGGCGACGGCGCCGCGAATCAGGGTCAGGTCTACGAGACATTCAACATGGCCGCGCTCTGGACGCTGCCGGTGATCTTCGTGATCGAGAACAACCAGTATGCCATGGGTACGGCGCAGCAGCGCTCCACCTCCTCTGCCGAGATCTGGGAACGCGGCAAGGCATTCGGCATCCCCGGCGAAGCGGTCGACGGCATGGACGTGCTGGCGGTCAAGGCAGCCGGAGAGACGGCTGTCGCACACTGCCGCGCGGGCAAGGGCCCCTACATCCTCGAAATCAAGACCTACCGCTACCGTGGCCATTCGATGTCGGACCCCGCGAAATACCGAACCCGCGAAGAGGTCCAGAAGATGCGCGACGAACGCGACCCGATTGAGGCGGTGCGCAAGATGCTGCTGACCGGCGATCACGCCAGCGAGGACGACCTCAAGGCCATCGACAAGGAAATCAAGGGCATCGTGAACGAGAGCGCCGAGTTCGCGAAGGAGAGCCCCGAGCCGCATCTCGACGAGCTCTGGACAGACATCTACGCAGACGAAATTCCGCAGGAGGCCGTGTAATGGCGACTGAAATCCTCATGCCAGCCCTCTCGCCCACCATGGAAGAGGGCACCTTGGCCAAATGGCTGGTCAAGGAAGGCGATACCGTTTCCTCCGGCGACATCATGGCCGAGATCGAGACCGACAAGGCCACGATGGAATTCGAGGCCGTGGACGAAGGCACCATCGGCAAGATCCTGATCGAGGAAGGCACCGAAGGCGTGAAGGTGAACACGCCCATCGCCGTGCTTCTCGAGGAAGGCGAAGATGCCTCCGATATCGACACCGCCAAATCCGAATCCGCATCGGCCCCGGTTCCGGCGGACAAGGAACAATCCTCGGAAACCGCGCCCGCCGAAAGCAAGGCGCACCCCGAACCACAGGCCGATGTGACCCCCGACTGGCCCGAGGGCACCAAGCTGAAACAGCAGACGGTCCGCGAAGCGTTGCGCGACGGCATGGCCGAGGAAATGCGCCGCGACGAGACCGTGTTCATCATGGGCGAAGAGGTTGCCGAATATCAGGGCGCCTACAAGATCACCCAAGGGATGCTGGACGAATTCGGCTCCAAGCGCGTGATCGACACGCCGATCACCGAACACGGCTTTGCCGGTATCGGTGTCGGGGCTGCCTTCGGCGGGCTGAAGCCGATTGTCGAGTTCATGACCTGGAACTTCGGCATGCAGGCGATCGACCAGATCATCAACTCGGCGGCCAAGACGCTCTATATGTCGGGCGGCCAGATGGGCGCACCGATGGTGTTCCGCGGCCCGAACGGCGCCGCCGCGCGCGTGGGCGCCCAGCACAGCCAGGATTATGCCGCATGGTACATGCAGGTCCCCGGCCTGAAGGTGGCGATGCCCTACTCCGCCTCCGACTACAAAGGGTTGATGAAGACGGCGATCCGCGATCCGAACCCGGTGATTTTCCTCGAGAACGAGATCCTCTACGGGCGCAGCTTCGATGTGCCGGACCTTGACGACTACACTGTTCCTTTCGGCAAGGCGCGGATCTGGCGCGAGGGCGAGGATGTGACCATCGTCAGCTTCGGTATCGGCATGACCTACGCGCTCGAAGCGGCCGACAAGCTGGCCGAGGACGGCATCAAGGCCGAGGTCATCGACCTGCGGACCCTGCGCCCCATGGACACCGGCGCGATCATCCGGTCGGTGCAGAAAACCAACCGCCTTGTTACCGTCGAGGAAGGCTGGCCGCAAGGATCGGTCGGGAACTACATCAGCTCGGTGATCATGCAGGAGGCGTTCGACTATCTCGATGCGCCGGTCATCAACTGCACCGGCAAGGACGTTCCGATGCCCTATGCCGCCAACCTCGAAAAACACGCGCTGGTCACCACCAAAGAGGTGATCGAGGCCGTGCATAAAGTCACCTACCGGTAAGGAGCGGACAAGATGCCAACAGAGATCCTGATGCCCGCCCTCTCGCCCACCATGGAAGAAGGCACGCTCGCCAAATGGCTCGTCAAGGAGGGCGATACCGTGTCGTCCGGCGACGTGATGTGCGAAATCGAAACCGACAAGGCCACGATGGAATTCGAGGCCGTGGACGAAGGCACCATCGGCAAGATCCTCGTCGAGGAAGGCACCGAAGGCGTCAAGGTCAATGCGCCTATCGCCGTGCTTCTGGAAGAAGGCGAAAGCGCTGACGACATCGGCGAGGTCTCCGCGCCCGAGGCCGAGGCCTCGTCGAACGTGGCGCCCGCAGAGCCGTCCGAGCAGACTGCGCCCGCACAGGGGCACGGTCGTGGCGGTCCCGAAAGCGGATCGGTCGCCGAGGCGCCCGCCGCCCCCACCGGCAAGGACGGGACGCGCATTTTCGCCTCGCCCCTTGCACGGCGGATCGCGGCGCAAAAGGGGCTCGACCTTGCGTCGATCGACGGGTCCGGCCCGCACGGCCGTATCGTGAAGGCGGATGTCGAGGCGCTCGAGAAATCGGACGCGCCCAAGACCAGCGAAAAAGCGGCCGACGCGAAACAGGATACTGCGAAAACGGACGCGCCCAAGCAGGCCGCTGCTTCGCTGCCCGCAGGCCCCTCTGCCGATACCGTGGCGAAGATGTACGAGGGCCGCGAGTACGCAGAAGTCAAACTTGACGGGATGCGCAAGACGATTGCCGCGCGGCTCACCGAAGCCAAGCAGACAGTGCCGCATTTCTACCTGCGTCGCGACATCCATCTGGACGCGCTGATGAAATTCCGCGCCGATCTCAACAAGCAGCTCGAGCCGCGCGGCGTGAAGCTGTCGGTCAACGACTTCATCATCAAGGCCTGCGCGCTGGCACTGCAACAGGTGCCGGAAGCCAACGCCGTCTGGGCGGGGGACCGTATCCTCAAGATGACCGCGTCCGATGTCGCGGTTGCGGTGGCGATCGAAGGCGGGCTTTTCACACCGGTCCTCAAGGACGCCGAGATGAAATCCCTCTCCAGCCTGAGCGCCGAGATGAAAGACCTCGCCACCCGCGCCCGCGACCGCAAGCTGAGCCCGCAGGAGTATCAGGGCGGCAGTTTTGCCATCTCCAACCTCGGGATGTTCGGGATCGACAACTTCGATGCGGTCATCAATCCGCCCCACGGCGCGATCCTTGCGGTGGGTGCCGGGGTGAAGAAACCCGTGGTCGGCAAAGACGGCGATCTGACCGTCGCCACCGTCATGTCCGTCACGCTGTCGGTAGATCACCGGGTGATCGATGGCGCACTGGGCGCGCAATTGCTTTCCGCGATCAAGGACAATCTCGAAGCGCCGATGACGATGCTCGCCTGACGTTCTCTTCAGGCCGCCGGGGCTGACACCGGGCGCGCGCAACCTATCAAGACAAAGGCCGAAGCATTGCTTCGGCCTTTTTCGGTTTACTCAGGGTCGCGGCAGCGCGGTCAGCCCTCCCACGGGCCCAGCATATGGTTCATGGAAATCGCGGGCTGCTCGCATCCCGCCTCGCCCACGATACGCGCGGGGATGCCCGCCACCGTCTTGCAGGGGGGCACATCCTCCAGCACCACCGAACCTGCGGCGATGCGGCTGCAGTGGCCCACGCTGATGTTGCCCAGCACCTTTGCTCCGGCCCCGATCAGCACACCGTCTCCGATCTTGGGGTGACGGTCCTCCTCTTCCTTGCCCGTACCGCCGAGCGTGACCGAATGCAGCATCGAGACATTGTCGCCCACAACGGCGGTCTCGCCGATGACCACGGAATGGGCGTGGTCGATCATGATCCCTTTGCCGATCCGCGCGGCGGGGTGGATATCGACGCCGAAAATCTCGGACACACGCATCTGGAAGAAATACGCGAGGTCGCGCTTTCCCTTGCTCCACAGGTAGTGGCCGATGCGGTAGGCCTGGACGGCCTGAAACCCCTTGAAATAGAGGATCGGCTGCAACAGCCGGTGGCAGGCCGGATCGCGTTCGAAGATCGCGACAAGATCCGCGCGCGCCGCTTCGACAAGCGTCGGATCGTCGGCATAGGCCTGATCCACGACTTCGCGTACCACCATCATCGACATCTCGTTCGACGCCAGCTTTGCCGCGACGCGGTATGACAACGCCTTGTCGATCGACGGGTGATGCAGAATGGTGGCGTGTACGAATCCCCCGATCAGGGGTTCGTCGGATACCGCGCGCTGCGCCTCTGTGGTGATCCTGTCCCATACCGGATCTACGGCTGAAATACTGGTTTGCGGTCTGGCCATGGGAAGGCTCCTTTTCGGCAGGTCTGCACCGTTACTTAGCATACCAGAGCCAGACGCAAACCCATCACACCCCGGATGGGCGGCAATTCTCGCGCAGCCTGCGTTCAAGACACTGTAAAACCGTAATATAAGCGTCCAGCATCCTTGTGTCCATCACCCGGCCTTCGACCTTTGCAAAGCTATGGGTCGCCGCGCGCAGACTGCCGTCGCCCCAGACAGGATGCCACCTGCCAAGGCGCTTGACGTATTTATGGGCGACATGGGCACCCGAACACAGGGTCGCCGCAAGCCCTGCCCGCTGGGCTTGCGGGGCTGCCGCGACAGCGCGTGCCGCGTGGTGAAGGTCCATCACACCCAACCGCTGCATCAGATCCCCACGATCCTCTGGGCGAACAGACCCGCACCATAGGTCGCCGAAATCTGCGCGACCCGCGCGGTGAAGGGAATGCTTGCGCCGTCCGCGCTCTGCGCCGCTGCGCTATAAAGATATTGCGGCTGCGATGTCAGTTCCTCGCGCAGGAGCGTGCCATTCTTCTCGATACGGACCAGGTACATCTCGCTTTCTTCTCCCAGTGGCACGTCCGGTCCCTCCCACGGGTCACCGTCGAGCCGCGTCCGCCTGATCCAGTCCAGCGCAACCGCGCCGTCCTGCCGTTGCGACGCGCGCAGATGCGCCGGAGCGTAGGGGCGCAGGCCGTTACCGTCGAACGCGAGGGTCAGTTCACGGTAGGATCCGTCGTCGATCGGTCTGTGCGCCGGACCGATCCGGTAGGTTTGCGCCACGCCGCGCAGGTTACGCTCCAGCGCGATCTGGCGCACGGCACCGCTGAGCAGGACAAACTGCGATCCCGCAGGCCAGATATCGGGCATCAGGCCGTCCGATCCCGCCTGCCCCCTCAGACGATTCGACAGGATATAGGTGCCGGGGCCCGCCAAGGTAGCGGTCTGGAACTGGAAAACCTCCCAGTTATCCTTGCCCCCGTCCCCGATCGCGGCAAGGTTCGCACCGCCCAGCAGCGCCGCGCGGCTGACCGATTCGAGCCTGCCGCTGATCAGACGGACTTCCAGCCCCTCGCCACGGTCGATCAGGCCGGGACATGTGGCGGACAGGGGCGTGCGCGTGGTCCCGACGATCGCCCGCGCCGGCAGCACCGTGTTCTCGGCGTAATCCTCGCCCGCCTGGCTGCTGTAGAGCGCCACGCTTCCGGGCCACGGCGATGCTGTCGCCGCGATATAGGGCGCGAAAGGAACTTCGTCGCCGCGCAGAAGCGGCAGATCCAGAAAAACCGGCAGCACCGGCAGAGGCGCCACGAACCGCCGCAGCGGCGCCCCTTCGTCATCCAGCGGCGCAGGGTCGTAGAGCTGCGGGTCGATCCGCACCGCTTCGAGGTGCTGGAACTCCGCCTGCTCGACACTGTCCACACGGTAGAGCGACGCGCCCTCCCGCTGATCTGCCGGCACCGAGATGACATCCCCCGCCCGCACGCCAAGCTGCGAGGGCGGCAGGGCAAACCGCACCGTCTCGCGGGCGATGCGCGCCTCGTTCAGCCAGCGCTCGGCCACCTGCCGCCCCTCGGCACGGGTCATCAGCATGGTGAATTCAGAAGCCGCGACCGCATGGGTGCGTTCGTCGGGCAACACGGCTTCCTCGCTGATCACGTCGAAATTACCGTCCGCCTGTACGAAGCGCACCCGGATGCGCCCGGACAGGCTCGCGTCGGGTTCACGCACCTGCACCAATGTCCCGTCCAGATCGTCGCTGACGGCGAATGTATCGCGCGCCAGCACGGTGGGCCGCAAACCGGTGCGCATCCGGAACAACAGCGTCCCGTCGCGTTCGATCGCATCGAATCCGTAGCGCACCATAAGCGGCTGCAACGCGCTGCGGGCATCGCTGACGTCGGTCATGGCGTAGCCGCGCACCACGCCGTAAAGCCCGCTAGTATCCCGCGCCCCGACGCCGGCGCGCGCGCAAATCTCGTCGACCACCGCGGCAAGGCTGCACGAGGTGGTGCGCCCGTTCAGCCAGTGCCCCCGCGCGTAGTTGCGCCCGTCGCTCCACAGATCACGATTGCCCGGAAAGAAAGGATAGGGCCGCACATCCCACGCCCATACAAACGCATGGCGCATGTCGATCATCGGACCGGTGTATTCCAGTCCTTCGGGATTGTTTTCGGGGCGGGCCCAATAGTCTGTCATCGACCGCAAATACTGCATTTGCATGAAGTCATCGCGCGCCCCGTCGGAATATCTGGGCAGGCGGCTTTCCGACGACTTGGGATCGAGAAACTTGTTGGGTTGGTTCGTCCCCTTGTCGATCGCAGCACAGCCGTATTCCGTGAACCAGATCGGTTTCGATCCCGGCACCCATCCGGTCGGATCAGCCGCACGGACCCCTCCGATGCGGTTGTAATGGCGGTTCTCCCACCAGCCCCGGAAGTCCTTGTAGCGAAAGACCCAGGGCTCGCCATAGGCCCCGTCGGTGATCGGCGTCCGGATCTGCGCGTCCCGCTCCTCTTGCGATCCGTAGTACCAGTCAAAGCCTTCACCCCCTTCGATGTTGGCTTGCAAATAGCCCATCTGGTAGATCGCATCCCACGTCTGCGCATCCAGATGCGCCACGCCTTCGCGCCAGTCGGACAGCGGCATGTAATTGTCGACACCGATGAAATCGATCTGCGGATCGGCCCACAGCGGATCGAGGTGAAACAGGTGATCCTGTGATCCGTCCTGCGGGTGGTATCCGAAATACTCGCTCCAGTCGGCGGCATAGCTGATTTTGGTATCGGGTCCCAAAAGGCTGCGGGCCTCGGCGGCAAGATCGCGCAGCGCCTCGACGGCGGGAAAGACATTCCTGCCAGAGCGCACCTGCGTCAGCCCGCGCATCTCGGAACTGATGCAAAAGGCCTCCACACCGCCCGCGGCAGCACAGAGCGCGGCGTAATGCAGAATGAACCGCGTGAGCGACCATTCGTCGGGACCGTCATAGGTGACCTGCCCGTCTGTGACGGTGAAATGCGCCGCCCGTGCGGTGCCGAAGAACGCCTGCACCTCTGTTGCCGCCACAGGCGTTCCGTCCGACGTGCCGTCGACACCGGGCGCACGCTCGAGGGTGATCCGCCCGCGCCACGGCAGGGCCGGTTGGCCCTCCTCGCCGGTGTAGGGGTTGATCAGCGTGTTGCCGTCCCCCTGATCCATAAGGATGAAGGGATAGAACATCACCTCCTTGCCCTCGGCGCGCAACGCCCTGATCGCCTCGATCACCGCCGCGTCGGCGGGCGTGCCGCCGTAAATCGGCCGGTCGTCCGTTCCTGTCGCAATCACCTCTGCGTCCTCGCGCGACAGACCGGACACCACCCAAGGCATTTCCTCTCCGTCGATGGTGGGGTCCTCGACCTTAGGGCGCAGCGCGCACTGCGCCATCCGCAGGTCCGATCCGAACCACGACACCACGAGCGATGCTGCGGCGAGGTTCGGCAATTCCTCGACCAGTTCCTCCAGCGATGTCGTGAAATCGGGCTTGCCCGAGGGGGAGTTGATGTTCGCGCTCCACCGCGCCTTGTTCTCTCCTTCATAGCTGACAGCCGTTGTCGCCAGCGAATATTCTCCGGTGCCGGGGATCAATGCCACACCGTTGATCCCGTAGGTCAGCGCATGGGTCGATGCATCGAATTCCAGCTGCTCGGGCCGCAGCACCTCGAAAGAGAACTGTGGCACCCGGTTTCCGTAGGCCTGAAGCGCCAGCGCCTCGATCACGACATAAGCTGTGCCGCGATAGGCGGGCACGGTGCCCAGCCCTTCGATGGCCTCCATCAGCGGATCGGGCTGTTGATCGGCGCTGCCCGTGTAGACGGTCAGGTTCAGGTCATCCGGCGCGATCTCTTCGCCGTCCGCCCAGATCCGCCCGACGCGGCTGATCTCGCCTTCGCAGAGCGCAATGGCGAGGCTGACCGAATAGCTGTACTCGGTCGTCCTTGGCCGCGATCCGCCGCCCTTGCCACCCCCGCTCGTGGTCGTCACCTCCTCGAATTGGGAGGCCCAGATCACCTGCCCGCCGACGCGCATCCGCCCGTGCAGACGGGTAACGGGATCGCCCTCGCCGGCACTGGTGAGCCGAAAGCGGTCGATCTTGCCGGTCTCGACCGCCTGCGCCCCCGAACCGAGGATCTTCTGATCCACCACGCGCCCCAGGGTCGCACCGACCGCGCGGCCAATCGCGACAGAAGACAATCCCGCCAGAGTACCGCCAACCGAGCCGCCAATCGCGGCGCCCGCCGCAGAGAAAAGTATCGTCGCCATCAGTCGGCCTCCTGTGGAAAATCAAATGTCGCCACCACGCGCCTGCGCCACGGGGCTGTCAGCGCGCTTTCGACAACGCCATGCCCCGAATAGGCGTGCACAAAGGCGGGATCGTCCCCCGCCCGCGAGACGATGCCGAGGTGTTTTGCTACCGCGCCATGGCGCATCCGGAACAGAACGACCGACCCTGCCTGCGGCGCTGCAACCGGCACCAGATGCCGCAACGCCGCCGCCCAGAGGCGTTCCTCTCCGGAAGGTTCGGACCAGTCCATCGAATAGGCAGGGACAGCTTCGGGCTCGGTGCCGAACACATCGCGCCACACACCGCGCACGAGGCCCAGACAATCGCACCCTGCCCCCCGCAAGGACGCCTGATGCACATAAGGCGTGCCGATCCAGGCTTGCGCCGCGCGCACAATCTGCGCCGCGCTCATCTGCGCGACCCGCCGGTGTTGGCCTTCGCCCCAGAGGGCACCGAGACGACCCAGTCCTCGCCCGGCAAATCGGGAAAGCCCTGATAGTTTTTCAGATTGTCGAACTTGCCACTACAGGTGTCCGTGCGCTTGTCGCACCCTGCCGTCAGCCTCAGCACGGTACCCGCCGCGATCCCTGCGCGTATGGGCTCCCAAAGCTCGATCACGCGCCCGTCCTCCTCGATGCTGTCGGATTTGATCGCACCCCAAAGCCCGGCCGCCGGTCCGGCGGTGACTTCAAGTCGCCCGCGGGCGAACCATTCGGGCGCGAACGGCAGGGTGAAATCCCACGTAAACCGGCGGTAATCGCTGTGACCCTGAAGCGGAATATCGTGAACGAAACCTTCACTGCCAAGGTTGAAGCGGCACATGCGATCCCCCAGAACGGCTGTGCACGGTTTCTGGTAGACCCGCCCCTGCGGGCGGTTCAGCGCCTCGGTCAATCCGCGCAATTCGGCGCGGAAACCGCCGCCTGCACGGGTCAGCTCTCCTATGGTGCCGCGAAAATTCAGCCAGTGCTGCGCGGGATCCGCCCAGTTGACCAGCCACGCGCGGACGTCCGCGCCGTCGAACCGCCCCTGCTCGATCTCGTCCTCGCGCAGCGATGCATCCGACAGGGCCCCCAGTGCTTCGGTGTTGTCCACGGACAATCCGGTGCTTTGCTGCAACGCCAGCGCGCTGAGGCCCGTATCGGCGCGAAAGCGGATGCCCGCGAAGGACAGCGGCCTGTCGTGATCGGTAAATGCGAATACCTTGCCGTCAGAGCGGGTAATCGCCCAGGCGTGGCACACCGTGGTCAGCCCGCCCGCCAGATGCGCGGCAAGGCCTGCGTTGAATCCCGCGCTCATACCCGCACCTCGCGCACGGGGATGTCGGGGACCTGACCGGCCTGAAAGCTTGCGATATTCGTCAGCAGCCGGTCGCTGTCGAACCGCACGGGTACATCGAATTCGAACCCCGCGAAGACCCGCGTATCCGGATCGGGGGCATCGAAGAAGGTCACGATGCCCGTGGTCTCATCGACGGTATAATCGATGGTCTCGCGCTGTTCATCCTGCTCGACCATGATCAGAACCGACCCTTTCACCGGCTTTGAAATGGGTCGCGCGTATTCATGCGCGCCGGACCGGTAGGTCTTACGCAGCTGGAACGCCAGCGTTTCCCCATCGCCGGTCGCGATCAGCTGGTCCGCGTAATCGACCTTGGCGGACGGAATGGACGATTTGAAATCCGACCAGTCCTTCCAGCGAAAGCCGAACATCTGTCCCAGCCGGGCCTCGTAGAAACCGATGACCCGTTCGATATCGTCCAGCGACCGCAGCCCCAGACCCGCATCGTAGACGCGGCGCGAATGCGCCCATGGCGTGTTGCGCTCCTCGTAGCCGTTGGCCAGCGTGACCACGTCAACGCGCCGCTGCGGCCCGCCCACGGCACCAAAGCTCAGATCGGGCGGAAATTGCACCTCGTGAAAGTTCATCGCTCTTTCTCCCTAACGGTTCTTCTGTGCGGCGCTCAGCGCGCGGCTCATCTGGGCCGCGATCTGGCTGCGGGACCGCTGGAACCCGGCCACATCGGGCGTTGTGATATTCATCACCACCGTCGGCGCGCCCCCGCTGCCCGCCATCCTGACGCCCAGCTTGCCATCGGGGCCGCGCGACAGCGGCATGATCGCCTCGGGTCCGGCCTCGCCCATCACGCCGATCCCCCCGCGCATCCCGAAATGCGTGGCCTGGGTCACGACGCCGCCATCGGCGAAAGGCATGACACGCCCCTGACTGAAGGGCGCACCGTTGGCAAAGGGCAGTATGCCCTGCACCAACCCGCCGATCCCTTGGGTGATAAGCCCGCCGAAATGGTCGGTCACCGGCTTCATCGCGGCGTTATAGGCGGTGCGCGACAGAGACTGCGCGACCGTCGACAGCGCATCGCTCAGCTTCATGCCGTCAAAGACCACCCCGTCGAACGCGCGGCGCAATCCACGGCTCAGCCCTTTTTCCAGTGTTGCCATGTCCTTGCCCGTCGCGGTGAGCGACGTGCGCATGCGCCGTAATTCGCTGTCAAAACCCGACACCAGGGTCGCCGTCTGCCCCAGCGTCTGGTTCAGCGCCTGCGCATCCGTCTGCAAGTCATCGAAGCTGTCATCGTCCTGCATCGTCTTTGTCCTTTCGCTTGTCCGGATAGGCCGCCATCAGCGCCTCCAGACCGCCGCGCAACAGCGGCTTGGTTCCCGTTCCCGCGCCCAGCATGGTCTGAAGCTCTCCGGGCGTGAGCGCCCAGAACTCGCGCGGTGTCAGCCGCAGAACATGCAGCCCCGCGCGCATCAGCGCGGGCCAGTCGAAGGCGGCACTCACTGTGGCACCGCAAAGGCCCGCGCCAGCAGCTCGGCTGCCGCACGCGACGCCGCCACCGGACCGCCTTCGATATGCGCCTGTGCCAGCGCATCGGGGTCCGTCTGGTATCCGCCGCCGCGCAATCCGGCATGAAGAAGCGCCAGAATATCGCGGGCACTGAACCGGCCACTCTCGAACCGCTCGACCAGTTCCAGCAGTGTCGAGGCGTCCAGATCCTCCTCCAGCTCCGCCAGCGCGCCCAGCGTCAGGCGCATCTGGTGCAGCTTGCCATCAATGGTCAGCGCCACTTCCCCCCTCCACCGGTTGGTCATGTCAGACCACCGGATCTACGTCTGGGACAAATTGCATCTCGCCCGCCGACGCGAGGCTCAGCTCATAGGTGGCCTCCCCGTTCAACTGGCCCGCGTATTCCAGTGCCGTGACCTGAAACGGTCCCTGCACGATGCCGAAATCGGGGATCACGATCTGGAAATCCGGTGTCAGACCGTCGAACAGCAACTCCCGTGCGCGTTCGTCCGTCGCGGCATCGCGAAACACACCCGATCCGCTGATCGCCGCAGATCGCACGCCCGCCCCTGCAAGCAGCTCGCGCCAGCCTCCCGCACTGTCGAGCGCGGTCACATCCACGGCCTCTGCGTTGAAGCTGATGCGCGTGGCACGAAGCCCTGCGAGGGTTTCGAAATTACCGTCCGTGGACATGTCCACCTTGACCAAAAGGTCCTTGCCTGCCTGAACAGCCATCGTGATCTCTCCTTTAAAAAGCCTGTTGGCGTTGAACTCAGTCGTCCTGAACCCGCGCGCGAAAGCGCAGGTCGATTTGGCGCGCACTTGCGCTGTCGATGCGGCGGGCGCTGGCCCGGTCGAATCGCATGAACACCAGCCGGCCCCGCGCCAGCGCCAGATCGGCGCCGTGCAGCGCATCGCTGACTGCCGCCGCCGCCGCCTTTGCACTGGAAAATCCCGGGCTCACGGTAATCACCGACACGGTGAGCATATGCTCCGACCCCGCGCCGCTGCCGTCCGAGGCATCGCGCACGGTCTCCGACCCCAGTCGCAGATAGATATCGGGAACCGCGCCAGCGGGGACCGCGTCATAGATTGCGCTGCCAACCTCGGCAGCAACCGCCGGATCGGTGGACAGCACGTCGAAAACGGCCGCCTGAAGGGCCTGCGAAACGGCATAGGTCATACCACCTGCTCCTCTTCGACATAGCAGGTCAGATAGCGGCCCTCCGGGTCGCGCTCTGTCACCGCCTCGATCGTGAAAATCCGCTCGCCCTCGCGAAAGCGCTGCTGCGCTGCGGGCCGCGCGTCACTTGCGAAATCCGCGCCGCGCACGGTCACGCGGTATCGCATCCGGCTGACGGGCGCTCCGGTGCGCGCGGTTTCTCCGCCGGTGCGCGGCACGATCTCGGCCCAGAGGACCCCCAAGGGCACCCAGCCGCTGACGTAGCCACCGGCCCCGTCACCCAGACGGTCCGGCGCCTCCAGCACCAGCTTGCGGTTCAGCCGCGGCGCGCTCATGCCCGCACCCCGCCCGGGCCCATCCGGAAGACCCGGAACCGCTCGATCAGGGAGGTGACGCCAAAGGGCATGCACCCGTCGCCGAGGGCAGTATCGTGGCGGTACTCGTAATAATGGGCCGCCAGCATCATCACGGCCTGGCGCAGGTCCGCGGGGACCTCGTCCCATTCCGCACCGTAACCGGCCAGGAACCGCACCCGCAGTTCGCCCCCTGTCTCGGGCCCCGTCAGACAGGCCCCGGTGGCACGCAGGCGCGGCGCGTGGCTGTCGCGTTCCAGCCAGTAGAGACCAGGGTCCAGCACCTGTTCGTCCCCCGCCCGCGATACCAAGGAGACCGCGGCGATCACGGTAACCGGTGCGGCAGTCAAAAGCACCGCGTCCGGCACCGAAAGCCCGCTGACCACTTGCGTAAATTCACGCGCCATCAGCACCTTCCCGGTGCGCGCCTCGACCGCGGCCATCGCGGCCCGCAGGAAACTGCTCAAAACCTCGTCCTGCAGGCCGCTTTCGGCAAATCCGCTTCCGACACGCAAATGCGCCTTGAAAGCATCTACCGGCAGGGCCGCATCGGGCACATTCGTCTCTTCGATCAACATCGCAAAGCCTTTCTCAAACCTTGTCACATCCCGGCCGGCAGGCCGCTTCCCCCCTTCGTCCGGACACACACCCCCGCCTTTGCATTGCTCGGTCGGAGGGGAGCAGCTAGACAACACAAAGGCATCAGTTAAGGGCATGTGCCCGGGCACCGGGGCGGCTCAATGGCCACCCCGGCATCCGTCACGCCCGTTCAGGACGTTCCGAATTTCAGCAGTTTGATGGCCGCGAAGTCGCTGACATCACCGCCCACGCGCTTGGTTGCGTAGAACAGGACGTGTGGCTTGGCACTGAAGGGATCGCGCAGAATGCGCAGATCGGGGCGCTCCGCGATGGTGTATCCGGCCGCGAAATCACCGAACGCGATCGACATCGATCCGGTGCCTGCATCGGGCATATCCTCGGCGATCAGCACGGGATAGCCCATCAGCCGCGCGGGTTCGCCCGCAGACAGACCGTCGGACCACAGGAAACGGCCGTCCAGATCCTTGAGCTTGCGCACGATGCCCGCAACCTTGGAATTCATCACAAAGCTGGCGTTGGCGCGGTACTGCGCACCCAGCGCATAGACCAGGTCGACGATGGCATCCGCATCGACCTCTGCGGCAGTGCCTGTCGGCACATAGCCCAGATTGCCCCAGGCCCAGACATCGTTGTCGACGGCGGCGTGTGCGAGGAAGCCCTTGGGCTTGTCGATCCCGTCACCGTTGATGAAGGCACCGGCCTCGGCGCGTGCGAACTTGTCCGCGATCCGGCCCGCCAGCCAACCTTCGATATCGAACGCGGCATCATCCAGAAGACGCTGCGACGCCTTGGGCAGCGCGCTCAGCTCGTGCAGCTGGATCGTGATCCGGTCGATCTGCGGCGTGTCACTTTCCCCGACCGTCGCGGATTCGGTGGCCCAGCCGGCACCCACATCCGAATGGTCGACCAGCACGTCGTAAGACGTCGCCTCGACGTTCACCACCTGCGCAATCGCACGGATCGACGCGGTCGAGTTCAGCACCGATTTCACGATGTCGGACGTCTGCGGATCAACGAGGTATCCGCCGTCGGAATTCACCGCCGTGGACAGCGCCTTGCCCTCCAGCTCGAGGCCGCGCAGCCCGTCGTCATCGCCGTTGCGCACATAGGCGTGAAAAGCCTTCTTGTGCGGTGCACCGCTATCCGTCGCACCGGCCAGTGGCGGGCGCTGCGCTGTCATAGTCTTTCGATCCAGCATGTTCATTCGCTCTTCCGTTTGTTGAAGTTTCATTTCGATTTTGGCCTGTACGCCTTTGAACTCACTGACAAAGCCGGTCACGGCCCGCCGCACGTCCTCCGCCGGGGATAGATCATTCCCGGGCATGTCTTCGGTCCTGCTCATCTGCATTCCCCTTTGCTTCTGGTTTCAGTCTGCCGCGGGTCGATCTCGGCGCGCGCCGCATCGAAAACCGCCGCCATGTCACGCAGGACATCGTAGAGGCTGCGCCAGCTGTCCGCCTTCGCCCCCACCCGCGCACTGGGCAGCATCGGAAAGGTCACCAGCGACACCTCCCAAAGCTCCAGTTCCTGCAAGAGCCGCTGGCCCTTGGTGTTCTTGGTCGCTTTCACGGTCCGGTACCCGATCGACAACCCGTCGATCGCACCCGCCTCGATCAGCGCGATCGCTTCGCGGCCCTTTGCGACGGATTTCAGGATCCGGCCCTTCACGAACAGGCCCCGCGCGTCCTCGCGCACCACGTCCCAGACGCCGATGGGCTGGGCGGGGTCGTGCTGCCACAGCATCTTCACGCCGCGCCCGCCGTCTTTCAGCACCTTCAGGCTGGCGGCATAGGCGCCCTTCTGGACCACGTCATTCCCCTGATCCACGTCCCCGAAAAAGGACGCATAGCCGCGGATCTCGACCCCTTCGGCAATGCCCTCGACCGCGTCGAACTTCACGAACTTGCGCTCAAGACCGGGCAAGCCGCCGCCGTTCTCCGGGCGTTGCCCGAAGCTCATTCCACTCATATCCATCTGGATTCTCCCGCTAAATTCGCGTCATGGTGTGACCACCAGCACCGGATGCACCGCCTGCGCCAGGATCACGGCGACAACCCCGTAGACGGTCAACCACAGCCTGCGCTCAAGCCTTTCCATCATCACCTCGATCCGCTCGAGACGCTTGTCGAGATGCCCGAAATGGATCGCGCTCACCCGCTCGTGCGCCTGCAATCGCATCCCCGGCGCGCATTGAAAGCGCTCTACCGGCAACTCACTCATCTGCGGCCACCGCAGGCAGCCCCAGGAGGCTGCGCTTCTCCGCATCGGTCAGAAAACTCGCACCGGCGACCCGCGCCCATTGCGCGTCACGTTCGGCAGCCAATGCCGGAACCTGGTCGAGGTCGGGGCGCAATTCGACCGCGTCACCGCTGAACCCCGCCAACCAGTGGCCGAGCGTCGCCGTTACCCGCGCCGCAAGCGGCAGCACCGTCAGGCGATAGAAGGCGCGGTTCGCCTCCTGATAGTTGGCGTAGGTCGCATCACCCTGAATCCCCAGCAGCATCGGCGGCACTCCGAAGGCCAGCGCAATCTCGCGCGCCGCGGCCTCCTTGGTTTTCTGGAACTCCATATCCGAAGGCGAGAACCCCATCGGCTTCCAGTCCAGCCCGCCTTCCAGCAGCATCGGTCGTCCCGCGTTGCGCGCGCCCTGATGATGGCTTTCCATTTCGCTCACCAGCCGCTCGTACTGGTCAGTGCTCAGGCTGCCCTGCCCGTCGGCGCTTTTGTAGATGATCGCACCGGAAGGGCGCGCGGCATTGTCCAGCAGCGCCTTCGACCAGCGCGAGGCCGCATTGTGGACATCCAGCGCCGTTGCCGCCGCCTGCATCGGCGAAAAGCCGTAATGATCGTCTTGCGGATGGAAATTGCGGATGTGGCAGATCACGGGAACAGCGCCCACGTCAAAGCGGTGCCGGCGCGCGCCGACCGCGTATTCATAGGCCACCGGCCAGCCATCCGCACCCGGCACAACCGACATCCTGTCGGACCGCAGGACGTGCAGTTCCAGCGGCACACCGCCCTCGCCGCCGACAGCCTCCAGATATCCGTCGCCCGACAGCAGAAGCTGCGCATAAAGCGCCTCCATCAGCTCGGCACGGCCCTGGGCACCGTTAGGCCGGGCAACCAGCGACAGCACAGGGTGGCTGTCGAACCGCCGCTCGGCATCCTGCAAGACCAGCGGCAGCGCCGCCGCCGCTTCGGCGATCAGCTTCACACAGCGGAACCCGACGGGGTTTCCGGCAAAACCCGTGCGCGTCAGCGAGACCGTATCGCGCGGGCTCCACGCCGCGCGCCCCGCGCCCTGCACCGCCACCACACGCCCCGAGGCAGAGGCCTTGGTCTCAACCACCTCATCCGTACCCCGTCGCAGAAAATCAAACATGCCCACCGCCTCTCATCTGGTTGCGCCGCGCGTCCCTTCCGGGCCGCCTCTTTGCGTCGAGAACCAATCTGCCACCCAAAGGTTTAAGACCCGGACACCAGACCGTACGCACCTGCGCGCAACACCACCCGCCACGCAGCACCCACGAAAAAGGGGGCCGCGGCCCCCTTGTCCCCTTACAGACTGCGCACGCCGGGTTGTCGCCATTTCGCGGCCGGTGCGATCATCAACTCGTGCAAGCCCCAGACCAGCGCATCGACGCGGTCGGGGGATCCCTGCCCCTCGTAGCCGCGCGGTGTCATGCGCGTCATCTGGTCCTCCAGCGCATCCAGATCGGTCACATGGCGCACGCGCCCCTGCTCGTAGAGCGCGGCCACCGGCTCGGCCCGCGCGACCTTGCCACGGGATGCGTGAACGCCCTTGTAGGGCACCAGCGGGTCGATCTGGCGGATCACCTCCTGCACCAGCTGCCCGCCCTGATTGACCTCCGCCACCAGCCGGTCGGCCCCAAATTCCTCCATCGCGGCGATCGCGGCCCGCGCCCAGCCACTTGGCCCCATCCCCTGCACCGTCCGGTCGGCAAGAACGTAGGCCCGCCAATGCTGCGGCGGACCACTGCCCTCGACCCCGACCACGACGATACCGCAGGCATCCGCGTTGTTGCCCCCGCTGACGGAAGGATCGACTGCGACCACGATGCGGTCCAGCGCCGGCACCTCGCGCACACGGGCCCGTTCGATCATTTCCGACGTCCACAGCGCCCCTTCGGCATCCGACAGCAACACCCCGTCCAGCTCCTGCCGCCCCAGACGCGTCCCGCGATACCGGCTGCGCACTTCGTCGAGGAAAGACTGCGCAAGGTTGGCCCTGTTCGCGTCCGTCGGCGCATGGGTCGTGACCGTCGAGGGCGCGGCCAGCAAATCCTTCAGAACTCCGACATTGCGCGGCGTGGTGGTCACACAGACGCGCGGCTGCTGACCCAGCCGCAGGGCGAATTGCAACATGTCCCACGTCTCGCGGGCCTTCTTCCATTTCGCCAGCTCATCCACCCAGGCTGCGTCGAACTGGGGCCCGCGCAGGCCTTCGGGGTCATGGGCCGTATGCACTGACGCCACCGCACCGTTGGGCCAGACCAGCCGTTTGCGCCCTGCCTCCCAGTCGGGGCGCCGGTCCTGCGGCGAACAGGCCAGAATTCCGCTGTCGCCAAAGATCATCACCTCGCGCACCTGCTCGATCGTCTCGCCCACCAGCGCGATGCGCCGGCATTGCCCGGGATCAAGCGGCCCGGCGCCTTCGACGATGCTGCGCACCCATTCGGCGCCCGCGCGGGTCTTGCCCGCACCGCGCCCGCCCATGATGACCCACGACCGCCAGTCGCCCTCCGGCGGCAGCTGATGCGGCATCGCCCAGAACTCGAACAAAAAAGGGAGAGCGCGAAGCTCTCCCTCGTCGAGTTCATTCAGGAAACCCTCCTGAACCGACGCTGCAGCGGAGGCGATCCAGCTTGCACCCGATATCAGTCCTTGCCCTTTCAAGGTCGAAAGCCTCTCCGCCCCTTGCAACACCCGTTTGCCTATGGATGCATTCATGTACCAACAACTCCGCTTTCTGGCAGCGACCGATGACCTCGTTCATCTGTGCGAGGGTCTTGATCGCCGCTGTTCCATCGACTTCCCCCCCGGCGGCGATCCGTTCCTTCAGATCTTCCAACTCGTCTCTCAGCTCGATCAACCTGCGACGCACCGAAGCATAAAGCGCCTGTGCTTCCGCAACTTCATCAGCCGAGCAGCCCGGGGTAACTAGTTTCATCTCTTGACTGTCCTTTCGCTTGGATCACTCCAACCGAAAGACGTGGAAAAGCGGCCCTGACCAGGTGTCAGAGCCGCTTGCCCAAATCTCCTAGCATCTGCAGAGACTATACAGAGGCCGCTAAGACCCGCCTAAGCGACAGCGCGGGTGATTAACGGCTGCGTAACCGTGCCGGAACCGGCTCAGTTGCCACCGGTAGAGGCATTTCCCGCCGCTGCCGAGCCGCGCTCCGCCTCGATCTCGCGCCAGCGGGCCACGTTGCGGTTATGCTCGTCCAGCGTTTCGGCAAATGCGTGCCCGCCGGTCCCATCCGCAACGAAGAAGATATAGGGGGTATCGCCCGGCTGGGCCGCGGCCATCAGGCTCGCGCGGCCCGGATTGGCAATCGGCGTGGGCGGCAGGCCGGGGATCACGTAAGTGTTCCACGGCGTTTCCTGACGCAATTCGCTGCGCCGCAAACCACGGCCCAACACGCCTTCGCCGCGCGTGATCCCGTAGATCACCGTGGGGTCGGTCTGCAACCTCATGCCCTGATTCAGACGGTTCACAAAGACGCTCGCCACCTGCTCGCGTTCTTCCGCGACACCGGTTTCCTTTTCGATGATCGACGCGAGGATCAGCAGCTCTTCGGGGCTTTCGATCGGCAGGTCGTCATCGCGCGCTTCCCACGCGGCGGCAAGGTTGGCAACCTGCGCCGCCTCCATCCGTGCCAGCAGCGCACCACGGTCGTCGCCGCGCCGCACCTCATAGCTGTCGGGGGCCAGTGTGCCCTCCTCGGGGGTTTCCGCAACTTCGCCGTCCAGAACATCCATCCCGTTCAGCGCATTGACGATCTGCCAGCTTGTAACACCCTCGGCCACAGCGATACGCAGCCGCGTGTCGGCCTGCTCAAGCGTCTCGGTGTATTCTGCCGGTGTCTCTTCGGCCTCGGGTGCGAATTCGGCCAGTTCGACGAAACGGTTGGTCGTCGGATCCAGTTCGCGCACCTGCACGCTGACGCGGTTCACCCCGATCCGGTACACGATCTCTGTGCCGCAGGTGCTGGCACCGCCACGGGTGATGACGTCCACGATCTCCTGCATCGACGCTTCGGGTTCCACGAGGAAACTGCCCGCCTTCAACTGGCTGGCCTTTTCCTCGTAATCCGCACCGATCCGGAAAATCGGGGCCGATGTGATCGCCCCCTGCTCGACGAGCTGATCGCTGACACGGCGCATGGAACTGCCGCGGTCCACCTGTACGCAGACCGCCTGCGTCAGTGGCCCGGGCGCGTCATACTGCCCCCGACCCCACAGGATGATTCCGCCCAGCAGGAACAGACCCACCATGAGGAAGGTGATCGCATTTGCCGCGATGTGTCGCCACATTTAGTCGACCTTTCCGAACAGAACGCTCGCGTTTGTACCGCCGAAACCGAAACTGTTGCTCAGTGCGACCTTGATCTCGCGCTTGACGGGCGCATTCGGGGCCAGATCCACCTTGGTCTCGACCGCTGGGTTATCCAGATTGATCGTCGGCGGTGCCACCTGGTCGCGGATCGCGAGGATCGAGAAGATCGCCTCGATCGCGCCCGCAGCCCCCAGAAGGTGACCGGTCGCGGATTTGGTGGACGACATCGTCACCTTGCCGGCGTGCTCGCCCATCATCCGCTCGACCGCGCCCAGTTCGATGGTGTCGGCCATCGTCGAGGTGCCGTGGGCGTTGATGTAATCGATGTCCTTGGGCTCAAGACCTGCGTTGCGCAGGGCCGCGCGCATCGACCGCTCGCCGCCCTCGCCGTCCTCGGAGGGGGCGGTGATGTGGTAGGCATCGCCCGACAGACCGTAGCCGATCACCTCGGCATAGATCTTCGCGCCGCGCGCCTTGGCGTGCTCGTATTCTTCCAGCACGACGATCCCCGCGCCCTCGCCCATCACGAAACCGTCCCGGTCGGCGTCATAGGGGCGGCTGGCCTTTTTGGGATCATCGCCGCGCTTGGTGCTGAGGGCCTTGCAGGCGTTGAAACCGGCGATACCGATTTCGCAGATCGCCGCTTCGGCGCCACCGGCGACCATCACGTCCGCGTCCCCGTGCTGGATCAGGCGGCTTGCATCCCCGATCGCATGGGCGCCCGTCGAACAGGCGGTCACGACCGAATGGTTCGGCCCGCGAAACCCGTAGCGAATGGAAACCTGACCCGAGATCAGGTTGATCAGCGCACCGGGCACGAAGAACGGGCTGACCCGCTTGGGGCCCTTCTCGGCCATCATCACGGCGGTGTTGGCGATCGAATTCAGACCACCGATACCCGACCCGATCAGAACGCCCGTGCGCTCCTGGCTTTCGCGGTCTTCCGGCGTCCAGCCCGAATCCTCGATCGCCTGCTGTGCTGCGGCCATCCCGAAAAGGATGAATGTATCCACCTTGCGCTGGTCCTTCGGCGCCATATAGGCATCGGCGTTGAACGTACCATCGGATCCGTCGCCCAAAGGCACTTCGCAGGCGTATTGCGTCACCAGCTGGCTGGGATCGAACCCCGTAATCGGGCCCGCGCCCGACTGGCAATCCAGAATGCGCTTCCAGCTTTCCTCGACCCCGTCGGCCAAAGGCGTCACCAATCCAAGACCTGTCACGACCACTCTGCGCATAATAATTTTGCCTCTCGGAGAATGAATGCTCCGAAGCCTATACAGTGCGGGAACTTGCAAGTTCAAGTGTTACGACCGCGATGCTCAGGCCCCCGCCGATGCGGAACCACCTCGATCCGGATGCGTTGGCTATCGACAGCCGGAGGATGCCCATGGATATCGCCTTGCAGATTACTCTGCGCGCCGCACTCACCATCGCGGTCATTATCGCGCTGACCCGCATCCACGGATTGCGCAGCTTTTCCAAGATGTCGGGCTTCGACTTTGCGATCACCGTCTCCATCGGATCGGTGCTCGCGGGGGCTGTCACGACGCTTTCGACACCGGTGTGGCACTTTGTGGTGGCTCTTGTCGCTCTTTTCATCGTCCAGTTTGTCACCGCGAACCTGCGCGCGCGCAGCGGCACCGTCGAATGCGCGCTCGACAACGGGCCTTTGCTGGTCATGGAAAAAGGCACCGTTCTGGAGGGCAATCTTCTCAAGGCGGGCATGACACGCTCGGATCTCTGGGCAAAACTGCGCGAGGCCAACGCATACCAGATCAGCAATGTCTTCGCCGTCGTTGTCGAAAGCACCGGCGATGTCAGCGTCCTGCACGGCACCAAGGACGACAGCCCGCCCAGCGACGAGGTGATGCAGGGCGTGCTCCGCTAGATCAGACCGGCGGTCCCTTGCGCGTCATCAACAGAACGGCATCCCCGTCGATCTCGGCCTCGCGCAACGCGACATAGCCGAGGCTTTTCGCGATACTCAGCGAATTTTCGTTCTCGGGCGTAATCATGCACACCGTCCGGCCCGCCACGACACGGTCAAACCAGTCGTGAGCGGCGGCGGCCGCCTCGATGCCCATGCCCTGCCCCTGCGCAACGGGATCGAGCACCCAACCGGTTTCCGGAAACGGATCGAAGTCTTCTCCCAATCCGCGCGACCCGAAGAAAAATCCCGTCTGCCCCGCCATTTCAGGCTGTCCGTGCAACTGGATCGCCCACTGTCCGAAGCCTGCGATCTGCCAGTGGCCCGCATTGCGCAGAAAGGCATCCCAACTTCGGGTTTTCGGCCAGGGCTTGCCGCTGATATGCGCGGTGACTTCGGGCTTGGCCCAGATCTGCGCGAAGCGCGGGAAGTCTTCGGCTCGCATCGCCCTGAGGGTCAGGCGTTGGGTATTGATCGTTGGTATGCTGCGCGACATGCGGTGAATGACCTTCACTCTGGATTGTGCATTGGACCCGCAGAATTGCCGCAGCGCGGCGATTCCGGCAAGGACCAATTCGCCCGAAAAAGAAAAACGGCGCCAATCCGCAAGGGACTGCGCCGTTCTGGGTCATTTCATGCTGGCGCCACGCGCCTGCGAAAGTCGGATCAGGAAGCTTCCTTGATGAACTTCACTGCGTCGCCAACCGTCTGGATGTTCTCGGCGGCGTCATCAGGAATCTCGATCCCGAATTCTTCTTCGAACGCCATGACAAGTTCGACGGTGTCGAGGCTGTCTGCGCCCAGATCGTCAATGAACGAGGCGTTCTCGACAACCTTGTCCTCTTCCACACCAAGGTGCTCAACCACGATCTTTTTTACGCGTTCTGCGACGTCGCTCATAAAATGTTCCTCATTCGTTGGACCGTTGGCCCCTTTTGGTTGCCGCCCACGCCAGATTCGGGATGGGACGTCATGTGCCCCAAAAGGGGCGGCTCGTTTTCCCGGCGATGCGGGGATGCGCACCTGCAAGCAGGCCCGCGCGGATGAATCTGCGCCCCATTTAGCACAAGCCACGCGGGACGCAAACGCTTTCGCAAGCGCTTCTACAACATGGCCATACCGCCATTCACATGCAAGGTCGCACCGGTCACATAGGCGGCTTCGGCGCTGGAAAGGTACACCACCGCCGCCGCGATCTCTTCGGGCGTGCCCATGCGGCCTGCCGGGATTTGGCCCATGATTCCGGACTTCTGGTCATCGGTCAGCTTGTCGGTCATCGCAGTTTCGATAAAGCCGGGAGCGATGGCATTCACCGTGATCCCGCGCGACGCCACCTCGTAGGCAAGGCTTTTGGACATGCCCACCAGACCGGCCTTCGAAGCCGCGTAATTCGCCTGCCCCGCGTTGCCCGTGGCGCCGACAATGGACGAGATATTGACGATCCGGCCCCATCGCGCCTTCATCATGCCGCGCATCACACCCTTGCACAGCTTGAACGTCGCGGTGAGGTTCACGTTCAGGACCGATTGCCATTCGTCGTCCGACATCCGCATGAACAGGTTGTCACGGGTGATGCCCGCATTGTTCACAAGGATATCGACCGCGCCCATCGCCTCGATCGCCTGTTTCGGCAGCGCGTCCACGGCCTCCATATCGCTGAGGTTGCAGGGCAGCACATGCGCGCGATCGCCCAGTTCCGCGGCCAGAGCCTCCAGCGGCTCGGTGCGAGTGCCCGACAGGCCGACCGTCGCGCCGCGCCCGTGCAGCGCCCGCGCGATATCCGCGCCAATCCCCCCCGACGCGCCCGTAATAAGCGCCGATTTCCCTGTCAGATCAAACATGTCCGCTTCCTCTCGATTGTTTTTCCTTGGTGCAGCGCGGATCAGCTCGCTGCCGCGTCCTTCACATCCGCCGCGACGCCCACGTTGCGCAGCACCGCATCCTTGTGAATGCGGCGGATCATGCCCGAAAGCGCTTTGCCTGCGCCGATTTCCCAGAACTCGCTCACGCCCTGCGCCACCATCCATTCTACGGACGTCATCCAGCGCACGCGTCCCGTCACCTGATCGACAAGAAGCTGGCGGATGGGCGCTGCGGTATCCACCGCCTGCGCCGTGACATTCGCGACCACCGGCACCTTGGGATCGCGCATCGATACCTCGGCCAATGCCTTGTCCATCGCCTCTGCCGCGGGCGCCATCAGCGCGCAGTGGAACGGCGCCGACACCGGCAGCGGCAGCGCGCGCTTCGCACCGGCGTCCTTGGCCATGGCAATCGCGCGCTCCACTGCGGCCTTGCTGCCGGAAATCACGTTCTGCGTGGGGTCGTTCTCGTTGGCCAGCTGGCACACGTCACCTTCGGCGGCACGCTCGGCCAATGCCGCGGCATCTGACGCCGACAGACCCAGAATCGCGGCCATCGCCCCCTCGCCCACGGGCACCGCCGACTGCATGGCCCGCCCACGCGTGCGCAGCAGACGCGCGGTATCGGCAACGCCGAAAACCCCCGCCGCACAGAGCGCGGAATATTCACCCAGACTGTGGCCCGCCACGAAAGACGCCCGCGTCACCTCGACGCCTTCGGCCTCCAGCGCCCGCATCGCGGCGATCGAGGTTGCCATCAGCGCGGGCTGCGCGTTCTCGGTCAGGGTCAATGTGTCCAGATCGCCGTCCCAGATGAGCGCGCTCAGCTTTTCACCCAGCGCATCATCGACTTCCTCGAAAACGGCGCGTGCGGCGGGATAACTGTCTGCCAGATCGCGGCCCATGCCGATTGTCTGCGCGCCTTGACCGGGAAATACGAATGCGATGCTCATCTTTTGACCTTCAGCCTATCTGTTGCGACATCGGGTGTAGCGAAGCACACCCGCCGTCACAAGTGGCACGGCACGACGGGTGCCACACGCAGCTGGTGCACATGACATCTGCGCCCGCGCCCATTGCCACGCGGCGTGCACGGCGTAGTTTTGCGGTAACCGGCCTTTATTCAGGAGCCCCGCCTTGTCCCTTTCCAATACAGAAAGCCTCTATGGCAGCGTCACCCGCGCCTTCCACTGGCTGACCGCCCTCTTGGTCCTCACGCTGATCGCCGTCGCGCTGATCGCAGATGAATTGCCCTACGAGACCTCCGAGCAACTGGCGCGAAAGGCGTGGATGTTCTCGCTTCACAAAACGCTCGGTGTCAGCGTGTTCTTCATCTCGCTGCTGCGCATCCTCTGGGCGCTGGCGCAGCCGAAACCGGACCCGCTGCATCCCGAACGCCGGGTCGAGACCTTCGTCGCCGAAGCCGCGCACTGGCTCTTGTACGGATCGCTGGTGCTGGCGCCGCTGTCGGGATGGATCCATCACGCGGCCAGCGAAGGGTTCGCGCCGATCTGGTGGCCGCTGGGCCAAAGCCTGCCGCTTGTGCCGAAATCCGAAAGCGTCTCCGCCTTTTTCGGGGGCCTGCACTGGGTCTTTACCAATGTCATGATCTTTACGATCCTCGCGCATATCGCGGGCGCGCTGAAGCATCACCTGATTGACAAGGACAATACCCTGCGCCGGATGCTGGGGCGCGCCGACGGTATGGTGGCCCCCGCCCCCGAAAGCCGCGGCCGACAGCCCATTGCGGCGGCGCTGGGGGTCTGGGCGATCGTCCTTGCCATTGGCGCGGGACAGGGCGTCTACGCCCCCCACGGCGGTGACCGCGCGGCGGCGGCAACCCTTGAAGAGGTCGCTTCGGACTGGACGGTGACCGACGGCACCATCGAAATCACGGTGACCCAGTTCAATTCCGATGTTACCGGCAGCTTTGCCGACTGGACCGCGGCGATCTCCTATGACCCCACCGTGCCACAGGGCAAGGCGGGCGAGGTCGAGACGACAGTCTCCATCGGATCCTTGACGCTCGGCTCCGTGACGGATCAGGCCATGGGTGCGGATTTCTTCAACGTCGACGACTATCCGACCGCCACCTTTACCGCCGATCTGATCGTGGGTGTCGACGGGTTTACCGCCGAAGGTACGCTGCGCATCAAGGACCAGACCGTGCCGGTGACATTGCCCTTCTCGCTGTTGATCAACGATGACACCGCCACCGCGCAGGGCGAAGTCACCCTCGACCGTCGCAATTTCGGCATCGGCGACAACCTCAGCGGCGAAAGCTCTCTCAAGTACCCGGTGGTGGTAAAGATCGACCTGACCGCCACCCGCTAGACGCGGGGCGGCGGGCACAAAAAAGGCTGCTCCGGTCGGAGCAGCCTTTTCTCGTTCAGGGTGTCGGAAGTGGGGTGGGATTATTCCCAGCCACCCGCGCGCAGCTCTGTGTTGATGTCGATCGTGATCTCGTCGGAGCCGACAGGGATAAACGTGTCGATGCCGAATTCGGAACGCATGATGGTGGTTGTCGCAGTCATGCCCAGCCATTCGCCCTTGTTATAGTCGAACATATCGCCCAGCGGGTGCGCGCCCATGTTGTGCACGGTGATGTCGAAAGTCGCGGGTCCGGTGACATCCTTGATCGTCAGTTCGCCGGTCGCCTTGACGGTCATGTCGCCTGTCTGCTCGACCGAAGTCGAGACGAAGCGGATGGCAGGGTACTCTGCCGCGTTGAAGAAGTTCTCGCCGACCAGTTCGGTGTCGAGCGCTTCGACGCCGGTGTCGACGCTGTCAACGATGACCGAGAAATCGGCCTTGGCGTTGGCGATATCGCCTTCGGAGAAATCAAGCGTCCCCTCGACTTCGTGGAATTTCGCGGTCTGCATCGAGAAACCGGCGTGGTTCCAGGTGATCACCACATCCGTGTGGGTCGGATCGGGATACCATGTTTCGGCCTGTGCGGCGGTGAACGTCGACAGTGTTGTCAGCGCGGTGGCGAGAAGAAGCTTTTTCATCGGTGTCTCCATGACTTGAAAAGGTAAGCCTAAACTGGATCCGTGCGACAAAAACTCAACCGCGCACAACCAAACACCCTGTGCGCGCAGGCGAACACTCAGCCCGCAGGCTTGGCAAGCTTGCCCTCGGCGCGCAGCGCCGCCAGCAATGCGGCGTGGGCCGTCGCGTTGGTCAGGCTGACCCCGACCAGCAAACGGCCGTCCCTTGCCCAGAAGGCGATCTGGCCATTTTCCAGCTCGGCCCGGTCGAGATCGCGGAACGCGCACCGCTCGATCAGTTTTCTGGGCTGTCTCCCCTGCCCGCGCAGCATCCGCAACTCCTTGGTATGCAGATCAATCTCGACCGTTGGTAATTCGGGCGTCGTGCCCGCCAGCCACAGGCTCGCCGCGCCCAGCATCGCGCTGAGCGACAGCAGCAGTTTCAGCAGCATGATATCGCTTTCCCAGGTGGCACCGGGGGCAATCCAGATGGCCAGCGCACTGATCCATAATGCAGCCGCGCACAGCCGTCTGGCCGCGCGGGCGACCATCCGCGCACCGTCAAGCTTGCACACCGTGCACGGCAACGCGGGGGGCAGGAAATCATAGTCTAGGGTCAGGCTCATCTCGGTCTTCCGCTCACTGGGCGGGATCAGATTGCCCGCCGACTGCGGCGGCTTGATGGCGCGGGTGCGGAATTGGCTTGGCGCGACACCGCTTGCGCCACGCGCGTATCCGTGTATACGGGCGCTCTCTTGCACTTACTTTTGAACCGCGCAGTCTCTCGTGGTGGGGCCGCAAGAGGATAGAACCCCACCTTTGAAATGCGCCTTGAAACAAATGGAGCACACATGCCGCTATATGAGCATGTCATGATCGCGCGTCAGGATTTGTCCAACACGCAAGCCGAAGGGCTGATCGAACACTTTGGCACCGTCCTGTCCGACAACGGCGGGAAACTCGTGGATCACGAGTACTGGGGCGTCAAGACGATGGCCTACAAGATCAACAAGAACCGCAAGGGCCACTATGCCTTCCTGCGCTCCGATGCACCGGCACCCGCCGTGCAGGAGATGGAACGCCTGATGCGTCTGCACGACGACGTGATGCGGGTTCTGACCATCAAGGTCGATGAGCACAAAGAACTGCCATCGGTACAGATGCAAAAGCGTGACGAGCGTGAAGGCCGTCGCGAGCGCCGTTGATCCATAGCTTGAAGAAAAGGACATAAACCATGGCCGCAAAACCATTTTTCCGCCGCCGCAAGGTCTGCCCGTTCTCGGGCGACAACGCACCGGCGATCGACTACAAGGACACACGTCTGCTGCAACGCTACATCTCTGAGCGTGGCAAGATCGTCCCATCCCGTATCACCGCAGTCTCGGCGAAAAAGCAGCGTGAACTGGCCCGTGCCATCAAACGCGCCCGCTTCCTTGCCCTGCTGCCCTACGCCGTCAAGTAAGGAGTAAAGCACATGCAAGTCATTCTTCTCCAGCGTGTGGCGAAACTGGGCCAGATGGGCGATGTCGTCGACGTCAAACCCGGCTACGCACGCAACTATCTGCTGCCCCAGCAAAAGGCCCTGTCCGCCTCCAAGGCGAACATCGAAGCCTTCGAACAGCAGAAAGCCCAGCTTGAAGCGCAGAACCTTGAGAGCAAGAAAGAGGCCGACGCGATGGCCACGAAGCTCGACGGGCAGCAGTTCATCGTGATTCGCTCCGCTTCCGACGCGGGCGCGCTCTACGGCTCCGTCACCACCCGTGACGCCGCCGATGCCGCGACCGAAAACGGCTTTACCGTCGACCGCAAGCAGGTCGTCCTCGGCGCGCCGATCAAATACTTGGGCGTTCACGAAGTCAAAGTCGTGCTGCACCCCGAAGTCGAAGCCACAATCGAGCTGAACGTTGCACGTTCGCCCGAAGAGGCCGAGCTTCAGGCATCCGGCAAGTCCATTCAGGAACTGGCCGCCGAAGAAGAAGCAGCCGCGGAATTCGAAATCCAGGAACTGTTCGACGATATCGGTTCGGCACAGCTCGACGAGCTGGAAACCGAAGTGGAACAGGAATCGGGCGAGCCTGCCGTTCAGGAAAAAGCGGAACTCGACGCGAAACTGGACGACGAAGACAAATAATTCCGGTCACAAGCCGGAAAACAGACGCCGCGCGGGATACCGCGCGGCGTTTTGCGTTTCCATGGGCAAAGTGGCGCCGAGCCCTTGGCATCTTCCCGCCACTGCCAAAATGCGCGGCTTGCCCGCGATTTTGGCGCTGCATAGTCTCCGCGGCAGCATAAACGTCCCGGAGCGTCCCCGATGCCTGCCCTTTCCCGTCGCCATTTCGTCCTGGGCCTGTCCGCCCTGCCCCTGTCCGCCTGCAGCGCCGCGCCGACAGCCACACCGCCCACCCCCAGAAGCGCGCTGCCCTTGCACCCCAATGAAACGCCCGAGCTTCGCTCGAAGATCAACTACTGGTCGGATTTCTACGACCTGCCGCGTCCGCTGGTGCACCGCCTTGCCATCCGCGAAAGCACCCACAACCCCAAAGCCCGCAACGGCCCCTATTACGGCCTGCTCCAGATCCTGCCCGCCACTGCCCGATCCATGGGCTTTCAGGGCGCGCCGACGGATCTGCTCGATGCGGACACCAATCTCAAATACGCCCTGAAATACCTGCGCGGCGCGTGGCTGCTGTCGGACGGGGATCACGGCACCGCCATCAAGTGGTACGCCCGCGGCTATTACTACGAGGCCAAACGGCGCGGGATGCTTGTCGAGACCGGCCTGCGCAAGTCCTGATCCGGCGCGGGCGGCCACGGCCGTCAGATCGTCCACAACCCCACCGCAAACGAAAAAGGCCCCGCCGATCCGGCGAGGCCCCTTCATCATCGCGTAACCGCGTGACTTATTCTTCGTTTTCCAGCTCTTCGACCGCTTTCTGAAGCTCTTCTTTCGAGACTTCCTTCTCGGTCACCTGCGCCTGCTCGACCACGTGATCGACGACCTTGTCTTCGAAGATCGGCGCGCGCATCTGCTGCTGCATCTGCTGGTTTTGCTGAACGAATTCAAAGAACTGGCGCTCCTGACCGGGGTACTGGCGCGCCTGGTTCATGATCGCCTGTGTCATCTCGGCGTCGGTCACCTGGATTTCTGCCTTCTGGCCAAGCTCGGCCAGCAGCAGGCCCAGACGTACACGGCGCGCGGCAAGCTCCTTGTGCTCGTCCGTGGGCTCGATCTCGGGGTGGTCGTGGCCCTCGACGTCGGGGTTTTCCTCGTGCCACAGCTGGTGGGCAATCTGGCTCGCTTCGGCGTCCAGCAGCGACGGCGGCAGATCGAAGCTGACCATCTTGTCCAGCTCGTCGAGCAGCGCACGCTTCATCACGGCGCGCGACGCGCCCAGATATTCGGCTTCCAGACGTTCGCCGATCTGTGTCTTCAGCGCGGCCAGATCCTCGGCCCCGAACTTCGTGGCCAGCTCGTCGTTGATCTCGGCGGCGACGGGTTCTTTCACGTCCTTGATGGTGCAGGAAAACACGGCTTCCTTACCGGCAAGGTGCTCGGCCTGATAATCGTCGGGGAAGTTGACGGTCACGTCTTTTTCTTCCTCGGCCTTCACGCCAACCAGCTGCTCTTCGAAACCGGGGATGAAGGAGTTCGACCCCAGCACCAGCGGATAATCCTCGGCAGAGCCGCCTTCGAAGGCTTCGCCGTCAACCTTGCCGACGAAATCCATCACGACCTGATCGCCGTCTTTCGCCTTCGAGCCTTTCTTGCGGGATTTGAAATCCTGCGCGGTCTCGGCGAGGTTTTCGAGCGCTTCGTCGATCGACGCGTCGTCGGCCTTCACCACCATTTTCTCGAGCTTGATACCGCTCAGATCCAATTCTGGGATCTCTGGCAGCGCCTCGTAGGTCATTTCGACCTCGACATCGTCGCCCTCTTTCCAGTCCTCGTTGGTCATCTTGACCTCGGGCTGCATCGCGGGGCGGTCGCCGCTGTCTTCGAAGTGCTTGGACATGGCGCCGTCGATGCTTTCCTGCATCGCTTCGCCCATGACGCGCTGGCCGAACTGCTTTTTCAGCAGTGCCATCGGCACCTTGCCCTTGCGAAAGCCCTTCATTTCAACGTCCGGCTGCGCCTCGGCAAGCTTTTCGTTTACCTTGGCGTCCAGCTCATCCGCCGTCAGCGTGATGTGATAGCCGCGTTTCAAACCGTCGTTCAGCGTCTCTTTGACCTGCATGTGTGCTCCATCGCGTTCGGCCGCGCGCATTCCGCGCGGGTCATAAATTTGTGGTCTTCTATTGGCCGTGGACCTTACGTGCAAGGGCGTTTCGCGCGCCTTGCCCGCAGCCTCACATTCCCAGCGCTTCCTTGTACATTTCCAGCACCGCCTCTTCCTCGGCGATGTCGTCGGGCTCGCGCTTGCGCAGCGCGATCACCTTGCGCAGAACCTTCGTGTCGTAGCCACGCGATTTCGCTTCGGCCATGACTTCCTTCTGCTGCTCGGCAAGGTCTTTCTTCTCGGCGTCCAGACGTTCGATCCGCTCTACGAACTGGCGCAGTTCATTGGCGGTCACGCGGTAATTCGCGTCGCCCGCATCCTCGGTCGGGGTGGGGTTGGTGCTGAAATCGCTCATCGCGCGGCTCCTGTCGGTATAGGGTCAGGGCGTCTGACTACATGCCGCTTGCCGCCCTCGCAAGCGGCACTTGCCGGTGGGTCGGGATTATCATACTCAAGCGCCATGGAAACCGTACCCTCCCCCCTTTTCGAGACGCTGATCTGGGTCGGCACCGGCATATCCCTGCTCGGGTTGGTCGGTCTGGTCTACTGCATTCTGCGCGTCAGCCGCGCGAAACGCGCCAGCCTGCCCGACGAAGAGATGCGCGCCGAGCTGCGCCGCGTCGTGCCGATCAACCTCGGCGCGCTGTTTCTGTCGGTCATCGGGCTGATGATCGTCATCGTCGGCATTTTTCTGGGTTAGGATCTTTCGACCGTCACGACCGTGCCGCACCATAGCGCGGCGCCCCACCGCAAAGGAAAACCCATGGATATCAGACAGCTTTCCCCGACATATTTCGTTGGCCCCCAGATCGAACCCGCGATGATGGATGCGCTCAAGGCCCAAGGGATCACGCGTATCCTGTGCAACCGCCCTGACGCCGAAGTGCCCGCCCCGCTCGGTGCCGCCGCGATGCGCACGGCGGCCGAGGATGCGGGGCTGGAGTTTGCGGTTCAACCGCTGACGCACCAGACCATGACCGAAGAGGTGATCGCCCATAACCGCGACATCGGCGCGGACAAGGACGGGGTGACCTTCGCCTATTGTGCGTCGGGAACGCGGTCGTGCATCGCCTGGGCGCTTGGACAGGCCGGCAAGATGAAGGCCGACGACATCATAAAAGCAGGGCGCGAGGCGGGCTATGACCTCGAACCGATGCGCGATCACCTGACCAAGGCCGAAGGCTAGGCCAGCGCGCGCCGCGCGCCCGCGACCGGACGTGATACTGTGCAGCGATTGTGATCGGGAAAATCCGGTCGCCGCAAGCTGCTGTATCGAAGAGCGCAGGCATGGGGACCGGTCAGGCTGACGCCTGCCTGCGCCGTTCGACCCCGCCCGCGTGCGCGGGCCCCTTGCGTCCGGCAGGCACACCGGCGTCGTCCTGCGGCATTTCCAGATCCGACATGTCAGGCATTGCATCCAGATCGCCGAACGGATCGGCACCGCGTTTCGCCGGCGGCTCCGGCCGCCCCGCTGCATCGCCCGCAGTCACATCGGGCAGATCCAGCCCGTCGCGATCGGACGCGCGGCGGCGCGGATGGATGTGCGGCTGCTGCCTTTGCTCCAGCTGGACCGCGCGGCACCCGTCCAGCTGGCCCAGCGTGCCGCGGCTGATCATCCGTCCATTCGCATCGAGCACGAGGCTCTGGCCCAGCGACGTCACATCCAGCGCGACGAAATCCCCGACCTGCCAGCCCGATATGCGGTTCAAGGGCAGCGTGAGCTGCGTCAACGCGACTGTCAGTTCGGCATTCAGCCCCAGCACGTTCTGAGAGAACGTCGGCACAGCGCCTGCATCGGGCAGCGCGTCGTCCTCCGGCGGGGCCGGCTGCGCCGGTGGCGGTGGCGGCAAAACCAGGTCGAGCGTGCCACTGACCGTTCCACCGGCAAGGTCCAGCGTCAGCGTGTAGGATTGGTATTCCGGTGCATCCAGCGACAGGCACGCCTCGCGCGGGGAACCGGCCCACAGGCCAAAGCGGTATCCCGCAACCAGCGCACGGTCGTCGGCCTTCTCGGGCATCTCGGCGGATTGCCGCAGCAGCGCCTCTACGAATGGTGCGCAAAGCGCCGCATCGGTCGCGGTGTGCGGGCGTGGCTCCTGCCCCTCGGGGGGCGCCGTGATGCGACCCATGGTTTGCTGCTGGATCAGCGCGGTGACCAGTTCGGGCGAGAGCACGGCAAGTGCGGCACGGCCCCCCGACCCCTCCATCAGCAACAAGAGCGAGGTTTGCTGCAGCGATTTTTCCAGACTCGCCCCGTCGCGCAGCGACTGCGTCAGGCCGATCACGCTCAGCGCGAGGTCCAGATGCGCATCCGCCGTTCGGGCAGCAGTCAGCCGCAGCGCGCGGCCAAGCGTCATTGCCCGCGCGGCATAGCTTTCGCGCCCCGCTTCGGCCTTGCGGCGGACGAGGGAGGTGATCTTTTTTGCACTCATCTGTGTCGCCACCCGCCCCCTTGCTGCCTGCACCGTTCAACGCGCGATCCGAAGACCTGCCGCACACCGGTCTAGCAAGGCAATGGTTAATGGCCGATTTAAGCGCGCAACAAACCCGCGTCTGCCACTGTCGTCGCCGCCGCGCGCGGCAGGCTGACCTCGAAAGACGCGCCGCCCGCACCGGGCACATAGCGGATGCCCCCGCCCAGCCGTGTCACGATCTCGCGGCAGATCGCCAGACCAAGCCCCGCGCCATCGCCCGCCCCGCTGCCTTCGGCAAGGCGCGCGAATTTCTCGAACACCAGCGACTGCGCCTCGTCTGGGATGCCCTGGCCGTTGTCGGTAAAGCGGATGGTGACGACATCGCCCTGCCCGCCCACCGATATCGACAGCGCGGGCGTGTCGGCGGCGCAGTATTTCACGGCGTTGGTGATCAGGTTGATGAACACCTGCGCCAGCCGGTCGGGATCGGTCAGCAGGTCGACCCGCTCGCGCGCAGGGTCGCGGTGCAGCACGATCCGGCTGTTGTCGCCGGCGGTGGCGGTGGTAATCGCATGGTCGAGCACTTCGGCAAGGCTGGTCTGGCGCAGGTTCAGCGTGACCTGCCCGTTCTCCAGCACCGACAGATCCAGCAGATCGTCCAGCAGCCGCGTCAAACGGATGGTTTCGGAGTGGATGATCGACGCATAGCGCGTCTTTTCCTCGTCGCTCAGGCCACCGGTATCGCGCAGGATTTCCGAAAACGCGCGAATCGAGGTCATCGGCGTGCGCAGCTCGTGGCTGATCTGGCTGAGAAAACTGTCCTTTTGCAGCGAAAGCTGTGTCAGCTTTTCGTTTGCGCGGCCGAGCTGGCGGGCGGTTTCGGTCAGCTCCTGCGATTTCTGCTCCAGCTGGCTTGAATATTCGAGGATCTGGGCGGATTCGTCCGCCACCGCCAGAAGATCCTCGACCGATACCGACTGCCCGCCGCTGATCTGGCTGATCATCGCATGGGCTGTCGCCGCCCCGACGGACGCGGCCAGCTCGCGTTCGAGCCGGACAACGAAATCCGCCGAGGGGCGCGGGAGCTGCCCCGACATCCCCTGACGCGCGGCCTCGCTGGCGAAGAAGGCCTGCGCATCGGGCGCCCCAAGGATACGCTGCGACATGATCATCAGGTCCTCGACCTGCCCCGCGGTCGCACGGGGGGGCCGTGCGTATTCGGCGCCCTGCTGCATCACGTTCACGAATTGCGCCCCCTGCAACCGCTCCAACGGGTGCGGAAAACTGAAACAGGACACCGCGACAAAGACCAGCGTGTTCAGCGACAGGCTCCACCAGACCGCGTGCACGGTGGGGTCCAGCCCCTCGATCCCGAACAGCGCCTGCGGACGCAACAGCCCAAGCCCCAGCAGGCCGTTCTCGAACACGCCCGTGCTCAGAACGGCGTCGGTGCCGAAACTGGGCAGCAGCATCGTGAACATCCACAGCGCAAAGCCGGTGCACAGCGCGCATATCGCGCCCAGCCGTGTGGCCCCGCGCCAGAAGATACCGCCCAGCATGGCGGGCAGAAACTGCGCGACCCCGCCGAAAGAGATCAGGCCGATGGCCGCCAGTGCCCCCGACCCGCCGGACGCGCGGTAGTAGAAATACCCCAAGGAGATGATCAGCAGGATCGACAGGCGCCGCGCGTTGATGACGACCTTGCGCACATCGCCCGATTGCTGCGCCCCGCCCTCGCGCAGATAAAGCCAGACCGGCATGACGATATGGTTCGACATCATCGTCGACAGCGCCAGCGTGGCCACGATCACCATCGACGTGGCCGAGGAAAAGCCGCCCAGAAACGCCAGCGTGGCAAGGCCGTTCTGCCCCTCGCTCAGCGGGACGGTCAGAACATAGAGATCGGGGTTCGCGCCCTCGGGCATCAGGCCCAGACCGATCACCGCGATGGGCACGACGAATAGGCTGATCGACATCAGATAGAGCGGAAACGCCCAGCTGGCGGTCTGCAAATGCCGCTCATCATCGTTTTCGACCACCATCACCTGAAACATCCGCGGCAGACACAGGAAGGCCGCAGCCGACAGCATGATCAGCGCCGACCAGCGGCTGCCACTGGTCTGCCATGTCCCGATGGGCGATGCGTCGATCCGCGCGAAGGTCTCCGACAGGCCGCCCGCCACGCCCCAGACGACAAAGATCCCCACCGCCAGCAAGGCCACCAGCTTGACCACCGCCTCGACCGCGACAGCGATCACCACGCCGTGGTGGCGCTCATTCGCGTTGAGGTTCCGGGTGCCGAACAGCACGGTAAAGAGAACCAGACCTCCGGCAAGCCAGAACGCGGCCTGCGCGTTGTTCAGCACCGGCGCGCCGCCCTGTTCCGACGGGGCCGCGAAGATCGACAGCGACAGGACCACCGATTGAAGCTGCAAGGCGATGTAGGGCGTGACGCCGATCACCGCCATGACCGTCACCATGATCGCCAGCACATTCGATTTACCGTAGCGCGCCGAGATCAGATCCGCGACCGATGTCACCCGCTGGCTGCGGCCGATCCGCACCAGCCGCCGCAACAGCCACCACCAGCCGATCATCACCAGGCTCGGCCCGAGGTAGATCGTGACATACTCCAGCCCCGACCGCGCCGCGTATCCGACCGCGCCGTAAAAGGTCCAGCCGGTGCAGTAGATCGACAGCGACAGCGTATAGACCAAAGGCGAGCGCAGCAGCCAGTTGCCGCGCCCCCGGACCGCAGCCCTTTCGGCCAGAAAGGCCACCACGAACAGCCCTGCCACATAGACAAGGCAGACCGCGACCAGCTGGTTCAGCGAGACCATCAGTCGACCCCTCCCTCCGGTCCGCGAATGCGGCGCCAGAGGGCGAATGTGGCCGTGATCGCCAGGATCCACACGGCAAAGACATAGCGCAGCGCCGAGGACATCGCCGTGCGGCCCTCCTCATCCTGCGGCCACAGCATCGGGACAAGAACCCACAGGACCGCACAGAGCAGCGGCAGGAAGCGCACGATGTCCATGATCCGCCGCTGCCTGTAGCTGCGCCTTTCCAGAAACAGCGGCCGCTCGCCCATCAGCTGGGCTGCCCCGATGTCAGCTCGTGGACGGCCGAGAGCATTTCGGCGTTCGAGAAGGGTTTCGCCATGAACCGGTTCACCCCCGCCTGCATGGCCATTTCACGATCCCTCGCCTGCCCGCGCGCGGTCAGCATCAGCACCGGCAGGTCCGCCAGATCGGCGTCCGCGCGCAAATCGGCCAGAATCTCGAACCCCGTCCGGCCCGGCAGCATCACATCCAGCATCACCAGATCGGGCCGTGTCGCGCGGATCGTCTCGGCCGCGTTGGTGCCGTTTGCAAGCGTCTGAACACGCCAGCCCTCGCGCCCCAGCAGGAAACGGATCGCCTCGGCGATGTTCGTCTCGTCCTCCACCAACACCACATGCTTGGTCATGCGCGTGTCCTCCCCCCGGTTATACGACCGGCCGCTGCGGTCTGCTGCCCCATGCGTCCGGATCTTCGCGGCCACGATGCACCCGTTTTGAGGTCCTGTCAAAACAAGCGGGCCTTGCCTGTCAGCCAGACAGGATCGACGGCTCGCGGCGCGCGGTACAGCCTTCGCGCGGGCAGATCCGGCAGCTTGCCCCCATCGCCCGTACCGGCCGCTCGCGTCCGCCCGCTGCCGCGGGCAGCAGCAGCATCACACCGCGGGTCAGCGCCGGTGTGTTGTAATCGGGCGCGGCCTGTACGTCCGTGACCGCAAAGGCATCGAATTCGACCTGCCCGCGCCCCAACTGGCCGATTCGTTCGCGCAGCACGGTTCCGGGGGCCGACAGCGCGCCGAACAGCGGCCAGAGCGGGCAGCAGCTGTCGAACTGGGGGACCGAAAAGCCGTCGATGGACTTGCGGAATATCACGGTGCCCGACCGGTCGCAGACAACCAGACCCGCCGACAGCGACGCCACCGACGCCATGCGCCGCAGCACGACAACCACCGGCACCCCCAAGGTGCGCGCAAGTGCGACCGGATCGGGCCCGAGATCCCCGATGGCATCCGTAAGCGCCGCGAGCGGCACAAGTGCGGCATCACTGCGGATCTGCCCTAGCACGCCGCGCAGGGTAAAGGCCGCGGCCTCGCTCAGCGGTATGTCCGCGCCCTCGATCAGGCTTGCGACGGCATCGCCCGCGGTGCCTGCCTCAAGCGTCGGGAAATGAAAGGCATGCGCCTCCAGAAACCTCTCGACCTCGTCTTGCGGGGTGACCGTTTCTTCGGCGGCCTGCGGATCCTGTTCGAGGTAATGCACCAGCGACTGCGCGCTTGCGGCAAGCCTGCTGCTGTCCGCGCCGATATTGGCGTGGAACCGGTCGAGCCATTCCCGCTCCAGCGTCTCTTCACCGGCGAGAATCTCCGCCGTGGACCGGACGGCGGCGGCCGTGGAGAGCAATTCGTGCATCGACGCGGCCAGATGCGGGTCGTGGGACATCCGGTCGCTCATGGTTTCGACCGTGCGCTCCAGCGCAGCGATCCGGCGCTGCGATGCGGCGAGCGCTTCGGCCCAGCCCGGAAAGCGGCCCGCGAAAGCCTCGGCGCGGTTGATGTCGGCATCCGGCAGATGCGCGGCGAGTGCCGCCTCGCGCAGCGTGCCCAGCAACGCGGCCTCCGCCCCTTCGGTCAACGCCTGCGGTTCGACATCCAGCGCATCGGCCAGCGACAACAACAGCTTGCCGCCGATCTTGCGCCGATTGTGTTCGATCAGGTTGAGGTAACTCGCAGAAATTCCGATGCGGCGGGCAAGCTCCGCCTGCTTGAGCGACAGCATCACCCGCCGCTCGCGGATGCGGCTGCCGGTCTGCGCCTCAGCCGACATGCGCAACCCTGACGGTATTGTTGTCCGAAAACAGACGCTTTCTGCGGTGCAACAACATGAAATTTACAAATCCCGCATTTTCCATGTGGATTTATTTACAAACAAATCGTTTCGGTCAAGTGACTTATTGCGAATACACCAGACCCTCGCAATACTGCCCCTGCACAAGATGTGCCTGCGTCAACGACCGCTAAGAACGTCGGGACGCGTGTTTGACAAATTTCGGGAGGACTTCCATGTCAATTTACAATCCGACACGGCGCGGACTGCTCAGAACCGGCGCGATTGCCGGTGCCAGCCTCGCCCTGCCCACGTATCTGCGCGCCGATGCGCATACCGGCTTTACCAACGCGCCGCAGGGCGACACGGTCACGCTGGGCTTCAACGTGCCACAATCGGGTGCCTACGCGGATGAGGGCGCGGACGAGCTGCGCGCATTCGAACTCGCGGTCGAGCACCTGAACGGTGGCGGCGACGGCGGCATGTTGCAGACGTTCAGCTCCAAGGCCCTCGAGGGCAACGGTATCATGGGCAAGAAGGTCCAGTTCGTTACCGGTGACACCCAGACCAAATCCGACGCCGCACGCGCATCGGCCAAGTCGATGATCGAAAAAGACGGCGCCGTGATGATTTCCGGCGGCTCGTCTTCGGGCGTGGCCGTGGCCGTTCAGGCTCTCTGCCAGGAGGCCGGCGTGATCTTCATGGCGGGTCTGACCCACTCCAACGACACAACCGGCAAGGACAAGCGGGCCAACGGCTTCCGCCACTTCTTCAACTCCTACATGTCCGGTGCCGCGCTGGCGCCCGTTCTGGCCAATGCCTACGGTACCGACCGCAAGGCGTATCACCTGACGGCGGATTACAACTGGGGCTACACAACCGAAGAGGCCGTGCGCTCCTCGACCGAGGCCATGGGCTGGGAAACCGTCAACTCCGTGCTGACACCGCTGACACAGACCGATTTCTCGGCCTATATCGCGCCGGTGATCCAGTCGGGCGCGGATGTGCTGGTGCTGAACCACTACGGCGGCAACATGGTAAACTCGCTGACCAACGCTGTCCAGTTCGGCCTGCGCGACAAGGAAGTGAACGGCAAGAAGTTCGAAATCGTCGTGCCGCTCTACTCCGAGCTGATGGCACGCGGTGCGGGCCAGAACATCAAGGGCATCTTCGGTTCGCAGAACTGGGACTGGAAACTCGAGAACGAACTGGGCGCGCGCTACACCGGCACCAACGCCTTCGTTCAATCCTTCGGCGAGAAGTACGGCTTCCCGCCAAGCCAGGCGGCGCACACCTGCTACGTGCAGACGATGCTTTATGCCGATGCGGTCACACGTGCGGGATCGTTCAACCCCTGCGCCGTGGTCGAGGCGCTCGAAGGCTTCGAGTTCGACGGTCTGGGCAACGGCCCGACACTCTACCGTGCCGAAGACCACCAGTGCTTCAAGGACGTTGTCGTGGTGAAGGGTAAAGAGAACCCTGAGAACGAATTCGACCTCGTCGAAATCGTCGAAGTCACACCCGCCGAGCAGGTGACCTACGCACCAGACCACCCGCAGTTCTCCGGTGGCAGCCTCGGGTCTTGCAACGCCGGCGCCTGAGGCGCTTCACATCTGAACAAGGCGGAGGGCGACGCGCGTCGCCCTTCGTCCCTCCCGGCCCGTGTCTCACGCGGCCGCGTTACAGCGTATTGGAAGGGGCATATCCATGGACGCAATCATCCTGCAAATTCTCAACGGACTGGACAAGGGATCGGCCTATGCCTTGATCGCACTTGGCCTGACGTTGATCTTCGGCACGCTCGGGGTGGTCAACTTCGCCCACGGCGCGCTGTTCATGATCGGTGCGTTCTGCGCCGTGACCTTCAGCAAGCTGCTGACGCTCAGCCATATCGTCATCGACGAGACGCAAAAGGATTTTCTTGGAAATCCGCTCAAGGTCGAGGTGCCTTATATCTATGACTGGTTCGGCCAGAGCACGGGCGAGACGATCATCGACTGGGCGGTTCCCCTGTCGCTGTTGTTCACGATCCCGGTGATGGTCGCGATCGGCTTCATCATGGAGCGCGGTCTGATCAAGCATTTCTACAAACGCCCCCACGCTGACCAGATCCTCGTGACCTTCGGCCTTGCCATCGTTCTGGCCGAGATCATCAAGTATTACTACGGCGCGAACCCGATCCCGACGCCCGCGCCGGCGGCATTCGCCGGATCGTTCGATTTCGGCGCGGCCCTTGGGATGGACCCGAACGTCATCATCTACCCCTACTGGCGGCTCGTCTATTTCGCGTTTGCCGCATTGATCATCGGCCTGGTCTTTGCCTTTCTTCAGTTCACAACCTTCGGGATGGTGGTCCGCGCCGGTATGGCCGACCGTGAAACCGTTGGCCTGCTGGGCATCAACATCGACCGCCGCTTCACCATCATGTTCGGCATTGCCGCCGCCGTGGCGGGCATGGCCGGTGCGATGTATGCACCGATCAACTCACCCAACTACAACATGGGCATGGACTTCCTCGTGCTCAGCTTCGTGGTGGTCGTCGTCGGGGGCATGGGCTCCCTGCCCGGAGCGGTGCTCGCGGGCTTCCTGCTGGGCATCCTCGAAAGCTTCGCCTCCATGGCGATCGTGCTCGAGACCCTGCCCGGCATCAACCAGATCATCATCTACCTTGTCGCCATCGTCATTCTGCTGACCCGGCCCCGTGGCCTCATGGGTCGCAAAGGCGTGATGGAGGAATAAGCAATGCTCGGACTCAACTCCAAAGACTTCATGCTGCTGATCATCGTCGCGATCCTCGCGCTGGCGGCGCCCTTTATCCTCAACCCCTTCCCGACAGGGTCCGGCATGGCGCAGTTCAATGCGGGCTATCCCGACCTGATGCAGCGTCTGGTGATCTTCGGCATCTTCGCCATCGGGTTCAACATCCTCTTCGGTCTGACGGGCTATCTGTCCTTCGGTCACGCGGCCTTCCTCGGGGTCGGCTCCTACGCGGCGATCTGGATGATGAAACTGCTGACCATGAACGTGATCCCGGCAATCATCGTGTCGATCGTTGTTGCCGGCCTGTTCTCGCTGCTGGTGGGCTGGATCTCGCTGCGCCGTTCGGGGATCTATTTCTCGATCCTGACGCTGGCCTTCGCACAGATGTCCTATGCGCTGGCCTATTCGGTTCTGACCCCGATCACCGGCGGCGAAACCGGGTTGCAGCCAAAGTATTCCGACCCGCGCATACTGGACCCCGAACTGGCCGCCGGCGAAGGGCCGCGCGCCAACCTCTTCGGTCTGGATATGGGCTCCGGGTTCGATCTGTCGGTGGGCGGCTGGGTGTTCACCTTCAACGCGGGCTACTATGTGGCCGCAGTCGTGATGCTGGTGGCGTTCTACCTGTCGATCCGCATTTTCCGGTCGCCTTTCGGCATGATGCTGCGGGCGGTGAAATCCAACCAGCAGCGGATGAACTACACCGGTCTCAACTCACGCCCCTACACCCTGGCGGCCTTCGTGATCTCGGGCATGTACGCGGGGCTCGCAGGCGGGCTTCTGGTGGCGATGGATACGCAGGTCGGCGCCGAACGGATGTTCTGGACCGCCTCCGGCGAGGTCGTGCTGATGACGATCCTTGGCGGTGCGGGCACGCTGATCGGGCCGGTTCTGGGCGCGGGTTTCATCAAGTACATGGAAAACATCGTCTCCAAGATCAACAAGGGCATCCTGGAGCAATGGTTCGCCTTCCTGCCGGACGGCATCGACGATCTGCTTGTCACGCTGGTCTACCCCTTCGTGGGCAAGGGCTGGCACCTGACACTGGGCCTTCTGTTCATGCTGGTCGTGATCTTCCTGCCCGGCGGTCTGGTCGAGGGCGGACAGCGCATCGGCCGTATCTTCCGACGCCGCGACCGCAACGCCTCTTCGGTGGAAGCGGACGCCGCCGAACAACGCAACACCCCAGCCGAGTGAGGACCAGATCATGGCAATTCTCGAAGTAAAAAACGTAGGCAAGCGGTTCGGAGGCCTTCAGGCGCTGGGGAACGTGAACCTGTCGATCGCGGAAAACTCGGTTCACGCGATCATCGGGCCCAACGGGGCCGGTAAATCCACCCTGCTCAACTGCCTCGTGGGCAAGCTGATCCCAGACACCGGATCGGTGATGTTCGACGGCCAGTCGGTGCTGGGGCGCAAACCCTACGAAATCAACCAGATGGGCATTTCGCGTGTGTTCCAGACCCCCGAGATTTTCGGGGATCTGACGGTGATGGAAAACATGATGATCCCGTGTTTCGCCAAGCGCGACGGGGCGTTCCGGATGCACGCCTACGAGAGTGTGGGCCGCGAGACCGGCATCATCGAGACAGCCGAGAAAATGCTGCTCGAGATGAAGATGGTCGACAAGCGCCACATGCACGCCGCCTCCCTGTCACGCGGCGACAAGCGCCGGCTGGAGATCGCCATGTGTCTGGCGCAGGACCCGCGCCTGTTGCTGCTGGATGAACCGACCGCCGGCATGGCGCGCGCCGATACCAACAACACCATCGACCTGCTCAAGCAGATCAAGCAGGACCGCGACATCACCATCGCCATCATCGAACACGACATGCACGTGGTGTTTTCGCTGGCGGAGCGGATCACCGTTCTGGCGCAAGGCACCCCGCTGGTCGAGGATACCCCCGACAAGATCAAGGGCCATCCGAAGGTGAAAGAAGCCTATCTGGGCGAAACACAGGCCGCGTAAGAGGGACACGAAGATGACCACCGAAACCAAACCAAACAGCGCCAATCACGCGTCTTCCGCCCCCGCCTTCCTGTCGGTCTGGGACATCCACGCCTACTACGGCGAAAGCTATATCGTGCAGGGCGTCAGCTTCAACGTCCACGAGGGCGAGATCCTTGCCCTTCTGGGCCGCAACGGCGCGGGCAAGACATCGACGCTGCGCACCATCGCGCAGATCGGCAATCCCGAATTGCGCAAGGGCGAAGTCTGGCTTGACCACCAGCCGCTGCACAAGATGGCCAGCCACGAAGCCGCCGCTGCGGGCCTTGCGCTGGTGCCCGAGGACCGGCGCATCATCGCGGGCCTCACGGTCGAGGAAAACCTCAAGCTGGCCCAGATCGCACCACCGATCGGCTGGTCGATCGAGCGTGTCTATGAGCTCTTCCCGCGCCTCGGCGAACGCAAGAACCAGGAGGGCGTGACCCTCTCGGGCGGCGAACAGCAGATGCTTGCCATCGCGCGCGCCCTGTGTCGCGACATCAAGGTGTTGCTGCTGGATGAACCCTACGAAGGTCTGGCCCCGGTGATCGTGGATGAGATCGAAAAGACGCTCGGCGTGATCAAGGCGCAGGGGATCACCACGATCCTTGTCGAACAGAACGCGGTGCGGGCGCTGAAACTGGCCGACCGCGCGGTGATTTTGGACACCGGCGGCGTGGTCTACGACGGCTCCGCCGAGGAAGTGCTCAACAACGAGAAGCTGCGCGCGGAATACCTCGCGATCTGACAGGGCGGCGCCAGCCGCACTGCACGGGCGCTGCCGCTCGCGGCGGCGCCTTCGGCGTGCCATCTTCGCGCCCCTACCGGACAGAATGTCGCAGCCGCCGATCGATCCTGCCCGGCAGGCGTTGGTCCCTTGATCCCGCGCGCACAGCGCGGCAATTCAAGGAGAATGACATGACACGCACCATCGCCGCCCTTCTCGCCTCCGCCGCCCTCGGCGCCGGAATGGCCCATGCCGATAGCCACGTAAGCGCGCCGACGCCCGCCGCCACCGCCGAAATGCGCACGCTGGATGGCACGATTGTCGGCACCGCAACCCTGACGCCGGGCACCGACGGTGTCGTTGTCCATCTCTCCGTCGAAGGGCTGGAGCCGGGTGCCAAGGGTGTGCATCTGCACGCTGTTGCCGAGTGTGATCCCGCGACCGAATTCAAATCCGCCGGCGGGCATATCGGCGACAGCGACAGCACCCATGGCCTGCTGCATCCCGAGGGACCGCACGCGGGGGATTTGCCAAACCTCTACGTCGGCGCTGACGGAAAGGGCGAAATGCAGGCGTTCACCGCCCGTGTCGCGCTGTCCGAAACACCCGACGGGATGCTCGACAGCGACGGTGCCTCGCTGATGATCCACGCCAGCGGTGACGATCACTTCACGCAGCCCGGTGGTACGACCGGCGCGCGTCTGGCCTGCGGTGCCTTTCAGCCCACCTCCTGATCCGCGCCACTGACGTCGGGGCGATCGCGCAGCGCGGTTTTCAGCACCTTGCCGTAGTTGTTCTTGGGCAATTCGGCGAGGTGCACATAGCGCTTCGGCCGCTTGAACCGTGCGATCTGCGCAAGACAAAGCGCGTCCAGCTCTTCTGGCCGCGCTCCGCCTACGATACAGGCCACGACCTCCTCTCCCCAGTCGGGGTGAGGAGCGCCCAGCACGGCGGCCTCCGCGACGTCGGGATGCTGAAGCAGTACTTCCTCCACCTCGCGCGGATAGACGTTTGATCCGCCGGTGATGATCACGTCCTTGGAGCGGTCCTGAAGCGTCAGATACCCCGCCGCATCCAGCCGCCCGATATCGCCCGAAAGCAACCAGCCGTCGCGCAGGGTCTTTGTGGTCGCTTGCGGGTTGCGCCAGTATCCCGGCATCACGGGCGCGCCGCGCACCATCACTTCACCGCTTTCACCCAACGCCAGCGGCCTTCCGTCGGCATCGGCCACGCGAACCTCGACGCAGGACTGTGCCCGCCCGACCGAGCCCAGACGCTCTTTCCAGCCGGGCTGGCTGCGGTCCGCGATATCCTCACGTGACAGCGCGGTGATCGCCATCGGGCATTCCCCCTGCCCGTAGATCTGGACGAACTTCGGCCCGAAATGATCCACTGCCGAAATGATGTCCGCGACATACATCGGCGCCCCCGCATAGACGATGGTGCGCAGCCCCGCGCCGGATGCGCCCGCCCGCACCGCGTGATCGGTCAGCCGCTTGACCATGGTGGGCGCCGCAAACATATGGGCCGATCCGTGATGGGCCGCCAGCGTCAGTATCTCGGCACTGTCGAAACCACCCGAAGCGGGGCAGACGTGCCGGGCCCCCGCTCGCACATGCATGAAGTTGTAGAGCCCCGCACCGTGGCTCAGCGGGGCGGCATAGATCGCCGCATCCTCGGGCAGGACAGTGTCCACATCCGCAAGATAGCTCAGCGCCATCGCGCCCAGCATGCCATGGGTGATCTGCACCCCCTTTGGCGTGCCCGTGGTGCCCGAGGTATAGAAAAGCCACGCCAGATCACCGCCCGACCGGTCCCGCGGCAAAGCCACCCCGGCCCCGCTCCCCTGCGCTTCCAGCGTGCCGACCTGCTCCACCGGCACCCCGACGCCCGCGTCGTGCAGGGCCTCTGCATGCGCCGGATCGCTCAGACACAGCCGCGCCTCGCTATCGTCGAGGATGAAGCGTGCTTCGCGGCCATGCAGCTTGGCATTGACCGGCACCGCCGCCGCGCCCGCATAGAGAATGCCGTAAAACCCGACGAGCCAGTCGGGATGGTTGTCCATGAACAGCGCGACCCTGTCACCGGCAGCGACGCCGCGCGCGTGCAGCGCTTCGGCCACGCGCCGCGCGCGGGCGTCGAATGTGCCGTAGTCGGCCACCGGTGCCGTGCCCAGAAACAAGGCCTCCCGTCGGGGCTCCAGCGCCGCGCGGCGCGCCAGCCAATGGGCGATATTCATACGCTCCCCCCTCCCGAGTGCATAGAGGCGCCGCCAAAGTCGCGGCTTTCCATGCTCCTGTCCATGCCATATAAGCCCCTATCAGAGCTTAGAGCACCGCGGAAAGGTGCACCCCCTTCGCAACGGTCGAGGACACGTATGACAAAGAACACACATGACGCCGATGTCGCATTTATTCGCGCCTTGGCCGAACTGCTGAACGAGAACGATCTTACCGAACTTCAGGTCAAGCGTGACTACGCAGAAGACGACAGCCTGAACGTGCGCGTGTCTCGCAAGCCGCCGCAACAGGTAATGGCAGCGCCCCAGCAGATGCAGGCCGCCGCACCGCCGCAGATGACCTCGCCCGCACCGGCGCCCATGGCCGCGGACACCAGCTCTGCCAGCAACTCTGATCCGTCGACCGATCCCAACGCGGTGACATCGCCCATGGTCGGCACGGTCTATATGCAGCCCGAACCGGGCTCTCCGTCCTTCATCAGCGTCGGGGCCAGCGTCGCCGAAGGCGATACGCTGCTCATCGTCGAGGCGATGAAAACAATGAACCACATCCCTGCCCCCCGTTCGGGTACGGTGAAACGGATCCTCGTCGAAGACGGGGCCGCCGTGGAATTTGGCGCACCGCTCGTCATCCTCGAATAAGGGGCGCACGATGTTCAAGAAAATTCTGGTTGCCAACCGCGGCGAGATCGCCCTGCGGGTCATCCGTGCCGCCCGCGAAATGGGGATCGGCAGCGTTGCCGTCCACTCCACCGCCGACAGCGATGCCATGCACGTTCGGATGGCGGACGAATCCGTCTGCATCGGTCCGCCTGCCTCTTCGCAATCGTACCTGTCGATCCCGTCGATCATCGCCGCCTGCGAGATCACCGGCGCCGAGGCGATCCACCCCGGCTACGGCTTTCTGTCCGAAAACGCGGGCTTCGTTCAGGTGGTCGAAGACCACGGGCTGACCTTCATCGGCCCCACTGCCGAACACATCCGCATCATGGGCGACAAGATCACCGCCAAGGATACTATGAAGGCGCTCGGCGTGCCTTGCGTTCCCGGATCGGAGGGCGGCGTGGCGTCGCTCGAAGACGCGCAGCGCATCGGCGAGGAGATCGGATACCCCGTCATCATCAAGGCGACCGCCGGTGGCGGCGGCAAGGGCATGAAAGTCGCCCAGAACGCCAAGGAGATGGAGCGCGCCTACCGCACCGCACGCGCCGAGGGTAAATCGAACTTCGGCAACGACGAAGTCTATATCGAGAAATACCTGACCACGCCCCGCCATATCGAGATCCAGGTCTTCGGCGACGGCAAGGGACGCGCGGTCCATCTGGGCGAGCGCGATTGTTCGCTGCAACGCCGCCACCAGAAGGTGTTCGAAGAAGCGCCCGGCCCGTCGATCACGCCCGAAGAACGGGCGCGTATCGGCAAGATCTGCGCGGATGCCGTGGCCAACATCAACTATATCGGTGCCGGAACGATCGAGTTTCTCTACGAGAACGGCGAGTTCTACTTCATCGAGATGAACACCCGCCTTCAGGTGGAGCATCCGGTGACCGAGGCCATCTTTGGCGTCGATCTTGTGCGCGAACAGATCCGCGTGGCCGAAGGGCTGCCGATGTCTTTCACGCAAGAAGACCTGACCATCAACGGCCACGCGATCGAAGTGCGCATCAACGCGGAAAAGCTGCCGGATTTCCGGCCCTGCCCCGGCAAGATCACGCAATACCACACACCCGGTGGCCTTGGCGTGCGGATGGACAGCGCGCTTTACGATGGCTACCGCATCCCGCCCTACTACGACAGCCTGATCGGCAAGCTGATCGTCCACGGACGTGATCGCCCCGAAGCGCTGGCCCGTCTGGGACGTGCGCTGGGTGAGCTGATCGTTGACGGTGTCGATACCACCGTGCCGCTGTTCCACGCGCTGCTGGACGAACATGACATCCAGACCGGTGACTACAACATCCACTGGCTGGAGCATTGGCTGGAAACCAACCTCGGGGACGGCTGAGCCCTATGGGGGAGATCACGCCAGAGCTTTTGCTGCACGGCTATAGTGTCGGCATCTTCCCCATGGCCGAACACCGCGACGACCCTGAGATTTTCTGGGTCGATCCGCGGTTTCGCGGGATCATCCCGCTGGACGGGTTCCACCTTTCGCGCAGCCTGCGCCGCGCCATGCGGCGCAGCTCGTGGCAGATCACCACGGACCGCGACTTTGCCGGCGTGGTCGATGGCTGCGCGGACCGCGATGATACGTGGATCAACGCCGAGATCCGCGTGCTCTACATTGATCTATTTCGCGCCGGACACGCCCATTCGCTCGAAGTCTGGGACGACGGGGCGCTGGTCGGCGGCGTGTACGGTGTGGTGCTGGGATCGGGTTTCTTCGGTGAATCGATGTTCTCGCGGCGCACGAACGCGTCAAAAATCGCACTGGCCTGTCTGGTCGACAGGCTGAACCGCTGCGGCTTTACGCTCTTTGACACGCAATTCATCACGCCGCATCTGGCCAGTCTGGGCGGCGTCGAGATTTCCCGCGCGGAATATCACGCCAAACTCGCCCACGCGAGGCGCCTCAGGGCGGATTTCAACGCGGTGCCCGATGCCACCCCTCAGGAGGTGGTGCAGCGCATGACCCAGATGTCATAGCGCTGGTGCTCCATCGGGTTCAGCGCCGGCGCAGAGGCGATCATCCAGCCCGAGAATACCGTCCCCAGCCTGCCGACCTCTGACACTTCGAGCGACGCATAGGCATCGCCCGAAGGGTTGCCTGCCGGATAGCGGCATTCGTTGAGGATGATTTGCAGGTTGCCCAGCCGCGCGCCCTTGCCGGATGGAACCGTGACATCGACCGTATTGCCCGATGTCTTGTCGAGCGCGCGCAGGATTGCCCCGCTCGCGTTCGTTGTCTGCTGGCCGGACGCCACGGTGGCGAGCGCCAGGGCAGCGGTTATGGCCAGCCCGCGCAGCAGCATCACTCGGGGCTCCACGCCTCGTAGTCGGTCTGGTCCTTGGGCTGTTCGCGGCGGATCGACCCGGCAGGCGCATAGGCCAGCATGGTGCCCGTCAGGTTTTCCTGATGCGGCTTTTCCCATTCGCGGTGCTTCAGCGGCTTGTCCGACGGCGGTTCGTTCCACGTCCGGTGCAGCCAGCCATGCCAGTCCGGCGACACGCGGCTTGCCTCAGCTTCACCGTTGAAGATGACCCAGCGTTTGCTGTCATCGGCGTTGCGGTAATAGATGTTGCCCTGATCGTCTTCACCCACTTTCTCACCTTTGCGCCAGGTGAAAAGCTGCGTGTTGAGCGTCTGACCGTTCCACCAGGTCACCGACCGCGCGAGGGTGTTGAAAAATCCCATGGATGCCTCCGATAAGCGTTGGGCCTGATATGACGGATTGCGCCGCGAAGGTCTAGGGGGATCAGCCGCGAAGCACCGCTGTCACCTCCAGCTCGATCCGGTATTTCGGGTCGATCAGACCGCATTCGATCATCGTCCCGGCGGGAGGGTTATCGCCAAAGGCTTCGGCAAGGACGGGCCAGCACGCTTCGAAGTCGTTGCGATCCGGCAGCATATAGGTCACGCGGACCACATGGGCGAAATCGCTGCCCGCGTCTTTCAGCGCCGCCTCGATGATGCCAAGCGCAGAGCGGCATTGCGAGACCACGTCATCGCCCTGCCCCACGGTCCCGGCCACATGGACCATGCCACCGGCAACAACCGCGCGGCAATAGCCGATCTTCTTCTCGAACTCACCGCCTGAGGATATGCGTTTCATAGTGCTTTCCCTGAATTGAAAAAGGCAGGCCAACGCGGCCTGCCCTGATAGATTGTCGCGTCACCGGCAGCTCAGCTGGCCGATGCCGATTCTTTTTCCGCTTCGGCGTGGATCATCAGCGGCTTGGCGTCGGATGTGACCGCCTCCTCGTTGACGACCACCTCGTTGACGCTGTCCAGACCGGGCAGTTCGAACATCGTGTCCAGCAGGATGTCTTCCAGAATGGACCGCAGGCCGCGTGCACCTGTCTTGCGTTCGATCGCGCGCTTGGCGATGGCGGTCAGCGCATCGTCGGTGAAGGTCAGCTGCGTATCCTCCAGCTCGAACAGACGCTGGTATTGCTTGACCAGCGCGTTCTTTGGCTGGGTCAGGATCGTGACCAGCGCATCCTCGTCGAGGTCTTCGAGCGTTGCCAGAACCGGCAGACGGCCGACGAATTCCGGGATCAGGCCGAACTTCAGCAGATCCTCGGGTTCCAGATCGGTAAAGATCTCTCCGACGCCGCGGTCGTCGTTGTCACGGACATCGGCCCCAAAGCCCATGGCCGACCCCTTGCCGCGTGCCGCGATGATCTTGTCGAGGCCCGCAAAGGCGCCACCGCAGATGAACAGGATGTTCGTGGTGTCCACCTGCAGGAACTCCTGCTGCGGATGCTTGCGCCCGCCCTGCGGCGGCACGGAGGCAACGGTGCCTTCCATCAGCTTCAGCAGCGCCTGCTGCACGCCCTCGCCCGACACGTCGCGGGTGATCGAGGGATTTTCCGACTTGCGGGTGATCTTGTCGACCTCGTCGATGTAGACGATGCCGCGCTGCGCGCGCTCGACGTTGTATTCGGACGATTGCAGCAGCTTGAGGATGATGTTCTCCACATCCTCACCCACATAACCGGCTTCGGTCAGCGTGGTCGCATCCGCCATGGTGAAGGGCACATCCAGAATCCGCGCCAGCGTCTGCGCCAGCAGCGTCTTGCCGCAGCCGGTGGGGCCGATCAGCAGGATGTTGGATTTCGCCAGTTCGATATCGCCGCCCTTCTGGGCATGGTTGAGGCGCTTGTAGTGGTTGTGCACCGCGACCGACAGCACCCGCTTCGCCATCGCCTGCCCGATCACGTAATCGTCCAGAACATCGCAGATGTCCTTGGGGGTCGGCACGCCATCGGTGGCTTTCAGCCCCGAGGCTTTCGTTTCTTCGCGGATGATATCCATGCACAGTTCGACGCATTCGTCGCAGATGAACACGGTCGGACCGGCGATAAGCTTGCGCACCTCGTGCTGGCTTTTGCCGCAGAAGGAGCAGTAGAGGGTATTCTTGCTGTCGCCGCCGGATGAATTGGCCATGTGAGCCCTTCCAAATCTGAATCTTGGGAACAGGCGCGGGCCGCCTGCCTTGCGTGTCGCTTCAAGTCTAAGTCAGCGATCCCGGTCCTGCAATCGGCAAAACCCGGGATCGCGCACCTGTGTCTTACTTGTCTTTTTTCTTCTTCTTGTCGTCGTCGTCGGATTTGCCGCGGCTTTCGACGATCTCGTCGATATGGCCCCAGTCCTTGGCCTCTTCGGGCGTCATCCACAGATCGCGGTCCAATGCCTTCTGCACCGTCTCGTAATCCTGACCGGAATGTTTGACATAAAGCTGGTACATCCGCTCGCGCGTGCGCTCGATGTGGCGCGCGGAGATCAGGATATCCTCGGCCACGCCCTGCGACCCGCCGGACGGCTGGTGGATCATCACTTCGGCGTTGGGCAGCGCAAAGCGCATCCCCTTTTCGCCGCCGATCGCGATGACCGACCCCATGGAGGCCGCCATGCCGCACACGAGCGTGGACACCTTCGGACGGATGTATTGCATCGTGTCGTAGATCGACAGACCGGCCGTCACCTCCCCGCCGGGGGAGTTGATGTACATGCTGATTTCCTTGCTCGGGTTTTCCGCTTCAAGGTGCAGCAGCTGGGCCACCACCAGATGGCTCATGCCCGAATGGATCGGTCCGTTGATGAAAATGATCCGCTCTTTCAGCAGGCGCGAGAAAATGTCGTAAGCACGCTCGCCCCGGCTGGTCTGTTCGACCACCATCGGCACGAGGTTGTTGGTAAAGTTGTCAATCGGATCTCGCATTGCTCTCGCCTCTTGTCTGTCTCGACGGGACAATACCCGCAGAGAGGTTTAGGGGAGATTAGTCGCGCCATAGGGGAGCTTCAAGGGGGCCTGACCCACGGACATGCGCGCGGTGCCGCATGCAGTTGATCGCACCGCTCGCCGCTCTACCTGCGGGCGCATGAAACACGCACTCGACCTCTTCCCGCCGTCGCGCGATGCAGCCCATTCACGGCTGGACAGCTTTGCACCGCAGGCGGGCCTGCCCTATGCGCGGCGTCGCAATACAGATTTCGGGCCCGAGCGGCAGCAGGCTGTATCCACCCTGTCGCCCTATCTGCGCATGAAAGTTCTCGACGAATCCGCCGTGTCCCGTGCGGTTCTGTCGCAGACCAGCGCGCAGGAAGCCGAGAAATTTCTCATGGAGCTGTGGTGGCGCACCTACTGGAAGGGCTGGCTGGAACAGCGGCCCGGCGTCTGGTCGGACTACCGCGAGGCCCTCGAGCGGCTGTCGAACGAGATCCAGACACAGTCCGGCCTGCGCCAGCGGTGGGAGGCCGCCTGTCTGGGAGAGACCGGCATCGCCCCCTTCGACCACTGGGCGCAGGAACTGGCGACCACCGGCTATCTGCACAACCACGCGCGGATGTGGTTCGCGTCGATCTGGATTTTCACGCTGGGCCTGCCGTGGCAACTGGGCGCTGATTTCTTCCTGCGCCACCTTCTGGACGGGGATGCGGCGGTCAACACCCTGAGCTGGCGCTGGGTCGCGGGCATCCAGACCCGCGGCAAGACGTACCTTGCCCGCCCCGAAAACATCGAGAAATTCACCGATGGCCGGTTTGCCAATGTCACAGGCCTCGCCACGGAGGCGCCCGCGGTCGACGCACCGCCCCCGCCCGACCGGCAGCCGATCCCGGAGATGCCCGACTATGCCGGTGCGCCGGGCGACCGTGTGGGGCTGCTGGTCCATGGCGACGATCTGGGCGCGCCGTTTCTGGACGATCTGGGCATCGCGCCCCAAAGCATCGCCTATATCGACGCCACAGCGACACAAAGCCCGTGGCAGACCGCCCCCCATGTAACCGAATTCCGCAGCCGTCTGGCCGCCGACATGTGGCCCGGCATTACCGGGCTCGAGGACGCGCAGGCGGTGGTGAAATGGGCGGGCGAGGCACGGCTGGACCGGATCGTCACCCCCCACGCGCCCGTCGGGCCCACCCGCGCCCTGCTGCGCCGCCTGCGCAAAACCGACGGCATCCCTGCGATAGACGAGGTCCGCCGCGCGGTCGACAGCACCGCCTGGCCTCTGGCGACCAAGGGGTTCTTCAAGTTCAAGGAACACATCCCCGACCTGCTGGACCAGTTCGCGCGCTGAACGGCCCGCCGCCCTGTGCGCGGGATCATCGGGCGCCGAACGAACGGCGCGCGGGAATGCCGGTTTTTTCCGCTGCCCTGAATTTGGCGCGCGTGTCACAATTCTGTATCGGAATCGCGTCACACAGCGCCCCAGACGCCTCTTGCAAGGAACCCGTGCAATGAACCGCCGTGACATCATCGCCGACCCCACCATCGGCAACAAGGCAGAGGCCTACGAGGCCTTCGACGACATCCCGACGAACCCCAACCTGTCGCGCACCATTGGCGAGGTCGTGGCCCACCGCTTCACCCGCCGCGAGATGTTTCGCGGAGCACTGGCGGTCACCGCGACGACCACCCTTTTCGGCACCTCTGCGCTGGTGGCACCACGGTCCGCGCGCGCCTCGGCGGCGTCGCGCTACGATTTCACCGAACTGGCGTGGGGAAACGACGAAACCCACCACATCGCGGAGGGCTACGACGCCCGGGTGCTGCTGCGCTGGGGCGATCCGGTTACCGCGGATGCCCCCGATTTCGACGTGATGAACCAGACCCCGCAGGCGCAGCTGCAACAGTTCGGCTATAACAACGATTACGTGGGCTTCGCACCGCTGAACGCGGCGGGCACGCGCGGCCTGCTCTGCGTGAACCACGAATACACCAACGAAGAGGTCATGTTCCCCGGCCTCGGCCGTCAGGACCGCGCGGGTTTCGCCGGCATGACGCCTACGCTCATCGATATCGAGATGGCAGCGCACGGCGGCACCGTGGTCGAGATCGAACGCGAAACGACAGGCCAGTGGCAGGTCGTACGCGACGGCAGGTTCAACCGCCGTATCACGCCGCTGAACACAGAGATGCGCATCGACGGCCCCGCCGCAGGCCATCCACGGATGCGCACGCGGAAGGATCCCGAAGGCCGCACCGTGATCGGCACGCTCAACAACTGCGCGGGCGGGATGACCCCCTGGGGCACATGGCTGATGGCCGAAGAGAACTTCCACGGCTATTTCTGGACCGACAAGCTGGATGCCGACGGCCAGCCCGACCTTACGGAGCAGCCCGAAGCGCGGCAGATGCGGCGCTACGGCGTGCCGGGGCGGTGGTATGCATGGGGCACCACCCACGACCGGTTCAACATCGACGTGGAGCCGAACGAGCCCAACCGCTTCGGCTGGGTTGTCGAAGTCGACCCGATGGCGCCCGATGCGATGCCCGTCAAACATACCGCTCTGGGCCGGTTCCGCCACGAGGGATGCGAGACAACAGTCAGCACCGACGGCAGGCTCGTCGTCTATTCGGGCGACGATAACCGCTTTGATTACCAGTATAAATACGTCTCGGATGGCCGCGTGGGCGACGACCGTGCCGCGAATTCCAAACTCCTGTCCGAAGGCACGCTCTATGTCGCGCGCTTTGACGCGGACGGAACACTGGTCTGGCTTCCACTGGTCCACGGCGAGGGGCCGCTGACCGCCGAGAACGGGTTTCACGATCAGGGGGATGTGCTGATCGACACGCGCCTTGCCGCCGACCTGCTGGGGGCGACGCCGATGGACCGGCCCGAAGACGCGCAGCCACGCGGCGACGGCACGGTCTACCTGATGCTGACCAACAATTCGCGCCGCACTGCCGGTCAGGTCGATGCCGCCAATCCGCGCGCCGACTCCGCCTTTGGCCATATCATCGAGATCAAGGAACATAACGGCGACCATGCCGCCACCGGCGGCACCTGGTCGATCCTCGTGCGCTGCGGCGATCCCGATGTCGCGGATGTGGGCGCGCTGTGGAACCCCGATACCTCGCAGGACGGCTGGTTCGGGTCGCCCGACAACGCGGCCATCGACGCCGAAGGGCGGCTGTGGGTGTCGACGGATCAGGGGGGCAACTGGGACAAGACCAGCAAATCCGACGGGCTTTACGCGGTCGAGACCGAAGGCGCGCAGCGCGGCACCTCGAAGCTGTTCTTCCGCTGTCCCGTGGGCGCCGAGATGTGCGGCCCCTACTTCACCGACGATCTTGAAACGCTGTTTCTGGCCGTGCAGCATCCTGGAACCGACGGCACCAAGAGCCTCGCGGGCTTCGGGCGGGAATCGACATTCGAGGATCCCGCGACCCGCTGGCCGGATTTCGACCCCTCGATGCCCCCGCGTCCGTCCGTCGTGGTGGTGACAAAACAAGGGGGCGGCAGGATCGCCGTCTGACCCGACATATCAAAAATTCATTTTCAGATTTCTCTGCCCTGCCTTCTCACGGAAGGCAGGGCAATTTTCTTGGCAGGCTCCGCGCAGGGCCGGCCCGGCGCAGCCGGTCCTCAGGGCGCGGAGAGACAATCGGCCATCGACTGCGCGATGTTGCGGATCATCGCCGGGTAGCGGTCCGCGAGCGGCACATCGACCGGCCCCATCGGATCCAGCACCGCGACACGCACGCCCTGCCCCTCGACCGCTGTTTCGATCAGGGCGGTATTCATCTGCGGCTCGGCGAAGGCACATTTGACCGGGTTCTCGGCCAGCCGTTCGCGCAGGTGCGACAGGCGCGCAGGCCCCGGTGACGCACCGTCGCCCGCCATCACGGCGCCCGCGGCCTCAATCCCGAAGGAGGCCTCGAAGTAATGGAACGCATCGTGCAGGACGATGAAACTGCGGTCCTCGATCGGGTCGAGGATGCCGCGCACTTCTATGTTCAGGGCTGCGATCTCTTCCCCGAAGGACAGGGCGTTGCGGGCATAGAGATCGGCGTTTTCCTGATCGAGCTGCCCGAGGGCCTCGGCGACCGAACCGGCGATCCGCGCCGCGTTCTGCGGGTCGAGCCACAGGTGCGGGTCTATTGCACCCTCCGCGCCGTGGTCATGCCCGTGGCCTTCATCGTGATTGTCAGCATGTTCCGCTTCGTGACCATCGCCGTGCCCGTGCGCCTCTTCGTGAGCCTCGCCATGCCCCTGCGCCATGTGGTCCCCGTGGTCGCCGCCATGCCCCTGCGCCATATGGCCGCCGTGAGCGCCATGGTCTTCGTGATCTGCGTGGCCCTCGTGCGCCTCATGGTCCTTGTGCGCCTCATGATCCCCGTGCGCGCCGTGGCCTTCGCTGTGCGCGGGCTCCCCACTATGTCCATGGCCGTGATCGTGGGCCTCGAAGGCGGTCCCTTCGCGGAAAGGCAACAGGGTCAGCGGCGCGTCGCTGGCCAGCGTCAGCACCCGCGCACCGCCGGCCAGCGCGTCCAGCGGGCCTTCCATAAACCCGGTCAGGCCGGGACCGACCCAGACCACCAGATCGGCCTGCGCAAGCCCGCGCGCCTGCGAGGGTTTCATCGCGTAGTCATGCGGCGATGCACCCGGCGGGATCAGCACATCGGGCGTGCCCGCCCCCGCCATAACCCGCGCCACAATCGCCCCCACCGGTGCGATATCCGTTACGACCCGGGGCGGATCGGCCCACAGGGACATTGGCAAAACAGCAAGCGCGACAGGCAAAAGGCAGCGTTTCATGGACAGGTCCTTTGAATGAAATCTGTTACTTGCTATCAAGTATGTTATAACATATCAATCCGTAAAGAAGACGAGGATGCCATGCCCCAGCCGATCGGCTTTCAATGCAAGAACCACGGTGCCTGCGTCACCGACACGCTCGCCGGTGCCGAGGCACGTTGCGCCGACGAAGGGTTGCGCCTGACGCCGGTGCGTCGCCGGGCGCTGGAAATCCTGTTGAAAGAACACCGTGCGCTTGGTGCCTATGATCTTCTTGCGCATCTGGCGCGCGACGGGCTGGGCCACCAGCCCCCTGTCGCCTACCGCGCACTGGATTTTCTGGTCAAAGCAGGCTTCGCCCACAAGATCGAGGCGCTGAATGCCTATATCGCCTGCGCCCATCCCGGTGCCGATCACGCGCCGGCCTTCCTGATCTGTCGCGGCTGCCACGCGGTCGCCGAAGCCGACACAGCCCCCGCCAAGGGGCGTCTGGGCGATGCCGCCCGTGCGGCGGGTTTCACGATCGAACGCACCGTGGTCGAGGCCGAGGGCCTCTGCCCCGATTGCCAGCCGGATCACGCCTGATGCCGCTGATCGAAACCGACGGGCTGACCCTCGCCTACGGAGGCAAGACCGTGCTGCGCGATGTCAGCATTTGCATTGACCGGGGCGAGATCGTGACCATCGTCGGGCCCAACGGTTCGGGCAAATCCTCGCTCTTGCGCGGGCTGATCGGGGCGCTGCGCCCGGCAAGCGGGCATGTGCGCCGCGCGGCTTCGCTGCGGATCGGCTATGTGCCCCAGAAGCTCGATATCGACGCCACGCTGCCGCTGACCGTGGCGCGGTTTCTGAACCTGCCCAACCGGACCAGCGAGGCCCGCTGGCGCGCGGCCCTTGCGGACGCCGGTGTGGCCGATCTGGCCGCGCGCCAGATCCGCGGCCTGTCGGGCGGCCAGTTCCAGCGTGTCATGCTGGCGCGCGCGCTGCTGCAGGAACCCGATCTGCTGATACTCGACGAGCCCACCCAGGGGCTGGACCAGCCCGGCGCGGCCAGTTTCTACCGCCGGATCGAAGCGGTCCGGGCCGAGCGCGGCTGCGCGGTGCTGATGGTAAGCCACGATCTGCACGTTGTCATGGCATCGTCCGACAGGGTGTTGTGCCTCAACGGGCATGTGTGCTGCGAGGGCACGCCGCAAGTGGTGGCAGACGCGCCTGAGTATCGCGCGCTGTTCGGCACCGGCACACAGGGCGCGCTGGCGCTTTACCGGCATGATCACGATCACGACCATCACCACCATCACGGCCACGGGCATCACGACCACGAAAAAGACCATGCACCACGAGGGAGCGCGGCAGAATGATCGACGCGTTTATCATCCGCGCGGCCCTTGCCGGGCTTGGCGTGGCTGTTGCCGCCGCCCCCCTGGGCTGTTTTGTCGTCTGGCGGCGCATGGCCTATTTCGGGGACGCGACCAGCCATGCCGCGATCCTTGGCGTGGCACTGGCACTGGCCACCGATCTGCCCGTCACGGTGGGCGTTCTGGTGGTGGCTCTTGCCATGGCCCTGATCCTGACGCGCCTGTCCGAACGGCAGGTCGGCTCGGACGCGCTGCTGGGGGTTCTGGCCCACGGCGCGCTGGCCGCGGGGTTGGTCGCGGTATCGCTGATCGACGGGATGCGCGTTGATCTGGAAAGCTATCTTTTCGGGGAGATTCTGGCCGTCACCGCCGCCGATCTGGCGGTCATCTGGACCGGCGCGGGGCTGGTGCTGGCGTTGCTGGCCTGGCGCTGGCGGGCCCTGCTGACTGCGACACTCTCGCCGGATCTGGCCAGCGCGAGCGGCATCTCGGCGCGGCGCGAGCAACTAATCCTGACGCTTGCGCTGGCCGTCGTGGTGGCGGTGGCGATCAAGGTGGTGGGGGCCCTGCTGATCGCCGCGATGCTGATCATTCCTGCCGCCGCCGCGCGGTCCCTGTCGCGCACCCCCGAGGCGATGGTGGGCTGGGCGATCGCCATCGGGACGCTGTCGGCCATTGGCGGCCTCGCCGGCGCGTTCGTTCTGGACACGCCAGCCGGCCCCAGCATCGTGACGGTGGCCGCGCTCCTCTTCGGTCTCAGCACGGCAGTTTCTCCAGCCCTCAGGCCGGAGTGACAGGCTTCATGCATCGCATCATCTTGGTAGCGTTACCGACTGATATACATCAATAAACTTCACGTCACCTTGGCGCGGACCTTGTACTTGTCCACATCCCACAGGTCATTATGCATGACATCCGCGATGATCCTGACCGCAGCGGTCACATCGGAGGCATCGAGGTACATGGGCGTAAAGCCAAAGCGCATGATGTCGGGCGCACGGAAGTCCCCGATGACCCCGCGATCGATCAGCGCCTGCATGGCGGCATAGCCATGCTCGAACCGGAATGAAACCTGCGAGCCGCGGATATCTGCATCCCGCGGGCTGGCAAGGGTCAACTGCGGGATGTCGCGTTCGACCTCTTCGATGAACTGCTCTTGCAGTGTCACTGACGCGGCGCGCAATTCGTCCATGTCGACATCGGCCCAAAGCTCCATCGCGACTTCGAGCGCTGTCAGCTGGATGACCGGCGGCGTGCCGACGCGCATGCGTTCGATCCCCTGCCCGGGCGCATAGTTCAGATCGAAATCGAAGGGCTTGCGGTGGCCCAGCCACCCGGCCAGAGCGGGCTGGACACGATCCGCCAGATCGGGCCGGACGTAGATGAATGCGGGCGCGCCGGGACCACCGTTGAGGTATTTGTAGGTGCAGCCAATCGCCATCTCGCAGTTCGATCCGGCCAGATCAACCGGCAGGGCCCCTGCCGAATGGGCCAGATCCCAGATCATCACCGCCCCTTTGGCGTGGGCGCGCGCGGTCATCGCCTTCATGTCATGCTTGCGACCGGTGCGGTAATCCACTTCGGTCAGCATCACCGTGGCGACGGTTTCATCGATGGCGTCGGCCACCTCTTCGGGGGCCACCGTGCGCAGCTCATAGCCTTGTTCCAGCAAACCCACGAGGCCCTCGGCCATGTAGAGGTCGGACGGGAAGTTGCCGCTGTCGCTCAGGATCACGCGGCGCTCGGGCACCAGCTTGACCGCCGAGGCCAGCGCCTGGAACACCTTGATCGACAGGGTATCGCCCATCACCACGGACCCTTCGGGCGCGCCGATGATGCGCCCGACCATATCGCCCACGCGGGCGGGCTGGTCCATCCATCCCGCGCCGTTCCAGCCACGGATCAGCATCTCGCCCCATTCGTCCGCGAGCATTTCCTGCACCCGCGCGCCCACGGCCTTCGGCAAGGGGCCGAGCGAATTCCCGTCCAGATAGATCACGCCATCGGGTATTTTGAAGGCTTCTTTTCTAAGTATTCCGGCCACTTACAAGGCTCCTCTAACATGCCACAACTCGGGGAAAAGCTCGACTTCAAGCATCTTGCGCAGATAGGCCACACCGGCCGTACCGCCCGTGCCGCGCTTGAAACCGATGATCCGCTCGACGGTGGTGACGTGGTTGAACCGCCAACGGCGGAAGTAATCTTCGAGATCGACCAGCTTTTCCGCAAGCTCGTAGAGTTCCCAGTGGTTCTGCGGGTCCTGATACACCAGCTGCCAAAGCGCCTGCACCTCGGGGTTGGCCTGCCAGTCCTGCGACTGCGGCGCACCGGCCAGTGACGGGACCTCCAGCCGCTCGCACAGGATGGCAATCGCCACCTGATAAAGACTCGGCTGCTCCAGCTCGTGGCTCAGGCGGTCGTATGCGGTCTTCGTGTGCTTGTGCAGCTTCATCAACGCGCCGATGCGATTGCCGAGGATGTATTCGACCAGCCGGTACTGGTGCGACTGAAAGCCCGACGAATTCCCGAGCGAGGGCCGGAACGCGGTGTATTCGCTGGGGGTCATCGTGCGCAGCACATCCCACGCCGCATTCAACTGTTCGAAAATCCGTGCGACTCGGGTCAGCATCTTGAACGCAGGCCGCAAATGCCCGTCGCGGAGCGACTGGCGCGCGGCCTCGAGCTCATGGATCGCCAGACGCATCCACAGCTCCGATGTCTGGTGCTGGATGATGAACAGCATCTCGTCGTGCGCCTGTGACAACGGGTGCTGGGCGTCGAGGATCGGGCCGAGCCCCAGGTAGTCGCCGTAGGACATGTCCTTTGAAAAATCCATCTTTGCGCCCTGCGACGCGGATTCGAATTCACTCATCGGCTCCCTCTCCTTTTCGGGTTCCCTTGGGGCGGCAGGCGGCGCGGCCTGCCGCACCGACACACCCGCCCTGCCCTCAGGCCATCAACACGCGCACGCCCGGAATTGCGGCAATCGTTTCAACGTCGGCGTCGTAGATTTCCGTCAACTCGTCAACCAGCGCGTCGTCCCAGCCGGCCATGTCGAGTTCTTCCTCGACCTCGCCTTCGAGCGCGTATTTGTCCAGAAACGCGGCGATTGCACGGCGCTTCTGATGCTCGGTCATCACCGGATGATCCTTGAGATAGGCGCGGAAGCGTTTCATCCCCTCCGCAGACATGATCGAGCTGAGCAGGTCGAACCCGCCGATGATCTTGCGGTCGTCGGGCAGCCCCGCCATCTGGCGGATGATATGCGCCCACAACAGCGGCGTGTCCTCGTTGCACCAGATGGTGATCGGCGCTTCGGGCACCGCTTCGCGCAGCAGGGCGATCGTCTCGGACCAGCGCACGTCACGCGGCCCCCGCCCGCCCCAGAATTTCTCCGGCTCGGGGGTGTCGGATTTGCCGTGCAGGATCGGCACCAGCGTGGCCGGATTGCGGATTCCGATAAAGATCTCGACCTCGTCCTGCGCGAAAAGATGCATCAGGCGCATCATCCGCACCGGCGCCGCAGGATAGAGCATTCCCTCCTGCATCGCGGTCTTCGGGGTGCGAAAGAAGTTGGGGTCCGACAGGATCACGCGCTCTGCCTCGCCGTCGTCGAGAATCGCGTCGACGAGGACATCGCGCGCACCTTCGGTGGGGGGCGCGCTGACCATCGCATTCAGCGTATCGCGCAAAAGACCACGGTACTTGCTGGGGCCGGGAACCGATATCCCGTGCGCGGCAAAATCGTCCGCATTGCGCAACAGGCACTTTGTCAGCCGTTCTTCTTCGGTAAAATGAACCCCCGCGTGTAGGACCAGTTTCATCCCGCAATCCCGTCTTTTTCCATGGTGCGTGTATAGCGGCTTCGGGGATGAAATAAACCTGCAATCGGGGCGCAAAAATCCTCTTGCACGCCGCGGTGGATCGCATTAAACGACCGCCCAGTGCCCCTATAGCTCAGCTGGTAGAGCAACTGATTTGTAATCAGTAGGTCCGCGGTTCGAGTCCGTGTGGGGGCACCATCTTTCCAGTAAAAACAAGGCATCCCGCGTATGCGTGGCCGCAAGCTGTTGTAGGGCAAAGTTTGGGCGCACAAGGCTCCGCGCCGCTGTGCGTACCGGTCGGGCAAGCGGGTTCGGGTATCGTTCGTCAAAGCGCGGATGACGCGCTCCCACCTTTCCCGACTGCTGGTAAGGATCCCCGAGCCGGTCCTTTGGCGCCTGCGGACGGGACTCGGTGCAGGACGCCCCCACGCGGCCTGCCACAAAACGGTCCACTTTTTCCTCTAAAGTGATCCTATCAGGCAAAAGACGAGCGATTGCATGGAACAGACACACCACCGCCCCACGGCCAAATTCGGGCTCTTCGGCGTTCTGCTGGGCATGGTCAGCATTTTCATTCTCATGGTCCAGATGTCCGCGTTTTTCGGGTCCTCCGAGAAAAGCGCCGGCACCTCGGTGGGCGAGATCGCCGCCGAAATCAAAATGTCCGCCCTGCGCAAGCTTTCGGGAGAACCGGCACCGCCTGCCCCGCCCGCGCCGTCTGACTACACCCAGGAACTCCTGATCGCGGCGCTGGCGCTCGCGGCCATTGCTGCGGTTTTGGGCGCGATCGGGCTCTACCGGCATGAGCCGCGCCAACTGGCCCTGATGGCGATGGGAATCGGGCTGTCGGCCTTCGTTCTTCAATACGCGTTCTGGCTGGCGATCCTCGCCTGCGGGGTAATGCTGCTCGCCGCGATCCTGTACAATCTCGACAGTATCCTGAGCTAGCGCCACCGCGCCCCATCACAGCCGATTGCAAGTGCTACGCGCTGGCTTTCCACTCGACAGGTGTCACGTAGACCACGCTTTCATCGACGCTGACCATCACCTCGCCGTCCTGGATGTTGACCTGCAACTTCATCGCGCGGCTTGCCAGCTTCGCCAGCGCGCCACTGTCGGCTTCGGAAAAGTTGACGACCCGCAGATTGTCGAAGCGGCTGGTGCTGTTCCTGATTTTGTCCCACCACGCCTCGGCGGTCCTGCCCCCGTAGGGATAGACGATCACCTTCGCGGCCTTGTTGCACGACTGGCGCACCACCTTTTCGCTGGGCAGGCCCAGTGCTACCCAGACGTCGAGGTCGCCGCTGAGGCTTTTCTGCCAGATGTCGGGCTCGTCATCCGTTGAAATCCCCTTGGTCATCTCGAGATGTTCATGGGCATTCAGCGCGAAGGCGACCAGACGCACCATCATCCGCTCGTCGGTCTCAGAAGGGTGTTTGGCAACGGTCAGCTTGTGTGTCTCGTAATAGTGCCGGTCCATGTCGGAGACCGTCAATTCGACCTTATAGATGGTGGCATTCTGCGCCATGGGATGTCCTTGAACCGCTGGAAAGGGACAGCCCGCGTGTCACCGTACCCGCTCTGCCGTTGGCGCCCTGGGGCAACCGCACGGCAGGATCAGGTGTCAGAGAGCGGGCGTATCCGGTGTCACCGCCAGCTATGCGCCCTAAGGGGGCGGTTTATCAAGCGCCCGTTGGAGGGGCGCTCGATCATATCTTCCGGGGGCGCCGCCGAGGCATCCGCGCGGCGACTGTTGCCCTCAGGTCGGCACGACGATCTTCTGGTCCTGCTCGGGCGCATCGAGCGGCAGGTGATTGTCCTTGAGGATCAGGATATTCTCTGCCCCGATCACATCGGTCTTGGTCTTGTAGCCGATCACGTCCTCGACCGGCATGTCGAGGTTCCGTGCCATCAGCAGCGTCTCTTCCGACGAGAAGTTGGTCAGCCCGCGCGCGATCTCCTCGCCGGTCTCGTTATAGACGTGCAGAACGTCGCCCTTGATGAAATCGCCCTGGATCGAGAGGATATCGCCGCGTCCGATGCCGCGGCCCTTCTTCTCCAGATCCGCAGCCACCGCATCGGGCACGACAAGCGTGCCGGAGACCTGCAAACGGTTGCTCAGCCAGACCTTGAGCGGCGACGCGGTCTCACCGGTCACGAGGCAGCGGGTAAAGCGGCGCTCGTTCTTCAGAACCGAGGATACGGGCCGTTCGGTGATGCCTTCCGCGATGATCGTCTCGACCCCTGCGTTCTGCGCCATGTTCGCGGCGTGCATCTTGGTCAGCATACCGCCGCTGCCGAGGGCGCTGATGCCGGTGGTCGATTCCAGATGCTCGCTGACGTCTTCGATCTCGGTGATGAACTTCGCGCCCGGTTCGGAGGGATCACGGTCGTACAGCCCTTCGACACTGGTCAGGATGATCAGCGCATCCGCCTCGATCATCTGGGCAACCTTGGCCGACAGCCGGTCGTTGTCGCCCACCCGCAGGTCGCGCGTCGCCACGGAGTCGTTCTCGTTGATGATCGGCAGGATGTCGTTTTCGAACAACCTCAGCATGGTGTTCTTGATGTTCAGAAAGCGTCGGCGATCTTCCATATCCTCGACGGTCACAAGCATCTGCGCGACTTCGAGGTCGAACTCGGACGCGACCTGTCGGTAGGCGTTCATCAGCAGCGGCTGGCCACAGGCGGCGGCGGCCTGCTTGTCCAGAATACCCGCATCCTCGGGGCGCTTGTCGACCATGTTCAGGCCCAGTGCGACCGACCCCGAAGAGGTCAGAATAATGTCATGGCCTTCGCGCTGAAGGTCGGCGAGATCGCTCATCAGTCCGTACATAAACGCGTAGCGCAGCGTCAGCTTTTCGCTGTTCGCCAGCAGGCTGGAACCGATCTTGACGACGATTTTTTTCTTCTTCGACACGATATGTCTCCTGTTTTCAATATATTGACTGGGCGTTTCGCTGATCGTTTGCGTATTCGGACGCACCACGGTAGCTACACACCAATCACTGTTGGGTCGCGTATAACACGCAACCCATACATGAATGCAAACACAATGCTGCGATGCAGCAGCAATTGCTGCCCCTACGGCAACTTCACGCCGGGGCCGGATGACCGCACGGTTCACCTACCGTTCAGCACCATCCGCGGGCAGCACAGAAAGACGAGAAAGGAAGACACAGATGAACATTCTTCTGATAGGATGCGGCAAGATGGGCGGCGCGATGCTGCGACAGTGGGCAGCGGGTGGCGGCAACAGCTTCACCGTGGCCGATCCGGTCAAACCGGACCTCCCCGAGGGGGTGAGCCATGTGTCAAAAGCGACAGATTTACCCGAGGCCGCGTTCGACGTGATCGTCATCGCGATCAAGCCGCAGATGATCGCCGACCTGTTGCCCGACTATATCCACGCGCTGAAGCCCGGCGGTTGTTTTGTGTCGATCGCGGCCGGGTTCAGCATCGGCAAGCTCGAAGAGATCGTCGGCCACCTGCCGGTGATCCGCGTCATGCCCAACCTCGCGGCGATGGTGGGGCTGGGTGTGTCCGGCCTCTATGCCAACGATGCCTGCAGCGACCAGCAGACCAAGGACGTGACGGCCTTCATCGCGGAAACCGGGCGTTGCGTGCGGCTGGACAGCGAGGACGAGATCGACCGCCTCACCGCCGTCAGCGGCAGCGGGCCGGGGTATATCTTCGAGGTCATGCGCACCTATGTCGATGCGGCCAAGGAGCTCGGCTTTGACCACGACACCGCGCGTGCGCTGGTGTTCGACACGATCACCGGCACGGTCGAGGCGGCCCGCCAGTCCGATGCCTCGCTCGAAGAGCTGCGCAATTCGGTGACCAGCAAGAACGGAACCACCGAGGCAGGGCTGAACGAGCTGCGCCGCGACGGCCAGCTTGAAAGCCTCTTCGCCAACACGGTGCAGGCCGCCTATCGCCGCGCGACCGAATTGCGCTAACTCCGGCCTATCCGGACCTGAAGACACAGGAGACCCCAATGAACGACATGAGCACAGACCCCCAGACGACCCCCGTCGAAGCCGCAGTAGCCAACCTTGGCGCGCGCGCACGGGCCGCTGCACGCGACCTGTCGCTGGCCACCGCCGAACAACGCAACCTTGCGCTCACAGGTGCCGCCAAGGCGCTGCGCGCGCGTACTGAAGAGATCCTCAAGGCGAATGCCGCCGATCTCGACAGTGTCAGCGGCAAGGATGACGCATTCATCGACCGCCTCACCCTGACCGCGCAGCGCGTCAGCGACATGGCCGATGCGGTGGACGCGATCGCCGCGCAATCCGACCCGCTGGGCCGCACGCTTGCCACCTTCGACCGGCCCAACGGGCTGCGGATCGAACGGGTCAGCGTGCCCATCGGCGTCATCGCGATGATCTACGAATCCCGCCCCAACGTCGGCTCGGACGCCGGTGCGCTGTGCATCAAGTCCGGCAACGCGGTGATCCTGCGCGGCGGCTCGGAGAGCTTGCATTCCTCGCGGATCATCGTCGCCTGCCTTGCGCAGGGGCTGAAGGACGCAGGCCTGCCCGAGGACGCGGTGCAGCTGGTCGACACACGCGACCGCGAGGCCGTGAAACTGCTGCTGCACAGCACCGAAAACGTCGATCTGGTGATCCCGCGCGGCGGACGCGGTCTGGTGTCGCTGGTTCAGCGCGAGGCCCGCGTGCCGACGCTGCTGCATCTGGACGGCAACAACCACAGCTACATCCACGAGAGCGCCGATATCGAAAAAGCGGTGGGCATCGTGCGCAACGCCAAGATGCGCCGCACGGGCATCTGCGGTGCGACCGAATGCATCGTTGTCGACACCAAGATCGCAGCGACGGTCCTTCCGCGCCTGGCCCAAGAGCTTCACGATTGCGAATTGCGCGGTGACGAGGCGGCGCGCGACATCCTGCCCGACATCACGCCCGCCACGGACGAGGATTGGGATACCGAATACCTCAGCAATATCGTTTCGATCAAGGTTCTGGACGGCATTGGCGAGGCCATCGAATTCGTTCAGGCCCATTCGTCAGGCCACACCGACGCCATCGTCGCCGAGGACAAGGACGCCGCGAAACGCTTCATGACGGCCATCGATTCAGCGGTCGTGATGCACAACACCTCGACGCAGTTTTCCGACGGCGGCGAATTCGGCATGGGCGCGGAAATCGGCATCGCCACCGGCAAGATGCACGCCCGCGGCCCGGTCGGCGCCGAGCAGCTGACCAGCTTCAAGTATCTGGTGTTCGGCGACGGCCAGCAACGGCCGTAAGCCATTGCCAGCTGCCGTTTTCCGGCAGTCAGGCCACACGAAAAAAGCGGCCCCCTCGCAGGGGCCGCTTTCTTTTTGACTGGCGTCCGCCGTCCCGCTGCTTAGCGCAGGGCAGAGCGGTGCAGGTCGAACCGGTCAAGCTCCATGACCTTGACCCAGGCGTCCACGAATTCCTTCGCGAAGAGCTCGGCCCCGTCATCGGCAGCATAGACTTCGGCAAGCGCCCGCAGCTGGCTGTTCGAGCCGAACACAAGGTCGACGCGTGTGCCGGTGCGGACAACATCGCCCGAAGTGGTGCTGCGCGCCTCGAACACGTCCTCTGTCTCGGTCGCCGCTTTCCACGTCACGTCCATGTCCATCAGGGCGCGGAAGAAGTCGTTGCTCAGCGTACCGGGCTTGTCGGTCCAGACACCGTGCTGCGTGCCTTCGTGGTTGGCACCCAGAACCCGCAGGCCGCCGACCAGAACGGTCATCTCGGGCGCGGTCAGCGTCAGCAGTTGCGCGCGGTCCACCAGCAGCTCCTCCGCCGACAGGCGGTACTCCTTGGGCTGGTAGTTGCGGAACCCGTCCACCGCTGGTTTCAGAACGTCGATGGATTCCACATCCGTCTGCTCCTGGGTTGCATCGCCACGACCGGGTGTAAACGGCACTTCGATGTCATACCCGCCGGCCTTTGCCGCGGCTTCGACAGCGGCAGAGCCTGCCAGCACGATCATGTCGGCGACCGAGATCGCCTTGTCACCGGCGCCCTTGTTGAAGTCGGAGCGGATGCCTTCCAGCGTGTCCAGCACTTTGGCCAGCTGTTTGGGCTGGTTGACTTCCCAATCCTTCATCGGCGCCAGACGGATGCGCGCACCATTGGCGCCGCCACGCTTGTCCGACCCGCGGAAGGTCGAGGCGGAGGCCCAAGCGGTCGAGACCAGCTCAGCTGTGGACAGACCCGAAGCGAGGATCTTTTCCTTCAGCGCCGCGATGTCGGCATCGTCCACCAGCGCGTGATCGGGCGCAGGCACCGGATCCTGCCAGATCAGCTCTTCGCTGGGCACTTCCTTGCCCAGATAGCGAATGCTTGGGCCCATGTCGCGGTGCGTCAGCTTGAACCACGCGCGGGCGAAGGCATCGGCGAACTGGTCGGGGTTGGCCAGGAACCGCTCCGAGATCTTGCGGTACGCGGGGTCTTCGCGCATCGCCATATCGGCGGTGGTCATCATCGGCTGGTGCGATTTCGACGGGTTGTGCGCGTCCGGCACGGTGCCCGCCATGGCGTCGCCCTTGGGTTTCCACTGGTGCGCGCCGGCAGGGGATTTGGTCAGCTCCCACTCGTTGCCCAGCAGGGTTTCGAGATAGGACATGTCCCACTTGGTCGGCGTCGGGGTCCATGCGCCCTCGATGCCCGAGGTGATCGCGTGCTCGCCCTTGCCGCTCTCGTAGGTCGACAGCCAGCCAAAGCCCTGTGCCTCGATCGGTGCGGCCTCGGGCTCGGACCCGACGTGCGCGGCATCCCCTGCCCCGTGCGACTTGCCGAAGGTGTGGCCACCGGCGGTCAGGGCTACGGTTTCCTCGTCGTTCATCGCCATGCGGGCAAAGGTGTCGCGGATGTCGCGGGCCGAGGCCAGCGGATCGGGGTTGCCGTCCGGACCTTCGGGGTTGACGTAGATCAGGCCCATCTGCACGGCAGCCAGCGGGTTTTCCAGCGCGCGGTCACCGCTGTAGCGGCTGTTCGGCCCGCCGGAGACTTCCAGCCACTCGGTCTCGGACCCCCAGTAGATGTCCTCCTCGGGCTCCCAGATGTCCTCGCGGCCACCGGCGAAACCGAATGTCTTGAAGCCCATGTCCTCAAGCGCGCAGTTGCCCGCGAGGATCATCAGATCGGCCCAGGAAATCTTGTTGCCGTACTTCTGCTTGACCGGCCACAGCAGGCGACGGGCCTTGTCGAGGTTGCCGTTGTCCGGCCAGGAGTTCAGCGGCGCAAACCGCTGTGTGCCCGAGGATGAACCACCGCGACCGTCCGCGGTGCGGTATGTGCCGGCAGAGTGCCAGGCCATGCGGATAAAGAACGGCCCGTAGTGGCCGTAGTCCGCAGGCCACCAGTCCTTGCTGTCTTTCATCAGCGCGTAGATGTCCTGCTTGACCGCGTCGAGGTCGAGCTTCTGGAAGGCATCTGCGTAGTTGAACGTGCCGCGCATCGGGTCGGATGCGGGCTGGTTCTGGTGCAGCATCTTGAGGTTCAGCTGGTTGGGCCACCAGTCCCGGTTAGACCGTGCATCGTTGCGCGCCCCTTTGTTGGCGCCGAAACCCATGGGGCAGCCGCCCGATTGACCGTTGTCTGATCCGTCCATGTCCGTTCTCCGTTCGTTGGTTGGGAATGACGGGGATTCGCCCCGTTTGGAATTGTTCTAACAAGCCAGAGCAATATGTTTAAGTTTGTTTTTCCGAAAAGAGTGATAGGTTTCGCTTATGACAAACTTCACGTTGAAACAGCTACGCTACTTCGAGGCGGTCGCGCGCCACGGTCATTTCGGTCGCGCGGCAGAGGCCTGCGCGATCTCGCAGCCCGCCCTGTCCGCGCAGATCGCGGCACTCGAGGCCGCTTTGGGCTTGCAGCTGTTCGAACGCGGGCCCCGTCAGGTGCGCCTGACCGCCTTTGGCGATATGTTCGCCCAGCGCGCCCGCGACATCCTGCGCGGGGCCGAGGAGCTTGCGGATATGGCGCGCTCGGCGCGCAACCAGCTGATCGGGCGGCTGCGCCTCGGGGTGATCCCGACAATCGCGCCCTACCTGCTGCCGGGGGTGATCGGGCACATCACGGCCAGCCATCCCGATATCGACCTGATGGTGCGCGAAACGATGACCCACAAGCTGATCGAGGAGCTGGCCGCCGGAAGCCTTGATTGCGCGATCGTGGCGCTGCCGGTGTCCGAACCCTCCCTGACCGAAGTCGCGCTCTTCGACGAGGCGATGGTACTGGTCCGGCCCGCGCAGGACGCCCGGCGCCCGGTGCCGGACATGGATGCGCTGGCGCAGATGAAACTGCTGCTGCTCGAGGAAGGCCACTGTTTCCGCGATCAGGCCCTGTCGTTCTGCGCGCGCCGCAACACCCTGCCGCGTGAGGGGCTGGACGGCTCGTCGCTGACCACGCTGGTACAGATGGTGGGCGCGGGCATCGGGGTGACGCTGATCCCCGAAATGGCCGTCCCGGTCGAGACACGCTCGGCCGATGTGTCCATCGCGCGGCTGGGCGGCAATCCCGCGCCCCGGCGCACGGTCGGCATGGTCTGGCGCAAGTCATCGGCCCTGTCGGGCCAACTGGAGGGAATCGCAGGTCTCGTGCGCGACGCGGCGGCGGCGCATGAGGCATTCACCGCCCCGACAGAGTGATCCGCGATCATCCACCGATTGACCTTGCGCACGCCACGCTACGTCACGTCACACGCATCCTGAATGATTGGAGTTCACCATGATACGCAGTTTCGCAAGCAGTCTGGTGGTGGCCTGTGCCCTCGCCGCCCCCGCCGCCGCCGAATTGATCGGAGAGGCTTTTGAATACGATGTCGGCGGCACCACCTTCGAAGGCTACGTCGCACGCAACACCGACCTTCCCGAAACCAAGGGCACGGTCCTTATCGTCCACGATTGGGACGGGCTGACGGCATACGAACAGAAACGCGCGGATATGCTGGCCGCGCTCGGCTATACGGCTGTCGCCATCGATGTCTACGGCAAGGAGAACCGCCCCTCCACGATGGATGAAAACCGCGCGCGCTCCGGTGCGCTCTACGCCGACCGCGCGCTGTTCCGCAGCCGGCTTGAAGGCTCTGTCACAGCGGCACAGGCGCTTGAGGGTGTCGGCGATGGCATCGTGCTGGCGGGCTACTGCTTTGGCGGGGCCGCGACGCTCGAAGCGGCACGCTCGGGCCTCGCGCTCGATGGTTTCGTGTCCTTCCACGGCGGTCTGTCGACCCCCGAGGGGCAAGATTATTCGATGACGCAGGCGCCGGTTCTCTTGCTGCACGGCACCGCCGATCCGGTGTCCGGCACCGCAGATCTGGCACAGGTCGTGGGTGAGATGCTCGACGCGGGCGTGGAGCATGACGCACAGCTTTTCGGCGGCGCACGGCATTCCTTCACCGTCTGGGGCTCGAACGACTATGACCTTGCCGCAGACCAGCAGAGCTGGACCGCCTTTCTGGGATTTCTCGAAGACCGGCTTTGACCCGCATCAGCCTGCCTGAACGAAACGGCGGGGCGCGGCAGCCGGTCTGTGCCGCGCCCCTTTGTGCCTCTCAGCCCACCAGCGTCTGGCCGTATTCCTCGCGCAGCTTGTTCTTCTGCACCTTGCCGGTCGAACCGATGGGCAGCTCGTCGACAAAGATCACCTTGTCGGGGATTTGCCAGCTCTCGACCTCGCCCTTGTAGCTGGCCAGCAGTTCCTCTTCGGTAACCTCGCCGGATTTGACCACCACCAGCACCGGACGTTCGTCCCACTTGGGATGCGCGGCGGCGATTGCGGCGGCGTTCGCCACGGCGGGATGGGCGATGGCGATGTTTTCGAGCGTGACCGTCGAAATCCACTCGCCGCCGGATTTGATGATGTCCTTGGACCGGTCACGGATCACCATGAAGCCTTCGGCGTCGATGGTCGCCACATCGCCGGTGTCGAACCAGCCGTCCTCGGTCAGCGCCGAGGTGTCCTTGCCAAAGTAGCGATTCACGATCCAGTGGCCGCGGATTTGCAGATCGCCCTGCGCCTTGCCGTCGTGGGGCAGCGTATGGCCCGCCTCGTCCACGATCCGCAGGTCGACGCCGAAGGGCGGACGCCCCTGCCCCAGCCGGATCCTCGCGCGCTCTTCGTCCGACAGCGCCGCATGGTGCTGCAACAGCTGGTTCATCGTGCCCAGCGGCGATGTTTCGGTCATCCCCCAGGCGTGGATCAGCTCGACCCCGTATTCGGCGAATTTCGGGATCATCGACGGCGGCAGCGCCGACCCCCCGACGACCGTGCGCGTCATCGACGGGATCTTGCTGCCGGTTTCCTTCAGCGCGCCCAGAAGCCCCATCCAGATCGTCGGCACCCCCAGCGCCAGCGTCACTTCCGCCTCGTCGATCAGGCTCACCAGGCTCTTGCCGTCCAGGTTCGGCCCCGGCAGCACCAGCTTGCACCCCGTCGCCGCCGAGATATAGGGCACACCCCACGCATTGACGTGGAACATCGGCACCACCGGCAGCACCGTATCCTTGGCGGAGATATTGATCCCGTCGGGCTGGTTGCCCGCGATCGAGTGCAGCACCGTCGACCGGTGCGAATAGAGCACGCCCTTCGGATCGCCCGTCGTGCCCGAGGTGTAGCACAGGCTCGACGCCGCGTTCTCGTCCAGATCGGGCCACGGCTCCGATGCGTCGCCCTCGGCGATCAGCTCGTCGTAGAACAAGATCCCCGGCACCGCCTCGGCGGCCTTGTCGTCACGCGGGCCCATCAGGACGATGTGTTTCATGTGTTTCAGCGCCGGGGCCAGCTTGCCCGCGGCGGGCACGAAGGTGGCGTCGATGAACAGGACCTCGTCGGCGGCGTGGTTGATGACATAGACCATCTGCTCGGGCCCCATGCGCGGGTTGATCGTGTGGCAGACAAATCCACCGCCAGCGACGCCAAAGTAGATTTCCAGATGCCGCCGGTTGTTCCACGCGATGGTGCCGCAGCGCGCGCCCTCGCCCAGTCCGCGCTTGCGCAAGGCCGAGGCCAGCGCGCGGGCATTGGCGCCCACCTGCCCCCATGTGGTGCGCTCGGTGCCGCCGGTGGTCTCGACCGATACGATCTCTCCGCCCGCGTGCCAGCGCGCGGCGTGGTCGATCAGGCTGCCGATGGTCAGCGGCTGTGTCATCATCTGTCCGAGCATGGTGCTCCTCCCTCTGTGTCTGATCCGCCCGACGGCCACGGGCGCGTGGGCCAGAGTAAGGCAAATGTATCCGACGCTGTCCATGGTGGAATGTGGGGCGGTCGCGCCCGACCAATCCCGCTGTACGGTGCTTTGAGACCGCTCATGCCGAAGGCCCGCAGTCAGAAAGATGGATCTGCCGCGATACCTGCGGCGATCAGAACCCGTGTAGCCGCGCGGCCCATTGCAAGCCGAGGAACACACCCTTCACGCGCGGCAAAAGCCAAAGCGCCAGACCCGTGGCGACCCCCATCAATGACAGGGCGACGAGGAAAGGGTTCGGGTCGAATTGAGTGTAGAGTATCGCGAACAACGGAAAGATGACTGCGACCACCACCATCAGCGTGAAATACGCAGGGCCATCATCGACGCTCGCGTGATGCAGTTCGATCCCGCAGTGGCTGCATTTGTCGCGTACCTTGAGATATTTGTGCAGCGTTTTTCCGATGCCGCAGGACGGGCATTTGAGCATGAAACCACGAATGGCTGCCTGTTTCGCGTCGCGCTTCTCTTCATCGCTCAAATCGCTCTCCTCCGTGGATGGTCCGCTTTGCCAGAGTACAGCACCAAATCACCAGGTGGCCTGTGCAGACCAAGGTCCCGAGCGCTGCCAAGCTCGTATCCCTTCTGCCGAAAGGGTTGCCGCCCGGCGGTCGCGCAGCCCCGCCGCAACTCACTTGGACAGTGTATACCTTTGCTCAGGATCCCAAAGTGCGCCGATCCCCTCGCCGCCAAAGGCGGTGTTATCCGTATAACAGAATTTGGCTCCGGTTGCGGCGATAATCCGGCTTTTGCCCCTCGTACCGTCAATCCTTGTCTCGCGACCTGTCGTCATCGTCGGCCGCGTCTTTCTGGCCGCCCTGCACGTTATAGTCGTTCGGATCGTAGGTATCCGGGTCAAATGCTTCATCCTCTTCGGCAACGGCGGTGACATGACTGGTCCCTGTCTCCTCGTCATAGACCAGCCCGTAACTCGCGCTGCCGTCGGACTTGTAGCGCAGGTATTCGTGGACCCCGGCATATACGAAGGCCAAAGCGAAGGGGGTCAGAAGAAGGATCGCGATCGTTTGAGCTTCCATGGTGGCGCTCCTTTACAGTCAGCAGTCGAACGGTGTGTCAGGACCAATGCGCAAAGGGCTGTGCTGGCCTGCTCGATTGTTCGTTGTGTCATGAACGGTACGACGTGGCCCCATGCTGCCAGTTGTCAATCTCACAGACAATGGCTGCTTCCCCTCTTTCGGGGGTTTGACACGCTAGTCGGGGCCTCTTGCCGTGCCAAGGCACTCTCAGAATAGTCAGCCCGGGGGTGGAGCGGGCAAGCTCAGCTGGACCCGGAAAGGGAATTGCCAAGGTGAAGGCCGAAGGGAAGTACAAGGGCAGAAAGCCGACGATTCCGGGCCTTAGCGGACCTTTCAGCCAGCAGCGAACGGCAGTTTCGAGCCCTAAGACGCCGGCTGTTCAGATGACTTTACGCTCTGCGGCAGTCTCCGCGCTTCCAGTGTTAGGGGTTCCAGTCGGCTCGACGAGCAAAAGGTGCGCTTCCTTTCGGGCAAATGGGCAATGTTCAACTCCTTTAGGGACCACAAACATCTCTCCCGCTTTTAAAGTGACGGTGCCGTCTCTGAGACGGATGTCAATTTCACCTGAGAGAACAAGGAAAAAATCATCTGTGTCTGCATGAGAGTGCCATTTGAATTCCCCCTCCACCTTTACCACCATGACGTCGTGACCATTGAAGGATGCGACCGTCCGAGGGGACCACCTCTCATCGAATGTTGCGAGTTTTTCCGCCAGGTTTATTGCCTGATTCACTGTGTCTCTCCGCATATCAAGTTCCCGAAAGGTATCTCGCTATGGTACGCAAATGGCAAGTTTGTCCGCGAAGCGTTCATTCAAAGGGCCTACGAGTGCCGCCCTGCAGCGAACAGCGTATTCGTCCGCAGAGCTGACCTCTGACCTGAGCGCAGCGGACTTCCGCTTCCCGCCCCTCGTGTCTACAGAATAGCCAAGGTCACAAACGGCCCATTACTGCCGTTCACGTCCACCTCAGGATGCTGCGGCGCGGCCGGTCAGAGCAGCCATTCTTGCATCTTGCAGCATTTTTGCGGCTTTACCGTCGGTGTGCGGACAAAGCCGTCGTTGCCTTTATTGGCCTGTTCTTAAATAACTTGCCATTGATGATCCGTTAGTGGTTACCGCATGAAGATGGCTCAAAGTAGCGGACCTGATGCCGCAACACTGATCTCAGATTGGTTCAATAGCTTGGGCCTCGCGGAGACCGATTTGCGTGTAGAACAACTTGAAGCTGACTACGCAGATGTGCCCTGCTACCGCGTTTTCCAATTTCGCCCTAAGCGAGCTGGCTGCTTTGAATTGGATATCATCGTATCTGATGACGGCTATTGGGGAATGGGCATAAAGCATCAAGGACACAGTGAAACCGTGTATGCATGGGGTTTTGAAGGTACAACGATGAGCTGCGAAGTTGTCCTGCAGATAGCTCGCTGTATCGCAGAAGGTCAGGCAGAAATTGTTGTTAATAGATTTCAACTTTCAAAGACCGTTGGTTTTTTGGAACTGCCCCAGCAGCGCCTCAGAGAACTGCTAGGTCTTTCACGTCATGACAAAATCAGACAGAGGCGCAAAACACGCTTCTATCAGAGGCGATTTCGGTCTCTTGATTGGCAGTAGAACGCTATGGAGAGAATGTAGGTTTGGGCTCGTTGCGGTCATGCGGCGATGCAGAGTGATGCTCCGTTTGAGGGTTGCCTGAATGTCGGCTTCTAATGTTGCGGCATGGTTGGCTCGCGCTTGCAGCGAATGACCGGTATCCGCCCAAACCTCCACAGCGCAAACCGCAACGTGTGACACCACTCGGATGTCACTAGGAAGCTGCTGAAAAGCTCTAACCTACCGTATTCCCCGCTCACCCTGCCCCCGTCAGAGAAAGGTGTGGTCAACGTGTGTGGTGCGCGTGTGTGGCTGGAATAATCGACGTCACTCAATTTCTTGGAAATTCAGAAACTTATGGGCCGTCGGCATAGGTGGCGGAGGCTCAGGGATTCGAACCCTGGGGACGCTCTCACGCCCGCCGGTTTTCAAGACCGGTGCAATCGACCACTCTGCCAAACCTCCGTTGAGCAGGTCTCCTAGAGCGGGCGGAACGATTCGGCAATCGTGCAAACATCCGTCACGCCACGGGGAAAATCGCCTATCGGGTGCGCGATCTCTTGCCGGAACGCGTTTGGGCACGTAAAACTTCGTCCAAAGGCCCCGCAAAGGGGCGTATCGGCGTGCCGCAATGACGGGCGTGGTGGCGGTGCGGTGACAGGCACGGCCCGACAGGCAAGGACGAGGGACCATGAGCAGCAAGACCATTCACAAGCCTTTCACACGCGGGACCAAGCGGTTTTCCACGGCCGCCACGGCCCTGATCGCTTTCGGCATTCTTGCCGGTTGCGATGAAAACGGCCAGTTCGCCTTTCCAACCACCGGCATGGGCGCCGGAACCGACGGCGCGGCCGCCGTCGCGGACGGGCCGGTGATCGAACGCGACGTGGAAGCGCCCGATGTGTTCTCGGTCACCGATGACGGGCTCTGGGACGGCCGGCCCAGCCTCGGCGGTGTCTGGGTCGCCCACCCCGATGTGACGGACCCCGAGCGGGTGATCATCCGCAACCAGAGCAACGGCAAGTTCGTCGTCGGCGCGCTGTTCCGGCGCGAACGCGACATCCCCGGCCCCAGCCTGCAGATTTCCTCGGATGCGGCAGAGGCGCTCGGCATTCTGGCCGGTGCGCCGACCAAACTGAACGTGACCGCGCTGCGCAAGGTCGAGGAACCCGCAGGCACCGTTGCCGCCGATCCTGCCACCCCCGCCGAGGGCGCGACTGTCGAAGCGGCCCCCGAGGTCTCGGCGGCCCCTCTCGATCCGGTTCAGACCACGGCCACAGCCGCCATCGAAGCCGCCCCCGCCACACCGCCCGCCCCGCGCCCTGCCGCGCCGGTACAGGCGTCGACGCTTGACAAGCCGTTTATCCAGATCGGTATCTTCAGCGTCGAGGCGAACGCCGATCGTGCCGCCAAGCAGATGCGCGGTGCCGGTCTTATCCCTTCCATCAAACGCAGCCAGATCAACGGCAAAACCTTCTGGCGTGTCGTGGTCGGCCCCGCCGCAACCGCAACCGAACGCGCCAAGATCCTGTCGACGATCAAGAGCGAAGGCTTCACCGACGCCTACGCCGTTTCCAGCTAGCCCCGAAAGGAGCCGTCCTCCCGTGCGCCCTGTCAAACTCGCCCTCAGTGCCCTTGCACTTCTCGCCTCTACCGTCAGCCTTCATGCCTTCGAAACACAGGCCTCTGCGGCCTATGTCGTCGATCACACCACGGGCACTGTGTTGATGGCCAAGAACGCCGACGAGCCGCTGCCGCCTGCGTCGATGTCCAAGCTGATGACGCTCTACATGACATTCGAAGCGATCGAGGCGGGCATCCTGAACCTCGATCAGGAGCTTCCGGTGTCGGCAGAGGCGCAGCAATACGGCGGGTCGACCATGTTCCTTCAGGCCGGCGAACGGGTATCGGTCGAGGACCTGCTGCGCGGAATCATCGTGCTGTCGGGCAACGATGCCTGCGTGGTTCTGGCCGAGGCCCTCGCGGGCACGGAGGCGAAATTCGCCCACCAGATGACCATGCGCGCCCAGCAGATGGGAATGACGAATTCGACCTTCACCAATTCCAACGGCTGGCCGAAACCCGGCCACCGCATGTCGATGCGTGATCTGGGGCTGCTGGCGTCGAAGCTGATCAACGATTTCCCGCAGTTCTATCCGATGTTCGCCGAACGCGAGTTTCTCTTCGACGCCAAGGAGGCACAGAACCGCTATAACCGGAACCCGCTGCTGGATCTCGGCATCGGCGCGGACGGGCTGAAAACCGGCCACACGCAGGAAGCGGGCTACGGCCTTGTCGGATCGGCCAAACAGGGCGACCGACGGATCATCTTCGTTCTGTCGGGCATGGAAACCGCACAGGCGCGGGCGCAGGAATCCGAAGCCGTCGCGAACTGGGCCTTCCGCCAGTTCGCACAGACCGAACTTGGCACCGCCGGTCAGAAGATCGCCGATGCCGAAGTCGCGATCGGCGCGGAACGCACCGTGGGGCTGGAACTGGCCGAGGATCTCACGATGCTGCTGCCGACCAACCCGATCGAGCCCCTGCAGACCGAAGTCGTCTATAACGGACCGGTGCGTGCGCCCATCGCCGCGGGTCAGGAGATCGGCGAGCTGATCCTGCGCCCCGAGGGCCTGCCCGAAAAGCGCGTGCCCCTGGTAGCGGACCGTGCCATCGCGCCCTACGGATTTGTCGACCGCGTCATGGCGGCGGCCCAGCACCTGATCCAGCAGATCAACAACGGCCCGAAACAGGACGCTTCGTGAGCGGCACAGGGCTGTTCATCAGCTTCGAAGGGATCGACGGGTCGGGCAAATCCACGCAGATCGCGCGGCTGGCCGAACATCTGCGCGCGGCCGGGCGCGACGTTGTGGTGACCCGCGAACCCGGCGGAAGCCCCGGCGCCGAGGAAATCCGCGCGCTGGTGCTGCAAGGCGATCCCGACCGCTGGTCGGCGGAAACCGAGATCCTGCTGTTCACCGCCGCCCGTCGCGATCATATCGAACGGCTGATCCGGCCTGCCCTCGCGGCGGGACAGATCGTGCTGTGCGACCGGTTCGCCGACAGCACGCGCATGTACCAGGGCCTCAGCCGGGGCGATCTGCGCCAGACGGTCGATGCCCTGCACGACCTGATGATCGGGATCGAGCCTGACCTGACGATCCTGATCGACATGGACCCGGCCGAAGGGCTCGCCCGCGCCAAGGGCCGCAACGGTGCCGAGGAACGGTTCGAGGACTTCGGCACCGATCTGCAAACCTCCATGCGCGCAGGGTTTCTGGCGCTGGCCGAGGAATTCGCCCCGAGGTTCCGGGTCGTCAACGGGGCGCAGGACATCGACGCTGTCGCGGCGGATGTGGCGCGGGTCATCGACGCGGCCCTCGCACCCGCCTGATAGCCGTTTCCCTTGCCCGCGATCCCCGCTACACCCCCGATATGAGCGACGATGCCCTTCCCCAACCAGAACGCCTTGCCGGTGCGCCGCACCCGCGTGAAACCGCACGCCTGATCGGTCAGGACGCCGCCGAAAAGGCCTTTGTCGATGCCTTCAACGGCGGACGGCTGCACCATGCGTGGATGCTGACCGGTCCGCGCGGCGTGGGCAAGGCCACGCTGGCGTGGCGCATCGCGCGGTTCCTGCTGGCCACGCCCGACCGCGAGGACGGCGGCATGTTCGCGCCCGAGCTTCCCACCAGCCTCGATGTCCCGGCGGACCACCCGGTCGCGCGGCGGATCGCGTCGGGCGGCGAGGGGCGCGTGCGCAACGTCACCCGCAGCATCAATCCCACCACCAAGAAGCTGCGTCAGGAGATAACCGCCGAGGATATCCGCAGCCTCAACAGCTTCTTTCGCATGTCCGCGCCCGACGGTGGCTACCGCGTGGTCATCATCGACGATGCCGACCAGATGAACACCACCGCCGCCAACGCGCTGCTGAAAATGCTCGAAGAGCCGCCCGCGCGCGCGGTGCTTTTGCTGGTCTCGCACCAGCCTTCCGGCCTTTTGCCCACGATCCGCTCGCGCTGCCGCACCCTGCCCCTGCGCAGCCTCGATGCCGGCGAAGTCGCGCAGGCGATGCAGGCCGCCGAGGTGACGGCGGGCGATCCGCAGGCCCTGACCGCGCTCTCGGGCGGCTCCGTGGGCGGCGCGATGCGCCTGTCGCTGATGGACGGTGCGGCCCTCTACGGGGATCTTCTGGCGCTGGCCGACACCCTGCCCCGCATGGACCGGACCCGCGCGCTGAAACTGGCCGAAGCCGCCGCCGCGCGCGGGGCCGAGGACAAGCGCGACCTGCTGTTCGTGCTGATCGAACTGCTGCTCAACCGTCTGGCGCGCACCGGCGCGCTCGGCTCGGCACCCACGCCCGAGGCCAGCCGCGGCGAGGCCGCGATCCTGCAGCGGTTGTCGCCTGACCCGCATCAGGCCCGCGTCTGGGCGGACCTTTCCGCCGAGACACGCGCACGCGCCCGCCACGGCATCGCGGTCAACCTTGACCCTGCCGCACTGGTTCTAGATACCTTCCTGAAAATCGCGCAGGCCGCCCCCAAAGGAGCTTCATGACCGACACGCCACAGATCACCGACAGCCACTGCCATCTGGATTTCCCCGAACTTGTCGCAGAACTGCCCGAGGTGGTGGCGCGGGCGCAGGACGCCGGCGTGGCGCGCATGGTCACGATCTGCACCAAGCTGCGGTCGGAACCGCAGGTCCGCGCCATTGCCGAGGCGCACGCGCCGGTATTCTACGCCGCCGGAACCCACCCGATGAGCGTTGCCGCCGAACCGATGGCGACAGTGGACGAACTGCTGCGCATCGCCCAGCATCCCAAGATGGTCGGCATCGGGGAAACCGGGCTCGATTACCATTACACTGCCGAAAGCGCCGACGCCCAGCAGGCGTCGCTGCGCATCCATATCGACGCCGCGCGCCAAAGCCGCCTGCCGCTGATCATCCACAGCCGCGACGCGGACGACGATATGGCGCGCATCCTGCGCGAGGAACACGCCCAAGGCGCCTTTACCTGCGTGATGCACTGTTTCTCTTCCTCCGCCGAACTGGCGCGCACCGCGCTGGATCTGGATTTCTACCTCAGCATGTCGGGCATCACCGCCTTCCCCAAAAGCGGCGCACTGCGCGATATCTTCGCCGCCGCCCCGCTGAGCCGGGTTCTGGTCGAGACCGACAGCCCCTACCTCGCGCCGCCGCCCCACCGGGGCAAGCGCAACGAACCTGCCTTCACCGCCCATACCGCGCGCCGCGCGGCGGAAACCTTCGGACTGGACTACGCCGAATTCGCCGCCGCGACCGAGCGGAACTTCGAACGGCTCTTCCCCAAGGCCGCCATCTACAAGGCGGCAGCCTGATGGCCGAAATGCGCATCACCATCCTCGGCTGCGGCAGTTCCGGCGGCGTGCCGCGTCTGGGCGGCAACTGGGGCGCCTGCGACCCGCAGGAACCAAAGAACGCGCGCCGCCGCTGCTCGGCGCTGGTCGAACGTATCACCGACGCCGGCACGACGACCGTGCTGATCGACACCTCCCCCGATATGCGCGCGCAGCTGCTCGATGCGGGTGTCGGGCGGCTGGATGCGGTGCTCTATACCCACGCGCATGCGGATCACGTCCACGGGGTGGATGACCTGCGGATGATCGTGATCAACATGCGCAAGCGCGTGCCCGTCTGGGCCGACACGCCGACGCGCGAGGCGCTGCTCGACCGGTTCGGCTATGTCTTCATCCAGCCCGAGGGATCGTCCTATCCCCCGATCCTCGAAATGAACGAGATCGACGGCGACGTCACCATCGACGGCCCCGGCGGGGCGCTGACCTTCTCGCATTTCCTGGTACCGCACGGCGGCATGGATGCGCTGGGATTTCGGGTGAACGATGTGGCCTATCTGCCCGATGTCGCCACGATCCCCGATGCGGTCTGGCCACAGCTGGAGGGCTTGCGCTGCTGGATCGTCGACGCGCTGCGCCGCGATCCCCACCCCACCCACAGCCATCTGGCCCAAACGCTGGACTGGATCGAACGCGCAGCCCCCGAGCGCGCTGTGCTGACCAATATGCACAACGATCTCGACTACGCGACGCTGGTCGACGAAACCGCAGCCCATATCGATCCCGCCTTTGACGGCATGCAATTGCGCTTCGATCTCGGCTAGGCTCTTTCCCCCGCGTGAGGCGGGGTGTAGGCAGAGGCGACATCCGCGACCCGAGGCCTTTTCATGCAAACCCTGCTCGACGTTATCCTGCCGGTCTTTCTGGTTATCGGCTTTGGATATGTCTCGGTCTGGCGCGGCCTGTTTCCGGTCGCCGGTGTCGATGGCGTGTTGCGCTTCGCACAGAGCTTTGCCGTCCCCTGCCTGCTGTTTCAGGCCATCGCTAATCTGGACCTGTCGGCGTCGTTCAACGCGGGGCTGCTGATCAGCTTCTACACCGGTGCCGCGATCTGTTTCACGCTGGGCATGATCGGCGCGCGGGTGCTGTTCAAACGCGAATGGGAAGACTGCGTCGCCATCGGCTTTTGCTGCCTGTTCTCAAACTCGGTCCTGCTGGGCCTGCCGATTTCCGAGCGTGCCTACGGCCCCGAGGGCCTGACCGGCAACTACATGATCATCGCGCTGCACTCGCCGTTTTGCTACGGGCTTGGCATCACGGTGATGGAAGTGGTGCGCAGCCGGGGCCAGTCCGGGCTGGCGCTGGTCGGCTCCATCGGGAACGCGATGTTCCACAATCCGCTGGTCATCGGCATTCTTGCGGGATTTGCCGTGAACCTCACCAATTTTCCGATCCCCGGCGTGGTCGACGATGCGCTGTCGCTGATCGTGCGCGCGGCGCTGCCCGCCGCGCTTTTCGCGCTCGGCGGTGTGCTGATCCAGTACAAGCCCGAGGGCGACTTCAAGGCCATCGCGATGGTCTGCTGCATCGCGCTGATGGTGCATCCCGCGCTGGTCTGGATCATCGGCACCTCGCTGTCGGTGCCGCCCGACCTCTTCCGCTCGGGCGTGCTGACCGCAGCGATGGCACCGGGGTTCAACGCCTATATCTTCGCCAATATCTACGGGCGCGGCAAACGCGTCGCCGCGTCGTCGGCTCTGGTGGCCACGGGGCTGTCGATCCTCACGGTCTGGCTCTGGCTGGCCGTTCTGGGCTGAGCGGGCAAACCTTGGCAGGTTGCCCCCGTCTGGCGACGCTTCAGTCTTATGTCGTCAACCGGCGCAGGCAGGCATCGGCACGTCTAAGGGCAGAGGATGCACTACGGCCCAGACCGTCCTGAAATCACAAAAAGCCGAAGGTTGAAAAAGTGGTGCGGGTGAAGGGACTCGAACCCCCACGCCAAAGGCGCCAGAACCTAAATCTGGTGCGTCTACCAATTCCGCCACACCCGCATCGACCCGTGTAGTGGCCATGTCCGCAAGCCTTGTCAAGAACACACAGGCGCGCACCCGCGCAGCCGCGCCAAGGGCCGAAACACCGCCGGAATTCACCTTTTGCACCGCATAATCCGTTTGCGCGCCAAAAAACACGCGACATTAACATCATCTTGTCTTATTCTTGAAAGAACCTGAGGCAGGTAGACAAGAAAGAGACGCCCATGAAACCGAATACGGTCGGGCGCGTTGGTGGACCAGATCCACAAACGGGCCGTTATGCGCCTTATGCATCCCGCGATACCGGGCTGCTGCAAGGCACCACGATTCTGACACTCGATGGCGAAATGCCCGTCGAATATGTGAACATCGGGGACAAGTTGATCACCCGCGACAGCGGCATTGCCCGTGTGGAGCATATTCAACGCTACTCCCGTACAGTCCACACCATCGCATTGGCAGCGGGTTCGCTGGGCCATACGCGTCCCGAACGCGATGCGCTGCTGGCCGGGGACCAGATGTGCCTGATCCGCGACTGGCGCGCGCAGGCGATGTTCGGCTCGGACCGCGCGCTGGTGGCCGCCCGCACCCTGTGCGACGGGGAATTCATCCGCGATCTGGGGATGCAGGAACAGACGATCATCCAGATTTTCTGCGACGGTCCGCATATCCTTTATGCGGACGGGCTCGAACTCAGCACCGCAGACGGTGCGCGCGCCCGTGGCGAGGTTCTGCACGCCGCCTGACGCGACTGCCCTGCCCTAATTCCTTGCCCCGGCCGCTGTCGCCGGGGCTTTCAGCCTGCCGCCATCAGGCGACGGAACACTCTTGGCAATTCCTCAGGCAAATCCTCCGCGATCAATCCGGGGCCAAAGCTCAGCGCGCATTCCACGTGCAGCCATGCGGCGATCTCGACCATGTTGAACAGATCCGCCGATGGTGACGGCGCCGCCAGCCCCGCGATCATCCCCGCCAGCACATCCCCTGCCCCGGCAGTCGCCAGCCACGGCGTGCTGCGGTCGTAGACTGCCGCGTGAACACTCGCGCCCCCGTCCGGGGCGGCGATGACCGTATCCGCCCCCTTGAGCAGCACGATACAGCCCGCCCGCGCCGCAGCCTCCCGCACCACCTCGATCTTGGATCGTCGCCCGCGTGCGGATTGCGACAGGTCCGGGAAAAGCCGCGCAAATTCGCCCTCGTGCGGTGTCAGCACACAGCGCGGATGCAGCTGGCCGAACAAGGTCTGCGGGTCCTCCGAATAGGCCGATAGCGCATCCGCATCCAGCACGACAACCGGATCGCGTGCGCCCCCGCGCCGCGCCAGTGCGCGGGTGACCAGTGCGCGGGTACGCGATCCGGTGCCGAGGCCCGGACCGATGCAGAACCCGGTGGTCCGCTCGTCGGCCACCGCGTCCAGATCCTCGGGGTCGCGCAGGCTGCGCGTCATCACCGCATCGAGCTGCGCGGCATTTTCCTGCAACGCAGCGGGCGGGCAGACCAGCGTCACCAGCCCCGCCCCCGCACGCAGCGCCGCGCGCGCCGACATGCGCGCAGCCCCCCCGCGCCCCGCGCCACCAGCGAACACCGCGACGTGCCCGTGATCGAACTTGTGCCCGCCGCCGCGCATCTTGCCGATCATGCTCATCGGCCAGGCCGGCTCACCGGCTGGATCGCCCGCCCCCTGCGGCGTGACCAGCCGTGCCACATCGGGATCCGGTGGCAAGGTCACCGGTGCGCCGGTCCGGGGCAGACCGATATCGACCACCGCGATGCTGCCGCAGATCGTGGGGCCTGTGTTGAGGTAGTGACCGGGCTTTGGGCTGTGAAAAGTTACTGTCAGATCAACGGGATTGCCCTGCCCGGTCGGGGCGGATTCGTCGCGCAGCATCCATCCGGTGTCGAGGTCCAGACCGCTTGGCGCGTCCAGCGCCACCCGCCGGATCCCATCGGCGCGCGGCCAGTCCCCCGCCGCCAGCATCGCGAAAATCTTTTCCGACACCGGCCGGGTAAGTCCGGTGCCGAAAACCGCATCCACGATCAGATCGGGCCGCGCGGCGCGCGCGATATTGTAAGGCTCCATCAGCGTGACGGGATGATCCGCCGCCCACAGATCGTGATTGTGCCGCGCATCGGGGGGCATCCGCGCCGTATCTCCCAGCAGGAAAACATCGACCTCCCAGCCCCGCGCGGCCAGCAGGCGCGCCACGACGAAACCGTCGCCGCCGTTGTTGCCCGCCCCACAGAGCACCATCGCGCGACCGGGCGCATCGCGCCACTCGGGCCACTGCGCAATCAGGCACGCCACCGCACCGGCGCCGGCCCTTTCCATCAGCTCCCGTCCGGTCACCGCACCACTGTCCATGGCGCGTTTTTCCAGATCGCGCATCTGCGCTGCGGTCAGCAGTTCTGTCATTGCCGCTCCGTTCGATTCACTTCTGCCACATTAAGTGGCTCTTCGCCTAAAATTTAATCACACACGCGAAAACAACACGCCCTGCCGGTCACAGTCTATGGTCCTGTCTGGATTCCCCCAACCCCCAATGAAATCACTCGTGCGAAACACTCCGGGAGGCCGCCATGAAAAAGATCGAAGCGATCATCAAACCCTTCAAGCTGGATGAGGTGAAAGAGGCACTTCAGGATGTGGGCGTTCAGGGTCTTTCCGTCATCGAGGTAAAGGGCTTCGGCCGCCAGAAAGGCCACACCGAGCTTTACCGTGGTGCCGAATACGTCGTCGATTTCCTCCCCAAGGTCAAAGTCGAGATCGTTCTCGACGACGATCAGGTCGATGCCGCGATCGAGGCCATCGTGAACGCCGCGAAAACCGAAAAGATCGGTGACGGCAAGATCTTCGTGTCTCCCGTCGAACAGACCATCCGCATCCGTACCGGCGAAACCGGCTCGGACGCGCTTTAACCAACCCATCCGCGAACGAACTCCAAACTAAAAGGACATCACCATGAGCAACAAAGACTTGCTGAAAAAGATCAAGGACGAGGACATCGAATACGTCGATATCCGCTTCACCGACCCGCGCGGCAAGCTGCAGCACGTCACGGTGATGAGCGATCAGGTCGACGAGGATTTCCTCGAAGAAGGGTTCATGTTCGACGGCTCGTCCATCGCGGGCTGGAAATCCATCGAAGCTTCAGACATGAAGCTGATGCCAGACGCCGACAGCGCCTATATCGATCCCTTCTACGCCGAGAAAACGATCTGCGTGCATTGCTCGGTGGTCGAGCCCGACACCGGCGAATCCTACGAGCGTGACCCCCGCGGCACCGCCCAGAAGGCCGAGGCATACCTCAAGTCCTCCGGCATCGGCGATGCGGCATACATGGGTCCGGAAGCCGAATTCTTCCTGTTCGACAATGTCAAATACTCCAACACCATCAACAAGGTATCCTACGAAGTTGATGCATCGGATGCATCGTGGAACTCCGATACGGATTACGAGATGGGCAACATGGGCCACCGTCCGGGCGTCAAGGGCGGCTACTTCCCCGTGAACCCCACGGACGAGGCACAGGACCTGCGCTCCGAAATGCTCTCGACCATGAAGCGTCTGGGCATGAAGGTCGACAAGCACCACCACGAGGTGGCGTCGTGCCAGCACGAACTGGGCCTGATCTTCGACAGCCTGACCAAACAGGCCGACGAGCTGCAGAAATACAAATACGTGATCCACAACGTGGCCCACGCCTACGGCAAATCCGCGACATTCATGCCCAAGCCCATCGCGGGCGACAACGGCACCGGCATGCACGTGAACATGTCGATCTGGAAAGACGGCAAGCCGCTGTTCGCGGGCGACAAATACGCCGACCTCAGCCAGGAAGCGCTGTATTTCATCGGCGGCATCCTGACCCACGCCAAGTCGCTGAACGCCTTCACCAACCCGTCGACAAACAGCTACAAGCGTCTGATCCCCGGCTTCGAAGCTCCCGTTCTGCGCGCCTATTCCGCGCGTAACCGTTCGGGTTGCGTCCGGATCCCATGGACCGAAAGCCCCAAGGCCAAGCGCGTCGAGGCCCGTTTCCCCGATCCGTCGGCAAACCCCTACCTCGCCTTCGCGGCGCTGCTGATGGCCGGCCTTGACGGCATCAAGAACAAGATCGATCCCGGCGAGGCGATGGACAAGAACCTCTACGATCTGCCCGCCGAAGAGCTCGCCGGCATCCCGACCGTCTGCGGCTCGCTGCGCGAGGCACTGGAAGAACTGCAGGCCGATATGGACTATCTGCTGGCCGGTGACGTCTTCACCAAGGACCAGATCGAAGGCTATATCGATCTCAAGATGGAAGAGGTCGAAGCCTACGAGCACACGCCGCATCCGATCGAGTTCCAGATGTACTACTCCTGCTGATCGGCAGGCACAGCAAACACTCCAGGGGCGCCCGTCATCGGGCGCCCTTTTTCGTTTTTATGCAGGATCGTCTGTACAATCTGCCGAACCGCACGTTCCGGTCGCGCGGGTGACACGATTTTGCCGCATCCGGCTGGCTTTTTACCGCAAGGCGAACGACGAAAGGAGACCGAGATGATACATACACTCACCTATCCGCTCTTTACCAAGGACCGGCTCGTGGTTCCCACCAGATCGGGGCCAATTCCGATCCCGCCGCCAGCCAATCTGGACCTGCCGCCCCGCCCCGATCCCCTGTGCAATCGGCGGCTGCCCGCCTGAACACGCCCCGGCAGCGGACCGCGCAGCGCGCGCGGCAATCGGGGATTGCATCGTCGACCGCACCCGTTACTGTCTCTTGCGAAGTTACAGTTAGGGAAGAGTGATTGATGCAATTTTTAAAGACTTTCGCAGCCACCGTGGCGCTTGCCACGACAGTGGCGCTCCCCGCGGTTGCAGCGCAGTGCGGCAATAACGCCGGTGGCTTCAACGCGTGGAAAGCGGCCTTTGCCGCCGAAGCACAGCGCGCGGGCGTCCAGCAGCGCGGCCTCGATGCACTGGCGCAGGCGCAATACGCCACCGCAACGATTCAGGCGGACCGAAACCAGAAATCCTTCCGCTACACGCTCGACAAGTTCCTGCAGGTGCGCGGTGCCAACACCATCGTCAGCCAGGGCCGCAAGCGCAAGGCGGGCAACCCCAGCTTCTATGAGGCGCTTGAGCGTCAGTACGGCGTGCCTGCGGGCGTATTGTTGGCGATCCACGGCATGGAAACCGGCTTTGGCGGTTTCATGGGCGACAGCCGGGTGGTGTCGGCCATCACGACGCTGGCCTACGATTGCCGCCGCTCGGATTTCTTCACCCCACATGCCATCGGCGCGCTGATGCTGGTTGATCGCGGGTCGATCACCGGAAACACCAAGGGCGCCAAGCACGGCGAGCTTGGCCATACCCAGTTCCTGCCGGGCAATGCCCTGCGCTACGGTGTCGACGGTAATGGCGACGGGCGTGTCGATCTTTATAACCAGACCGACGCGCTCGCCTCGACCGCGAATTTCCTGCGCAAGAAAGGCTGGCGCCCCGGCGCGGGCTATCAGGAGGGCCAGCCCAACTTTGCCGTCATCAAACAGTGGAACGCGGCAACCGTGTACCAGCAGGCGATTGCGCTGATGGGTGCGCAGATCGACGGCTGATCCCGAAGGCCGTGCCGTCGCTCTGCCGCGGCACGGCGCACTCCATCACGACCGGCGCACCGCAGAGGGCACATCGCGCGGTGCGGCCCTCACGCCTCCGGCGACTTATCGCCGCCGGCGGCGACAACGTAGGTATGGATTGAGAACACCACCACGCCGCTGACCGGCATCCGGACGACACATTGGCGCTCCGAGCGGATGTAGGGCGTCACGGGCGGCAGAGTCTCGATGCGCCTGTGCGCCACGGCTTCCAGCCTAGGCTGGTGCAATTCCGGATCGACGTAAGCAACGCGGTTGAACCGCCACATCGGGCGCCCTACGCGCACCCCGTCGAACAGACGCTGCACCCGTTTGGCAAGGTCGTCGTCATATTCGGCAACCGGCCGGTGAATGCCGATCAGCGGCTTGCCCGCCTTTTCGGCCAGCGTCCAGCTTGCGGGAAAACACAGGACCGCGCCGATCAGCACATGCTCGTCGCCGCGCTTTTGCAGCAGGCAGATGTCTTCCTGAACCAGCAGGCCGAGTGTGCCCAGCGGATCGTTCCCGTCCGGCACGACCACGCGCCCGTCCGGGCAGACGATCCTGTCGCCCTCGTCGCGAAACCCCAGATCCGGCAGCAGGCCGCGCACTTCTGCCAGCACTTCGCGGGCGCTCTCTGCCGCGCCCTCCTCCAGCCACAGCACATCGTCGCGCCGCGTGGCCAGCAACGCCTGCCGGTGGCGCATCTGCGCGCCATAGGCTTCGTCCACGCGCAGCCACGGCGCGTCGCCCAGCGGGGCCATACCGGGCAGCCGCGCGGGCTGTTCCATCTCGGGCGGTAGCCTGTCCTGAAGGATTTCGGTCATTCCGGTGCCCTCGCGTATTCTAGCCGCCTGCGCGGACGCCATCGGGGCAAAGGCTTTGCCCGAGATTGCCCGGAACCACGGACGATGCCACGGCAGCGGTCGCGCGACCCGTCACTGCCCCAACGCCTGCGCCAGATCCTCGCGCAGATCGCCCGCGTCCTCGATCCCGACAGACAGGCGCAGCAGGCCTTCGGGGATGCCGGTGTGCGGCTCGATCGTGTAGCGGTGCTCGACAAGGCTTTCGACCCCGCCCAGCGATGTCGCCCGGTGAAACAGGCGCATCCGCGCGGCGGCGGCCAGCGCCGCCTCGCCCCCGCCTTTCACCACGAAGGACAAAAGCGGCCCGAAGCCCCCCTGCATCTGCGCCTCAGCCAAGGCATGCCCCGGGTGATCGTCGAGGCCGGGATAAAGCACCGTTTCGACCTTAGGATGATCGCTCAGGAACAGGGCAAGCTCCTGCGCGTTGCGGCTCATCCGTTCGACGCGCAGCGGCAGGGTGCGCATCCCGCGCAGCAGAAGCCATGCCTCGAAGGGGCCCAGCACCGCCCCGGCCGTATCGCGGTCCGCGTGGATCGCGGCCCAGATCGGCGTGTCCGCATCGGCACAGGCCAGCGCCCCCGCCAGCACGTCGGAATGCCCGTTCAGCCCCTTGGTGGCCGAATGCATCACCAGATCCGCGCCGAAGTCGATCGCGCGGGTCAGAACCGGCGTCGCCGTCGTCATATCCGCAACCAGAAGCCCGCCGACAGCGTGGACCGCATCCGCAGCGGCGCGCAGGTCGGTGATCCGCAGCCACGGGTTCGACGGTGTCTCGACCCAGGCGATGGCGGGGCGATGCGCCGCACAGGCCGCCGCGAAGGCGTCCTTGTCCGAGGCATCCACCTCGACCAGCGTCACACCCCGGCGGTCGCAAAAGGCGCGGATCCATCCGGTTGTGCCCCAGTAGATCTGGTTCTGGACCAGCACCGTGGAGCCCGAGGGCAACGTGCGGAACACCGCCGCAGTCGCCGCCATGCCGGAGGGAAACACCAGCGCCCCGGCTGCGCCTTCGAGCTTGGCCAGAAGCTGCTCGACCATGCGCCCGTTGGGCGCGTGCGAGCGCGAATAGACGTTGCCATCGACGCTGGGCACGTAATCCGGCCCGCGCTGGAACGTCGTCGCGGGATGGATCGCGGGAGCGACCCCCGCGGTCGCATCGTCGACAATTCCGCCGGCCTGGGCGGATAGGGTGGCAGGGTGCAGGCTGGCAGGCAGGTCGACGGACATGGGCGCTCCGGGTATGCGTGAAGGGTCGCCGCAGGCTTACGCCCAGCCCCCGCGCCTTGCAAACACTCTGTCATCTCTGCGTGATCTTGCGGGCGGCCCCCTTGCCAGTACCGCCGCGCTGCATCACGCTGCCCGCGACTGAACAGGAGCCCCCATGCCCGGCAAACGCATCTCCTTTCCCGGCCACGACGGCAGCCCGCTCGCGGCGCGTCTCGATATGCCCGCAGGGCCGCATCTGGGCACCGCGCTCTTTGCCCATTGTTTCACCTGCGGCAAGGATATCCCCGCCGCGCGCCGCATTGCCGACCGGCTGGCGGCCACGGGCATCGCGGTGCTGCGATTCGATTTCACCGGCCTCGGGCATTCACAGGGAGAATTCGGGAATACGACGTTTACATCCAACGTGGACGATCTGGTCGCCGCCGCCGCGTGGCTGAAGGGCGAAGGGATGGCCCCCGATCTTCTGGTCGGTCACAGCCTCGGCGGTGCGGCGGTCATTGCCGCGCGGGCGCGCATCGACAGCGTGCGCGCCGTGGCAACCATCGGCGCGCCCTTCGATCCCGCCCATGTCACCCGCCATTTCGCCGATGCCCTGCCCGCCATCGAACGCGACGGCAGCGCCGAGGTCACCCTCGCGGGCCGGTCCTTCACCATCGGGCGCGCCTTTGTCGAGGATACCTCCGCCGCCCGCCTCGAGGAGGCGCTGTCAAACCTCGACGCAGCGCTTCTGGTGCTCCATTCGCCGCGTGACACCGTGGTGGGCATCGACAACGCCACCCGAATTTTCGTCGCGGCCAGACATCCCAAAAGCTTTGTCACGCTGGATGACGCCGACCACCTCGTCACCCGCCCCGCCGATGCCGATTACACCGCCGAGGTCATCGCCGCGTGGTCCGCGCGCTATATATCGCGCCGCGCGCCCGCGCCGCCGGTGGGCACCCCAGAAGGCGTCGTGCGGGTCTCGGAAGCGGACCCCGACGGGTTCTTGCAGGACATCACCGCCGGTAGCCAGCTGCACCTGCGCGCGGACGAACCACTTGCCTACGGCGGCACCAATCGCGGCATGTCGCCCTACGGGTTCCTGTCGGCCAGCCTCGGGGCCTGTACGTCGATGACGATCCGTATGTACGCGCGCCGCAAGGACTGGCCGCTTGAGCATGTCGCCGTCGATGTCAGCCACGAGAAGGTGCACGCACAGGACGCGGGTGTGGGAACGGACGAACGCATCGACCGCTTCCTGCGCCGCATTCGCCTGACCGGGCCCGACCTGACCGACGACCAGCGCGACCGGCTCATGCAGATCGCCGACCGATGCCCCGTGCACCGCACGCTGGAGCGGTCGTCGACCATCGCGACCGAACGCGCGTCACCCGACCCCGCTGAATAGCGAACCCCTCGGCCTGCCATCCCCCGCGCCCCATGTCCCACGTCCCGCAGATGACGCCGCGGAACGCGGCAGGCTTGTCCTTGGACGCCGGTCGGTCTATGCCGCGCGGGAACCCCGCTGCCCTTTCTCCACAAGGAATCTCCTCGCATGATCCCCCGTTACGCCCGCCCCGATATGGTCGCCATCTGGTCCCCCGAACAGAAATTCCGCATCTGGTACGAGATCGAGGCCCACGCCTGCGATGCCATGGCCGATCTGGGCGTGATCCCCCGCGAAAACGCCGAGGCCGTCTGGAAAGCCAAGGATGTGGAATTCGACGTGGCCCGCATCGACGAGATCGAGGCCGTGACAAAACACGACGTCATCGCCTTCCTGACGCATCTGGCCGAACACGTGGGCGCCGACGAGGCGCGCTTTGTCCATCAGGGCATGACATCGTCCGACGTGCTCGACACCTGCTTCAACGTGCAGCTTACACGCGCCGCCGATATCCTGATCGCGGACGTCGAGGCGCTGCTGGCGGCGCTGAAACGCCGTGCCATGGAACACAAGATGACGGTGCGCGTCGGCCGCAGCCACGGCATCCACGCAGAACCCACCACCATGGGCCTGACCTTCGCGCGCTTTTACGCCGAGATGGACCGCAACCTGCGCCGCCTGCGCACCGCGCGCGACGAAGTCGCCACCGGCGCGATTTCCGGTGCCGTCGGCACCTTCGCCAACATCGACCCCGCGGTCGAGGAACACGTCTGCGCCAAGATGGGCCTCACACCGGAGCCGATCAGCACGCAGGTGATCCCCCGCGACCGCCACGCCGCGTTCTTTGCGACGCTCGGCGTCGTCGCCTCCTCGATCGAGAACGTCGCGATCGAAATCCGCCATATGCAGCGCACCGAAGTGCTGGAAGGCGCGGAATTCTTCTCCATGGGCCAGAAAGGCTCCAGCGCGATGCCGCACAAGAAAAACCCCGTGCTGACGGAAAACCTCACCGGTCTGGCGCGGCTTGTGCGGATGACGGTGATCCCCGCGATGGAGAACGTCGCGCTCTGGCACGAGCGTGACATTTCGCATTCCTCGGTCGAGCGCGGGATCGGCCCCGACGCCACGGTCACCCTCGATTTCGCGCTGAACCGTCTGACAGGCGTGATCGACAAGATGCTGATCTTCCCCGACAACATGCTCGACAACATGAACAAATTCCCCGGCCTCGTCATGTCCCAGCGGGTGCTGCTGGCCCTGACGCAAGCGGGCGTCAGCCGCGAGGACGCCTATGCCATGGTCCAGCGCAACGCCCTGAAGGTCTGGGAGGAACGCACCGATTTCCGCGAGGAGCTTCTGGCGGATGCGGATGTCGTCAACGCCCTCGGGGTGGATGCGATCAACGAGAAATTCAACCTCGACTACCACACCAAACACGTCGACACGATCTTCGCCCGCGTCTTCGGCGACTGATCGCGCGACCGCATGACTGCCCGTTTCGCGGGCGCTCCTGATCCCGCAGGCTGCGACAAAACGCGCCCTGCGGGATTTTTCTTTGTGCGAAACGCTGGCCGCGCTAACCTTGGTTCACGCAACAAAGGAGTAATACTGAATGAAACTGAAGATTGCCCTGACCACCGCCGCCCTCCTTCTGGCTCCGACACTCACGCTCGCCGCCGGATGCAACTACGACAAGCAGGCGATGTCCTGCGCCGAAGGCACGGTCTACGACAGCGCCAGCAACAGCTGCGTGGCCACCACAACCTGAGTTTTGCACAGGGGCGCGCCAGCGCCCCTTGCACGATAATGTGACTGCCCGTCGATCGCGCATCGCTTTCCGGCGGGCTTTTTCGGTTTAATGTTTCGGGGCAGCGGTCCACGTCCCGTGGTCTCGATTTTATGGAGTGTATCCGGATGCGCCTTGCCCTCAGCCTCGCCCTCTTCGTCGCCCTGCCCGTCGCGGGCTTTGCCGGCGGCGACGAAACCGCCCCGCCGAAACCTGCCGTGAAATGCGACTCCGGCTTCGTCTACGACGAAAAGACCAAGAAATGCGTCAGCGCCACAAACCACCGGCTTGATGTCGACACGCTCTATCAGGCGGTGCGCGCGCTGTCTTACGAAGGGCGGTATGCCGACGCGCAGGCCGTGCTTGCCGCAATGCCGGCCGAGGATGACCGCACGCTGACCTACATGGGGTTCACCCACCGCAAGATGGGCCAGACCGATGTGGCGATGGCATATTACGCCCGCGCGCTCGACCGCAATCCAGCCAACGTGCTGGCACGGTCCTACATGGGCCAGGGCTTTGTCGAGGCGGGAAATATCGCCGCAGCACTGGACGAATTGCGCGCGATCCGCGCCCATGGCGGCACCGGCACTTGGGCCGAGGCATCCCTGCGCACGGCCATCGCCACGGGGCAGACCTTCAACTGGTAGCACCGGCCGCACCGCGCGTCCGCCCCCCACCGGCGCGGCCTTCGCGGGCGGCGCCGTTTTTCGTGGCGCGGGCGCTATTGCGGGTGCCGCGCTTCAGTGCTTGTTCATCTTTTTGCGCGATCACGGGGGCCGGTATCCGCAGCCCCGAGGTCTCTCCATGTCATCGCTCGCCCCCGTTGCCTTCGTCGCGCAGAACACCGCCCCCGACCTTGCCGGCGCCGACCGTCCGCGTCTGGTTCCCGATACCAGCCTCAGCCAGCGCGCGAAGGCGGCCATCGTCGTGCGCCTGCTGATCAACGAAGGCGCCGATATCCCGCTGGAGGACCTGCCCGCCGATCTTCAGGCCGAGCTGACGCACCAGATGGGCGCGATGCGCATGATCGACCGCGCCACGCTGGCAGCCGTCGTCGAGGAATTCACCGACGCGCTCGACGCGGTGGGGCTTTCGTTCCCGGGTGGCATCGCCGGTGCGCTTGACGCGCTGGAGGGGCGGATCAGCCGCGAGACCGCCAAACGCCTGCGCAAGGAAGCGGGCGTGCGCGCCGCGGGCGATCCGTGGAAACGCCTGCGCGCGCTGGAGCCCGAAGTGCTGGAGGAGATCGTGCGCGGCGAAAGCATCGAGGTCGCCGCGGTCCTTTTGTCCAAACTCGACGTGAAGCCCGCCGCCGCCCTGCTGGGCCGCCTGCCCGGCCCGCTGGCACGGCGCATCACCTACGCGGTTTCCCTCACCGCCGAGGTGACGCCCGCCGCCGTCGACCGCATTGGCCTATCGCTTGCCGCCCAGATCGACGAGCGGCCCGAGACCGCCTTTGGCACTGCCGCCGCCGAACGTCTGGGGGCGATACTGAACTCCTCCTCCACCCCCATCCGCGACGATGTGCTGAACGGCTTGCAGGAAACCGATCTGGCGCTCGCCGATGCCGTGCGGCGCGCGATCTTTACCTTCGGCAACATCCCCGCGCGCGTCGATCCGCGCGATATCCCCCGCATCCTGCGCCTTGCCGATCCGGTACAGCTGCGCATCGCCATGGCCGGGGCCGAGGCGCAGGGATTTGCCGAGGCCCGCGATTTCATCCTCGAAAATATGTCCAGCCGCATGGCCGAACAGCTGCGCGAAGAGATGCAGGAGCTCGGCAAGGTCAAACCGGCGGACGCCGACGAGGCCATGCAATCGGTCATCGCCGTGATCCGCGATATGGAAGAAGGCGGCGAACTGGCCCTGATCGATCCCGACGACACCGAGGACGAGACTGCCTGACCAAGCCTTGTTGTGGCGCGGCGGGAAAGCTATGTCTGGAAATCCGTCCCCGAGACAGAGGTTTCATGTCCACCGCCCGTTCGTCCAAGGATCCCTCCTTTGCCCGCAAGTCCGGCCACTATGTCAGCAACCTGCTGATCGTGGGCCTGATCCGGCTGGCGCTGACCCTGCCCTACGCGCGGCGCGTGCGGTTCATGGGCTGGATGGTGGAACGTGTGATCGGCCCGCTCGCCGGTTACCGCCGCAGCGCGCTCGACAATCTTGAACTGGTCTGGCCCGACACCCCGCGCGCCGACCGCGAACGCATCGCCGCCGCCTGCCTCAACAACGTCGGGCGCACCTTCATCGAGAATTATTCCTCCGATGACTTCCCCGAGCGGATGGCCGGCAACCCGCTGACGGGCCCCGGTGTCGCGGCCCTCGAAGAGGCCGCCAAAGACGGGCGGCCCGTGGTGCTGGTGACCGGCCACTTCGGCAATTACGAGGCGACGCGCGCCGCGCTCGTTGCGCGGGGGTTCGATATCGGCGGGCTCTACCGTGATATGAAGAACCCCTATTTCAACGCACATTACGTCAAGACGATGGAGGCCTTCGGTGGCCCGGTCTTCCCGCAAGGGCGGCGCGGCACGGCGGGCTTCGTGCGCCATCTCAAGGACGGCGGGCAGCTGGTGCTGCTGTTCGACCAGCATGTGTTCGGCGCGCCGACTTTCGATTTCCTCGGTCAGCCCGCGAACACGGCGATGTCGGCGGCGGAACTCGCGCTGCGCTACGATGCGCCGCTGATCCCCTTCTACGCCGTGCGCCAGCCCGACGGATTGTCATTTGAAACCACGCTCGAAGCGCCGGTGCCCCCGACCGACCCCGAGACCATGACGCAGGCCATCACCGACAGCCTGGCCGCACGTGTGCGCGCGCACCCCGAACAATGGTTCTGGGTCCACCGCCGCTGGCGTCCGGAAAAGAAACCCTAGTCGAGGATCGCCGCCGCGCGAATAGCGCCCGCACCGGCGTCCTGCACCAGCACGACCACCGGATCGGTGCCCTCCACCGACGCCGTCACCGCCAGCTCGGAGGCACCGTCCCACGTGCCGATGGCCCGCCAGTTATAGGCGATATTGCTGTACTCGATGGTTTTGCCGCTGTTTTCGCCCCGCGTGATCTCGCTGGTCTGCGTGGGCATCAACCGCACCAGATGCACCTCCATCGGGCCTGCCAGATCGGCCAGTGCTTCGGCGCGCACCGACAGCGTGTCGCCGTCGCGCGTGAGCTCCAGATCGATGCTGCGCGGCGCCTCCTTGTGCTCGGCAATCGCCTTGGACAACGCCATAGGCTTCGCGCCGACGATGTCGGTCTCGCCGTTGACGATGATCTCGGGCGTATAGATCGAACGCCTGCCGGCGGTCTGCGCATAGGCCCGCTGGCGGTCCGCATGGCCGGGCACCGCATATTCGTCGGCCCAACCGATGTAGTCCCAATAATCCACGTGCAGCGCGATGGCGATGACATCCTCGCGCTCGCTCAGCGCCAGAAACATCTCGTCCGCGGGCGGGCAGCTTGAGCAGCCCTGCGAGGTGAAAAGCTCGACAACCACCGGGCGCTGCTCGGCCCAGAGGGGCTTCGCAAGCGACAGCATGGCCCCGGTCAGGGCACAGCCTAGGGGCTTGAGGGCACGGATCATCATGATTCCAACTCCGGCGTCAGGGTGTACGACAGATAACGGCACAGACCCGAAACTACCAATCAACGTTTCGAGAGAGCACCGTTACAAAGCGATCGTTGCGGATTTGCGCTTTCTTTTGTGTACTATGGTATACAATGACCGCCTTTGCAGTTGAATTGCCGCGCGCGATGCGGCATCTACATCTTGAATTAATCGCTTGTAGCCAACCCCCGGAACGGAGCCACATATGCCTATCATCGTCGGTCAGGATACTGCCAAGACGCGCAAGACGCTTACCGCCGGCGACCAGTCGGTCGCCTATTATTCGATCCCCGCCGCCGAGGCCGCAGGGCTTGGCGATTTTTCCAAGCTGCCCGCGGCGCTGAAGGTCGTTCTGGAAAACATGCTGCGCTTCGAGGACGGCAAGACCGTCACCGTCGACGACATCAAGGCATTCGCCGAATGGGCGACCAAGGGCGGCAAGAACCCCCGCGAGATCGCCTATCGCCCCGCCCGCGTTCTGATGCAGGACTTCACCGGCGTGCCCGCCGTGGTCGACCTTGCCGCGATGCGCGACGGTCTGGTGGCGCTGGGTGGCAATGCCGACAAGATCAACCCGCTGAACCCTGTCGATCTGGTCATCGACCACTCGGTGATGATCGACGAATTCGGCAACCCGCGCGCGTTCCAGATGAACGTGGACCGCGAGTACGAGCGCAACATCGAACGCTATACCTTCCTCAAGTGGGGCCAGAAGGCGTTCAACAACTTCCGCGTCGTACCGCCCGGCACCGGCATCTGCCATCAGGTGAACCTTGAATATCTGGCCCAGACCGTCTGGACCGACAAGGACCAGCACGGCGATGAAGTCGCGTATCCCGACACGCTGGTCGGCACCGACAGCCACACCACCATGGTCAACGGCATGGCCGTACTGGGCTGGGGCGTCGGCGGGATCGAGGCGGAGGCAGCGATGCTCGGCCAGCCGATCTCGATGCTGATCCCGGAGGTCGTGGGCTTCGAGCTGACCGGCCAGATGATGGAAGGCACCACCGGTACCGATCTGGTGCTGAAGGTCGTCGAGATGCTGCGCGAAAAGGGCGTGGTCAACAAGTTCGTGGAATTCTACGGTGACGGCCTCGACAACCTGCCGTTGGCGGACCGTGCGACCATTGCCAACATGGCTCCCGAATACGGCGCCACCTGCGGCTTCTTCCCGATCGACGGCGAGACGCTGCGCTACATGCGCACCACAGGCCGCGACGAAGACCGCATCGCGCTGGTCGAAGCCTACGCCAAGGAAAACGGCATGTGGCGCGACGCAAGCTATGCGCCCGTCTATACCGACACGCTGAGCCTCGACATGGGGACAATCGTGCCCGCGATTTCCGGTCCGAAGCGGCCGCAGGACTTCATCGCGCTGACCGAGGCGCACACCGCCTTTGCCGACTACGTCAAGGGCGTGCGCGAAGGCAAGGACGGCTCCGCCAACGCCGAGATCCGTTGGGAAGGTGAAGGCGGCCAGCCCGAGCCACGCGACATCCCCGGCGACGAAGGCCATCACAAGCGCGGCTACGTCATGACCGAAGATGGCAACTACCAGCTGCACGACGGCTCGATCGTGATCGCGTCGATCACCTCCTGCACAAACACCTCGAACCCCTACGTGATGATCGGTGCGGGCCTTGTGGCGCGCAAGGCGCGTGAGCTGGGCCTGACGCGCAAGCCATGGGTCAAGACATCGCTGGCGCCGGGATCGCAGGTCGTTTCCGCCTATCTCGAAGCGGCGGGCCTTCAGGAAGATCTGGACGCTATCGGCTTCAACCTCGTGGGCTACGGCTGCACCACCTGCATCGGCAACTCCGGCCCGCTGGACCCGCCGATCAGCAAGGCGATCAACGAATACGACCTGATCGGCACGTCGATCCTGTCGGGCAACCGCAACTTCGAGGGCCGGATCAGCCCCGATGTGCGGGCGAACTACCTCGCCTCGCCACCGCTGGTCGTGGCCTATGCGCTGGTGGGCGACATGAACGTCGATCTGGCGAACGGCGTGCTGGGTCAGGACAAGGACGGCAACGACGTCTACCTGAAAGACATCTGGCCCTCGACAAAGGAAATCGCGGAGCTGGTCGAGCAGACCGTCACCCGCGACAGTTTCCAGGAGAAATACGCCGACGTCTTCAAGGGCGACGAGAAATGGCAGGACGTGGAAACCACCGACGCCAAGACCTATGACTGGCCACCGCAGTCCACCTACGTGCAGAACCCGCCCTACTTCCAGGATATGTCCCCCACCCCCGGTACGATCACCAACATCGAGAATGCCAAGGTGCTCGCGGTTCTGGGCGACATGATCACGACCGACCACATCAGCCCCGCCGGTTCGTTCAAGGAAAGCACACCCGCCGGCCAGTATCTGGTCGAGCGTCAGGTGCCGGTGCGGGAGTTCAACTCCTACGGATCGCGCCGCGGCAACCACGAGGTGATGATGCGCGGCACCTTCGCCAACATCCGCATCCGCAACGAGATGCTGGACGATGTCGAGGGCGGCTATACCAAGGGCCCCGACGGCGAACAGATGTCGATCTTCGATGCGGCGATGAAGCATCAGGAAAACGGCACGCCGCTGGTGATCTTCGGTGGTGAGCAGTATGGCGCGGGATCCTCGCGCGACTGGGCCGCGAAGGGCACCGCCCTTCTGGGTGTGAAAGCCGTGATCGCCGAGAATTTCGAGCGTATCCACCGCTCGAACCTTGTCGGCATGGGTGTCATCCCGTTCGAATTCACCAACGGCGACACACGCAAGTCACTGGGTCTGACCGGCGATGAAACGGTCAGCATCAAGGGTCTCGACACGATCACACCGCTTGCCGAAGTGCCCTGCGAGATCACGATGGCGGACGGTACGGTCAAGGAGATCACGCTGAAGTGCCGGATCGATACCGCGATCGAGATCGAGTACATCGAGCACGGCGGCGTGCTGCACTACGTGCTGCGCAACCTCGCCAACGAGGATGTCGCGGCGGAATAAGCCCCGCCTGCCACGACCGCAAACACCGACCCGCCGCGCATCGCGTGGCGGGTTTTTTCGTGCGCCTGTTGCACGGGCGCGGGCAACAGGCCATTCTGATCTCGGCCTCCAACCGGTTACCCACGGGTAACATATTGTAAATGAATGATTAATTTTCGCACCCCCTCCTCTGGTGTGCAACAGCGAAAGGCGTGTCGGAATGTCGGAAGTTGTTCTTGTCACCGGGGCCGCCCGCGGGATCGGGCGGGCGATTGCATCGGATCTGGCGCGGGATCACCGGGTCGCGGTGACCTATCACAGCACGGCGCCCGACGCGCTTCTGGGCGCGCATCCGGACATCCACGCCATCGCGGCGGATCTGACCGATCCGGCGGCGGCGGACACCATCGTCAAGCGGGTCATGGACAAGTTCGGACGGATCGACGTGATCGTGAACAACGCGGGCGCCCTGCTGCCCGATGACGAAGACGACGGGCGCAACATGGCCGTGAACGTCGCCGCGCCCGCCGCGCTGCTGGGGGCCGCCCTGCCGCATCTGGCGGCGGGGGCGCGGATCGTCAGCATTTCGTCGGTGAACGCGGTGCTGCCCGCCCTCGGCGCGACCAGCTATTCGGCAAGCAAGGCCGCGCTCAACACATGGACGCGCGGCATGGCGCGGGAGCTGGGGCCGCGTGGCATCCGGGTGAATGCCGTCGCCCCCGGCGCGATCGAGCGCAGCGGAAGCCCGCGTCCGAAGGCGCTGGTCGAGAAATTCGCGGAGCTGACCGCGCTGGGACGGGTCGGTGTGCCCGATGACATCGCACCGGTGGTGCGCTTCCTGATATCGGACGCGGCGCGCTGGATCACCGGCGAGGTCATCACGGTATCGGGGGGCTACAGGCTATAACGGAGGTGAGTGGAAAATCCGGTTGTAATTATCGATAAAGATCCGCATATCACCGCGCCAATGCTTCAAGCTTGAAGCTCTTGGAATGAAAGCGGAGGACCTTTTTCCATGCTAAACGCCATTTCGCGCCCGATGGTGCGTCTCGTCGACCGGTATCTGCCGGACCCGTTTGTCTTTGTCACCGCCCTGACGCTGATCGCCGCCGTGGCGGCCATGGCCGTGCAGGGCAGCACGCCGATGGAGGTGGTCACCTACTGGGGCGACGGCTTCTGGGCGCTTCTGTCGTTTTCCATGCAGATGCTGCTGGTACTGGTGACCGGCTATATGATGGCCTCGACCCCGCTGGTGCGGCGCGGTCTGGCGGCGCTGGCCGGCATGGCCCGCAGCCCCGGTGGTGCGATCCTGCTGGTCAGCTTCGTGTCGCTGGCGGCCAGCTGGATCAACTGGGGGTTCGGCCTTGTGGTCGGGGCCTTGTTTGCCAAGGAGCTCGCGCGTCTTGTGCGGGTCGATTACCGGCTGCTGGTCGCATCGGCCTATTCGGGGTTCATCGTCTGGCACGGCGGTCTGGCGGGGTCTGTCCCGCTGTCGATCGCGACCGAGGGGCATCCCTTTGCCGATATCACCGGCATCATCCCCACGTCCGAGACGATCTTTTCGCCCTTCAACCTCGCCATCGTGGTCGCGCTGTTTGTCGTGGTGCCGCTGGTGAACCGCGGCATGATGCCGAAAGAGGAGGAGAGCGTCTTTATCGATCCTGCCCTGCTGGAGGAAGAACGCCGCGAAATTCCCGAAGACCGCACGCCAGCGGAATATCTGGAGACCACGCCGGCGCTGTCGATGCTGATCGGTGCGGGTGGAGTTGCATGGCTGATCCAGTATTTCATGGCCGGCAACGGGCTGTCGCTGAACGTGATCAACTTTGCCTTCCTGACGGCGGCGATCATCTTGCACGGCACGCCGCGCAACCTGCTGGACGCGCTGACCGATGCGGTAAAGGGCGGCGCGGGCATCGTGATCCAGTTCCCCTTCTACGCGGGCATCATGGCAATCATGGTGCAGACAGGTCTCGCGGCCACCGTGTCGACCGGATTCGTCAATCTGGCGTCCGAGACGACGCTGCCGTTCTTTGCCTTTATCTCGGCCGGGATCGTGAACTTCTTCGTCCCGTCGGGCGGCGGTCAGTGGGCCGTGCAGGCACCGGTGATCCTGCCCGCAGCCGAAGCGCTGGGTGTGGATCTGGCGCGGGCCTCGATGGCCGTGGCATGGGGTGATGCCTGGACCAATATGGTCCAGCCGTTCTGGGCGCTGCCGATCTTGGGCATTGCGGGCCTGCGCGCCAAGGACATCATGGGCTTTTGCGTCATCCACCTTGCGATCACGGGCGTGATCATCAGCCTTGGCCTGACGTTCATCTGAAGGAGCGGGTGGCGGGGGGTCAGCCCCCCGCTGCCTCTGCCGCAGCCTCTGCCTCGCGCAGGGCGGGCAGGAAGCGCTGTTCGTAGTCGCTGCCGACCAGCGGACCCGCGAAGCGAAACAGGACTGTCCCGTCACCGCCCAGAATGAAGGTTTCGGGCGGGGCGGTGACGCCCCAGTCGATGGCCGTGCGGCCCTGCGGGTCGAAACCGACACCGGCGAAGGGGTTGTCGTCGTCACGCAGATATTTGGTGGCCGCCCCTTCTGTGTCCTTGAAGTTGATGCCGATGATGTTCATGCCCTCGGCCTGCATCTGCAACAGCTTGGGATGCTCGGCGCGGCAGGGCGGGCACCAGCTGGCCCAGAAATTCACCAGCGTCACATCGCCCGTTGCCAGCATATCCGCCGTAGCGGGCGGGAAATCGGCCAGCGCGCGGTCGGGCACACCCGGTGCGGGCTGTCCCACCAGCGTCGAGGGCAGGCCCTCGGGGTCGTCGCGGTACATACCCACGGCGGCAAGGCCCACGAAAGCGGCGAAAATGATCGGCGGCGCCAGCATGAGGGGGCTGATTTTAGCCATTGTGCCGCGCCTCCGCTTCGGTGCGTGCCAGTTCGGCGCGCGCGCGGCGTCCGCTGCGCAGCGTCACCACAAGAAGCCCCGCCAGCAGCAGCAGCGACAGACCGTATGCGCTGAGCACTTCGGCGGCGTATTTTCCGAGATCGGGCATCAGGCCCTCCTGTCCATACGGGTTGAAAGCGCGCGGGCGCGGCGCAGCGAAATCTCGGTTCCCGTGCGGTAGAGCACGAGCGCCAGAAACAGCAGCGTGAAGCCCGCGATGGAGATCACCAGCGGCAGCCAGAACACGTTTGATATATTCTCTTCCTTGTCGAGCGACAGCGACGCCCCCTGGTGGAGGCCCTGGCTCCAGAAGAAGACCGCGTAGCGCGACATCAGCGCGAAGACCGACCCCACGAGACAGAGGATCGAGGTGAGATCGGCGGCGGTGTCGGGGTCCTCGATGGCGGCCCAGAGCGCGATATAGCCGAGGTAGAACAGGAACAGGATGAGGAAGGAGGTCAGGCGCGGGTCCCATGCCCACCAGGTGCCCCACATCGGCTGGCCCCAGATCGCCCCGGTCAGCAGCCCGATGACCGTCATCACCAGACCGACGGGCGCTGCCGCCTTGGCCGCCAGCGCGCTGACATGGTGGCGGCGCACCAGCCAGACCAGCGAGGCCAGAAGCATCATGATCCAGGCGTTGATCGCGATCCACGCGGCGGGCACGTGCAGATAGATGATCTTGACCGTCGAGCCCTGGCGGAAGTCATCGGGCGTGCCGAAGAACCCCCAGATGAGGCCCGTGGCGATGCCGAGCGCCGCAAGGCCCCATGCATAGGGTTGCACCTTGGCGCTGAGGGCCAGAAACCTGACCGGATTTGCGTATTCCCAGACTGACATGAGGGGTATCTAAGTCTCCGTTTGCCGTGGCTCAATGCCATACGCGCGCTTCACCGGATTGTCATCCGCAAGGCCGCTGCTGCGGCGAAGGGCAGCAGCGCGATGGTGCCGAGGCTGATGCCCGCGAGCAGCAGGAGCGGCGTTTCGACCGCCATGCCCTGTGCGCCGCGCCGCGCGGCCTCGGCCCCGAAAATCAGCGTGGGCACGTAGAGAGGCAGCACCAGAAGCGACAGCAGCAGGCCGCCGCGCTTGATGCCCACCGTCAGCGCCGCCCCGAAGGTGCCGATCATCGACAGCGCAGGCGTGCCGAGCGCCAGCGACACCACGAGCCACAGGTATCCCTCAGGCGGCAGGCTGAGCAGCACCCCCAGCGCGGGGGCGGCCACCACCAGCGGCAGGCCCGTCGTGATCCAATGTGCCAGCCCCTTGATCGCGAGCGCCGCTTCCAGCGGCAGGGGTGCCGTGACGAGCACGTCCAATGTGCCATCCTCGAAATCCAGCGCCAGCAGCCGGTCCAGCGACAGAAGGCAGGCCAGAAGCGCCCCCAGCCACAGGACGCCCGGCGCGATGGAGGCCAGCAGCGCCGACTGCGGGCCGACGCTGAAGGGCACCAGAACCGTGAGGATCAAAAAGAACGCGAGTCCGAGGCCGAATCCCCCTCCCGCCCGCAGGGCGAGGCGGAGGTCGCGCACCAGCAGCGCGATCACAGAAAGGCCTCGTCACTGGCGCCGAGGCGGTCGTCAGCCGCGGCGCGCAGGGCCGTCACGTCGAAAACCCGCGCCTCAAGCCCGAGGTCGATATGGGTGGCGATGAGCGCGCTGCCACCCTGCCCCAGATGCGCGCGCACCGCATCGGCAAAGAGGCTCACCGCACCGGCATCGAGAGACACGGTCGGTTCGTCCAGTATCCACAGGCTTCGCCCCGTCACCAGAAGCCGCGCCAGACCCGCGCGGCGTTTCTGCCCCGCCGAGAGCGTGCCGGCAGGCCGGTCGGCAAGCGGCGTCAGCGCGTAGGCGGCCAATGCGGGGGCGATGTCGTGCTGGCCGTAGACCCGCGCCCAGAAGCGCAGGTTCTCGGCCACGGTCAGCGCCGATTTCAGACCGTCGGCGTGACCGGCGTAGGCCACGGATTCCTCTGCCCCCTCGATGCTGCCCGCGAGCGGCGGTTGCAGCCCCGCGATGGCGCGCAGCAGCGTCGTCTTGCCCGCCCCGTTCGGCCCGCGCAGGATCAGCGCCTGCCCCGCATCGAGCCCGAAGGACACGCCGCCCAGAACCGGCACGCCGCCACGGGCGACGGCCACATCTGTCAGGCGCAGGCCCAAGGATCAGATCGGGAGAAGGGCAAGGGCGACGCGGCGGCCCTCGCTCAGCAGGATGTTGTAGGTGCGTGCGGCGGCGGGCGAGGACATGCTTTCGACGCCCGCACCGGCCGCTTCGATCCGGTCGCGCAGCGCCTCGGGCAGATGGGCGATTTCGGCGCCCATGCCGATAAAGATCACATCGGCCTCGGCCACCAGGTCGGCCAGCGCGTCCACATCGTCCAGCCCGCCCCATGTGCGCGTGCCGGAGGGGGACGTGATGACCGGCCCTTCGATCACCGTGCCGCCGATGCGGAAAAAACCGGGGCCGTAGCCGTCGACCGGCTTGGCGTCATTGAATACGATTTCATTCAGTCTCATACGGCTAACCTAGTCCCACAAGGGCAGCGCGGAAAGGGCAGAAACGGCGATAATCGCGTAGGCGGCGATCCGGTAGAGCCGCTCAAGCGACTGCCGGAAGAGCGCCGCGCCGATCAGGTTGCCGGTGATGTTCGGCACGGCCAGCAGCGCGCCGATGACCAGCGCCTCGGCCAGGAGCCGCCCGTTGGCCGCGTAGACCCCCAGAAGCATCAGGTCGTAGGCGAACAGATAGAGCAGGATGGTTGCCCGCGTGACGCGCGCGGGCTGCACGCTGGCAAGGTAGAGCGTGATGATCGGCGGTCCGGGCACGCCGACCGCCCCGCCCAGCAGCCCGGCCATCCCGCCGGTGCCGTAGACAAGCGGCGGCGTCAGCGCACCGGTGTAGCGCAGCCCCCCGATCAGAAGCCCCAGCGTCAGCAGCGCCACCGTGCTGAGCGCGTAACGGAACACCGCCGGATCGACGAGCAGCAAGAGTGCCACGCCCAGCGGCAGCGCCACGGCGGTGGCAAGCAAAAGCCGCCCCAGATCGCGCAGATGCGCGTCGCGCAGCGCGCGCCGCAGGATCGGAACGGGCCCGGCAAGATCCGCGATGGTCATGGCGGTGATGCCCGCGACCGGCCCCAGCAGGGCCGCCGCCGCGGGCAGCAGCACAAGGCCCGACCCGAAGCCCGCGAAGCCGCGCACCAGCCCCGCGACGAGCGAGACGAAAACAAGCCAGCCCAGCCCCGGTGTACCGAGGGCCGAGGCCAGCGCGTCAGGCATCTATGTTGGCGAACTGGTTTCCGGCATTGGCGTCGGGTTTCGTCCAGTCACGCTTTACTCCGAAATAAAGCAGGATGGCCGTGGCCACGAAGATCGACGAATACGTTCCGACAACGACACCCCAGATCATCGCGAAGACGAAACCGCGGATCACGTCACCGCCCAGCACGAAAAGCGCGATCAGCGCCAGCAGCGTGGTGACCGATGTCATGAAGGTCCGGCTGAGGGTTTCGTTGATGCTCATATTCAGCACTTCCTTCAGCGGGCGCTGTTTGTACTTGCGCAGGTTCTCGCGGACACGGTCGAAGACGACCACGGTGTCGTTCAACGAATACCCGACGATGGTCAGAAGCGCCGCGATGATCGCAAGATCGAAGCGGATCTGGAGTTCCGAGAAGACGCCGATGGTCAGGACCACGTCATGCACCAGTGCCAGCACGGCCCCCGCAGCGAATTGCCATTCGAACCGCAGCCAGATGTAGATCAGCACCGCCCCGATGGCGAGTGCGACCGCGATGATGGCCGTATTGATCAACTCGCCCGAGACTTTCGGGCCGACGGATTCGACCGAGATGAACTTGATGTCCGGCCTGACCTGGCTCAGCGCGTTCTGGACCGCCTCGATCGTTTCGGTGGTTACCGCCTCCTGTCCGTCCTGCGCCTGAATGCGGATCATGGCGACATTCTGATCGTCGCGGAACTGCGGATCGAAGACTTCGGTAATGGTGATATCGCCAAGTTCCAGCGGCGCGATCGCGTCGCGGTAGACGCCGATCTCGACCGGCAGGGGGCTTTCGGTGCGGATCGTGGTGCCGCCCCGGAAATCGATACCGAAGTTCAGACCCTGCAGCAGGAAGGACCCGAAGGCCACGACCATCATGACGGCGGAAATGCCGAGCCACATCTTCCAGCGGGTGAAGAAATCGAAGGACGTATTCTGTTTGACCAGTCGCAGACGCATATCAGACCTCGATCGTTTTTGGGCGGCGGCGTTCGTACCAGAATACCACCATCAGCCGCGTTACGAAGATGGCCGTAAAGACGGATGTGAGGATGCCAAGCCCAAGCGTGATCGCAAAGCCGCGCACCGGACCCGAGCCCATGGCAAAGAGAATCACCGCCGTGATGAAAGTGGTGATGTTGGCGTCGAGAATCGCGCTGAGCGCTTTCTCGTAGCCCAGTGCGATGGCGCGCGCGGGGCCTTTGGCGGTCAGCAGTTCCTCGCGGATCCGCTCGAAGATCAGCACGTTGGCGTCCACCGCCATGCCGACCGTCAGGACGATACCGGCGATGCCCGGCAGGGTCAGCGTGGCGCCGATCAGGCTGAGCAGACCGAAGAGCAGACCGACGTTGATGATCAGCGCGATATTGGCGAAAATCCCGAAGAGACCGTAGGCCGCGAACATGAAGAAGAGCACCGCAACGAAGGCCACGATGGTGGCGACCTTGCCCGCGTCGATGCTGTCCTGCCCCAGTTCCGGCCCGATGGTGCGTTCTTCGAGGAAATCGAGCCCGGCGGGCAGCGCACCGGCGCGCAGCAGCACGGCAAGGCGGGTTGATTCCTCGACCGTGAAGCGGCCGGTGATGATGCCCGATCCGCCGGGAATATGGCTCTGGATGGTGGGGGCCGATACGACCTCGTCGTCGAGGACGATGGCGAAGGGTGCGCCGATGTTTTCGGCGGTGTAGTCACCGAATTTGCGCGCGCCGGAGGTGTTGAAGCGGAAATTGACGGCAGGCCCGCCGTTCTGGTCGAAGGCGGGCTGCGCATCCACCAGTTCCTCGCCGGTGACCACGGGGGCGCTTTCGATGATGTAGAAGACGCCCTCTTCGTCCAGCGACGGCACGGTCTTGTTGCCGATACCGGCGTTTTCGGTGCCGTCCGTGGTGCGACGCACGACCGGGTTGAAGGTCAGCTGCGCGGTTGTGCCGATGATTTCCTTCAGCTCGGCGGCAGAGCCGATGCCGGGCACCTGAATGAGGATCCGGTCGCTGCCCTGACGCTGGATCGTCGGCTCGCGGGTGCCGACCTCGTCGATGCGGCGGCGGATGATTTCCAGCGACTGCTGCATGGTGCGCTCGTCGGTGGCGGCGCGTTCGGCGTCGGACAGGGTAATCGACAACACGCCGTCGGTGCCCGACACGTCGATGTCGCTGGCGCCCGCGCCTGTCAGCGTCGGAACCGGACGGGCCAGACCGCGAACGATTTCAAGCGCTTCGGCCATTTTCGACGGATCGCTCAGACGCACGCGCAGAAGATCGGGCGCGGCTTCCTGACGGCGCACGGGCGTGAGGCCGCGCAGCGCATCGCGCACTTCGGGCCACATCGCTTCAAGCCGCGCGGCATAGACGTCCGAGGTGCGGACCTCGGCCAGCAGATGCGCGCCGCCGCGCAGGTCGAGCCCGAGGTTGACCAGCCCGTTGGGCATGAAATCGGGCCACAGGTCCGCCTGCGCGCGCAGCTCGGCGGTTTCGCCCTGCTGCTCGATGGATTTCACCGCATCGTTGTGCTGCTCGACCACCGTGTAAAAGGCGTTAGGCAGGGCAAGCCACAGGCCGACCAGACAGGTCAGCACAATCGCGAGACGTTTCCACAGGCTGATCTGGAGCATACCGCCCGCCTTTTGTTATCTGTCAGGTGCTTGGATTACTTCGCCGGTTCGGTCTTGTTGACCACGGTGGCGATGGTGTTCTGGATCACGCGGACCTTCACGCCGTCGGCGATCTCGACTTCGACCTCGCCGTCGTCCTTGACCTTGACGACCTTGCCGACAATGCCCCCCTGCGTGACCACCTGATCGCCGCGGCGCAGCGCCGCGACCATCGCCTGATGGTCCTTCAGCTTCTTCTGCTGCGGTCTGATGAGAAGGAAATACATGATCCCGAAGATCAGGATCAGGGGAATGAATTGCTCGATACCACCCATGGCGCGGTCCTTTCGGTGAAGAGGGGAAGGGCGCGGCACACGCCAACCGTTGCGATTTCGGCAGAACCTATGCCCGGGCACCGGTGTTTGCAAGCGCCCGTGGCCGACAATATCGCGGGGGCCGGTTGCGCGTCTCGTCGCAGGGGCGCGGGGCGCATGAGGCCCCTACCCTCGCGGCGGATTATCGGCCATAAGCGGGCCACGCGATTCAACGACCCTCAAGGAGACGAAGACATGCACGATATCCGCGCGATCCGCGAAAACCCGGATGCTTTCGACGCCGCACTTGCGCGGCGCGGGGATGCTGCGATGTCCTCCGCCATTCTTGAACTCGACGCGGCGCGGCGGGCGAAGATACAGGCCGCCGAAACGGCGCAGGCCGACCAGAACGCCGCGTCGAAACAGGTGGGCGCGGCCAAGGCCAAGGGCGACGAGGCCGAATTCGAACGCCTGCGCGCGCTCGTGGGCGAGAAAAAGGCCGAGGTCGCCGCGATGCAGGCCGAGGCCAAGGCGCTGGACGCGCAGCTGACCGACATGCTGGCGCGGCTGCCCAACAGCCCTGCCGAGGACGTGCCGGACGGTGCGGACGAGGCCGACAATGTCGAAGTGAAACGCTGGGGCGCGCAGCCAAGCTTCGATTTCACCCCCAAGGAACACTACGAGATCGAGGGCGTCGCCCGCGCGATGGATTTCGAGACGGCCACCAAGACATCGGGCGCGCGTTTCGTGATGCTCAAACGCGGGGTGGCGCGCATTCACCGCGCGCTGGCGCAGTTCATGGTCGACACCCACGTCGACGAGAACGGTCTGACCGAGGTGAACTGCCCCGTGCTGGTGCGCGACGAGGCGATGTATGGCACCGACAAGCTGCCGAAATTCGGCGAGGACAGCTATCGCACCGAAGACGGCATGTGGCTGGTACCCACCTCCGAAGTCCCGCTGACCTACACCGTCGCCGAGCAGACGCTCGACGCCGCCGATCTGCCGCGCCGGATGACCGCGCACACGCTGTGCTTCCGGTCCGAGGCGGGCAGCGCGGGGCGCGATACGGCCGGGATGCTGCGCCAGCACCAGTTCGAGAAGGTCGAGATGGTGTCGATCACCCTGCCCGACGCGTCGGACGACGAACAAAAGCGGATGCTGGGCTGTGCCGAAGGCATTCTGGAGCGGCTGGGCATTCCCTACCGCACGGTGATCCTGTGCACCGGCGATATGGGATTCGGCGCACGCCGCACCTACGACATCGAGGCCTGGCTGCCCGGGCAGAATGCCTATCGCGAAATCTCTTCGGTCTCGACAACCGGCGATTTCCAGGCCCGGCGCATGAACGCCCGGTTCAAGCCCGAAGGGGGCGGCAAGCCGCAGTTCGTCCATACCCTGAACGGGTCCGGTCTGGCCGTGGGCCGCTGCCTGATCGCGGTGCTGGAGAACGGCCAGCGCGCCGACGGGTCGGTCGTGCTGCCGCCGGTGCTTGCCCCCTATCTGGGTGGCAAGACCACGCTTTCGGCGGACGGCACGCTGGTCTGATCGACGCGCCGCCTAGCGCCCGGGTTCTTCTTGCGGGCGCCGCGGTTCGCCGATCGGGGCATCGCCGAAGAGGTCGGGCATCAGGTTCTTCAGCGACCGCGGCCGGTAGTCGCGCCGGGCCTTCACCCGCTGGTCCGCGCCCGGATGCAGGTCGATGGGATGACCGGGCCCGCTGCGCCAGCGCAGGAAATTGCCCGCGACCTGATACAGAAACGGCGGCTGGCTGAGCGTGTGGCTATCGGCCAGCGGATCGGGCAGCGGATCGACGAGCGTGTCGCGGTCGATCTCCAGCCCTGCCTGCTGCGCCCCTTCGGCGACCCACGCCAGCGACTGGCCGGTCAGCTTGCGCGCCTTTTCGGCGGAGCCGCCGACGATGGAATGGGTGCCGGTGAACCAGACTTGCTGGTAGGGCCGGTCGGGCGTGCGGTCGCCGCGGTTGAGCCCGGGATGGTCGCGGCTGGCCTCAAGGTTGTCCCAGAGCGCGGGTTTGTAGAACACCCGCCGCTCGTCCAGCGCCACCGCATGGCGGGCGGCCTTGACCATCGAGCTGAGCATGGTGTCGTGGAATTTATACTTGGCGTTCCACAGGTTCGCCACCGGCCCGAGAACGGGTGCCGGGATCCCCAGAGACCCCACGGTGTCCCAGATGCCCAGATAGGTGATCTCGATCTTGGTGAATTCCGCCGGATCGCCGTCCCAGGGGGTGACCGCGCGCCAGTCCATATCGGCGCGTGACGTGGCCACGCGCGGCGACAGGCGGCGGCGTTCCTTGAGGATGCGCAGCGCGTCGGGGTGATTCTCGATCCCCGGCTTGCGGTAGAGCCTGAAGGCGGTGTCGAGCGCGTCATCGGTGACATCTTCGAGAATGCCGCATTTGCGCACCATGCCCGCCAGCGAACGCGCGGTATAGGCGCCCCGCGAGAAGCCGAAGATATAGATCTCGTCGCCCGGCTCATAGGTGTCGCACAGATAGGCATAGGCGCGCTTGATGTTCTCGTTCAGGCCCCAGCCGAAGGCCCCGCCGCCCAGTTTCATGATCGCGCGGGAGAAGATATTCGGCGCGTCCTTGCCGGTGCCGACCCCTTCGAAATAGGCCGTGTGCTGGGCGTTCGTCTTGGCCGTCTTCTCGTACAGGCAGCGCACATGGGTGGTCTGCTTCATGGTCGGGCTGTTCCATGTGCCGTCGCAGAAAATCGCGATCCGTGCCATTGGCGTTGGTCCTTCGCAGGTTAGTCGGGTATTCAGGGGGCGATGCGCCTTGCCGCCATATTTGACCAAAGAGAGACCGATGTCACGACCCGCCAGCGCCTACGCCACCTTCATACTCGCGCTTCTCTTCGCGCTGTCGCCCCTGCTCGTGCCGGATTTCGGAGGGTTCGACGCCGACCAGTTCCCGGTGCCGCAGGAAGATCCGCCCGTGCAACCCGCAGGCTATGCCTTTGGCATCTGGGGGGTGATCTATCTCTGGCTGATCGTGGGCCTGGGATTCGGCGCGCTGAAACGCAAGGACGACGCGGGATGGCACGAGATGCGCAAGCCGCTGGCGGTGTCGCTGGCCGTGGGCACCGCGTGGCTGTCGGTGGCGGTGGCGAGCCCGGTCTGGGCCAGCGTGCTGATCTGGGTGATGCTGCTGACGGCGCTGGTGGCGCTGTTTCGCAGCCCGGTCGGGGACCGGTGGTTCGCCGCCCTGCCCCTCGGCCTCTATGCCGGATGGCTCAGTGCCGCGTCCTGCGTGTCGCTGGGGCTGCTGGCGGCGGGATACGGATACGCCTCCGAAGGGACCGCCGCACTGGGGGCGATATTTCTGGCGCTGGTGATTGCCGCAGGCGTGCAAAGCCAGCTCGGTCGTGCGCCGAGCTACGGCATCGCCGTGATCTGGGCGCTGGTCGCCGTGGTGGTGCAGAACCTCAACACCAACACGACCGTGGCCGCGCTGGCAGCAGGCGGCGCAGTGGCGCTGCTGGTGCCGGTCTACAAGGCGGCGCGCGCCCCCGCGGCCTGAGGCCGCGCGGACCCCGCTGGGGCGACCGGTCGCCGGGGCGGCGGATCGCACCGCGACCGCGCCCGTGCCCGTATCAGGATCAATCCTTGCGGCGGCCTTCGGTATGTTTGCGCAGTTTCGACGGCGGTGCCTTCTTGCGGCCCTTGTAGGGGTTGGCCGCGTTCTGGCCGCGCATCCACAGGCGGATCGGCGTGCCGGGCATGTCGAAATCGACCCGCAACCCGTTGACGAGATAGCGGTTATAGCTTTCCGGCACTTTGTCGGGATGGCTGCACATCACCACAAAGCCCGGCGGGCGCGTCTTGGCCTGCGTCATGTAGCGCAGCTTGATCCGCTTGCCCTGCGGCGCGGGGGGCGGATGCGCCTCCATCATGCCCGACAGCCAGCGGTTCAGCTGCGCGGTGGTCACGCGGCGGTTCCAGACCTCGTAGGCGCGCATGATCGCGGTATGCAGCCGGTCCAGCCCGCGGCCGGTCTTGGCCGATACGGTGATCAGCGGCGCGCCGCGCAGCTGCGGCAGGAGCCGTTCGAAGCTTTCCTTCAGCTCCTTGAGCTTTTCCTGCCGGTTCTCTTCGATATCCCATTTGTTCACCGCCACGACGACCGCGCGGCCCTCGCGTTCGGCAAGATCGGCGATGCGCAGATCCTGCTGCTCAAAGGGGATTTCCGCATCCAGCAGCACCACGACAACTTCGGCGAATTTCACCGCGCGCAAACCGTCCGAGACGCTCAGCTTTTCCAGCTTTTCCTGGATTTTGGCCTTCTTGCGCATGCCGGCGGTGTCGAAAATGCGCATCGGCACGACATCGCCTTCGGGTCCGACCCAATCCGTGGTCAGCGAGATCGCGTCGCGGGTGATGCCGGCCTCGGGACCGGTCAAAAGGCGGTCTTCCTTGAGGATCTGGTTGATCAGCGTGGATTTGCCCGCGTTGGGCCGCCCAACCACGGCCACCTGCAAAGGTTTCGCGCGGGTCGGCAGCGGCACCTCGTCGAGGCCCTCTTCGGCCTCTTCCTCGGTCAGGTCGACATCGACGGCGGGGGCTTCTTCCTCGGCCCGCTCGGCGAAACTGTCGGCCAGCGGCATCAGTTGCGTGTAGAGATCGGGCAGGCCCTCGCCGTGTTCGGCGGAAAGGCGCACGGGTTCGCCGAGGCCCAGCGAGTAGGCTTCGAGCGCGCCCGCCTCACCGGCGGAGCCTTCGGATTTGTTGGCCGCGAGGATGACATGCTTGGCGCGTTTGCGCAGGATGTCGGCAAAGACCAGATCGGTCGAGGTGACCCCGGTGCGCGCGTCGATCATGAACAGGCAGACATCGGCCATATCCACCGCGCGTTCGGTCAGGCGGCGCATCCGGCCCTGGAGGCTGTCGTCGGTCACATCCTCAAGGCCCGCCGTATCGATGACGGTAAAGCGCAGGTCCGCAAGGCGTGCGGCACCTTCGCGCAGGTCGCGCGTGACGCCGGGCTGGTCATCGACCAGCGCGAGCCGTTTGCCCACGAGGCGGTTGAACAGCGTGGATTTGCCGACATTGGGACGGCCCACGAGGGCGAGGGTGAAAGACATGGTGCTACGGCGCTCCGTCAGGCTGTGAACCTGCGCCATACCGCAAAGGCGGGCGCGGCGAAAGCCCCCGCGCGCAGGCGCGGCGCCAGCAGGCTCAGCGGTAGGCGGCGAGCAGCCCGTTGCTGGTCACGACATAGAGCGTGCGCCCTGCCACCACCGGTGCGGAGGTGGCGCCGCCGGGGATCTCGACCGTGGCGAGCAGAGAGCCATCGCGCGGATCGAAGCTGCGCAGCAGGCCGTCACCCGAGGCGATGATGATCCGCCCGCCGGCAAGGATGGGACCGTGGTGCGGGACGACCGCACTTTGCCGGCGCGGCTTGCGGGCGGTGAAATTCGGCAGCGGCACCCCCCAAATCTTGGCGCCGGTTTCGGCGTCGAGCCGCAGGAGTTCGTTCAGGTCGCTGATCGCGAAGACGCTGCCGCCCGCGGGCCAGACCGGTCCGATTGCCCCGTCGCGCGCCGACCAAAGGCGCATCCCCGATCCCAGCGAGAGGGCCGCGATCCGGCCCGACTGGTTGCCGACGAACACACGGTCGCCGGACACCACCGGTGCTGCCGTCACGTCGGAAACATTGCTGAGCGCGCGGCCCGGACGCTTGCCCAGAACGGAGGCATCCCAGCGGTTCAGCCCGCCGCGGCGGAAGACGGCCTGCACCTCGCCCGAGCCAAAGGCGAAGATCGCCAGATCCTCGGTCAGCGCGGGGGCCGGTGCGCCGAGGACGTTGTTTGTATCGCCCGTCGCGCCGATCTGCCACGCCACGCGCCCGTTGTCGCGCCGCACGGCCCAGCCGGTGTTGTCGCCCGCCGTGACATAGACCAGATCGCCGGAAACGGTGGGGGTGCCCGACCCGCTTGCGTCGAGTTGCTGGCGCCAGCGCAGCGCCCCGTTCGAGGCGTCGAGGGCCAGAAGCTCTCCGAACCCGATGGAAACATAGACATCGCCGCCCGCCACCACGAGGCCGCCGCCGCTGGCGTCGCCCGCGCTGTCACGCGCGGGGCGCAGATCGACCTGCCAGAGCGGTGCGCCGGAGGTGGAGGTCGCCGTCACGGTGGACTGCGCGTCGAGGGTGAAGACACGACCGTCCGCAACGACCGGATCGGCGGTGATGCGGTGCTTGCGGCTGTCGCCCTCGCCGATGCGCGCGGTCCAGGCCAGTTGCAACCCGCCGTCCAGGGCCGCGTGCGCCACGCGGGTCGCGGGGGTGCCGGTGGTATGTGTCCAGTTGGCGTTGACCTGCTGCGCGGGCAGCGAGATCGGCAAGGACCGGTTGCCGGTGAACTCCTCGGCTGCGCCTTCTTCGACACCGCCGGTGTCTTGCAGGACCGAGCGGACGTCTTCGCGTTTGCCGGGAAGGATCACGTCGGGTTCGGAGCAGGCCGCCAGAAACGCCAGCGCGCCGAGGCCCAGCATCCAGCGGCGCGGGCCTTCGGGGCGGAAGAAACTGTGCGATTTTGTCATGGCCTGATCACTCTGCTCTGCCGGTCGGGTCGGGGTCTGCGGCCCCGTCTGTCGCCCGAGCGTCTTGTGTCCTTAGTCGTTTGTCTCGCCCACGGGTGCCACGATGCCCCCATCTGGCGCTTGCGTGCCATCGAGGTCCGGTTCCGCACCTAGCGCCACAATCACCTGCAACGCGCGTTGTTGCAAGTCCGGTGTCACCTCGGCGTCCGTCAGCAGCGCCTGATAGCGCGCGACGGCATCCGCGATCTCGCCCTGTTCGATCGCGATGAGGGCCAGCTGTTCCTCGGCCAGCAGGCGCAGCGTGCCACCTGCGCCGGTCAGCGCCTCGAACCCCTGACGCCGTTCGGCGGCGGGCATGGTATCGACCGAGAGGGTCAGTGCCTTGAACTGCGCGATCTGGCGGTAGATCTGCGGCACCTCGCCGTTGAGCGCCACGGCATCCAGCGCGTCGATGGCTGCGGCGCGGTCGCCCGACGCCACCCGTTCGGAGGCGGTGAGCAGATCGAGCGTCGCGCGGGCGGTCGGGGTCTGCGGCGACAACGCCGCCAGCGCGTCGGCGCGCGCGGCGGGATCCTGCGCTTCCAGCGCTGCGGTGATGCTGTCGCCAAAGCTTTCGGCCTGCGCGCGGGCCTGCGCCTTGCGGTACTCGCTGTAGGCTGCGCCGCCGACGATCGCCAGCACGACCAGCACGGCAATCCAGCCGTAGCGTTTCAGCGTGCCCAACATCCGGTCGCGCCGCAGCTCGTCGTTGACTTCGTCGATAAATCCGTCGGTATCGCTCATCCGCTTGCGGCCCCTGCCCTTGTTTGCTTTTCGCCTCTTATCGAAGCACAGGTGCCAAGCCAAGACCCTGTGCGCCGCGCCCCGCCGCACAGAGGGCTTTGCCAAGGTAAAAAACTTGAATCTGAACTATGCAGTTTAGTTTTCTTGCAGTACATACTGCCCCAGATCGGCCCCCCGCGCGGGGACCGCAAAAGACGCTCCTGCACGCAAGCGAGGCCCGTAATGCGTATCTTTCCGATCATAGCCGCCGCCGCAATGGCTTTCCTGATGTATATGGTGATCATCGAACGGCAGGCACTGCTGGAATTTTTCGGGGTCGATCCGGCCCTCGCCGCGCAGCCCGAAGAAGAGATCCTCGCCGAGCAGGCGCCGCTTGCGGGTGCGGCGCCGCAGCTGGTCAAGGTGGTCGTCGCACGGTCCGAGGCGCAAGCGATCGACAGCGCGGTGGTCTTGCGCGGTGAAACAGCCGCCGCGCGGCAGGTGGACGTGCGCGCCGAAACCTCGGCGGTCGTGGTGTCCGAGCCGCTGCGCAAGGGGGCCCAGATCGACGCGGGTCAGGTAATGTGCCGGCTGGACGAAGGCACGCGGCAGGCCGCCTTGCGTCAGGCGCAGGCGCAGCTGACCGAAGCGCAGTCGCGCGTGCCCGAAGCGCAGGCGCGGGTCGAGCAGGCCAAGGCGCAGCTGGAGGAAGCGAAGATCAACCAGAATGCCTCGTCGCGGCTGAACGCCGACGGGTTCGCCTCGACCACGCGGCTGGCCGGTGCGGATGCCGCCGTGGCCACAGCCGAGGCCGCGGTGAGCAGCGCCAAGTCCGGCCTGAACGCCGCCCAGTCGGGGATCGAGGCCGCCGAGGCCGCCGTCGCCAGTGCCGAGGCGGAGCTGGAGCGTCTGGTCATCAAGGCGCCGTTCAGCGGCCTTCTGGAGAGCGATACCGCCGAGCTGGGCAGCCTGTTGCAGCCCGGTGCGCTCTGCGCGACGGTCATCCAGCTCGATCCGATGAAGCTGGTGGGGTTCGTCCCCGAGACCGAGGTCAACCGCGTCGAGGTCGGCGCGCGGGCCGGTGCGCGGCTGGCGGCGGGGGGCGACCGTGTGACCGGCAAGGTGACGTTCCTGTCACGCTCCGCCGATCCGCAGACGCGTACCTTCCGCGTGGAGATCGACGTGCCGAACACCGATCTGGCGATTCGCGACGGGCAGACCGCCGAAATCCTGATCGCTGCTGCGGGCAGCGACGCGCATCTGCTGCCGCAAAGCGCGCTGACGCTCAACGACGAGGGCACGCTGGGCGTGCGGACCATCGACGAAGCCAACATCGTGCAGTTCGTCCCGGTGCGGCTGATGCGTGACACGCCGGACGGATCATGGGTCAGCGGCCTGCCCGCCACGGCAGATGTGATCGTCGTCGGGCAGGAATACGTGATCGAGGGCGTCGAAGTGGCCCCGACCTATCGTGAGGTGACGCAATGACCGGCATGGTCGACTGGGCCGCCTCGCGCGCCCGGATGGTGCTGGCCTTCATCCTGCTGAGCCTCGTGGTGGGCGGGTATTCCTACACGACCCTGCCGAAAGAGGGCGAGCCGGACATCGAGATCCCGGCGCTCTTCGTGTCGGTTCCCTTCCCCGGCATTTCGGCTGCCGATTCCGAGACGCTGCTTCTGAAGCCGATGGAAACCGAGTTGAGCGATCTCGACGGTCTCAAGCAGATGACCGGCACCGCCGCCGAGGGCTATGCCGGTGTGGCGATGGAATTCGAATTCGGCTGGGACAAGACCAAGATCATCGCCGATGTGCGCGACGCGATGGGCACCGCGGAGTCGAAGTTCCCGGTGGGGTACGAGACCTATTCGATCAACGAGATCAACTTTTCCGAGTTTCCGATCATCATCGTCAACCTGACCGGCCCGGTGCCGGAACGGACGATGGCGCGCTACGCCAAGCAGTTGCAGGAAGACCTCGAAGGGCTGGACGCGGTGCTGGAGGCCGCCATCGCGGGCAGCCGCGACGAGATGCTCGAAGTGCTGATCGATCCGCTGAAGCTGGAAGCCTACAACGTCACCGCCACCGAGCTGATCAACGTGGTGCAGAACAACAACCAGCTGATCGCGGCGGGTGAGGTCGAAAGCGCCAGCGGCACGTTCGCGGTCAAGATCCCCTCCTCCTTCGACGAGCCGCGCGATGTCTACAACCTGCCGGTCAAGACCAACGGCGACCGCGTGGTCACGCTGGGCGATCTGGCCGAGATCAACTTTACCTTCGAGGACCGCACCGGAACCGCGCGGTTTGACGGCAATCCGACGGTGGCGTTGCAGGTGGTCAAGCGCAAGGGCTTCAACCTGATCGACACGTCGACGCTGGTCAAACAGGTGGTCGCGGAGCGCAGCGCGGACTGGCCCGAAGAGCTGAAGACCGCCGTCGAGGTGGGCACCTCCAACGACCAGAGCCGCGTTGTCGAAAGCATGGTATCGCAGCTTCTGGGGTCGGTGCTGACGGCGGTGGCGCTGGTGATGATCGTCGTGCTTGCCGCCCTAGGCATCCGTGCGGCGCTGCTGGTGGGTTTCGCGATCCCCACGTCGTTCCTGCTGTGCTTTGCCTTCCTCGCGCTGATGGGTATTTCGATTTCCAACATCGTGATGTTCGGCCTGATCCTTGCCGTGGGGATGCTGGTGGACGGGGCCATCGTGGTGGTCGAATACGCCGACGCGCGCCAGCAACAGGGCGAACGCCCGATGAAAGCCTATACCGAGGCGGCCAAGCGGATGTTCTGGCCGGTCGTATCCTCGACGGCGACGACGCTCTGCGCCTTCCTGCCGATGCTGTTCTGGCCCGGTGTTCCGGGCGAGTTCATGGGGATGCTGCCGGTGACGCTGATCTTCGTGCTGTCGGCCTCGCTGGTGGTGGCGCTGATCTACCTGCCGGTGATGGGCGGCGTGACCGGTCGGCTGGAGAACATGATTTCCTCGATGATGGAGCGGTTTGCCAACCTCAAATGGTATCTGCACCTGCCGCTTGCGATCCCCGGCATCGCGATCTGGGCGGGGCTGATCGGCGGTCTGTTCACGGTGCTGCTGTCGGTGCTGATCGGCGGCGCGCCGCCCGAAGCCGCGGATGCGGCGCAGGCGGTCGCGGCGCCTTCGGGGCCCCCGCCCTTCCCGTTCAGCTATATCGGAACGCTCTTCGCCGAGATGGACAGCACCAAGCTGATTGAATCGGTGGTGCCCACGTTTGCCAAGGTATTTGCCGTGCTGGCCGCCACCACGGCGGTGCTGGGTCTTCTGCTGACGCTGGCTGTGGTCTGCGCCATTGCCGCGCTGGCGCTGTTCACGCGGCTGGGCCGTTTCGGCCATTGGGTGCTGGCCAAGATTACCCCAAAGAGCCGACAGGGCGTCAAATCCGGCTACCGGCGCAACGCCTTCGGCTATCTGATCGAGGCGATCACCGGCAATCCGGTCATGCCGCTGGTAATGGCCGGAACGGTCTTCGTGTTCGTGGGCACGGTGCTGATCTATTTCGGCAACAATTCGAAAGGTGTGGAATTCTTCGTCGAATCCGAACCCGAACAGGCCATCGTCTATGTTCTGGCGCGGGGCAACCTGTCGCTTGAGGAAAAGGACGCGCTGCTGCGCGAGGCCGAGGACATCGTGCTGACGCATCCCGGGATCGCCACCGCCTTTGCCTTTGCCGGTGAGGGAGGGCTGGACAGCAACACCGGCGGCAGCCAGGCGCCCAAGGATCTGATCGGTCAGGTCCAGTTCGAGACGATCCCGTGGGAGGACCGCGCCGACCGGCCCGATCTGGACGGCGACATCGTGATCGCGGAGCTGACAGAGCAGCTCTCGGCGCTGCCCGGCATCCAGATCGAGGTGCTGCCGCTGGACCGCGGTCCGGCATCGGGAAAACCGGTGCATCTGCGCTTTACCGGATCGAATTTCGACGATCTGATCGCCGCCACCGGCATGGCCCGCGCGCATTACGAGACCGTGCCGGGCCTGACGCTGATCGAGGATACCCGCCCGCTGCCCGGCATCGACTGGCAGATCAACGTGGACGTCGAGAAAGCGGGGCGCTTCGGGGCCGATGTGGTCGCCGTGGGCGCGATGGTGCAACTGGTCACGCGCGGCATCCTGCTCGACACCATGCGCGTGGACAGTTCGGACGAGGAAATCGAGATCCGCGTGCGCCTGCCCGAACAGGACCGCGTCCTCTCCACCCTCGATACGCTGAAGGTGCGTACGCGCGACGGGCTGGTGCCGCTGTCAAATTTCATCACCCGCGAACCGGTCCCGAAACTGGCCGAGATCAACCGCATCGACCAGAAACGCTACATGGATGTGAAGGCGGATGTGACGCCGGGTCTTGTGAAGATGGTCAACGTGACCGCCCCCGGTGCCCCCCCGTCCGAGACCAGAACACTGGCGACCCTGCGGCCTGCCGGACAGGACGCGGATTTCACCGATCTCGAAGGCGGGCGTTTCAAGATCACGGACCGTACCGATGCCGCCGACGGGATAGACCTGCAGGACGCCTATGACGCGCAGGAGGTGCGGCTGGTGCCGGTGAACGCCAACGAGCGGATCGCGGAGATCACCAAATGGCTCGATACCGCCGACCTGCCCGAGGGGATAAGCTTTGAATGGACCGGCGATCAGGAGGACCAGGCCGAGAGCCAGGCGTTCCTGAGTTCCGCCTTCACCGCGGCACTGGGGCTGATGTTCATCATCCTGCTGGCGCAATTCAACAGCTTCTACAACGCGGTGCTGGTTCTGCTGGCAGTGGTGCTGTCGACCACGGGTGTGCTGATCGGGATGCTGGTGATGGACCAGACGTTCTCGATCATCATGACGGGCACGGGGATCGTGGCGCTGGCGGGCATCGTGGTGAACAACAATATCATCCTCATCGATACCTATCAGGAGTTCAGCCAGTACATGCCGCGGATCGAGGCGATCATCCGCACCGCGCAGGCGCGGATCCGTCCGGTTCTGCTGACCACGATCACCACGATGGCGGGGCTTGCGCCGATGATGTTCGGTCTGTCGCTGGATTTCGCCGAAGGCGGCTACAGCATCGACAGCCCGACGGCGCTGTGGTGGAAACAGCTGGCGACGGCGGTGGTTTTCGGACTGGGGATCGCGACGGTTCTGACGCTGATGGTCACACCCTCGATGCTGGCGATCCGGGTCTGGGCCACGACCTACGTGCGCTGGATCGCGCGGCTGCTGGCGCGCATGTCCATGGGCCGCGCCAGCAAGGCCGCCCGCGACTGGGCCCTGCAACGCGAGGCACGCCGGATGGCACCGCAAGAGCTGATCTGGGACGAGGACGCTCTGGACGCGTCAGGCCCCGCGCCGGGGCTGAAACCGGCGGAATAACGCGCCTCATGGCACGGTGACAGGCTTGCGCCGCGCCTTCGGGCGCGGCGCGACAGTTTCAGAGCGTTAGAGAAGGCAGATCGCCAAAGCATCCTGCGCATGCCACCGCGACCGCCCGCGCCTTGGCCAGGGGATGATCCCCGCCGCTTCGACCGGATGCCAGAATGTCGTCGGGGCCGCTGCGCGGCCCCGTCCAGGGGATCACGCTTGGTCTGCGGATGTCGGATCGCCTGCCGCGCGCGCGGCCGCATCCAGCCCCCGCCACCACTCCGCGTAGCCTGAATTCGCAGGGTGTTTGCCGCCCTCGTCCGGGGCACCATCGTCCCACCAGACAGGTCCGCGTTCGCCCAGCTTGCGCTTGGCCGCATCGACGGCGTCACGCGCAGACCGTTCGGCCTGCGCATCGCCCGCCTGTGCCACGGCCCTGCGGGCCTGCATCAGCGCCTTGACCGCCGCGCGCCGGGTGCTGTCATCCAGGCCCGGATCGGTGCAGCGCCACAGCCGCCCCTTGGAGACGAAATAGCGGCCGTCGGGTGTCGTCGGATAGGCCTTGCGGGCCATTATTCCGACTGCTGGCGATGCCACAGCTGCGCGTAGCGGCCGTTCGCCGCCAGCAGCGCATCATGGGTGCCCTGTTCGACGACTTCGCCCTTCTCGAGCACGACAATCGTGTCGGCCTCGGCCACGGTGGACAGGCGGTGCGCGATGGTCAGCACGGTGCGTCCCTGCCCCGCGCGGCGCAGCGCGTCCTGGATCTCGTGCTCGGTTTCGCTGTCGAGCGCGCTGGTCGCCTCGTCCAGCAGCAGGATCGGCGGGTCCTTGAGCAGCGTGCGGGCGATGCCCACGCGCTGCTTCTCGCCGCCCGAGAGCTTCAGGCCCCGTTCGCCCACGGTCGTCTCGTAACCGTCGGGCAAGGCGACGATGAAATCGTGGATCTGCGCGGCCCGCGCGGCGGCTTCCACGTCCTGCCGGGTGGCGTTGTCGCGCCCGTAGGCGATGTTGTAGCCGATGGTGTCGTTGAACAGCACCGTGTCCTGCGGCACGACGCCGATGTTGCGGTGCAGGCTGTCCTGGGTCACGTCGCGCACGTCCTGACCGTCGATCTTCAGACTGCCTGACTGCACGTCGTAAAACCGAAACAGCAGCCGCCCGATGGTCGATTTGCCCGACCCGGTGGAGCCTACGATCGCCACGGTCTGGCCGGGTTCGGCGACGAGGCTCACCCCTTTGAGGATCTCGCGGTCGGGGTTGTAGCCGAAATGCACATTCTCGAGCGCCACGCGCCCGCCCTCGACCTTGAGGGCGTGGGCCTGCGGCTTGTCCGTGATCTCGGCGGGTTGTTCGAGCAGATTGAACATCTCGCCCATGTCCACCAGCGCCTGCCGGATTTCGCGGTAAACCGTCCCGAGGAAATTCAGCGGCACGGTGATCTGGATCATATAGGCGTTTACCATGACGAAATCGCCCACGGTCAGATCGCCGTTCTGCACCCCGATTGCCGCCATCACCATCACTGCAACCAGACCCGCCGTGATGATCAGCGACTGGCCGAAGTTCAGAAACGCCAGCGAGTAGTTGGTCTTGATCGCCGCTTCCTCGTAGCCCGCCATGGCGCGGTCATAGCGCTCGGCCTCGCGGGTTTCGGCACCGAAGTATTTCACGGTCTCGTAATTGAGCAGGCTGTCGATGGCCTTCTGGTTGGCATCGGTGTCCTGATCGTTCATCTGGCGGCGCAGCTTCACGCGCCATTCGCTGACGGCGAAGGTGAACCAGATGTAGAGGCCGATGGTGACGGCCACGACCAGAAGGTAGGTCCAGTCAAAGAGGATCGTCAGGATCACCCCGATCATCAGCAATTCGAGGATCAGCGGGCCGATGTTGAACAACAAGAACCGCAGCAGGAACTCGACCCCCTTCACCCCGCGTTCGATGATCCGGCTGAGGCCCCCTGTCTTGCGCGTGATATGATAGCGCATCGACAGGCGGTGGATGTGGGTAAAGGTCTCGAGCGCAAGGGTGCGCAGCGCGCGCTGGCCCACGCGGGCAAAGATCGCGTCGCGCAATTGCTGGAAGCCCACGTTCATCAACCGCGCCAGACCGTAGGCCACGGTCAGACCGATGGCCCCGAGCGCGATCATCGGGACGCCCTCGCCCGCCAGCGCGTCGGTGGCGTCGCGGTAGAAGATCGGCGTGACGACCGAGACGAGTTTCGAGACGAAGAGCGCAACCATGGCCCAGACCACTCGGCGGCGGATCCAAGGTTTGTCCGCAGGCCACAGGTAGGGCGCGACCTTGCGCAGCACGCGCATGGCCGATTGCCGTTCGGCGGCGACTGCCGCCGCCTCGTCCGTCTGTGCGCTCTGCGCACCCGGCACGTTGGTATTGTCCTTCTGGGAAGGGTCCTGCCCTGCGGCGGTATCGGTGGCCATGCTCAATCCTGTCTGCTCTCGGCCTGTACATAGTCCGCCGTCGCGCCGACCGCCACCCGCAGCCGCGCATTCGCGCGGCGATCGCTAGTCGGGCAGATCGAAGACCTGACCGGGATAGATCAGATCGGGGTCACGGATGCTGTCGGCATTCGCCTCGAACACCCGCACATAGAGCAGACCGTCCCCGTAGCGGTCACGCGCAATCGCCCAGAGCGTCGCGCCCTTTTGCACGGTCACCGCCGAGACCGGCCCGCCGGTGGCCTGGGTCGCCGCCTCGAGCACGGCGGAGGATTCGCGTTTGAACGGGGTCTCCACGCGGCTGCTGACGTCGCCTTCGGCGTTCACCTCGTCCACCCGCAGGGTATAGACGCCTTCGTCCACGTCCGGCAGATCACCGCGCCAGCGGCCATCGGCCCCGACCGGCAGGCTGATCACCGCGCGGTTGTCGAGGTATATCCGCACCTTGTCGGCTTCGGCCTGCGCGCGTCCCGAAAGTTGCACATCGCCGATCGCGCTGTAGCCGATGGTATCAAGCGCCACGCGGTCCATCACATCGGGTTGCGCGGGCTGCAGCAGTGCGACACCGGCGGCATCCGATTTCAGCACTGCGACCGGTGCCGGCGCGGGCGGATCCGCGGGCGCGGGTTGCGCGCTTGCGACGGTATCACCGGCGGGCTCTGCCGTCGTGTCGGCGGCCCCGGTTTCACCGGCCTTGCGCTGCGCGTCCTCCTGCCCTGCGGTGCCCTGCTGCGCTTCGGAAGGTTGCGCAGGGCTGCTGGCCTCGGTCAGGGGTTCGGACAGGGCCGCGATCTCGGTGGTTTCCGCCACCGGATCCGGTGCATCCGTATCGGCCTGCGGTGCGGAGGGAGCGAGGATGATCTGCTCTTCGGAGGCGACCGCCGTGCCCGACAATTCCGCATCGAGCGTCACGACCTGCGGCACCGGTTGCCCCGGCAGGGTTGCAAAGGCTGCGAAGCCGCCGCTGCTGTCTGCCTCGGCGGTGGCGATCTCACGACCGTCGACCAGAATGCGCACGCGGCTGAAGGGCACGGCGCGTCCCGCGATAACGGTCGATCCGTCGGGTTCGCGGCGCAATTCGTCAAACGATGGAGCCTGCGGCATGACCGCCGGTGGCTCTGCCGCGGCCTGTGGTGTGTCGGTCGGGTCTTGCGCTGATGGGCTGTCGGCAACCGCTTGGTCCGTGTCTGTCGCGGTGGTGGCGGCAGTGTCTTTGTCACCGTCGCGCTCGGCCTGTGGCGCGGGTGCGAGCGCCGTTTCCGTCGCGTCCCCGGAGGCGGGCGCCTGCGGTGTTTCCGCGATCTCGGGCGCATCCGGTGACGGATCTGCGCCGAAGGCGATATAGGCGCCGACGACCAATGCGACGACGACAAGTCCCGCAGCGACCCCTGCGCCCGCGTTTCCGCCCAGTCCGCCCGCGTCTTTGCCCATAGCCTTCCATCCCGTACCATGCGCGATCGCGCGTTGAGCCTTTGTAGCGGAGAGGCTATCACGGGTCAAAGCTATCACGCCTCTGGTCCCGCATCGGTGGCTGTCTTGGCGATTTCAGTGAAAAGGTGTCACATGTTTGCAAAATCCATTTGCGTTTTCTGCGGCTCGCGCATGGGCGATGTGCCTGCGTTCGAGCGTGACGCGCAGGCGCTGGGGGACGCGATTGCCGCGCAGAACTGGCGGCTGGTGTACGGGGCCGGTGATGTCGGGCTGATGGGCACCGTGGCGCGGGCCGCGCAGCTGGCTGGCGGCGATACCTTCGGCGTGATCCCCCAGCATCTGGTGGATTGGGAAGTCGGCAAGACCGATCTGACCCGCTATATCGTGACGGAAACCATGCACGAGCGCAAAAAGGTGATGTTCATGAACTGCGATGCTGTCGTGGTGCTGCCCGGCGGTGCGGGTTCGCTCGACGAGGTGTTCGAGGTTCTGACATGGCGGCAGCTGCGCCTGCACGCAAAACCCATTGTCGTGGTCAATTCCGAAGGCTACTGGGATCCTCTGAAGACCTTGCTCGAACATGTCGTGACACGCGGGTTTGCGGATGCGAGCCTGCTGGATTTCATCCACTGGGTGCCCGACGCCGACGGGGCGATGGCGTTGTTGCGCGACACTCTGGACTAGAAACGCAAAACGCCCGGTCGAAACCGGGCGTCTTGGCTGAACCTTCCGGCGGCCTTCAGGCTGCTTCAAGCTCGGCGTGGACGATCTTTTCGATTTCCTCCACCGGGTGATTGGTCAGGGTCTTGGGAATTTCGCCCACGACCTTGTCGGTGACTTCCTGATGCAGCTCGTCGCGCAGCTCGCCCAATGTGCCGGGGTCGGCGACGAGGATGATCCGCTTGAATTCGCCTGCATGCGCTTTCTTGTAAAGGATATCCGCCAGATCGGCGGCGAAGCGGTCCTTGGCCAGCTGGTGCCAGTCCGTATCGTCCACGGCAGAGCGGTGCGTGCTGGGGCCGTCATTGAAACGCCCCGGACGGTTGGCCGCCTGTTCGCGGGTGGGCGGATTGTCCTGCTCTTCGGTCTTCACGACGTTGAGGAACGGGTTTTCCGCATCTGTCTGGTTTACGAGGAAAAGGGCCTTTTCGCCGTCGGCGACCAGAACCCATGTGTCTTTGGTCAGCGTGCTCATCCGTCTTCTCCGTGGTTGCGTTTGTCTTCACCGGTGACGCGGGTGGTGCCGTGGGGCTTTTCGACACCGCGCTTTTCTTCGTCCTGAGTTGCGACATCGCGCTGGATATCGCCCCCGGCGCGGCCCTGTTGGGAGATGTCGGCATCTTCATCGACGAACTTGTCGCTGTCGCGACTGCCGTCTTTCGATCTGTGACGCTCGGCCATGTGCTCTTCCTTTCGAATTGCTTTTCTTAGGGAACAAACGCATCGCCGCCGGTAGGGGTTCCAACGCAAACGCCCCGCAGGGTTGTCCTGCGGGGCGCTTTCTTCGACTGTTTCGGGGCTTTCGCCGCGCTTACATGCGCGAGGCGACGTTCTCCCAGTTCACAAGATTGTCGAGGAAGTTGGTCAGATAGTCGGGACGCGCGTTGCGGAAGTCGATGTAGTAGGAATGCTCCCACACGTCACAGCCCAGCAGCGCGGTCTGGCCGAAGCAGACGGGGTTCACACCGTTTTCGGTGCTGGTAACCTTGAGGCTGCCGTCGGTGTCCTTGACCAGCCATGCCCAGCCCGAACCGAACTGGCCGCCACCGGCCGCCTTGAAGGCGTCCTTGAACTTGTCGACCGACCCGAAGTTTTCGTTCAGCGCTTTTTCAAGCTCGCTGGGCATCGGGCATACGTCGGGGCACATCATTTCCCAGAACTGGTTGTGATTCCACAGCTGGCTGATGTTGTTGAAGATGCCGCTCTGGGCAACGGCGTTCGGATCGTATGTGCCCTTGATGATCTCTTCGAGGGATTTGCCCTCCCACTCGGTGCCCGCGACGGCCTTGTTGCCATTGGTGACATAGGCGTTGTGGTGCTTGTCGTGGTGGTATTCCAGAGTTTCGGCGCTCATGCCTTTGGGGGCAAGGGCGTCGTGTGCATAGGGAAGATCGGGAAGTTCGAAAGCCATTGCTGGGTCTCCTTCTTTGTATTGCTGTTCTGCCTCAGATGGAGCGCGGATGAGGGCCGCGTCAAGGGGTCGCGGCGCAAACTTCGCAGATGCGCGTGCCGACCGCGGCCCCTTGATGCCGGTTCAGAACGCGTCGACCTCGGATCCGGTCTGTGCCGCTGTCTTCAGCAGGTTGAACACATATTGCGCGACGGACCGGAAGCAAACCACGCGGAAGCTGTCCTGCGAGACCATCCAGAAGGCCGCCGGCACCTGCGCAAGACGCGTGCGGCGGATCTCACCGGGGCCGAATTGCGCAGGGGCAAGATCGACAGGCGCGAGTTTCGCGATGACTTCGCGCGCACGGGGGCCCGAGACGTCAAAGATCGCCCGCGCGTCAGACACGTTGACGACCAATGCATGTTCGCCCCCCAGCGCCTTTTGCATGTCCGCAACGCGCTGGCCGGCTTCGGCGTAGGGGCACATCACCAAGAGCTCGTCCGGTGACATCCACGCCAGCGCGGCATCGCCGTCGGTGGTGATCTGGCGGGTGCCGGGCATGGCGACGCCGGCGGCATGGGTGGCGATCTTCTGGATCTTGCGCGCGGAAATATCGCCACGCAGGGTGATCATCCCCGTGGGGATAACTTCGGAAACCGTAGCGATTCCAGTATCGAAGCGGGCGTTGTTCATGGGGGCAACCGGATCAGACATTCTGCTTTGCGCCTTCCTTGTCGTAGAATACCGGATCGACGATCCGCGCCTTGTAGGTCTTGCCGTCGGTGCCGGGGAATTCCAGCACCTCGCCCATGCGGTCGGGGCCGTGCAGCACCAGCCCCATCGCAATCCCCTTTTCGAGGTTCGGCGAATGGTAGCTGGAGGTCACCCGCCCGATCATGGTGCGCTGGCCGTTTTCGTTCGTGCCCTCGCCCACGGCATAGGCGCCGTCCGGCAGGGTCGAGCCGTCGGTCGTCTCCAGCCCCACCAGCTTCCAGCGGTCCGGATCGGCCATGTGGCTGCGCTGCTGGGCGCGCTTGCCGAGGTAGTCGTCTTTCTTTTTCGACAGCGCCCAGTCGAGGCCCAGATCCTGCGGGATCACGGTGCCGTCGGTCTCGTCGCCGATCATGATGAACCCCTTCTCGGCGCGCAGGATATGCAGCGCCTCGGTGCCGTAGGGCATGACACCCAGATCGTTGCCGACCGTCATCAGCGCATCCCAGAACGCCTGTCCCTGCCCCGCATCGACCGCGATCTCGAAGCTGAGTTCGCCCGAGAAGGAAATCCGGTAGACCCGGACCTTGAAGCCGCCCAGCGTGCCATCGGCCCACTCCATGAAGCCCAGAGCCTCGGCGGAGACATCCATGCCGCCCAGCCGCTCCAGCGCGGTACGCGCGTTCGGCCCGACCACGGCGACCTGCGCGTATTGCTCGGTCACATTGGCCACATAGACCTTCCAGTCCCACCATTCGGTCTGGAGCCATTCCTCCATATGGGCGTGGATGCGGTCCGCGCCGCCGGTGGTGGTGTGGCACAGCCATGTGTCGTCGTCGATCCGCGCGACCACGCCATCGTCGATCAGGAAGCCGTTGTCGTTGCACATCAGCCCGTAGCGGCATTTGCCCGGCTTCAGCGTGCTCATCATGTTGGTGTAGAGCATGTCGAGGAACTTGCCCGCGTCAGGCCCTTTGACGATCAGCTTGCCCAGCGTGGAAGCGTCGAGCAGGCCGAGGTTGTCGCGCACGTTCTTGGTCTCGCGCATCACGGCGTCATGGGTGGATTCGCCACCGCGCCTGTAGGCGTAGGGGCGGCGCCAGTGGCCAACCGGTTCCCACTCTGCCCCGTTGGCATCGTGCCAGTCGTGCATCGGCGTGCGGCGCAGGGGCTGGAACACCTCGTCACGCGCCTCGCCGCCGATCGCGCCCATGCTGATGGGGTGATAGGGCGGCCGGAAGGTGGTGGTGCCCACGGCGGGGATGTCTTCATCCAGTGCACCAGCAAGCACCGCGAGCCCGTTGATGTTGCTGAGTTTTCCCTGATCTGTCGCCATGCCCAGCGTGGTGTAGCGCTTGGCGTGTTCGACGGAGACGAAGCCTTCCTGCGCGGCCAGCCGCACGTCCGAGACTTTCACGTCGTTCTGGTAGTCGAGCCACGCTTTCTCGCGCAGCTTGGCACTGGCGCCCTGCGGCATCAGCCAGACCGGTGCCATCAGCGCCTCGCCGGTGACATCGGACTTGGGTGGTTTGGCGTCGCGGGGCAGTTTCATCCCCATGGACCGCACCACGCCGTCGGCGGCGGCAAAGGCATCGTTGAGCACATCGGTCAGCTGGAACAGACCGGAGGCACAGCCGGCGGTGGTGACGAACTGCATGCCGTCGGCACCGGTGGGCGCGTGGTCGGGATGCGGGCTGAAGCACGCATGATCGACGTCCCATGTGAGCTTGCCGCCGCAATGGGACCACAGGTGGACCACCGGCGACCAGCCGCCCGACATCGCCACCGCATCGCAGGCGATCTCCTCGAGAACGCCGCCCTCGCCCGCCTGGCTGCAGACGGCCACGCCGGTGACCCGTTTCGTTCCCTTGACCGAGGAAATCCCGTGGCCCATCAGAACGCGGATCCCCAGCGCCCTTGCCTGGGTCATCAAGGGGCTGTCCTCGGCCAGAACGCGCGCGTCGAGCACGGCAGGCACGTCGAGGCCCGCGTGTTTCAGCGCGATGGCGGTGAGGTAGGCGTCGTCGTTGTTGGTCACCACCACGGTGCGGTCGCCGACGGACACGCCGAAGTTCACCACGTAGTCGCGCACCGCAGCGGCCAGCATCACCCCGGGGATGTCGTTGCCCGCAAAGCTGAGCGGGCGTTCGATCGCCCCTGTCGCCGTGATCACATGGCCGGCGCGGATGCGCCAGAGCCGGTGGCGCGGCCCGTCGGTGTCGGGCGCATGGTCGGTCAGCCGCTCGTAGCCCAGCACATAGCCGTGATCGTAGACCCCGGAGGCCATGGTGCGGGTGCGCAGGGTCACGTTGTCGAGTGCGGCAAGCTGCGCGAGGGTCGCGTCGATCCACTCCTGCACCGGCTTTCCGTCGATCTCTCCACCGTCGACGGGTGCACGGCCGCCCCAATGGGCGGTCTGTTCGACCAGCATCACCCGCGCGCCGGTCAGCGCCGCCGCGCGGGCCGCTTCGAGCCCGGCCACACCGCCGCCCACCACCATCACGTCGCAGAAGGCGTAGAAATGCTCGTAGGTGTCCTCGTCGCGCGCCTTGGGCGCACGGCCCAGACCCGCCGAGTGGCGGATGATCGGTTCGTAGATGTATTTCCAGAAGGGCCGCGGATGGATGAACATCTTGTAATAGAAGCCCGCGGGCAGGAAGCGGCTGAGATGCTTGTTGATCGCACCCACGTCGAATTCGAGGCTGGGCCAGTGGTTCTGGCTTTCGGCGCGCAGCCCGTCGAAGAGTTCGGTGGTCGTGGCGCGGGCGTTGGGTTCGAAGCGGCCTTCGCGTCCGAGGTTCATCAGCGCGTTCGGCTCTTCGGGGCCGGCGGCCACGATGCCGCGGGGGCGGTGGTATTTGAACGACCGGCCCACCAGCATCTGGTCATTGGCCAGCAGCGCCGAGGCGAGCGTGTCGCCCGCGTATCCGGACATGTGTTTGCCGTTGAAGCGGAACTTGACCGGCCTGCTCTTGTCGATCAGGCGGCCACCTGTGGCGAGACGGGTGCTCATGTGCGGGGCTCCGGTGCGTGACGGGGGGACGGGATTGAGTTTATTGGCAAAATGGAGAAGCGCATCAGGCCTTGGCGCTCCATCCGGGGCGGCGGGCCTCGATCCGGTCGAGGATGTCCTGCGGCGGTTCGGTCGTCCGGGCGCTGTAGGTGCCGAAGACCTCGAGCGTGGTGGTGTCGCGGGCCATGTGGAACCATTTTCCGCAACCGTACTGGTGGCGCCAGCGTTCGAAATGCACCCCCTTTGGGTTGGCGCGCATGAAAAGATATTCCTCGACCAGATCGTCCGACGCGCCGACGCTGTGGCGGGTGATATGCGCCTCGCCGTGGGCGTGGAATTCGGTTTCCTCGGCGGTGATGCCGCAACAGGGGCAGGATACGATCAGCATGTCAACGCTCCGCTGGGGGTGGGTCTGGAAGAACGCTGCACGCGCGGCAGCGGGAAGGCGAACGCAGAAAGGCCGGCGTCGGGACCGACGCCAGCCTGCTGCCCTGAGGGCGCGTGCTCGGGGCGCGTTTTATTCGGAGGCAGCGGGTGCCGTGGTGTCGCTGTCAGCGGCCGGTGCGCTGTCGTCCGAGGCAGGAGCGTCGGCTGCGGGCGCATCGCCGCCTTCGGCTGCCGCGCCGGATCCTTCAACGGAGATGTTGACGTCGCCGCCGCCTGCGTCGCCGCTGGTCGGGGTAGCGTCGTCACCGAGGAAGACGAAATACGACAGGGCCGCGAGCACGAGAATGATTGCTGCGACAATGACGGCCATGCCGCCGCCCGATTTCTCGCGGGTGGTTTCGGTGTGAACGTAGCGTTCGGTCGTGGAGTCGGTTTTGTTGGTGTTGTCTGGCTGTGCCATTGGTTTGCTCCGTTGCAAAGGTGTGTTGCAACAGAAACCAACGGGCGCAGGGCACGGTTCCGCGTGCCCTGCCCCGGCCCCAGCGGCATCGGCGCCCTGTCGCCGATGGCTGCGCGAAGATCCGCCATCAGTGCGCCACCCCCGCCGCCACGGATTCGTCGATGAAGCGGCCTTCGGTGAAGCGGTTGAGGCCGAAGGCGTCGGTGAGCGGGGAGCGGCCCTTGGCCATCAGCTCGGCCATGGCCCAGCCGGAGCCGGGGATCGCCTTGAAGCCGCCCGTGCCCCAGCCGCAGTTGATGAAGATGCCGTCCACAGGTGTTTTCGACAGGATCGGGGAGCGGTCGCCGGTGACATCCACGATGCCCCCCCACTGGCGCAGCATCTTGAGGCGCGACACCATCGGGAAGGTTTCGATCAGGGCGCGCACGGTTTCCTCGATATGGTGGAATGACCCGCGCTGGGTATAGTTGTTGTAGCCGTCGGTGCCGCCGCCGATGACCATCTCGCCCTTGTCGGACTGGCTCATGTAGCCGTGGACCGTGTTGGCCATGACGACCACGTCCATGCAGGGTTTGATCGGCTCGGAGACCAGCGCCTGAAGGGCGACGGATTCGATCGGCAGACGGAAGCCCGCCATATCGGCCAGATGGCCCGAGTGGCCTGCGACCACGATGCCGAGCTTGTCGCAGCCGATGTCGCCGCGCGTGGTGCTGACGCCGGTGACCTTGCCACCCTCCTGCCGGATGCCGGTCACTTCGCATTTCTGGATCACGTCCATGCCCATGTCTGAGCAGGCCCGCGCGTAGCCCCATGCGACGGCGTCGTGGCGTGCCGTGCCGCCGCGGGCCTGCCACAGACCGCCCAGCACCGGATAGCGCGGCCCGTCGAGGTTGATGATCGGCACCAGTTCCTTGACCCGCCGGGGCGAGATGAATTCGGTCTTCACACCCTGCAGGGCGTTGGCGTGGGCGGTGCGCTTGTAGCCGCGCACCTCGTGTTCGGTCTGCGCCAGCATGATCACGCCGCGCGGGCTGAACATGACGTTGTAGTTCAGATCCTGGCTCATCGTCTCGTAGAGGCTACGGGATTTCTCGTAGATCGCGGCGGAGGGATCCTGCAGATAGTTCGAACGGATGATCGTGGTGTTCCGGCCCGTGTTGCCGCCGCCGAGCCAGCCCTTTTCAAGGATCGCGACATTGGTGATGCCGAAATTCTTGCCCAGATAGTAGGCGGTCGCCAGACCGTGGCCGCCCGCGCCGATGATGATGGCATCGTAGCGTTTCTTGGGCGCCGCATCGCGCCACGCCCGTGTCCAGCCGGTGTGGTGGCGCATCGCTTCGCGGGCAACGGCAAAGGCGGAATATTTCTTCATCTGAAGTCCCCGGGGATGGCTGGAAAACGGATTCGGGACGCGTGGCCCCTTCAAGGCCCCTTCATGGGGTGTTGGGCAAAAAACGGGCTGCCCGCCGCGACATGACTTATCAATTTTGCGACATGGCTGGCAAGGCGCGCGCTGGGCCTGTGGGCCATTCGTCGCGGCAGGGGTGAATGGGCCTTTTGCCGGGGGGCCGCGCGTATTAGGTACAAAAGAAATTTTTCGGGAGTGGACATGGCGATTTTCTGGGCAATAGTCGTGGCGATGACGCTGATCGTCGGGGGTGTTCTGGCACAGGCGGTGATCCGTGGCGCCGCGCGCACACCCTCCGCACGCGCCTCGTCGGATGCAGCCGTTTACCGCGCACAGCTTGCCGAGGTGGACCGCGATGTCGCACGCGGCGTGATCGACGCCGCCGATGCCGACCGGGTCCACGCCGAAATCGCGCGGCGTCTGATTGCGGCGGACCGCGCGGCCCACGCCGCGCAGACCCGTTCGACGCGCGCGCCGGCCTCGGTCGCGCTGGGGCTGATCGGTCTGGGACTGGCGGGCAGCGTGGGCACCTACCTGTGGCTGGGCGCGCCCGGCTACGGCGACATGGCGCTTCAGGACCGGATCGCCTTTGCCGAGGAAGTGCGCAGCACCCGTCCCGACCAGCAGGTCGCCGAGGCATCCTTGCCGCCCTTCTTGCCGCCCGCCGACCTTGGCGATGATTACCGCCGCCTGCTGACGCAGCTGCGCGAGACGGTGGCCAAGCGCCCGAACGATTTGCAGGGGCACATCCTGCTGGCCCAGCAGGAACGGCGGATCGGTAATTTCAGCGCGGCCAAGGAGGCGCAGCGCCGCGTTGTCGAGATCCGCGCAGAGGATGTAACCGCAGGCGAGCTTGCCGATCTGGGCGAATTGCAGGTGATGGCGGCGGGCGGTTACGTGTCTCCGCAGGCGGAACTGAGCCTGCGCGCGGCGCTGTCGCAGGATCCGCGCAACGGCGTTGCGCGCTATTACTACGGGCTGATGCTGCTGCAAACGGGCCGCCCCGATCAGGCCTTCCGCATCTGGGATCGCCTGCTGCGCGAGGGGCCCGAGGGGGCGCCGTGGGTCCCGCCGATTCTCGCGCAGATCGAAGAGCTCGCGCAGGTGGCGGGGGTGCGCTATACCGTGCCCGCCGTAGGCTCCGCCGCCCCCGGCCCCTCGACCGAAGATATGGAGGCCGCGCAGGACATGTCGCCCGCCGAGCGGATGGAGATGATCGGTGCCATGGTGCAGGGCCTGTCGGACCGACTGGCCACCGAGGGCGGCAGCGCGGAGGACTGGGCCCGGCTGATCACGTCGCTGGGCGTTCTGGGCCGCCAGAGCGAGGCCATCGCGATCCACGCCAATGCGGTCGAGGTTTTCGCGGGCGAGCAAGCCGCGCTGGACGTCATCAACGCTGCGGGCCAGCGCGCGGGTGTCGTCGAATGATCCTCGCCGATATCACCGATTTCGCCGCCGCCCTGCCCCCTTTCCGCGCGGTTGCGGGCCTCGATCTGGGGGAAAAGACAATCGGCGTTGCGGTCAGCGACGGCATGTTGTCGGTTGCCACCCCGCTCGAGACCGTGCGGCGGCGCAAGTTCGGTCAGGACGCGGCGCGGCTGGCCGAGATTTTCGACGACCGAAAGATCGCCGGCGTGGTTCTGGGGCTGCCGCTGAACATGGACGGCAGCGAAGGGCCGCGCTGCCAGTCCACACGCGCCTTTGCGCGCAATTTCGAGCGCCTGCACCCCGACCTGCCCATCGGGTTCTGGGACGAACGCCTGTCCACCGTGGCAGCCGAACGGGCGTTGCTGGAGGCGGATACGTCGCGCAGGCGTCGCGCCGAGGTCATCGACCACGTTGCCGCAAGCTATATCCTGCAAGGTGTGCTGGACCGGTTGCGCGTCTTGCGCGGGGTCTGATCCTCTGCAACAAACGCGAAACGCCCCGAAGCACACCAATCCGCAACGGAACATCACATGAGCGATACTGTCTGGAAACGTGACGAGATCGAAAGCCCCTGCATCAAGATCTGCGTGGTGCATCCCGAAGCGCGCCTGTGTACCGGCTGCCTGCGGTCGATCGACGAGATCGGTGCATGGTCGCGGATGACGCCGGATGCGCGGCGCGCGGTGATGGCGGAATTGCCCGGACGGGCGGAGGCGTTCTCGAAGCGGCGCGGGGGCCGTGCGGCGCGGCTGGCCCGGGGGCGCGCGACGGATTAGGGCGCGACGCGCGCTCAGCTTTCGCGTTTGACCGGTTCGCCGAACATGGCACGCGCGGCACCCTTGCGGGTATGGCGCGGCAGCGACACCACGCCGGGGGCGGCGATATCATTCGCGGCGACAACGCCCTCGCCGCTGGCGAAATCACAAGACGGCACATTCAGCGCGGGATAGGCGGCCCCCGCCATTGAACGGGCATCGAGATACGCAAGGCATCCCATCGGTCCTGTCATGATCTGTAGCATAGCCTGACCCTTCACTTCGCAATGCCCCTCTTTGCCGGGGACGTGATGGGAGAGTGATGCCTTCGCGATCGGGCAACAATATGGCAGCGTGAAGTTTATTGTGCGTCACCGTGAAACGGTGAGCCGACTGCCCGAATTTACGGCAGCGCCAGCCAGGCGTTTGCGCCACCTGCGCATTCGGGGCGAAAGAAGGCCGTGATCCGCCCGTGACCCGCAGGATCCGCGCAAGACGGATCCCAAGGGGCCGTGCCGTGCAACAAAAACGGATGCAACAGCGCGCTCTGCCCGCGTTCAAGCTTCAGCGGCACGGGATCGGCTGCGGCAAGAACCGTGCGGCGGGCGGCCTGATAGGCCTCTGTCAGGTCGCAGCTGGCGACCGGCCCCTGCCCGATTCGCTGGCGCAACGCCTCCTGCATGATCCGGTGGCTGCCCGGCCAGACGACCGTCGGCGCGGCAGCCACCTGCGTCAGCGGCAGCGCGAGGATATAGGCGTGGTATTCCAGCGCGAAGCGGCGCTTTTCCGGCCCCACCGGCAGCAAGCCGTCCACATGGGCCGCCGCACGGTTGCGGCGGAAGCGGTGCGCGGCCTCCGTTTCGGACGGATCGCGGCGCGGGTAGCCGGGATAGACGATGGAAAGCTGTGCGCGGTGCAGGGGCAGCGCTGGCACATCCGCCTGCCACGGCCCGGCGAGCGGGACGCCCGCGACTGCGCCCTGCGCATCGTTGGGCAGCGCATCCACGCCCACGAACCACGTGCCTCCGTGGCGCAGGTTGTCGGGTCCGCGCCAGCGCGGGTCCGCCGCGATGCCGACGGCGACATCATGGGCGGCCCTGGCCCAGCGGTCACAGGCGGGGTCGTATCCGTAGACGCGAAATCCCGCCTCGGGTGTCATCCCATCACGGCCTTGCGCAGCATGTTCAGCGCCACGAGAATCAGGAAGACCGCGAACACGCGCTTGAGCGGCGTGGGGTCCATCGCATGGGCAAGCCGCGCGCCCAGCGGCGCGGTCACCAGCGTCATGGCGATGACAAGTACGAAGGCCACGAGGTTGACCGCACCGATGGTGAAGGGCGGTCTGTTTGCGGGATCGATCTCGACCAGCAGGAAACCGATCACCGACGGTACGGCGATCAGCACGCCGAAGCCTGCGGCCGTTGCCACGGCACGGTGGATCGGGGTGTTGTAGAGGCTCATCAGCGGGACGCCGAAGCTGCCACCGCCGATGCCCATCAGCACCGAGAGGAACCCGACACCCGGCGACAGCGCTGCGCGGGCCACGCCGCGCGGCATTTCCTGACCCAGCCGCCAGTGACTGCGTCCGAACCCCATGTAAAGCCCGACAACCAGCGCCAGCCCCCCGAAGATCGCCTGCAACACGGTCGAGCGCAGACCGGCCACCACCAGCATCCCGATCACCGCACCGATCACGATTCCCGGGGCCCAGCCGCGCAGGATCTGCCAATCGACAGCACCCTTCTTGTTGTGCGAATGGACCGACCGCAGGGAGGTCACGATAATCGTCGCCAGCGACGTGGCGAGGCAGATCTGCATCAACTCGGGGCTGTCGTATCCCATGGTCTGGAAGGCATAGAAGAACGCGGGCACCAGCACGATACCGCCCCCCACGCCCAGCAGCCCTGCCAGAACGCCCGCAAAGGCTCCGATCAGCAGGAGAAGCGCCCCCATCTGGATCAACAAAACGGTTTCGGGCATCGCGGGTCTCCTGCGTGGACAATGTTGGCCGCGTTCCTACACGGCCTGCATTGGATCCGCCATAGCGCTCAGCGATGTTACCGCTGCCAAAGCTTCGCGGACCAGATCGGTGCCCGCACCGTCGCGGTGGGCGCCTTCGGACAGGACCCGCCGCCACGCCCGCGCACCCGGACGCCCCGCGAAAAGGCCCAGCATGTGGCGCGTGACCTGCCCCAGTTTGCCGCCCTGCGACAGATGCGCTTCGATATAGGGCAGCATCCGTTCGACCGTGGCTTCGGGCGTGGTGTCGGCCTCCGGCCCTGCGCCGAAGATCCGGCGGTCCGCCGTGCACAGGATATCGGCGGGCTGGTGATAGGCGGCGCGCCCGACCATCACGCCGTCCAGACCGCTGTCCAGCAGCGCCTCGACCTGATCGAGCGATGTGATGCCGCCATTGATCGAGAGATGCAGGTTGGGAAACAGTTCCTTCATCCGCTGCACGAGTGGGTAGTCGAGCGGCGGAATATCGCGGTTTTCCTTCGGGCTCAGCCCGTCGAGCCATGCCTTGCGCGCGTGGATCGTCATCCGCTCGACCCCCGCGCCGACCATCCGCGAGAGGAATTCGGGCAGCACGTCTTCGGGCGTCTGGTCGTCCACGCCGATGCGGCATTTGACGGTCACATCCACCTCGACCGCGCGGCGCATCGCGGTGACACAGCGCGCGACAAGTGCCGGATCCTTCATCAGAACCGCCCCGAAGGCGCCCGATTGCACGCGGTCGGACGGGCAGCCGACGTTGAGGTTGATCTCGTCATACCCGGCGGCCGCCCCCAGACGCGCGGCCTCGGCCAGTTCGGCAGGGTCCGAACCGCCGAGTTGCAGGGCCACGGGATGCTCCGAGGGGTCATGGTCAAGCAGATGCAGCGCGCCGCCGCGCACCAGCGCGGGCGCGGTGACCATCTCGGTGTAGAGCAAGGCATGCCCGCTCATGAGCCGGTGCAGATACCGGCAATGGCGGTCGGTCCAGTCCATCATCGGCGCGACGGACAATCTGGCGTGTTGGTTCAGTTGCATCTTTTGTATCTTCAAACTGTTGGCTTCGGGCTTTGCACCGCTGGAATACGCGCTGATATCCCCGAATTTGCCCCTCTGCGACCACTCATTGCACATATGAGCCGCAGACAAAAATGGCCACCATCCCCGAGCATCCTTCCGGTGCGCACCGGGGCCGGATCAGGCGAACGGGTGGCTCACGCGCGCGAGACGGCCCGAAGCCGGGTCAATCAGGGGCTGGCGCCTGCAAGCACGTCCGTTTCCCGCCACCGGGGCTTTGGCGACCTCATCGCCCCTCCTATAGCCAATATAAGCGAGGCAGGGAAACCGCCGCGTCGCGGGCCAAGGCCTCACCGTGTGAAAAGCGACAGGCCATCGGCCCTAGGTGCCCATCCTCGCGTGGAGCCGCGAGCCCGTTGCAAACGAAACTGCGGGCCGTAAATGGTCTCAGGCACGGAGGTTCAATTGTTTATTCCTGAAATCGGTAAGAGTGACAGCTGCACCCTCGTTCACAATCATGATCTTACGACGCGTAGTGCGGTCGAACTCGCAGCACCGTTCACCCGTCCGCGAGTGGTGTAGGGCAAACTCAATCTGCCGAAAGAAATCAGCCGCATCGAGGTCTACTTTGAGGTTCGCGGGCAAGAGCTGGACGATACTGTCGAGAGACTTTTGACCGCCGAAGCGCCCGGCTGTGACGGTGTAACCTTCTTCCGAGGCTTAGAATTCATCGTGCAGGATGCGAGCTGGGATGGGCGTGTCCGTCCCGACAAAGGTGCTCGACCGGATTGGCGAGGACAAGGTTTACACGCAGCTCTCCCCTTATCGCTACTACGACATCTACGGGGACAAGTGGCACATCCCTTTGAGGAATCCGATATCGTCCGGCACACCGCAATGCGTGGAGGCTTTGCGAAATCACGCGATCGACACAGGAAGACACGCTGCACAGGGCTGCGGCCAAGCGACTGAAATCATTGCCACCCTCCATACATCATCGGGTGAAGAGGAAGAGTGGCTCAAGCACCTTTCCGACCGCCTCGTTATGGACCTGACGGTCCTTCGCAGACGATGAGACAGCACGCTTGTTCGCCTACCTCACGCGCTGACCGCATCAAGTACTGGCAGGACAGACGCAGCAGCCTTTGCAGCATGCCGGTCTTTCGGAAGGCTGATCAGAAGCAGCCCACAGCCCCTGATCTGCGCCGCCGCAATATCGCGGGCCAGATCGCCTAGGTTCGTCTCAACCATGGTTTGCGTGGGTTTGGAGACGTTTGCAGCGACGGTGACTGGTGTGGCTGGCGAAATCCCCCCGTCCTGTAAATTCCGCGAAATCTCGCCCGCGCGCCCCATGGCCATGTAGAACACCAGCGTCGTTCCGGCCTGCGCATGGCTGCGCCACTCCGGCAGCGCGTCACCCGGGCGGGTCTGCCCGGTGCAAAAGACCACCTTGTCCGTCTGCCCCCGCACCGTCAGGGGCCGCTGGAGCATGGCGGACGCGGCGCTGGCTGCGGTCACGCCGGGGACGACTTCGATGGGAATGCCCGCACCGTTTGCCGCTTCTAGCTCTTCCGCCGCGCGCCCGAACAGCATCGGGTCGCCCGACTTCAGGCGCACCACGCGCTTGCCCTGTTTGGCTGCCGCGACGATGACCTCGCAGATGCGGTCTTGCGGCCATGTGCTGGCGCCCACGACCTTGCCGACAAAGACCCGCTCTGCATCCCTTCGTGCCAGTTCCAGCACATCGGCATCGACCAGCCGGTCGTAGAAGATGATATCGGCCTCCTGCAGGCGCTCGACCGCGCGGAGGGTCAGCAGGTCGCGGGCACCGGGCCCCGCGCCCACCAATGCGATGGCACCCTGCGTCTTGCCTGACGGCGCGCCCCCTGCCCGGATCGCCTCCTTGAGCATCTTCGCCGCACCGCGCTGCGCGCCGCGCTTGTGCGCCTCCCACGGGGCGCCTTTGAACGCCCAGCCCCAGAACGCCCGCCGCGCCGCGCGTGGCACATGCTGCGCGACGGCACCGCGCATGCGCCCTGCGAGGGCCGCAAAGGCGCCAAGGCTCGGGTCCAGCATCTGTTCGACCTGTGTCTTGATGGTGCGGGCCAGTACGGGGGCCGTACCTTCGGTGCCGATCGCCACCACGACCGGGTCGCGATCCACCAGGGACGGGGTGGTGATATCGCACAGGTCCGGCTGATCGACCACATTCACCGGCACGCGAGCGGCCTTGGCAATGGCGTGCAGGCTCGCGTCGATGCCGGGGCAACCGCTGCCGATGAACACCATCGCGGCCCCCGCCAAGCTGTCGGCGCTGATCGGTCCGGTCACATGCGCCGCGCGCCCCTCGGACACGAGACCCTGCAACTCATCATCCAGCGTCTCCGCCAGAAGCACGATCTGCGCATCGGTCTTGAGCATCAGCCGCGCCTTTTGCGCCGCCTGTTCGCCCCCGCCCGCGATGACAACGCGGCGGCCGGTCGTTTTGATGAACATCGGGAAACTTTTCATACGCTGTCCTTCATGCGGCCCGCGCCCGGTGACGGGTGGCCCAAAGCGTTTCAGCCAAATGGTCGGGCGCATCTGCCCCAAGGGTATGCAGGGCAAGCGAGGTGGTCCCAAGGATCACAGCGCGCGCGAAATCAGTGTCGATCCGGCCGGCCCACATCGCGGCAAGGTCAGAGAGGTCTTCATCTGTGTCGGCCAGGCGACGGACCTCCTGATGCGTCGCGCCAAAACCCTCTTGCCAAGCGCGCCCTGCGCGCAGACCAAAGGCCTGCAGGTTCTTGCTCGGGTGCCGCTCGAATTCGCCACCGCCGCCCTTGATCACGCTCAGGTTTGTCTGGCCCAGCAAGGCACAGGCATCGGCCTGCACTTCGCGGTAGGAGGGGTGGAAGACACCCTGCACCGAGCTTGATGCATCGAACGGATTGAGCAGGCGCAAAACGGTGTTGATACAGGATCTTAGCCCCAGAACCTCACGCAGGCGGAGAAGGTCGAACAGCCGGGGTGACAGCGCCTCCAGCGGGACATAGGCGATCCCATCCGCTGAAAGGGCTGCCTGCGTCCTCTTCGCGTCAGACGTCATCGCGATGCCCAATTCGGCACAGCCCCGGCGGACATCGGCATTGCTGCCCTGATGCGAATTCCAGCCGTGCAGGACAACGGGATAGCCCGCCCTTGCCACCAGCTTCGCGCTCAGCAGAAACCACGGCAGGCCGCGTGTCCGACCGGCGGCATAGCTTGGCCAATCAAGCGCCGGTGTGACTGCGGCCCAACCGATTTCGGCCCGCGCTGCGCTGACGAAGCCCGCCAGTTCCGCGGCGGTTTCGCCCTTCATCCGCAGCAGCATCAGCATCGCGCCCACCGCTTCAGGGGCCGCCTGCCCTGACAGGATCACCTGCATCGCCTCTGACGCTTCATCCATCGTCAGCGACCGCGACCGCCCCGGCCCACGCCCGAGGATCTGCACGAAGGGGGCAAGGGTCATTCCGCGGCCTCCTGCGTTTGGCTGGCGCGCAGAAGCACCGCCAGTTCCGGCCTGCAAGAGCCGCAGTTCGTGCCCGCCTGTAGTGCCGCGCCGATCGCGTCGACCGTTGCCAACTGCCGCTCCTCTATCGCGGCCAGGATCGTATTCACGCCGACGCCAAAGCATGAGCACAGGATCGGCCCGGGGTCAGGCTGATCCACGGGCGCGCGGCCCGTGATCGCGGCGTCGGGCAGCCCGGCAAGGTAGTCGCGCATGACGGCCACAGGCTTGGCGGACACGAACAATGCCGCCTCAAGGCCGTTTTCCCCGGTCAGAACTGCACGAAAGCTGCCGCCTTGTTTGTCTTCGAGCGTTTGCAGGGTGCCGCCGGTCTGCCCGAACATCCGCCGCGCGGCCTGTTCCCAATCGGCGGGCCTGTCCAGCCCGGCCAACTCGCACCGCCAGCCCTTGGCTGTCGGTGTTTTCGCCCAATAGGCGCTGTCCGCCAGGATCGGCCCCCGCGACACCGCAAAGCCGTACCATTGCGCCCTGAACGCCTCCACCGCCACGGCGGCGGCCTTGCTTTCGGGCTGTCCCGAGACCGGATCGAAAGCACCCGGCACCAGCATATCGATCCGCCCGCTTGGCGCGGTTTCGCCGGTCCAGTGGATCGGCGCAAAGAGCTGACCGGGCTTCACGCGATCCGTGATCAGGGCCCGCAGAATGGCGCTGCCGGTCGCGTTATGCACGCGCACCAGCCCCGCCGGATCGATGCCAATCGCGCTGGCGTCGCTGGGGTGAATTTCAAGAAACGGCTCCGAGAGATGCGCCGCAAGCCGGACGGATTTTCCCGTGCGCGTCATCGTGTGCCACTGGTCGCGTGTCCGGCCTGTGTTCAGGCGATAGGGAAAGTCGGGCGTGACGGGGGCCGCCATCGCGCGGGGGTGCAGCGGCAGCATCCGCGCCTTGCCGTTGGGGGTGAAGAACCCGCCATCCGCGAAAAAACGCCCGCCCTTTCTGGCCGCGAACGGCCAACGAAAAGGGGCAAGGCGCGCGTAATCCGCGTCCGACAGTTCCGCCATGCCCGAGATATCGAAATCGCGCCCAAAACCACCCGCGATGCCGGACAAAGCCGCATGTTCGCGGAAAATCTGCGCGGGGCCGTCATAGTCAAAGGCCTTGTGCCACCCCATGCGACGGCCCACTTCGGCAAGGATCGCCCAGTCGGGCCGCGCCTGTGCGGGCGGCGGCAGAACGGCACGTTGGCGGCTGATCGTGCGATCCGAATTGGTTACGGTTCCGTCCTTTTCGGCCCAGGCCGTCGCGGGCAGCAGCACGTCGGCCAGCCGCGCGGTATCGGTCTGGCCGGTGATGTCCGACACCACGGTAAAATCGCATCCCGCTATCGCCGCCGCGACGGCATTCACGTCAGGCATCGACACGGCGGGGTTGGTGTGGATGATCCACAGCGCCTTGATATCGCCGCGCGCGACGGCGCGGAACATCTCGACCGCCTTGAGGCCCGCGGCCTCCGGCATCTGCGGCGCGTCCCAGAACAGGCGGACCGCATGGCGGTGGGCCGGGTTTTCCAGATCAAGGTGGCAGGCCAGCATATTGGCCAAACCGCCCACTTCGCGCCCGCCCATCGCATTGGGCTGCCCGGTCACCGAAAACGGGCCCGCGCCGGGCTTGCCGATCCGTCCGGTCGCAAGGTGGCAGTTGAGGATCGCGTTGACCTTGTCACTGCCGGAGGTGGACTGGTTCACCCCTTGGCTGAAGACGGTCACGACCTTTTCGGTGGAGAGCCACAGCGAGACGAAGGCCGCAAGATCGGCGTCAGACAGCCCCGTCTGTGACACATCGCTGGCGCGCGCGGCGCGGATGGCTTCGGGGAACCCGTCAACATGCGCCGCGACATAGTCGGCATCCAAGGCACCCTGCGCCTCGATCTGTGTCAGCAAATGGTTGAACAGCGCCACGTCGCTGCCGGGCTGGAGGGCCAGATGCAGGTCGGCCCCGTCACAGCTTGCCGTGCGGCGGGGGTCAATCACGACGATCTTCATCTGCGGACGCTTGGCTTTGGCCGCCAAGATCCGTTGATAAAGGACCGGATGACACCACGCGAGGTTCGATCCGGTCAGCACGATCAGATCGGCCAGTTCAAGGTCTTCGTAGGTGCCCGGCACCGTGTCGGTGCCGAAGGCCCGTTTGTGCCCCGCCACGGTGGAGGCCATGCAAAGCCTTGAATTCGTGTCGATATTCGCCGTGCCCATAAACCCTTTGGCCAGCTTGTTGGCGATGTAATAATCCTCGGTCAGCATCTGACCCGAGACATAAAGCGCCACGCTGTCAGGCCCGTGTTCGGCGATGGTCCGGGAAAACCGGTCCGCCACCAATTGCAGCGCATCGTCCCACTCTGCCTCAGCGCCATTCACCAACGGGGCCGTCAGCCGCCCGTCCAGCCCCACGGTCTCGCCCAGGGCCAGCCCCTTGGAGCACAGCCGCCCGAAGTTTGCCGGATGATCCGGATCGCCCCGCACGTCCAGCCCGCCGTCTTTCGTCGCCCGCAGCAAGACACCGCAGCCGACCCCGCAATAGGGGCAGGTCGAGCGGGTTTCTGGCACGCCGGACCCGTCCATCAGGCGGCACTTCTTTTGGCCAGCGCCGCACCATCGAGCATCAGCCGCCCGGCCTCCAGCCGCAATGGGTAGGTCTGGATGTGCCCCTGATCCGCGCCCTGCGCGTCGCCGGTTTCCAGCGAAAAGACCCAGTTGTGCAGCGGGCATGTGACCTGCTTGCCGTGGATGATCCCTTCGCTGAGCGGCCCGCCCTTGTGCGGACAGGTGTCTGAGGCGGCAAAAACCTCCTCCGGCCCGGTCCGGAACAACGCCACACAGCCCTGCACGGTCTTGACCAGGCGCGCTCCGCGCAACGGAATATCGTCGATATGTCCTACGTCGATCCAGCTCATTCTGCGGCCTCCAGTGTCAGATCGGCAAGGGGCTGGTATTTGTCCGCCTGAACGGCATGTTCGGCCCATGGATCCTTGCGGTAGATGGATTGTGACAGCTCGAAACGCGCGATCAGAGCGGCGCGGTTTTCCAGATCATCGACGACCTGCTCCTTGACCCAATCAAGGCCGACTTTCGCGACCCACTTGTAGCCACGGTCCAGATATTTGGCATTCTCGCGGTAAAGCTGGATAAAGGCGGTGGTCAGTTCGATCGCCTCGGCTTCCGTCGCGACCTTGCCCAGCAATTCGGTTTCGCGCACGTCCATGCCCGCAGCACCGGCAACCGACACCTCATAGCCCGAGTCGACGCATACGATGCCGACGTCCTTGCAGGTGGCCTCCGCGCAGTTGCGCGGACAGCCCGACACGCCGAGCTTGACCTTATGCGGCGTCCATGACCCCCACAGCAGTTTTTCCAGCTTGATGCCAAGCCCCGTGCTATCTTGGGTCCCGAACCGGCAGTGGTCCTTGCCGACGCAGGTTTTGACGGTGCGCAGGCCCTTGGAATAGGCGTGACCGGACACCATGCCCGCCTGGTTCAGATCGTACCAGATCGCGGGCAGGTCTTCCTTGCGCACGCCCAAAAGGTCGATCCGCTGGCCGCCTGTCACCTTGACCGTGGGCACGTTGTATTTGTCGGCGGCATCCGCAATCGCCCGCAGTTCATTGGCGGTGGTGATCCCGCCCCACATGCGCGGCACGACGGAATAGGTGCCGTCCTTCTGGATGTTGGCGTGGTTGCGTTCATTCACAAACCGGCTTTGCGGGTCGTCGCGATACTCCAGCGGCCAATCGGCCAGCAGGTAGTAGTTGATCGCCGGGCGGCAGACGTGGCAGCCATTGGGTGTTTTCCAACTCAACTGCTGCCAGACCGCGTCTTGTGATTTCAGCTCCTGGCTTTTGATCAGCCGGCGCACGTCTTCGTGGGTCAGATCGGTGCAGCCGCAAATCGAAGCGGCGGCAGGCATCTGGAACGCATCGCCAAGCGTGACCGCCATGACCTGCTCCACCAGCCCGGTGCAGGTCCCGCAGGATCCGCTGGCCTTGGTCTGCGCCCGCACTTCGGCAAGTGTTGTGGCGCCAGCTTCGATGGCCTCCACGATCCGGCCTTTGCACACGCCGTTGCAACCACAGATCTCTGTGTCAGCCGGCAAGGCTGCAACGGCTTGCATGGGGTCCACGGAGGCCCCCTGCATGTTCGGCCCGAAGATCAGCGTCTCGCGCATCTCCGAGATATCGGTCTTGTCGCGGATCAGGCCGAAGAACCAGCTGCTGTCGGTGGTATCGCCATAGAACACGGCCCCGATGACCCGGTTGCTTTCGATGACCAGCCGCTTGTAGACACCGCGTGCGGGATCGCGAAACACGATGTCCTCGCGCCCTTCGCCATCGACAAAATCGCCCGCGCTGAACAGATCGCAGCCTGTGACCTTGAGCTTGGTCGACAGCTCCTTTTGCACGAAGGACGCCCCTTGGCCCATCAGGGTTTTCGCCGCGACCGTTGCCTGATCGTAAAGCGGCGCAACAAGCCCAAAGATCGCTCCGTCATGTTCAACACACTCGCCAACGGCAAGAATATCCGCGTCCGAAGTCACCATCTGGTCGTCCACATGAATGCCGCGCCCGACGGCCAGCCCGCTCTCCTTGGCCAAAGCCGTATTGGGGCGGATGCCCACGGCCATGACCAGAAGATCGCAGGGCAGTTCGGTGCCATCATCCAGCAAGAGCGCCTTTACCTTGCCGTTTTCACCCAGGATTTCCTTGGAATTCGCACCGCATTTGATGGTGATGCCCTTGTCGACCAGGGCGCGGCGCAGAAGATACCCCGCCGCCTCGTCCAGCTGCCGCTCCATCAGGTGGCCAGCGATATGCACGACCGTTACATCCACCCCGCGCAGCCGCAGACCCGCCGCGGCCTCCAGCCCCAACAATCCGCCGCCGATGACGACAACCTTGGCCTCCGGGTTGCCCGCGATGTCGATCATGCGGTTGGTGTCTTCCAGATCGCGGTAGGCGATGACGCCGTCCAGATCGTGGCCGGGCAGAGGGATCATGAAAGGGTTCGATCCGCTGGCGATCACCAGCTTGTCGTAGGCGACTGTGCCCTGTTCACCCGTCACTGTTTTCGCCGCGCGGTCAATCGCGATGACCCGTTCGCCAAAGCGGCAGGTCACGCCCTTGTCTTCGTACCAGGCGGCATCGTGGGTGACGATCTCGGCGTATGATTTCTCGCCCGACAGGACGGGCGACAGCATGATGCGGTTGTAGTTGCCGCGCGGTTCGGCGTTGAACAGGGTCACGTCCCAGGCATCGGGCGCGCCTTCGGTGAGGTTTTCGAGCATCCGGCCGGACGCCATCCCTGCCCCGATCACCACGAGTTTCTGTTTTGTCATTGTGTCGATCCTCTCAGATGTACCAGGCGACGATGTGGGACAGTCCGCCACCGCGATGAAGGGGCAGACCGACAAAGGCGCTGTAGCCTTCCGGCAGCCCGGCGGACTTGCGTGCAACGACCGGCAGGCCGGAGCCCAGCACCTGACCGATCACGCCTTTCCAGGGGCTGGCGGTCGGGGCCTGCGTGTTCAGCCCGTCACCGTCGTCTTTCCACAGGGCGCCCGCCCGTTCGCAGATCCCGTCGATCAGAACGGCATTGCCTGATTTGCCCACGCGGGCCGGGCGGGCATCCCAGATCTCGAACCGGCGGGCGATGGGTGTGCCCAAGGCCGACAGCAGCGTCAGCACGTAAGGTTTGCTTCCGGGCACGGGCACCGGAAAACCAATGCCCGTTGTCAGACCTGCCTTGCCCGCAGCGGAGGCGCGGATGAACTTGTAGCCCGCCCCGAGGTCGCGCATCAAAATCGGCGTATCAGAGGCCCAGACGCCACCGGGCAGGCCCTGCCCGCGCGGGAAATGCGTGTGCCGGGACACGAATTCGAACTCGTCCGCCGCGCCGTAATAGCCGTCATCCAGCGTGAGCATCCCATCGGCATCGTCGGTCCAGACCTCGATCGCGCCGGTGCGGACCGCATCATCCCCGCACAGCACGACGAGGACCGCCAACAGCGTTGCGCCATCGAAAACGGGAATGGCGACGGCGGCGGTCAGCCCCGCTTCTTTCGCGGCTTCGGTCCGCTGGAAATACGATCCGTCAAAAGCTTTGAGCACCACAGGCCGCGCCTCGGCCCAGGCCTTGCCCGGCAGGCCCTCTCCCCTGGCGAAACTGGTCTGGCGCGATGCGGCCTCAAAACTGTCCAGCCCGTTGTAGTCACCTGCGGCATAGATCAGCGTGTCACCCTCGGGCACCCAGACCTCTGCGACCTGAATGAAGGGTTCGACCGCCGATTTTGTGAGAACATTCATCTCAGGTTCTTCCTTGCTCATCCGCGCAGCCTGTGCGGGTTTCGGCATCACAGATCATTCCGCAGCCACGGCTTCGGCGGCAGGTTTCGGTTTGGGCTTGGCCCCGTGTTCATATTCCTCAAGGAAATCCAGAACCTGCTGGCGGTAGCGGTAGTAATCGGGATGCTCCAACAGCGCCTTGCGGGTGCGCGGGCGCGGCAGGTCCACGTCCACGATGCGGCCAATCGTGGCCTGCGGTCCGTTGGTCATCATCACCACGCGGTCGGCCAGAAGGATCGCCTCATCCACGTCATGGGTCACGCAGATGGCGGTGACCTTGGTGCGCGACCAGACTTCCATCAGCACCTCTTGCAGCTCCCACCGCGTGAGGCTGTCGAGCATGCCGAAGGGTTCATCGAGCAGCAGCAGTTTGGGCGACAGCGCAAAGGCCCGCGCGATCCCGACCCGCTGCTTCATGCCGTTGGACATGCTGTCGGCCTGCTGATCCATGCTGTCGGCCAGCCCTACCCGTTCGAGGTAGTATTCAACGACATCCTGCCGCTCGGCCTGACTGGCGCGGGGATAGACCTTGTCCACACCGATCGCGACATTCTCTTTCGCGGTCAGCCACGGGAAGAGGTTGGGCGATTGGAACACGACGGCGCGTTCCGGATCGGCCCCTTCGACGTTCCAGCCATCCAGACGGATCGCCCCTTTCGAGATCGGGTTCAGACCCGCGGCCATGGTCAGCACCGTGGATTTGCCGCAGCCCGAATGCCCGATCAGCGAGATGAACTCGCCCTTGTTGACCTTCAGATCGAAGTCTTCGACAACGGTCAGCGGCCCCTTGGGGGTGGGATAGACCTTGTGCAGTTGCGAGAAGGTCAGAAAGCGCTCTTCGATCGGGCTGGCCTGCGCCTGTTTCACCACGGCTGGCAACGAGTGGATCGGCGTGACGTTGGGCAGGTTGCGGGTGCCTTCGACACGCGCCTCGATCCCGACATCCATCAGGTACTTGGTGATCGTCGCGCGCAGGGCCTTGAACCCGTCGTGGGTGTTCATCGCCATCCGGTCGCGCGGGCGCGGAATGTTGATCTTGAACGGTTCGGCCAAGGTGCCGTCCGGGTTCAGGACGATGACACGGTCGGCCATCAGGATCGCCTCGTCCACGTCGTTGGTGATCAAAAGGCAGGTCTTCTTGTCCTGTTCCCAGATATCGAGGATCTCATCGGCCAGATTGGCGCGGGTGAGCGCGTCGAGCGCCGAAAGCGGCTCGTCCAGCAGCAAGACTTCGGGGTCGAGTGCGAGGGCGCGAGCCACCGACACGCGCTGGCGCATGCCACCGGACAGTTCCGCCGGGCGGCGCGTAGCGGCGTGGGACAGCCCGACCATCTGGATGTAATGGTCCGCCTTGGCGGATTTCTCCGCAGTGGACATCTTGGGAAAGGCGGCATCCACGGCCAGCAGGACATTGCCCTTCACGGTCAGCCACGGCATCAGCGAATAGCTTTGAAACACCAGCCCGCGTTCCGGCCCCGGCCCGTCGATGGGCGCACCCTTGAAGGTGACCGATCCGGTATCGGGCACATCAAGCCCGGCGATCATGTTGATCAGCGTGGTTTTGCCGGTGCCCGAGAACCCGAGGATCGCGACGAATTCCCCCTGCGTTACCTCCATCGAGATTTCGCGCAGGATCTCGGTGCGGTCGGTGCCCTGGCCATAGCCTTTGCAGACGTTTTCGAATGTCAGAATGCTCATACCGCTCACCGGTTGTTCGAGAAGGTGAAGAGGGATTGCAGCGCGTACATCACCCGGTCGAGCATGAAGCCGATGATCCCGATGGTCAGCACCGCGACGATGATCTTGGCCAGCGATTGCGACGAGCCGTTCTGGAATTCATCCCAGACGAATTTGCCAAGGCCGGGGTTCTGCGCCAGCATTTCCGCCGCGATCAGCACCATCCAGCCCACACCCAGCGACAGGCGCAGACCGGTGAAGATCAGCGGCAGGGCCGATGGCAGCACCAGCTTGGTGATCTTGGTGTAGGTGTTCATCTTGAGCACGCGGCTGACGCTGACGAGGTCCTTGTCGATGCTGGCCACGCCCAGCGCCGTGTTGATCAAGGTCGGCCAGAGCGAACACAGCGTCACGGTGATGGCAGAGACCAGAAAGGATTTGGCGAACAGACCGTCATTGGTCACATAAACCGCCGAGACGACCATGGTGACGATGGGCAGCCACGCCAGCGGCGACACCGGTTTGAAAATCTGGATCAGCGGGTTCAAAGCCGCGTTTGCGATGGGCGACAGGCCCGCCAGAATGCCCAGCGGGATCGCGACCGCCGAGGCGATAAGGAAGCCGAAGAACACGGTAAAGATCGAGGTCCCGATCTGGTCGTAATAGGAGGGCGCGCCGGTAAAACCGATTTCCTTGACTTCATCGGCGCGGCCCGCTGCGATCAGGCGTTCGTTGCGTTCCGCGACACGCTCCATGAACACGGCCTCACGCTCGGCCTTGCGCACGGCGTCTTCGTGCAGGTTGACCGCTTCGGTCCAGACGGCACCCGGCCCGGGGATCGCACCGAGCGAGGTTTGCACCTTTGGCGCAAGGGTCGCCCAGAGCATCAGGAATACGAGGATCGACAGCAGCGGCACGCAGAACAGCCGCCAGATTTCCTTGACCTGCGCCTTGGGATTGTCACCTGCGGCAGCGCGCAGGATCGGCGTGACCCAGGCCAGGCCAATCACGCTGAACCATTTGTCGGCCGTATTGATGCGCGAGAACAGCCGCGCCTTGCGGGCCTCCTTGGCCTGGGCGTCTTCGAAATGGGGATCAATGGTGGTCATGTCTGTCTGGCTCCAGTCTGGGCATGGCATGAGGGTGGCGGGGCCGCGCAACGGATGCGCGGCCGCACGCGCTTAGTTGACGACCTGGTCACCCACGACCGTCTGGCCGCTCTTGAGACCGATGGTCAGGCTGTCGATGTAGGCGTTGGGGGTGCGGCCATCGTAGACAACGCCGTCGATGATATCGCCTTCGGGGGTCGCAGGGCGGTAGCCGTCCGTATCCCAGGGAAAGTCGGCCTCGTTCGCGAGCCCTTCGTCCACAAGGCTGCGCGCTGCGGCCAGATAGATGTCGGGGCGGTAGACGCTCTTGGCGACCTCATCGAACCACGCATCGGTCTGCGGCTCTGCGATCTGGCCCCAGCGGCGCATCTGCGTCAGGTACCAGACCGCGTCCGAGTAGTAGGGATAGGTGGCGTTGTAGCGGAAGAAGACGTTGAAATCGGGGACTTCGCGGACATCCCCCTTTTCGTACTCGAAGGTGCCGGTCATCGAGGCGGCGATCACTTCGGCGTCCGCACCCACATATTCCGGGCGGCTCAGGATATCGACGGCCTCAAGACGGTTGGCGTTGTCATTCTCGTCCAGCCACATGGCGGCACGGATCAGGGCGCGCACGACCGCCTTGGTGGTGTTCGGGTTTGCCTCGACGAACTCTTCGGTCATGCCAAAGACTTTCTCGGGGTTGTTCTTCCAGATCTCGTAATCCGTGATCACTGGCACACCGATCCCCATGAACACCGCCTGCTGGTTCCATGGCTCTCCGACGCAGTAGCCGTGGATGGTCCCGGCCTCGAGCGTGGCGGGCATTTGCGGTGGCGGGGTCACGGAGAGGAACGCTTCGGCCGCGATTTGGCCGGAGGTGTTTTCGGGGCTGTAGAAACCGGGGTGAATGCCACCCGAGGCCAGCCAGTAGCGCAGCTCATAGTTGTGTGTCGAAACCGGGAACACCATGCCCATGTTGAAGGGTTCGCCGCGGGATGCGAAATCCGCGATCACGGGCTTGAGGGCGGCGGCGCTGATCGGATGCTCTGGCAGGCCGTCTTCGCGGCTGGAAATATGCGGGCGCATCATGTCCCAGACTTCGTTGGATACGGTGATGCCGTTGCCGTTCAGGTCCATCGAAAACGGCGTGACGATGTTCGCCTGCGTGCCGTAACCGATGGTCGCGGCAATCGGCTGACCGGCCAACATATGCGCGCCCTCCAGCGTGCCGTCGATCACACCGTCCAGCAGCACTTTCCAGTTTGCCTGCGCTTCGAGCGTTACAAACAAGCCTTCGTCGAGGAAATACCCCTGCTCATAGGCCACGGCCAGCGGGGCCATGTCGGTGAGCTTGATAAAGCCGAAGGTCAGTTCGTCGGTTTCAAGGTTCTGCGCCCAGGCGGGGGCCCACAGCGCGGTTGTCGCCGCAAGTGACAGAAGAAGTTTGTGCATTTGGTCATCCTCTCAGAGTGTCCGGGCGTGACCCGGAAAAACAAAAAAGCCGCTTCGATCCCGTGCGAATGCACAGGTTCGAGCGGCTTTGCTCACGGGTCCCAGTCTTTGGGGGTGTTCCACAACAAACGTCGTTGTTTGTCTTGAACCCTAGGAAGACTCACTCTGAGGTTGCAGGCAAGGATCTTGTCGCGGGAGGGGGAAATTTATTCTGCAATGCAGAAAGTCGCCGGGATTTCTGCCGCGAAAATAATCAGTCCGGCAGATCGGGATCAAAAATACGGCGATCGAAAAACTGGTTTGGCTGAAGTGTGAGCCGCCCCAGAGCCGAAGCAACCGGTGTCGGAACGGACAAGGCTCCTTCGACACGGCTGGAAGCTCCGGGGACATCCATGCCCGATTCGGCCAGCGCATTGCGGTAGATATCGGACCGAAACACCGGCCTCGCCAAGCGAACGGCCTGCGCGCGGTCGAGGCCCGTGCGCCGCGCCAGTTGCAGCCCGATCCATTCCGCCTGCGACCGCCATGGGAAGGTGGCAGCGCCATCGTGGAACTCGATAAACGACGGCACGCTGCGTTGATCCCCCTGCGCGGAAATCATCAAACGCCCGGTGAGGCCACGGTCCAGCAATTCGCCCGGCAGGTTCAGGAACTGGGGCCGCGCCAGCACCTCGGACGTGACCGTGTGCGACGAGGGCTCGACCATCCAGCGTCCTGCCCTGACCAGCGCCCGGATCAGCTTGCCACTGATGATCGGGTTCTCCTCGGCCCAGCCGGTGCGCATCGCCAGCACCTTTTCGGGTGAACAGGACCAGATCGCGCTGCCCGGCAGCAGCAGCGTGCCCACGCCCTCCTCGACGGTCAGAGAGCCCCAGGGTTCGCCCACGCAAAAGGCATCGATTTCGCCGCTGCGCAGGGCGTCCGCCATGGAGGACGGCGGAACAGTGCGGATATCCACATTCTGCGGCGCGGGCAGACCGAGGGCCGAAAGCCAATAGATCAGAAGCTCCGAGTGCATCGAAAACGGAAACGGCACACCGATGCGAAGCCTTCCCTGCGCTGCCGCGATCAGAGCGTTGCCTGCGGCGGTCGCATCGTTGAACCCGAAATCATGGCCCGCCGCGCGCATCTTGTCGGCGAATGCGTTGGACACGCCAACCACGGTGCCGTTGATCGACAGGACCGACACCACGGACAAAGGCACCGTACTGCCGCCCAGCCCGACCGCCGAGGCAATCGGCACCGGCGACAACATATGCGCGGCATCAACCGTCCCGAAGCTGAGCATGTCGCGCACGGATGACCACGACGGCGCGGGATGCAGCGACAGCGCGAGGCCTTCCTCCTCGGCGAACCCCATTTCCTGTGCAATGATCAGCGGGGCCGCATCCAGCAGCGGGACATACCCAATCGCAAGGCGCGTCATGACAGCAGGTCCGCCGCCGTCACCAGCGCCTGCGCGACCTCCGCCACCTTGCGCCCCTCATCCATGGCCTTGCGGCGCAGCAGGCTGTAGGCGGCCTCTTCGTCAATGCTGCGCGCTTTCATCAACAGGCCCTTGGCGCGATCAATCACCTTGCGCTCTTCGAGGGCGCGTTTGGATTGCTCCAGTTCCTTGCGCAACCTGCCGAACATGTTGAAACGGGCAATCGCGGCATCCAGCACGGGTTGCAACCTCTTGGGGCTCAGCCCGTCGACAACATAGGCCGACACGCCCGCTTCGATGGCGGCCTTCGCGAGGCCCCGGCTGTCGTTATCAACGAACATCGCGACCGGGCGGCTCATCGGGTCAGAGGCGATGGTCAACTCCTCCAACATATCACGCGACGGATCACTGACGTCGATCAGCACGACGTCGGGATTGAAATCCTTGATCTTGGCGGCCAGTCCGGAACGCTCCGACACGACGTTGATCGTGACCATCCCGATATTTTTCAGGGCAGCGACAATCTCATAGGCGCGGTCAGCATCCTGTTCGACGACAACGATTGAAAGCTGGGAAGTCATTTGCAAGTTAGTGAAGCCAACACTCACGGTTTCCAACGCCAATCGCGAGGAAAGCCCTCCGCTGAAATCGTGCTGCCTGATTAATAGGCAAACCCCTGACCGCCTGTCAGGCGTTACGCAATTTCCGAACGCGGCTGGGGATCTCCGGCCCTTGTAGAGCCCACCGCATCCCCGATTGCCGCTGAGCGGAATTGATGGCCACCGGCCCCGCAGGTCACGCACGCGCCCTTTCAGCCGCTTCCTGGGAGGCCCGCGAAAGCACGGGGCCGCAGGGCCACGCGGCATAAACGCCATGTGAAGACCTATTTGCGATGGTGTCGGGAATCAGCCCCCCTGCGCGGGAGGGCAGGAAACCGGGAGTCGCATACGGTGCCCACGGCCTATATTTCCGAAGCCAGCTATGCCGGCTCGCCACCCACCGATTTCATCGAGGTGGCCGTCGCCGCCGGCACCGATGTCAGCAGCTGGACCCTTGCGTATTACAACCAGCTGGGCGACTTTCTCTATGCCGCGCCCTTTCCTGCACCGACGACGACAATCGCCGGCAAGGACGTGTATCTCTTCACGAATACGGTATCGGTAAACGCCTCGATCGGCATCGTGGACGAGACTGGCACGGCGCTTCAATATCTCTCGTTCTACGATCCGCCGGTCGCGGCGACGAATGGCCCCCTCGTGGGCCAGACACCGACATACGCCGGTGTCTCGTCGGCAAGCGGCCAATCGATACAATCCGACGATGGCGGGGCAAGCTATTATACCCAGTCCACGCCGAACGAAGGCACCATCCCCTGTTTCGCTCCGGGAATGATGGTCGATTGTCCAGGCGGCGCGCGGCCTGTCGAGGCTCTGGTGCCGGGCGAGCGGGTGCTGACCCGTGATCACGGCATGCAGCCGGTGGTCTGGACCAACCGGCGCGAACAGTTTTTCACGCACGAAGATTTCTCGGACAGACCCATTGCGATCAGCGCGGGCCATTTCGGTGCCAGCGCTGACCTTATCGTTTCCCCCCAGCACCGCCTGCTGCTGGCGCGGGGTGAAGGAAATCAGGGCACCGAAGTTCTGGTGCCGGCCAAGGCTCTTCTCGGGATGCGCGGGGTCCGACAGATGAAGGGGTGCAAGAAGATGGTCTGGCATCATTTCGCTCTGGCCAGCCACCAGATCGTGCGGGTCAACGGCGCCTGGACAGAGAGCCTGCTGCTGGGGCCGATGGTGGTAAAAGGCTTGCCGAGGCGCGACAGGAAAGCGCTGCGGGCCCTGTTTCCATGCGCCGATAGCTTCCCGCTGAATGGTCCACCGGCACGCGCCTGCCAGACCGTGCGCCAGACCAGAGAATTGCTGAATTCGGGCGCGATCGGCATGGCTTTCCAGCCAGGCTGACGCCCGAGGCGGCCCGACACTCGAACAACTTTCATCTCGGAATTCTTGGCGGCTGGGATAGGGTCGCGGCCTCACGCAACCTCGGGCAAGCACGTCACACATCCACAGCAGACGCTTTCCGCAAGGGGAGTCCCGATACGCCGATTACCATGATCGGAAGACAAGCGAAGCCCGCCCCTGCCCTCGCACACAGGGCCTAGTTTCACTCAAGAAAGCGCCGCGCCAGATCGCGCGCGTCCCTTACGAAGCGTTCATTGCGCTCCTTCGATCCCTCCTCGGACATGCGCGGTATCACCCAGCCGACATAGGTGAGCGATCTGAGCAGCACGAACAAATCGAGCAATCCGGTGTCGATGGCGCGGACCTCGCGGTATCCGCAGATCAGCGCGTCGCGCAACGCGGGATAGTCCGGCTCTGACCGGTTCTTGAGAAGTGTGGTGGCAAGATCGAACAGCCGAAAGCCGAAGCCGCCATCGTCGAAATCGATCAGGTAGAGCAGCCCATCATCCACAAGCACGTTTTCCCGCACGAGATCGGCATGGATAAGACCGAAATCGAGGTCATCTTCCGCCTGCCCCAACATGCGGTCGGCACGTTCCCGCACCGCCTTGAACAGATCGAGGTCTTCACCGGACAGCGACGGGTTTTCCCAGAACCGCCCCCAGAGCGGGTCCTGCCCCAGTAGCCCCTCCCGATCCCATCTGCACCGGACGAACCCGTCGGGCGGCATCCAGCGATCCGAAATGTCGTGCAGGCGCGCCATATCCCTGCCGATCGCGCGGAACAGGCCCGGCTGGTCGCCCTCGGGCAGCGGCGTGCCTGTCTTGCCCACCGGTGTTCCTGACAGCCAGCTCAACACATCGATCTGGATCCCGTCGACCACATGCAGCAATTCACCACCGGTCGCGCGGACCGGCGTCGGCACCCGCAATCCGCCCTCGGACACGGCGTGCATCCACGCAAGCTCGGACCACAGTTCCGCGTCCGTGCGATGATCCCTGCGGTGCAGACGCAGCGCGACAGTCCGGCTGTCCGTGCTGACCCGGTAGACCCGGTTTTCCCGCGCCGCCACCAGATGGACCGAGGCACCCTCCAAGCCCCAGAGGGCCAACGCCTTCTGAACGGCCTCCGTCACGCTTCGACCGGGGTTTCGGCCAAAACCTCGTCCAGCGTGTCAAAGAGAAGGTCGGCGTTCTCGATGGAGAACGGCATCGGCGGGCGGATCTTCAGCGTGTTCTTGTGGCGCCCGAGCTTGGAATGGATGATGCCCCGGTGGCGCATGGCGTTGATGACCCGGTCGGTAAAGGCGCTGGCGGGCTCTTTCGTGTCGCGGTCGGTCACCATTTCGGCGCCGAAGATCAGGCCCGATCCGCGGATATTGCCGATCACCTCGTATTTCGCCTGCAGCTGTTCCAGCCGCTTGCGGGCATGGGTGCCGACGGTCTGCGCATTGCCGACAAGATCCTTGTCCGCGATCTCGTCCAGCACGGCCAGCGCGGCGGCGCAGGACACGGGGTTGCCGCCGAAGGTGTTGAAATACCGGTAGCCCTTGCGGAAGGTGGCCAGAATCTCGGGCCGGGTCACGAGGCCGCCTACCGGGTGGCCGTTGGCCATCGGTTTGCCCAGCGTCACGATGTCGGGGACCACGCCCATCTTCTCGTGCGCCCAGAGGTGGGAGCCGGTGCGCCCGAAGCCTGACTGGACCTCGTCGCAGATCAGCAGCCCGCCCGCGCGGCGCACGACCTCGGCGGCGGGTTTCAGGAACCCGTCGGGAAGGTCGGGGAAGCCTTCGTTCACGAAATAGGGGCAGACGACCAGCGCGGCAAAGCCTGTGCCCGACGCCTCGTGCGCTTCGATCTGCTCGGCGACTGCCGCGGCAAAGAGCGTGCCGTCCCGGTCGGGGGCGCGATAGCTGTCGGGGGCCGCGACGAACCGGAAGTATTGGTCGAGGTCGAAGCCCACCGCCGGCACGTTCGACCGGCTGAGCTGGCTGACCAGCGCCGTGTTGCCGTGGTAGGTCGCGTCGGTGGCGATGATCCCGCGTTTGCCGGTCATGCCCTCGGCCATGCGCAGCGCGATATCGTTGGCTTCGGATCCCGTGCAGGTCAGCACGGCGGTGCTGAGCGATGCATCCATCGTCGCGGTCAACCGTTCGACGTAGTCGAGGATGCCGTCGTGCAGGTACCGCGTGTGGGTGTTCAGCGTCGCGGCCTGGCGGTGGATCGCTTCGACCACGCGGGGATTGCAGTGGCCGACGTGCGGCACGTTGTTATAGCAGTCGAGGTACTTGCGCCCCTCCGCGTCCCACAGCCAGACGCCCTCGCCTTTCACGAAATGAACCGGTTCGTCATAGAACGTCGATACGTTCGGGCCCAGCAGCCGTGCCCGGTCGGCCAGCAGTTCTTCGGTAGTTCGGTTCATGAAACGGGTCCTTCGATATCGATTTCTGTGACTGTGTCCGGCAACCTGTCCCACATCGCGTCCAGCGCCTCGGGGACGGTTCCGCCGCAGGACTGGGTGATGCGGCGGCATCCGTCGCGCAGGGCGACCAGCACGCGGGCGGCAAGATCGGCGGTATAGCGCGAGCGCGGGAACGGAACCGCAAGCGTGCCGATGGCATCGCCACCGGGGCCGAAGAAGGGCATCCCGAAGGAAATGACATCCTTGGTGAAATAACCGTCCGAAAAGCTGTAGCCGCGCGTCCGGAAGCGGCTGATGAGATGCAGGATGTCGGACTGCGCGATCACCGTGTTGGGCGCGTAGGAGGACAAGCCCCCCGCGATTGCGCGGTCGAGAACGCTTTCAGGTCCGAAAGCCATCATGGCCAGCCCCGACGACGTGGCATGCAGCGGCAGCATCTCGGCCTCGTCAAAGATCACGCGCAGCCCGTGGCGCAGCGTATCCGCGTGATAGACCGGCGACATCACATGGCCCTGCAGCAAGGACGCGTGCACCAGTTCCTCCAGATCGGCGGCCATGGCATCAACGACCGGCATCACCGCGGTGCGGACCGGGAAATGCTTCTCGCGCACCGACGCGAGGCGCAGCACCGCAGGACCGAGGTGGTAGCCGCGTGTCTGCGGGTTCTTGTCGATAAAGCCGTTCTTTTCCAACTCGACCAGATGGCGGCGGACCGTGGCCTTGTCGCCGCCGCTGAGGCGCACGAAACTCGCCAGCCCGATTTCGCCCCGCTCGGAGTTGAAATGCGAAAGAAGGTCGAGCGCCTTCGTGATTGTGCCCATATTCGCCCCCTCGTTTGCCGATACGCACCGCGCCGCGCAAACCCATTGTTGACAGGGCAGCGGTCACGATGCATTATTTTTTGATACTAAGGTGTCAAATAATGACACTCAAGCAAAAAACACCAACAGAGGACTCACCAATGGCCCCCAAGATCAGAACACTGGCCGTAGCCGCCCTTGCCACCGCCCTGAGCCCGGTCGCCGCACTGGCCGAATACCCCGAAAAGCCTGTCAGCTTTGTCGTTCCCTTCCCGCCCGGCGATCTCGAAGATATCGTCACCCGTCTGATCGCAGACGAATTCCAGGCCACCTACGGGGTGCCCGCCGCGGTGGTGAACAAGCCCGGCGGCGGCGGCGGCCCCTTCCCCGGTGCTGCCGAAGTGGCGAGCGCACCGGCGGATGGCTATACCATCGGCTCTTTCGTGATCGATGTGCCGCTGGTCGGCCCGATGGTCGGCATCCCCGCGCTTGACCCGAACCCGTTCGAGCCTGTCGGGATCTTCCTGACCTATCCCTTCGTGATCGCGACATCGAAATCCCAGCCCTATTCCGACATCGCGGGGCTGGTGGAATACGCGCAGGACAACCCGGTCGTGCTGGGCCATTTCGGATCGTTTCTCGTGCCCACGCAGGTCACGCTGGCAATGGCGAACGTGCAGGGCATGGCCTATGCCGCCGATACGCCTTTCGATGCGCTGGACTGCAACACGCTCGCCTCCGGCGACGCGGATGTGATCAACACCAACCTGCAATCGATCCTGCCGTGCATCGATGACGTCAACGTGCTGGCAACGATCGGCGAACGGCGCATCCCGCTGACCCCGGACGTGCCCACCGTCGGCGAGCTGGTCCCCGAGCTGGGCGCAAGCCTCTGGAACGGCCTTTTCGTACACAAGGACACGCCCGATGACGTGCGCGCCAAGATTGCCGAAGTTGCGGAGCGTGTGATGAGCTCTGACCGGGTGGCGCAGATCGCGGCCGATACCGGCGCGCTGCTGTACTGGACCGGCGCCGAGGCAGCCGCGGAGCGGATCGAGGACGATGCCGCGACGCTCGGACGGATCACCGCGATCCTCGAACAGTAAGCTCCCGGCAGGCGGGGCCTCTGGCCGCATTGGTCGCAAGGCCCCGCCTGCCCCGCAGGAAGATGCCCATGGTGCGCACCCAGACCCTTCAGGATCTCTTCAAACGCTACCGGCGGCCCGGCGATTTGCTGGTGGCGGCGCTGTCGCTCGCCTTTGCGCTGTTCCTTGCGGTCAACCTGCCGGGCCAGACCACATGGGTCGCGCGGGTGCAGCTTTTCGCGCAGCCCGCATTCTGGCCCACCGTCGCGGTGGCCGCGATGGTGCTATTTTCCGCCCTGCACCTGATCGGCGCGCTGGTATCGGAACGGATTCCCGGCCGCTGGGCGGAGGTTGGCGAATGCCTCAAGGCGGTGGAATACGTCGTCTGGTTCATGGTCTACGTGTTGCTGGTGCCGTGGTTGGGCTATCTTCCCTCGACCATCGCCTTCACGCTGCTGCTGACCTACCGGCTGGGCTACCGCGGGATGCGCTGGTCGCTCGCGGCACTCGCGCTGGCTGTCGGTGTCGTGGTGGTGTTCAAGTCCGGGCTTCAGGTCCGGATCCCCTCCGGCGCGCTTTACGAGCTTTTGCCCACGGGGCCGCTGCGCACCTTCGTCATGACCTACCTCTGAGGAGCGCTGCATGGAAACCTTTCTGTCCGGCCTCGCGATCCTGTCCACATGGGAGGTACTGGTCGCACTGCTGATCGGATCGATCGGCGGGGTCATCATCGGCGCCATCCCCGGCGTCGGCCCCGCCGTCGCGATCGCGATCCTGTTGCCTGCCACATTCTCCTTCGAGCCCATCGTCGGGCTGACCATGCTGCTGGGCATCTACGGATCGTCGATGTACGGCGGGTCGCTACCGGCGATCTTGATCAACACGCCGGGCACGGCGGTGAACGCGCTGACCACCTACGACGGCTACCCGATGACCCAGCGGGGCGAAGCGCTGCGCGCGCTCGGGCTGGCGTATGGCGCGTCCTTCGTCAGCGGCGCATTGTCGATCCTTGCGCTGATCCTGCTGTCGCCGCTTCTGGCCAAGATCGCGCCCCTCTTCGGCTCGCGCGAAATCTTTCTTGCGGCACTTCTGGGTATCGTGCTGGTCGTGCTTGCGCATCGCGGGCAGACCTTTGCCGCCGGCGCACTCGCGGCCTTCGGCATCTTCATCGGCACCGTCGGGCTGGAGCCCGTGCGCTATACCCAGCGCTTCACCTTCGGTCTGGATTTTCTCAGCTCGGGCTTCGATCTGATTGTCGTGGTGCTCGGGCTTTTCGCGCTCAGCCAAGCGTTCCTGCTGCTGTCGCAACCCGACCATGCGCCCGACGGCCAGCGCATCGAGGGCAACATGTTCGCGGCCATGCTGCGCGTCTTCCGGCACAAGCGCATCGCCTCGGCGGGGGCCGGCACCGGCGTGATCATGGGCATGATCCCCGGTGTGGGCGAATTCACCGCGCAGTTTCTCAGCTATACCTACGCGCAGAAGACCTCGCGCACGCCCGAAGCCTTCGGCAAGGGCAGCGAGGAAGGACTGGTCGCCTCGGAATCGGCCAATAACGCGGTTCCGGCGGCGGCGATGATCCCACTTTTGGCGCTCGGCATCCCCGGAGAGGCGCTGACGGCGATGATGTTGTCGGTGTTCTACGTCCACAATGTCGTCCCCGGCCCCGCGCTCTTTCGCGATTCGCTCGATTTCATTTACGCGCTCTTCGCTGCCATGCTGCTGCTGAACGTGATCGTCGTGGTCTTCGTCGGGTTTTCGTCCAACCTGCTGATGCGGGCGATCCGGATCCCCACGCGGTTTCTGGGCATGGCGATCCTGACCTTGTCCTTCGTGGGCGTCTATTCCCTGCGCAATTCGGTGTCGGACTGCCTGATCGCCGCTGGCTTCGGCCTGCTGGGGCTGGTGCTGAAGCGTCAGAACCTGCCGGTGGTGCCGATCATCCTCGGGATGGTTCTGGGCGGGATCATGGAGGTCAAGCTACGCTCGGCCATGGCACGGGTGCAGACGCCGCTTGATTTCGTCGACCGTCCGATTGCGGCAGGGCTGGCGCTGGCGATCGTGCTGCTCATCGGGTTCCACATCTGGGGCGTGATCCGCGAAAGGCGCAACACATCACCCGAAAGCTCTCACGATCACGACAGGCACGACACCCAGCAGGGCTGACGCCACCCACCGCAAGCGAGGCACGACATGGCACGATATTCCGGCAAGACGGTTCTGATCACCGGGGCAGGCACGGGCATCGGCGCTGCCATGGCCCGGCAATTTGCCGAGGAAGGCGCCCGCGTGGCGCTGATGGGCCGACGCCCCGCGCCGTTGGAGGCCGTCGCGACAGCCATCGGCGGGCTGGTCGTGCAGGCGGATGCGGCATCCTCCGCCGAGGTCGCCACCGCGATGGACAAGATCCACGACAGCTTCGGCCCCTTGGACGTTCTGGTCTGCAACGCCGGGGGTTTCGGATTCGGGACGTTGACCGAAAACTCCGACGACGACTTGCAGAAGTCGGTTCAGGCCAACCTCAACACCGCCATGGTCACAGCGCGTGCCGCCCTGCCCGACCTTGTCGCGCGCCGGGGCAACGTCCTGATGATGTCCTCCATCGCCGGTCTTGCCGCAGGGCCCGAGGCCTGCGGATACGTCACGATGAAACACGCGCTGATCGGGCTGGCGAAATCCATCACCCGCGATTACGGCCCCCGTGGCGTGCGCTGCAATACGATCTGTCCAGGATGGGTCCGGACCGAAATGGCCGACAGCGAAATGGCCGAACTGATGGCGCGCAAGGGGCTCGCCTCGATCGAGGAGGCCTATGATCTGGTGACCCGCGACGTCCCCCTTGGCAAGCCCGCCCGCCCCGAGGACGTGGCCGAGGCGGCGGCATTCCTGTGCTCGGATCAGGCCGCGATGATCTCGGGCGCGGTGCTGACCGTCGATGGCGGCGCCACTGTTGTCGATGTGCCAACGATCGCCTTCGCGCAGGGCTGACCGACCGTCGCGGCGCTGCCGCGGCTGCCGTCACTGATCCGCTGCGGATCACCCTCCGCTTCCCCGCGAAAGAGCATGACACCCCCGCCTGCGGGCAGATATTGCGCATCAAACATGCTCTGCGCGTACAATTATCATTTTTTGTATACAAAAATGTTGACTGGTGTGCGATCTCATGCTCGGATCGGGTAACTGAGAAGGTGTCCCGATGCAGAAATCCATTCGCAACAGAATTTCCGAGCTCATCCTTTGCGGAGAGATGAAGCCGGGAGACCGGCTGGAGGAACAGGCGCTCGCCGAGCGCTTCCAGGTGTCGCGCACGCCGATCCGTGAAGCGATCCAGCAGCTTTCCAGCTCCGGCCTTGTGCAGCTGCGGCCACGCCGCTCTGCCATCGTCCGCCGGATGAGCGAGGCCGAGCTGAGCGAAGCCTTCGAGGCCATGGGCGACATCGAGGGGCTGTGCGCCTCTTACGCAGCACAGCGGCTGAACGAGGCCGGACGGCTTCGGCTCAAGGCGCTGATGAAGATTTCCAAGCAGGCCTGCGATGAAGGAAACGGGCCCGAGGCGCAGGAGATCGACAACGAATTCCACGACATCATCCACGGTGCCGCGCGCAACTGGATGATCACCTCCATCGCGCGCGAGACGCGGATGAAGGTCAGCCCCTACAGCGCCATCGGCTTTATTTTCGACAGCGAGATCATCGATCTGCGCATCCCCCACGAGCAGCACAGCCGCATCGCCGAGGCGATCCTCGACGGGGACGCGACGGCGGCACGCAGCCTGATGATCGAACACGTCGGCCAGAATTACCTGACGTTGCAAAAGCTTCTGCCCGTCGCAGAAGAGCGCGGCGGCGCCCCCCTGTTCGCAGACAAGGAAGACTGAAATGCATGACTATCAAGGGCCCGGACGGTCCACAGCCTACGCCGAGAACGGCATGTGCGCGACATCGCACCCCTTTGCGGCGCTCACCGCGCTGGATGTGCTGCGTGCCGGCGGCAACGCGGTGGACGCGGCCGTGGCGGGTGCCGTGGTGCTGGGGTTCTGCGAACCGGCGATGACCGGTCTCGGCGGTGATGTCTTCGCCATTATCCACGAGCCCGGGACCGATGCCTTCACCGCGCTGAACGGATCGGGCCGCGCGCCCGCCGCACTTGACGCCAGCGTGCTGCGCGCCGACGGCCACGCGCGCATACCGCTCGATTCCGCCCATGCGGTGACAGTGCCGGGGGCGGTCAACGCCTTCGAGACACTGGTGTCGACACGCGGAAAGATGGCGCTTGCCGATGTGCTCGCCCCCGCGATCCGCTATGCCGAAAGCGGCGTTCCCGTACACCACCGGACCGCGCTGGACTGGGCGGCCTTCGGAGAGCGGCTGATCGGACCGGGCCGCAAGCATTTCCTCGACGGTGGCAAGCCCTACGCCGCCGGAACGCGCTTTGCCTCCAAGCCGCAGGCCGATGCGCTTCGGCTGATCGCGGCAGAGGGTGCCGACGCCTTCTACAAGGGCGAGATCATGGAAGATATCGTCGCCACCCTGCGCGCCCAGGGCGGGCTGCACACGGCAGAGGATTTCGCCCGCACCGCCGCGACTGCGGTTGAACCGGTCCGCCGCGCCTATCGCGGGCACGACCTGATCGAGCTTCCGCCGAACGCACAGGGTGTGACCGCCCTGCTGATCGCCGCGATCCTCGAGCGTTTCGACATCGCCAGCCTTGCGCCGGACAGCGCGGAGCGGATCCATATCGAGGCAGAGGCGACGCGCCTGTCCTACGAGGTGCGCAACCGTTTCCTTGGCGATTCCGAGGCCGCCGCGCCCGATTACGATGCCCTGCTGTCGGATGATCTGGCAGACCGTCTTGCCGCGCAGATCGACCGCCGCAAGGCAGGCGCCCCCAAGGCGCAGCCCGCCGAGGCGCTGCACCGCGACACGGTCTATATCACCGTGGTCGACAAGGACCGGATGGCGATTTCGCTGATCTACTCGACCTTCTGGCCCTTCGGCTCGGGCCTTGCCTCCGAAAAATTCGGGATCAGCCTGCAAAACCGTGGCTGCGGTTTCTCGCTGGAAGAAGGCCACCCGAACGAACTGCGCCCCGGACGCCGTCCGCTGCACACGTTGATCCCGGGCTTTCTTGCGCAGAAAGGCAGCTACGTGATGCCCTTCGGCGTCATGGGCGGCCCCTACCAGGCCGCCGGTCACGCGCATTTCGTCTCCAACCTCGTGGATTACGGCATGGACCCGCAGGGCGCCATCGACGGCGTGCGCAGCTTCCACGACATCTCCTCCGGCAAGCTCGAAATCGAGAGCCGGGTGAGTGACGCCGCCGCAGCGCAGCTTGCGGAGATGGGCCACGATGTGGCGCGCGTGCCTGTCGGCATCGGCGGCGCGCAGGCGATCCGCATCGACCATGCCTCCGGACTGCTGTTCGGCGGATCGGACCCGCGCAAAGACGGCGTGGCCTTGGGGTACTGACCGTGGCCGAACCCGATCATACCCCCGGAAGCCGCCTGCTCGACGCGCTTACCACCATAGCCGGTATTGCCGTCCTGCTGCTGTTGCTGTCGCAAATCCTCGTTGTGGCCCTGCGCTATGTCTTTGCGCTCGGCTGGCCCTGGGCGACCGACCTGCTGACGTACCTGAACTTCGTGATCGTATCGCTGCCGCTGATCGGGGTCGTCGTCTACAACACCGGTGTGCGGGTCGACGTTCTCAGGGCGTTCATGTCCCGGCGGCTTCAAACCCTGTTTGATCGCATTGCGTTGCTGGGGCTGTTCCTGCCCGCGATGCTATGGGCCGCGTGGACCTCGTGGCCTTTGACGATGAATTCATGGTCGCTCTACGAGGCATCGCCCAATGTCGGCGGTCTTCCGGGGTATTTCCTGCTGAAAACGCTTCTGTCGGCGATCTTTGCCGGGCTTGCGATTGCGGCCCTCTGGATCGGTCTGCGGCCGCGCGTCTACGAGGACAGTCACGATGCATGAGCAGTTTCTGATCGCACTCGGTGTCTGCCTGCTGCTGGGGATCCTGTCGGGCGTGCCTGTCGCTTTCATCCTGATTGGGGTGCCTGCGGTGCTGGCCATGATCGGCTCGCTCGTCGGCGCGTTTGACCTCGGCATCCTCGCGGCCTTTCCGTCCAAGGCTTTCGGGCTGCTGACAAACCCGATTTTCCTGTCCGTACCGCTGTTCGTTCTTATGGGCGGGTTCCTCGAGAAATCGGACATCGCGCGCCGCATGATCTGGACCGCGGGCGCGCTCTTCGGGGATCGCAACGGTGGCATGGCCATCGCGATCGTGCTGGTCGGCGCGCTGCTGGCGGCCTCGACCGGGGTGATCGGGGCGACGATCTTCATGCTCGGGATGATTGCCGTGCCCGCAATGCTGCAGGCCGGCTATTCCAAGAGCCTGATCGCGGGCGTGATCTGCGCCTCGGGGTCGCTGGGGCAGATCATCCCGCCCTCGATCCTGTTGATCCTGCTGACCGACCAGATTTCGGCGGCCTATCAGGCCGGGCGCCGCGCCGTGGGCGACTGGGCCCCGACACCGGTGACGGTGGGCGATCTCTTTGCCGGTGCCCTGCTGCCGGGACTGATGCTGGTGGTCTTCTACCTTCTCTACATCCTCGTGATCGCCAAGCTGAACCCTGCGAAATGCCCGCCGGTCAAGATGCTGGACTCCAGCGGCGACCGGCAGAAACTCACCCGCGGGTTCGTGGCGCAAGCGCTGCTGATGCCGCTGGTGCTGATCCTGATCGTGCTGGGATCGATCCTGATGGGCGTGGCGACCGCCACCGAAAGTGCCGCATTGGGTGCAGCCGGAGCGCTGGTGATGGCCGCGCTCGAGAACAAGGACATGCCGCGCTGGCGCAAACTGCTGATGTTTGCAGTGCTGCCGGGCGCGCTTTTGCTGGTGGCCGTGAAATTCGCGGGCGGCGCGCAGGCAAGCGTCTTGCTCGCCATCATCGGCACCTTCGGGCTTGTGGTGATGTCTTCGGGCACCCTGCTGGCGCTCTGGCAGGAACACCGGGCCGAACGCGTCATGCCGGTGGCACGCGAAACCGCGTCGCTGGTGGCGATGCTGGTGCTGATCGTGCTGGGCGCAACGATGCTGTCGCTGGTGTTCCGTGGCTTTCACGGCGAAGAGCTGGTGCGCGATTTCCTCCAGAATCTGCCCGGCGGAGTGACCACGGCGATCGTCTTTACCATGGTCGTGATCTTCCTGCTCGGCTTCATCATCGAATACGTCGAAATCATCTTCATCGTCATCCCCATCGCCGGTCCGCCGCTGATGGAACTGGGGGTCGACCCTGTGTGGTTCGCGATCCTGATCAGCATGAACCTGCAGATGAGCTTTCTGACGCCCCCCTTCGGCTATGCCCTCTTCTATTTCCGCCGGGTCGCGCCGGTGGAGATCAGCACCGCAGACATCTACCGCGGAATCATCCCGTTCGTCTGCCTGCAACTGGCTGCCCTTGCGATGGTCGCGATGGTGCCAGGCCTCGCAACGTGGTTGCCCAGACTAATCTATAACTAACTGATAACAAGGAGGTTACTAAAATGCTCAAGAGAAGACAGATCCTGAAAGGCGCCGCCATTTCGTCCTTGGCGATTGGCACCCCGATGATTGCCCGCGCGCAGGCACAACACGACTGGAAGCTGGTCACATCCGTGCCCAAGGGCCTGCCCGGCCCCGGTGTCTCGGCGCAACGCTGGGCGGATCGCATCACGCAGATGACCGACGGCGAGATCAAGGTCACCCTCTACGGTGTTGGTGAACTGGTGCCGCCGTTCGGCACGCAGGAAGCCGTCGAGAGCGGGACCGCACAGGCCTATCACGGTTCCGGTTCTTGGTTCTCGGGGCGCGACATCGCGCATGCGTTCTTTACCGGCGTGCCCTTCGGCCTCACCTTCGACGAGATGCACGCGTGGATGTACTACGGCGGCGGTCAGGAGCTGCTCAACGAGTTCACCAACCCGCGCGGGCTCCAGATCTTTATCGGCGGCGGCTCGGGGATGCAGACCTTCGGCTGGTTCAAGAACGAGATCAAAGGCCTCAGCGACCTTCAGGGGCTGAACTTCCGCGCCGCCGGCCTTGGCGGGCAGGTACTGTCGAAGCTGGGCATGAACGCCGTGTCGATCCCGCCCTCGGACATCTTCTCGGCGTTGCAGTCGGGTACGCTTGACGGTGCCGAGTGGGTCGGCCCCGCGAACGACCTTGCCTTCGGGTTCCAGAACGTGGCGAAATACATGTACACGCCTACCTTTGTCGACGTCTACGGCGGCATCGAATTCGGCGTGAACCTGGCCGCGTGGGAAGCCCTGTCGGACGCACAGCGCACGATTGTCGAGGCCGCCTCCGAAGCCGAGGCGAACCGCTCCTCCGCCGACACGCTGCACGCCAACCTGCAGGCGTTCGAACGCTTCAAGGCGGACGACAGCCTGACCATCGCTGAACTGCCGGCCGACATCTGGGACGCCCTGCGCGCGGCCTCGAAAGAGGTGATGGACGATGTCGCCGCGACCAGCGACTTCCACGGGCGCCTGACCGAGGCCTATTACGCCTACGCCGAGCAATGCTCGGGCTACAAGGCGCGCTACGACGCTGCCTTCACGGCGGAACGCCAGCCCTATTTCGGCTGATACCGCGACGGGTCCGGCCATTGGCCGGGCCCGCACCCCTAGCGATTTTCTGCGGGCGTCGGTGCGCGCCGGCAACCGGAGAGACCGATGAGCTACCCTTCCTATACCGGCCCCGAACTCTGCGCCCGCAGCGCCAGCGACATCGTGCAGCTGCTCAAGCGCCGCGAGATCGCGCCTGCCGATCTGATCGACGCCGCAGCCGAGCGCCACGCCCAGACCGACCCGGCGATCAACGCCATGCCGACGGCCTGTTTCGACCGCGCCCGCGACGCCGCGAAGACGATGACGACACCGGAGGAAGACGACCCGCGTGAGCTGCACGGCCTGCCCCTCGGCATCAAGGACCTGACGCCGGTCGCGGGCGTGCGCTGCACCTACGGAACACCCGGGCTGGCCGATTACATCCCCGACGCAAGCGACCCTCTTGTGCGCCGCATCGAGGCCCGCGGTGGCCTCGTCATCGGCAAGACCAATACGCCCGAGTTCGGCGCCGGTGCGAACACCTTTAATGCCGTGCTCGGCACCACGCGCAACCCGTGGGACACGCGGCTGAACCCGGCCGGATCCTCCGGTGGGGCAGCAGCGCAGCTGATCGCGGGGCAGGCATGGCTCAGCCACGGGTCAGACCACGGCGGCAGCCTGCGCACCCCCGCCGCCTATTGCGGCGTTGTCGGGCTGCGCACCAGCCCCGGCCTTGTGGGCGGCGGCCCCGACGATGCGGGTTTCATCATCGAGGGCCTGCAAGGGCCGATGGCGCGCAATGTGCGTGACTGCGCGCTGTTTCTGGACGCGATGGCGGGCTTCGACCCCGTGCATCCGATCTCTTTCCCCGCGGATACCTCCGGGCCCTATCAGGCGGCGGTGGACCGGGCCGAAGGCCGCTTGCGGATCGCATGGTCCGCGGACCTTGGCGGCCAGTGTCCCGTTGACACGGACATGGAGGAACATCTCGAGGGTGTCATGGCGCTGCTGGCGCGCGACGGTCACGCGGTCGAAACCCCGCCTATCGAGATGCCGCAGATGAAGCGCACCTACTACACGCTGCGCGGCATTCTCTGGGCCAGCCTGATGCGCGACATCGATCCCGCGATCCGTGCGGGTTTCAAACCCACGCTGGAAGACAATGTCAGGCGCGGCATGGCGCTCACCATGGACGATATCGTCGACGCCCAGAAAGCCCGGACCAAAATCTACCACGAACTGCGCCAGCTGCTTGAGCATCACGACGTTCTGGCCTGCCCGGTGGTCGGCAACATGCCCAAACCCGTCGAGGTCGAATGGGTATCAGAGGCCGGCGGACAGAAATTCGATTTCTACATGGATTGGCTCGCCCACGCCTTCCCCGCCACGGTTGCGGGTCTGCCGGCGATGTCGATACCCGTGGGTCTCACCAGCGGCGGCCTGCCGGTCGGCCTGCAATTGATCGGCAGACCGCGCGGCGAAGCTGCGCTGCTCGCGGCCGCCGCCCTTGTCGAGGTATCCGTTGGCGGACCGTTGCGCGTGATCGATCCGGTCGTCCGGCACGAGGGATGAGCCTCGGCCCTGCCCCGGACCACCGCATGTGAAATCTGGCCTGCAATCGGCCGGTCGCGGGCGGCATCGGCCAGCAACACGTTCGCAGTAGCGCGGGCGTAAAGAGGGGCGAACCCCTTGGGGCAGCTGCAGCCAGCGTCGTGACGGCGTTTTCTGCTGTCACGGACGAACCTGCCCGTGCCGATTTCGATTGAATGCGAACTATCCTGCCACGCGTGGAATCTTTGGCCCCCTTGGTCAGGGACGATCCACCGTTGGAGGGATCCGCCGTGATGGAGACGACAGCGACCGGCACATTGCATCATTTGCAGGTGCAGTCGCTATCGTCTCGGATCGGTCCGCGTGTCAGCCGATGGCCGCGAAGCCAGTGTCGAGCGCGGACAGGATCTTGGCGATGTCCTGCTCTTCGATGATCAGTGACGGCGACAGGATGATGTTGTTGCCGGAGACACGGATCATCACCCCATCCTCGTAGGTCGCCTGCGACATCGTCGCCGTGGTCTTCTTGTCGAGCGGCGTTTTCTTTTCGCGGTCAGAGACAAGTTCGACCGCGCACATCAGCCCCTCGCCACCGCGCACGTCACCGATGACCTCGTGGCGGTCTTTCAGCGCCAGCAGACCCTCGTGCATCTGCTTGCCGCGGGCGGCGGCGTTGTCCTTGACCGACAGGCGCTGGGTTTCTTTCAGACAGGCAATCGCTGCGGAGGCACCGACAGGGTGACCCGAATAGGTATAGCCTGACGCGATGGAGCCCTGCCCCGTCTTGTCGCCCTCGAACACCTCGACCAACCGATCGCCGATCATGACCGCGCCGAAGGGGAAATAGCCGTTGGTGATCGCCTTGGCGAGGCACATCATGTCGGGCTGGACGCCCCAATGGCGCGAGCCGGACCAGCTGCCGGTACGACCGAAGGCGCAGACGACCTCGTCGGCGATCAGCAACAGGCCGTATTTGTCGCACAGCGCGCGCACGCCGGGCATGAACGACTTGTGCGGCGGGATCACACCACCGGCGCCGAGGATCGGCTCCATGATGAAAGCGGCGATGGTTTCGGCACCCTGGAACTTGATCTCGTCCTCCAGCGCGGCGAGGCAAAGCTGCGCCAGCTTCTCGGGGTCGGATTCGTTGAAGGGGTTGCGGTAGGTATAGGGGGCCGGAATGTGGAAGCAGCCCGGCATCAGCGGCTCGTACTGGGTGCGGAAGTTCGGATTGCCGTTGACCGACGCGCCCAGCGTGTGGGTGCCGTGGTAGCCCTTCTTGAGGCTCAGGAACTTGGTGCGCCCCGCCTCGCCGCGCAGCTTGTGGTACTGGCGCGCCAGTCGCAGCGCGACCTCGACGGAATCCGACCCGCCGGAGGTGTAGAAACAGCGCGACATGCCATCGGGCTCGAAGAATTCGCGCAGCATCCACGACAGTTCGACCGCGGCGTCGTTGGTGGTGCCCCGAAAGGTCGAATAGAACGGCAGCCGGTCCAGCTGCGCGGTGATCGCGTCTTTCACCGGCTGGCAAGAGAAACCGAGGTTGACGTTCCAGAGCCCGCCCACGGCATCCACCGTCTCGTAGCCGTTCACGTCGCGGATCCGCACGCCATGCGCCTCGGTAATCATCGCGGGCGGGTTGGCCATGCTGTCGGCCGGATGCGTCATCGGCTGCCAGAAATGCTTACCGTTGTTTTCCTTGAGGAAGTTGCTGTCTTTCATGATGCTCTCCTTGTGATCCCAAGGGCGTCGAGCGCCCGGGCAAAACTGGCGCCGGGCTGGCGCACGTCAAAATGGACGGGAATGAGGCCTGCATCCTCAGCCCCGCGAATGTTGCGGATCTGGTCGTCGACGAACACGCATGCACTGGCAGGCACGCCCAGGGCGTCGGTGACCTGCGCGTAGGCGCGCGCGTCGGGTTTCAGGATGCCGGAATAGGTGGCGTCGACGATCACGTCGAAATGGGACAGGAACGGCAGCTTTTCGCGGAAATCCGCGCCATAGAAAAGATCGAGCTCGTTGGAAAGGATCGCCAGCCGGATGCCGTTGTCCTGCGCCGCCTTGATCGCGGCGAGCGCCTCGGGGCGGATCACCTCGCTGGGCGCGGCACCGCGCGCGGCGCGCACGAAATCGGACATCTCGGTCCAATCCGCACCGACAAGTGCTGCCACTTCGCTGGTGCGCTGGCGCCAGTAGTCGCGCTCGGAAATCTCGTCGTTCTGCATCCGGCGCCACAGGGCGTCGTTCTCGGGGGCAAAGGGCCCCTGCCAGTCCAGCGTGCCGGGCGGCAGGCCGAGGGCACGCTCGCTCAGATCATGGGTTTCAAAGAGCGTGCGGGAAATCACCCCGCCGAAATCGAGAACGAGTGCGTCAGGCATCCTGCACCCCCATTCCGGCAGGCATGCGCCCGCCCAGCGACTGGCTGAGCACGGGCGCGATCCGGCGCAGCGTCGCCACCGCGCGGTCCAGCAGATCATCGCTGAGCCGACCTGCCGGCAGCGCCACCGCGACGGCGCCGCTGGCCGAGCCGTTGGCGCCGAAGACCGGCATCGCGACAGAGACGACATCGGGGTCGAAGGTGCGATTGGCAAGGGCAAAGCCCTTGTCGCGCGCGGTGTCCGCCAGCCCGTGCAACGTGTCGCGGTCGGTTGGCGTCTGCCCGGTGAAATCCTCCAGCGGCCCCTGCTCCACCGCCTGCCACAGATCGTCGGGGCCGAAGGCCAGCATGGCGATGCCCGAGGCGGTGCCGTGCAACGGCAGCACTGCACCGGGATCAAAGACAACCGCCGTGCCGTGGCGCAGCGGGTCGGAATGGGCAATCGGCGCAAGGTTGTCGTGCTGAAGCAGGGAGAAATGGATCAACTCGCCCAGCTCCCCTGCCGCAGCTTGAATCACGGGTGCGACGGCGCTTTGCAGCGGAAAGCAGGTCTCGCGGATCGTGGCGAGGCGCAGCACCGCCGGTCCGAGGCGGTAGGCGCGTGTCACCGGGTTCTGCTCTACGAAACCGACCTGCTCCAGCTCCGTCAGGTAGCGGTGCACAGTCGCCTTGTCGCGACCGACGATGCGGTGGAAATCGCTCAGCCCGATCTCCGGGCGCTCGATCGAGAACTGATCCAACAGTCCGAGTGCTTTTGCAGTTGTTCCCACGGTGAGACCTTTCGCACATGCGCGCCAGCCGGACGTTTTTCATCCGGGGCTGCATGCATTGTTGACAGGAGCATTCCGCCAAGTCAATATATTTTAAACCATCGGTTCATTATACGAACCATTCAGAAAAGGCCACCCACCCCGCTAAACCGCGCCGACCCCTGACTGCCCTGTACCCACTTGAGAGGTGACCCAGATGTTTGACCAATCCCAGATAGACACATTGCGTGATGCGCCCGTACCGCCGGGCCGCCTGCTGATCGACGGCGCTTGGCGCGAGGCGCGGGATGGCGCAACGATCGACAGGCTGACCCCCATCGATGGCAGCGTTCTGACCACCCTCGCCGATGCCGACGCCGCCGATGTGGAAGATGCCGTGGCCGCCGCGCGCGCGGCCTTCGCCGACCGCCGCTGGGCCGGACAGGCACCCGCCGCGCGCAAGAAGGTCCTGCTTCGCTGGGCCGAACTGATCGAAGCCAATGCGCTGGAACTGGCCGTGCTGGGGGTGCGTGACAACGGCACCGAAATCGCGATGGCCGCCAAGGCCGAGGTCGGATCGGCGGCGAACACGATCCGCTGGTACGCCGAGGCCATCGACAAGATCTACGGTGAAATCGCCCCAACGGATGACGGCGCGCTTGGCCTGATCCACCGCGAACCGGTGGGGGTGATCGGCGCCATCGTGCCGTGGAACTTCCCGCTGATGATCGGCACGTGGAAGCTGGCCCCGGCCCTTGCCGCGGGCAATTCGGTGGTGCTGAAACCTGCCGAAACGGCCTCCCTGTCGCTGCTGCGGATCTGCGAACTCGCGCTTGAGGCCGGTCTGCCTGCGGGCGTGCTCAACGTCGTGACCGGGCGCGGTGCCGTCAGCGGCCAAGCGCTGTCGATGTCGATGGATGTCGATGCGCTGGTCTTTACCGGGTCGGGCGCAACGGGCCGGCGGCTGCTGGAGGCGTCGCCGAAATCCAACCTCAAACGGGTCTACCTCGAACTCGGCGGCAAGTCGCCGAACATCGTCTTTGACGACGTCGGTGATATCGCCGAGGCCGCGAAGGTTTCGGCCGCGGGCATCTTCCGCAACTCAGGACAGGTCTGCGTCGCGGGATCGCGCCTGCTGGTGCAACGCGGCGTGGCGGACGAATTTGTCGCCGCGCTGTCGGAGGCTGCGGCGAAGATGCGCGTGGGCGATCCGCTCGACCTGACCACACAGGCCGGGGCGATCAATTCGCAGGCGCAGCTCGATCAGGTTCTGGGGTTTGTCGATGACGCGGTGGACCAGGGCGCGCGCGTGGCGCTCGGCGGGCAACGCATTCTAGAAGAGACCGGCGGCTATTACATGGCCCCCACGGTTGTCACCGATGTCGCGCCGGACCACCGCCTGTTCCGCGACGAGGTCTTTGGCCCCGTCCTCGCCGTCACCACCTTCGAGGACGAGGCCGAGGCGATCCACCTTGCCAATGCGACCGACTACGGGCTGGCTGCAGGTGTCTGGACTAGCAATCTGGGCCGCGCCCACCGGATGATCCGCGCGGTGCAGGCCGGTGTCGTCCACGTCAACACCTACGGCGGCCCTGACATCACCGTGCCGCTGGGCGGCGTCAAACAGTCGGGCAACGGCCACGACAAATCCCTGCACGCCTTCGACAAATACGTCGACCTCAAGACCGCCTGGATCAAACTCTAAGGAGAACGACATGACCGAGAAGACGATACTGGTCGCCGGAACCTACGACACGAAATCAGACGAGCTGGGCTTTCTGGTCTCCTGCATTCAGCAACAGGGGGGCGCGCGCTGACCATGGACGTGAGCGTGCTGGGCGACCCGCCCGGCCCTGTCGATATCTCCAAGCATCAGGTCGCCGAGGCCGGGGGCAGCAGCATCCAGGAGGCAATCGACAGCGGCGACGAGAACAAGGCCATGCAGATCATGGGGCGCGGCGCCGCCGCGATGGCCCGCGAGCTTTGCGCACAGGGCCGCGTTGACGGCGCCATCGTGCTGGGCGGCTCCATGGGCACGGACCTTGCGCTCGACCTGCTGGCGGCGGTGCCGCTGGGGGTGCCGAAATACGTGGTCTCCACGATCGCCTTCTCGCCTTTGCTGCCGCCCGAACGGCTGCCTGCGGATGTGCAGATGATCCTCTGGGCGGGTGGCCTTTACGGGCTGAACTCGGTCTGCCGGGCCTCGCTGGCGCAGGCGGCAGGTGCCGTTCTGGGTGCCGCGCGCGCCGCCATGCCACCGACCGAGGAGAAACCGCTGATCGGCATGACCAGCCTCGGGAAAACCGCCCTGCGCTACATGGTGGCGCTGAAGCCGGCGCTGGAAGAACGCGGTTTCGAAGTCGCGGTGTTCCACGCCACAGGCATGGGCGGACGCGCATTCGAGAACCTCGCCGAGGAGGGTGCATTCGCCTGCGTGTTCGATTTCTGCACGCAGGAACTGGGCAACCATACTTTCGGCTCGATGGTCAGCGCCGGTGCGTCGCGCCTGACCGGCGCGGGCAAGGCAGGCGTGCCGCAGATCGTGGCGCCCGGATGCTATGACCTGGTGGATGTCATCGGCTGGCAGCCCGCCGATCCGCGCTTTGAAGGGCTGCCCAGCCACGCGCACAACCGGCTCATCACCTCCTACGTGCTCGACGACGATGGCCGCCGCAAGGTCGCGCGGGCCCATTCCGCGCAGCTGTCCGAAGCGACCGGCAAGACCGCCTTCATTCTGCCGCGCGGGGGCTGCGGTGAATGGGACAGACCCGGCGGGCCGCTGCACGATGCCGGCGGGCTCGCTGCCTTCTGCGAAGAGTTCGAAGCCACCTGCCCCGCCAATGTCGACCTGCACGCGATGGATTGCCATATCAACGACGAGGCCTTTGCCGCCCGCGCGCTGGAAATTTTCGATGAATGGCGCGCCGAGGGGCATATCAAGGCCTAAGCTGCGGCCTTGGCATGGTCAGTCAGCGGGCCTCACCGCCTCGGGGGCGGCCCGCTGAAACGCCGGCAGCGCTTCGGCCGCTGCGGAAATCCGTGTGACGCGGGCCAGATCGTCGAACTTGGGGCCCCAGCGCCGCGCGTTATAGATTTGCGGCACCAGACAAAGATCCGCCAGCGACGGTGTTTCGCCGTGGCAGAACGTGCCGGTCGCCGGATCATCCAGCAACGCCTCGAACGCCACAAGACCGCGCCGGATGAAATGGCGCATCCAGTCGATGCGCGCCGCCTCAGCATCTTCTGGCTGGAACTGCGTCAGCACGTGCCCCACGACCGCCGGATTGCAGATCGGGTGCGTATCGGCGGCAATCACCTGCGACAGTGCCCGCACCCGCGCCCGCGCGGCGGGATCATCGGGCAGAAGCAAGAGCCCTTGCGTCTCGTCCAGATATTCGATGATCGCAAGGGACTGCGTCAGCCGCAGCCCGTCGATCTCCAGCACCGGCACATAGCCTTGGGGGTTGCGTGCCAGATGCGCCGCATCGCGCTGCGCCCCGGCCAGCAAGTCGATTGAAACGGTCTTGCACTCGATCCGTGCAAGCTCCAGCGCGATCCGGACCCTGTAGCTCGCCGTCGAGCGCCAGTAGTCATAGAGCACCACCTCGGTCACCCTTTCGCGACCTCCAGCGCTTCGCGCAGGACGTCGAGATCGCCGATATGGTTGATCAGCGTCAGGATCAGGCGGGCATTCAGCGCGTCGCTTTCCTCCTTGCTCAGCCCTTCATGGGCGCTGAGCAGCAGGTCATAGGCATCGTCCGGCTGTGGGGTGTTGCGTGTTGTGACAAGGGCGGTCATGCGACATCCTTTCCAAGCGCGCGGTCGCGGGCGGCAACGATCTGGTCAGCCGTGGCATCGGCCCAGCGGGCGGCGACATGTTGATCGGGGCGGATCAGGTAGAGGGCGGCGTCCGCATCGCCAAGGTAGCGGGCCGCAAGATCGGGATCGGGGTTGGCCACCTCGACAGTGCGAAGGCCTTCGACCGCAGGGGCGTCGCAGCCAATGGCCAAAACCGCGAAATCATTGCCCAGCTGGTCCAGCAAGAAGGCTTTGCCCAGTGGTGCATCCGGTGCGGGCGCACCCGGCCTTGCGCCAGCCGGTCCGCCGGGCAGCGCGTCGGACGAATTCAGCGCCGATCCGTCATAGATGCAGGGGTGCGACAGACGCCCGGAATTGACGAAGGGGCGGGCGAAATCGTGGTTTCGCGCCAGTTGCAGAACCGCATCGCGGAACAGGCGGCTCTGGTCGGACTTCGGCGTGATGAAATCGGTGGAGCGGGTCGAGTTGCGGATGTTCTCGTCCGCCGCCGCGCCGCGTTCGACGTCGTAGCTGTCGATCAGCGTCTCGGGCGCCTCGCCCTTCATCACCGCCGCCAGTTTCCACGCAAGGTTATCGCTGTCCTGCACGCCGCCGTTGCAGCCGCGTGCGCCGAAGGGCGACACCTGATGTGCGCTGTCGCCCACAAAGAGGATGCGGCCGTGGCGGAACGAGGCCATCCGGCGGCACTGGAAGGTATAGATCGAGGTCCAGACCAGTTCGTATTCGACCCCTTCGCCGAGCATCGCGTCGATGCGGGCGCGGATGCGGTCCTCTTTCAACTCGGCCTCGCGGTCGACGTCCCAGCCGATCTGGAAATCGATGCGCCAGACGTCATCTGGCTGCTTGTGCAACAGCGCGCTGTCACCGGCGTCGCGGAAGGGCGGGTCGAACCAGAACCAGCGTTCGGTCGGGAAATCGGCGGTCATGCGCACGTCGGCGATGAGGAAGCTGTCCTTGAAGACCTTGCCCTCGAAATCGATGCCCATCGCCTTGCGCGTGGGCGATCCGGCGCCGTCGCAGGCCAGCACCCAATCGGCGGTGATGGCATAGGCGCCGTCGGGGGTCGTTACTTCCAGCCGTGCGCCTTCGTCGCTTGCATCCAGCCGGTCGACCCGGTTCTTGCCGCGGATCTCGATCGGGGCACCGTCGGCCTGGGCGGCGCGGATACGCTCGACGAGGTCTTTCTCGAAATAGGGCTGTTGGAGGTTGATGAAGGCCGGGCGACGGTGGCCCCCTTCGGCCAGCAGGTTGAAATCGAAAACCTTGTCGTCGCCGTGAAACACCTTGCCAAGGTTCCAGACCACGCCCCTGTCGACCATCGGATCACCACAGCCCAGACGGTCGCAGATCTCGAGCGTGCGCTTGGCGAAACAGATCGCACGGCTGCCTTCGCCCACGCCTTCGTGGTCGTCCAGCACCAGCGTCGCGATGCCCTGAAGCCCGAGGTCCAGTGCGGCGGCCATGCCGACAGGCCCCCCGCCAATGATCACGACGGGGTGGTGCGCCTCGACACTGCCGTCCTGATCGGCGTTGCGTTCGTAAGGATAGAGTTTGTGCGCCAGGGAATAGCGGTCATCCAACATCATCTGTCTCCAAATCGTCACCGGACTGCCCCGCCCGCCAGTGGGCGGGGCAAGAGGCCCGCATCACTTCTGCAGGGCGGCCCACATTTCTTTGTCGCGTTCGGCAGTCCAGACACGCGGCGTGTCGATGCCCTGTGCTTCGTCGAAGGCACGGGCCACGTTGAACGGCAGGCAATGCTCGTAGATCGCGTAGTCACCGAACTTCGGATCGCAAACCTCGCGGACGTGGGCCATCGCCTCTTGCAAGGTGCCGCCCTTGGCCGCCACGCGGCGCACAGCGTCGAAGGTCGAGCCGACGAAGTCGGCGGTGTTGTCGAGTGCGGCATTGACCATGTCGCGGCCCACCAGCGCGTCGCCACGGCCCGGCGCAATCGCGTCGAGGTCGAAGGCGCGGATCCGGTCGAGGGTCGCGGGCCAGTCACGGTAGTGGCCGTCGCCACAGTAGCAGGCAGAATGATATTCGACGATGTCACCGGTGAACATCACGTTCTGGTCCGGCACATGCACGACAATGTCGCCCGCGGTATGCGCACGACCGAGCTTCATCAGATCGACGCGGCGGTTGCCGAGATAGACGGTCATGGTGTCGTTGAATGTCGTGGTCGGCCAAGTCAGGCCGGGGATGCTTTCATGCCCCTGAAACAGGCGCGGGAAACGGTCGAATTCGCTGTCCCAATCTTCCTTGCCGCGCTCGGCGACCATGGCGCGGGCGGTATCGGACATGATGACCTCGCGCGCACCGTAGGCCGAGGCACCCAGCACACGCACGGCGTGATAGTGGGTCAGCACCAGATGGCTGATCGGCTTGTCGGTGACGGAGCGGACCTTTTCGATCACCTTTTCAGCCAGTCGCGGGGTCGCCTGCGCCTCGACGATCATCACGCTGTCGTCGCCGATGATAACGCCCGAGTTGGGATCGCCCTCGGCGGTGAAGGCCCAAAGCCCCTCGCCCACTTCCGTGAAGCTGATTTCCTTGTCCGTCATGTCGCCTGCGGATGCGAATGCCTTGCTCATGTTGTCTCCTTGTAAAAGTCTGGTGCGGGCAGGATCGTGCCGGTGCAGGCGCCAAAGCCCACCCGGTAGCCATTGCCCTGCGCATGGCCCTTGAGGGTCAGTGTATCGCCGTCCTCGATGAAACTGCGGCTCTCGCCGTCGATCTGGATCGGGTTCTGCCCGCCCCATGTCATCTCGAGCAGCGAGCCGTAGTTCTCCGGTTTCGGCCCCGATATCGTGCCCGAACCAAGCAGGTCACCGGTCCGCATGGCACAGCCCGAGGACGCGTGATGCGCCAGTTGCTGCGAGGCGGAATAGTAGAGCTCGCGCATGTTGGTGTGGCCGATGGTATGGCCATTCATCTCGACCGAAAGATCGATATCGTAAAGGCCGGGGCGTTCCTCGACGAGGTAGGGCAGCAGTGGCACCTCGCGGTCCGGGGTCGCGGCCTCGAAGGGTTCGAGCGCCTCGGCGGTGACGATCCACGGGCTGATAGAGGTCGCGAAGGCCTTGGCCTGGAACGGGCCCAGCGGCTGGTATTCCCACGCCTGCAGATCCCGCGCTGACCAGTCGTTGAGCAGCACATAGCCAAAGATCATCTCGCGCGCCTGGGCCACAGTGACCGGTTCGCCCATCGCAGAGGGTGAGCCTACGATTGCGCCCATCTCCAGCTCGATGTCGAGCCGCTGACAGGGCCCGAAGCTGGGCGCGGTTGCGTCCTTGGCTTTGGTCTGGCCCATGGGGCGCCGGATGTCCGTGCCCGACACAACCACCGTCGAGGCGCGCCCGTTGTAGCCGATCGGGATGTGGAGCCAGTTCGGCGGCAACGCGTTTTCGGGGCCGCGAAACATCGTGCCCACGTTCTGCGCGTGCTGTTTGCCAGCGTAGAAATCGGTGTATTCGGCGACTTCGATCGGCAGATGCAGCGTGGCGGCGGACATGGGCACGAGCAGCGGTTCGACCGCGTCACGATCCTCCGCCCCCTCGGCGAGCAAGGCTGCCAGACGCGCACGGAAGGCAGACCACACGTCTGGGCCCGCGGCCATCAGCGGGTTCCATTTCGCATCCTGCAACAGCCCATCTGTTCCGGTCAGCCCCGCCTCTTCGGCGCGCGCCACATCAAGGATGCTGTCGCCGATGGCCACGCCGCAGCGGGGCGACAGCGCATCGGTCGAAAACACACCGTAAGGCAGGTTGTTGAGCGGGAAATCGGTGTCGGCGGCGTTTGCGCTGGCGACCCAGCTCTTCTTCAGATCGGTCATTTTACCCCCGGGGTGCCGTCGAATTTCTTTTCCAGCCCGTCCCAGCAATCGACATAGTCGTCCTGCAACGGCGCCTCTTTGGCCGCGAATTCCGTCAGGTGCTGCGGGAAACGTGTCTCGAACATGAACGACATGGTATTTTCCAGCTTCTGCGGCTTGAGATCCGCATTCGACGCGCCCTCGAAGGCCTCGCGGTCGGGACCGTGCGGCAGCATGCAGTTGTGCAGGCTCATGCCACCCGGAACAAAGCCCTGCGGCTTGGCGTCATACTGGCCGTGGATGTTGCCCATGAGTTCGGACATGACGTTCTTGTGGTACCATGGCGGGCGGAAGGTATCCTCGGCCACGTTCCAGCGATCGCGAAACAGCACGAAATCGATGTTTGCGGTCCCTTCCATGCCCGACGGCGCGGTCAGCACGGTATAGATCGACGGATCCGGATGGTCGAAGAGGATCGAGCCGACCGGACAGTAGTTGCGCAGATCGTATTTGCAGGGCGCGTAATTGCCGTGCCACGCCACCACGTCCAGCGGCGAATGCGGGATCTCGCAGCGGTGGAACTGGCCGCACCATTTGATGGTCATGGTCGACGGTACTTCGCGGTCTTCGAAGGCCGCAACGGGCGTTTTGAAATCACGGCGGTTTGCCATGCAGTTCGCCCCGATCGGGCCCCGGCCCGGCAGTTCGAACTTCTGGCCGTAGTTTTCGCAGACAAACCCGCGCGCCGGACCTTCCAGCACCTCGACACGGTAGACCAGCCCGCGCGGGATCAGCGCGATTTCCTGTGGCGCCACGTCAATAACGCCAAGTTCGGTCGCAAAGCGCAGCCGCCCTTCTTGCGGGACGACCAGCATCTCGCCGTCGGCGGAGTAGAAATAGGAGTCCTTCATCGACTCGGTGACCAGATAGATATGGCTTGCCATACCGGTCTGGGTGTTGACGTCGCCCGCCGAGGTCATCGTGCGCATGCCCGTCAGCCACGTCAGGCCAGTGTCGCTGTGCGGCACCGGATCCCAGCGGTACTGGCCCAGCGAGGTCACATCCTGAGGGATGTGCGGCGCGGTTTTCCAATACGGCAGGTCAATGCGCTCATAGCGCCCCTGATGACGCACGCTGGGGCGAATGCGGTAGCACCATGTGCGCTCGTTCTGGTGGCTCGGCGCGGTGAAGGCGGTGCCCGACAGCTGCTCCCCGTAGAGACCGTAGTTCACCTTCTGGGGGCTGTTCATGCCCTGCGGCAAGGCACCCGGCAACGCCTCGGTTTCAAAGTCATTGCCAAAGCCGGGCATGTACCCTTCGGTCGTGCCCTGCCCCTTGGCAAACTGCAGATATTCGGACGGATGTGACTGTTCGTTCATGTCAACTCCTCGCATCTTGAACTTGGCTGTAAGATAACGTTACTTTTGTAACCAACAAGACAAATAAAAAGGGTTTCCGCATGTCCGATTTCGATCTGCGCAGTTTCGTGCCTTACCTGCTGAACCAAGCCGCCGAGGAAACCAGCCTGGAGTTCGCGCGCCGCTACCGCGAGCGGTACAACATGCTGCGGACCGAGTGGCGGGTGCTGTTTCACCTTGGTCGCTACGGCGATCTGACGGCGAGCGAGATCGGACGCATTTCGAAGATGCATAAAACAAAGATTAGTCGCGCAGTCAAAGCGTTACAGGAAAAACGCTTTATCGAGGCGCGGAAGAATGACGCGGACAAGCGCAGCGATATACTGGCGCTTCTGCCCGCGGGGCGGCGCGCCTATAATGACCTTGCGACTGTCGCAGAGCGGTACAACAATGCGCTTCTCTCGCAGTTTTCCGCGGGCGAGAGGCTGATCCTGCTGGACTGTCTTGAGCGATTGGCACAAATGGAAAGTCCGTGATATTTAGTTACATATGTAACCAAATATCTGGCTGACGTACATTATGAGCCCTGTCCGACGATCCGGCTGCACACCCGCAAAGGCGCGGCTTGCCCACGGGATCGCAAACCATCCATCGGCGCGTTCGACGAGCCGGCTTTCAATGGCTTCACGTTTTCACCGGCAGCGGTTCAAACCACGCGCAGCCATGTCATCATTCCGCCCGCCGAATGCTCCAGCATGTGACAGTGCAGCAGCCAGTCACCGGGATTGTCGGCAACGAACGCGATCTCGGCGGTCTCTCCGCGGTCCATGAGCAGCGTGTCACGCAAGGCGCCCGCCGTGCCGTCCGCGGCGATCCGCCGGAAATGGTGGCCATGCAGATGCATCGCATGGGGCCAGGCCGTGTCGTTGGTGATCTCGATCCGAACGGACTCGCCCCGCTCCGCCGTTACCAGTGGCTGCTCGGGCATGTCCGCCATGCCATTGAAGGCCCAGACCTTGCCCGCACCCGCCATATCGCGCATGCCCATCATCCGTCCGCCCATCATGGCGCCGCTCATCCGCCCCATGGCCCCGCCCTCCATCAGCAGCTTGGCCGTTCTGGCGTCTTCCAGACGGCCAAGCTGTGGCACCGGGTTGGGCGCCAGCGGAGCGGGTGTGCCGAGGCGTTCTGACCGCGCCGCCGCTGTGACGTCGAAAGAAGCGATGGCATAGCCGCCGTCACGCTCGAAGCTGACAAGGAAGGCCTCTTCGCCGATGTCTGCGGTCACATCGACGATGATGTCCGCCCGTTGTGCCGGAGCCAGCACCAAGCGGCCCAGCGGCTGCGGCGCATCGAGCGGCATGCCGTCGAGTGCGACGACCCAACCGGCGAGACCTTGCGCCTCGAGCGTGAAAATCCGCGCATTGGCGGTGTTCACAAGGCGCAGACGGTGGCGGCTGTGCTGCTGAACCGATCTGTGCCACTCCGGGGTGCCATTGACGGTGATCCAGTTCCCGATTCGGCCGGCATGGGCCCAGTCGTGCATGTTGCCGAAACCGCCCGCGATCTGGCCCTCTTCCGTCAGGCGCCAGTCATCCAGCAGCAGCACCTCGTCGCTGTCGACCTCGGGGCCGCCGTCGGCCTCCTCGACGATCAGCGCGCCCGAAAGCCCGCGCGCCATCTGCTCATACGAACGGTTGTGCGGGTGATACCAATAGGTACCGGCATCGGGCACCGTGAAGTCGTACTGGAACGTCTCTCCGGGTGCGACGGCGTCCTGGGTCAGACCGGGCACGCCGTCCATCGCGTTGTCGATGCGGATCCCGTGCCAGTGGATGGTTCCCGCTTGCGGCAGTTCATTGACAAACCGGCGCGTCAGGCGCCCGCCCTGCGGCAGCCGGATCACTGGGCCGGGAACCGTGCCGTCATAGCCCCAGACCTGTGTCTGCGGATAGGTCGCGGGCGCGAGTTGATGCAGGCTTTCGCGCGCGGTCAGGTCTGGCGCCGCTTGTGCGTGCACAGATGTCGGACGAAGGCCGCCCAGCGCAAGGGCTGCCACCATTCCGCGTCCAAAGGTCCGGCGTGTTACAGGCTTCATAGGAACCCTCCATCGTTCAATTTCATACTATGCTCCGCAGCCGTGGCTTCGGCGGTCTGCACCTGAGGATCGGGCGCGCTCACCGTGGTCAGCACCGCCGTCGTGACAAGGATCAGCGCAACGAGCGCCGCTTCCAGCCGGATGCTTGCACGCATACGCGACCCTGCATCCGGCTCCTGCCGCAGCATCGCAGGGGTCAGGCGCAGCTTGTTCCATGCTGCGAGGGCGATGATCGCGAGGAAAACGCCCAGCTTGATCGCGAAAAACTGCCCGTAGGGGGTGGAAAGCGCGCTCAGCAGGTTGCCGGTCAGCAGCCACAGGGACACCCCGCCCGCGACGGTCAATCCGGCGACGACCCAGACGGCGACCCGGCCAAAATCGTGACTGACCTGTCCGGCGACACCCACCGGCTGCGTCCCGGACAGACGATAGAGCGGCGCAAAGCAGCCGATCCAGAACGCGAGGCCCAAGACATGAAGGGTGATCAGCAGACCGAGCAGAAGGCGCGGCTCCTCCAGCGCATGCCCGCGAAACACGAAAGACGCAGCCACCAGGAGCACACCGAGAGCCGCAAGGGGACGCCCGAAGCGCGCGGGCAGTAGGATCGCGCAGATCAATGCGACACCGATCAGCCGCAAGCTGATGCTGGAACCAAGCGGGCTGTCCCAGACCAGAGCCAGCATCATCGGTTCGGTTGCGCCCTGCCATGTGCCCCCCATCAGGAAGCTCGCTCTGAGCGGTAATCGGAGCAGTGAAAAGGCGGCGGTGCCGATGGCCCAGACAACGGCCATCCGCCTGAGCCTGCCGACCTCGGGTGCAGGAAGGCTGCGCAGGGTCAGAAGGCCCAGAACGCTGCCCATCGCAAGAAACGCCGTCGCGTAGACAAGCGCTTTGACGGCAATCGACAGCCAGGTCACCGCATCAGCGGTAGCGAGTACGCTCAGCACCGGATCTCACTCCGCGATTTCAAAGCTGAACGCCCCCTGCATCGGGTGGCCGTCATCCGCCAGCCCGCGCCACTGCACGGTGTACTGGCCCGTCGGCAGCGCCGGTGGCGTGGCGCTGAAGTCACTGACCGGCTGCATGTTGTCAGTGCGTGTCAGATCATGTGCGGTGCCATCCTGATCGGTGAGCGAGATCAGCGTGACACGCATCGGCATCTCGAACTGCAGGCCGATCGCCGCAGGAGACATTTGCAGGACGGCACCATCCGCCGGCTGGGTTCCTTCATTCTTGGAATGCGCATTCGCGCCTTGCGCACCGAATACCAGCGCGGTGGCAAGGATCGCCGATGACAGAACGGACAGGACGGTTGGTTTCATTGTTTGCTCCTATGGATGTCTCTGGGCAATGCTGGCAGGAAACGCCGTCTCCTGCCAGCAAAGTCATATTATTCAGGCATCATCGCCCCGATGGCATACATGCCATCGTCGCCCTTGATAAGCATCAGCGTGACGGAATCGCCGGCGGCGATGTCGCCCATCATCTGGGCGTCTGCGGTCAGCGGCATATCCATCGTCATGGCTGGCCAGCCGATTTCGGGGATCGGCTCGTGGCTGACATTGGCAGTGCCTTCGCCGATGGAGTTCACCACCGCCTTTGTGTGCACCGCACCTTCCAGCATTTCGTCATTCATCGGCATGTTGGAATGATCCATGTTGGAGTGGTTCATCTGCGCCAGCGCCAGAGGCGCGGTCAGAACCATGACTGAGAGGGCAAGAGAGAGAGTTTTCATGAATAGTCCTTTCGGGTTGGGTTGATTGGCAGAGATCATTCTGCCGGCACGGGTGCTGCGGGGTCATTGGCCGTTTGCAGCATGTCTCGGTTGACCCGTCTCAGGGCCAACCTTTTCCAGATCACGAAAATCGCAGGAATGACGAAAAGGGTGAGAACGGTCGCGGTCGCCATGCCACCGATCATCGGAGCGGCGATCCGCTGCATGATCTCGGAGCCGGTGCCAGTGCCGTACATGATGGGAATGAGGGCCGCGAAGATTGTGGCAACGGTCATGACCTTGGGCCGCACACGCAAAAGCGCACCTTCGAAAACCACTTCCTCCACATCCATGGAGGTCATCTCGCGTCGTTCCGCCGCCGCCGCCTTCTTGCGCTTTTCCCACGCCAGATTGAGGTAGAGCAGCATCACGATGGCCGTCTCGACCGCCACGCCGGCAAGCGCGATAAAGCCCACCAGCACCGCGACCGAGATGTCGAAGCTCAGATACCACAGGAACCACACGCCCCCGGCCAGAGCGACCGGCAGGGCCGCAAGGATAATCCCGACCTCGATCACCCGGTTGAAGGCCATGAACAGCATCAACGTGATGATCAGCAGCGTTGCGGGGGCCACGAGCTGGAGCCGCTCCTGCATGCGTTCGATGTATTCGTACTGACCCGACCATGTGATCGAGTAGCCCGGCGGCAGGGTAACCTGATCGGCCACCGTTGCGCGGGCCTCGTTCACATATCCGCCCAGATCGCGCCCCGCGATGTCGATAAAGACAAAACCGGTGCGGCGCGCATTCTCGGACCGGATCATGCCGGGGCCATCGACGACCTTGATCTCGGCCAGGGTGCCCAGCGGGATATGCGCCCCGGACGGGGTCACCACCGGCAGATCACGCAGCCGTTCGGGGCTGTTCCGCCAGTCCTGCGGATAGCGCAGGTTGATCGGGAACCGCTCCAGACCTTCGACGGATTCAGACACCTGCATGCCGCCAATCGCCGTCTGCACCACGTCCTGAATGTCGCGGACAGACATCATGTAGCGCGCCGCGGCATCGCGGTCGGCGTTGATCTCGATGAACCGGCCGCCGATGGGGCGTTCGGCATAGGCCGAGGCGGTGCCGTCGATACCCCCTACAACGCGTTCGACCTCGATCCCGATCTGCTCGATGACCCTCAGGTCCGCGCCGGAAATCTTGACCCCCACGGGCGTCTTGATGCCGGTTGCCAGCATGTCGATCCGGTTCTTGATGGGCTGGATCCAGACATTGGTGACACCCGGGATCTGGACAACGCGGTCCAGCTCGTTGCGGATCATCTCCATCGTCATGCCCTCGCGCCATTCCTCTTTGGGTCTGAGCTGGATCGTGGTCTCGATCATCGTCAGCGGCGCGGGGTCCGTGGCCGTATCGGCGCGGCCCAGCTTGCCATGCACTGTCAGAACTTCGGGCACGGTCGCGATCAGGCGGTCGGTCTGTTGCAGAACCTCGCGGGCCTTGCCGATGGACACGCCGGGGTAGAGCGACGGCATGTAGAGGAAATCGCCCTCGTTGAGTTCCGGCATGAACTCGGTCCCGATCCGTTGCAGCGGCCACCACATGGAGGCCACCAGCAGACCGGCCAGCAGCGTCGTGGCCCAGGGCCAGGCAACGGCAGCATCCAGAAACGGGCGGTAGATCCAGATCACCAGCTTGTTGAGGGGGTTTTTCCGTTCCGGGATGATACGGCCCCGGATGAAGTAGCCCATCAGCACAGGCACCAGCGTGATCGACAGGATTGCAGCAGCCGCCATCGCGTAGGTCTTGGTGAAGGCCAGCGGCTTGAACAGCCGCCCTTCCTGGCTTTCCAGAACGAACACGGGCAGGAAGCTGACGGTGATGATCGCCAGAGAGAAAAACAGGGCGGGCCCCACTTCCTCGCAGCATTCCGTGACGATGCGCCATCGGTTCTTGTTGGTGAGTTTCTCGTGCTCGATCCGCCGGTGCATCGCCTCGATCATGACAATCGCGGCGTCCACCATCGCGCCGATGGCGATCGCGATACCGCCGAGGCTCATGATATTGGCGTTCACCCCTTGCAGTTTCATGATGCTGAAGGCGGCGAAGATGCCCAGTGGCAGCGACAGAAGGATCACCAGCGATGACCGGATGTGCAGCAGGAAGGCCGCACAAACGAGGATGACGACGATGAATTCCTCGGTAAGTTTCTTTTGCAGGTTCTCGATGGCGCGCTCGATCACCCCCGCCCGGTTGTAGGTGGTGACGATCTCGACCCCTTCGGGCAGGCTGGCGCGCAGTTCTTCGATGCGGCTTTCCACCGCCTTGATCGTGGCCAGCGCATTCCCGCCCCAGCGCAGGATCACGACGCCGCCCACGGCGTCGCCCTCCCCATTGAACTCGCCCACACCGCGCCGCATTTCGGGCCCGAGCCGGATATCGGCCACATCGGCCAGCGTGATCGCGGCCCCGCGGTCGTTGACCATCAAGGGGGCCTTGGCCAGATCGGCCAGTTCATCCACATAGCCCGTGGAACGGACCATGAATTCGGCCTCTCCCATCTCGATCACGCTGCCGCCCGTCTCGCGGTTCGCGCCCTGGATGGCGGTGCGTATCTGGGCAAGTGTCACGTCATAGGCGCGCAGTTTGTTGGGGTCGACGACGACCTGATACTGTTTGACCATGCCGCCGATGGTGGCGACTTCGGACACGCCATCGACGGTCTGCAGCTCGTACTTCAGGAACCAGTCCTGAAGCGTGCGCAACTCCGCCAGATCATGGCCGCCGGTGCGGTCGATCAGCGCGTATTGGTAGATCCAACCCACACCCGTCGCATCCGGTCCCAGCTGGGGTGCAACCCCTTCAGGCAAATCGGCCGCGATCTGGCCGAGGTATTCCAACACCCGTGTGCGCGCCCAGTAAAGATCGGTGCCATCCTCGAAGACCACGTAGACATAGCTGTCACCGAAGAAGGAAAACCCGCGCACGTCGCTGGCCCCCGGCACCGCCAGCATCGCGGTCGCGATGGGATAGGTGATCTGGTCCTCGACCACCTGCGGCGCCTGCCCCGGATAGGGCGTTTTGACGATCACCTGAACATCCGACAGGTCCGGAATCGCATCGACGGGGGTTTCGCGGATCGCCCAGATGCCCGCCACAGTCATCATGACCGCGAGGGCCAGAACGATCACGCGGTTCGCGATGGAGGCGCGGATGACGGCGGCGATCATTGTATCACCTCAGGCGCGCGGGCAACGCCCACAAGCGTCAAAGTGAAATCGGGGTTACGCTTGAGCAGCAGCGTCACCTCGTTCCCCTCCGGCAGGGCCGACACATCGACGGTCGGATCGATTGCGAAATCCATCGTCATGCCCGGCATGCCGATCTGCGTCATCGGGCCATGGGTGATGTTGGCCATTCCGGTCGCCTGATCCACTGCGTTGATCGTGCCAGACACTTCCATCGGCGGCACGTTCGGTTCGGCTGCAACAAGGATCATCGTCATTCCATCCGGGCGCGCAAAGGTCAGCGTCATCTCCTGCCCCGTGGTCAGGGCCGCAGGATCAAGTGCCTCGTCCAGCGCGAACCCCATCGTCATGCCGGGCATCCCCGTCTCGACGATTGGACCATGCGCGATCGTGGCCATGCGCGTTTGCGGATCGACCGCTTCGATGGTGCCGGATACGACAATCGGTGGGGCCGGGGCAGTTTCCGGCTCCTCCTCCATCGGTTCGGACATGGTCATTTCGCTGTCGCCCATGGCCCCCTCCGCGCGTACGGCGACGATGGTGAAGAGCCCGTCTTCGCCCTTGGCCAGATCGAATTCGACGGGTTGATCCAGCGGCACGTCCGACGGATCGAAGCCGGCGACGGGCATGTCCATCTGCATGGACGGCCACCCGAGTTCCGGGATCGGATCGTGGGACATCGACAGCTTGCCGTCCGCCGTCACCGCCGAGACCCTACCGGTGCCGGTGGCCGCGATACCGTCGTCGCTGCCAAGCTCCATAAGGCTCAACAGACCGTCAGCCCCCCTTGCGGCGACGAAGGCCACCTGCTGGCCGGGTTCCAGACGGCCAAGCGGGATATCGGCGCGCAGCGGGAACTGCGATGTCATCGCGGGCCAGTCCAGCGCCTCTAGTTCCGCGTGGCGAATCGTGGCGATGCGGTTTTGTTCGTCGAGCGCGATCAGTTCGCCGGTCCCGCGCGCCGGTGTGTCATCGGTCGGCGCCATGCGCATCAGACCGGCACTCAGGGCGCTTTCGCTGTCGATCAGGAATTGCGCGGAGGCGACCACCTCCTCACCCGGAGCGAGACCTTGGACGACTTCCGTCCGGCCGCCTTCGCCGAAATCGTCGCGCAAACCGGTCGTGATTAGGCGCGGCTTGAAGGTGCCCTCCCCGGTTTTCAGAATGACCCGCTCGGCGGCTCCGGTGCGAATGATCGCCTCGGTCGGGACCGTGAGCGCCATATGTGTATTGTTGGGGATCAGGCTGACATTGCCGAACATATTGGGCCTGAGCAGCCCGTCGGCGTTGTCGAAGCGCAGGCGCACTGGCAGCGTGCGCGTCTCGGCATCGAGTTCGGGATAGATGTAGTCGACCACCCCTTCGAAGGTGCGCCCGTGCAGGTGTTCAAACCGCGCAACCGCACGCATGTCTTCGGTCATGCGCGCGATGTCACGCTCGAACACATCCACGATCAGCCAGACGGCGCTGAGATTGGTCAAAGAGACCGCGCGGACGCCCGGTTGCAGGAACATTCCGTCAGCGGCCTCCAGCGAGATCACCACCCCGTCCTGCGGGGCAAGAACCTCGATGTTGCGCGCAAACTCGCCTTCGGCCTCGATACGGGCGATCTGCTCGTCCGACATGCCGAGGCTGCGCAGACTGCTGCGGGCGGTTTCGAGTATCCGGGGATCGCTGTCCTCGACCGCGCGGACCAGATCACTGCTGGCCCGACCGATCTGCGGCGAGAACATCTCGAACAGCACGTCGCCCTTGCGGACGGGATCGCCGACGGCGCGGACGTTCAGGTCTTCGATCCAGCCGTCTACCCGCGTATGCACATGGCTGGTCAGATGCTCGTCGTAGCCGACGAAGCCGACTGTTTCGATCCGCTGGGAAATCTCGGACATCTGCGCGATCGCAGTGCGGACGCCGATCGCGTTTATCTCGGCGGCAGACAGCGTGACCTCGGCCGGATCACCGTCGGGCTCCTCGCCTGCGTAGACCGGCACTAGGTCCATACCCATCGGGGATTTGCCCGGCCCGGGCTGCCGGAAATTGGCGTCCATCGGCGCCACCCAGTACAGGATTTCGGGCCCGTCCGATCCGGCCGTCTCGGCAGGGTTCAGATATAGTTTCTCAAGATAGATGCCACCGGCAACTCCGGCGGCAAGCGCCAGAATGCTCAGGGCTGAATATCGTCCACGCATGGTCACCTCGACCCCGGCTCCACAACGGGAACCGCTTCCAATCAATTACAGTCACGCGCGCGCTGAATGCGGGCACGGTTCGGAAATCAATCAGAGGTGTCTTGGAGGTCGGTCCTGTGTCGTACCGGCGTTGGAGGATGGCGCCGTGCCGCGATCAATGATCTGCGGGTCGGGCAAGAGCGTGCCGACCATCGCCAGCTTGTAGGACGAGCCCGTGTCATGCAGGCAGCACATCAGGGGCATGCAATGCGCAGCACCGTCATGCGCCCCGTCGTGACCGGCCACGCCATCCATGCTGGCATCGCCATTCCGGGCATCGTTCGGGCAGCTCAGCGCCGCGTCGGCGGTTGCGTGATGATCCGCATGGCTATCGCCCGCCGATGGCGCCGCTGCGGCCGGGGGCGACAGGGTCTGGAAAACGAACAGCGAGATCAGGAGCAAAAGCCCCAGCGGCCGCAACACCGACCAGATCCCGAATCTATCGTTTGTCCTTGTCATGCGGATGTCTTCCAGCCTTCGCGATCATAATGCAAGTCAGATCGGCGTGATCTGGCTGATCCGCTGGGGCTGGCGGGTGCCAACGCCCTGAAAATACGCACAGATCAAACGTTCGTACCGGGGCAGGATCACAATTTGCCGCATCCATTTCGCCGAAACCCACCGCTTACCCGGAACATTTGCCCCCTTAAATGTTGTTTGTTTTCTGAGGATACAGCGCGAAGGATGAAGGCAAGCCATGCGCGTGTCACCGGAACGGTCGTCACATCGGCGGTATTCGTGATTGCATCGCTGTCGCTGAATTCATACGCGTCGGGGCACACCCAGCTCCCAGAGCCTGGCGATATACGACGCCTCACAGGGGTGCTGTGATCGACGCAAAGCGCCAGCCGCGCCCGTTGAAATCGACGGGTGACAAGCTGGCCTTGACCTTCCGGTCACCGGAGGGATTACATTAGACTTTTAAAGGATACGACCATGTCCGAGACAGCACTCGCCGAAGAAACCATCACGCGCGATCCCGTATGCGGAATGACTGTCGATCCCAACGCGGACAAACCCCGTATGGAGCATGACGGGCACGTTTATTTCTTCTGCCACGAAGGATGCCGCGAAAAATTCGCCAAAGATCCCGAGGCCTATATCGAGGCGACCGATCCCGTTTGCGGAATGACCGTCACGCGGGCGACCGCGAAGTTTCTGTCAAAGCATGACGGTGATCGCTTCTATTTCTGCTCGGAGCGCTGCCAGCACAAGTTCGAAGACGCTCCCGACACGTATCTCGGGGACCGCCCCAAGAGCGAACCGATGCCGGAAGGCACTCTCTATACCTGCCCGATGGACCCCCAGATCGTTCAGGAGGGCCCCGGCGACTGCCCGATCTGCGGCATGGCGCTGGAGCCGATGATGCCCACCGCCGATGCGGGACCGAACCCCGAACTGGTCGACTTCCGACGCAGGCTGTGGATCGGCGGGCCGCTGGCGCTGGCGGTGCTTGCGCTGGAAATGGGCGGGATGATCGGCATTCCTTGGGCTGAGTGGTTCGGCGGCGAAGCCGTCCGCTGGCTCCAGTTCCTGCTTGCCTCGCCGGTGGTGCTCTGGATCGCGCTCCCCTTCTTCAAGCGCGGCTGGTCGTCCATCGTCTCGGGCAACCTCAACATGTGGACGCTGATCGCGATCGGCACCGGCGCCGCCTACGCCTTCAGCCTCGTGTCGCTCCTCGCGCCGGGTATTTTTCCGGCCAGTCTGTCGGGCGATCACGGCCCGCCCCTCTACTTCGAGGCCGCCGCCGTGATCCTTATCCTCGTTCTGGTCGGACAGGTCATGGAGCTGACGGCCAGAGAACGGACCGGCGACGCGATCCGCGCCCTCATGGATCTGGCGCCCAAGACCGCACGACGCGTCACCGATACCGGCGACGAGGATGTGGCACTCGAAGACGTCGTCACCGGCGACAAGCTGCGCGTGCGCCCCGGCGAGGCCGTGCCCGTGGATGGGATCGTCCACGAAGGCAGGTCTTCGGTCGATGAAAGCATGCTCACGGGCGAGCCAGTGCCGGTGGAGAAGTCTGCCGGTGACGCGATCACCGGCGGCACGCTCAACAAGACCGGCTCTTTCGTGATGACAGCAAAGGCCGTGGGCAGCGATACGGTGCTTTCACAGATCGTTGCGATGGTGGCGAATGCCCAGCGTTCACGCGCCCCGATCCAGGCGATGGCGGACCGGGTGGCGGGCTATTTCGTGCCCATCGTCATCGGTGTCGCGGTGCTGGCTTTCGCGATCTGGATGGCGGTCGGCCCGACACCGGCACTCGGCTATGCGGTTGTCGCCGCCGTCAGCGTTCTGATCATCGCCTGCCCCTGTGCCCTGGGCCTTGCCACACCGATGTCGATCATGGTGGCCACCGGACGCGGGGCACAGGCGGGTGTGCTGATACGCGACGCCGAAGCGCTGGAGCGGTTCGCGAAGGTGGATGTTCTCGTGCTCGACAAGACCGGGACCCTGACCGAAGGCAAGCCGACCCTGACGGATGTCGTCGCCCTGGGCGATCACACCGAGAAAGAGGTCCTGGCCTATGCTGCCGCGTTGGAACGCGGCTCGGAGCATCCTCTCGCCGAGGCGATCCTGAAAGGCGCCGAGGACCGCGGGGCCGACAAGCTCGAGCTTGCGGATTTCACTGCGGTCACGGGCAAGGGCGTTCGCGGCAGCATTGACGGAACCGAAGTGGCCCTTGGCAACACGGCCCTGACGCAGGATCTGGGCGTCGACATCTCGGCTGTCAAAGACCGGCTTGCGGCCTTCCAGAATAGCGGGAAGACCGCCATGCTCCTTGTCGCAGATGCGAAACTTGCCGGGATCGTGGCCGTTGCCGACCGCATCAAGGAGACGACCCCCGCGGCGATCCGTGATCTGCACGCTGCCGGTCTCAAGATCATCATGGCGACCGGAGACAGCCAGGGCACCGCAGACGCCGTGGCCCGCGACCTGTCGATTGACGAGGTCCGCGCCGAGGTATCGCCCGAAGACAAGGCGGATCTGATCGCGGAGCTGAAGGACAAGGGCTATTCGGTCGCCATGGCCGGTGACGGCGTGAACGACGCCCCTGCCCTTGCGGCGGCGGATGTCGGTATCGCCATGGGCACGGGCGCCGATGTCGCGGTCGAAAGCGCGGGCGTCACCCTTCTGAAGGGGGATCTTGGCGGCATCGTGCGGGCGCGGGTGCTGGCGCAGGCCACCATGCGCAACATCCGACAGAACCTCGTTTTCGCGTTCATCTACAACATGGCGGGCGTTCCGATCGCAGCGGGCATCCTGTTCCCGATTTTCGGCGTTCTGCTGTCGCCCATGATTGCAGCCGCGGCAATGAGCCTGTCTTCGGTTTCGGTGATCGGCAACTCGCTGAGGCTGCGGCGTATCGATTTGTGATGCAGGGCCGCTTCACCCGCCACGGCAGCTGTGCGGGTGGGGCGTGACCGAGTGACCCCGCTTGTTGTGAGGAACCGGAGATCTGCCGAATTGGCGGGTGGTGTCGCGATCTACGCGCGGGGTCGGTCTGATACGCAAGGCTGAGTGGCCCCGCGCGCCGGACAGGGCGCGCATAAAAAAGGGGTGGCGCGGACAGATCCGCACCACCCCCCGCTGACTGGTCAGCCGGCTCAGTTCGTTTGCGCGGCCTTCAGCAATGCGCGGAAGTTTTCGAGCGTCGCGGCAGGGTCTTCGAGACCCGCAGCTTTGGCTTTCTCGACCCACTCCGCCTCGACCGGTGCGATGGCTTCGCTGAACGCGTTGAAGAACTCCTCGGGCGCTTCCACGACGTTCAGGTTCCCAAGATCGGCAAAGGCCACGTCCTCGTCGTTCTGCCACGCGGCGCCAAAGGCACGGGCCAGTTTCTCGCCCGAGACTTCCATGATCGCGGTGCGGTCTTCTTCGGACAGGCTGTCGAATTTGGCCTGGTTCATCAGCACGGCAATCACCGACTGGCCCATGCCGCCGGGCATCAAGGTGACGTTCTGGAAGATGTCCTTTGTCTTCCACGAGATCATCGGCCCGTAGCTGAAGAAAGTGCCGTCGACGATACCGCTGGAGGCCAGTTCATAGATTTCGGTGACCGGCTTTTGCACGGTGACCGCGCCCATCTCTCCGACGACCATCCCTGCCGTTGCCGAAGGCGCGCGGATCTTGAGGCCCTGCATCTGCTCCATCGAGGTGATCGGGCCGGGTTTCGTTGCGATATGCGTGGGCGCGGAAGCCCATGTTGTCAGAACCTTTGCGCCCTTGAAGGGCTCGGTCGCCGCAATTTCGGTTTCATAGAGCGTATAGAACGCGGGCGCGAGCGTTGCCTCGTCCGTGTCGACCAGCAGGGGCAATTCGCCGATTTCCAGCACCGGGAAACGGCCCGGTGTGTAGCCCGGCAGGACGATCACGATATCGGCCAGCCCGTCGACAACCACATCGAACTGCTCACGCGGACCCTGCACGGTCTTTGGCAGGTATTCCACGGTAACGCGGCCGTCGGTCGCCTCTTCAACCTCCGCGATCCAGGCTTTCAGCACCGTGTTGGTCGAATGGCTCTCCGGGAACCACGACGAGTATTTCAGCACGGTTTCCTGCGCGGCGGCAGGCAGTGCGAGGGCGCAGGCGGCAACGATCGCACCGGCGGTCAGAGTCTTCAGTGACGTATTAAACATTTCAGTCCTCCCAGTCGTTTCAGGATCGTTTGGCTTAGTTTGCGGCCCCTGATCCCGTGCGGGGCGGCAAATTCGGTATCAGCTCGGGCCGAAGAACAGTCCGGGCAGAAAGAGGGTCAGCGCGGGGATCAATGCGATCAGCAGGATGCGCAGGATATCGACGGCGATGAAGGGCACGACGCCTTGGATGATCGTGATCAACCGCACGTCGGGCAGGATGGATTTCAGCACGAAGAGGTTCATGCCGATGGGCGGCGTGATCAGGCCGATCTCGACCAGCATGACAACCATGATCCCGAACCAGATCGGATCAAAGCCAAGCCCGACCACGATGGGAAAGAACATCGGCAGCGTCAGCAACATCATGGCAAGGCTGTCCAGAACGCAGCCCAGCAGAACGTAGATCAGGCAGATCACTACCATCACCATGACCGGTGACAGGTTGCCATCGCGCACCACGGCAAGCACCCCCTGATGCGCGCCGGTAAGGTTCACGAATTCGGAAAAGACCGACGCCCCGATGATAAGCGCGAAGAGAATGGCCGTCGTCTCGGCAGAGATGCGCATGATCTGCACCAGTTCGCGCAGCGGCGTGCGGCGCATGATGGCGAACACCAGCGCGCCGCATGCCCCGATCCCGGAGGCTTCGGTCGCGGTGAAGAAGCCGCCATAGATACCGCCGAGCACAAGGATGAACAGCGCGCAGACGGCCCAGACGTTTTTCAGCGCGTGGCGCTTTTCGGGGCCGGTGGCGCGCTCGGCGCGCGGGGCGCGGTCGGGGTGGCGGCGGGCGACCCAGTTTACCGCCGCCGCATATCCGGCAACCCCGATGAGGCCCGGAATGATCCCCGCCGCGAAGAGCATGCCGATATGGGTTTCGGTGGTGATGCCGTAGATCACCATGATGATGCTGGGCGGTATCAGGATCCCCAGGGTTCCGCCTGCCGCGACCGTCGCTGTGCTCAGGCTGTCGGCATAGCCGTAGGAGCGCATCGAAGGGATGGCCACGCGCCCCATGGTGACGGCGGTGGCCACGCTCGACCCGCAGACGGCGGCGAAGCCTCCGCAAGACAGGACCGTGGCGATGCCCAGTCCGCCGCGCCGGTGACCGACAAAGACCTGTGCCGCACGGTAGAGTTCCTGGCTGATCCCCGCCCCTGCCACGAGGTTGCCCATCAGGATGAACAGCGGTACCACGGCAAGATTGTAGGACATCGTGGAGCCCATCGCGGTCAGCCCCATGACGCTGAACGCGGGCGACAGGCTGTTGAGCATGGCATAGCCCACGAAACCCACGACCGCGAGCGCAATGGCAATCGGCACCCTGACAAAGATCAGGGCCAGCGCGATGATAAATCCAAGTCCCGCGCTGAGCATCATTCGTACCCCGCGGATTTGACCTGGCCTGCGTCATCGGTGGTATCGCGGCCCAGCAGCGTTGCGATGGCGGCGGCCACGAACCCCAGCACCGTTGCGGCACTGGCGACGGCCATGAAGTAGACGATCGGACCGAGCGGCAGGCGCAGATACGATGTCACATCCCCGTAACCGGTGATCCGTTCCGCCTGTTTCCACAATTGCCACGCGATCACCGCGAAGACGGCTGCGCCCAGCAGGTTGCCGATCACCCCGAAGATGCGCTTGACCCAAGGGGTCATGAAGTCGTCGAACAGGTCCACCATGATATGGGACTGCCGGTAGGCGATCAGCGGATAGAGCAGGAAAGTCACCGCAACGAGGCCGATTTCGGTGAGTTCGGTCGCACCGGGCACCGGCTGGCGGAAGAAATTGCGCCCCACCACATCGAAAAGGGTCAGCACCGCCATCCCCAGCAGCGCAAGTGCTGCCAGCGATCCGGCAATGAGGGAAAACAGGCGGACGATCATATGCCGCTCCAATCGGGTTTGCGTTTTTCGGCGAAGGCGCGCGCGCCTTCGGTGGCATCCTGCGACGCGATCACGGTTTCGAGGATGGCGTTCTGGCGCTGCCAGACCTCCGCCTCGGGGCCGTTCTGGTCGAAGTCCATGATTTGCTTGCTGGCGCGCACGGCGAGCGGCGCGTTCCCGGTGATCTCTGCGGCCAGTTCCAGCGCCATGTCGAGGGCCGCGCCCGTGGCGGTCAGCCGGTTGACCAGCCCCCATTGCGCCGCGGTTGCCGCCTCCATCATGCGGCCCGTCAGCGCGTATTCCAGCGCGATCTGGCGCGGAATCCGCTGGGGCAGCCGCACGAGGCCCCCCGATCCCGCGATCAGACCCCGTTTCACCTCCGGTATGCCGAACCTTGCGGTTTGCGCGGCGACGATCATGTCGCAGGCCAGAGCGATCTCGAACCCGCCGGCGAGCGCGTAGCCCTCGACCGCCGCGATCAGCGGCTTGCGCGGCGGGCGCTGTGTCAGACCGCCAAGACCGCGCCCCTCGATTTCGACCCGCTCCCCCGCGAGGAACGCCTTGAGGTCCATACCGGCGCAGAAATGGTCGCCCGTGCCGGTCAGGATGCCCACGCGCAGATCGTCGTCCGCATCGAGCCTGTCCATCGCATCGGCCAGCGCCAGCGTGGTGGCGCGGTCAATCGCGTTGCGTACGGCGGGACGGTTTATGGTGACCGTCAGGATCCCGCTGTCGGCAGAAACAAGGACCGGTTTATCGCTCATTGTGCACCCCCGCTGCGCAAAAGCGCCTGGAGTGCCAGCCGGTCGCGGATCAGCCGTCCGGAGACGACCTGCCCGTCACTCACCCGCAGCAGACCGTTGCAATGCAGATGCGCGGTCTGTCCGGTGCCCGAGACCTTCGCCAGACCGCCGCCGTAGATGCCCGTGAAAACCGCGTGAAAGACGACCTCGTCACCCGAGGAATGGATGGTGCGCAGATCGACCTCTTGCGTTTCGAACCGCAGCGGTGCGCCGGTCAGATGCTCGTCGTCCACGCGGATCCGCGGGTCGCTGAGCGGAAAGCCGGTCCTGAGCCAGTCGCGCACCACGCGCTCGGCCTCGGGGTTCGGGGCCTCTTCGGGCCGGTCCCAAGGGGCCAGCGCCGGTGGTTCCGCCGGATCCGGAAGGCCGGATTTCAATTGGCGCTGGCGGGTCATGTAATCCTCCTGCGCCACGCAGCCGGTCAGCTTGCCGTCGCTTGCGTGGTAGATCCCGATGCCGGACCAGACCGCCGCGCGGCCCTCGCTGGCGCCGTGTTCGCTGAAATAGGCAGCCGCCCAGCCGGGGCCGCTCAGCGTGCGATGAACCGTCATGGCCAGACCGGGAAAGAGGCGCATCTGCGCGTCCACAGCGGGCAGCCATTCGGTGTCGCGACCGTCGAAGACCGTGTCGCCGATGTGCAGGCTGTAGGCGGGCACGATAAAGTCGGCGCAGGCCGCGGCATCGTGGCGGTTGAAGTAATCCGTCACCCAGCGGCGCAGGAGCGCCAGCGCGGTCGCGGGGCCTGCGGTATCACGCATCCGCCCGCTCCCGAAAACTCTTGCGCAGTTCGTGCTTGAGCAGCTTGCCCGAGGCATTGCGCGGCAGCGTGTCACTGAAGGCGACCCGCGTGGGGCATTTGTAGCGGGCAAGGCGTGTGCGGCAGAACTCGATGATATCCTCTTCGCAGAGCGTGACACCCTGCTTGGGGACGATCACGGCAAGCGGTGTTTCGCCCCATTTCTCGTGCGGCACACCGATCACGGCGCATTCGTGCAGGCCGTCGTGGGCGTTCAGCGCATTCTCGATCTCGGCGGGATAGATGTTTTCCCCGCCCGAGATGATCATGTCCTTGAAGCGGTCGAAGAGGTACACATAGCCTTCCGCGTCCAGATAGGCGGCGTCGCCGGTCCGGAACCAGCCATCGGAGGTGATCGCCTCGGCCGTCGCCGCGGGCGCGTTCCAGTAGCCCGGTGTCATCATTGCGGAGCGCAGCCAGATCTCGCCGGGCTTGCCCGCTTCGGCATCGGTCTGGGTGTCCGGATCGATGACGCGCAGCTCTACCCAGGGCAGCGCGCGTCCGCAGGATTTCAGCAGGGCGGCCTTCGGTCCGTCGAGGGCATGATCCTCGGGCGGCAGCACGACCACGGTGCCAGCGGCCTCTGTCATGCCGTAGGCATGCATGAACTTGCACTGTAGCACTTCCATCGCGCGGCTCAGCAGCACGTCACCGATGGGGGCGGCACCGTACATCAGAAGCTCCATGCTGGACAGATCCGCATCCCCGATCCCGGGCACATTCAAGAGCGATTGCACCACCGTGGGGACGAGGAATGTATGCGTCACGCGGTGACGGGCGACCAGATCGACCGCACGCTCCACATCCACATCGGCCATCAGAACCGTATGCCCGCCCGCCATGAAGGTCGAAGACCCGTAACCGCAGCCACCGATATGAAACATCGGCATCGCGACGAGGTTCACGCTCTGCGACGACATTCCCCAGCTTTCGGTGGCCAGCCGGTAGGTAAAGGACATATTCTCGTTCGTCAGGATCACCCCCTTGGGCAGCCCTGTGGTGCCTGATGTATAAAGCAGCAGGACCGGCTCCGACGGGGCACCGGCGTGGCCCGGATCCTCGGCGGGGGCCGCCGCGCAGAGTGCCGGGTAATCGGTGTCGAGGCTGAGGACACGGTAGCCTTGCGCATCGCGCAACAGCGCCGCCTCGGTCTCGCCGGTCAGGATCAGCGCGGGCGCGCAGCCTTTCAGAATCTCTGCAATCTCGACCGGGGACAGCCGCCAGTTCAGACCGGCCACAATCGCCCCGATTTTCGAGCATGCGAGGATCAGCTCGAAATACTCAGGGCGGTTGTGGGTCAGGACCGCAACACGGTCGCCCGCCCGAACGCCCTGCTCCTGCAGCATCCGCGCGGCGCGCGAACTTGCGTCATGCAGCTGCGAGAAGCTCCAGGTTTGTTCCTTGAAGCTCAGAGCGGGCGCGTCGGGACGCGTTTCGGCGTGATGGCGGATCACCGCGGCGAAAGTGCTCATATCGGCGTTATGATCGGTCTGCGTGTGCATCAGTAGCTCTTTGGAAGCCCGAGGCTGTGTTGCGCCAGAAAGTTCAGGATCATCTCGCGGCTGACCGGGGCCGTCTTGTGCAACCGTGCGATGAACCACAGATCGGCAAGGCCGTATTCCAGCGCCATGCCGTTGCCGCCGTGGGTCTGGATGGCCTGATCGAGCGCTTCGAGCGATGCATCGGCGGCGGCGAATTTGGCCATATTGGCTGCCTCGCCTGCCTCGGGTGATCCCTGATCGTAGAGTTCCGCCGCACGCGCCGTCATCAGCCGCGCCTGCTGAACCGCGGCATAGGCCTTGGCCAGCGGATGGGACACGCCCTGGTGCGCCCCGATCGGCACGTCCCAGACCTTGCGATCGGTCGCGTATTGCGCCGCTTTTTGCAAGGCGTAGCGCGCGATGCCGTTGTTGATGGCCGCCGCGCAGACCCGTTCGGGATTGAGACCGGCGAAAAGGTGGCGCATGCCCTGCCCTTCCTGTCCGATGATGGCATTCGCGGGCACCTCGACATCATCGAAAAACAGCGTGAACTGGGTTTCGGGAACTTGAAGCGCGGTTTCGATCGGCGTGCGGGACAGGCCCGGTGCGTCGGAGGGAACGATGAAAAGCGACAGCTTGCCCCGGCCACGGTCATCCTTTTCGGTCCCGCGCGCGACGACGACGATCGCTTCGCTTTCGTCCACTGCGGAGGTCCAGTATTTGGTGCCGGAGATCCTCCAGCCGTCGCCGACGCGGCGCGCCGTCGTGGTCACCTTGTGGGTGTTGGTGCCCGCGTCCGGTTCGGTGATCGCAAAGGCCAGCCGTTTCGATCCGTCCGCCAGTCCCGGCAGCCACTCGCGCTTGATCTCTTCGCTGGCGTGCTGCTGGATGATCGGCGCGCAAATCGACCCGATGACCAGCGACAGGATCGGACAGCCCTGCGCGGCGACTTCCTCGACAATCACGTTGTAGTCGGCCAGCCCGCCGCCACCGCCGCCGAATTCCTCGGACACGTGGACGCCCAGAAATCCACCCTCGGCCAGAGCATCCCACAGCTCGGTGGGTTTGCGGTTCGCCTTGACCGCTTCCTGAAAATAGCTGCGACCGAAACTACCGGCGAGTTTCGCGACATTCTCGCGCAGCATCCCGTGATGCTCCTGCGTGTCGACCAATGTGCCCTGGAAAAGGGTCATTCCCATGCTTTGTCCACCGTCCATCTATGCGGTCTCCGTCCAATCAAAGAAGCCTCGCCCGGTCTTTTGACCAAGCTCGCCCCGCTCCACCATTTCCTCGAGCATCCGGGGCGGCGCATAGCGCGGCCCCAGTGACCCGCTGAGGCTGCGCGCGATATCGAGGCGCACGTCGAGCCCCACGATATCGCTCAGCCGCAACGGACCGATGGGGTGGCGGTAGGCCACCATCATCGCCCGGTCGATATCCTCTGCCGAGGCCACGCCCTCTTCGACCATCCGGATCGCTTCCATCGCCGCGATCAGGTCCAGCCTGCTGGTGGCAAAACCCGGCGTATCCGTGACGGTAATCGCGGATTTCCCGATGGCCTCGGCAAAGCCGTGCGCGGCGCAGAGTGTCGCATCGCTGGTCGCAGCCCCGCGGATGATTTCGACCAGAGGAAGCGACCAGACCGGATTGAAGAAATGCATGCCCACGAAGGTTTCGGGATCGCGCACGGCCTGCGCCAGCCTGTCGATCGACAGCGCCGAGGTGTTCGTGGCGATGATCTTGGGCGTGCGGGCGGCGATGTCGGCCAGCACGGCGTCCTTGATGTCCAGTCGTTCCGGCACGGTTTCGATCACCAGCGACAGGCCCTCGGCGAGGTCGCCCGCAGTCGTTACATGGCGATAGCCCTCGGTCACGGCCTGCGCCTGCGCCTTCGTCAGCTTGCCACGCGCAAGACCGCCCTCGGCTGCCTTGCGCAACCGCTCGCGGGCGGCATCGCCGCGCGCCGCATCCGGTTCGACCAGCGTCATGTCGTATCCGGCCGCGGCAAAGACATAGAGGAGCCCGACACCCATGGTGCCACCGCCCACGATTGCAACGGTCTCGCGATCAGATGCCATATGCGCCCCCGTTGATATGGATGCCCTGCCCGGTGATGTGGCTGGCGTGACCGGAGACGAGATACATCATCAGGTCCGCGATTTCCGTCGCTTCGGCATAGCGGCCTTCGGGGATCGACGCCGCGCGTTTGGCGCGCAGGGCCTCTGCGGCATCGGGGGATTGCCCGGCCTCGATATCGCGCAGCATTTCGGTGTCGACCGGCCCCGGACACACCGCGTTGACGCGCACGCCCTTTCGGGCCACCTCGGTCGCGGCGGATTTCGTCAGACCCATCACCGCATGTTTGCTGGCGGCATAGGGGGCAAGGTTGCGCGACCCGATGTGCGAGGCAAGCGAAGCGGTGTTGACGACCGCGCCCGCCCGCTGCGCGACCATGACCGGCAGAACCGTCTTCAGGCCCAGAAAGACGCCGCGCACGTTGATCGCCATGACCTTGTCGAAAACCTCGAGCGGGTAGTCGATGATCGACAGAATCTCGCCCTGCCATCCGGCGTTGTTCATGAAGATATCGATGCCGCCCCAAGCGTCCGCGGCGGCCTTGGCATAGCTGGCGTGGGTTTCGGGGAGCGATACATCACCGGCCACAAACAGCGCCTCGCCGCCGGCCTCGCGCACCAGATCGGCGGTATCCTCTCCGGCTTCGGCGGAAAGATCGACGGCCAGAACCCGCGCGCCGGCACGGGCCAGAGACAGGCACACCGCCCGCCCGATCCCGCCGGCAGCACCGGTCACGACTGCCCTCTGCCCGTCGAAATCAAAGCTCATGCGTCGGCCTCCGCACGGGTCTGGGCCAGCGGCACCTTGCGCAGGGTGAACCCCGCATAGCCGTCCTGCGCGCATTGTTCGAGGATGCGGCGATAGTTCCGGATGCCCCCGGAATAGGGCATGAATACCCTCGGCTTCCCGGCGACTTCGGCGCCGTTGTAGTAAGAGGCGGCAGTCATGTAGAGCGTCTCTTTCGCGCGCTCGTTCACATGCTCGACCCAGGCCTTTTCGGCGGCGTGATCCGCCTCGATCTCGACGATGCCATCGGCATCGGCCCGTTCGATCATGTCGACCATCCAATCGGTCTGTTCCTCGATCGACACCATCACGTTGCTCAGCAGCGACGGGCTGCCGGGGCCGACGACAATCAGAAGGTTCGGGAAATCGGCAACACCGATGCCCAGCTGTGTGATCGGCCCCGCCGCCCATTTGTCGCGCAGCAGCAGACCGTCGCGCCCGCGGATATCGGGCTTGAGCAGCGATCCGGTAAAGGCGTCGAAACCGGTCGCGAAGATTACCATGTCAAGCTTGTGCAGCTTTTCCTCGGTTCGCAGACCGTCGGGGGTGAATTCGACAATCGGATGCGCCCGGATATCGGCGAGTGAGACGTTGTCGCGGTTGAAAGCAGTGAAATAGCCGCTGTCCACCGAAGGGCGGCGTGCGGCAAAGGCGTGATCCTTCGGCACCAGCTTTTCGCGTGTCTCAGGGTCGTCGATCTGTTCGCCGATCTTCTGGCGCAGGAATTCGGCCGCCGTATCGTTGGCCTCCTTCGACAGAAGGATGTCGTGATAGGCAAGTGCGAAGCCGAAGCCGAGCCGGTGATAGGCGGCCTCGTACACGCGGTTGCGCTCCGCCTCGTCTACGTCGAGGGCGGACTGGCGGTTCGGCTTGAACCCCAGACCGGTCGGCGAATTGAGCGCTTGCTGGCGCCGCGCGGCATAGTCGGCCTTGACCGCCGCGTCCTCTTCGTCGGTGACGGGGGCGTTGGCGGCGGGGACACTGAAGTTCGCGGTGCGCTGGAAAACCGTAAGATGTTTCGCGGCCTTTGCCACGACCGGCGTCATCTGCATGCCCGACGACCCGGTTCCGATGATCCCGACCCGCTTGCCTTCGTAGGTGACTTCACGGTCGGGCCAGACGCCGGAATGAATGATCTCTCCCTCGAATGTCGACTGACCGGGGAATTCGGGGGCCTTCGTCGTGGAAAGCTGCCCCACGCACATCACAAGATACCGCGCCGAGAGCGCCTCGCCCTTGCCGGTCTCGATCCGCCAGCGCGCGTCCTGCGCGTCATAGGTCGCGGCCTGCATACGGGTGTCGAGCTCGATATCGCGGCGCAGATCGAACCGGTCCGCGACATGGTTGATGTAGCGCAGGATCTCGGGCTGGGTCGCATAGCGTTCGGACCAGCGCCACTCCTGCTCAAGCTCGGGGGAAAAGCTGTAGGAATAGTCGTAGCTTTCCACGTCGCAGCGCGCCCCGGGATAGCCGTTGTGATACCAGACGCCGCCAATCCCGGAAGATCCCTCCAGCACCAGCACGGATTTGCCCATGTTGCGCAGCCGGTAGAGCGCCCGCAGACCGGCAAAACCGGCCCCCACGATTATCGCGTCAAAATTCCTCACCCGAAGCACCCTCCCCGTGACTTCGAAGACGCGCTTCACGCATCAGTCGATTATTGTCCTCATAGTTACGTTAATATACTCACCAGTATTTTTCAACAAAATTTTGATGCGCCGGCAGAGCAACTTGGGGCCGGTCAGCCCCTCTGAAGCCCGGCGAGCGCCATGAGAAGATGCGTCATGTTCTGGATGATTTCCGAGGTGCTGAGGCGCCCGTCGGGGTGATACCAGAAGGTCGACCAGCTGACCGCGCCGACGATGGCAAGCGCCGCCATGGTGGGATCCTTGACGTTAAATTCGCCCTCGATCTTGCCCTTCTCGATGATCGCGGTCAGCTTCGCGACAAAGCTCTTGCGCAGATCCGCAAGTTTCTGCGCCTCGGCGGGGCCGAGGTTCTTTTCCTCGCGGGTGTAGACGGCGATCTGCTTTTGGTGTTCGAGAATCGCCGCCACGTAGCGCGTGATGAACAGGCGCAGTGTTTCGGCGGGGCCGAGTTCGAATTCAAGCACATCGTCGAGCGCGCGCATCGCGGCCATGACACCGCGCAGGCAGATCTCGCACAGCAGTTCGTTCTTGGATCCGAAATTCGCGTAAATGAACGGCTTGGTCACGCTCAGCCGGTCGGCAACGTCGTCCAGCGTGGCGTTCACATAGCCCTTCTCGTAGAACAGATCGACCGCAACGCCGATCGTTCTTTCGCGCTTCAGCGCGGCCACTTCCTCACGGATTTTCGTTTTCTTCGCGGTCGGCGCCATGCTGTGTCCCGTTCCGGTTTTCTTGGTGCGTACTGCCACGAAATGGCACCCCAGCCTAGAGCGAAAGAATGTCGCGCGTTTCGCGCATGTATTCGGTGCCGTCATTTACATCGGTTACACTGACCTCGTGCCGCACATAGCGGCGCTCGCGCTTTATGTACTTGTCGGTCGCGGTGGTCGTGATCCGGATGGTCGCCCCCACGGGGATCGGCGCGAGGATCTCGGTATCGTGGTAGGTGTGGATCGACCCGATGGCGAAAGGCTTGGTATGGTCGAATTGCACGGACAGCACGAAATGCGAGATCATCAGCGGCGGCACGATGGCCGCGCCGAACGGAGAGCTGCCCTTGATGCGCCATTCATTCATGCGCCAGCCTTCGTACCAAGGATTATAATCCTCGACCGCGTCCGCGTAGAGAATCACCAGTTCCGGCGTCACTTCCAGATCGCGCGACAGCACGTCGCCGATGCTCACCATGTCCCAGTAGGTTTCGCATTCCTCCTCGAGGCTTTTGACGAAGGCACGTTCCTGGTCGATCTGGACCTGTGTCATCGGACGCAGGTCATCGGTTGCGGGGCTTGGGGTCATGTTTGTCATCCTCCGGTCAGACGTCGACGTCGGCTTCGATGAAGCCGATGGTTTTCTTTTGCTCGTTCTCGTTCTGCGCCCAGAATTCGACCTTGAAGCGGAACCCGTCCCCCTTCGGTGTCTTTTCGCGCACGATACCGTGGGTCGAGATCACCTCGTTGGCGTAGGTGGAGGCGACGTATTTGCACTGCATCCGCGCGCCGGTAAAAACCGTTGGCCCGAAATAGTTTACGCACATCTCGGCGAGATAGGCCGATGACATCTCGCCGGTCTGGATCGGCGCATCGAGGCCGGTCTCGGCGGCATAGACCGGATCCCAGTGGTTGGGATTGAACCGCCCCCACAGGCGCGACCCCATGAGCTGGATCGCCGCCTTCTTCTTCACCCCGATCAGCTCGAAGCCGATCGGTGTGTCACGGGTGATGCGCAGGGTATCGGACATCGGTCTCTTTCCTTTTGTCATTGGTCGCTCAGGTCCAGCTCGGCAATCGCGCGCTGGGTCAGCAGGAATTTGCGCGCCCGCCCCGACGGCGTCGTGGGCAGCTCTGCGGCGGGTATGGGCAGCATGTATTTGGGCACTTTGAAGCGGGCCAGACGCTCGCGGCAGAGCGCGAGAAGTTCCTCCGGCGTGATTTTCGGCGTGTCGCGCAGCACGACATAGGCGGCCCCCGCCTCGCCCATGCGGGCATCGGGCACCGGCACCACATGCGCCTGCAGAACGGCGGGATGGGTGACAAGCAGATCCTCGATCTCGGTCGGCATCACCTGTTCGCCCCCGCAGCGGTAGGTTTCCTTGAGACGCCCGACCAGCAGCAGATATCCGTTCTCGTCGAACTGCCCCAGATCGCCGGTGTGCAGCCAGCCGTCACTGTCGAAAGCGGCCTCGGTCTCTTCGGGTTTGTTGTAGTAGCCGGCGGTCACGCAGAGCCCACGCGCCATGATTTCACCGACACTGCCATCGGGCACCGCCTGACCGGTTTCGGGGTCGGTGATCCGAAACTCCGCCAGCCGTCCAGTGTCGGGATCCCCCGCAGGGCCCACATCGCGCATCCGGCCATTGGTCGAGGTGCGCCTTTGCCTGGGGTCTTCGGGGCGGGTCATCGACATTGTCGCGGTGACCTCGGTCATGCCGTAACCGGTTGTCACCTCCTGCGGTGTCAGCAGCGCGTCGATGTCGTCCCAGATCCATGCGGGCGACCGTTGCCCCGAAGATATGACCGCGCGCAGACTGTCGAGCGGGCGCGGCGCATCCCGCAACACGTCGAGGATCGGCACGGTCATCGTCGGCACCAGAAGCACATCATCCGCCCTGTGCCGGTCGATCGCATCGAGCGTCGCGACGGGATCGAAAACGCGCTGGGGAATGATCGCGCCGCCCACGAAGGGCACCGTCAGCATCCCCTCGACATAGCCGTAGACATGGTACATCGGGAGCGAGAACGTCACCCGCCAACCGTCATCGAACGCACGGGCATAGACACTTCCGAAGGCCGCGCGCAGCAGCATTTCATGGGTCATCAGGACACCCTTGGGCGATCCGGTGGTGCCCGAGGTGTAGATGATATCGCTGACGGCGTCGGGGTCACGGCCCGCCTCCCCGTCGTAGGGGGCATATGCGCCCTGCAACTGGTCGAAGTGCATCGCGCCCGTGGGCACATGGTCATCCCCCGTCGGCATCACCACGACCTGACGCAGCTTCGGAAAGGCCGCACCGCCCCCCTCCCCCGCCCAGCCCGGCGCCAGATCGTCGAGTGCCGCAAGGTAGTCAAGGTCGCGAAACCGGTCCATCGTGACCAGAAAAACCGCGTCGGACTGGCGCAGCACATAGCCGATTTCGTCGCGGCGATTGAGGAAATTGATCGGCACACAAACCGCCCCCACCCGCGAGATTGCGTATTTCAAAGCCACGAACTCGGTGAAGTTGGCCATGATGACAGCCACGTGTTCGCCCTTCCCGACGCCCAGCGCCTTCAGCGCACCCGCGATGGCCCGCGACCGCTGCGCGACTTCGGCATAGGTTTGGGTGCCCGTTTCACCGATGACATAATCACGGTCCGGGAATTCGCGGGCGGCCTCGTCGAGCACTTCGTGCAGGCAGCGCGGCGTCCATTCCGGCAGACGTCTGACCAGCGCCGTGCGGCGCTCCTTGGCGGTTTTCATATCCTTGCCCCTCCCGTCCGGCCATTCGCGCCGGCCGCTGACCTGTTGGCCGCGAAACGCTTTACAGCGAGCAGTTTGCCAGCTAGCCTTCCCGTAAGCAAGAAAAACCTACTGGTGCGTATTATTTCGCTGCACCGACACGGACACGCCGCACAGAGGACCAGATGACCGTAGACCCCTGCTTTGCCGAATTGCTCGCCGATCCGCGCAACCATGTGCGCCCTCTGCCGCAGAGCGTGCCGCTCGATTACGCGCGCGCCGCGGCGGATGCGCGACTGGCCGCCGCCCCGAAGGAACCCGTCCACAGTGTCAGCGATATCGCCGTGCCAGCGGCGCAGGGCGCGATCGCCTGCCGCCTCTACCGACCGGAGGGGACAGACGGCCAGCCCGTTGTGGTGTTCTTCCACGGTGGCGGATGGGTCTGGGGCAGCCTCGACAGTCACGACAGCGTCTGCCGGTCGCTTGCCGTCTCTTCGGGCTGTGCGGTTCTCTCCGTCGCCTACCGGCTGTCGCCCGAGGCGCCCTACCCCGCGGCTCTCGAAGATTGCCTTGCGGTTCTGGACTGGGTCGCCGCGCATGCGGGTGATCTGGATCTCGGGCCGGGCATCTCGCTTGCCGGGGACAGTTCGGGGGCGCATCTGGCCCTCGCAACCGCATTGCAGAGCGCGGTTCCGGTCCGGCATCTTGCCCTCTTCTATCCCCCCCTCGATCCCGCCTGTGCAAGCGCGTCACAACAGGCGTTCGCGCAGGACCATCTGTTGACCCGCGAGGGGATGCTGTGGTTCTGGGACTGTTACCGCGCGGGCAAAAACCTCCCCGCGCTGCTGGAGGCGGATCTGTCTGCCCTGCCCCCGACCAGCATCGGGCTGGCCGAATGTGACATCCTGCACGACGAGGGCGAGGACCTGTTCAATCGACTGCGCGACAGCGGTGTGCAGGCCAAGCGGCGCACATATCCCGGCATGATCCACGCCTTCATCTCTTTGCCGCATATCACACCCGTTGCCCGGACCGCGCTGCACGCCATGGGCCGCGACATCCGCGACGCGCTTTTTGAGGAGCCCCCACGTTGACCGATTTTCCCGCCTATAAAACCATCAAGGCCAGCCGCGAGGGGCGCATCCTCACGCTGACGCTGAACCGTCCCGACACCCTCAACGCGGTGGACAAGCAGATGCACCGCGAACTGTGCACGGTTTTCCACGACGCCGCCGACGATCCGCATTCGGACGTGGTGGTGTTGACCGGCGCGGGGCGCGCGTTTTCCTCCGGCGGCGACATCAAGTGGATGCAGGAGATGATCGACACCGGCTTCGGTCAGACCGCGCGCGAGGCGAAGCGGATCATCAACGCGCTGCTCGATTGCGAAAAACCGGTGATCGCGAAACTCAACGGCCACGCGACAGGGTTTGGGGCGACGATGGCGCTGTTCTGTGACGTGATCTTTGCCTCGGACGAGGCGCGCATCGGCGACCCGCACGTCAGCGTGGGGCTGACCGCAGGGGATGGCGGGGCCGTGATCTGGCCGCAACTGATCGGCTACGCGCGGGCCAAGGAATACCTGATGACCGGTGATCTGATGAACGCGACCGAGGCGGCCCGCATCGGTCTGATCAACCACGCCCTGCCCGCCGCCGATCTCGATTCCGCGGTGGACGCCTTTGCCGCGCGGCTGGCAAGCGGCGCGGGCGTCGCCATCCGCACCACCAAAGTGTCGATCAACATCGGGCTGAAGCAATTGGCCACCTCGATCATGGACGCCTGCCTCGCAATGGAGGACACCGCGAACGCAAGTGCGGACCATCAGGAAGCGGTTCATGCCTTCGCCGAGGGCCGCAAGCCGAGCTTTACCGGGCGCTAGGCCCCTTACCGTTTCCTGCAGGCAATCCGCGCGATTTCGCGCGGCTGGGTGACATTGTCACCGTCAGATCCCGCTGCCGGATCATATAGCGGTTCCATGGCACCGGCCCGCTTTCGCAAGAAGGCGGGTGCGGCGCGTGGCTGTCCCTTGAGGGCAGAACAGATTTCCGGAACAGGCAAAGCCCGATCATGACGCATCTCAGCCGCTATATCCCGATCCTCGACTGGGGCCGCCGCTACGACAGGGCGACCCTTGCAAACGATCTGACTGCCGCGGTGATCGTGACGGTCATGCTGATCCCGCAATCGCTGGCCTATGCCATGCTGGCCGGGCTGCCCGCCGAGGCGGGGATCTACGCCTCGATCGTGCCGATCATACTCTACGCGATTTTCGGCTCGTCGCGAGCGCTGGCTGTGGGGCCGGTCGCCGTGGTGTCCTTGCTGACCGCATCGGCCATCGGAAAGATCGCGGCGCAAGGCACGGCAGATTACGCCACCGCTGCGCTGACGCTGGCGTTCCTGTCGGGCGGCTTTCTGGTGCTGATGGGGCTGCTCCGGCTCGGATTTCTCGCCAATTTTCTCAGCCACCCGGTGATCGCGGGCTTCATTACAGCGTCCGGCCTGCTGATCGCGGCAAGCCAGCTGAAGCATATTCTGGGGATTGATGCGCAGGGCCACACGCTGCCCGAGATGGCGGTATCGCTCTGGGCGGGACTGGCACAGACCAACGGGGTCACCGCCCTGCTAGGAAGCTTGACGCTGCTGTTTCTCTTCTGGGTGCGCGGCCGGCTCAGGCCGTTGCTGGTGCGCATCGGCCTTTCTGCCGGTGCGGCGGAGTTCGGGGCCAAGGCCGGTCCGGCGCTGGGGGTTGTCGCGACCACGCTGGCGGTCTGGGGTCTTGGCCTTGCGGATGCCGGTGTGCGTGTGGTGGGCGAGGTCCCGCGCAGCCTGCCCCCGCTGACGATGCCGGGGTTTGAGGTCGATCTTCTGCGCGCGCTCATCGGCCCTGCGATCCTGATCTCGGTCATCGGTTTCGTCGAATCCGTGTCAGTGGCCCAGACCCTTGCCGCCAAGAGACGCCAGCGGCTCAACCCCGATCAGGAGCTTGTGGGTCTGGGTGCCGCGAACCTCGGGGCGGCGTTCACGGGCGGCTTTCCGGTGACCGGAGGGTTCTCGCGGTCGGTGGTGAATTTCGATGCAGGGGCCGAAACGCCGGCGGCGGGGATCTTCACGGCAATCGGGCTGGCCCTTGCGGCGCTGGCGCTGACCCCGCTGGTCTATTACCTGCCCAATGCCACGCTGGCGGCAACGATCATCGTCGCGGTGCTGAGCCTTGTCGACCTTTCGATATTCACGCGGACATGGCGCTACGCGCGGTCCGATTTCAGCGCGGTGGCGATCACCGCCCTGCTGACCCTCGGCCTTGGCGTCGAGGTCGGCGTGGCCGCCGGTGTGGGCACATCGGTGCTGCTGCATCTGTTCAAGACATCGCGCCCGCATGTGGCCGAGGTGGGGCTGGTGCCCGGCACCCAGCACTTTCGCAACATCCACCGGCACGAGGTTCTGACCGATCCGCGCATCGTGACACTGCGGGTGGATGAAAGCCTCTATTTCGCGAATGCCCGTACGCTGGAGGACCTGATCCAGACACGCGTCGCCGAGGGCACCGAATTGCGCCACGTGGTGCTGATGTTCTCGGCGGTGAATGCGGTCGACTTCTCGGCGCTCGAAAGCCTAGAGGCGATCAACCACCGGCTGCGCGACATGGGCGTGGGCCTGCACCTGTCCGAGGTCAAGGGACCGGTGATGGACCGTCTGTCCGCAACCGAATTGCTGCATGAGCTGAACGGGCGTGTGTACCTGTCGCAATACGAAGCATGGGAAGACCTGAGCCAGCGGTGACACAGGCCCGCGCCTGCGGGCTGTCACAGAGTTGTTTCAAACGCTTCACAAATCTGATTCAAATCCTTCGCATTCCCTTTACGCTGCCTGCGTATCGAACCCCCGAACAAGGGGGTGCAGATGCTCGAACTGAAATCACTGACCAAGAGATTCGGTCCCAACACGGCTGTCGATGCGGTCAGCCTGACGGTGGACCGGCCGATGATGATCGGCATCATCGGACGCTCGGGCGCGGGAAAATCCACGCTGCTGCGGATGCTGAACCGGCTGAACGATGCCAGCGACGGATCCATCGTGTTCGAGGGCCGCGATATCACGCGGCTGAAGGGCGCAGCCCGGCGCGCCTGGCAATCCGACTGCGCGATGATCTTCCAGCAGTTCAACCTCGTGCCACGGATGGATGTCGTGTCGAACGTGCTGCACGGCACGCTGAACCGCCGCTCAACGCTGGCGACGATGTTCAACCTCTACCTGCAGGCGGACATCCACCGCGCGATTGAAATCCTCGACCGTCTGGGCATTGCCGAACAGGCCCCGAAACGCGCCGAGGCACTGTCAGGCGGCCAGCAGCAGCGCGTGGCGATTGCCCGCGCCCTGATGCAGGACCCGAAGATCATTCTCGCGGACGAACCCATCGCCAGTCTCGACCCGATGAACGCCCAGATCGTGATGCAGGCCCTGCGCGCGATCCACGAGGAAGACGGGCGCACGATCGTGGCCAACCTGCACACCCTCGATACCGCACGGAGCTTTTGCGACCGCGTGATCGGGATGCGCGACGGGCGCGTCGTCTTTGACGGCACGCCCGCGCAGCTGACCACCGGTGCGGCCCGCGACATCTATGGCGCGGGGGCGGATTTTTCCGAAGCCGCGACATCTACCCAGATCGACACGCTGGCCCGCGGCCAGCGCGAGATGGCCAAGGCCAAAGCGCTCGTCTGAGCGCATCCTACCCCGCGTTTTCGCGGGCCATTCATCCATGGAGTATCCGATGAAAAAGACCATTGCACTTGCACTTGCCACCACCGCCCTGTCCACCGCCGCCATCGCGGACGGCCACGGGATCGACGAATTCCGCATCGGGATCCTGGGCGGCGAGAACGCACAGGACCGGATGAACAGCTACAGCTGCTTGCAGGACTATGCCTCCGAAGAACTGGGCGTGCCGGTCAAGCTCTTCGCGCCCGCCGACTACAACGGCGTGATCCAGGGCCTGCTGGGCGGCACACTCGATATGGCGTGGCTCGGCGCCTCGGCCTATGCCGCGACCTTCCTTCAGGATCCAGAGGCGGTCGAGCCGGTTCTGGTCAAGGTCAACCTCGACGGATCCTTCGGCTACCATTCGATCGGCTTTGCCCGCAAGGACGCGGGGATCATCAGCCTCGAGGACATGCAGGGCAAGGTGTTCGGCTTCGGTGATCCGAACTCGACCTCCGGCTACCTGATCCCCTCCATCGAAATCCCGCAAGAGACCGGCGCGTCGATGGAATCGGGCGACTACTTCGGCGAGGTGAAATTCACCGGCGGCCACGAGCAGACAATCGTCGCGGTTGCCAACGGCGATATCGACGGCGGCGTGACATGGGCCGATGGGCAGGGCAACTGGGAAGACGGCTATAACTCCGGCGCGCTGCGCAAGGCGGTTGATGCGGGTCTCGTCGATATGAACGACATGGTGCAGATCTGGAAATCCAAAGTCATTCCCGAAGGCCCCGTCGTGCTGCGCAAGGACCTTCCCGCGCAGGTGAAGGAACAGATGACCGCGCTGGTCGACGGCCTGTACGAGCGCGATCAGGATTGCGCCTACGGGGTGGCCGCGGGCGATACGCTGGGCTTCCAGCCGGTCAGCCACGACACCTACGAGTCGGTGATCGAGGCGCGCAAAGCCAAGATCGGCGGCTGAGCATCTGAAAACGCAAGAACCGGCGATCCGCCACGGGTCGCCGGTTTATCATTGAAAGGGCAGTAAATGACGGATGCAGCATACGCATCGGGCAAAGCGTCCGAAACCGTGGACCGCGTAGAGACCGCCTATATGGCGCAGGTCAGACGGCGCAGGCTCTATGGCGGGCTGACGCTGATGATCTTCGCGCTGCTGATGGTGTCGGGCTTCAACGTTGCCGATGCGCGCAACGCGGGCGGCTTCTGGGACGGTCTGCAAAACATCGGCGACTATCCCGCCGACGTGCTGTCCGAAGCGTGGCAGAAGCGCGCCGACCTGCCCGGCCTGATGGCGCGGTATTTCCCCGCCCTGATCGAGACCGTGAACATCGCTGCCGTCTCGACGCTTGTCGGTGCGGGCTTCGGGCTGGTGCTGTCGCTGTTGTCCACCCGCGGTCTGGCACGCTGGCCGCGCCTGATTGCGCTCTTTCGTCGGCTGATGGACATCATGCGTGCGGTGCCCGAGATCGTGATCGCGCTGGTTCTGATCTTTGTGCTGGGCGGCGGTCCGGTGCCCGCGATGATCGCCATCGCCATCCACACCGCCGGAGCCCTTGGCAAGATGTTCTCGGAAGTGGCGGAAAACGCGGATCTCAAAGCGGTCGAGGGGCTGGCCTCGGCCGGCGCCACGTGGACGCAACGGATGTGGCTTGGGGTGCTGCCGCAGGTCGCGCCAAACTTCGTCAGCTACGCGCTGTTGCGGTTCGAGATCAACATCCGCGCCTCGGCAATCCTCGGTTTTGTCGGCGCGGGGGGCATAGGCTACGAACTGCGCAACGCCATGGCCTGGGGCCCAGGGCGCTTCGACGAGGCCGCCGCCATTTTCGTGCTGCTGTTCGGGACCATCGTGTTTTTCGACCAGCTGTCGAGCCGTTACCGCAACCGTCTGTCCGAAGGGTCCTGACCGATGACAACCGCTGATCTCTCCCTCACCAAATCCGGCGCGGACGCGCTTTTCCGCCGCAAGCGGGTGATGGCCTTCGCCCTGCCCGCCGTGGTGCTCGCCTATTTCGTCTATATCTTCTTCGCGTTCGACATCGCCGGTCTGGCAAAGCGGATGAACTGGGACAATGCCGTTACGCTGGCTTCTGACAGCTGGTCCTACAAGGTGCATGTCACCCGCAGCAACCGCACCGGCGACGTGGACTATGCGGTGGAGGGCGAGCGCAAGGGCACCTACCCCGAAGGGACGCGCCCCGACTGGGTGAGCGGCGACGAGGTCATCATTGTGGATCTGGGCGGGGAAACCGTCGTGCGGCTGCTGCCGGACAACCGCACCGAGATCGACATTCCCGACTTCGGCACCATCGAGGCGCGCGCCGAGGGGCGGCAGGTATTCACCAACCTGTCCGGCACCATTCCCGACTGGATCAGCGCCTCGGACCGGCGCGTTGCCATCACCACCCCCGAGGGGCGCGTGACCCTCACCGGTACGAAGACCGAAGTGTTCAACTATTTCCCCGGATGGGAGCTTTTCTGGTTCACACTCGACAGCCCCTACCACGGCAAGAGCCTGATGCAGATCGTGGCCGGGGAGCGTATCGACCCTGCCCGCAGCAACGTAGCTGGCGCCCTCGGCGACTGGTGGAACAACGCCATGTGGCGGCACAAGGACGTGGCCTGGGCCATTGGCGAGACGATCCTGATGGCCTTTCTGGGCACGATGGGCGCCGCGACGATCGCGCTGCCGCTGTCGTTTCTCGCGGCCAAGCGCTTTGCGCCGGTGATGCTGGTGCGCGCCCTCACGCGGCGGCTGTTCGATTTCGTGCGCGGTGTCGATGCGCTGATCTGGACGGTGGTACTGGCGCGGGCCTTCGGCCCCGGCCCGCTGACCGGCACGCTGGCGATCCTGATCACCGACACCGGTACCTTCGGCAAGATATTCTCCGAAGCTCTGGAAAACGTCGACGCGCGCCAGATCGAGGGCGTCCAGTCGACGGGGGCCAAGACACTCCAGCGCTACCGCTTTGGCGTGATCCCGCAGGTCGTGCCGGTATTGCTGGCGCAAATCCTGTATTTCCTCGAATCCAACACCCGTTCGGCCACCATCATCGGGGCGATCACCGGCGGCGGGATCGGCCTGATGCTGACGCAGGCGATCCAGACCCAGAAAGACTGGGAGGAGGTCGCCTATTACATCGTGCTGATCGTGCTGATGGTGATGGTTATGGATTGGCTGTCGGGCTGGTTGCGGGCGCGGCTGATCGGGCGCGCGTCCTGATGGCCCGCCTGAGCGCCGAGACCCCGGTGATCCACGCGGGATGCACCATAACCCACAGCCGTTTCGGCGCCTATGTGGAGATCGGTGCGGGCAGCCGCGTCGCGCAGTCCGTCTTCGGCGACTACAGCTATTGCGACCGCTACGCGGATATCGCCAACGCCGAGATCGGAAAATTCGCCAATATCGCGGCGTTTTCGCGGATCGGGGCCACGGATCATCCCCTGCACACGGCGGCCTGTCACCATTTTCTCTATCGGTCGGATGACTATTGGGACGATGCGGCGCCGGATGCGGATTTCTTTGCCCAGCGCCGCGCGCGCACGGCCTATATCGGGCACGACACCTGGATCGGCGCGGGTGCGATGGTCAAGCCGGAGGTTACGCTGGGCCACGGCGCGGTTGTGGCAGCCGGTGCAGTGGTCACCCGCGATGTGGCCCCCTATACCATCGTCGCAGGCACCCCGGCCTCACCGCTGCGCCCGCGACAGCCCGCCGACATCGCGGAGCGGCTGATCGAGATGGCGTGGTGGGACTGGCCCCACGATGCCCTGCGTCTGGCGCTCGACGACTTCCGCACACTCTGCGCCGAGGCCTTTCTGGAGCGCTACGGCGGGTAGCGCCGCCGCGGTGCTGTCAGGATTTATAGCGCAGCTCGATCGGGGTACTCTTGGACAGCTTGCGCGCCAGATCCTGCGCGATCAGTGCCTCGAGCGTCAGCTTCAGCCGCTCGCGGTGGCGCAGGCTGCGGCGCAATTTGTCTACCGGCCAGCGCACCAACTCCGCCCCCGGCGCGACGGACACGGTCGCCGAGGCGAAGCCGCCGCTCAGAAACGCGATATCGCCGACAAAGCACGGAGCGGTGATGCGCACTGGCGCAATCCCTTCGCGCCGGAGCGTCAGATCCCCCTCGAGCACGAACCACAGGGCGGAAGGCACCTCGTATTGCGTCGTCAGAACGATCTGGGACCGCGCGACCGACCGTTCGGCATTCTGCATCAACGCGCGGAAGAGCCCCGGCTCGATATCGCCCATCGCGTCGCGGATATGGCGCGCGTGTTTGGGCAGCGTGATCGGCAGCCTGCCCCACAACAGGCGGACCGCGCCCTGAAGGCTGGCCGCGCCGATCAATGTCGCGCCCAGTATCGCATCCCACAAGGGGACCGGCCCCGCGACCATGTAATAGGCGACGTAGAAAAGACTGCCGATGACCACGAGCACGCGGATGTAGAGCGGGTCGCGAAACAAAAAGCCCAGAACACAGGTCGAGACCGCGCAGATGATCAGGATCGAGGTGGGAGACAGGATGTCTGACAAGAAAGGCCTCGCACGGTGAAAGGATGGAAACGCTTTACCTGTAAACAAACAGCCAGACCCTAGACCGCAGGCAGAACGACGACAAGGCCGCAAATGGCGTGGCACGGGCGCGTCAGGTCAGCCCGTCAAGCGTCAGCGTGACACGGTCCCCCGCGAACCACGTCCGCCCGTATTCGACCGGCACGCCCGCGCTGTCGATGTTGACGCCGGTCGAGCGCAACAGCGGATCGCCCTCGCGCAGATGCAGGTGCAGCGCTTCGGTGGCTGTGGCGCGCACGGCCATCAGCCGGGTGGACGCGCGGGTGTAGTCCGAGATGCCCATGCGGGCCAGTGCTTCGGTCACGCCGTGGGTCTCGGCCAGTGCCGCGTCCAGGCCCGGCAACCGCTCCAGCGGAAAGACGCTTTCGAACAGGGCGATGGGCAGATCGTCGGCCAGCGACAGCCCGTGGTAGGCGCAGACCACCGCCCCTTCGGCCACCGCAAGCACGCGCGCCTCGCCCGCCGAGGCGCTGCGCCGTTCGATGTGCAGCACCCGCTTTTCGGGCCGCCGGCCAGCGGCGATCAGGTTTTCGTGGAACCGCACCCGCTGCCCGATGGGATAATCCGTCGGCGTGGCAGCCACGAATGCGCCGGCACCGCGGCGCGTGCGCACCAGACCCTCGTCCACCAGCTGCGCCAGCCCGTGGCGCACCGTGTGCCGGTTAACCCCGAACCGCGCCGCCAGCTCCGCCTCGGTCGGCAGCTTGTCCCCGGGGCGGTAGCGGCCTTCGGCGATGTCACTGCGCAGGCTGCCGGCGATGGACTGCCACACCGCTGTCCGCCCGGATTTCTTTGGGGTCGTGTCACGCAAACTTCACAAATCTCTTCTGGGCCGACGGGCCGAATCTGGTATGATATGTCTAGTTGTATAGTTAAAACGGAAGTTGTCGAGATGAAAGACACCGTCGACGATCACGCCCCGCGACGCGGCTGGATGGGCCTGATGGCCAAGGCGCCGCAGGGGCGGGTGCGTGCCCTGCTGGACGCAACCGGTCCGCGCCCTGTCTTCACTTGGCTGCGGCGACCCGAAACCGGCACCGTCATGGTGCAGGGGCGCGCGGGGGGCACGGGCGGGCGGTTCAATCTGGGCGAGGTTACCGTGACGCGCTGTGCCCTGACGCTTGCCACCGGCGAAGTCGGCCACGCCTATATCCAGGGCCGCGACAAGGCCGATGCCGAAGCGGCAGCCCTCGTCGATGCGCTGATGCAGACAGAGGCGGCGGACAGCCTGCAACGGGCCGTGCTCGACCCGCTTGCGCAGGCCCAGACGGACCGACGCCAGACGCGGGCCGGAAAAGCGGCAGCCACCAAGGTCGATTTCTACACGATGGTCAGAGGAGAGGATTGATGCAGGCGCAAACGCTTGAAGGCGGATTTGCCGAACCGGCCACGCAGGCCGCAGGGGCCTTCCGCGCGGTGATGGAGGCGATGGCCCGCCCTGGCACGATCCACGATATAACGGGCGCGCAGCCCCCCGCGCCACTGTCGCGCGCGGCGGGGGCGGTGATCCTGACGCTCTGCGACACGGATACGCCGCTCTATCTGGCGGGCGATGCGGACTGCCGCGCGGTCCGCGACTGGATCGCCTTTCACACCGGCGCGCCTTTCACGGGGCGGTCCCACTGCACCTTTGCGATCGGAACATGGGAGGCGCTGATGCCGCTGTCGGGCTATCCCGTCGGCACCGCGCAATACCCCGACCGGTCGGCCACGCTGATCGTCGAGACCGAAAGGCTGGCGCATGAGGGCACCGTGCTGCGCGGCCCTGGTATCCGCGACAACGCCACGCTGTCGCTGCCCGACGCGCAGGCGCTGCGCGCCAATCACGCGCTTTTCCCGCGTGGGCTCGATTTCATCTGGACCTGCGACGGTCGGATCGCGGCCCTGCCCCGGTCGACGCAAATCTGTCATCCCGATACGGAGGCCGCGCCATGTACGTAGCAGTCAAGGGCGGCGAGCGCGCGATTGAAAATGCCCATGCGTGGCTCGCCGAGGAACGGCGCGGCGACCGGGACATCGCCGAACTGGGCGTGCCGCAAATCCGCGAGCAGCTGGGCCTTGCGGTGAACCGCGTGATGGCCGAAGGGTCGCTTTACGACCCGGATTTGGCGGCGCTGGCGATCAAGCAGTCGCGCGGCGACCTGATCGAGGCGATCTTCCTGATCCGCGCCTACCGCACCACGCTGCCCCGCTTCGGGGTGACCGATCCGGTCGATACCGCGCGGATGGCCTGCGACCGGCGGATCTCGGCGACGTTCAAGGACGTACCGGGAGGGCAGGTTCTGGGGCCGACTTTCGACTACACCCACCGTTTGCTGGATTTCAAACTGGCGGCCGAAGGGCATGTCCCCGATGCGCCGCAGCGCGAGGTCGATCCGGCGCCGGTGCCGCATGTGACCGAGTTTCTCAACAACGAGGGCCTGATCGAGGACGCGCCGCGCGACGATAGCGCGCCGCCGGATCTGACGCGCACGCCCCTTGAGATGCCAGCGGACCGCGCGCTGAGGCTTCAGGCGCTGGCCCGCGCGGACGAAGGGTTTACCCTGTCGATGGCCTATTCCACCCAGCGCGGCTATGCGCGCAACCACGCTTTCGTGGGCGAATTGCGCATCGGCACCGTGCCCATCGAGATGGATATCCCCGAACTGGGTTTCGCCGTCGAGATCGGAGAGATCACGCTGACCGAATGTGAAACGGTCAACCAGTTCAAGGGATCAAAGACCGAGCCTGCGCAATTCACCCGCGGCTACGGTCTGGTCTTCGGCCAGACCGAGCGCAAGGCGATCTCCATGGCGCTGGTCGACCGCGCGCTGCGGTGGGAGGAGCTGGGCGAAGAGAACGTGGGCGCCCCGGCGCAGGACGCGGAATTCGTGCTCTACCACGCGGATAACATTCAGGCGACGGGTTTCCTCGAGCACATAAAACTGCCGCATTACGTGGACTTCCAGTCCGAACTTGAACTGGTGCGCAAACTGCGCCGCGAGGCGGGCATATCCGCGACCCGCGAGGCCGCCGAATGACCTCAGTCGCCACCATCCCCGCCGCCGCCGCAGTCCCCGCCGGATCCGCCACCGATGCCGGGGCCATTGCCGCCGAACAGCAAAAGCAGAACCACCGGGAAACCGATGCAGATCAGCACCGCGCGGGGATTGTCGCGCAGGCCGCTATAGAGGTCGACAAGAAGCTCCATGCGGTTTTCTGCCCAGAAAATGAGGCCCTTTGATGACCGCCGAAGCCTATAACTTCGCCTATCTTGACGAACAGACCAAGCGGATGATCCGCCGTGCCATCCTCAAGGGACTGGCTGTGCCGGGCTATCAGGTGCCTTTCGCCAGCCGCGAGATGCCCATGCCCTACGGATGGGGCACCGGCGGCGTGCAGGTATCCGCCGCGGTGCTGACGCCGGACGACCGGTTCAAGGTCATCGACCAGGGGGCGGACGACACCACCAACGCGGTTTCCATCCGCAGCTTCTTTGAACGCACGGCGGGGATCGCGACCACGACAGAAACGGCGCGCGCCAGCGTCATCCAGACCCGCCACCGCATCCCCGAGGAGCCGCTCGGCGAGGGCCAGATCCTTGTCTTCCAGGTGCCGATCCCCGAACCCCTGCGGTTTCTGGAGCCTCGCGAAAGCGAGACCCGCAAGATGCATGCGCTAGAGGAATACGGCCTGATGCACGTCAAGCTCTACGAGGATATCAGCCGTCACGGCCATATCGCGACCTCCTACGCCTACCCGGTCAAGGTCGAGGGGCGATATGTGATGGACCCCTCCCCGATCCCGAAATTCGACAACCCCAAGCTGGGCGGTTGCGCGGCGGTGCAGCTCTTTGGCGCGGGACGCGAACAGCGGATCTATGCGCTGCCGCCCTATACGGCGGTGGCCAGCCTCGATTTCGAGGACCACCCCTTCGAGGCCAGCAAGGCGGACCATCCCTGCGGTCTCTGCGGGGCCGAGGACAGCTATCTCGACGAGGTGATCGTCGACGATGCAGGCGGGCGCATGTTCGTCTGTTCGGACACCGATTACTGTGGCGCCCGTCAGGGCGCGGGCCACCGTGGAAAGGATGCGGCATGACCCCTCTTCTGTCTGTTCAGGGCCTTGGCAAACGCTACGGCGCGCAGATCGGCTGCGCGGACGTGGGGTTCGATCTCTATCCCGGTGAGGTGATGGGGATCGTGGGGGAAAGCGGATCGGGCAAGTCGACATTGCTGAACTGCATGGCGGGCCATCTGGTGCCCGATACTGGATCGGTGGTGTTCGACACCCGCACCGATGGCCCGCGCGATACGGTCACCATGAGCGAGCCCGAGCGCCGGATGCTGGGGCGCACCGACTGGGCCTTCGTGCACCAGCACGCGCGCGACGGTCTGCGCATGGGGGTCAGCGCCGGCGGCAATGTGGGCGAGCGGCTGATGGCCGTGGGAGCGCGGAACTATGGCGACATCCGCGCCCGAGCCGGCGACTGGCTGGGACGGGTGGAGATCGACGCGGGACGGATCGACGATCGCCCGACGACATTTTCGGGCGGCATGCAGCAGAGGTTGCAGATCGCGCGCAATCTGGTGACCGGGCCCCGGCTGGTGTTCATGGACGAACCCACGGGCGGGCTGGATGTCAGTGTTCAGGCGCGGCTTCTGGACCTGCTGCGCGGTCTTGTGCGCGACATGGGGCTATCGGCGATCATCGTCACCCACGATCTGGCCGTGGTGCGGCTGCTCGCAGACCGTCTGATGGTGATGAAATCGGGGCATGTCGTTGAGGCGGGCCTGACCGATCAGGTGCTGGACGATCCGCAGCACGCCTATACGCAGTTGCTGGTCTCCAGCGTCCTGCAGGTTTGAGAGGGCGGACCGGGGCCAGCCCCGGACCCCGGAGTTTAAGGGCAAAATAGAGAAATGATCGAAATCGAGAATGTGACCAAGAGATTTACCCTGCACAATCAGGGGGGTGCGGTGATCGAGGTTCTGCGCGACGTGAACCTGCGGGTGGCGCCGGGGGAATGCGTGGCGCTGACCGGATCGTCGGGCGCGGGAAAATCCACGCTGATGCGCCTGATCTACGCAAATTACATGGCGCAGGGCGGCAGCATCCGCGTGGGCGGCGTGAACCTTGTCGGGGCCGAGCCGCGCGAGATCATCCGGATCCGCCGCGAGGTGCTGGGATATGTGAGCCAGTTCCTGCGGGTCGTTCCCCGTGTGCCGACGATCGAGGTCGTGGCCGACCCGTTGCGCGCGCTGGGCGTGCCCGCAGAGGAGGCGCAGGGGCGTGCGCGGCATCTGCTGGAAAAGCTGAACATACCGCGACGGCTGTGGTCGCTGTCGCCCACCACTTTTTCGGGTGGCGAGCAGCAGAGGGTCAACATCGCGCGCGGGTTTGCGCATCCCTACCCCGCGCTGCTGCTGGATGAGCCGACCGCGAGCCTCGATGCCGCCAATCGCGAGGTCGTTCTGGAGCTCATCGAGGAGGCCAAGCGGCGCGGTGCGACAATTGTCGGCATCTTCCACGACGACGCCGCGCGCGCGCGGGTGTGCGACCGCGAGATCGACGTAGGCATCCGTGCACGGGAGACTGCGGCATGACCGGGCGGTTGATCGCGGTGGTCGGTCCGTCCGGCGTGGGCAAGGACAGCGTGCTGGCCGGCCTGAAAGCCGCCGCGCCCCAGATGCGGCTGGTGCGGCGGGTCATCACGCGCGCCGCCGATCCCGGTGGCGAGGATCACAGCCCCGCCACCGACGCCGAGTTCGAGGCCATGCGCCGGGATCGCGGCTTTGCACTGCACTGGCGCGCGCACGGGCTGTCCTACGGCATCCCTGTGGATGTCACCGCCGATCTTGCGGCCGGGACCGACTGTCTGGTGAACCTGTCACGCGGCGTTCTTTTGCAGGCCGATGCGCTCTTCGAGCTCCTGTGCGTTCTGCATATCACCGCCTCCCCCGAAACGCTGGCGCGGCGCCTTGCCGGACGCGGACGCGAAACCGAGGCCGAGATCGCCGACCGTCTGAGGGCCGCGGGCAAGATGCTTCCCCCCCGGATCGCGGCGACGGATATTGCCAACGATGGCCCGCTGGAGCAGACCGTCGCGCACGCGCTGCGCGCGCTTCAGCCGGTGAGAGCGTAGCGTTGGACAAGTTCGAAATGCCCGTCCGCACGCTCGCCCACCAGCGCCACGCTGTCGATCACGAAAGGATCCGGCAGCCTTGGCAGATGCCCTTCGACCGCTTCGGCCCAGGCGGGCAGTTCGGGGCGTGGCAAGCGTCCCGTCAGTGTGAGGTGAAAGCGGAACTCCTCGAATACATAGGGATAGCCCCAGCGCGCCAGCAGCATCTCCTGGCGCTCTGTCAGGCGGGCCTTTCTGCGGCGGGCAAGCTCGGCCGCCGACGCGGGCGCGCGGAAGCGGTCCAGCGCCTCGACGCAGGTGGCCGCGATGCGGCTGACAGGCGCGGCGTCCCCGCGCAGCGTCAGGGCAAGAAACCGGCCCAAGGGGGTGACGGCCAGCCCCTCTGTCTGTCCCGGTGCACAGCGGGCCGCCATCTGCCCCACGGCGGCGTCGAGCGTATCGGGCGTGGCCCCGTCCGCCAGCCGGAACGGCGGTTTCAGGGTCGCGTGGAAACCGTATTTGCGCGGGGCTTCGGTCGCCGCCGCGATCCCCGTTACATCGGGCTGATCCTCGGGCGCGCCACGCCGGATGTCCCAGCCCAGCCACGTCGCGCCGAAATCCGCAAGGGGTCCGTCGGGCGGCACATAGTAAACAGCAAATCGAGTGTATGACATGAACCAGCCTTTCGTTTCCCGAACCCTGCCAGAAGGAGGTGACAGTTCCGTGTCAAACAGCCTGACGCTTGCCAATGCAACCCTCGTGCTGCGCGACCGGACGGTCACCGGTGCGATCACCCTGTCAGACGGAAAGATCGCCGAGATCGCCGAGACCCATACCGTGCCCGAAGGCGCCGTGGATTGCGCCGGAGATTTCGTCATTCCCGGCCTTGTGGAGCTGCATACGGACAATCTGGAGCGCCATATCGAGCCGCGCCCGAAAGTCGACTGGCCGCATCTGCCCGCCCTTCTGGCGCACGATGCCGAGCTTGCCTCGACCGGGATCACCACGGTGTTCGACGCCCTGCGCGTGGGGTCCATCCACGGCGACGACGGGCGCTACAGCGCCTACGCGCGCGGGCTGGCGGACGAATTATTGTCCGCGCGCGCCGCCGGGCATTTCAAGATCAGCCATTTCATACACCTGCGCGCCGAAATCTGTTCCGAGACCTTGCTCGAAGAGCTGGCCGCCTTCGGCCCCGGTGACCGCGTCGGCATCGTGAGCCTGATGGACCACACCCCCGGTCAACGGCAGTTCCGCAACATGGACGCGCTGAAAACCTACGTCTCGAAGAAACGCGGGCTGTCGGACGCGGAATTCGTGGCCCATGTCGACAACCTGAAACGGTTGCAGCAGCTTCACGGGGCGAAACACGAAGCGGCGGCCGTGTCCGAAGCCGCGCGGCTGGGCGCGGTTCTGGCCAGCCACGACGATACCACGGCGGCACAGGTGCGCACCTCTCACGGCAACGGCGTGGGATTCGCCGAATTTCCGACAACGCAGGAGGCGGCGCAAAGCTGCCGCGAAGCCGGTATTTCGGTGATGATGGGGGCACCCAACCTGATCCGCGGCGGATCCCATTCAGGCAATGTCGCGGCCCAAACGCTGGCCGAGGCGGGATTGCTCGATATCGTGTCGTCGGACTATGTGCCTTCGGCGCTGCTGCTCTCTGCCTTCCGGCTGGCGGACATCTGGAACGACCTGCCGCGCGCCATTGCCTGCGTCAGCGACGCGCCTGCCCGCGCGGCCGGTTTGCACGACCGCGGACGGCTGGAAACCGGCCTGCGCGCGGATGTCGTCCGCGTGGGACGCGCGGGCGGCACACCGCTGCTGCGCGGGGTCTGGAGCCGCGGCGCGCGCGTCGCGTAACCGGCTGCGCGGGCCGCTGGAAACAGGTTTGCACCCCCCTGGCCATCGCCGCTATGCCGGTCCGCCAAAGGGAATTTGCGGTACCGCTGAAGATGGCGCTCTTTTGCCGCAATCGCGTCGCTTTTTGTTGTAATAGTAAAGCCGGGCACCCAGAGTGAACCGAAGGCCCTGACGTGAGGAGCGACATGGCAAAGACCTTTGACAGCTTTCTGCGACGCGTCATGCCCCGATTTATCGGAGCGCGCAGACCTGCGACGCGCGAAGCCGACAGCCACGGGCTGTCGCTGCTCGATCCCCATATGCTTGCGGTCAATGCCCACGCAATGGTCAGCCTGCTGGACCCCGAAGGCCGAATCGAACAGGTCAACGACCGCTTCATGGAGGCCTTCGGCTACACCGAGGACGAGATCGTCGGCCAGCGTGGCCGCATTATCTACGCGAATACCGAAAGCTTGACCTTCGAGGACGTGCAGGCCAGCATGAAGCAGGGCAAATACTGGACCGGAGAGCAGTTTCTCAAGCGCAAGGACGGGACGCAGTTTTGGGCGCAGGCGACCATCTATCCGCTCTTTGACAGCAATGGAAAGCACATCCGCAGCATGACGCTGCGCACCGATATCACGGAAGCAAAGATGATGCGTTCGGAGCTGGAAATGTACGCGGCCCTCGATCTGTTCGAGGATTCGATGTTCATGTTCACCACCGATACGCTGCGCTTCACCTATATGAACCGCGCCGCGCTGAAACGCTGGGGCTGGTCCGGCGACGAATTCATCAGCAAGACGCCCTCTTGCGGCAATAGCCGCTTCGACGAAGCCAAGTTCCGCAAACGCGCGGCCCCGCTGCTGAACGGCGAGGTGTCCGAGGTCGTCTACAGGTCCGACCTCTACGACGCGCCCTACGAGGTCACCTTGCGCCTGACGACGACCGCACAGGGCGAGAAGCGTTTTGTGACGGTCGAACGCAATGTCGCCGATCAGATCGCGCTGGAAGAAACCAGAAACGCCTTTACCGCCACGGTCAGCCACGAACTGCGCTCGCCGCTGACGTCGATCAAGGGCGGTCTGGGCCTTGTTCTGTCGGGTGCGGCAGGCGAGATGCCGGAAAAGGCGCGCGGGCTACTGGAGATTGCCCACCGCAATGCCGACCGGCTGGTCCTGATCGTGAACGATATGCTCGACCTCGAAAAAATGGCGGCGGGCCAGATGTCACTGGACAAACGCCCCGTCGACGCTGTCGACCTCGTGGACGAGGCGCTGCGCGCCAGTCAGGGCTATTTCGACAACTACGGTGTCAGCGTCGTCGCAGAGGGCATGCACCACGATGTCACGCTGCTATGCGATCCCGACCGGATCCTTCAGGTTCTGGCGAACCTGCTGTCCAACGCCGCGAAATTCTCGGATGAGGGCGGCAAGATCCGCGTCGCCCTGTCGCTGGAAGAGGGCCACGCAAAGATCACCGTGCAGGACTTCGGCAGCGGTATTCCCCTCGACGCGCAGAAAACGATTTTCGAGCGTTTCACCCAGGCCCAAAGTGCCGACCGCTCGCGCACCGGCGGCACCGGGCTGGGGCTGAGCATCGTCAAAGCGATTGTCGAGCTTCACGATGGTCACGTCCGGCTCGACAGTACCGAGGGCAAGGGGACCAGCTTTGACGTGGTGTTGCCGCATGAAACCGCCGAGCAGCGGGCGATGATCGGTGCCTATCCCCCTACTCAGCCGCGATGTCGCGCAGGCCACCCGACTTGATGATGTGATCCACGACGGCCTGCACGCCTTCACCGTGGCGCAGCGCCGTGAAGACCGTGGGCCGGTCGCCGCGCATCCGCTTTGCGTCGCGTTCCATCACGTCTAGCGATGCGCCCACATGGGGGGCCAGATCGGTCTTGTTGATCACCAGCAGGTCCGATTTCGTGATCGCCGGACCGCCCTTGCGCGGGATCTCCTCGCCCGCGGCCACGTCGATGACGTAGAGCGTGATATCCGCCAGTTCCGGGCTGAAGGTCGCCGACAGGTTGTCGCCGCCGCTTTCGATCAGCACCAGTTCGATGCCGGGGTGGCGGCTTTGCATTTCGGCTACGGCGGCAAGGTTGATCGACGCGTCCTCGCGGATGGCGGTGTGCGGGCAGCCGCCCGTCTCCACGCCGATGACGCGGTCCTGCGGCAGGATCTGCATGCGCATCAGCGCCTCGGCGTCCTCCTGGGTGTAAATGTCGTTCGTAATCACCCCCAGCGACAGCGCCGGATGCAAGGCGCGCGCGATGGCCGCGGTCAGCGTTGTCTTGCCCGCGCCCACGGGGCCGCCGATGCCCACACGCAGCGGGCCGTTCATCTCAGTCATGTGCGGAATATCCTGTGTTCCAGTGTTTCGTGATGCATCGCCGCGATGTCGGAGGCGAAGGCAAAGCTGCCCAGATCGTCGAGCGTTCGCTCCGCGCTGCGCGCCGCAACATCGCTGCACAGGCGGGTCAGACTGCGCAGAACGGCCTGACCTTCGGTCTGGCCCAGCGGCACCAGCCGCACCGCGCAGGAGACAAGGTTGGCCGCAAAGGATTGCAGATACATGACCGTCGTCAGATCCACCGGCAGCGCCAGCAGCCCCGCCGCATGGCCGACCGCGACAGGGTGCATCAGCTGCGGCATTTCCAGTGGCCAGATCGACGCGGTCGTGGTGCAGAACGCCTGCCCCTGTTGCAGGCTTTCCATCAGGCGCTCGCGCGACGGCGCATAGGCGCGCGCGATGGCGTCCACCGCCAGAACCGCATCGGGCGCACCGCTCGCGTGGGCCGCGCGCAGAAGGATCGCATCGCTCAGCCCGCTGCCGTGGAGCAGCGTATCGGTCAGCCAGCTTTCCAGTTCCGCCGCGGTGGCGACCGTGCCGCGCTGGATCACCGTTTCCAGCCCGTGGGAATAGGCAAAACTGCCCAATGGGTATCCGGGCGACAGCCATTGGCTGAGGATCAGGGTGGCGTCAGTGGTCATGCGCCGTGTGGCCGTGTTCGTGGCTGTGCGTGCGCCCGTGTCCATAGGCGCCGCCCTCCGGCGTGAACGGCGCGCTGACCGGGTCCAGCGTGGCCCCGAGGTGTTCCAGCATATGCCCGATCACCGGATCGTTCTGGATCAGCAGGTGATCCGCCGCGATCTGGCAGGGCGTGTGGCGGTTGCCAATATGCCATGCCAGCCGGGCGAGGTTGTCACCGCTGACCCGCAGCAGGTCTTCCTCTGCCGCGATCACCTCGACCAGCCGCCCGTCCTCCAGCAGCAAGGCATCGCCGTGGTCGAGCGAAGTGGTTTTCGGCAGGTCGAGCAGGATCGACACGCCGCCATCGCTGTGCAGAACCTTGCGGCGCAGGAAACGGTCGTCATAGGTCAGCGTGCAGCTGTCGGTGGCTTCGGCCCATGTGCCTGCGGGCTGGACAGCCTGGGAAAGATGATCGGGCATGGGAATCCTTTGATCCTGAAAAGTGCAAGGGCGGCGCAGGGATGCGTCAGAACATGAAATATCGTTGCGCCATCGGCAGCACCTCGGCGGGTTCGCAGGTCAGAAGCTCGCCATCGGCGCGTACCTCGTAAGTTTCGGGATCGACCTCGACCTGTGGCAGGGCATCGTTCAGGATCAGGTCGCGCTTGCCGATGCCGCGCGTGTTGCGGACGGCGACCGTATCCTTGGCCAGACCCAGCGCCGCACCGATCCCCTCCTCCTGCGCCGCCCCCGACACGAAAGTCACGCTGGAGCGTTCCACCGACCGGCCGAAGCTGCCGAACATGGGCCGCGTATAGACCGGCTGCGGCGTCGGAATGGACGCATTGGGATCGCCCATCTGCGCCACGACGATGGTGCCGCCCATCAGCACCATTTCGGGCTTCACGCCAAAGAACGCGGGGTTCCACAGCACCAGATCCGCGCGCTTGCCCACCTCGACCGATCCCAGAACGTGGCTGACCCCCTGCGCGATCGCCGGATTGATCGTGACCTTGGCGATATAGCGGCGGACGCGGAAATTGTCGTTGTCGCCGGTTTCCTCCGGCAGGCGGCCGCGCTGCTTGCGCATCTTGTCGGCGGTCTGCCACGTTCGGATCAGCACTTCTCCGACGCGGCCCATGGCCTGACTGTCCGAGGCAATGATCGAGAACGCGCCGATATCGTGCAGGATATCCTCGGCGGCGATGGTCTCGCGCCGGATGCGGCTTTCGGCAAAGGCGATGTCTTCGGGGATGGATTTATCGAGGTGGTGACAGACCATCAGCATGTCGAGATGTTCCTCGATGGTGTTGACGGTATAGGGCCGTGTCGGGTTGGTGGAACTGGGCAGGACGTTGGCATCGCCGCAGATCTTGATGATGTCCGGCGCGTGGCCACCGCCCGCCCCTTCGGTGTGGAACGCGTGGATGGTGCGGCCTTTCATGGCCTTGACCGTATGTTCCACAAAGCCGCTTTCATTCAGCGTATCCGTGTGGATCATCACCTGCACGTCCATCGCGTCGGCCACCGACAGGCAGCAGTCGATGGCCGCAGGGGTCGTGCCCCAATCCTCGTGCAGCTTGAGCGAGCAGGCCCCCGCGCGCACCATTTCCTCCAGCGCGGCGGGCTGGCTGGCATTCCCCTTGCCCGACAGGCCAATGTTCATCGGGATCGCGTCGAAGGCCTGCAACATCCGCCCGATGTGCCACGGCCCCGGTGTGCAGGTGGTGGCCAGCGTGCCATGGGCAGGCCCCGTGCCGCCGCCAAAACAGGTGGTCACGCCCGAATGCAGCGAATCCTCCATCTGCTGCGGGCAGATGAAGTGGATGTGGCTGTCCATCGCGCCCGCGGTCAGGATCCGCCCCTCGCCCGCGATGATCTCGGTGCCCGGACCGATGATGATGTCGACGCCGGGCTGGGTATCGGGGTTGCCAGCCTTGCCGATGGCCGCGATCAACCCGTCCTTCAGCGCCACATCCGCCTTGTAGATGCCGGTGTGATCCACGATCAGCGCGTTGGTGATAACCGTATCGACGGCCCCGCCCGCGCGGGTGACCTGGCTTTGGCCCATGCCGTCGCGGATCACCTTGCCGCCCCCGAACTTCACCTCCTCGCCGTAGGTGGTCAGGTCACGCTCGACCTCGATGACCAGATCGGTGTCGGCAAGGCGCAGCCGGTCTCCCGTGGTGGGGCCGTACATGGCGGCATATTGGGCGCGGGGGATCGAGTGGGGCATATCAATATCCGTGAAATTCGAGCAACATTTGCGTGCGCGCGACCGTCAGATCGGTCAGGCAGGTGGCATGGACAAGCGGGCGCAGCGACCCGCCTTCATAGGGGCTGGACTGGGCCTTGCAGGCGGCATCGCGGTAGGCCAGCCACGCCCGCTGCGCTGCCAGCAGATCCTCCGCGACGCCGATTTCATCCGCGAAGGCACGCGCCGGTTTCCATGCCGCGTTCAGGTCGGCATCCGCTTTCTGGTATTCGAGCATCGCGCAGGCGTTCATCGTCTGCTGCTGGACCGGATCGGCACAGTCTTCGGCGGTTTGTGCCGATCCCGTGCCGCCCCAGATGCCGTAAAGCAGCGTGGCGGAAAGAAGGCCAAGACAGTCTGCGCGCATGGGCTACCTCGTTTTCGGGCCGCGCTTGGCCAGCCGTTTGACGTTGGCGCGGGTTTTCTGCCGGATCGGCCGGATCGCCGCCTCGACGATCTCATCGCCGCCGCCGCCGCGCAGGGCGACACGGCTGGCATCGGCGTAGGATTTGGCCAGCGCCTCGGTCTTCTCGGAAATCATGCGCCCGTCCTCGGTGCCGGTTACGGCCCAGACACCGGCCATGCCCATCAGGCGCATTCCGACGACGGCCTGCGCCTCGGCCATGACCATCCCCATCTGCACCACGTTGAGCCACGGCCGCATGGGATTGAACCTTTGTTTCATAGATCCCCCATGACCTGCCCGTTAAAGCCGAAAATGCGGCGCGCGCCGCCCATCGGGATCAGCTGGACCTCGCGGCGCTGGCCCGGTTCGAACCGCACGGCAGTGCCCGCCGCGATATCGAGCCTGCATCCGCGGGCCGCATCGCGGTCGAACTCGAGCGCGGGATTGGTTTCGGCGAAGTGATAGTGGCTGCCGACCTGTACAGGCCGGTCGCCGGTGTTGGCGACGATCAGCGTGATCGCGTCAGAAGTCGCGTTCAACGTGATATCGCCCTCGGCGGGCATCAGTTCTCCGGGTATCATGAAACGCTCCTCAGCGGATGGGGTTGTGGACGGTCACCAGCTTGGTGCCGTCGGGAAAGGTGGCTTCGACCTGCACGTCGTGGATCATTTCGGGCACGCCCTCCATGCACTGGTCGCGGGTGATGACCTGCGCACCGGCCTCCATCATGTCGGCGACCGACCGGCCGTCGCGCGCGCCTTCGACCACGGCGTCGGTAATCAACGCGACAGCTTCGGGATGGTTCAGCTTCACCCCCCGCGCCAGACGCTTGCGCGCCACTTCGGCAGCCATCGAGATCAGCAGTTTGTCTTTTTCGCGCGGGGTGAGTTGCATGGATCAAAGTCTCCAGACGGATGGCAGGGGCATGCCGGAAAGATGTTCCAGCACCGGAATGAGGATGCGCCGCAGGGCAAGGCTGTCGCGGGCAAGGACGCGGATGACCAGAAGGCCGGGGCTGCGCAGGCTGACGCCGCCGTCCTGGCCGAGCAATACGCGCACGGCATCAAGCTGCGCCTCGGCGTCGGCGGCGGCATAGAGCGCGGTCGAGACCACCCCCGCCCCCTGCCCGATCCCGGCACGGGCCAGCAGCGCGTCGGCATTGCCGGTCACCGCCACCGCATCGCGGTAGAGCGGTACGCCCGCGCGGTCGACGGCGATCCGGTCGTGCAGCGCCAGTTGTGTCACGACTTCGCCCATCGCCGCGCGACCGAACACCAGCGTTTCGGTCGCCAGCAGGGTTGCATCGGGCGCAAGGGCCACGTCGAGCCGGCGGTCAAGGGCGGCGCGGTCGAACAGGATCGTCTCCTGGGGCAGCCAATGCAGGCGCGCACCGGCGCCGACGGTGATGCGCGTGGTGATACGGCCGCTGCTGCCATCCGTGGTGCGATAGATCCGCTCGGCCGCCTGCGTGGTCATCGAGACGCGCGCGCCCGCGCCCACGGAGATATCCGTGCTCAGGCGATCCCCGCCGGTGACACCGCCGGAGGTGTTGACCAACACGCCTTCGGCGCCGTCGTGATAGACGCGCGGCAGGATGCATTTCAGACACCCCTGCTGGCGCAGATCGGCGAGCCGCGTGGCCCCGCGCGCCTCGATGAAACCGACTCGCACGGCACCGCGCGCACGCTGGGGCGCGGGCGGCTGGGGCAGGTCTGGGGCGCGAAGGTGTTGGATGGCAGTTTCTTTCGGTGGCTTTCAGCACATTTCAGCACAGCAACATCCCGATGCACAGGGTTTTCCCGGCCGCGCCCGCGTTGCGTCGGGGCAGTTGCCGGTTTCTCAGGCAATCGGGCCTATGGTGACGGTCGGGCGCGTCCCGCCGAGACCGCCGAAAGCGCGCTGGCGGCAGGTGAAGACGATCACCTGCTGGTCCTGCGCCACGCGGTGCAGCGCGGTGAACATCCGCTCGATCCTGTCGTCGTCGGAATAGACCAGCGCATCGTCGAGGATCACCGGCATCGGCTTGCCCGCCCGCGCGAATAGCCGCGCAAAGGCGAGCCGGGTCAGCACCGCGATCTGCTCCTGCGTCCCGCCGCTGAGGCGCTCCAGCGTTTCCTCGGTGCCGTCGCGGGTCATCTGGGCGGGCAGCAGCGTCCCTGGATCGAAGCTGAGCGCCGCATCCGCGTGCAGGATGGCCAGCAGCGGCTTGAGTTCCTGCTGGATCGGGCCGAAATAGGCATCCTGCGCCGCGCCGCGGGTCTGCTGCAAGGTGTCGATCAACAGCCGCAGCGCCGCCACTTCCGCCGCGAAACGCTCCGCCCGCGCGGCGGCAGCGCTGTGGCGGCCCTCGGCTTCGGCCAGCGCCTCTTCGACGCCATCCTCGGCGCGGGTTCTGATCTCGGCGGCCAAAGCGCCCAGATCGGTCCGCAGGCGCTGGATATCGCTGTCGGCCTGTGCCACGGCCCCTTCGGCCCGCGCCAGCGCGGCGGCGACCGTGTCGAAATCGGGGGCCTCGCGCTCCAGCGTGGCCACGGCGGCTTGCGCTTCGCCCAGTTCCGCTTCTGCCAGCGCCAGTGCGCGCGCGGCGTCCTGCCGGGCGGTTTCGTGATCCTGCCGCGTGCCGAAATCGGCCTGCGCCTTGTCACGCGCGGCCTGTGCGGTTTCGGCGCGTGCCTGAGCGCGGGCGAAGGCGGTTCGCGCGTGGTCCAGACCCTCGCGGGCCTCGTCGGCCTCGCCGCGGGCCGCCTGTTCCGCCCGCTCGGCCGCCTCCAGATCCTGCGCAGTCTGCGCCGGGGCTTCGGCATCCGCATCCGTCGCTTGCAAACGTTCCAGACGCGCCTGCGCATCTGCCACGGCGGCCTCCAGCGGGTCGAGCCCCTCCGGTGCCAGGGTTTCGAACATCTGCCGCGCGAGGGCTTCTTCCCTGACCAGATCCTCGCGGGCGCGGGCCGCGGTGCGCGCACTGGCGGCATCGGGCTGGCCTGCCCCGTCGAGCGCATCTTGCAACGCGCGCTCTGCCGCGCCGGTGGGATCGTCGCGCAGGGCTGCCGCCCCGGGGTCGAGGGTCAAGGTGCCGATGCCCGGCATGTCGATGCTCTGGCGCTCGGTGATGCGGTGCGGCCCTTCCGGCAAGGGGGTGCCCGCGCGGGCCAGACGTGTCGCACCGCTATAGGCGAGCGTGATTGTCACCCCCGTGGCGTCATCGGCTTGCGCGCGGCGCAGCGCCTCTTCCGCCTCTTCGATCTGGCGCAGCACCTTTGGCGTGACATGCATCGAGGAAAGGCGCGCGCGGGTCTGCTCTGCGCGGTCGCGCTGCGCGCGTGCGGCGTCACGGGCCTTTACTGCCGCCTCCAGTTGCACCACCGCTCCGGCGCGCAGCTGCGCATCCTGCGCCTTTTGGAACGCCGCGCGCACCGCGGCGGTCCGGGCGGTCGCTGCGTCCCGCCGGGCCGCAAGCCCGTCGTAGCGCGCCTGCGCGGCGGCGAGGGTCTGCTCCGCGCCCGCCAACGCCCCGGTGGCTTCGTCGAAGGTCTGCTCGCTGGTCTTGAGCGTCTCTTCGCGGGCAATCAACGTATCAAGCGCCTGTCTGGCGCGATCCCGCTCCAGCGTCTTCAGCGACACCTCCGTGCGGGCGGTCGCCAAACGCTCGGCGTGGGCACGCGCGGCGGCATCCGCGGCCTGCGCGGCCGCCAGTGCGCGGCGGCGGTCGGCGTCGGCCTCCGGATCGGCAAGCACGGCAAGCTGCCGCGCCACCTGCGCGCGGCGGTCCAGCGCATGGCGCAGGGTCGCCACCTCGGACCGCAGCTTCGACGCGGTCTGCTCAAGCGCTTCGGCCTCATCCTGTGCGGCGGCCCATGCCCCGCCCGCCTTGGGCCGTCCCGTCTGGGTCGCCAGGGCGGCCAGCGCATCCTGTGCCGCGCGGATCACACGGTCCATCCGGCGACCGCCTGTCACCATGTCGATCTCTCCGGCGACCGACGACAGCAGATCCCGCCGCACCCCCAGAAGCTGGCTGCGCTCCTTTGGCGAGGCGTCGAGCGGCTCCATCGCGGTCACCCCCTGCCGGACCCAGAGCAGTCCCGCCGGACCCTCAAGGCCGCTTTCCATAACCTGCGCGATCCAGCGCTCCGCTTCGTCCTGCTGCGCGATCGGCCTGCCGGAGGCATCGCGCACCGCGGCGCTCTTCTGGCTAAGAAACGATTTCTCGACCGTGAACAGGCCCTCCGCCGTCTCGATCCGCGCCGCGACGCGCACGGCACCACCCGCCGCGGGGCGCAGTGCCTGAACCTCACGGCCGGTGGCGCTGTGCTTGGTGAACATCAGCGCATGGAGGGCGTCGAAGAAAGTGGATTTCCCGAATTCGTTGGCTTCGCTGATCACGCTGATACCGTCACCGATATCGCTGATCTCGGCCCGCTGACCTGCGAATTTCCGCACGTTTTCAAGGGTAAGGCCGCGTATCTTCATGCCGTGCCCGCCTCTGCCGCGAAGCCGAAGAGCAGCGACAGCGCATCTTGGGCGACCTTGCGGTCGTCCTGCGACAACGCAGAGTCCTCGGCGCGAGTGGCCAGACGTTCGGCGGCCTGTCGCAACGCCCCGCCGGAGGCATCGATCGCCTCGATGTCGGCGGCCTCCTGCGCGAGGGCAACCGCCGTCAGATCCTCCTCGAAATGCAGGAAGTCGGGCGCCGCGCGTCGCAGACCCGCGCGCAGTGTCTGCATCCGCGCAACCCCCAGCCTGCCCTCTCCGACGAGCGCGAACAGCGTGTCGCGCCTTGCGCCGAGCTGTGGCAAGACGGTATCGAGCAGGCTTTCGGTATCCTCCTGCGGGGTTACCGTTATGGTCCTGCGCTGCCAGTGCAGGGCCGCCGTGACAACGGGTGTCACCTCCGGCGCTGTACCGGCGCCCCCGATCCCCACAAGAAGCGCCTGTCCCCGCGTGTCGTGTTTGAACGCGTCCTGTTCGGGCGTCCCGGAATACCAGGTGCGGTCGTCGATCCGCATCTGGCGGTGCCAATCCCCAAAGCCCAGATAATCAAGACCCGCACGGCGCGCACGGTCCGGCGCGATCACGCCTGAGGGCACATCGCCGCCCTCGCCGTCCTTGCCCGCGAACTCGGTAATCCCGCCGTGGCCCAGACCGATTCGGATCTGCCCCTCGGCGGTGGGTTGGCCCATCGCCTCGGTCAGGTCGCGGCCCGGGTTGCGCGCGGTACAGGGCGCGGGCAGCAGGGTCGCGGCGCCCAGATCGACAGGCGCATCGCTGAGCGCCAGTGTCAGATTGTCGGGGCGGTCGCGCTGGATTGTCTGCCACAGCTCTGTCGCGGCAAGGCTGTCGTGGTTGCCCGGCATCAGCACCCAATGGATGTCGCTTGCCGCGCGCATGGTGTTGAGCGTCTGGCGGATCAGGCGCGGCGCCGGCGTTTCCTGATCAAAGGTATCGCCCGCCAGCAACACCACCTGCGCACCGCCGTCGCGTGCGGCCTGTGCCAGACGGTTCAGCGCGTCAAAACGTGCCTCGCGCAGACGACCGCGCACGTCTTCATCGAACCGCCCGAAAGGCTTGCCGAGGTGCAGGTCGGAACTGTGCAGAAAGCGGAACATCGGCCCTCGGATCCAGTGGAACGGGCGCTCATGATGGTGCGCGCGCGGAGCGAGGGCAAGGGCTGATCAGACCTCTTCGGCGAAATGGCAGGCCGCGAAACGCGCGTTGCCCAGAGCGCGGAACTGCGGCACCTCGGCGCGACACAGATCGGCGGCCAGCGGGCAGCGAGGATTGTAATGGCACCCCGGCGGCGGCGAGAGCGGCGAAGGCACTTCGCCCTCGATGGGCTGAAAATCCACCAGCGTATCGCTGTCGATCACCAGCTTGGGCACCGACGCCAGCAGCGCACGGGTGTAGGGATGCGCAGGCGCGTCAAAGACAGCCTGCGTTTCGCCCAATTCGACGATGCGGCCAAGGTACATCACCACGACGCGGTCGCTTACGTGCTGGACGACCGACAGGTCGTGGCTGATGAACACGCAGGTCAGCCCGAGGTCGCGGCGCAGTTCCAGAAACAGATTGATGATCTGGGCCTGGATCGACACATCCAGCGACGCCACCGGTTCGTCGCAGATCAGCATATCGGGCTGCATGGCTAGCGCGCGCGCGATGGCAAGCCGCTGCCGCTGCCCGCCCGAGAACTGGTGCGGATAACGGCTGGCCCAGTCGGGGTCGAGCCCGACCCTCTCGAACCATTGCGCGACATAGGCCTTGGATTCTGCCTTGGTCGTCAGGCCGTGGGCGATGGGGCCTTCGGCCACGGCGTCACCGACCTTCATGCGCGGATCGAGGCTTGCAAAGGGATCCTGAAACACGGTCTGCACGCGGGTCGTCGTTTTCAGCCCGCCTTCCATCACCGGCACACCGTCGAGCAGAACAGCCCCGTCCGACGGTGGCAATATCCCCGCCATGACGCGGCCCAGCGTGGATTTCCCGCAGCCGCTTTCGCCCACGAGGCCCAGCGTCTCGCCCTGCTTGACCTCAAGCGCCACGCGGTCGACCGCATGGACCGTGCGGGTTTCGACATTGGCGCCCAATCTGGCCGCGATGCGGTCGCCGAGCGTCAGCTGCGGACCGAAACGGCGCGAGACGTTATCGACTGAAAGAAAAGCGCTCATGCGGGGGTCTCCTGGGGCACACCGACGGGGACGTGACAGCGCCAGTGGCGGCTGCCCTGCACGGTCGGCTCTGGCATGGTGGCACAGGCGTCCATGCTGCGCGCGCAGCGCGGTGCGAAGGGGCATCCGGGCGGCAGTGACAGCAGCGACGGCGTGGTGCCGGGCACCTGTGCCAGCATCTGGCCGGGTGTGGTCGACGCAGGCAGGCTGTCGATCAGACCGCGCGTATAGGGATGGCGCGGATCGCGCAGCAACGTGGCGGTCGGCCCCTGTTCGACCACGCGGCCCGCGTACATCACCAGCAGCCGCGAGGCGAGCGACGACACCACCGCCAGATCGTGGCTGATCCAGATGATGGCCGTGCCCATGTCGGCGGCAAGTTCTTTTACTTGATGCAGGATCTGCGCCTGAATGGAGACGTCCAGCGCTGTGGTTGGCTCGTCCGCCACGATTACCGACGGGCTGTGCAGCAACGCGATCGAGATGGCCACGCGCTGGCGCATCCCGCCCGAGAACTGGTGCGGATAGTTGTCGAGCCTCTGGCGCGGGGACGGGATACCGACGCGGCCCAGAACCTCTGCCGACCGGGCGTCGGCGGCGCTGCGGCTCATCCGTTCGTGGGCGGAAAGCGCCATGTGCATCTGCTGGCCAATGGTCAGCATCGGGTTGAGCGTGGCAATCGGATCCTGAAAGATCATCGAGATGTCGCGCCCGCGCAGTTTGCGCAGCTTGTCCTGCGGCAGCCCGACAAGCTCCTGACCGTTCAGCTTGACCGAGCCGCCGGTGATCCGGCCGGGCTCGTCAACCAGACCGAGGAGCGAAAAGCCGGTAACTGTCTTGCCCGATCCGCTTTCGCCCACGAGGCCGAGGATCTCTCCGCGCTCGAGCCGGAAGGATACATCATTGACCGCCCGCAGGGTGCCCGCACGGGTAAAGAATTCGGTCCGCAGGTTTTCGACTTCGAGCACACTCATTTGCGCAGCCTCGGATTGAATTGGTCACGGATCTGGTCGCCCACGATATTGATCGCAACGATCAGGATGATCAGCGCGATACCGGGATAGATCGAAATCCAGTAGCGCCCCGACATCATGTAGGGAAAGCCGTTCGATATCAGCATGCCGAGGCTTGGTTCGGTCACCGGCAGGCCGAGGCCCAGAAAGCTCAGCGTGGCCTCAAGCGAGATCGAATTCGCGATCTGCACGGTCGCCACGACGATCAGCGGCGGCATGCAGTTGGGCAGGATGTGGCGCAGGATCACCACCCGCGATTTCAGCGGTGTGGCGAGGGCGGCCTCGATGTAATCCTTGCGGCGCTCGGATTTGGCAGCACCGTAAGCGGTGCGCGCGAAATAGGCGTATTGGGCCGCGACCAGCGCGCCGATCAGCTGTCCCTTGCCCTGCCCCAGAAGCGCCACCAGAACCAGCGCCAGAAGGATCGCGGGAAAGCTCAGTTGCAGATCCACGATCCGCATGATCAGCGTTTCGATGCGCCCCCCGAAATAGGCCGCCGTGATCCCGAGCGCCGTACCGATGGTAAGCGCCACCGCCCCTGCCGCGATGCCGATCTGGATCGAGATGCGCAGCCCGTAGAAAATCGCGCTCAGCAGATCGCGCCCCTGCGGGTCTGTGCCCAGCAGGTGGGTATATTCGCCCGACCCGACAAAGCCCGGCGGGCGGCGGCTGTCCATCAGGTTGAGGTTGCCCAGATCATAAGGATCCTGCGGCGAGAACAGCGGCGCGAACACCGCGAGCAGGATCATCGCCACGCAGACACAGAGCGCCACGACAGCGACCTTGTTCTCTCGGAACTCGGCCCAGAAACGGCCCAGGGGGGTGGACTGGCTCATGACGCGGCCCTTGTGCGCAGGCGTGGATCGATCAGCGCGAACACCAGATCGACCACGAAGTTGATGGTCACGAACAACAGCGCCGTGAGGATGAGATAGGCCACCATCACCGGGCGGTCGAGGACCGCGATGCTGTCGATGATCAGCTTGCCGACACCCGGCCAGCTGAAGATCGTTTCGGTCACCACGGCAAAGGCCAGTGTCGAGCCGAGTTCGAGACCGAAGACGGTAATAATCGGGATAGAGATGAGTTTGAGCAGGTGCCGGCGCAGGATCACGCGCTCGGAAATACCCGCCGCACGGGCGAATTTGACCGTATCGGTCAGCATGATTTCACGCGTGCCCGCACGGGCCAGACGGATCATCATGGCGAATTTGAACAGGGCAAGATTGACGGCAGGCAGCACGATATGGCTCAGCCCGTCGATGGTCAGGAACGACCAGCGGATGCCCCACAGCTCGACCGTGTCGCCGCGCCCCCCCGCAGGCAGCCAGCCCAGCGAAACGGCGAAAGTCAGGATCAGGATCAACCCGACCCAGAAAGACGGCACCGAAAACCCGAGGATCGACACGCCCATGATCGTCTTGGACACCCAGCTGTCGGGGCGATAGCCCGCGTAGACGCCAAGGCTGACCCCCAGCACCGTGGCCGAAATGACCGAGATCAGCACCAGCTCCAGCGTGGCGGGAAGACGCCCGCCGATCAGCTTCAGCACCGGTTCGTTGTAGATAAAGCTGCGTCCGAAATCGCCCTGCACCAGATTGGCGACGAAGATGCCGTATTGCTCCCACACCGGGCGGTCGAGCCCCAGACGCCGGATCGCCTCGGCACGGATTTCCTGCGTGGCATCGGGCGGGATGACGATATCGACCGGGTTGCCGATGGCATAGACCCCGAAAAAGACGATCACCGACATCACGGCCATGACCGCGAAAGCCTGCAAAAGCCGCTGGATGACGAAGCCGAGCATGAGGGATCCTTTGAGGGGGGAGGTATCTGGAAAGGAGCGGGCGGCGCATCGGCACCGCCCGCCCCGTCATCGTGAAAGTCGTATCAGTTCGCGGGCTTCACGAAATACGCAAGCGTATCCTCGTCGAAACGCGGTTCGAACTCCAGCGTGTCGGCCTTCGCGCCCCAGACGGTCTGCAACTGCACGATCGAGATATAGACCTTGTCGGCCATCGTCAGCTCCATCGCTTCCTCGTAGGCCGCGCGACGTTCGTCCGCGTCCAGCATCGTGGCACCGGCCTGCAGCAGTTCGTCGACCCTGTCGTTTTTGTACTCGATGCGGTTGAAGGCACCCAGTTTGACATCGGGGTTGTTGGAATGCGCAAGGCTGCCCAGCGTATAGGAAGCCTCGCCCGTCAGCGTGCCCCAGCCATTCATAAAGACCGAGTATTCCAGCCGCGCCTGAGCGGGGAAGTAGACAGTCTTGCTGATCGCGTTCACGTCCGTGGTGATGCCGATCTGGCTGAACATCTGGCCCAGCCCCTGACAGATCGCGCCGTCACCCGGCAGACGGTCCGCCGTGCAGTAAAGCTCGATCTTGAAGCCGTCGGGATAGCCCGCTTCGGCCAGCAGTTCCTTGGCCTTTGCCGGGTTGTATTCGGGCATCGGAATATCCTCGGAAGACCCGAAGAAGCCCGGAGGCATCATCTGGTTGGCAGGTTTGCCGAGACCTTCCAGAACGATGTCGACCATGGTCTGACGGTCGATGGCCAGATCAATCGCCTCGCGCACCAGCGGGTTGCGCAGCGGGTTTTCATCGAGCTTGGAGCCGTCGTTGGCAAAGACCATGGGCGTGTCTTCGCGCTGGTCGAGCTGCAGGTTCATCACATAGACGGAATCGCCCTTCACGGCTTCGACATCGGCGTCGTTTTCAAGTGCCAGATAGTCGACGGAGGAAACATAGTTGATCAGATCAACCTGCCCCGCCTTCAGCGCCGCAAGACGCGAGCTGTCGTTCGGGATTTCCTTGCGGATCACCGTTTCCCATGCGCCCGGCCCGCGCCAGTAGTCGTCAAAGCCTTCGAGAACCAGATCGCCCTTGGGCTCCCAGCTGACGTATTTGTAAGGACCGGTGCCGATGGCCGCCGCACCCGAGTTGAAGCCCTCGGCGGCTGTCTCTGGCGTGGAATAATCGGCCGCCGCTTCGGACGAGACGATGAACAGGCGCACGAAGTCATAGGGCAGCGTGGCTGCTGGCCCGTCGGTGTGGATGTTGAGCGTGTAGTCATCCACGATCTCGACCTCGGACACACGGCGCACGTAGATCGTCGTGGTTGTGGGGCCGGACACGACCGGAATACGCTCGATCGAGAATTTCACATCCTCGGCGGTGAAGTCGCTGCCGTCGTGGAATTTCACGCCTTCGCGCAGTTTGAATTCCCAGGTGTCCTCGTCGATCGGGGTCCACTCGGTCGCCAGACCCGGTTCGATCTGAAGGTCGGTGCCGGACCATACCAGCGTGTCGAAGATATGCTTGGCCGCTTCGGCGTGGCTGCCCAGCGCCGAGTAATGCGGATCCAGCGATTCCGGGCCACCCCGGACGCCCACGGTGAGCGTTTGCGCCGCAACGGCGCCCGCGCTCAGGGCAAAGACGGCACCCGCCGCCATCAGCCCTTTCAGATTCATTGTGGTCTTCACTTTCAGTCTCCCCTTGGATGAGTGCAGCAACAAAGATTTATTTTCATTGGTTCCATTTGGAACTTGTTTTTCAAAATTGCTGCGGTTTACAGTGTGTGTCAACTTCCATTTGGAACTTTGTTCAATTTTCATTCACCCGAGGGGAGAGCCGCGCAAGATGTCGGCAGAACAGGAACACGCACCGGGCGACACCATCGCGTCCGACGCGACAGGCACCCCCAGCCCGATGCTGGACGCGAAGCTGTGGAAAAATCCCTGCCCGATCTCGTTCCGGCTGAACTATCTCGGGCTGTGCTATAACGGCGCGCTGTACGACTGGGTGCGCGAGGCCTATGGGCTGAGCCGTCCCGAATATGTCTGCATCTATTCTCTGGCCCTGTCCGAAGGCGGCACGGCGCGCGATATCTCGCGCACCTCGGGCTTCCCCAAGAACACGCTGTCGCGGGCGATCAAACGGCTCGAAAAGCTCGGCCTGATCGAACGGCGCGGAGAGGCCGCCATCGGCGCGCGCAGCCAGGCGCTGCATCTCAGCGATTCGGGCTGGGCGCTCTTTGACGAAACGGTCGAGGTCTTTACCCAGCAGGAGCAGCGCATGCTGGCCGCGCTCGACAGTGCCGAGCGGCAGATCCTCAGCGGCTTGCTGTCGAAGGTGGTGATGGCCGCACAAGACTGGGCGGGCGATTTGCCCCTGCCCGAAACAAGTTCCAAACCAAGAAAGTCGAGCGCATGAAAATCGCCGAAATGAACTGGCAGGACGTGGAGCGCGCGGCCAAGCGTGATCCGCGCTGCGTTGTGCCGATCGGGTCCACCGAACAACACGCGCAGCTGTCGCTGTGCGTTGACATGATTCTGGCCGAACGGGTCAGCGTCGAGGCGGCAGCGCCGCTGGACATACCGGTATTTCCCGTAATGCCCTTCGGCCTTGCGCCCTATTTCAACGCCTACCCCGGCACCATCTCCTTGCGGGTAGAGACATTGCTGGCGGTGATGCGCGATGTGATCGCGTCGGTGCGCCGTGCGGGGTTCCGGCGGGTGCTGATCGTCAACGGCCACGGCGGCAACAACCCCGTGGGGGCGCTGGCGCAAGAGCTGATGGCCGAACACCCCGACATGTCGATCAAGTTCCACAACTGGTGGAGCGCGCCGCGCACGATGTCGGCTGTGCTGGAAACGGATCCGACCGGCAGCCATGCCAACTGGATGGAAAACTATCCCTGGACGCGGCTGGCCCATGCGCCCGCGCCCGAGGGCGAAAAGCCTCCCGTCGACATGGCCGCGATGAAAGCGAGTGCGCCGGCCGCGACCCGCGAGGTGCTGGGCGACGGCTCTTTCGGGGGCCCATGGCAGCGTCCAGACGAGGAGATGATGAAGATCTGGGAGATCGGCGTGGCCGAGACCCGTGAAGCGCTGGAAGGACCCTGGGGATGAGCGAAGAGGTACTGATCTGGGGTGCTGGTGCGATCGGCGGTGTGCTGGGGGCCTATATGGCGCGGGCCGGTGTGCCGGTCCGGATGGTCGATATCGTGGCCGATCACGCGCGGGCCTGTTCGACCACCGGCCTGCATATCGCGGGCCCGGTCGAGGAATTCACCCAGGTCGTCCCCTGCGTCACCCCCGATGCGGTTGAAGGCACCTACCGCCGTATCATCCTTGCGGTAAAGGCGCAGGCCACGGAGGCCGCGCTGGACGATCTGCTGCCGCATCTGGCTTCCGACGGGTACGTCCTGTCGGCGCAGAACGGGCTGAACGAACACACGATCGCCGCCCGTGCCGGGGCGGATCGCACGATGGGGGCTTTCGTCAACTTCGGGGCCGACTGGACCGCACCGGGTGAGATCCTTCTGGGCAATCGCGGCGCGGTTGTCGTGGGTGAAATCGACGGCGCTTCGCGCGAGCGCACCCGCGCGATGCACAGCCTGCTGAAGCACTACGAACCCGACGCGGTGCTGACCGAGGACATATTTGCCTACCTCTGGGGCAAGATGGGCTACGGCGTGATGCTCTTTGCCACGGCGCTCACCCATGACAGCATGACCGAGAATTTCGCCGACCCCGCCCGCGGGCCCGCGCTGATCGCGCTGGCGCGCGAGGTGATGGCAACGGCCCATGCCGAAGGGGTCACCCCGCGCGGGTTCAACGGGTACGACCCTGCGGCCTTCCTGCCCGGAGCGACGGAGGCAGACGCGCGGGCATCGCTGGCCGCTTTGGCCGAGTTCAATTCGAAGACCGCCAAGACCCACACCGGCATCTACCGCGATCTTGCGGTGCGCAAGCGCCGGACCGAAGTGGACCCGCAAGTCGGCAAGGTGGTCGAGATCGCGCGCACCCACGGTATCCCGACCCCGCTGACCGCGCGCCTGGTCGATCTGATCCACGATATCGAGGACGGCAAACGCCCGCAGTCTCAGGAAACGTTTCACGAACTGACACGGCTTCTGGAGACCGCACCATGACCCGCACCGCCCTTGTGACCGGCGTAGTCGGCGGTATCGGTGCTGCCATCGCGCGGCAACTTGTCGATGCGGGATATGACGTGCGGGTGACCGATATGCCCGGCACCGCGCTGGATGACGCGGCGGGCGCGCTGGGGCTGCCCGCCTATCCCGCGGATCTGGGGCATCGCGACAGCGTGGCAGAGATGGTCGCGGCCCTGCCCGCGCGCCCAGACATCCTCGTCAACGCCGCTGGCGGGGTGCGGGGCCAGACGGGTCGCCCGCTGGTGGAAGTGAGCGAGGAGGACTGGCGCGCGATCTTTGCCGCCAATGTCGACAGCGCGTTTTTTCTGGCCCAGTCCTGCGCCCCCGCCATGGCAGAGCGGGGATGGGGCCGCATCGTGACAATCTCGTCCGGGGCGGGGCTGCGGCCCAGCCTGACGGGGATACAAGCCTATACCTCTGCCAAACACGCGCTGGTCGGACTGACCAAGCAGCTCAGCCTCGAATTCGGGCCCCAGGGCGTGACTGTGAATTCCGTGGCGCCCGGTTTCGTGCGCTCCAACCCCGCCACCGAAAGGCAGTGGGACGCGATGGGGGCCGACGGGCAGCGCGCGCTGCTGTCGCGCATCCACACCCGCCGGCTGGGCCGTCCCGAAGACATCGCGCAGGCGGTGGGTTTCCTGTGCTCGGATGCGGCGGAATGGATCAGCGGCCAGATCCTCAGCGTTGACGGGGGCGTCACATGAGCGATCCGGTCACCGACCACGCGCTGTCGTGCGAACCCGCGTTCCGCGACATGCTTGCACGGTTCGTGGCGCTGCCGTCGGTCGGCGCCGATCCGCAACAGGCCCCCGCGATGGAAGCCGCCCGCGCCCTGATCGAGGCCTATCTGGCCGAGGCGGGCTTTGACAATATCCGCCGTCTGGGCCCGACCGACAGCGGGCAGCAGGCGATCTATGCCGACTGGCTGCACGCGCCGGGAAAACCGACGCTGCTGGTCTACGGCCACTACGATGTGCAGCCGCCCGAACCGCTGGAGCTGTGGCACAGCCCGCCTTTCACCATGACCGAACGCGACGGGCGGCTCTACGGGCGCGGGATCTCCGATGACAAGGGGCCGCTGCTGATCGCGCTGCACGCTCTTGCGGCGTGGCGCGCGGTCGAAGGTGCGCTGCCCGTCAACGTCAAGCTGCTGATCGAGGGCGAGGAGGAAACCGGCAGCCCCTCGATGCCCGCCATCCTTGAGCAGAACCGCGACTTGCTCGCCGCCGATGCGATGCTGTCGGCGGACGGGGCACGCTGGCGTGCGGATCTGTTGTCGCTCAACGTCGGATCGCGCGGGAACGGCGGGTTCGAAATCCGCTTGCGCACGGCAGCCAAGGATCTGCATTCGGGCCGCTACGGCGGTGCGGTGCCCAACGCCCTGCACGAAATGGCGCGGCTGCTGGCCGGGTTGCACGATGCCGGCGGCCGCGTGACCTGTCCCGGCTTTTACGATGGGATACCCGAACCTTCCGAGGCAGAGCGCGCAGCGCTCGACGAGGTCCCCTTCGACGCGCAGGCCTTTGCAGGGGCTCTGGGCAGCGTGCCCAGGGGCGAGGCGGGATATTCAACGCTGGAGCGTTTGTGGCTGCGCCCCACGGTCGAGGTGAACGGTATGTGGGGCGGCCACACAGGCGCAGGCGCCAAGACCGTCACCCCCTGTCTGGCCCACGCCAAGATCACCATGCGCATCGCCCCCGGCCAGAACGCCGCGGCTGCACAGGCCGCCGTGATCGCGGACCTGCGCGCGCGCGCGCCTGCGGGCAGCACCCTCGATATCCTCGACGCGCGTGCCGCCACCGATGCCGCGACCGTGCCGCCCGATCATCCCCTTCTCGCGGCCTGCGCCGACGCGCTGGAGCAGGTCCACGGGCAACGGCCGCGCAACGTGCGCATCGGGGCATCGCTGCCGTTGGTGAACATGGTCAAGCAGAACCTCGGGATCGACACGGTGATGTTTTCCTTCTCGACCTCGGACGAGGATTTCCACGCGCCAAACGAATTCCTGCGCGCCGCGTCCATCCGCGAAGGGCTCGCCGCCTGGTGCGCGGTGCTGCGCCGGGTCGGTGCGATGGACCCGCGCGATTTCGCGGCCTTCCGGGCGGTGTGAACCAAACCGCCCCTTGCGACGTTATGTCTTAGATGTCCAAGCGGGGGAAAAGCGTTGGAAGATATCGGTTCGATCCGCAGGTCACTGCAACTGCTGTGTCTTATCGCAGTTTTCGTTACGGCCTACTTCGCCAAGGATCTGATCCTTCCGATCATTCTGGGGTTCCTGCTTGCACTTACCCTCAGCCCCGTGGCGCGCAGCCTGGGCCGCGCCGGTATCCCCAGCGGCGTGTCCGCCGTGCTGCTCGTGGGGCTTGCGGGTGTCGTGATACTGGCGCTCGCGGCGGCCTCCGCCGGGACGATCGCCAGCTGGTCGGACGAGCTGCCGCGCATGGGCGCGGAACTTCAGGCCAAGCTGCGCGGCATGTCCGACACCGTCAAGGATGTGCAGGAGACGACCGAAAAGGTCGGCAAGCTCAACGAAGCGGAAGGCCCCGAAGCCCCTCAGAAAGTTGTGGTGGAACAACCCGGTCTGTTGGCAAGCGCCATGAGTTCGGGCGCGAAGGTCGGCGGCACGATCATGGTCACGCTGATCCTTGCCCTGTTCCTTCTGTCGTCGGGAAATCTGTTCTACATCAAGCTGGTGCAATCTTTCCAGACCTTTACCGGGAAGAAACGCGCGCTTGCCGCCGTCTATGACGTCGAGAAACGGGTCTCGCGGTATCTGCTGACCATCACGGTAATCAACGCGGCCCTTGGCCTGTGCGTGGGGACGTATCTTTTCGCCATCGGACTGCCGGGGTGGTATATCTTCGGCATTCTCGCATTCTTGTTGAACTACCTGCCCTACATCGGCGCGGCGATAGGCATTGCCCTGACCGCCGCCTATGCGGTCATCAACCTCGACCCGATCGGCTATGCCCTGCTGGCGCCGCTCGGATACGCGATTTTCACCACGGTCGAGGGTAACTTCGTCACGCCCTATCTTGTCGGAAGACGCCTCAGGATGAACACGGTCGCGGTTTTTCTGACCGTGGTGATCTGGGGCTGGCTATGGGGCGTGGCGGGGGCGCTGGTCGCCGTGCCGTTTCTGGTGGTCTTCAAGGTGGTCTGCGAAAACGTCTCGGCGCTGAAGATCATCGGCAACTTTCTGGAAGGGTCCGCGCCGGATCTTTCGGAGAAAGATCTCGGCGCGGACGAAGCCGCCGAGGATGAACCGGCGACCCTCGCCTAGCCTGCCAGCGACGGCAGCCACAGGACGATACCCGGGAATGCCACCAGCAGCGCGATCGTGACGCCATCCGCGATAAAGAACGGTGTGACGCCCTTGAACACGTCCTGCACGGTCAGGTCATCGCGCACCCCGGCAACCACGAAACAGTTCAGACCGATGGGCGGGGTAATCAGACAGAACTCCGCCATCTTGACCACCAGAATACCGAACCAGATCGCACACATCGGACCCGACATCCCGAAAGCACTGTCGGCGGCCGAGACAAGCTCTCCGCCGTTGAGCGCCATAACGGCGGGGTAGACGACCGGCAGTGTGAGCAGCAGCATTCCGATGGCGTCCATGAACATGCCAAGGACGGCATAGGCCAGCAGGATGCAGATCAAGATGAGGATCGGCGCCATATCGAGCGAGGTGATCCAGTCGGCGAAGGCTGCGGGCAGTTCGGCAAAGCCGAGGAAGCGCACGTAGATCAGAACCCCCCAGATGATGGTGAAGATCATCACCGTCAGCTTGGCGGTTTCAAGAAGCGCCTCTTTCAGCTGGCCCCAGCGCATGCCGCGATAGAGTGCCATGAGGAACACGATAAACGCCCCCACGGCGCCGCCTTCGGTCGGCGTGCCCCATGCGTCCCCGAAGGGGTTGTAGACAAAGAAGATAATGATCACGACCACGGCAACGATGGGCAGCGCGGCAGGCAGGCTCTCCAGCTTCTCGCGCATGGTAAAGCCGCCGACCGGCGGGCCGACGTTCTTCCAGATCATCGCGATACCGATGATCATAGTGCCGTAGACGATGGCCGAAAAGACGCCGGGGATGAACCCTGCAAGCAGCAGCTTGCCCACATCCTGCTCGACGATGATGGCGTAGATCACCAGAATCGCGGAGGGCGGGATCAGCGAGGCGAGCGTGCCGCCGGCGGCAACGACACCGGCCGCGAACTGCTTGTTGTACCCGATCTTCAGCATCTCGGGGATGGCGATACGGGCAAAGACCGCCGCCGTGGCAACCGACGCACCCGACACAGCCGAAAAACCCGCCGTGGCAAAGACGGTCGAGACCGCAAGCCCGCCGGGCACCCATGCGATCCAGCGCTTGGCCGCTTCGAACAGCGCCGTCGTCAGCTTGGCGTAATAGGCAAGGTAGCCGATCAGGATGAAGACCGGGATCAGGCTGAGCACCTGCGCCGACACCTTGGAGTGCGGCGTCAGCCCGGCGATCTTGGTGCTGATCTCGACCGCTTTCCAGAAGCGGGCGGGATCGTAGTCGAACCCGTTCCAGCGCAACCAGACAAGGCCAACGAAACCCGCCAGACCGGCGGCGAAGGCCACGCGCATGCCAAGAATGACAAAGACGAGCATGCCCAGAGAGACATAGATGCCGATTTCAATGGGTTCCATCAGTCCGCTCCCTCAAGCGCTTCGGCCTCGAGCATTGCCTGCTCGGCCACGGTCAGGTTCAGCGGGACGGCCACGGGGTTTTCCAGCCCCAGAACCAGCGCACGCGCGAAACCCCAGCTTTGCAATAGCAGCCGCAGCACCAGCACCGCGAAGGCGATCGGCACCACCAGCTTGCTCGGCCAGATCGGCAGGCCCACGTCGATGGAACTGTCACGCGAACACAGCGGCCGCGCGCAGTCGAAGGAGCGGTCGAAATGTTCCCACGCGCCCCATGTCAGAAAAACGATCAGCAGCAAGATCAGCAGCACGGAGATCAGCTCGAACAGCCACAGGATCCGCCCCTTGAGCTTGCTGACCAGCATATCCATGCGGATGTGCGTGCCGTCACGCTGAACATAGGAGATCCCCATGATCGCGATCACCGGCATCGCCGCCTCGATATAGTCGATATAGCCCATCATCGGAGAGCCGAAGAACTTGCGCCCCGTCACCGAGTAGGCGGCAAGAAACATCAGCGAGAAAATCGCAAGCCCCGATAACAGCGCGCAAAAACGCTCCAACGGTAACAGCATCCTGTCGAGTTTGCTGAGCGTGCTGCTGTCCTCCAGCACCGCACCTGATCCGGCCATGGTCCCCTCCCCGTTCAAGACTGACCGGGGCGCGCGCGGCGCCCCGGGCCGTGGCCCTTCAGCGGGCCATCATGTTGATGTCACAACCTCTATACCGGATATGCACCGCCCGTATACCGGACGGTACATTCAATCCGTATCAGCTGCCGCTTTTCGCGTCTTCGAGCGTTTTCGTCACCAGGTCGTACAGTTCCTGACCGGGCAGGCCCTGTGCTTCCATGTCGGCGATCCACGCATCGCGCGCGGGCGCTGCAGCAACGGCGCGGAACTCTTCCAGTACTTCCGGCGCGATCGTCACTTTCTCGACGTTCTTCTCGGCCAGCACTTCGTCCCAGCGCTTGAGCAGTTCGTTGTAGTTCGCGATGTAGTGATCCAGCGCTTCGTCGACGGAGCTGTCGAGCGCCTCGCGCTCCTCATCCGACAGCGATTCGTAGGCGTCGATGTTCACGACCACAGGGCAGTTCACCGTGCCAGGGTTGAGGTTCTCGGTCCACCAGTCGGCCTGGTTGATCGTACCAAAGCTCAGGTGCGCGTGCTGGGCAAAGGCCACGGTGTCGACAACACCGGATTCCATCGCCTGATAGGCCTCGCCCGAGGTCACGGAGGTGGGCACAGCGCCGACAGCTTCGAATGCCTTGCCCAGACCGCCTGTCGCACGGACGCGCATGCCTTCGAAGTCCTCGAGTGTGGTGCGTGGGTCACCGGTGCCGACAAGGTTGTACTGTGGCATTGGCGAGGTCATCAGCATCTTCGCGTTCCACTCGGCCATTTCCTCGGCCACCGCGGGGTGCGCATAGACTGCGGCCGATACCGCGCGTTCCTGATTGAGGTTCTCGACCCCCAGAAACGGCAGTTCCAGAACGGTGATCAGGCGGTTCTTGTCCTGATGGTAGCCCGCGCAGAACTGCGCCATCTCGAACGCGCCGATGGAAATACCGTCGAGGTTCTCGGTGTTCTTGCTCAGGCCGCCGTAGCTGACGTTCATGGTGAATTCGCCGTTGGTTTTCTCGGATACCAGTTCGGCGATCTTTTCGACGTGCTCGGTGAAGGCGCGGCGCTTGCCCCACACGGATACGTTCCATTCTGTCGCCATCGCTTCGGCTGCGAAGGCGAATGACACGGTGCTGGCGACGGCGCCTAGTACGAATTTGTTCATTGGTCTCTCCCTTGGTGTTTCACGTCTGTCCGTTTCTTGTCGTGGCGGCGCAAGGCCGGTGCATGTTCATTTCAGCGGCCTCGCGGCCTCCTCCGACAGCTTCCGCTTTGCGACTGTGACAGGCGTGCCCGCGTGCTGCGGGATGCCGCGAAGCAAAGCCTGACCTAGCGGGAGTTTCAAGTCAAAGCGCATCTGGTGGCGCGAAAACCGGAATATCCCCTAAGTTTCAGAAACTTATAGGATCCATCCGCCGGAGTCAAAAGCCGGCTGGATCCCTGACTGTCCGAAAATCCGCACAATGGGGCGCGAAATCGCACCCCGCCTGCCCCCGGCACAGGGATTTACAAACCGCTTCGAGATTCGGAAATATCTTTACAAAATGGCCCCACCCCGTCGCTCCTGCCGGTTTCCTTCGCGAAAACCTTAGCTTACGCTGCGGCACAAGAAGAAAAACAAGCGGACCCGTAAAAGGGGCGCAAAGACCTAAGGAGGAGACCCCAACATGTCCGAAAAGGTAAAAACCTATCCGCCACAATCCGACATCGCCAAGAATGCGCATGTGGACGCTGCGGCCTACGACAAGATGTACAAGGCATCCATCGACGATCCCGAAGCCTTCTGGAAGGAACAGGGCCAGCGCGTCGACTGGATGACACCGTTCACACAGGTCAAGGACGTGGATTTCACGCTCGGTCGCGTGAATATCAACTGGTACGCCGACGGCGAACTGAACGTCTCGGCCAACTGTATCGACCGCCACCTCGAAAAGCGTGGCGACCAGACAGCGATCATCTGGGAGCCTGACGATCCCAAGCAGGCCGCCCTGCACATCACCTACAAGGATCTGCACGCCAGCGTGTCCAAGATGGCCAATGTGCTGCGCGATCTTGGTGTCGGGCGCGGTGACCGGGTCATCATCTATCTGCCGATGATCCCCGAAGCCGCCTATGCCATGCTCGCCTGTGCGCGCATCGGTGCGATCCACTCCATCGTCTTCGCGGGCTTCTCGCCCGACGCGCTGGCGGCGCGGGTGAACGGATGCGAGGCGAAGGTTGTCATCACCGCGGACGAAGCCCCGCGGGGCGGGCGCAACACGCCGCTGAAGGCGAATGCCGACAAGGCGCTGGCCAACTGCGATGCCAGCGTGAAATGCCTGTGCGTGCGGCGCACCGGCGCGGATGTGGCCTGGAACGACGCACGCGATCACGATTACAACGCGCTGGTCGCCGAGGCCTCGGCAGACTGCGCGCCCAAGGCGATGAACGCCGAAGATCCGCTGTTCATCCTCTATACCTCCGGCTCCACCGGTCAGCCCAAGGGCGTCGTGCACACCACAGGCGGCTATCTCGTCTACGCCGCGATGACCCACGAGATCACCTTCGATTACCACGATGGCGACATCTACTGGTGTTCGGCGGATGTGGGGTGGGTCACCGGCCACAGCTATATCGTCTACGGGCCGCTGGCCAACGGGGCGACCACGCTGATGTTCGAGGGTGTGCCGACCTACCCCGACGCCTCGCGGTTCTGGCAGGTCTGCGAAGAGCACAAGGTCACCCAGTTCTACACCGCGCCGACAGCGATCCGCGCGCTGATGGGGCAAGGCGACGATTTCGTCACCAAATGCGATCTGAGCAGCCTGCGGATTCTCGGCACCGTGGGCGAGCCGATCAACCCCGAAGCATGGAACTGGTACTACAACGTCGTGGGCGGCGGGCGCTGCCCGATCGTGGATACATGGTGGCAGACCGAAACCGGTGGCCACCTGATGACCCCCCTGCCCGGTGCACACGCCTTGAAGCCCGGCTCGGCGATGAAACCGTTCTTCGGGATCAAACCCGTGGTGCTTGAGCCGACCACAGCCGAGATCATCACCGAAAGCCCCGCAGAGGGCGTGCTGTGCATCGCCGACAGCTGGCCGGGCCAGATGCGCACGGTCTGGGGCGATCACGACCGGTTCGAGAAGACCTATTTCGCGGATTATCCCGGTTACTATTTCACCGGTGACGGATGCAAACGCGATGCCGATGGCGATTACTGGATCACCGGGCGGGTCGACGATGTGATCAACGTGTCGGGCCACCGCATGGGCACCGCCGAGGTCGAAAGTGCCCTCGTCGCCCACAAGGCCGTGGCAGAGGCAGCGGTCGTCGGCTACCCGCACAAGGTCAAGGGACAGGGCATCTATTGCTACGTCACCTTGATGGGCGGGCGCGAACCCTCCGAAGAGCTGCGCAAGGAGCTGCGCGACTGGGTCCGCTCGGAAATCGGGCCCATCGCCTCGCCGGATCTGATCCAGTGGGCACCGGGCCTGCCAAAGACCCGTTCCGGCAAGATCATGCGCCGCATCCTGCGCAAGATCGCCGAGGATGATTTCGGCGCACTCGGCGATACGTCGACACTGGCCGATCCTGCCGTTGTGGACGATCTGATCGAAAACCGGATGAACCGCTGAGCGGCCTTGCCGCGCGAGACCACGGAGGGGCCGGTGCCAGTCACCGGCCCCTTTTTTCGGTGATCCGCCCATGCCTGCTGCGCGGGCAGCCCGTGTAGACAAGTCGCCGCAGCGCGGTCGCGCGACACTGGCAAGTCTGGACAAAAGCCGCGCCGCATGGCACCGCTCGCCCCCATGAGCGACGAGATGCAAAGTTTTACACCCGACACCGACAACACCGACGTGCTGCGCCGCGCGTTCGGACAATTCGGCACGGGCGTCACCTTGGTGACAACTCAGACCGCGCGCGGGCCGTTGGGCATGACGGCCAATTCCTTCTCCTCGGTATCGCTGGAGCCGCCGCTGGTCCTGTGGTCTGCCGCACGACGGTCCAAGCGCCACGATGCCTTTGCGCAGGCCGAACATTTCTGCATCCACGTCCTGCGCGAGGATCAGGGCAATGTCGCCGAGCATTTCGCCGCGCAGGGGCACGATTTCGCCCCCCACGACTGGCACAAGGGCCCGAATGGCGCGCCGACGCTGTCAGGCTGCCTCGCCACGTTCCACTGCACGCGCTACGCCGTGCATCCCGCGGGCGATCACTCGATCATCATCGGTCAAGTGACCTCGGCGGCGTTGCAGGGCGGCGATCGCGACGGGCTGTTGTTCAAACGCGGTCGGTTCGGCCGGTTCAACCCCGATCAGTAATCCTTCTCGAAGAAGATCCCCAAAGAGCTGTCACCATCGGATCCGAGCGTCGCCTTGCCCTTGAGGTTTGGCGTGATGTCGAGGTTCAACGACACCTCGCCGGTTCCGTCGGAGGCCGCCGTCACATCGGTATAGATGTTCTCGGTCAGGTATTTGCCGACCCGCAGGGCGGTTTCGCCGTCTTCGGTGGTCGTCACATCCAGATCGTCCAGACCGAATTGGTTGCGCAGGTTGCCCACGATCCCTGTGCCGCCGCGACCGGCCAGCGTTGCCACCGCATTGGCAAGCTGAAGCGCCTGAAACGCCGAGATATCGGAGATGTTGCGCCCGAACAGAAGCTGCGCCAGCACTTCGTCCTGCGGCGCCGAGGGGTTGGATTCAAAGTTCACTTCGGGCGCATCCGCCGGCCCCTGCACGATCACGCTGACCTCTCCGGCCTCGGTCGTGGTTCTGGAGACAAAGCGGATAAAGGGCACGAAATCGCCCTGGAACTGGGCGTATCCCTCGACCAGATCAAACCGCTTGCCCAGAATATCGAGCCGCCCGCGCAGCAGGTCGAACCGCCCCGACGAAATGGTGCTGGCGGTGCTGCCGGTCAGGCGCAGCGTGCCGCCAAGCTCGGCGTCCAATCCGCGACCGCGCACAAAGATGCGGCCCGGTGCGTTCACCACGAGGTTCAGCCCGAAACCGCTCCCGCCGGTGTTGGCCGTCGGATCGCTGACGCCGTCCTCGTCCAGTAGACCGGCGCGCGACCGTGTGGCGCGGTTATCGGCAGGGGCGCCGATATGGTCGATCGGCGGAATATCCCCGATAGAGGTCAGGCCGGTAGAGGGCACGCTGACATTGGTTTCCCCGACGTCGATGTTGCCGGAAATCGTTCCGCGACGCGGCCCCGTCAGCGGGCCGTTGAGGTTGATGTTGCCGCCCAGCGATGTCCGGTAAAGGCGCGGATCCTGCAACACGAGGCTTTGCAGGCGGATCGCCAGATCGGCGGGCAGACCGCCGCCCAGCCCGATGCCGCCGGTGACCGCGACAGTCCCGCCGCCGGTGCCCTGTCCGCTGATATCCAGCGTGGCACGGCTGTCGGACAGACGCACGTCCGCGTCGATCCCTTCGAGGGCAAGGCGCAGGTTAGGTGCGGTCAGCGTCGCGCCGCTTGCGCGGATCGTCCCGCTCACCGATCCAAGTGCGGCAGGGCCGTTCACGCTGAGATCGAAATTGGCCTGACCCTGAAGGTTACGGGGCGCGATGAACGGCCCCACAAGGCCCAGGGGCGCCGATCCAGCGATATCGAGATCCAGCGCGCCGCCATCCTCGACCACGCCGGCAACGGTGGCACGGGTTCCTGATGGACCGCGCAGGTTCGTGTCCAGCCGCCAGCCCGCAGGGGTCTTGTTCGCTGAGCCATCGACGTCGAGCGGGCCGTTGATGTCGGGAACGATCCGGCCGATGTTCGGCATCGCCAGCGAGAAATCGACAGCAGCGTCAGGGCCGGTCACGACCCCCTCCACCGATGCGCGGCTGCTGTAGGGACCGTTGGCGTTTGTGTCGATCCGGATGCCCTGCGGCGTCTGGTTCACCACGCCGGTGGCCGCGAAAGGACCGTTGATCCCCGGCGCCAGCGGCGCGACGTTGGGCACCGACACATCGAATGTCAGTGACATATCCGGACCGGTCGCCAGCCCCTCGACCAGCGCACGCGCGCCGTAGGGGCCGCGCGCGTCGGTGTCGATGAAGAATCCGCGCTCTGTCTGGCGCAGGTTGCCGGTGGCGTTCAGCGGACCGTTCACCTGAGGTGCGACGGCACCCACGTTCGGCATGGTAAGTTCGAAATCCACGTTCAGCGCGGGCGTCAGATCACCTTCGACACTGGCGGTCGCGTCAAACGGGCCGTTGAGATCGGTCTCGATCTCGAAGCCCTCCGCCGTCTGGCGCAGGCGGCCCGATGCGCGGATCGGCCCGTCGACCTGCGGGGCGATACGCGCCGCCTCAGGCACGGCCAGATCGAAACCGATGTTGACCCGCGGTGCCACCAGCCCGTCGATACGCGCGGTGGCGTCATAGGGCCCGCTTGCGTCTGTCTGCAACAGGTAGCCTTCGGGCGTCTGGCGCAGGGTTCCGTTTGCCACCAGCGGCCCCTGCACCGCTTCGGAAAAGCGCTGAAGTTCGGGCACGCGGGCGGCGAATGTCACATCGGCATCCGGTCCCGTGGCCAGCCCGTCAACCGTGATCGACGCATCGTAGGGCCCGTTTGCATCCACGTCGACACGCCAGCCTTCGGCGTTCTGGTTCGCGGTGCCGGTGACGCGGACCTCGCCCTCGTACTGCGGCAGCACAGTGCCGATATCGCGCAACAGCAGATCGGCGGTGACAGCCGAATTGCCCGTCGCCAGTTCGGCCGAGCCGGTAAAGCGCAGCGCGGGATTGTTGAGTTCAAGATCGCGCAGGAAGGTCCCGTTTTCGTTGCGCAAGGCGTTCACCGTGATTTCGGTCAACCCCTCCAGCAGCGCATCGGCCTGTGCGATGCCGGTCTTGATGTTTTCGGTCGTGCCGGTCGCCGCAAGATCGAATTCACCGGAGAGCGGTGTGATCGTCCCGTCAAGGCTGAGCGAGGTGGACCCATCGAGTTCACGCCCCGCCAGCGCCGAGAAGCGGCTGATGTCGCTTGCGGTCAACCGCGCATCGAGTGTGGTTTCAAGCCCCACACCAACGCCCGACAGCGCCACATTGCCCGCAAGCGCGTAATCCGTGCCCGACAGATCGAGGTTGGAAATGCGGAAGGGCTGATCGACTAGGTAGTTGATCTCGGCCGATCCCTCGACCTCCTGCCCGACCGCTTCGGCAAGGGCGGGATCGGTCAGCGCAATGCCGCCCGCGGCGAAGTTCACGGCGCCGCGCAACTGCCCCACACCGCCGTTCGCGCCGGTCAGCGTGCCGGTGGATCGCAGCGTCGTCTGGTCGATGTCGCCCGCACTGGTCGACAGACCGGAAATGTCGAAGACGGCCTCGTAGGCATCCCCGTCATTCACGTCGTAGTCGATGTTCAGCACGACGCGGTCCAGCGTCGTGTCGCCACCGCCACCGGGCAGCAGCACCGGCGCGCCGTCGGCGCGCGCGACTGTCCCTTCGATGTCGATGAAGGCGGGCCATTTTTCCTCGGACAGGCGGATACGGCCTGCCAGATCGACGGCAGCGGCGCGCAGCGACAGGTCGGTGACCTCGATCGCGCCGGACCCTTCAATCAGCGTGTTGGCCTGCAAGGAGACGTCCGTTCCGAAGAACTCCCGGTACTCGGGCAGAACCACGGCAGTGATGTCGCCGCCGATGTCCGCGACGATGCGGCGATCGGTCTGCGCGCCCTCGCCCTCGCTCTGCAGGGTGATCCGGCCCGCAAGCCGTTCCTGACCGTCGGTATCAAGCGACAGATCCGTGACCAGATCGTCGAGCGGTCCGGCGGCATCCACCGTCAGTTCGACAGAGGGTCTGTCTGGAATATTCATCAGGTTGGCCGCGATCCCGTCGGGCGCCTCGCGCGCCACGATATCGAGGTCGAGCACCTGATCCGCGCGGCCCAGCGTTGCGGTCACCTCGAAACGCCCCTCGCGCCCGTCTGTGCGCTCGGCGCGGAACTCGGCGTCAAGGCCATCGTCGTTGAGCTGCGCGCGCGCTGTCATCGACAGCTGCACCGCCTGCCCGACCAAAGGCGCGCCCAGATTGACCTCGGCAATGTCGATCCGCTGGATGTCGATGGAAACCGGCAGATCCGGCAATTGCGGGAAGGTAAAGGGCGTGGCTTCGGCGTCGGGAAGCGCCTGTTCCTCGCCCGCCGGAAGGCGCGGCAGATCGATCCGCGCGGCGCTGAGTTCTTCCACCTCAAGCCGCCCGCGCAGCAAGGCGGAGCGGTTCCATTGCAGCACCACATCCTCGAGCGTGAGCCAGACGCCCTGATCGTCGGCGATTGTCATGCGTTGGAAGGACGCCGAGGAGCTCAGAGCGCCCTCGAATCCCACGATATCAACGTCGCGGCCTGCCCCGCTCAGCGCATTCTGGATCTGGCGGGTGAGAAACCCCTCGCCCTCTTCCTGCGCGAACAGGGGGGTGCCGGCAAGCAGCAGAACAACAAGAAAAAATCGTAACATACGCATCAAAAGGCCTGTCCAATCCCGATGTAGACCTGAAAGTTCTCGTCGGTTTCCGGTCCCGAGACCGGCACCGCGATGTCCAGACGCACCGGACCGATGGCGGTGTCGTAGCGCAGGCCGATGCCTGCCCCCGAGTGCCATTCGCCGGACCCGTCGTAGAATTCCTCTTCGCCGACGTAGCCGGTATCGGCAAACCCCACGAGGCTGATCGCGTCGGTCACACCGACCCGCAACTCCGCAGACAGGCCGACAAAGGAACGCCCGCCGACCGTGTCGGCCCCAACGGGTACGCCCAGCGACTGGTATTCCTGCCCGCGCACGGTGCCGCCACCGCCCGAGTAGAACAGGTAATCCGGCGGTGCCTCGGACAGATCCGGCCCCACGACCGAACCGAACTGCCCGCGCAATGCGAATGTGACCGGACGTTCGCTGCCAAAGGTGCGGTAGGCGCGCGCGTCCACATAGCTGCGCAGCCCGTTGTCGGACCCCGACAGGGCCAGGAACGGCGTGGCGCTGGCCTTGATATAGAAGCCGTCACGCGCGTTCAGCTCGTTGTCGCGATAGTCGAACTCGGCACTCAGCGGCAGGGTCAGCAGGGTATAGTTGTTTTCGCCGAAAGCATCGCGCGTCTCCGCGCGGCGCAGGCCAAGGCCCAGCGTATAGGTCCGCTCTTCGGATGCGTAGCGGGTGATCCCCGCCTCGAGATCAAGCTGGCGGGAGAAGAAGAATTCCTCGTCCAGCTGCTGGATCCGCGCCAGCGTGTAGAAATCGGTGTCCTCATTAAAGGTCGCCGGACGCTCGAACCGGACACCGAAGGTATAATCGGTGCCGCCGGTGCCGCCGCCGATACCGCTGACCTCTGCGTCGAAGCGCAGCCGTTCGGCGCCGCCCAGCAGGTTCCGGTGCAGCCAGAAGGCGCTGACGGTCAGCCCTTCGAGCGTCGAGATTTCCGCACCGAAGCCCAGACGGCGCTTGGGCGCATCGGTGACCGTGGCGGTTATTGGCAGCGTGCCATCGGGCCCGACCACGTCGCCCTCGGACAGCGCCACGGCGCTGAACGCGCCCGTGCGGCGCAGACGTGCGGTGGCAAGGCGGATCTCATCAGGGGAAAAGACCTGCCCGGTCGGCAGACCCGCGATGTCGATGATACGTTGCGTGCGCACATCGCTTTCGCCTTGCACGGTCAGGGGTCCGAAGCGCAGGCGCGGGCCCGGCGCCAGCGTGAGGTCGGCGTTGATCTGGCGTTCGGGATGGTTGGCAGTAATCTCCTGCCCCGACAGCGCGGCCTTGGCATGGCCCTGTTCGCGCCAGCCTTCGACACCGCTTTCTGCCGTGCGCTTGAGTATGCTGAGCTTCGCCGTCCGTCCGGTCGCGAATTCTTCGGGCAGTTCGGTGCCTTCGGCCACCGGCGCGATGCGCGCGCGCCCGAACTTGAATTTCGGTCCGGCGTCGACGGTGATTTCCACGCTCGAGATCGTCCCCGGTGGCTGCACCGGCGGAATGGACGCCGCCTCGCGGCCGTCGACGCGGATCGTCACGGCGCCGCTGAAATAGCCGTTGTCGTAGAGCACCGCCAGAAGGCGCCGGTAATCGGCCTGTGCTGCGGCAAGGATTTCGGCGCTGGTCGGCGGGTTTTCCTCAAGCAGGGTCTGATCGACCAGAAGCGATCCACCGCGAAGTGCCGCACGCAGATCCTCGTCCGCCACCCCGTTGAGAGACACGTCCGCCGCCGAAGCGATACCCGATGCCCAAACTGAAAAGGCAAGTGCGGATACGCCTTGCCACCAAGTTGAAACAGCTGTTCGCTTCACGCCCCGTTCCTCGATAAGTGCCGCACGGTCGGGGCGCTTTAGCGCTCTCTCGGTTGTGCGGGCAGTCACACGCCAGTCCACAATCGTTATCGCGTCCGCATGATGCGACGCAAACCACATTTAAGACATTGCGACGATCTATCCCGATCTGCACAGTGTCTTCCATGGATCAGCGGGTTTTTGCCGGCCCATGCCTCCCATTAGACTAGCGGATTGCACCGGAATGACCACCCGGGGGCTTTTTCGCTGTCCGCACCCCGTGCCGGACAGCCCCGCACGGAGAGGTGTTTGAAGGATTGTCACCCCCGTTTGCCTGCGGGTAAGGTGCCAAGGCAACGAACGAAAGACCACCGTCCGATGGCAGGAAATGCCGGCGGTGGCGAACGGAAGGGTGGAGATATGACAGTATTGATCGCTGGCGGTGGTATATCGGGGCTGACGCTTGCGCTGAGCTGCCATCAGGTCGGCATACCGTTCAAGGTTTTCGAGGCGAGCGCGCGCATGCGCCCCTTGGGCGTCGGGATCAATCTGCAACCTACTGCCGTGCGCGAACTGTTCGATCTGGGTCTGGGCGATCGTCTGGACGAGGTCGGCATCCGCATGAAGGACTACGGTCTTTACACAAAGCACGGACTGAACGTCTGGACGGAACCGCGTGGCCTCGATGCGGGGTACGATTGGCCCGCCTATTCCGTCCACCGCGGGCGCCTGCACATGATGCTCTACGAGGAACTGCTCGACCGTGCCGGCCCACAGTGTGTCGAGACGGGCTGGCGCGCGACCGGCTTTGATACCGAAGGCAAAGACGCGATCCTGAAACTCGAAAGCCGCGACGGCGAGACCCGCATCGAACGCGGCAGCGTGGCCATCGGGGCCGACGGCATCCATTCGGCGATCCGCGCCCAGATCGCGCCGGACGAGGGCCCGCCGCCCTGGGCCGGTGCAATCCTGTGGCGCGGCACCACGCAGGCCAAACCGTTTCTGTCGGGGGCGTCCATGGCGCTGATCGGCCACGAAGGGCTGCGGTTCGTCGTCTACCCGATCTCCCATCCCGATCCTGAGACCGGCCTTGCGACGATCAACTGGATTTGCAACCTGCAAACCGATCCGTCGAAGGGCTTCCGCAAGGAAGACTATTCGCGGCGCGCCAACCTCGACGATTTTCTGCCCGCGTTCGAGCCGATCCGTTTCGACTGGATGGATGCGCCTGCCCTGATCCGCGCGGCCGAAGAGGTCTTTGAATATCCGATGGTCGACCGTGACCCCCTGCCCCGCTGGACCTTCGGGCGGGTGACACTGATGGGCGATGCGGCGCATGCGGCCTATCCGGTGGGGTCGAACGGCGCGGGGGCCGGCATCACAGATGCACGCAAACTGGTCGCGGCCTTTCTGGAACACGGGCTGACACCGGACGCGCTGGAGGCCTACGAGGCCGAAATGCGGCCCGCGACCGAGAAGATGGTGCTGACCAACCGCAGTGCGGGACCGGACAAGATCCTGGACGTGGTAGAACGCCGCAGCGGCGGACGCTTCGAGCGTATCGAGGATGTCATCAGCCGCGAGGAAATGGCCGAACACGCGGCAAATTACAAACGCATCGCGGGCTACGGCGTGTCTGAGACAAACGACCGCCCCCCCATTGTGCCGCAAGGCGCGCGGTTTGCCGCCGAATAGCGCCGCGCCTTCCAGTTCCGGCCTATGGCCGGAACGCATCCAGCATTCTCAACTTCGAATACCACTGGTAGAGACGCCGGTCCTTCGCTTTGTATAGCCAGTCTATCTTCCCGGTGAAATACGCGGACGGCATGCCCAGCCGCGCGTCATCATCAAGCGTATCAAGGATCGCGACAGATTGATTTCGGATGAAATCAAAGCCATTTTTTGGCTTGTTGAATGATGGTTTCATGCGCTGGGGTTTCGGGGCCGGAACCGGCGTGGCGCTGTAAGCACCCGCGTCGGCCTTGATCTCTTCGCCACTGACGTCCCCATCCGTCCGGAACGGGTGGGCTGGCCGGTCTGGGCGCCACGGTTTGTCGTACTCATGCTGTGCCAGTTCGGGCGAATAATAGTGGACGAGATCGCTCAGGATATGGCCTCCGTCGAGGATCGCATCAGGTACCCGCCGCGACAGATCCAGCAAGGTCTCGGACTGCATTGGCATGAAATCCTTCTTGTCACCTGGCTGAAGCTTATTGCCGAAGTGGTATTTATTTCTGAAATTCACGTGATGCGAGATGAGGGCCTGCCGCGCGCCGTCGCTAGAAAGCGCTCTGAATGTATTGCGTTGCTCCGATAGAATCGTGTCGGTACATGCCTTGCTCGCGGCAGCCCTTCCCGTGATATAGCGATTCAACTTCGCGAAATCGTCTAGGTTTTCGTCATCGCCCAGTGCGTCGACCTGTTTTTGAATGTTCGCGTAGACGGTGCGGTAACATTCGCCCATTCCTCCCCCCAGAAGAACAAATGGATAGCCTTTTCCGTATCGCACTGGCGCGACACTTTTTTGGATGGCGTGATTTGAATAATAGAGATGGCTGATCTGCGCATTAACCGCAGCCTCGAACCCGACCAACCCTATGACACCGTTGCCTTCGTCGAAATTCGGTGTGTCCTTTTCGAAGCGGCCTCCAAAGCGGCCCAGAAGGCTGGTGGCGACTTCAAGATCGCGACCGATATCCAACGTGGTGAAACGCACCCGGTCCACTAAGCCCGCAGCGATCAGCGCCCCATAGATCACGCGACTGTCCCGCCCGCCGGTCAGGGCCGATACAGCGACAGGAAAACTGTCAACTGCCGCTTCGATATTAGAAACAACCTCTTCGGCGCCCTTCTCTATAAGGCTCCAGTATTCGTCCGCGCAGACCGGGCTGGTGTCCAGCTTCTTTTCCGTCACCGAAATCCCGTTCGCGACATCAATCACAGCACCCGCTTGCAGCATCTCTATCCCGTCGATCAGCGTCGCCAGTGTCGATGCCTGAACGGAATAGCTTGCCTCGAACAGAAAATAGCTGGCCATCGCACTCCGGTTAACGCGGAAGCTGCCACGCTGTTTCAGGACGCGTTCGATCAGAAGAAGACTGTTGGAAACCAATCCCTTGCCATAGAAAACAGGCGAGCATGAAAACGCATCGGGCTGAACCCTCAGGCCGTTTTCGCTGTAGCGCACGGCGATCCAGTCGCCCGCGCCGTTCGGGATGTCGCTGACAACAAAGGGGCCTTGCAGCAGTCGTTTTTGGTCAACGACACTGCCGGAAATCAGCACCCCTGCATCAGGCAGGTAGCCATTCACGCCGATCAGGTACAAATTGCCGGCACTGTTAGACACGCAGCGCGCCCCAAGATCCGACATCAGTTGGCGCGTCTCGTCAGAACGTTCGGTGTCGATCAGAAAATGGAGTTTCAATCCGAGATCGTATCTCAACTTCATAAAAACAGCTTTTCAATGCGTAGTTCAAAACCTTCAGCGTGATTTTAACAAATCAACTAAAGGAGGAAAGCAGTTATTGATGGCAACAGAATGAAAACACCCCGGTGATGGCCGAATTCCCCCGTGTCGCGGCGAACGGCGTCAGAGGCCGAGATAGGGCCAAATCAATTCCGACACTATCACCGGTCCGAATTGCAATAACTAAGGGAAATGTGGTGCGGTCGGAGAGACTCGAACTCTCACGGGTGTTACCCCACAGCGACCTCAACGCTGCGCGTCTACCATTCCGCCACGACCGCAAGCCATGGTGTGCGCTGTCTCTAGCGTGACCTTCACGCAGGCTCAAGAGAAAATCTGCAACAAAATTCACGCAGCGCAGGACAACGGGGCGCAGGCGGTCGTAGGGCCGCCTTGCCTGAGCGCCGGCGGCCTTGAAATCTGCGACCGATGCGCCGAGATAGGGGTGTAACGCATCAGGAAAGGCAGACGATGGCGCAGACAGAAAACGACGGGCCGGTCATTCAGGTCGATATCGTATCCGACGTGATGTGCCCCTGGTGCATCATCGGATTTCGCCAGCTTGAACAAGCGCTTGCCGCGACCGGAACGGGGGCCTACGTGCGCTGGCATCCTTTCGAGCTCAATCCCGACATGCCCGCCGAAGGCCAGAACCTGCGCGAACACATCACCGAGAAATACGGCGCCAGCGCCGAGCAGAGTGCTGCCAACCGCAAGCAGATGACCGCTCTGGGTGAAAGCCTCGGAATCGATTTCCAGTTCAAGGACGACAGCCGCATCGTCAACACCTTCGCCGCGCACCAGCTTCTCGACTGGGCGCAGGAGGACGGCAAGCAACATCCTTTGAAAATGGCGCTCTTCGAGGCGCATTTCACCGAAGGGCGCGATGTGTCCGATGCGGATGTTCTTGTCGATGTGGCGGCCTCCGTCGGTCTGGACGCCGATGCGGCGCGGCAGGTTCTGGAAAGCGGCAGCCACGCGGAAGAAACCCGCGCGCGCCAGCAATTCTGGACCTCGCGCGGGATCAGCGGCGTGCCCGCGATGGTATTTCAGGGCAAGTACCTTCTGACCGGCGCTCAAGGCGCCGAGACCTACGCGCAGATGCTGGAAAAGGTCGTGGCAGAGGCGCGCAGCCCCGCAGAGGCCTGAGCACCCTTGAGCCTCAGCGCGGTCGGACCTAATGCTACTGCATGGTTGAATGGATCACATCCCCCGGGCTGACCGGATTTCGCGAGGCCGAGGCGTGGATGGAGGCACGGGTTGCCGCCATCCTCGACGGCACCGCGTCGGAATGTATCTGGCTGGTGGAACATCCGCCGCTCTATACAGCCGGCACCTCGGCGCGTGCGGCGGATCTGGTCGATCCTGACCGCTTCGAGGTTTTCGCGACCAAGCGCGGCGGGCAGTATACCTACCACGGGCCGGGCCAGCGGGTGGCCTATGTGATGCTGGACGTGGGCGCGCGGGGGCGCGATGTGCGCCGCTTCGTGCAAAGCCTTGAGGCGTGGGTGATTGCGACACTGGCGGAATTCAATCTGACCGGAGAGATTCGCGAGGGCCGCGTGGGGGTCTGGATCAGCCGCCCCGAAAAGCCCGCGCCCCTGCCCGGCCAAACCGCCGAAGACAAGATCGCCGCCATCGGCATCCGTCTTCGGCGCTGGGTCAGTTTTCACGGCATTTCCATCAACGTAGAGCCCGACCTCAGCCATTTTGACGGGATCGTGCCTTGCGGGATTCGCGAACACGGTGTGACCAGCCTTGTCGATCTCGGCCTGCCTGTCACGATGGATGATGTCGATCTGGCCCTCGCCCGCGGTTTTGCCGAGGTATTCGGGGAAACGCCCGTGCCGGTATCAGGCGACGGCCACGCGGGTTGAGCGGCGGTGCTGGATTTCGTCTATCAGCGCCAGGAGCATTTCGAGCTGTAGCGGTTTTTCGGTAAAACAATGCACATTCGGATCCGCCTCCGCACGGTCGTGATCGCGTTTGAGCAGCGATGTCGACAGCATCACGATGATCAGAAGCTCTTCGGCATCGATGCCGAGCGCGGCGTATTCCTCCAGAAATTCGAATCCGCCCATTCGGGGCATATTGATGTCGAGAAAGATCAGTTCCGGCAGCATCCGGCCCGCAGCGATATCCGCCCGCAAGATGTCGAGGGCGGCAAGGCCATCTGTCGCGACATCGATCTGCGCGACCTGCCCCGAGCGTTCGATCACACGGGTGTGCATCAGGTTGGTGACCTCGTCATCGTCGATCAGAAGTATGCGGGAAAGTGGCGGTGCGGAATCAAAGGTCATGAGGTGTTTCCCATCGGAAGCTGAAGTGTAAATGCAGCACCGTTGCCGGGTTCGGCAGCGAGGCTGATGTCGCCCCCGCGCCGGTGCAACATGCGGCGCGCGCAGTGCAGCGAAATCCCGCTGCCCGGCGGTTCGACATGGGCGCGTTTGAACAGGCCGAAAACCTTGTGCTGATCGCGTTTCGGGTCAAGCCCGGTTCCGTTATCTGCGATGGTTATCAGACACTTGTCGCCTTGCGTTTCCACCGTGATACGGATGTGCAGGGGGCGTCCGGAATGGGCATAGTGCTGGGCATTTTCCATCAGCGAATGCAGAATGCTTTCCAACTCATGCGACGCGAACTGCACGGAACATCGCTCGGCCCTGACAATCTCGATCCGGCCCGCGCGGCGCCGGATGCGTGCGCGGTGGTGGCGCAACAGCCTTGCCAAGGTGCTGCGCACATCGATGGCCTCGGCGGGTTGGGCAGTTCCCAGACGCAACTGCGACACCAGGACAAGGCCCGCGATCTTCTTGTTCAGCTGGTCCGCACATTCACCGATCCAGCCGATCTGTTCGGCAATGTCCGGCGACACGTCCTGCGCCGCTTCCAGAAGGCACATCGAAACCCGCGACAGGTTGTTGACCGGCACCTTGAGGTCATGGGTGGCGACATAGGTCAGTTCTTCGAGCTCCTGCGCCGCCTGCTCAAGCTCCTGCGTGCGGGCCACGACCATCTTTTCGAGGCTTTCGTTCAGCGCGGCGAGTTCGGCGGTTCTTTCGGCCACCGTGTCTTCCAGCTTGGCGTTCAGATCGGCAAGGCGCAGCGTCGCCTCTTTTTCGACGGTGATGTCGCTGGCATAGCCGACGTGGCGCAGCACGGCACCCGATGCCGTGCGGTCGAACACACGGTCCACCGAGCGCAACCAGCGCACACGCCCGTCCTTTGTCAGGACGCGATACTCCAGCGCCATGTGGCGCTGGTCGCAGCTGCCCGCGATCACCCCGAGATGCCGTGCAACGGCGGCAAAATCATCGGGATGGATGACGCGCAGCATCATGCGGTCGCCGTGGGCGCGGATTTCCTCGGAACTGTAGCCCAGATATTCGGCCACCGACGTATTGGTGTACTCGTTCGACTGGGTTTCGTGGTTGAAGACGTAAACGAATCCCGGCAGCAATCCGACAACCTTGTCGATGCCCGGTGCCAGCAGGGGCGGAGGCACTTCGGCGACAGGGACAGGGGCGGTCGACGGTTCGCGGACTGACGGCTGGCTATGTGGCACAAATGCTCCAATCGGATCAGGGATCACGGGCGATCATGCGCAACAGACGTTAACGCCTGCTGAACAAGGGCCCTGCCCGCTGCGCCATTCCACTAAATTTGCACCAAACCCGGGGCTTCACCCGAATTGGCGGGAGTGCCAAAATAACGCGGCCTGCGACCATCGCGCCCATTGCGCCGAACCGCCCATGGTTCTAGAAGGTTGCCAGTTTCACCGCGTTTCGCCAACAGGCGTGGTGTATGTATTGAACAGACCTAGGAGGCACCGCATGGCAGACGCAGCCATTCACGGGCACGACCATGAAGACGAGCGCGGGTTCTTCACGCGCTGGTTCATGTCCACAAACCACAAAGACATTGGGATTCTCTACCTGATCGTCTCCGCTGCCGTCGGATTCATTTCCGTCGCGTTCACAATCTACATGCGGCTCGAACTGATGCACCCCGGTGTCCAGTACATGTGTATGGAAGGGGCGCGCTTCATCGCCGATTCCGCCGCGACCTGTACGCCAAACGGGCACCTCTGGAACGTTCTGATCACCGGTCACGGCATTCTGATGATGTTCTTTGTCGTGATCCCCGCCCTGTTCGGCGGGTTCGGCAACTACTTCATGCCCTTGCAGATCGGCGCGCCGGACATGGCGTTCCCGCGGATGAACAACCTGTCGTTCTGGCTCTATGTTGCCGGTACATCGCTGGCCGTATGCTCTGTGCTGTCGCCCGGCGGTAACGGTCAGGCGGGCTCCGGTGTGGGCTGGGTTCTCTATCCGCCGCTTTCGGTAAAAGAAGGCGGCCTGTCGATGGACCTCGCGATCTTCGCGGTTCACGTCTCGGGTGCTTCGTCGATCCTCGGTGCGATCAACATGATCACCACCTTCCTGAACATGCGTGCCCCCGGCATGACCCTGTTCAAGGTGCCGCTGTTCAGCTGGTCGATCTTCGTCACCTCGTGGCTGATCCTTCTGTCTCTGCCGGTTCTGGCGGGCGCGATCACCATGCTGCTGATGGACCGCAACTTCGGTTTTGCCTTCTTTGACCCTGCCGGCGGTGGTGATCCGGTGCTTTACCAGCACATCCTGTGGTTCTTCGGACACCCCGAAGTCTACATCATCATCCTGCCCGGCTTCGGCATCATCTCCCACGTGATCGCGACCTTCTCGCGCAAGCCTATCTTCGGCTATCTGCCGATGGTCTGGGCGATCATCGCGATCGGTGTTCTGGGCTTCGTCGTCTGGGCGCACCACATGTACACCGTGGGCATGAGCCTGAACCAACAGGCCTACTTCATGCTGGCCACCATGGTGATCGCGGTGCCGACGGGTGTGAAGGTGTTCAGCTGGATCGCCACCATGTGGGGCGGCTCGGTCGAGTTCAAGACGCCGATGCTCTGGGCTTTCGGCTTCCTGTTCCTCTTCACCGTGGGCGGTGTGACCGGCATCGTGCTGTCGCAGGCCGCCGTGGACCGCTACTACCATGACACCTACTATGTGGTTGCGCACTTCCACTACGTGATGAGCCTCGGCGCCGTCTTCGCCATCTTCGCGGGCATCTACTTCTACCTGCCCAAGATGACAGGCCGGATGTATCCCGAATGGGCTGGCAAGCTGCACTTCTGGGCGATGTTCATCGGTGCGAACCTGACATTCTTCCCACAGCACTTCCTGGGCCGTCAGGGCATGCCACGCCGCTACATCGACTACCCGGAGGCCTTCGCCTACTGGAACCTGTGGTCGAGCTTGGGTGCGTTCCTGTCCTTCGCGTCGTTCCTGTTCTTCTTCGGCGTCATCGCCTACACGCTGACCAAAGGTCGCCGCGTGACCGAGAACAACCCTTGGAACGAGTACGCCGACACGCTGGAGTGGACGCTTCCGTCGCCCCCACCAGAGCACACGTTCGAGCAACTTCCAAAGCGCGAGGACTGGGACAAGGCTCCGGGTCACTAGACCCCCGGCCAGCAGTCTGAACTCTCGAGGGCTCCAACGGCGGTTGGGGCCCTTTCCTTTTCTGCCCTCCCCGACCTCCCCTTTCCGGAGACGCCTGATGCCCCAGCTTGTCATCCTTGCCGTGATCCTCGCGCCGCAGGTCTGGGCCGCGCGCCGTGGGCTCGGCCCTGCCGGTCTGCTGACGCTTCTGCTGCTGTCCATCTGTGCGCTGGCGGCAGGCGCTGCCGCAGCGGCGTTCTCCGGCCCTACAGCGGGCGGGTTCGCCGGTGCGCCTACGGGGATCGGCACGCTCTCCACGCTGGGCTACGCGATGCTGGGTCTCGCGGTTGCCGCACCTCTCTATTGGGCCATGGAACAGGTGCATCCGAGTGCGCCCCACGCCGTGGATAGGGTGCTCGCACAGACGCTGGCTCTGGCCCTTGCGGCGGCGGTGCTGGAACGCCCCTTCCCCGGTGCGCCCGCAGAGGCACCGGGCCTAGTTGCACAGCTGACCGAGGTTTCATGTCTGGCCCTCGTTCTTGCGCTGCTGGCGCGAAGCCTCTGGACGATCCTGCGGCCCCTGCGCGGTTGAGAGCCCCCCTTGCAGTTTGTCGCATTGATCCCGCTGCTGCCTCCGCTAAAACAACGTCATGCCTTACGAATGGACATCCCAACCCCATAGCGTGCCGCAGACAATGCGGCTCTGGCCGCATCAGTCGCTGCCCGCGCGCGGCATGGCCGCTTTCGTGCTGTCGACATTCACATTGATCTCGATCCCGGTGATTCCCCTGCTCGGATCTCCGATCCTGTGGGGCATGCTGCCGTTCACGCTGGCGGCGGTCTGGGGTATCTATTTTGCCCTTCAGCGCAACCACCGGTCGCGACTGATCGAAGAAGAGCTGGTGCTGTCCGAGGATATGGCACAGCTGCGCCGCACCAATCCGCGCGGCGATGTTCAGGAATGGGACTGTGACAGGTATTGGACAAAGGTCACGAAGTACGAGGCCGACGGCCCTGTCCCGCACTACGTGACGCTGCGCGGCAAGGGCCGCGAAGTCGAGATCGGTTCATTCCTGAGCGAGGAAGAGCGGATCGCGCTTTACGAAGACCTCAAGCGCGCGCTGGACCGCTAGGCCGGTCCGCGCCACGGCCTTGCGCCGGCCGGTTCAGGCCGCCGGAAGGTCAGGAGGATAGACGGTCCTTGACCATGGGGCCCACGGTGCCGAAATCCATCTGGCCCGTGTATTTGGCCTTCAGCTGCCCCATCACCTTGCCCATATCGCGGATCGAGGTTGCGCCGGTTTCGGTCACGGCGGCATCCACGGCGGCTTTCGCCTCTTCCTCGGTCAGCTGCCGTGGCAGGAACTCTTCGATAATCTGGATTTCCGAGCGCTCCGCCTCTGCCAGGTCCAGCCTGCCGCCCTCTTCGTAGGCGCGTGCGGATTCCTGACGCTGCTTGGCCATCTTGCCAAGGATCGCGAGCACTTCGTCCTCACCCACCCCGTCATCGTTGCCTTCGGCCCGTGCAGCGATGTCCTTGTCCTTGATCGCCGCGTTGACCAGTCGCAGTGTCGACAGACGCTCTGACGCCTTGTCTTTCATCGCCTGTTTCAGGGCGCCATTGATACGGGTACGCAAATCCATGATAAGCCTCAGCTAGGGGTGTTTATCGAGTTCGTGACACTAGCCAATCCAGCCGCCGGTTGCAATGGGGTGAAAAACGGACAAGTAGTTGATTTGTTTCGTTTATTCTTTTCCCCGCTTGTCTTGACCCCCTCGGCGGGCCGCTATAGTTTGCACCCGTTTGCCTACCTCCCCCGTGCCCCGTCGGGCACCGCTGCCCATCAGGAGACGACCATGGCCCAGACCCGCCCCACAAAGCCTACCGCCTGTCTCGTCCTTGCGGACGGATCCGTCTTTTACGGAGAGGGGTTCGGCGCCACCGGCGAAACCGTCGCCGAACTGTGCTTCAACACCGCGATGACCGGATATCAGGAGATCATGACGGATCCCTCCTACGCCGGGCAGATCGTGACCTTTACCTTCCCGCATATCGGCAACGTCGGCACCAATCCGGAGGATGACGAAACCGCCGATCCGGTCGCCGCCGGCATGGTCGTCAAATGGATGCCCACCGATCCCAGCAACTGGCGCACCGTGCAGCCGCTGTCCGCATGGCTGGCGGCGCGCGGGCGCATCGCGATCGGCGGGATCGACACCCGCCGCCTGACCCGTGCGATCCGCCAGCAAGGCGCACCCCATGCCGCACTTGCGCATGATCCCGACGGGAATTTCGACATCGGGGCGCTTGTCGCTGCCGCGCGGTCCTTCGCGGGGCTTGAGGGTATGGATCTGGCGCGCGACGTGACCTGTGCGCAATCCTACCGCTGGAACGAAATGCGGTGGGCTTGGCCCGAAGGCTACGCGCCGCAGACCGATCCGAAATACAAGGTCGTCGCCGTCGATTACGGTGCGAAGCGCAACATCCTGCGCTGCCTTGCGTCCGCGGGATGCGATGTGACCGTCCTGCCCGCCTCGGCCAGCTATGACGACGTGATGGCACAGCGGCCCGACGGGCTGTTCCTGTCGAACGGACCGGGTGATCCGGCGGCCACCGGCGCCTACGCCGTGCCGATGATCCGCGACGTGCTGGACAAGACCGAAATGCCGGTATTCGGCATCTGCCTTGGGCACCAGATGCTGGCGCTGGCGCTCGGTGGCCAGACCGTCAAGATGAGCCACGGACATCACGGTGCCAACCACCCCGTCAAGGATCTGGAGACCGGCAAGGTCGAGATCACCTCGATGAACCACGGGTTCGCCGTCGACGGGCAATCACTGCCAAAAGGTGTGGTTGAAACCCACCGGTCGCTCTTTGACGGTTCGAACTGCGGTATCCGCATGTCGGGGCGTCCCGTCTATTCGGTACAGCACCATCCGGAGGCCAGCCCCGGACCGCAAGACAGCTATTACCTGTTCGAGCGTTTCGCCGAGGCCATGGCAGCCCGATAGGACCGCAGGGGTTGAGTAAAAAAGGTTAAACTCAACCTATTGAAATTCAATGGAAAATTAACGGGGCATTAACCATCCTCTGTCACATCTGGTTCGGAACTCTTCTGGATCAGGTGGATCGACATGAACGATCTTGGCCTGCGGATCACGGAATTTGACGATGTGCCCACGCATCTACCGCTGGGCAGAATTCTGGTGAACGCGGGGAAAATCACCCAAAGCGATCTGGTGCACGCATTGAAATTGCAGCGCCACGTCGATGCGCCTCTGGGCGAAATTCTGGTGACCGAAGGGCTGGTGCGCCGGTGCGATCTGCTCGATCTGCTGTCACAACAGCACGAGGTGCCACTGGCAAGCTTGTCAGCCGATCCCCCCGAACCGTCGCTTTGCGCGCGGCTATCCGGTCCGCTTTGTCTGCAGCACGGCGCGGTCCCCTGGATGGAAATGGGTGAGACGCTGCTGGTGGCGACCTCCCACCCCGAGCGTTTCAACAACCTGCGGGCGTGTTTTGGCGCGCAGGGCCGCAAGATGCTGCCGGTCCTTGCCGATGATCGCGACATCCGGAAATCCATCAGCGCTCTTTACGGGCCGGAACTGGCCACGCGCGCGGCACAGCGTGTGCCCGCCGCGCAAAGCTGCCGCAGCTGGGCCAGTGATGAATTGCTCCGCCGCGCTTTCGCAGCGCTTTTCATCGCCGCGACGGTTTTGGCCCTGCTTCTGGCACCGCTTTGGGCCATCACCGCAGCGATGCTGCTGGCCTTCGTAACCCTGCTGATGAGCACGGGATTGAAACTCGTCGCCGCCATCGCGCAGATCGCGTCCTCCGCCCGGGGGCCCGATCCGCTTAGCCTGCACGGAGGGCCTGCCTTTCCACTTCCGCGCGTTTCCGTGCTGGTGCCGCTTCTGGAAGAAAAGGAGATCGCCGAAAAGCTGATCGGGCGGCTGTCGCGGCTGACCTATCCCAAATCCCTTCTTGAAGTCGTGCTTGTGCTGGAGGCGGAGGATGAGATCACCCGCGACACCATCGCGCGCACGAATATGCCCGATTGGCTGAGCGTGATCGAAGTGCCCGGCACCGGCACACTCAAGACCAAGCCGCGGGCGCTGAATTACGCGCTGGATTTCTGTCAGGGCTCGATCATCGGGGTCTGGGATGCAGAGGACGCACCGGAGCCGGACCAGATCGAAAAGGTGGTGACAGGATTCCACGAGGCCCCGCCCGATGTGGCGTGCCTTCAGGGTATGCTGGATTACTACAATCCGCGCAGCAACTGGCTGGCGCGCTGTTTCACCATCGAATACGCGACCTGGTGGCGGATGATCCTGCCCGGTGTGGCGCGGCTGGGGCTGGTGATCCCGCTGGGCGGAACAACGCTGTTTTTCCGCAGACATATCCTTGAGGAGCTGTGCGGCTGGGACGCGCATAATGTCACCGAAGACGCCGATCTGGGCGTGCGTCTGGCCCGTGCCGGCTACACCACGCGGCTGATCCCCACCGTCACTTTCGAGGAAGCGAACTGCCGCCCCTGGCCGTGGATCAAGCAGCGCTCACGCTGGTTGAAGGGGTATCTGATTACCTGGATGGTGCATATGCGCAATCCTGCGGCCCTGCTGCGGGATCTGGGCATGATGCGGTTTCTGGGGGTGCAGACCCTGCTGCTGGCGACCTTCGCGCAATTCGCCTTTGCCCCGCTCTTGTGGTCCTTCTGGATCACGCTCTTTGGTTTCAACCATCCGGTTGCGCTGACCTTGGGCCAGCCTGTCGCGGTGTCGATGGCCTTCTGCTTTCTGGTGTCCGAAGTCATCAACCTGACAATTTCCATGATCGCGGTCTCGCAGCGCCAGCACCGGCATCTGCTTTGCTATGTCCTCACCCTGCCGTTTTATTTTCCGATGGCGGCCCTGTCCGCCTACAAGGCGCTCAAGGAACTGGTGCAGGCGCCGTTCTACTGGGACAAGACCATGCACGGGATCGTGCCGGAGGCCACGCCCCTTATCCCTCTGCCTCGCGTCGCTCGGCTTCCTGCTTCAGACGGGTCGTAAAGGCGACCGAGATATGTTCGCGCAATGCCGCGTCTGCGGCATCCCCGTCGCGGTTTTCGATTGCGGCGACGATCCGGTCATGTTCGCGCTGCGCGATCTGCCCGCGTCCGCTGACCGCCAGCGACGTCGTCGCCATCAGCGCCATGGAGCGGTGAACCAGATCCAGCTGTTGCACGAGAAACCGGTTGTGCGACGCCAGATGGATCTGCTGGTGGAAGCGCCGGTTCGCCCGGGCCAGCGCGGCCGGATGGTCGATCAGCGCATTGTCCGCCTCGACCATCTCGCGCAGAAGCTGCACTTCCTCGGCGGTGGCGTTGCGCGCCGCCAGCCGGGCGGCCAGCCCCTCGAGCTCTCCGCGCACCACATAGAGTTCGGCCATCTGGTTATGATCCAGCGACGCCACGATCAGGCTGCGCCCGTCGCGCACCAGAAGCGACTGCGTCTCGAGCCGCTGCAGCGCTTCGCGGATCGGCGTGCGCGACACGCCAAGACGGTCGGCCAGCTCGCTTTCGACCAGACGGTCGCCCGGCCGATAGATCCCGGTGTCGATCGCCTCGAGGATCATCGAATAGGCATCCGTATTGCCAGGACGGCCTGGAGCGGTGTTGCGGGCCATAAAGAAGGCTTTCCTGTTGTGTTCCAAGGACTTTAACGGCCGACCCCGCGTGTGCATAGCCTTGATCTTGCTTGCGTCATTCGACCGCGGCGCATAGGGACAATGCATGCCTCAAGATGCCTTTTCACACGTCACGACATGGGTGTTCGACCTCGATAACACCCTCTACCCGCCGTCCGCGCGCCTGTTCGACCTGATCGAGGTGCGGATGACCGATTGGGTCATGCGCACCCTGCGCGTAGACCGCGCGGAAGCGGACCGGCTGCGCCTGAAATACTGGCAGGACCACGGCACCACATTGGCCGGGCTGATGCGCGAACACGGCGCTGATCCCGCGCCCTATCTCGATGATGTGCACAATATCTCGCTCGACAGCCTCGCACCGGATCCGGCACTGGCCGCGCGGATCGCCGATCTGCCCGGGCGGCGCATTGTCTATACCAACGGCAGCGCCCCCTACGCGGAGCGTGTGCTGGATGCCCGTGGCCTGTCGGGGCTGTTTGATGCGATCTATGGCGTGGAGCATGCGGATTTCCATCCCAAACCCGACCGCGCGGCTTTTGACCGCGTCTTCGCCCGCGACGGCCTTGCCCCCGACCGTGCCGCGATGTTCGAGGACGACGCGCGCAACCTCGCGGTGCCCCATGATCTGGGGATGCGCACCGTCCACGTCGCGCCCGAACGCGCGGACGCGCCGCATGTGCAATTCCATACCGATGACCTAGTTCTGTTTCTCGACAAGGTTTTGGGACGGACGGCATGACACAGAACTGCGATATCGTGATTTCCGGCGGCGGCATTGCCGGGCTGACAGCGGCAGCCGCTTTCGGCTCTGCGGGTTTCAAGGTGATCTGCGTCGACCCTGCCCCGCCGATCACCGATGGCGCGGCAGAAGGCGCGGATCTGCGATCCACCGCGATGCTGCAACCGGCGCGCGCGCTGCTGGAACGTGCGGGCCTGTGGGAAGCGCTCGCGCCACATGCGGCACCCTTGCAGATCATGCGGATCATCGACGCGGGCGGGGAAGAGCCTGAAGCGCGGGTGATCCGGGAATTCGACGCCGCGGATATATCCGAACAGCCCTTCGGCTGGAATTTTCCGAACTGGCTGCTGCGTCGCGAGATGGTCGCGCGGCTGGATTCGCTCGACACTGTCGATTTCCGACCCGGTGTCGGGACGAAATCGGTCTTCACCCGCACCACCGGCGCCAAGGTCACGCTGAGCGATGGCACCCGCGTCAGCGCACCGCTGGTGATCGCCGCGGACGGGCGGAATTCGCCGGTGCGTCAGGCGGCGGGCATTGCGGTCAAATCGCGGCGCTACGGGCAGAAAGCGGTTGTTTTCGCCGTTACCCACCCGATCCCGCACGAGAATGTGTCGACCGAAGTCCACCGCACCGGCGGGCCTTTTACGCTCGTTCCGCTGCCCGACCGCGACGGGCTGCCCTGTTCGGCGGTCGTCTGGATGGACGATGGCGCGCAGGCCGAGGCGCGGATGGAGCTGGATGTTCCCGCCTTCGAAGAGGCCGCATCCCGGCGGTCGTGTTTTCACTTCGGTCCGCTGACGCTGGTTTCGGCGCGCCAGATCTGGCCGATCATCACGCAACACGCCGAACGGATTGCGGGCGAACGCGTCGCGCTGATCGCCGAGGCCGCGCATGTCCTGCCGCCCATCGGGGCGCAGGGGCTGAACATGTCCCTGGCCGACATCGCCACGCTTCTGGATCTGGCCGAGGCACGGCGCGAAGGTTTGGGCGATGCCGATATGCTGGAGGCCTACCACCGGGCGCGCCACGGCGACATCACCCTGCGGGTGAACGGCATCGACCTTCTGAACCGCGCAAGCCAGGCCTCCGCGCCGGTGCTGCGCGATGCGCGGGCGGCGGGGCTGAACGCGCTCTATTCGGCGGCACCTGTGCGCCGGATGTTGATGCAGATGGGTCTTGGAACCCGCTAGTCGGTGCCTTCGGCCTCAAGCTGGGCGGCGCGTTTCTCGACCTGCTCGACGATGTGATCGACCATCTTGTCGTTGCTCATCTTGTGGCTTTGCGCACCGGCCAGATAGACCATCCCCGATCCCGCACCACCGCCGGTGAACCCGACGTCGGTCATCAGCGCCTCACCGGGGCCGTTCACGACGCAGCCGATGATGCTCAGGCTCATGGGCGTCTTGATATGTTCAAGCCGCTTTTCCAAAGCCTCGACCGTCTTGATCACGTCGAACCCCTGACGGGCGCAGGACGGGCAGGAAATGATGTTCACGCCGCGGTGGCGCAGCCCCAGCGATTTCAGGATCTCGTAGCCGACTTTCACTTCTTCCACCGGATCGGCGGAAAGGGAGACGCGGATCGTGTCACCGATGCCCATCCACAGAAGGTTGCCCAGACCGATAGCGCTTTTGATGGTGCCTGACGTCAGCCCACCGGCTTCGGTAATACCGAGGTGAATGGGCGCATCCGTCGCGTCGGCCAGCTGCTGGTAGGCGGCGGCGGCCATGAACACATCGGACGCCTTGCAGCTGATCTTGAACTCGTGGAAATCGTTGTCTTGCAAGATCTTGATGTGATCGAGACCGGATTCAACCATCGCGTCGGGGCACGGCTCTCCGTATTTTTCCAGCAGGTGACGTTCGAGGCTGCCGGCATTCACACCGATGCGGATCGAACAATTGTGGTCCCGTGCGGCCTGTATCACTTCCTTAACGCGGCGTTCATCGCCGATATTGCCGGGATTGATCCGCAGGCAGGCGGCACCTGCCTCGGCGGCCTCGATACCACGTTTGTAGTGAAAATGGATGTCGGCGACGATGGGTACGGGGCTCTCGCGCACGATCTCTTTCAGCGCTCTCGAACTGTCCTGATCGGGGACCGACACGCGCACGATGTCCGCGCCCGCATCTGCAGCGGCCTGTATCTGTGCGATGCTGCCCTTCACGTCCGTGGTCAGCGTGTTGGTCATCGTCTGCACGGTGATCGGAGAATCGCCCCCGACAGGGACGTTACCGACCATGATCTTGCGGGATTTGCGGCGGTCGATATTGCGCCACGGACGGATATGGTTGAGCGACATGTCACCCTCGCTTGACAGTGGGTTCACACCCTACCTAGTCGTGCGCGGCTCGGGCTGCAATGGGAAGCGGAAGGGCAGTAGAAAATGACGCGGCGGTGGCGCGTGTCAGTCCGCCGGTGCGACGGCAACGGATCCCGCGCGCAGTTCCGCGACCAGTGTTTCCAGCGCGCTATCCTGTCCGGGCTGGGCGGGTTCGTAAAGCTCGGCCAGTGCCTGCTGCTGGAGCGGCACGTTCGATGTGACAGCACCGCGACCGCCCGCAGGGCCGAAGACATCGCCGTTCATCACGAAATAAACCGCACCGCTCTGTCCGGTGCGCAGGACGGGCGGGTCTTCGAGGGCGGGCACATCGAATGTGTCGCCCTTCTGCATGACCTTTTCGAAGATGTTCGTGCCATCGGCAGCCGTGATGCGCACCCAGGTCTCGCCCGTGGCGACCACCTGAACCGCCGGTGCAGGTCCTTCGAGGACCTGTGGAACGCTCAGACCGCGGGGCTGTGCAGGCTGCTGGCCCAGCGCCTCGGCCAGGGCGCCGTCGATATCCGCGCCGACACCGGTATCTGCGCCGGAAGCCGCGAAATTGGTCGTGCCCGTGGGCGCGGCAATCCGCTGTGTGGCGTTGGGGGAGTTGAAGACGCCGACGGTCCGTGGATCGAGCGACGCGATTGGTGCATCCCGTGCCACCAGAACAGGCACATCCAGTGCCGCAGGACGGTACAGACGGTCCAGCGCCTCAACGCGCGGAGTATCGTCCAGAACGGCGGGGGCATTCACATCAGCGACCTGTGTAGAGGGGGCGGCCCCCTGAAGCGGGTCGAGATCGGACAGCACAACCGGCGTCTGGTCGACCGGAGCGACCTGAACGCGCTGCACTTCTTTCAGAACGGTCCAGCCGCCGAAACCGATGGCCCCGATCAGGGCCAGAAGCACGACCATGGAGCCGACCGCAGAGGGTTCGATCCGCGCAAGGAAACTATCGCCGCCCGGCGCGAAGGGCATCGCGGGGCGCGAGAAGATATCACTTTCGGGCTGGCGGCTCAGCCGCTCTTCGCGCGACGGTTTGCGCACGACAGAGGCTTCGGCGGACATCCCGTGGGCCACGCTGAAACCGCTTTCGGTGCAGAACGCCTGAAACGCCTTGTCGGGGTCCATGCCCAGATAGCGCGCATAGGACCGCACATAGCCGGCGATAAACCCGGGCGTGTCGAACGCATCGGGGTCGGCGTTTTCAATGGCAGCGATGTAGGAGGCTTTGATCCGCAGTTCACGTTGCACGTCCAAAAGCGACTTGCCCAAGGTGGCACGCTCGCCCCGCATCAGATCCCCGAGGCGCAACTCGAACGCGTCAAACCCTTGAGGCTCAACCGTTTCTTCCTCTGCGCCCTTGGAGGCCCAACGCCCGATCATGCGACTACCCTTAACCGTAAACTGCCTGTTCGCCCTTTTTGACGATCTTGTCCCCTCGATTCGTCACGGGCGGTTGTTAGGTCGAGGATAGCATAACGCAAATCCATAAGCGAGTTTACAAAGCTTTATCCGACCGCTTCGGCACGATTTAGCGCACAATGCGACCAAAGTTCATCCATCGCGCGCACCAGACCGTCGATTTCTTTCGGACCATGGACCGGCGACGGCGTGAAGCGCAGGCGCTCTGTCCCCCGTGGCACGGTGGGGAAGTTGATGGGCTGCACGTAGATGCCGTGCTCTTCCAGCAGCATGTCCGACAGCATCTTGGTGTGGACGGGGTTGCCGACCATCACCGGCACGATGTGGCTGCCGTGGTCGATGATCGGAAGGCCAAGCCCCTTGAGCCGCAGTTTCAGCTTCTTGGCCTGTTCCTGATGCTTTTCGCGCAGCTCCGGTGTCCGCTTGAGGTAGGCAACAGACGCCGCAGCCCCCGCCGCCACCGCTGGCGGCAGCGACGTGGTAAAGATGAAGCCCGGCGCGTAGGACCGGATCGCATCGCACATCTTCGCGCTGGCCGCGATATAGCCGCCCATCACGCCGTAAGCCTTCGCAAGCGTCCCGTTGATGATATCAAGCCGGTGCATCAGGCGGTCGCGTTCCGCCACCCCTGCCCCGCGCGGGCCGTACATGCCAACGGCATGAACCTCGTCGATATAGGTCAGCGCGCCGAATTCATCCGCCAGATCGCAGATTTCCTCGATCGGGCCAAAATCGCCGTCCATCGAATAGATCGATTCAAACGCGATGAGTTTCGGCGCATCGGCATCGTCCGCTTCCAGCAACTCGCGCAGATGCGCGACATCGTTGTGACGGAAAATCCGCTTGGCACCGCCGTTGCGGCGCACGCCTTCGATCATCGAGGCGTGGTTCAGCGCATCGGAATAGATGATGAGACCGGGAAAGAGTTTCGGCAGCGTCGAGAGCGTCGCGTCATTGGCGATATAGGCAGAGGTAAACAGAAGCGCTGCTTCCTTGCCGTGCAGATCGGCCAGCTCGTGCTCCAGACGTTTGTGGTACACGGTCGTGCCGGAGATGTTGCGCGTGCCACCCGACCCGGCGCCTGTCGCCTCGATCGCTTCGTGCATGGCCTCGCGCACGACATCGTGCTGGCCCATGCCCAGATAGTCGTTGCCGCACCAGACGGTGATATCCTGTTCGGATCCGTCGGGCCGGGTCCAGACCGCGTGGGGGAAATTGCCGTTGCGCCGTTCGATGTCGATGAACGTCCGGTAGCGGCCTTCGTCGTGCAGGCGCGCAATCGCCTGATCCAGGTGGTCGGTGTAGTTCATTGCGCGTCTCCGTCTTTATTCCCGTGCCATTGAGATCGACATCAAAGACGTCTTTGGCCCTCGCAGGCTAAGTATAGAACGATTCCAGCCGCATCAATGGCGGACTAACGCACCGATTGTCGCATCAAAAACATGCAGCGCGCCAGCGTGAAACGCCGCCACAAGCGCCTTGTACGGGCGCCTGAGCGCCACGCATAGGAATGGCAGTAGTACCGCGACGACCCGCGCGCAGGAGATTTCAGGCCACGGCCCCTTCTGAATAGGTATTATAAAACAGCGCCTTGAACCGGATCGCCCCACGCCAGCGCCGCGCTTTTTCCGGCAGCGTCGCTACATCTCTTCGCTCAAATTCACACTGCCTATTGCCAGCCTGCAACGGGCCGTCATCGTCGCCCTCCATTTGTCTTGTCGGGGCGGGCCACCGCCATTCTCGCTACGAATGCGCTTTTACGACAGCAAGGCAGGGCACGCCTCTGTCCGGGAATCATCCCGGCCGAAACGGTGCCACCCCCCGCCCACGCGCCTGCGAAGGCCGCTGCTGGCGAGAGGGGCGGGCGCACGCCTAGACACGCCAAGCGAGGGTGATAGGGTCGCGCCAAACACAGCCCGATCAAGGAGCCTTTTCATGTCTCTCGACGCCGTTCTTTCCCGCATCGACACCGACCTGCCCCACGCCACCGAACGCCTGCTCGACCTTCTGAGGATCAAGTCGATCTCGACCGACAGCGCATTCAAACAGGATTGCCAGGATGCTGCCGACTGGCTGATCCAGGACCTGCAAAGCATGGGCATCGACGCCGAAAAGCGCCCCACCCCCGGTCATCCGATGGTCGTGGGTCACGCGGGCCCGGCGGATGGAAAGCCGCATCTGCTGTTTTACGGCCACTACGATGTGCAGCCCGTCGATCCGCTGAACCTGTGGCACCGCGATCCCTTTGATCCGGCGGTCGAGGAGACTGACACCGGCAAGGTGATCCGCGGCCGCGGTGCTGCCGACGACAAGGGCCAGCTGATGACCTTCGTCGAGGCGCTGCGCGCCTGGAAAGAGGTGGAGGGCGAATTCCCCTGCCGGATCACGATCTTTTTCGAGGGCGAGGAGGAATCCGGCTCGCCCTCGCTGGTGCCCTTCATGGAGGAAAACGCCGAAGAGCTGCGTGCCGATTTCGCAATGATTTGCGACACCACGATGTTCCAGAGCCGCACGCCCGCGATCACCACGATGCTGCGCGGCCTTCTGGGGGAGGAGCTGACGATCAAGGCGGCGACGAAAGACCTGCATTCGGGCATGTTCGGCGGTGTGTCGATCAACCCCATCCGCGTGCTGTCGCGCATCATCGCGTCGCTGCACGACGACACGGGCCGGATCACGATCCCCGGCTTCTACGACGGCGTGCCGGAGCTGCCCGAGGAATTGCGCCAGCAGTGGCAGGGCCTTGCCTTCGATCACGCGGGATTTCTGGGCGAGGTCGGTCTCAGCCACCCTGCGGGTGAACAGGACCGCACCCCGCTCGAGATGATCTGGTCGCGCCCCACCTGCGAGGTCAACGGCATCGGCGGCGGCTATCAGGGCGAAGGGTTCAAGACCGTGCTGCCCGCCGAAGCCTCGGCCAAGATCTCTTTCCGGCTGGTGGGCGATCAGGACCCGCTGGCGATCCGCGAAAGCTTCCGCAAGATGGTCGAGGATATGCTGCCCCCGGATTGCGAAGCCGAGTGGAAGGCCCACGGGGCCAGCCGCGCCTCGGCAACCTCCATCGACGATCCCGCCTTTGCCGCGGCGCTTGGCGCGCTCAGCGATGAATGGCAGGTGCCCGCGGCCTATATCGGCTGCGGCGGGTCGATTCCGATCGCGGGGCATTTCGCGAAGATCCTCGATACCACGCCGATGTTGATCGGGTTCGGCCGCGACAGCGACCAGATCCATTCCCCGAACGAAAAATACGATATGGAAAGCTTCCACAAGGGGATGCGTTCTTGGGCGCGGATCCTCGACGCGGTATCGCGCTAGACGAACGGCGCGCCCCGTTTGCCGGGGCGCGCACGCAGGTTCAGACTTCCAGAACCGTCGATCCGGTCGTGGTGCGCGCTTCCAGCGCTTCGTGGGCGCGCGCCACGTCGCGGAAATCGAACCGCTGGCCGATGTTGATCTTCACCTCACCGGCCAGAACCTTCTCGGCCAGATGCTGCGCCATCGCCTGACAGGCCGCGTGGTCCGAAATATGGGTGAAGAGTGTCGGGCGCGTCAGCTTCAGCGACCCCTTCTTGCCGAGGATACCCAGATCGAAGGGCGGCACCGGACCCGAGGCATTGCCGAACGACATCAGCATCCCCAGCGGTTTGAGACAATCGAGAGAGCCTTCGAACGTGTCCTTGCCCACCGCGTCCATTACCACGTCAACGCCCTTGCCCCCGGTCAGGTCGCGCACCTGCGCCACCCAGTCGCCGCTGCGGTAGTTGATGCAATGCGCCGCCCCGTGGTCGAGCGCCAGTTGGCATTTTTCGTCCGTGCCCGCCGTCCCGATCAGCGTGATGCCTTCGGACCGCGCCCATTGGCAGGCCAGCAGCCCCACCCCACCGGCAGCGGCGTGGAACAGCACGGTATCGCCCGCCTTCAACGGCGTGGTCCGGTGGAACAGGTATTCCACCGTCATCCCCTTGAGCATCATCGCCGCGCCTTCGTCGAAGGAGATACCCTCGGGCAAGGGGCAGACCTGTGCGGCGGGCATCACCCGCGCCTGCGTATAGGCGCCGGGCGGCTGCGAGGCATAGGCCGCGCGGTCGCCGACCTTGAGATGTGTCACCCCCTCGCCGACCGCCTCGATCACGCCGGCGGCTTCCATGCCCATCGCGTGCGGCAGCTCCATCGGATAGAGGCCGGTGCGCTGGTAGACGTCGATAAAGTTCAACCCGATGGCGCGGTGCGCGATGCGGATCTCCCCCGCGCCCGGTTCGCCGACCTCGCGGTCCACAAGCTTGAATTGCTCGGGCCCGCCGTGGGCCTCGATGATTGCTGTAAGTGCCATGTCACTCCTCCTCTTTCGGGGGATCATGGGCTTAATCGGCGGGGGATGTCCAATGTTTCGTGGCGGGCCCCAGGGGTCAGAGAACCTTGTCCACCACAGCCTTCAGCCGCGCGACCGTGGCGTCCACATCGTACAGCTTGTCGAGACCAAAAAGCCCCAGCCGGAATGTGCTGAAACCCTCGGGCTCGCCCACCTGAAGCGGCACGCCCGCGGCGATCTGCATGCCGTGTGCCATGAAGGCCTTGCCGCTCTTGACCTCGGGATCATCGGTATAGCAGACCACCACGCCCGGCGCGCCGTAACCATCTGCGGCAACGGATTTCACGCCCTTGGCCGCCATCATGTCCCGTACCGCCTCGCCCAGACGCCACTGCGCTTCCTTCAGGCGGTCAAAGCCGTAGGTCTTCGTCTCGATCATGGTGTCGCGGAACACACGCAGCGCATCCGTGGGCATTGTCGCGTGATAGGCGTGCCCACCGTCCAGATAGGCCTGCATGATCGCGTGCCATTTCGCCAGATCGATCGCGAAACTGTCCGATTTTGTCTCGCCCAGACGGGCAACGGCGCGGTCGCTCATCACCACCAGACCGGCGCAGGGTTGCGCGCTCCACCCCTTCTGGGGCGCGGAGATCAGCACATCGACCCCCAGCTTGCGCATGTTCACCCACGCGCAGCCCGACGCGATACAATCCAGCACCATCAGCGCGCCGACATCATGCGCGGCCTGGGCGATGCGGGTGATGTAGTCGTCCGGCAGGATCACACCCGCCGATGTTTCGACATGGGGGGCGAACACCACTGCGGGCCGCTGATCGGCAATGGCGGCAACGACATCCTCGATCGGGGCGGGCGCGAAGGGGGCGGGCGCCGCATTGCCCTGCGGACGCGCCTTGATCACGGTGGTATTGGCCGTCAGGCCACCGGTCTCGATGATCTGGCTCCAGCGGTAGGAGAACCAGCCATTGCGCACCACCAGAACATCGCGGTCGCGGGCGAACTGGCGCGCCACGGCTTCCATCCCGTAGGTCCCGCCGCCGGGCACGATGGCCACCGCATCGGCGGCATAGACCTCGCACAGCATGGCGTTGATATCGCGCATGACCTGCTGAAAGGCAGCACTCATGGAATTGAGCGAGCGGTCGGTGAACACCACCGAAAATTCTTCGAGCCCCTGCGGGTCCACGGTATCGAGCAATGACATGTCGGTTTCCTCTGGTTCGGTTATCGCTGCTGCAGCCAGCCGTCCGCCCGCGCAAATCCCTTCGCGCAAGCGCCGTCACCGCTCCACTGTAGCGCGAAAGACTCACAGATTGGCGAATTATTCGCGGGCAGGTGACGCGAGGCCGATCTTGCATCAAATTGTAAATAATAATCCAGAGCGAGACGCAAAAGCGTCCGTCACACGAGCAGTTCGAGGACAGCAGGCACATGCCAGACACCACGATTTTGCTGAATGGTTTCAGCATTATCGGCGATCCGCAGACGAATACGAACGCCAGCGCGGGCGGCAACCTGTTTGTCCACGGTGGTACAGCTGTGTTTGACGGCAACGCGATCGTGGTAATCGAAGCCACCAATACAACGGCGAGCGGCGGGCTTTCCGAGGATTCCGTCATCACCGGCATCACCGTCTACGCCAATGCGACCGATTATTATTACGAGACGCCCCAATATACCTATTCGGGCAGCGCCGGGCTCGGCTCCGGACGCAACACCCAAGGTGACCGTTATCTGCAGTTCGACGCGGGCACGTTGACCTCCAACGACGCGGGCGCCCCGGTGCTGGGCGAATTGGCCATGGTGGCGGGCGTCGATATCCTTTCCGCGCTCGACGGCGTCAACGGCCCCTACAGGGTGCCCACGAACGAGGATATCGACCTTGACGGGGATGGTGTGATCTCTCCCGAAGAGGTCGCCGATGGCGTCTTCGACTCCAAGCTCAACGAACTTCTCGCGATCTGTTTTGCCAAGGGCACGCTGATCGAAACGCCGCGCGGACCGCGCTATATCGAAAGCCTTGCGATCGGGGATGCGGTGAACACCCTCGACGCAGGCCCGCAGGAGATCCGCTGGATCGGCAGCCGCAAGATCGCCGGCACAGGCGCCAACGCGCCCGTTCACATCGCTGCGGGTGCGCTTGGCAATATCCGCCCGCTGGTCGTGTCGCAAAATCACCGGATGCTGGTGACCGGGCCGAAGGCCGAGTTGCTGTTCGGCCAGCGCGAGGTGCTGGTGGCGGCGAAACATCTGGTCGACGACCACAAGATCCGCATCGTTCCCTGCGCTGCGGTCGAATATTTCCATTTCCTGTGCGATGCGCATCAGATCGTCTTTGCCGAAGGCTGTCCGGCGGAAAGCCTGTTCCCCGGCAAGGAAGCCCTGAACGCGGTCGATCCAGCCGCGCGCAAAGAGATCACGCAGCTTTTTCCCGATCTCCAGCGGCGTGAAACCACGCTGAGCCTGTCGCGCTATACCCTGTCGCGCAGGGAGGCGGCGGCGCTCACGGAGGTGGCCTGATCTACCTCACAGCGGCCCCGGTCTGCGCTCCTCGCTCAGCAGGACGTTGGCTTCGACCTGCCCTGCCCCCGGCAACGTCATGATCCGGCGGCGCAGGATGCGCTCGAAATCGGGGATGTCACGGGCCACCACTCGCAAGCGGTAATCGTAGAGCCCCAGCACATGCTCCACCGTCTGCACCTCGGGGATCGCGCTGACCGCGCGCTCGAAATCCTCAAGGCTCGCACGCCCTTTCGCGGCCAGTTTGACCCCCAGAAAAACGGTCACGCCAAATCCCAGCTTTTCCGCATCGAGCCGCAGCCGGCGCCCTTTCAGCACACCCGCCTCCTCCAGCCGCCGGATCCGGCGCCAGGTGGCGGGCTGGCTCAGACCCAGTCGCCGCCCCAGCGCCCCCGCACTTTGCCCCGCATCGCGCGCCAGTGCGCGCAACAGCTTGCGGTCGGTATCATCCAGCGCAATCACAGCGGCAGGCCCTCCGCATCCTTGATCCGCGCCACATGCATCAGCGCCTCGATATCCGCGATATGCGGCAGCGTCAGAATCGCGCTGCGATAGATCTGCTGGTAGTGCCCCATGTCGCGCGCGATGATCGACAGGCGCACATCGACGCGGCCCAGAAAGGTCTGGATCTCGATCACCTCGGGCACGTCCCGCGCGGCGGCGAGAAAGGCGTCAAAGGCGTTGGCCTGCGTCTTGTCGAGCGTGATACGCAACGACACCTCGACCGAATAGCCCAGCGCAGCCCAGTCCAGCGTGGCACCGACGCCTTGCAGAATGCCCTCCTCCTGCATGCGCGCGATGCGCCGCGCCACGCGCCCGATGGTCAGCCCGGCACGGTCGGCCAGCTCCGTCTGGGTCAGCGACGGATCGGCCTGCCAGATGCGCAGAATGCGCCTGTCATCATCATCGAGCATGATTTTTCCATGAGCCTGAAATTACACGAATAGATCTATCTCTTTTCGACCGAAATACTCAAGAGCAGTGCTTTATTCTACGGGGTCTTTCCCCCATGGTGCGCCGGAACCCAAACCAAAGACAGGAGCGCCCGACATGCGCGTTTATTACGACCGTGACTGCGATGTGAACCTCATCAAGGACAAGAAAGTGGCCATTCTCGGCTACGGCAGCCAGGGCCACGCCCACGCCCTGAACCTGCGCGACAGCGGTGCCAAGAACCTTGTCGTCGCCCTGCGCGACGGGTCGTCCTCCAAGGCGAAGGCCGAGGGCGAGGGCCTGAAGGTCATGGAAATCGCGGAAGCCGCCGCATGGGCCGACCTCATCATGTTCACCATGCCCGACGAGCTGCAGGCCGAAACCTACAAGAAATACGTGCACGACAACATCCGCGAAGGCGCTGCCATCGCATTCGCCCACGGCCTGAACGTGCATTTCGGCCTGATCGAGCCTAAGCCCGGCGTCGACGTCATCATGATGGCACCGAAGGGCCCCGGCCACACGGTTCGCGGCGAATACACCAAGGGCGGCGGCGTGCCCTGCCTCGTGGCTGTCGACAACGACGCTTCGGGCAAGGCGCTGGAAATCGGCCTCAGCTACTGCTCGGCCATCGGTGGCGGCCGGTCGGGCATCATCGAAACCAACTTCCGCGAGGAATGCGAAACCGACCTCTTCGGTGAGCAGGCGGTTCTCTGCGGCGGTCTGGTCGAACTGATCCGCATGGGCTTCGAGACACTGGTCGAGGCGGGCTATGCCCCCGAGATGGCCTATTTCGAATGTCTGCACGAGGTGAAGCTGATCGTGGATCTGATCTACGAAGGCGGCATCGCGAACATGAACTACTCGATCTCGAACACCGCCGAATATGGCGAGTATGTCTCGGGCCCGCGCATCCTGCCCTACGACGAGACCAAGGCGAAGATGAAAGCGGTCCTGACAGATATCCAGAACGGCAAGTTCGTGCGCGACTTCATGCAGGAAAACGCCGTCGGCCAGCCGTCATTCAAGGCGACCCGCCGGATCAACGACGAGCACCAGATCGAAAAGGTCGGTGAAAAGCTGCGCGAGATGATGCCCTGGATCTCCGCCGGCAAGATGGTCGACAAGACCAAGAACTAAGGGCGCTATTGCCCTGTGCGGGCCGCGCGACAATCGCGCGGCCCGTTACCCCTACGCCAAAGGCCCGCAGGTATCTGCGGCTCTTTTTCATTCGGTCCATCCGCGGTGCACTCAGACGTCGGCGGGTTTTGCGTGGCTGTCCTTGTCCTCGGCCAGCGTCGACTTGCGGGCCGAAGAGTCGTTCATACGGTTCTCGACCTTCTGCTTGCTGATATAGGCGAAAACGACCGCCCCGATCATGGTGACGAAGGCGAGTGCTACAGTCAAAGTTGTCCAGTCCATTGGTCATCTCCTGTCTGATTCTGAAAATTCTCAAAGTCTTGCAGTCGAAACGCCCGTGCCGCCCGCGATGTTCCCTCCGAGATTGTCGCACCCCCTTGTGGGTCACGCGGCCCTGAGGCTAATTGGCGCGATGACCGATACCCCCTCGATAACCCCGGCAAGCTGGCTGATGGTCGCCGTTCTCGGCCTGACATGGGGCGGGACGTTTCTGGTCACGGAAATCGCCCTGACCGAAATGCCCCCCTTCTGGATCGCCGCCGCGCGCGTGGGTTTTGGCGCGGCCCTGATGGCGGTTGTCTGGACCGCGATGGGCTACCCGCTCTTCACCGAACGGCCCGACCGCGGCTCGCTGGTGACGCTTGCCATCATCGGCCTGCTCAGCTCCGCCTTGCCCTTCGCGCTGCTGGCGTGGGGGCAGCAATATGTCACATCGGGCTTCGCGGGCGTGTCCATGGCGGCGATTGCCCTGATCGTGCTGCCGCTTGCCCATTTCACGCTGCCGGGCGAGCGCATGACCCTGCGCAAGCTGGTGGGGTTCCTCGTGGGGTTCGCCGGCGTTGTCATCCTGATCGGTGTACAGGCCTTCGACAGCACCGGCGCGGCCTTCGAGGGGCTGGGCCGCATCGCCTGTGTCGGGGCAGCCTCATGCTATGCGGTAGGCTCGATCCTGCTGCGCAGACTGCCCGCCGCGCATCCTATCGGCCTTGCGTCGGTGCTGTTGCTGGTCGGCGCCTGCTATTCGATCCCGCTGGCGCTGATCGTCGAAGGACCGCCCCCGCTGCCCTCGACGGAAATCCTTGTCGTGCTTGTCTTTCTCGGCCTTGTACCGACGGCGGGGGCAAATTTCCTGCGGGTGCTGGTGGTGCGCGGCGCGGGGCCGGTGTTCATGTCGCTGGTCAACTATCAGGTGCCGCTGTGGTCGGTCCTGCTCGGCGCGCTGATCCTCGGAGAGCCCCTGCCCTCTGCCCTGCTGCTGGCCATGGCGCTGATCCTCGCAGGGGTGGCGATCAGCCAGATCCGCGCGCTGCTCGGTCTCTTCACACGCTGAGCGTTCTTCCTCGGAAACGCGCGGGCGACAGGGTGCTGCCTGAAGCATGTCGTGCAGGGCCTTCGGCCCTGCACCTCGGGATCAATCCGTGACCGCCTGTTCGACTGCGGCCACAACGCTTTGCACTGACCGCGACATCAGGGCCGCGTCCTCGTGCTCGGCCATGACCCGTACCAGCGGTTCGGTGCCGGATTTGCGGATCAGCAGACGGCCCTTATCGGCCAGATCGGCCTCGGCCTGTGCGATCGCGGCTTTGACGTCCGCATCTTCCAGCGGCGTCTGACCCGCCGAGAACCGCACGTTTTCCAGCAGTTGCGGCACAGGCTCGAACTGGTGCAGCAGCGCCGACGCGGGTTTGTCCGACCGGATCATCTCGGCCAGAAACTGCAGTCCCGCCATCAGACCGTCGCCGGTGGTGGCGTAATCGGTCATCACGATATGGCCCGACTGCTCACCGCCGAGGTTATAGCCGCCCTCGCGCATCCGCTCGACCACGTAGCGGTCGCCGACACCGGTGCGCTCCAGCCGCACACCACGGGCTTGCAGGAAATGCTCCAGCCCCAGATTGCTCATCACTGTCGCCACAAGCGCATCGCCGCGCAGACGCCCCTCGGCCTTCCAGCGCGCGGCCATCAGCGCCATGAACTGGTCGCCGTCGCCGATGTTGCCGTTTTCGTCCAGCAGGATCACCCGGTCCGCATCCCCGTCGAGACAGATGCCAACATCCGCCCCGTGCGCCACGACAGTCTCGGCTGCCGATTGCGGATGTGTCGATCCGCAGTTGTCGTTGATGTTATGGCCGTTCGGGCTGACGCCCACTGGGATCACGGTGGCACCCAGTTCCCACAGCGCCATCGGTGCGACGTGGTGCGCCGCCCCGTTGGCGCAATCAATCACCACTTTCAGACCGTCCAGCCGCATCTGGCGCGGAAAACTCGACTTCACCCGCTCGATATACCGAAAGCGGCTGTCGTCGATCCGCTTGGCCCGCCCGATCTCGGCGGCCGATGTCGGCTCGACGCCGGACGCCACCAGCGCCTCGATCTCCGCCTCGACCCGATCCGACAGCTTGAAGCCGTCGGGGCCGAAGAACTTGATCCCGTTGTCCTGCGCGGGATTGTGGCTGGCCGAGATCATCACCCCCAGATCGGCCCGCATCGACCGCGTCAGCAGCCCCACCGCCGGTGTCGGCACAGGCCCCAGCAACAGCACGTTCATCCCCGTAGAGGTCAGGCCCGCCGTCAGCGCGTTCTCGAACATGTATCCCGACAGGCGCGTGTCCTTGCCGATCACCACCCTGTGGACCGAAGATTCGCCCTCGCGCCGGAAATAGCGGCCCACGGCAGCGCCGATGCGCAGCGCCATTTCCGCCGTCATGGGAGAGGTATTGGCCGTGCCGCGCACGCCGTCCGTACCGAAAAGTTTAGTCATCTGTGTATCCTGCCACGCTGGCGCGCCAGAGAGCAATGGCCTGCGCCGTTTCAGCCACGTCATGAACCCTTACGATCTGCACCCCTTGCGCGACCGCCGCAAGAGCCACCGCGATGGATCCCGGTGCCCGTGCGGGGGGGTCCGCCGCGCCGCCGATCGTGCCGATGAACCGCTTGCGCGACGCGCCCAGCAAAACCGGCACGCCAAGCCCGTGAAACAGGCCGATGCGCCCCAGAAGCGCAAGGTTGTGTGCCTGCGTCTTGCCAAAGCCGATGCCGGGATCGGCAATGATTTGCGCCCGCGCGATCCCCGCTGCCTCCAGCGCCGCAATGCGGTCGGCGAGGTAGTCATAAACGTCCAGAAGCACGTTGTCGTAATGCGGATCGTTCTGCATGGTGGCGGGATCGCCCTGCGCATGCATCACGCAGACGGGCACCTGGGCGGCCTGTGCCACCGCCGCAAGGTCGGGATCGTAGGTAAAGCCGGACACGTCGTTGATCATGTCCGCGCCAGCCGCAAGGGCGGCGCGCGCCACCGCAGCCTTGCGCGTGTCGACAGAGATCGTGCCGCCAAAGCCCGCCGCGCGCAGTCCCTCGATCACCGGTGCCGTGCGGGCGATTTCATCCGCCACCGGAACCGTGACCGCGCCGGGGCGGGTCGATTCGCCGCCGATGTCCAGAATATCGGCCCCCGCCGCGGCCATCGCCAGCCCGCCCGCAATCGCATCCGCCGCCACCGCGTGCTGCCCCCCGTCCGAGAAGCTGTCCGGCGTGCAATTCACGATGCCCATGATGCGCGGGCGCGCTCCGGCGGCCACGCCCGAGCGCGCGGACACCAACGCCTCGCGCGCGGCCTCGGGAAGGCCGTGCGCGGGGATGACCGCAGAGGTGCCGTCGCGACCGATCTCTTCGACATCGCGAAACCACGCCCACCCGCCTGCCAGCGGCAGCGCGTCCAGCGAACGGGTCGGGCCGACGGCGGTCAGCGGTCTGAAATAACGCCGGTTCATGTCAAAGCGTCTCTTGCGCGGTATCCATCGCGCGCAGCGGAACCGAGCTTTCCGCGGGAAGCTCCGCGCCGATGACCAGCATTTCGCGGGCCTCGAACCCGGCCGCAAACCACGCGGCCAGCGCCACCGCATCGCGCGGCTGCGCAGAAGGTGCCTCAACACTGTCGAGAACGATCTTCGAAGGCGCCCAGACGCAGGTCTGCCCGTTTTTCATCGCCCAGTCGAGTTCGGTACGTGTCGCCACCACCACGCAACGCGGATCCCGCGAGGCCAGCACCCAGGCGTTCTGCTCGATCGCCAGAAGGTCGATCCGCCGCTGCGCCATCCGGTGCGGCACCTGCGGGGCGGGCACATCGGCCGCGCCCACGCACAGGATCAGCGGGCTGCCCGTCGCGTGCAACTGGTCGAGCCACCCCTTGAGATGCGGCGAGGCAATCGCGGCATTGCTGAGATAGACAAGCTCGGGGCGCAGCGTGGTGTCCGCGGCGGCTTCGGCGGGTGGGGCATCGGCGCGGGCGCGCACGATCTCGACCCCCAGCGCACCGGGGCCGCGGTCCAGCTTCTCGATACGCACGAAAACGCGCATCGCCTGCGGCTCCAGCAATATCCGCTCGGCCACGCGGGCGGCCAGCGTTTCAAGAAGCGCAAGCCGCTCCACGGCAAGTTCGGCTGCAATCGCCTCGGTCACGCGGTCATAGGACAGGATGCGGTCCACATCGTCGTCCAGCGGCGCCGTCACGGGGGCGACTTCGACCACGATGTTGAAACACACCCGCTGGGTGACACCGCGTTCCGCCTGAAAGGCACCGATCTCGACCTCGACGATGTGGTCGCGCACCGAGATCCGGTCGAGCGGGCCATCAGGAGCGGTCGCGGCGGCCCGCTCCGAGGGGTGCGCAAAGGCAAGGCGGGTTTCGGACGACATGGTATTCCTCGCGGGGTTGGGCCAACGCGGCCCTTCTAGCGCGCCCCGCGTACCACCAAGGGCCGCAATGCGCCATGCCCGGGTCCGAAAGCGTCAGTTGCTCGCGGTTTGTACGTTGCGGCGGTAGAACAGATGCACGCCGACACGGGCCGTCTGGGTGAACTTCCGCGCCCAGCTGGGCCGCACGGCGGTCGTGTGATAGAAGGTCGCGCCATCGGTAATATCGGGGATCACACCATCGATCACGGCCCGCGCAACCTTGGCCACGCGGGTATAGGCGCGCGGCTCGGCGATGACTTCAGGCACACCGTCGCAGGTATAGGTGAACTGGCACTGGTACTTGCGGCCCGTCCCCTGATTGATCACATCGCAGTAGGTTCCCGGAAAGCGGGGCGATTCAACGCGGTTGCGGATCACTTCCGCCACGGCGAACTGACCTTTGACAGTCTCTCCGCGCGCCTCGAAATAGAGCGCCTCGGCGAGGCATTCGAATTCCGAATTGCCGGTGGGCTTGGGCTGTTGCGACAGCCACTCGCGGCTGAAAACCACATTCGTGGCTTGCTGGCCCGCCTGTCCGGACACCAGATCGCCGAGGCGTTCGGGCGCGATCCCGTTCAGATTGACTTTTTCGATGCGCAGCAGATTCTCCGCATCGGGATTGGCGGTGACAGCGGTTGGCAGCCCGCTCGTCACAAGGACCGCCGACAGCGCAATCGCAGCGACGGATTTGTATCCAGACAGCATGTCTTTCCCCAGATGATCATTCAAACTGGGGTTCGCCTAGCCAAATTGGTTCCAACGGGCAAGTTTCGGGGCGCTCTATAGGCGATCACTCGCCGAACGGGACCGTATGTTGCGGCTATTCCGCCGCTGCCCCCTCGATCTTGTCCGAAATGGCCAGTTGCGCTGCGGCGAGCCGTGCAACCGGTACGCGAAACGGCGAGCAGGATACGTAATCAAAGCCCGCCGCCCTGCAAAATGCTATCGATTCGGGGTTGCCGCCGTGCTCTCCGCAGACCGACAGGGTGATGTCGGGCTTGGTGGCCCTGCCCCGCATGGCCCCGAGTGTCAGCAATTCGCCGACCCCGTCGTAGTCGAGGGTATGAAACGGATCCTCGTCGAAGACGCCCAGTTGCACGTAATCGGACATGAAACGGCCTGCGTCGTCGCGCGACAGACCATAGGTCATCTGGGTCAGGTCGTTGGTGCCGAAACTGAGGAAAGAGCACAGATGCGCGAATTCGCTCGCGCGCAGGGCCGCGCGCGGGGTTTCGACCATCACGCCAAGGCGATAGTCGAAATCGAGCTTGCTTTCCTGCCGCACCGCCGCGGCGACGGCGTCAACGGCGGTCTTGACCAGCTCGACTTCGCGGCGGGCCGAGACCAGCGGGATCATGATCTCGGGGACCACCGGATCCCCATCGCGGCCTGCCTCGATGATCGCCTCGAATATCGCGCGCGCCTGCATTTCGTAGATTTCGGGCACCGTGATCCCCAGACGCACGCCGCGCAGGCCCAGCATGGGGTTGTATTCGCGCATCGCCTCGATGCGGCGGGTCACGGTCGAGCGGGGCAGCCCCAGCGCCTCGGCCAGTTCGCGCTGGCCGCTGCGGTCCATGGGCAGGAATTCGTGCAAGGGCGGGTCGAACAGGCGGATACAGACCGGCTGGCCCTGCATGATGCGGAAAAGCTGGGTGAAATCCTCGCGCTGCATGGGCAGCAGACGTTCCAGAACCGCGCGGCGCCCGTCGGACGTATCGGCAAAGATCATCTCGCGCATCACCGTCAGGCGGCCGGGATCGAAGAACATATGCTCGGTCCGGCACAGGCCGATGCCGTGGGCGTCGAAATTGCGCGCCGTTTGCGCATCCGCCGGTGTGTCGGCGTTGGCCCGCACACCGATGTCCGCGCTGTCCTCGGCCCATTCCATCAGGGTGCGGAAATAGGTGTCGAGCGCGGCTTCCTGCATCTGCGCCGCCCCCGCCAGAACCTGCCCGGTCGATCCGTCGACCGTGATCTCGTCGCCCGCGCGGAACACGCGCCCGTCCTTCGCGGTCAGCGTCTTTTCGACCAGATCGAACCCGAGGTTCGACGCCCCCACAACGCAGGGCAGCCCGATGCCACGGCCGATCACCGCCGCGTGGCTGGTGATGCCGCCGCGTTCGGTCAGCACCGCATGGGCCGCGTGCATGCCGCGCACATCCTCCGAAGAAGTCTCGCGCCGCACCAGAATGCACGGCTCGCCGCGCGCCGCGCTCGATTGCGCTTCGGCGGCATTGAACACCAGCTTGCCGGTGGCCGCACCGGGGCTGGCAGCGATGCCCTTGCCGATGACGTCGCGTTTGACCGAGGCGTCGATCTGGCGGTGCAGCAATTCGGTCAGAAGCCGAGGCTGCACGCGCATCAGCGCCTCTTCGCGGCTGATGATCTTGTCTTCGGCCAGCGTCACGGCGATCCGCACTGCCGCCCGCGACGACCGGCTGACGCGGACCCCGTCGAGGATGTGCAGAACGCCGTCATCGATGGCGAATTCCACCTGCATTTCCTCGCGCAGTCGCGCGCGCATCAGCTTGGCGTGGGTCTTCAAGGTCTCGAAGGCCTCCGGCTGTTCCTCCTCGAAGGACGGTCCGCGCGGGTCGCGCACCAGATAGAGCGCCTCGCGCGCGTCGAGCGCGTCGCGCCCCTGGCTCTGGCCCAGATAGCGGCCGGTGACCTGCGGCGCGCCGGTGGCGCTGTCGACAAGTTGCAGAACCCCCGATCCGCACTGGCCCGCGCCCAGCCCGAAAATCATCTGCTGCACCACCAGACCCAGACCCGCATCCGCCGGCGCGCCCTTGGCCTGACGCAACAGCCGCGCCGAGGTGCCCTCCCAGGCGCGCGCCATGGACCGCAACACGGCGGCAAGCTGCACGCGGCGCGACTGTGGAAACGGCTCTTCGGTTTCTTCCTCGTAGGCGCGCAGGGTCTGTTCCAGCCCGACACGGCCCTCGTCGCTGACATCGTCGAACATGTCGGGATCCAGACGCGCGACATTGGTTGCGTAGGACTGGATGAACCGGGTGTAGATGGCGGCAGCCGCGGCTTCGCCCATGGTGGCGCAGAACGTCTCGAACCGCGCGTCGTTCATGCCGATGTTCAGAACCGCGCCGGGGCCGCCCCAGTCGGGGTCCTGACTGGACGGTCTGACGCACAGCAGCGCGTCGTTGTCGAACTGGTCGACAACGGAGCCCACGTCCGGCAACTGCCCCAACGCGATCTGGTGGACGGTATCGAAGGACAGCGCCACCGTGCGCGGCACGGGCAGGTCCAGACGGACAAGACGTTGCAGACACTTCGCCCGTCCCCCGTGGGTGGCCGTGGCCACCGGTGCGGTCGGGGTAATCAGCGTGGTGTTGGGGTTATTCTGCACTGCGGCATCCTTGCGTCTACGCGGGCAGCATAAGCGCTATGCAGGCCCGCGCAAGGATTACGTTACACTGATGATCGTCAATCGCGGTGGACGCTCAGCCCTCGATCCGGCGCAGATCCGCCACGCCCAGACACAGCTGCCTGATCCGGCTGAGCAGGTTCAGACGATTGCGCCGCACTGTCGCGTTGTCGGCGTTCACCTGCACCGCGTCAAAGAACGCATCGAGCGGCCCGCGCAGATCGGCCATCGCGGCCATCGCGGTCTGGAAATCCTGTTCTGCCATGGCGGGCGCGATCCGTGCCTCGGCGGCGTCGAGTGCCGCGAAAAGGGCCCGCTCGGCGTCGTTCTCGGCAAATTTCACATCCGCTCCGAAGGAATATTCGACACCATCGGCCTCTTCCGCCTGCGACAGGATGTTGTTGGCGCGCTTGAAGGCCTGCAACATGTTCTCGCCATCGTCGGTCTTGAGCGTATCGCTGAGCGCGCGGGCGCGTTTCACGAGAAGTGTGAGATCGTCGCTGCCCTCCATCGCGATGCAGGCGTCGATCACGTCATGGCGGACGCCCTGATCGCGCAGGTACACCTTGAGACGGTCGTGCAAGAAGCCCAGCAGATTGCCGGATTTCTCGGGCACGGCCCTGCGCAACTCCTCGACGGTTTCCGAGGGCAGCTTGTGGTCGTTGCGGTGGCGGAACGCCTCGATCGCGGCACCGAAAACACCGTGCCGCGCGATTTCGATGACCAGTTCGCGCACGTCGCTTTCGTGCAGATCGGCCCGCGCCTGCCCCTTGTTGCGCACCAGCTGGACCGAATGCAGATGATCAAGCGCCACATGCAGATCGTTTTCGACCAGAATACGGATGATCCCCAACGCCGCGCGGCGCAGCGCATAGGGGTCTTTCGATCCCGTAGGCTTTTCGTCGATGGCCCAGAAGCCGGTGAGCTTGTCGATCTTCTCGGCCAGGGCGACGGCGATGGAAACGGGTGCCGTCGGCACGGCGTCGGAGGGTCCGAGGGGGGCGTAATGCTCCTCGGCCGCTGCCGCGACCTCCTCGCTGTGGCCGGCCGCGCGCGCGTAGTAGCGTCCCATCAGGCCCTGCAACTCGGGAAATTCATAGACCATCTCGGAGGACAGATCGGCTTTGGCAAGTCGCGCGGCCTGTTCGGCCGCCTGTGGCTCGGCACCGACTGCGGGGGCCAGCTCGGCGGCAAGCGTGGCCATGCGCTCGATCAGCTCGGCCTGGGTTCCCAGCTTGTTGTGGAAAGTCACGTTGCGCAGGTTCTCGACCCATGCAGCCATTCCGGCGTCGGAGGTGGCAATGCGCAGATCGTTCTCCCAGAAGAATTTCGCGTCCGCCAGACGCGCGCTCAGCACTTTTTCGTTGCCCGCAAGGATCGTGGCACCGTCATCCGCCGTTTCGCGGTTGGCGACCGTGACGAAACGCTCGATCCGGCCGGTCTTGGGATTGCGCACCGAAAAGAACTTCTGGTGCTCTTTCATCGAGGTTTGCAGCACCTCCGGCGGCAGGTCCAGAAAATCGTCGCCAATGCGGCCCATCAGCACCACGGGCCATTCGACCAGCCCCGCGACCTCGTGCAGAAGGCCCGCGTCCTCGACCACTTCGAGGCCATTGGCAAAAGCGGTGTTGGTGGCGTCGTTCCAGATCGCCTCGCGCCGCTCGGCGGGGTCGAGCATCACGAAGGCGCGCTTCAGCTTGGCCGCGTAATCGTCAAATCCGCTCACCGTGATGGCGTCGGGGGCGTGGAAGCGGTGGCCGTATGTCACCGACCCCGCCTTGATGCCGTCGATCTCCAGCGGCACGATCTCGGCGCCGTCCTCCTTGGTCAGAAGACACAGGATCGAATGCAGCGGCCGCACCCAGCGCAGGCTGCCACTGCCCCAGCGCATGGACTTGGGCCACGGGAAATTGCGGACCGTCTGCTCCAGCACCTCGGCCACGATGTCGGCGGCGGGACGGCCTTCGCGGACGATGCGCGCAAAGAGGATCTTGCCCTTGGGCGTATCGCGCTCTTCCAGCGCGTCCCGGCTGACGCCTGCCCCGCGCAGAAATCCCTCGATCGCCTTTTCGGGCGCGTCGGCCTTCGGGCCCTTGCGCTCTTCGACGGTGCGCGGGCTTTCGTCCAGCAGCCCGTCAATCGTCAGGCACAGGCGGCGCGGCGTGGTAAACGCCGCGGCAGAGGCATAGGTCAGCCCCGCCTCGACCAGACCGTCGGTGACAAGTTTCCTGAGATCTTCGCCCGCGCGGGTCTGCATCCGCGCTGGTATTTCTTCGGAGAAAAGCTCGATCAGAAGGTCTGGCACGACAACACCCTTTCACTGCCGCAGCGCGGCCCCTTGGTTCGCGCTTTGGATAGCGGGGGCGGTGCCTAGGGTCCAGCCCTAGCTTGCCTCAAGCTTCGCCTTGAGGGTTTGCACATCGGGGCCACTGATCCGCGGAACAACGCGGTAGGCGGCCTGCACGAAGTTGAAGAGCGCGAAGGCCATCAGCCCCAGTGCAGCACCACCGAGCAGATAGCGACCGAAGCGCATGCTGCGCAGCTCTTGCAGCGCCTTGCCGAGCCCGCCTGCCTGTTCGGGATTGGCCGTCAGGGCCGCGTAACCGATCGACACGGCGACCAGCGCCAGCAACGCGCCGTAGATCACCAGCCCGGCCGTCAGCACGGGGTCGAGCCGCAGGGTCAGCGCGGATCCGGCAAGGTGCTCCTTGTATTTGCCGCTCAGGCCCTTGTACGCATAGTAAACGCCCGCACCGGCAAGGATCAACGCGCCCGCGCCCACCAGATAGCGGCCCATCGGCATCGCCATGAGCCGCGCGGTCCAGTCGGAGGCGCCGTCGCCCGACCCGCTGTCGCCCATCGCGAGGCCGATCACCGAAAGACCGATAGCGCCATGCAGCAGGCCCGTGGTGATCTGCCCCGCCCGCGCGACAAGCCCCTTGGCGTCGGTGCCATGGTCCTCGACATCGGCGATGCCGGCGACCACGCGCCACACCATGTAAGCGAAAAGACCCAATCCGATGACCCAGAGCGCGGTCAGGCCCATCGGTTCGCCGCGCAGTTGCGCCAGCGCGTCCTTGGTGCCCGAGGCCTGCTGTGCGGTCACCGCCGCGAGCAGGGCAAGAACGCCGACGATCACATAGATGAGCCCCCGCGCGCCGTAGCCCGCGCGCATCACCCATTTCAGTCCTTCGTGCGTTTTCCCGGCCATTGGTCGTCCTCCTGTTGGAGGAAGAGCGCATGACAGCCGCGATTGGTTCCGCCGGCCCGCGTTATTGTGTCGCGCGCGCGGGGGCGGGCGGGCATTCCTCGCCCACGACGGTGCCGTCATAGGCTTTCTCGCCGCAGTCGTTGAGCTCGTGCCAGACAAAGCCGCGCCCGTCCTCGGTGATCGCCACGATCCGGTCTACACCGTAATGCACGTTCTTGGCGCCCAGAAAGGTCAGCGCGGTGCCCGCGTCGAGCGCCTGTCCAATCGCCTCTGCGTTGAAACACTCGAACCAGCCCGGCGCGTTGCGGGGGCTCACGTTTTCCACCATCTCGTAGGTTTCGGTCAGCATCGCAAGGCTCAGCGGCGTGGTGAAACAGGCGCGGTAGCGGATGGGCGAACTGTCGGCGTCGATCGCCTCGAAACTGTCGAAGGGGATCTCTTCGGGGTCGGTGCCCCCGAGCGCGACAAGGGTGATCTCGGCCTCGGAGGCGGAAACCTCCTCGTAGTAGCCGTAGACCTGCAGGTAATAGAGTGCCGCGCCCGCGACGAGTGCCGAAATCATGATTGCGAGTGCCAGTATCTTGCCGGTCATATTCTAAATCTCCGAGGATGCGTCAGGCCGCATCTTCGCTCCAGCCGCCCGCACGGGTTTCGACGAAGGCGTCGGCGCACATCTTGGTCAGGGTGCGTACACGGCCGATGTATGCCTGCCGTTCGGTCACGGAAATCACGCCGCGCGCATCCAGCAGGTTGAAGATATGGCTCGCCTTGATCGCCTGATCGTAGGCGGGATGAGCCATGACGATCCGCTTGCCGGTCTTGGGGTCAACATCGGGTGCGTCGATGATGCTGCGGCATTCGGCTTCCGCCTCCTCGAAGTGCCGCAGCAGCACCTCGGTGTCGGCCACGTCGAAGTTCCAGCGCGCGTATTCTTCCTCGGTCTGCTTGAACACATCGCCATAGCTCAGCGGGATGGGTGCCGACGGGTCGTTGAACGGCATGTCCATCACATGATCGACACCCAGAACATACATCGCCAGACGCTCCAGACCGTAGGTCAGCTCGCCCGAGACGGGGTGGCAGTCGTGGCCGCCAACCTGCTGGAAATAGGTGAACTGGCTGACTTCCATGCCGTCGCACCAGACCTCCCAGCCCAGCCCCCATGCGCCCAGTGTCGGGCTTTCCCAGTCGTCTTCGACGAAGCGGATGTCGTGCAGATCCATGTCGATCCCGATCGCCGAGAGGCTGCCCAGATAGAGATCCTGCAGATCCGGCGGGCTGGGTTTGATCAGCACCTGGTACTGGTAGTAATGCTGCAGCCGGTTGGGGTTCTCGCCGTAGCGCCCGTCGGTCGGGCGGCGTGACGGCTGGACATAGGCCGCGGCCCAGGGCTGCGTGCCGAGACTGCGCAGGGTCGTGGCGGGGTGGAAGGTGCCCGCGCCGACCTCCATGTCGTAGGGCTGCAGGACAGCACAGCCCTTGGAGGCCCAATAGCTCTGGAGCCGCAGAATAATCTCCTGAAACGAACGGGGTTTGTCTGCCATGTCCTTGCCCTCTCGGCCTGCTGTGGTCGCGCTCTTACTATGGCGCGGCGCGGGTGCGGTCAATCGACCCTCCGAAGATGTCGCAGCAGCGTCCGGGCCACGGTCCTGAAATGTCTGTGATAGTGGCGCTTGCGTTATGGGAATCGGCGGCAAATCCTGCTTATCTGCCGCAAATCAATTTCGGATGAGCCAATACCACCATGATGCGCCTGTTTTTTACGTTTATGTTCGCCCTGTTTTTCGGTTTTTCGGGGGCTGTTCCGCAGGCCGCGGCGCAATCGGGCTTTGCCGACGATGTGGTCTGGGTGCAGGTGGAGGCGCAGCCATCGCTCAACCAGGCCACCGACCGCGCCCGCGCCTATGCCGGGATCATCGAGGACGTGAACGGCTTTTCGGTTGGCGGCGGCTGGTACGCCATCGTGATCGGCCCCTACCGCCGGGCGGATGCCGAACTGGTCCTGCAACAGTACCGGCGCGACGGGTTGATCCCGCGCGACAGCTTCATCCAGTTGACGAACCGCCTGAACCAGCAGTTCTGGCCGGTCGGCGCGAATGTTCTGGGCGATCCGGCCGTGCAGGTGCCCGGCGCGGCACCCACGGCAACCGCCCCCGACACAACAGATACGGACGCAGCACCCACCGCGCAGGTAACCGCGCCTGCGCCCGAGCCCGCAGACGAGACACCCGCCGAGGCACGCCGCTCCGAACGGGCGCTGAGCGCCGAGGAGCGCCGGGAGCTTCAGATCATGCTGCAATGGGCCGGCTATTACGACGCGGCCATCGACGGGGCCTTCGGGCGCGGCACCCGCGCCTCCATGGCCCAGTGGCAGGAAGCAAACAATTACGAGCCCACCGGCGTGCTGACCACTCTACAGCGGGCAACGCTCAAGCGGCAGTACAATGCCGTGCTCGACGGGCTCGATCTGGGACCGGTGCGCGACGCGCAGGCGGGGATCGAGGTCATCATGCCCCGGGCGGCAGTCGATTTCGACCGCTACGAGCCGCCCTTTGCCCATTACGAGCCCACCGGCGATATCGGCGCCAAGGTGCTGCTGATCAGCCAGCGGGGCGATCAGGACACGCTGTTCGGTCTCTACGAAATCATGCAGACGCTTGAGATCGTGCCCCTGCAGGGCCCGCGCGAGCGCCGCAACAGCAGCTTCACGCTGGTCGGCGAAAACGCCCGCACGATCAGCTATACCGAGGTCGCGCTGGAAGGCGGCGAGATCAAGGGCTTTACCCTGATATGGCCCGCCGGAGACGAGGAACGCCGCCGCCGCGTTCTGGCGGAAATGCGCGCAAGCTTTACCCGCCTGCCCGGTGTGCTGAGCGCCAGCGCCGGTGCCACGGACGAGCAATCCATCGATCTGGTCGCCGGACTGCAGATCCGCAAGCCGATCCGCTCGCGGTCGGGGTTCTTCGTGAACGCCGATGGGGCGGTCGCCACCACCTCGCAGGCAGTCCAGAACTGTGGCCGCATCACGCTGGATCAGGACACTGAGGCCGAGGTGATCGCCGACGATACCGGACGCGGGGTGGCCCTGTTGCGTCCCCGTGCGGCACTGGCCCCGCTTGCGGTCGGCACGCTGTCGGCCGGCACCCCGCGCCTGCAAAGCGAGGTCGCGCTGGCCGGATACTCCTTCGAGGGAGTTCTGAGCGCGCCCTCCACCACCTTCGGCACCCTCGCCGATGTACGCGGTCTGGGAGGAGAGACCAACATCAAGCGTCTGGCGCTGACATCGCGCGCCGGTGATGCGGGGGGCCCTGTTCTGGACGGTAACGGAGAGGTCATCGGGATGCTGGCGCCCGCTCCGCAGGACGGCACGCAACTGCCCGCCGACGTCAGTTTTGCGCTGGACGCGGCCACCATTGCCGCGGCAAGCGCCGATGCCGGTGTCACGCTGGCGCAACCGGCGGCCGGGTCGCCCCTGACGCCGTTCCAGATCGCAGAACGCGCCAGCGACATGACCGTGCTGGTCAGCTGCTGGGAATAACCCCGCGCCGGTTCGGACCTCCCGGCCCGCCCAGCCGTCCGCGTCAGCCCAGAACAGCCGGGGTGACGTGGATCAGCGTCGGCCCGTCCGCGCTGAACGCGTCGCGCACGGCGGTCTGCATCTCTTCGATCGTTTGCGGGGCCACAGCCCGCGCACCGAACGCTTCGGCCAGACGGCAGAAATCAGGATTGCGCGCGACCACCGCGTTGGGCGCGATCTGCGCGCCGACCATGCTGGCCTCGATTGCGCCCAGCTTGGCGTTGTCCCACAGGAAGATCGGCAGGCTCAGCCCCAGCTCTACCGCCACGCCGAGTTCGGCCATCGTATAATGGAAGCCGTAGTCGCCGATGATCGCCATCGTGGGCTTGCCGCGCCGCGCCACGGCACCGCCGATGGCGGCAGGTGTCGCGTATCCCAGCGTTCCGAACCCGTAGGGATGGTGCCAGTGGCCGGGACGGTCCATGTCCCAGATTTCCGTTGCCGCATAGGCGAACTGGGTCATGTCGGAATAGATCATTGTGTCTTCCGGCAGGCAGGCCTTCAGCGCGTCGCAGATCGCCGGAATCTGCTGATACTCGGCCTCGACGCCCGCGCGGAACCCGGCGCGCGCCTTGGCGATCTCCCCGGCGGTCCAGTCGAAGCGCGCAGGCAGGTCCTCGGAAGAGGCGAGCGCGGCCAGAAAGTTCTCGGCCGTCATTTCGATGGCGTGGGTGTTGCCGGCACCGTCGGTCAGGCTTTCGGTGTCGATGTCGACCCGGATCATCTCTCCAAGGTGGCCGGGATGGGCGCGCCACAGATCGACCTCGGCCAGTTCCGTGCCCACGGCAATGACCAGATCCGACCGCGCGAAGACCTCGGCGCTTTCGGGCCGGGCAAGCGCGCTGCCCAGCAGCATCGGATCGTCCGCCGCGACGATGCCGCGCCCGGCGTAGGTCGTGAATGCCGGTACGGCGCAGCGCGCCATCAGCGCGCGCAGCGCGTCGGTCGCACCGCGAGCGCCACCGCCAAGCACCAGCAACGGTCGCCGCGCGGACGCCAGACGCGCCAGCACCCCGTCCGGCAGAGCCTCTGCCGGCTTTGCCCCCTGCGCCACGGCCTTCGGCGCTGCGGGTGCGGGTTCTTCGAGCACCGCAATCGGCACCTGAATGTGCTTGGGGCGCGCCCGCCCTGTCGCGAATTCCGTCAATGCGCGGTCGATCAGCCCATAGGCCGCTCCTGCGGTGCGCGCTTCCTCGGACCAGTCGCAGACGGTATCCGCCGCCGCGCGCTGGTCTTTCATCTGGTGCAACTGGCCGCGCCGCGCGGCTGTTTCATCCAGACACGAGGACAGCACCAGCATCGGCACGCTGTCGGAATAGGCCTGCCCCATCGGCGTCATGATGTTGCACAGCCCGGGCCCCGTGATCACATAGGCCACCCCGGGCTTTCCCGTGGCCCGCGCATAGCCGTCGGCCATGAACCCCGCGCCCTGTTCGTGACGCGCAAGCACATGGGTGATCCCCGCCTCCTCGATCCCGCGGTACATTTCCTGATTGTGCACGCCGGGAATGCCGAAAATCGTATCGACGCCACGATCCTTGAGCATGTGCGAAATCTGCGCGCCGAGGGGCCGCATCTGTGTATCAGGCATCAGGCCCTCCAGAAGTTGACGGTAAAGATCACGTAGACGGCCATCAGTTCGAGCCGCCCCAGGAGCATCGCGATTGTGAGGATCCACTTGGCCGCATCGTTCAGCGGGGCAAAGTTGCCCGCGGGCCCGATGATATCGCCCAGACCGGGGCCGATATTGGCCAGCGCGGCCCCTGCCCCAGAAACAGACGTGATGAAATCAAGCCCCGTCATCGACAGGGCCACCGAAACCACGCCCAGCGTGACCACGAAGATCATGAAAAACGACATCACCGACGACAGCACATCCTGTGCCACGGGCCGCCCGTCGTAACGCGGCGTGAAAACCCCGTGCGGCGACCGGATCCGCTGCAACTGCGCGCGCACGGAGGCAAACAGAAGCTGGTAGCGGAAGATCTTGATCGAACAGGCGGTCGATCCCGCGCAGCCGCCGATCAGCCCGATGAAAAAGAACAGCGCCACGGCAAAGCTGCCCCACTGCATGTAATCAACCGAGGCATAGCCGGTCCCGGAGATGATCGAGGTGACGTTGAACAGCGCCTCGCGGATCGCCTGTTCCGCGCCGAAGTGGACGTCGCCCTCCAGCAGCAGGATCAGCACCAGCACCAGAACGGCGATGGTCGCGACAAAGGCACGAACCTGCGGATCACGGTGCAGCGCGTGGGTGTTGCCGTTGATCAGCTGCACGTAGCGCACGAAGGGCATGGCGGCGAGGATCATGAAAATCGCGGCGACATATTCAAGAGGGCCCGAGAAGACCCCGAAGGATGCGTCGTAATTCGCGAAGCCGCCCGTCGAGATCGTCGTCATCGCGTGGGCGGTCGCATCGAACAAATTCATCCCGAAATAGAGATAGACCATCGCGCAGATCAGCGTGAACGCGACATAGAGACCGGAAATCTGGGTGGCGATCTGCCCCGCGCGGGGCAGGATTTTACCAAAGGTGTCAAAGGCTTCGGATTTGAAAATCTGCATCCCGCCGACCCGCAGTTCGGGCAGGAAGACCATGGCGACGACGATGATGCCGATGCCGCCCAGCCATTGCAGGATCGCGCGCCAGATCAGCAGCCCCTTGGGCAGATCGTCGAGCCCCGAAAAGACGGTGGAGCCGGTCGTGGTCAGCCCCGACATCGCCTCGAATACCGCATCGACCACGCGGGCATCGGTTTCGCCCAGAATGAAGGGGATCGCGCCAAATACCGGCAGCGCCACCCAGACGGATGTGGTCAACAGGAAGGTCTGCTGGATGCTCAGCCCCTCGCGCACACCACTGGCGCAGGCCAGCGCAATGGCCACCCCGCCGAGGAAGGTGATGACAGCACTTTGGAAGAAGACCGGCCATTGGCCGCGCCCTTCGGCAAGATCGACCAGCAGAGGCACGATCATCGCTGCACCCAGCACGGCCACAAGCAGGCCAATCACATATCCAACGGGGCGCAGATCCATGGCGCAGGGTTGGCGTGCGCGGCAGGTGGTGTCAAGCGCGTCGCGTCGGTCGCCGGACATGAAAAAGCCCGCCCGGCTACCGTTTGGCAGGGGGGCGGGCCTTTGTCAGCGACTGTGGTCCGGGGACCGATCAGACGTAGTACAAGTCCTTGAAGACATGATAGACGATTTCATCGCGTTTCAGGCCCATCACGGCCAGTTCTTCGTCTGTTTTCGCATTCAGCGCCTCGATGCGGCGAACCCGCGCGGCACCCGAAGAGGATTCCATCAGCGCGAGGTTGACCCGCGACAGGAAGCTGCCCAGTTGCGCCAGTGCGCGACGTGCGCTCATGAAGGGCGCGGGAGAAATGCTTTGTCCGCGGCCGGGGATACGCACGGCGAAGGCGTCGGTTGCATTAGGTTGGTAGGTCATTGCTATGCCTCGAATTCTATCTTGCAGGGTTCATTCCCATGCCCAGTAGATAGGCAATGCTGCGGTGCAGCAGTACCACCATTTTTGCATAGCCGCTGTTCGTACCACGCAAGCTGACGTTGCGTTTTTTCGGGAACCTTTCCCCCAAACGAAAAGCCCGCGCCGGTTCAGGGCGCGGGCGGTATCACAGACGTATTATGGACGGCTCAGCCGACGTGGAAGAGCGTGTTGAACAGCTTGGGATCAAGGCTCGCCTGCGCGAAAGTCGGTCCTTCGGTCAGAACGCTGACCGCATCGTGGCTGTGCAGGCTTTCCTGATGGCTTGCCACCACGCGGAAATCCGAAATCCGCGCATCCGCCAGCAGTTCTGCGCAGAACAGGCGCGCCGCATCTTCGACAAAGATCGGGTTCGCGGCGTTCAGTTCGGCAAAGGCCTGTTCGTCCTCACGTTTTACCATCACCTGTGTCTCGGTCGGAACGGCGCGGCGGCAGGCGTCGATCAGGTCCTCGAACCACAGGCAATCGCCATCCTGTTCCAGCAACACGGAAACCCGCGCGACAGAGCGCTGCGAATGCGGTGTCGCCAGCTGGTTGCGCGTGGCGCGGGCGTGCTCGCTGAGTTCCAGTGAACACGGGCAGGTGCTGGAATAGACGTAATCGAGGTGGATGATCTTCTGGCGCACCCCGCCCTGTTCGACAAGCTCCAGTGCCACGTCGTAATACTGGTATCCTTCGAGGCCCGACCGCAGGCTCGTGAGCTTCATCGGGAAAGAGAATCGCATCTGGATGCGCGCATCGAAGCTTTCCAGATCGCTGATGTAGTCGTCCAGCGCCGCTTCGATCACCGAAAAGCTGAAGGTGCTTTCCGCGTGCTTGTAGAAGCTGCGCATGATGCGCGACATGTTGATTCCCTTCTTGTCCGCCTCAAGGCTGACAGTCCCTGTCACGGATGTTTCCAGCGTCAAATCGCCATTGTCGCGGGTCTGGAAGCGGATCGGCAGCCGGAAATTCGAGATCCCGACGTGCTGGATCTGCTGGTTGGCCCCCTTGATCAGGCTCGACGGGCCGTTCTGGAGGTCCGGCAGCGTGTCCTTGTAGTCGGGCTCGATCTCGAAATCCGACGGGTAGTCGCGCTGGAACAGCGGATAGGCCTCCGACCCGCCGAGCATCTGCGCGATGGCAGGGTCCAGCGTGGCGACTTCGGTCTCATCCGCGTTGGCGGCCCAGGCGCGGAGCGTTTCCAACGCTTCGGCTGCGGCCTCGCGATCCGGTGTCTGCTTGATCGGTGTTGCGATGTTCATGGGCTAGGTCCCCCTCATTCGAGCACCAACCATATGTAGTGTGTGCCGGCATTTTGCCAAAAGTTTGTATATCATACGTGGCAAGTACCGGCACGGATCACCTATTTTGCGGCATCGAGCGCCTGATGGAAGTCTGCGATCAGGTCTGCGGTGTCTTCAAGGCCGATACTGACACGGACCAGACCGGGCGAAATACCCAGTTCGGCACGCTGTTCTTCGGAAAGACGCTGGTGCGTTGTCGTTGCAGGGTGGGTCAGGATCGATTTCGCATCACCCAGATTGTTCGAGATCAACCCCACCTTCAGCGCGTTGAGGAACCGGAAGGCGGCGTCCTTGCCACCGGCAAGTTCCAGCGCCAGCATCGTGCCGCCCGCGCCAATCTGCCGCATCACGACCTCGTGGTGGGGGTGGCTCTCAAGACCGGGGTAGATCACCTTGGACAGCGCCGGATGCCCTTCGAGGGTTTGCGCGATCTGTGCCGCACTGGCCGTCTGCGCGCGCACCCGCAGGCCCATCGTCTCGATCCCCTTGAGCATGATCCACGCGGTGAACGGCGACATCGAACCGCCGGTGTGTTTCATGTAGGGCTCGACCGTCTTGCGGATGAACTCGCGCGTGCCGAGGATGACACCGCCCAGCGCACGGCCCTGCCCGTCGATATGTTTGGTCGCCGAATAGATCACGACGTCCGCCCCCTGCGCGATCGCCTTGGAATAAACGGGGGTCGAAAAGACGTTGTCGACCACGACCGTCGCACCGTTGCGGTGCGCGAGGGCGCTGACCGCCTCGATATCGACCAGTTGCAGGGTCGGGTTGGACATGGATTCAAAAAAGACCGCCCGCGTATCGGGCCGGATCGCCGCTTCCCATTCGTCGAGGTTCGCGCCGTCGACGAATGTCACTTCGACACCGTAGCGTGTCAGGATCTCTTCGAGCACGTAGAGACACGATCCGAAAAGCGCGCGCGCCGAGACCACGTGATCGCCGGTTTTCAGCATGGAGGTCAGCGCACCGGAGACCGCAGCCATGCCCGACGCGGTGGCAAAGGCGTCCTCGGCCCCTTCCAGCGCCGCGATGCGTTCTTCGAACATAGCCACGGTGGGGTTGCCGTATCTGGCGTAGATGAATTCGTCGTCGCCCGACGAGATGAACCGCGCCTCGGCATGCTCGGCGGTTTCGTAGACAAACCCCTGTGTCAGAAAAATCGCCTCGGAGACTTCTCCGTACTGGCTGCGGCGTGTGCCCGAATGCACGGCCTTGGTGGCGGGTTTCCAGTCATTACTCATTGTCACATTCCTTCCGTGTGCCGCGATCGGTCCGGCACAAAAAAACCCCAGACGCGGTCAAGCGAAAGGGGGCTTTCATCCTGACCTTTTAGCGGAATATTTAAAGTGGCCCGCAATCCGGTAACAAATCGCCACAAGGGATCGGTTAAGCCATCCGCCGCGAACGGTCAAGTGGCGTGCGGGTACGTAACGGTATCTTCACCGTTGTTGCGGATGCTGGCGGCCCAGCTTCATTCAAACGCTTACCTCTGAAAGGGCCGGCAATGCCGATCTTGAGGATCAACGCAGGCCCTGCGGGTCTGTGCCTGCACGGCACGGGCGACGATCCGTGGGCCGCATTGCACCGCGCGGGGGCCCGCGCCGCGCGTATCGTGGTGATGGTACATGGCTACAAATACTCTCCCTTCGTGGCGCGCCATTGCCCTCAGGCCAAGCTTTTCGCCCGCGACCGCTGGCCCGCCGCCTTCGGCGCGGCAGAGGCGGACACGCTGGTTGTTGCCTTCGGCTGGCACGCCCGCGGCACGCTCGTCGCCGCCTACGACCGGGCCACCACGAAGGCGGCAGTGCTGTCCAAGGTCATTGCCACGCTGCGGCGCGCCGGCCCGCCGGTGGATATCGTGGCGCATTCGCTGGGCACCACCCTTGCGCTGTCGGCCCTGCCCTATCTGGGCGCGGGCGATGTCGGGCGGCTGGTCCTGCTGAGCGCCGCGGCCCACCGGTGCGTGGCCGCCCATGCGCTCGCCACCCCTGCGGGGCGGGTCGCACGGACGGTTCACGTCACCAGCCGTGAAAACGCGGTTTTCGATCTGCTCTTCGAGCGGCTGGTGCCCGGTGCGGGGGCGCTGTCGCGCGACCGGGCCATCGCGACGGTTCTGATCGACAGCGACCGCACCCGTGCGGATCTGGCGCGCGCGGGGTTCGACATCGCGCCGCGCGACCGGCTGGTCAGCCACTGGTCGAGCTACGCCCGCCCCGGTGTCATGGCCCTGAATGCAGCCCTTCTGGACGGACGGCTACCCCTTGACGCGTTGCCCGCACCGGCCCCGGCGCGCGCGGCGCTGCGGCGCGTGGGCCTTGCCATTGCCCGCCAAAGTGGCATCATGCGAGGCGCATCCCGGCAAGAGGCCCATCCCCATGAGCACGTCACTTGATCTCTACTACTGGCCCACGCCGAACGGCTGGAAAATCTCTGTCTGTCTCGAAGAGATGGCGCTGCCCTACCAGACGCATCTGATCGATATCGGCGCGGGCGACCAGTTCCAGCCACAGTTTCTGGAAATCTCTCCGAACAACCGGATGCCCGCCATCGTCGATCCGGACGGGCCCGACGGCGCGCCGCTCTCGATCTTCGAAAGCGGGGCGATCCTGCAGTACCTCGCGCGCAAGACCGGCCAGTTCTGCGGCGCCACCGAGCGGGAGCGCATCGCCGTGGACCAATGGCTGATGTGGCAGATGGGCGGGCTTGGTCCGATGGCCGGTCAGGCGCATCACTTTCTGAAATACGCGCCGCTGATGGATCCCCCGCAGGACCTGCCCTACGCCAAGGACCGCTACAGGACCGAGGTTGCGCGGCTTTACGGTGTCCTGAACCGGCAACTCGAACACAACGAATTCGTGGCGGGCGATTTCGTATCCATCGCGGATTTCGCGATCTGGGGCTGGGCATCGCTCTGGGAAGGCCAGCAGCAGACGCTCGACGACAAGCCGCATATGGCGCGCTGGCTCGACACGATGGGCGCGCGCCCGGGCGTTCAGGCGGGCCGCGCGCTCTACGCCGAGAAGCGCGGCGATTTCAAGAAAGACGCGCAGGACAAGCTGTTCAAACGCTGAGATCGGGTCTCAGCGGGCGGCACGGTCCTCGTCGCCGTCCTCGATCAGGTGCGGCTGTAGCTGCGAGAACTGCCAGAACAGGAACACCATCAGCGCAACCGGAAAGCCGAAGGTCTCGATCTTGACCCATGTTTCGGTCGACATGGTGCGCCAGATCACCTCGTTGGCGACGGCCAGCACGGCGAAGGCTGCAGTCAGGCGGCGGGTCAGGATCATCCAGCCCTCGTGGCGCATGGGCATCATGTCGCCCATCACAAATTCCAGCCACGACCGCCCGCGCAACAGCCCGATCCCCAGCAGCACCGCCAGCAGCCCGTAGACAATCGTCGTTTTCATCTTGAAGAACCGCTCGTCGTTGAACCACGCGGTCAGACCGCCGAAGAAAATCACCATGAAGGCCGTGAATATCTGCATCCGGCTCAACTTGCCGGTCAGCGCCCACAGGATCCCCATCGCCAGCAGCAGGATCGGCACGAACACGACGGCGGCCACGATGAACCCGCTGTAGTCGGTGCCGCCGAAGGCAAAGGTGTCGTCCTTGATCCGCAGGTAAAGCACGAAAAAGGCGATTGTCGGCCCCAATTCGAGCACCTGTTTCAGGATCGGATTGATTTCGCGCGGGTCTGCCAAGGGTCAGCCTCCAAATTCGACGATAACGGCCCCGATCGCGATCAGCGTCATCAGCGCGATCCGGCGGGGGCCTACGGTTTCCTTCAGCACCAGCCAGCCGATCAGCGCGGCAAAGACGGTGGATGTCTCTCTCAGTACAGCCGCCTCGCCCACCTTGTCGAGGCGCGTGGCCAGCATGACCGCGCCAAAGCTGAGGAAGGCGACGATACCGCCCAGCACACCGCGCCGCAGCAGCGGTGCAGGCGCGGGGCGATGCTCCATCGCACGCCAGCGCCGCAGCGCAAGGAACGGGAACACCAGCCCGTCGATCATGAAAAACCACGCCAGAAAGGTGAAGGGGTCCGCCGTGGCGCGGATACCGTAGGCATCGTAAGTGGTATAGAGCGCCACGAAAATCCCGGTCAGCACCGCAAGCGCGAGTGCGGCGTTCAGCGTGTCACGCTCGGACACCAGAAAGATCATGTTATAGACCGCGAGGCCGAAGATACCGGCCATCAGGACCCCGACGCCCAGCCACTGAACGCCGTTGAATACCTCGCCGAAGATCAGGTAGGCGCCGATCACCGTGAACAGCGGCCCGGTTCCGCGCACCACCGGGTAGACGACCGTATACGCCCCGCGTGAATAGGCCATGGCCTGCAACAGCTTGTAGGCCAGATGGATCACGAAGGCGCCCGCGAAAATCGCCCACATATGCGGCTCGGGCCACGGCACGACAAAAAGCGCGAAGGGCGCGGCCATCACGCAGTAGCATCCGTCGATGGCACCGCGTGTCAGCCATGGATCGTGCCGGCCCTTCTGCAACGCGCCGAAAACCGCGTGCAGGAACGCCGCCATCAGCGCAAGGATCAGCGCCGCGGTATGGCCCGCCTCGGTGCCTTCGATGGAAATGATCCACTCTGTCATCGCTCAGACCGGAAAGACGAAGTTGTTGGTCATGCCGTCCACCGTCTCGACCTTGTCGATCTGGTCGAGCAGGAACCAAACGCGGCTGCGCCCGGTATCGTGTTTGCCCCTGAACGGGCGACGCGCGACACCAACTCCCGAGATCATGTCGTGGCTTTCCAGATAGTCCACCACCGGCGACGGATCCCCGTTCACCTCGACAAAGAGTTTGAACTGGCTTCCCAGACGTTTGTGCACCCGCAAAGGCACCTTGATCGGACGCTCTCCGAGTGTTTCACGGTCGATCCTGATCTGCTTGACCTTGTTGCGCAGGCGCCCGTGGTATTTCTCGCGGTCGCTGGCGAGATCGCGCAGGTAGAGATCGTTGCCGTAGCGGATGAAGAGCAGATGCAGACCTGCGATCTCGTCGGGGATCTCGGCCTTGGCCTTGAGATCGATCTCGATCTCGCGGGTGCGCAGCGACAGAACGAAAAACGCCGCCTGCGCGAGCCGTGAAACCACCGTCCAGACAACGCCCGCGAGGGCGACCAGCAGCGTGACATCGAAATAGAGCTCCCAGGAGCCGATCCTCGCGATCGCCTCTTCGGTTATCATCGGGCGATCCCTGTCAGCGCGTCCGCGAAATCCTGCGGATCGAAGGGTTGCAGATCGTCGATCTGTTCACCGACACCGATGGCGTGGATGGGCAGGCCGAACTGGTCCGCGAGCGCCACCAGCACACCGCCCTTCGCGGTCCCGTCGAGCTTTGTCATCACCAGACCGGACACATCCGAAATCTCCTGAAACACCTTCACCTGATTGATGGCGTTCTGGCCGGTGGTCGCGTCGAGCACCAGAAGCGTGTTGTGCGGCGCGTCGGGGTCTTTCTTGCGGATGACGCGCACGATTTTGGCCAGTTCTTCCATCAGGTCCGACCGGTTCTGCAACCGGCCCGCCGTATCGATCATCAACAGGTCCGCCCCGTCGGCCTCGGCCTTGGTCATCGCGTCGAACGCAAGGCTTGCGGGATCCGACCCTTCCGGGGCGGTCAGCACCGGCACACCGGCGCGCTCGCCCCAGACCTGCAACTGCTCCACGGCGGCAGCGCGGAAGGTATCGCCGGCGGCGATGACCACGGACTTGCCCGCCGCGCGAAACTGGCTGGCGAGTTTGCCGATGGTCGTCGTCTTGCCCGATCCGTTCACGCCAACCACCAGCACGACCTGCGGCTTCTTGGTATAAAGCGGGAGCGGCTTGGCCACCGGCTCCATGATGCGGGCGATCTCCTCGCTCATCAGCGTCTTGATCTCCTGCACGGAAAGCTTCCGGCCCAGCCTGCCTTCGGCCATGTTGGCCGTGACGCGCAGGGCGGTATCGACCCCCATATCGGCGGAGATCAGCAACTCTTCGAGCTGTTCCAGCATCGCATCGTCAAGCGTGCGGCGCACCACGGGCGCCTCTTTGCCGCGACCGACCAGCCGGCCCAGAATGCCGCGTTTCGGCGCGGGCTCCTGTACGGTTTCCTCGACCAGCAGCGGATCGGGACCGGCGGCAGGCGGGACCGGCGGGGGTGTCGGCTTCGGCGCGGCCTGCTCGGCGCGGGCCGCTTGCCGATCCCGTTCCGCCTGCGCTTCGGCGGCGTCGCGCTCGGCCTGCGCTGCGGCGGCATCCTTTTCCGCCTGTGCTGCGGCTTCTGCCGCCTGCGCGCGTGCGGCTTCGGTTTGGGCCGCTCTTGCACGTTCCTCTTCCGCGCGGCGCGCGGCGGCCTCTGCGGCTTCCTGCGCGGCCTCGCGTTCGGCGGCCTCCTGCTGCTCAATGCTGACGCTGTCGGGCGTTGCAGCTTCGGGAAGGTCGGCAGCCGCCTGCGCGGGATCATCCATACGCTGGTCCACCGCGCCTGCGTCGGCCTCGCCGCCATCGGCGACGATTGCCTCAAGCCCCTCGTCAATCTTCGACGAGGATTTGAACATCCGGTCCTTGAGCTTCTTGAAAAACGCCACGCGCGGGCCCCACCATCGTTACTGCGGTCGCATCTGATCTAACCCCTTGGCGGGCCGGATGGAAGGGAGCGCGCGAAGATTGACTTTGCCCCGCCCGCGCGCCACCAATTGCCCATGCGCAAGCTGATCCTATGTCTGGCGATCCTGTGGAGCGGTGCAGCACTGGCCGAACCGCCCGACAAGGCGTGCAGCACCGGCAAATGGGGTCATGTGCACTGCATCCGGTCCGCGCATTTCGTCTATGACACCTGCAACGCGATCGAGGTTTTCGCCAAGCGTCACGGGCTTGATCCTGCGTTCTTCGCGCGGCTGATCTGGCAGGAAAGCCGTTTTGACCCCAACGCGCTGAGCCACGCAGACGCGCGCGGCATAGCGCAGTTCATCCCTTCGACTGCGCTGCTGCGGGGGCTGAAAGACCCCTACAATCCGGCGGACGCGCTGGACCATTCCGCCCACTACCTTGCCGAGATGGCGCGCCGCTACGGCAACGAAGGGCTGGCCGCGATCGGCTATAACGGTGGCGAGCGGCGCGCCGAAGGATTCGTGCAGGGCAAGGGGCTGGCGCCGGAAACCGTGGCCTATGTCCCGATCATCACGGGCCTGACCGCGGAGCAATGGCGCGATACGCCGCCCGCGGATCCGGATTTCACGCTGGATCCGTCGAAATCCTTCTACGAGGGCTGTCGCGATATGGCGCAAAACCGGCGGCTGACGCCGGTGAAACAGGCCACTCCCCCGCCCCCGCCGCTGAAACCATGGGGTGTGCAGCTGGGTTTCGGCACCTCCAGGGACGCCGCCAAGGCCAAGATCGGGCGCGCCACAGCCTCCTGCCGCGCACCGCTGCAAACGGAAAAGCTCGACCTGATTTACGTCAAGAACCGCGTGTCGGGCAAGAAGGGCTACTTCTTCGGGCGTGTCGGGCGCAACACCCGCGACGGCGCGACCGAGCTTTGCACCGCGCTGAGGCGGCGCGGGTGCACCTGCCTTGTGGTGCAGAACAACTAGGCTCAGATCTCGTCGGGGAAATGTTTCATCGTCAGCCGGATCGGGTTCGGCGCGGCCTGTCCCAACCCGCAGATCGACGCATCGACCATGGCCTGGCTCAGATCCTCCAGCAGCTCCTGATCCCAGCGGTCCGCCTGCATCAGCTTGACCGCCTTTTCGCAGCCGACGCGGCAGGGCGTACATTGGCCGCAGCTTTCATCCTCGAAAAAGCGCAGCATGTTCAGGGCTGCCGCGCGGGCGCTGTCGTGGTCGGACAGGACCACCACGGCGGCGGAGCCGATGAAGCTGCCGTGTGGCTGGAGCGTGTCGAAATCCATCGCGATATCGCCCATCGACGCGGGCAAAAGCCCCGAGGACGGCCCGCCCGGCTGGTATGCCTTGAACCGGTGCCCCTCCGCCATGCCGCCGGCGGCGTCGATGATGTCGGTGATCGTCGATCCCGCGGGCAGAAGATAGACACCGGGCTGCGCCACGCGCCCCGATACCGAATAGCTGCGCAGCCCCGTGCGGCCGTTTTTCTCGACCGAGGACAGGATCTCGGCGCCCTCGCGGCAGACACGCGCGACCCAGTAGAGTGTCTCGACATTGTGGACCAGTGTAGGTTTGCCGAAGATGCCGACCTGCGCGACATAGGGCGGGCGGTGGCGCGGTATGCCCCGCTTGCCCTCGATGCTTTCGATCATCGCGGATTCCTCGCCGCAGATATAGGCCCCTGCTCCGCGGCGCAGGTCGATATAGCCGGTCTCGACCACGCCCGCGTCCTCCAGCGCCGCGATTTCACGGGCGAGGATTTCCAGTACGGCGGGGTATTCGTCGCGCATGTAGAGATAGACGCGCTCGGCCTCGACGGCCCATGCGGCGATGAGCATCCCTTCGAGAAACAGATGCGGCGTGCGTTCGAGGTAATAGCGGTCCTTGAAGGTGCCCGGCTCGCCCTCGTCGCCGTTGACGGCCATCAGGCGGGGTCCGGGATTTCCGCGCACGAAACCCCATTTCTTGCCGGACGGAAAGCCCGCCCCGCCCAGACCGCGCAGGCCGCTGTCGGCAACCCGCTGCTGGACCTCTTCCCAGTCGCCGTTCGCGCGCAGGTCCTTGAGCGTGTCGTAGCCGCCCTGCGCCGCGTAGGCCTCATAGGTCTCGTAGTCGGGGATCTCGGCGTGGAAGTCACCGGATGCGATGGCGGCCTCGACCTTTTCGGGGGTGGCGTTGTCGATGTGGCGGTGGCCGAGTTCAAGAACCGGCGCCCTATCGCAGCGGCCCATGCAGGGCGCGCGCAGCACACGGACCTCATGCGGATCGAGCCCGTCCTCGAGCGCGGCTTTCAGCGCCTGCGCGCCGGCGAGTTCGCAGCTGAGCGAATCGCACACGCGGATCGTGAGCGCGGGCGGCGGTGTTTCGCCCTCCTTGACCACGTCGAAATGGGCGTAGAAGGTCGCGACCTCGTAGACTTCGGCCATCGACAGGCGCATTTCCTCGGCCAGCGCGCGCAGATGCGCCGCCGACAGATGGCCGTATTCGTCCTGAATGAGATGCAGATGTTCGATCAGCAGGTCACGGTCGCGCGGCTCTGCCCCCAGAAGGTGGCGCACGTCCGTCCATGCGGTATCGTCAAGCTGGCGGCCCTTGGTATGACGGCGCCCGCGCCCCTTGCCCGATTTCCAGACGCCCTTTTCGGGGCTCGCTTTTTCCGCATCCAAGGCCATTGTGGAGCACTCCTCGCCAAAACTGTCTTTGATGTAGCAAAGCCCGCCGCCGGCTTTGAGCCGAAAAACGACTATTCTGCCCGAGTTTGCGCGGTCGCGGATCGCCGCCGGTGCGGATCGGAAACATCCCGCCGCATCTGGCAACAGGCGTTGCGATCTGGCAGTCTCGGCCCATGAAAATCCTGTCGCGTCTTGCCCCGATCTGCACCCTTGTCGCCCTTGCCCTGCCTGCCGCCGCACAGGACAGCATGAGTGCGGAGGAATTCGATGCTTATACCCGCGGCAAGACGCTTTTTTACGGGGACGGCGGCACGCCCTACGGGGCCGAGATCTATCTGCCGGACCGGCGCGTGCGCTGGACCTTTCTGGACGGCGAGTGCAAGGACGGGGAATGGTACGAGGCGGACGGGCTGATCTGTTTCGTCTACGAAGACCGCCCCGACCCGCAATGCTGGAGCTTCGAGCGCGGCGCGGGCGGGCTGGTGGCACGGTTCGAGAACGATCCCGCGCAGACCCCGCTTTACGAGGCGAACGAAAGCACCGAGGAGTTTCTCTGCCTCGGGCCGAAGATCGGGGTGTGAGCGGTGACGGGGGGCGCTGCCCCCCACCTGCGCGGGCGCAGGTTCCCCCCGGAGTTTAAGGGCAAAATGGAGATCCGACGACCGGTGAGCCATGCGACCTGCCGGCAGGCCGTCTGGCTGGCGCCGGTTCTAGAAAAGCGATCCCTGTTCGGGTGGTTTTTTCGCCGGTCGCGCGGGGGTCTTTGACCCGCCGATGGCGAGGCGTCCGTCCGCGAACTGGATTTCGAGGGCCGGTGACTGGCGCGCGTCCTCGACCGAGGTGAGAACCCGCCCGGCCCCGCGTACCACCGCAAAGCCGCGTTCGAGCGTTGCCTCGTACCCCAGTGTCCGGCGCAGGCGTTCGGCCCCGTCGATCCGGCCGCGCCACCGGGCGATCTGGCGCAAGGCGGTGCCCGACAGCTGTTTTGACAGCACAGCGTAGCGGTCGGCCTGCCGGCGCCGTTCGCGTTCGATCGCGTCCGGGCGCAGGCGCAGGTTGGCGACGGCGCGGCGCTTGTCCGCCAGCCCGCGCTGGAGTGCGGGAGACAGCCGCGCCGAGAGACGCTCGAGCGCGCGCCGGTCCGCCGCGATCCGGTCGCGCAGGGTTTTCGGGCGCAGCCCCCCCGCGAGAGTGGCAAGGCGCAGCTTGCGGCGCTGCACGCCTGTCCCGAGCGCCGGATCGAGCCGGTCGCCCGCGCGGTCCAGCCGCTGCCGGGGCGTGTCGAGCAGCGTATCGGGCCGTGGCAGCGCCCGCGACAGATCGCGCAGACGCTGGTCGCGCCGGATCAGCCCCTGGCTGAGCGCCTGCGACATGCGCGCGCCCTGCTGGTCGAGCCATGCCATGAGTTCGTGGCGCACAGGCACGGCCATTTCGGCCGCAGCCGTGGGTGTGGGCGCGCGCCTGTCCGACACATAGTCGATCAGCGTCGTGTCCGTCTCGTGCCCGACAGCCGATATCAGCGGGATCTGCGAGGCGGCCGCCGCACGGGCGACGATTTCCTCGTTGAAGCCCCACAGGTCCTCGACCGAGCCGCCCCCGCGCGCGACGATGATAAGGTCCGGGCGCGGCATCGCGCCGCCCGGCGACAGGGCATTGAACCCCGCGATGGCGCGGGCGACCTCGGGCGCGCATTTGGCCCCCTGAACGGCGACCGGCCAAATCAGCACCTTGCGCGGGAACCGGTCGCGCAGACGGTGCAGGATGTCGCGGATGACCGCGCCCGAGGGCGAGGTGACCACCCCGATCACATCCGGCAGATAGGGAATGGGACGCTTGCGTTCGGGCGCGAACAGCCCCTCGGCCTGCAGCGCCGCCTTGCGCTTTTCCAGAAGCGCCATCAGCGCGCCCATGCCCGCAGGCTTCAGGTCCTCGATGATGATCTGGTATTTCGACTGTCCTGGGAAGGTGGTCAGCCGGCCTGTCGCGATCACCTCCATGCCCTCTTCGGGGCGGGTATCGAGCTGTGCGGCGCGGCCCTTCCAGATGATCCCCGAGATCACCGCCTTGTCGTCCTTGAGATCGAGGTACACATGGCCCGAGCGCGGGGTGCTGACGCGACCGACCTCGGCGCGCACGCGGACATGGCCGAATTCGCCCTCGATCGTGCGCTTGATGGCGCCGGAGAGTTCGGCAACGGTGTATTCGGGGCTGTTGCCCGGTCCGGCCTCGTCGTCGTCGAAAAGCTCCATGCGGGGCGTCCTTGTGCATCGGGTCGCGCCAGCATAAAACGCGCAGCATCGAAGGCCAAGGGAGTGCGCGCCATGAATATCCTGATCCTCGGCGGCGGTGGACGCGAACACAGTCTGGCCTGGGCCGTCATGCAAAATCCCAAATGTGACAAGCTGATCGTGGCGCCGGGCAATGCGGGCATCGCGGCCATCGCCGAATGCGCCTCGATAGACATCGAGAGCGGCGAGGACGTGATCGACATGGTCGAGCGCAACAGCATCGATTTCGTCATTGTCGGCCCCGAAGCCCCGCTGGCCGCCGGGGTGGCGGACCGTTTGCGCGATGCCGGTGTGCTGGTGTTCGGTCCCTCGCGCGCGGCGGCGGCGCTGGAGGCCTCGAAGGCCTTCACCAAGGAGATCTGCGATGCCGCGGGGGCGCCCACAGCCGCCTACGGGCATTTCACCGATGCCGCCGCTGCCAAGGACTACGTGCGCGCGCAGGGTGCGCCGATCGTGGTCAAGGCAGACGGGCTGGCCGCCGGCAAGGGCGTGATCATTGCCGAAACCGTGGCCGAGGCCGAGGCAGCGATCGACGACATGTTCGGCGGCAGTTTCGGTGACGCGGGCGCCGAAGTTGTGATCGAGGAGTTCATGGACGGCGAGGAAGCATCGTTCTTCGTGCTCTGTGACGGGACCGACGTGCTGCCCATCGGGACGGCACAGGACCACAAGCGCGTGGGCGACGGCGACACCGGCCCGAACACCGGCGGCATGGGGGCCTATTCGCCCGCGCCGGTCCTCACCGATGCAGTGGCGCAGCGCGCCCTCGACGAAATCGTCAAACCCTGCGTGGCCGAGATGGCGCGGCGCGGGTCGCCCTATCAGGGCGTGCTCTATGCCGGGCTGATGATCAAGGACGGCGCGCCGCGTCTGGTGGAATACAACGTGCGTTTCGGTGATCCCGAATGCCAGGTCCTCATGATGCGGCTGGGCGCGCAGGCCTTCGACCTGATGCATGCCGCCGCCGAAGGGCGTCTGTCGGGCATGACCGTCAACTGGGCCGAGGACCATGCGCTGACGGTGGTCATGGCGGCCAACGGCTATCCGGGCAGCTATGAAAAGGGATCGGTGATCGGTGGCCTCGATGCGCTGCCCGAGGACAGCCGCAACATGGTGTTTCACGCAGGCACGTCCCAGCGCGATGGCAAGACCGTTGCCAGCGGTGGCCGGGTGCTGAACGTCACCGCGCGCGGCGATACGCTGGCCGAAGCACAGCAGCGCGCCTACGCGATGGTCGATGCCATCGACTGGCCGGACGGGTTTTTCCGGCGCGACATCGGGTGGCGCGCGCTCGACTGACGCAGACGCTCAGGACAGCGGCGCGCCCCGGCACTCGACAGGAGTGTCACTGATGTCGCTGATGCGCTGCACCTCGAACGACGAGCGCGAGACCACCAGCAGCTGTCCGGCGTCGTTGAACGGCATCCAGCAATTGTCGGGATCGGTGAAATCCTCGTAGAGAAAGCACAACAGCGGCCCTCGGATCTCGATCCGGCCATAGGTGCAGCGCCCGTCCTCTCCGGCCCAGACCGACAGGTCGCGGCGCAGGAACTGCTCGACGCCGACCAGAGTGTCCGTCTCCAGCCCGCGAAAGCTCAGCGTGCGGCCCACGGCGATATCTAGGAACGCCTCGGGCGTGATCTGCTCCTGCGCGCGGGTGGCGGCGGGGAGCATCAGGACCGCCAGACAGAGGAAGGCGATGACGCGCCTCATCAGCAGCCCATCGCGCGGGCGAAGCTGGCGCGTCCCGTCTGCGGGCCGATGTCGCGCACCTCGGCTGAGGCGCCATCGAAGCGCACCGCGACAAGCCGCGACCAGTCCGCAGTGGCAAGGACCATCTCGGGCCGGTCCGCGCAGAGGCGCAGACCACCGGCGATGTCGCGTTCCCCTATGCGGTGATTGGTCAGCCCCGTCCGCGTTGCGATTTCGCGCAGGGTGCCATTCTCCATCCGCCAGACCCGCAGGGTTTTGGCCAGATGCGGCCGGTCGATATAGGCAAGCTCAATCCGGCCATCGCCGTCGAGGTCCGCAATGGCGACAGGCGCCAGCCAGCGGAAGCGCTGCCCGATGAAGGGGGTCGCGGCCAGCAGCCCGCCGCCGTTGTAGATCGCCAGCCGCGCGCCCAGCGACTGGTCGCTCTCCACGACCACCGCCTCGCGGCGGCCATCGCCGTCCACATCCGCCAGACGCGGGGCGACATCCTCGAACACACGCGTTTGCGGCAGGGTGATCGTCAGGCGGGCGGATCCGTAGTGAAGGGTCAGGCTGCCGTATTCGGTGTCATCACCGAGAACGCCGTGCGGATAGCGCTCCGTGGGCGCGCCGTACTCGGCGGCCTCGAGTGCGGCAGTCTGCCAGCCCTGCGCCAGCGCCGCGGCAGGCGCCGGCAACGCCAGCACCACACACAAAGCCAGCCCTCCGCGGCGCGCGGAACGGCGCTGCGGGTGCTGCGCCGGACGCCGCGGCCCCGCTGGCATCAGATCTGCTTTTCGGGCATTTGCACGCGCAGCCCGTCCAGTGCGTCACTGACCTTCAACTGGCAGGTCAGGCGCGAGCGCTCCGGATCCGGCTCATAGGCGAAATCCAGCATGTCTTCTTCCATGTCGTCCTTCGCCGGCAGCTTTTCCACCCACGCGGGGTCGACATAGACGTGGCAGGTCGAACAAGCGCAGGCGCCGCCGCAGTCGGCCTCGATGCCGGGAATGTTGTTGTCGCGCGCACCTTCCATGACCGTCAGCCCATTGGCCACGTCGACGACGTGTTCGGTTCCATTGTGCTCTACGTAGGTGATCTTGGCCATCTTGCGTGTCCCCTTGGTGTTTGTTGTCGCGCCCCTGTCTAGTCAAGCAGCCGCGCCCGCGCCAGTGCGTTTTTGCCGCGCCCCCAAGCGGCTCTGGGCAGCGCGGTGCAAACCGGCTAAGCTCGCTCCAAGAGCAGACCCGAGGGGCATTGGGCCATGAGACAGGCAATTCCTATTCCGCGCCCCGGGCGCAAGACTGCGGGCGCGTCCATCCTGGTCGCAGCACTTCTGGCGGCCAGCGGCTGCACCACCCCCACGGGACAATCCGTGTCGGAAAGCGGCGTAATACAGGGCAGCGGCCTTGCCCCGCCCGGCGCGCCGCGCGGCACCTGCTGGGGCAAGATCCCGACACCGGCCGTGGTCGAAACCGTCACCGAACAGGTTCTCGTCACCCCCGCCCGGATCAACCCCGATGGCACCATCGCAGCGCTGCCCGTCTACCGGCAGGAAAGCCGGCAGGAGATCGTGACACCGCGCACGGATCGATGGTTCGAAATCCCCTGCCCTCCGGCCTTCACGGTCGAATTCGTCTCGAGCCTTCAGCGCGCCCTTCAGGCCCGCGGACAATACGCCGGGCCGATCACCGGCAATATGGACAGTGCCACCCGCAAGGCGGTCTTCGCGGTACAATCCGCCGAGGGGCTGCCCGCCGATGTCCTGTCGATCGACACGGCCCGCGATCTGGGTCTCGTGGCGGTCCCGCGCAAGACCTGAGCGGCGGCGGCCCCCGGACCGCCCTCTCCACCGGCCAAAGCCCGAAGGCGCCCCGCCAGCGCGCAGCCCCGTGCGGCGTATTTCGGTTCAGCGAAACGAAGCCAGCGGGCGAAAAACCCGCAATGGATCATCGGCTTGGCGATCAGCCGGGAAGCCCGTCGATCGTCTCGATGGCGGCCAGGTCAGTGTCCCACTCGGCGCGACTGGCCCAGCAGATATGCGCGTCGGGACGTCTGTCGATCCCGCTCTCGAGCGATCCTGCCGGCACCACAAGCAAACCCTCCTCCGGCTGCGGCAGAGGCAGCGCGGAGCCGCAGTCGGCGCAAAAGCTCCTCATATGGCGCCCACCGGAGAGCCGGAACGTCTTCACGTTCTGCGCGCCCGACACCCAGGTGAGGCTGGCCGTCGACGAAAACAGGTTCGCCGAATGCGCCGACCCGCTGCCCTTGCGGCAGCGTGCGCAGTGGCACAGAAAAAAGCTCTCGAACTTTCCCGAGATGCGGAATTTCACAACCCCGCAAAGGCATTGTCCGGTGATAGGCTCGTCGTCCATTCAGGCTCCTTCCGACTGGCACAGACCCTGCTGCCGGTCGAATGCACTTTCCTGATCCCTTGTATCCGCCTGTTGGAGATGGGTCAAAACGGGCACGGAGCCGTCGTTGCACTTCGCACTTCAAAATCGCCCGCCGCAGCCCCGATGGCTCGGGGCTTGCGCGGCGGGCGCTCCTTCTTTTTCAGGTCGCGCGGGTGACCTTAGGCCATCGCCCGCGCGCCGCAGATCACTCCGCGTCGAGGGTCAGGGCCACGAAACGCGGATCTCCCGCGCGGCGGACCAGCAGCAGCAGCGACTTGCGCCCCGCTTCGCGCGCCGCATCGACCCGCGCGGTCAGATCGGCGATCGTGGTGATCTTCTCCTGACCCGCCTCGGTGATGATATCGCCCGCGCGCAGACCTTTCTCGAAGGCTTCGGAGCCTTCCTCGACTTCGGTCACGGCAAGTCCTTCGATCTCGTCCGTGGCGGCCAGTTCCTCGCGCAGCGCATCCGTCAGCGGCGTTACGGTCAGACCCAGCATCGAAGACATCTCGGGCTCCGCCGGTGTGTCAGGGGTCTCTTCCGCCTCCGGCGTATCCGCGTCGGCGTCCTCACGACGGCCAAGCGTCACGTCGAAGGTCTGGGTTTCGCCCTCGCGCAGAACCATCACGCGCACAGTCGCCCCCACGGGGCTGTTGCCCACCTGACGCACCAGCGCGCGGGTATCGGCAACCTCGACACCGTCGAACGACAGGATCACATCGCCGGTGGCAAGGCCCGCATCCTTTGCGGGACCATCGGGGACATCGGTGATCAGCGCACCGGTGGCGTCTTCCAGACCCATGGCATCCGCCACATCGTCGGTGACGTCCTGAATGCGCACGCCCAGCCAGCCGCGCCGGGTTTCACCGAACTCCTGCAACTGGTCGACCACGCGGGTGACCACATTGGCTGCCATGGAAAATCCGATCCCGATGGAGCCGCCGTTGGGCGACAGGATCGCGGTGTTCACGCCGATCACCTCGCCGTCCATGTTGAACAGCGGCCCGCCCGAGTTGCCGCGGTTGATCGCCGCATCGGTCTGGATGTAATCGTCGTAGGTGCCGCTGAGCGCACGGTTACGCGCCGAGACGATGCCCGCGGACACCGAAAACCCCTGTCCCAGCGGGTTACCCATGGCGATGACCCAGTCACCGACGCGGGCGTTGTCGCTGTCACCGAAGCTGACGAAGGGCAGCGGCGCGTCGGCCTCGACCTTCAGCAGGGCGATATCGGTGTTGGGGTCCGTGCCGATCACCTCGGCCTTGAGCTCTTCGCCGGAAAAGAATTCGACGGTGATCTCATCCGCACCTTCGATCACGTGGTTGTTGGTGACCACGTAGCCGTCTTCGGAAATGACGAATCCCGATCCCAGCGCCGAGGACCGGCGCGGCGCGGGCGCGCCGTCTTCGTTGCGGTCGCGGAATTCGCGGAAGAAATCCTCGAAAGGGGATCCTTCGGGCACGATCCCGCGCGGGCCTGTGCGCCCTTCGACAAGTGTCGAGGTGGTGATATTGACCACCGAGGGGCTGATCTTTTCGGCCAGCGGCGCGAGGCTTTCGGGTTTGGCGAGTGCCGCAGCCGATTGCAGCGCCACGATCGCAAGGGCGAGAAGCCCCAGCAAGGCGGCGCGCAGCGCGACAGGCAAGGTGGAATGAAGGGGTTTGGCGACCGCTTTGGGTTGCATGTGGTGTCTCCTGTTCGAACGCGTGGCGTGACGGTCTTCGGAACGATCCCGGCTTGGCTGTCAGAGTGCATGGTGCCCGCCGGTGCCTCAAGTACAAAACATGTAATCCGGGCGGTGGAAATTCAACTGCCGCTGACGCTGGCGTGATCTTGCCGTCGACGCGCGGGCGGATGCGCGAAGCGCTTTGGGGGCGACTGGGTGGCCCTGGCATGATAAAAGCGGACTGCGGTGCGTCCCGCCTTTCTTTTCCGGAGCCTGTCAGATGAATATTTCCCCCGCCCCCATCCAACGCCGAAATTCCGCCCAGAGCCATGTTCTGCGCCGCAGCCTGACGGCGGAGCAGCCCTCTATCGTCGGTGGCGAGGGGGCCTATCTGATCGACGCCGACGGCAACCGCTATCTCGATGCCTGCGGCGGGGCGGCGGTATCGTCGCTGGGCCATGACAATGCCGCCGTGCGAAAGGCGATCTGCGCGCAGGTCAACACCATGGCATATGCGCACACCGGTCTGTTCACCAACCCCTGGGCCGAAGAGCTGTCGGATTTTCTGGTCGCGCGGGCGCCCGAAGGGACCGGCGAGGGGCGCGTGATGTATCTGGGCTCGGGATCGGAGGCGATGGAGGCGGCGCTGAAACTGGCCCGCCAGTACCACGTCGAGCGGGGCGACACCGGCCGCGCCCACATCATTGCCCGTGCGCCCTCCTACCACGGCAATACGCTCGGGGCGCTGGCTGTCAGCGGCCATGCCGGTCGCCGCGCGCCCTTCGCGCCGCTGCTGATCGATGTGGAGCATATCGACGCAACCTACGGCTACCGGCTGCGCCATGCGGACGAAAGCGAGGAAGATTTCGGCCAGCGGATGGCGCAGCAGCTGGAGGACCGCGTTCAGGCGCTGGGGCCGGAAACTGTCTGTGCATTCGTGGCGGAACCGGTGGTCGGCGCGTCGCTGGGCACGCAACCCGCGCCAGCCGGATACTGGCGGCGCATCCGCGAGATCTGCGACACCCACGGTATCGTGCTGATCGCGGACGAGGTGATGTGCGGGATGGGCCGGACCGGCAGTCTTTTCGCGCTGGAGCAGGAAGGCGTGGCGGCGGATATTACGACGATGGCCAAGGGGCTCGGCGCGGGATACCAGCCGATTGCCGCCGTGATGGCCGCGCAGCGGATCTGTGACGGCATCCTTGCGGGGTCGGGCAAGCTCTGGAACGGGCATACCTACATGAGCCACGCCGTGGCCACCGCGGGCGCGATGGCGGTGATGCGCGAAATCGAGGACCGCGACCTGCTGGCAAACGTCCGCGCGCGCGGTGCCGAGCTGGAGCGCGCCCTGCGCGAGCGGCTGGGCGATCACCCCCATGTCGGCGATATCCGCGGGCGCGGCCTGTTCTGGACGACGGAGTTCGTGGCGGACCGCGAGACCAAGGCGCCTTTCGCGCCCGAGCGCAACATCGCGGGCGCGGTCCAGCAGGCCGCGATGGCGGCGGGCATGATCTGCTACCCGGCGCAGGGCTGCGCGGACGGAACCGCGGGCGACCACGCGCTGCTGGCCCCGTGTTTCACCTCGACCTCCGAGGAGATCGCGACGATCGTCGAAACGCTGGCCGGTGCGCTGGACAGCGCCATCCGCTAGGAGGCCTCATCGGCGCGCTCGGGCCCTGCGGGCCGCGCCCTCTTCGGCAGGGATCGCTTCGCCAAGCTGGCAAAGCAGAAAGGCCGGCCCGTCAGGGGCCGGCCTTTTTCGTTGTCATACCACCCGGAGCGGGGATCAGTTGTCGCTCTGCGTCCCGTTGGCGTCCGCCCGCGCTGCCGCCGCACGGTCGCGCGCTGCGGCGCGGTCTTCCTGACCGCTGACCACGGCGCCCTGATCGGAGCGCAGGTAGTTGAAGAACTCGCTGTCGGGCGACAGCACCATGGTGGAGTTGCTGCCTTTCAGGGATTGCTCGTAGGCCGCGAGAGAGCGGTAGAATTCAAAGAACTCGGGGTCTTTCGAATAGGCCTGCGCGAAGATCCGGTTGCGCTCGGCATCGGCCTCACCCTCGATGATGCGCGCGTCACGGCGCGCTTCCGACAGGATTTCCTCATAGGTCCGGTCGGCCAGCGCGCGCACCCGCTGCGCGGCCTCGCGGCCACGGGCGCGCTCGTCTGTCGCTTCGCGCTCACGCTCGGCGATCATCCGCTCCAGCGTCGCGTCGAAGTTCTGTTCCGGCAGGTTGGTCTGGCGCAGCCGCACATCCACAACCTCGAGACCCAGCGCATTCGCACGGATGTCGGACTGCTGGCGGATCTGGTCCATCAGCGCCGAGCGTTCGGGCGACAGGATGGTGTTCGATGTCACGCCCTGCGAACCCAGCACCGCACGGATCTGGGATTCCAGAATACCCGACAGGTCGTTCGTTGCACGGGTCAGACCGCCCGAGCCCACCGCCTGCCGGTACTGGACCACATCGTCGATGCGGAACAGAACGAAGGCGTCGATCTCGAGACGCCGGTCATCCGCCGGTGTCACCTCGATCACGGGGGTTTCGAGCGACAGGATACGGTCATCAAAACGCACCACCTCGTCGATCAGCGGAACTTTGACGCCGAGCCCTGGCTCAACGATCACCTGCTTGATCTGACCGAACCGCAGCACGAGGGCCTTTTCGCGCTCATCGACCACGAAGATGGACGACAGCACTGCCGCAACGGCAATCACGACGATGGGCAACAGGAAACTTGTCTTTTTCATCAGTTCGATCCTCCGCGGCGCAGTTCATTCAGCGGAAGGTAGGGAACGACACCCTGCCCGCCATTGGAACCGCCCATGTTGTTTTCAAGAATGATCTTGTCGACATCGCCGAAGACCTTTTCCATCGTCTCGAGATACAGACGCTTGCGCGTCACCTCTGGTGCTGCCGCGTATTCCTCCAGCACAGCCTCGAAGCGGCTTGCCTCACCGATCGCGCCGTTCACTTCGCGGGCGCGGTAACCTTCGGCCGCTTCCAGCAGACGCGCGCTTTCACCGCGTGCCTCGGCTGTTTTCTGGTTGGCGTAGGCATCGGCCTGACGCTCGAGACGGTCGCGCTCCTGCTCGGCGGCCTGCACATCGCGGAAGGCGTCAACCACCGAGACCTGCGTCGTGCCACCATTGGCATCGGTGACCGTGACAGTACGCTCTGGCGGGTCGACCTTGTTGACGTTCACACGCAGCACGTTGATGCCGGTTTCGCGGTTATCCAGCGTTGTCTGGATCAGCGTCTTCACGGTTTCCTCGACCAGACCACGGTCACGGTTGAGGATCGGCGCAAGCTCGGATTGGGCGATGACTTCGCGCATGGCGGATTCCGAGATCGCCCGGACGGACGCATCGGGATCGCGCAGCGAGAACTTGAAATGCTCCGCGTCCTTGATGTTCCAGACCACCTGGAAATCGATGTCGACGATGTTCTCGTCGGTTGTCAGCATCAGGCCGTCGTTCGTGTTACCGCCACGGCTGACACCCAGCGTTTCCGTCCGCTGTGTCGTCACGTCGAACACTTCGTGGGTGACGAAGGGCCAGGGGGCGAAATTCAGACCCTCGGTGCCGATGCCCGAGAAATCGCCGAGGAAGAGCTCGATCGACTGCTGTTCGGGCCGCACCGTGTAGGTCGAGGCGAAAAGCCACGCCGCCACAGCGACAAGCGCGCCGATGCCCACTGTTCCGCGTGTCAGAACAGGACCACCGCCACCGCCGGAGCCGCCGCCGGTTCCGTTGGTGCCGCGCCGACCGCCGCCGCCCATCAGGACGCGCAGCTGTTCCTGCCCCTTGCGGACCAGCTCGTCGATCTCGGGGATCGGGGGTTTGTCACCACCGCCGCCACCGCTCGGGGGCCGGTTGCCGCCCTGGTTTCCACCATTGCCGCCGCCGTTATTGCCACCAGAGTTTCCGCCTCCGCCCCAAGGACCGCCCGTATTGCCAGCCATAAATTCTCTTCCCTTTCACAGCGTCCGCCTTGCGCGACGCTTCCTTCGTTGGTTCCAACCTGTGTACTGAACGCCCGAAATCAAGATGTCCGTACAGGGTTGCGCATTGTGACCATTTCCTCGGCCATTGTAGGATGCACAGCGCAGGTCGCGTCAAATTGCTCCTTTGTTGCACCCATCTTGATTGCAATGCCCACCATCTGGATCATCTCGCCCGCCTGTGGTGCGACGATATGACAACCCAGCACCCTGCGGCTTTCGCGGGCCACGATCAGCTTCATCAGCACCCGGTCCTCGCGTCCGGCAAAGGCGGTCTGCATCGGCTTGAAGGTGGTGGCGTAGATCTCGAAATCGTCGCCGTCGGCCTCGCATTCTTCCTCGGTCTTGCCGACAGTGCCCATTTCGGGCTGGGTGAACACGGCCGAGGGGACCAATTCGTGGTCCACCGGCGTCGGATCAGAGCCGAAAACCGTGCTGGTGAAAGCCATGCCTTCGCGGATCGCCACGGGCGTCAGGTTCACCCGGTCGGTGACGTCGCCAATGGCGTAGATCGACGGCACGGCGGTCTGGCTGTATTCGTCCACTTCCACGGCACCGCCGCGCCCCAGCTTCACGCCTAGCTCCTCAAGTCCCAGACCGTCGGTATTCGGCTTGCGTCCGGTGGCAAAGAACACCTGGTCAAAGACGGTCTCCTGCCCCTGCGTTGATTTCACGCGGATGCCGCCGTCGGCCTGATCCATCTCGGCGATGATGGCGCCCGCGTGCATCGCGATGCCGCGTGCGCGCATCTGTTCGGCGATCAGCCCGCGGGCCTCGTCGTCAAAGCCCTGCAGGATCTGCGCCTTGCGGAAATACATCGTCACCTCGACACCCAGACCGTGCAGGATGCAGGCAAATTCGCAGGCGATGTATCCGCCGCCGACGATCAGCATCGACTTGGGCAACCGTTCGAGATTGAAGATATCGTCCGACACGATCCCCAGCTCGGCGTTTTCAAGGTCCGGTGGCCGCACCGGATGCCCGCCTGTGGCCACAAGAATGTGCTTGGCCGTCTTCTCTTCGCCCGAGGACAGCGCGACAGTATGCGCGTCTTTGACCGTGGCGCGGCAATCGAAGGTCTCGACGCCGGCGTTTTTCAGGAGATTGCGATAGATGCCTTCCAGCCGGTCCAGCTCGCCACGCATCTTCTTGGAGAACTTCGTCCAGTCGAACGGGCCGTCCTGCACATCCCAGCCATAGCTGGCCGCATCCCTGAAGGTATCGCGGTATTCCGACGCGAAGACCATCAGCTTCTTGGGCACACAGCCCCGGATGACACAGGTCCCGCCATAGCGGCTTTCCTCGGCAAGGGCCACTTTCGCACCGTACTCGCTGGCGGCTACGCGCGCCGCGCGCACGCCGCCGGACCCGCCGCCGATCACAAAGAGGTCGTAGTCGAAATCATCACTCATCAAGGGCCCTTTCAGTCACTTAAATCGGAAAACAGATTGTCGCTTTCAACGAAATCCAGCCGCTCTGTCGCGACAGTGCCTTCATTTATGTCCCGCACCTCGACCTTTCCATCCCCGTAGCCGATCACCACCGTGTCACAGATGTCGATGAAGAGCCCGTTTTCCACGATGCCGGGCATCTGGTTGAGCACCAGGGCCAGCTGTCGGGGGTTGCCGATCCGCTTGAGGTGCAGATCGAGGATATGGTTCCCCTCGTCGGTGACGAAGGGGCGGTCGCCGTTCATCCGCAGCGTGCTCGACCGGCCCAGCACATCCATCGAGATCAGCGTCTCCTCGGCCAGCGCCTGCGTGGTCTGCCAGCCGAAGGGGATCACCTCGACCGGCAGCGGGAAGGCGCCCAGATGCTCGACCTCCTTGCCGACATCGGCGATCACGACCATCTGGTCCGAAGCGGTCGCGACGATCTTTTCCTGCAACAGCGCACCACCGCCGCCCTTGATCAGGTTCAGATCCCCGTCGAATTCATCCGCCCCGTCGATGGTCAGGTCCAGCCATTTCGCCTCGTCGAGCGAGATCACCTCGATCCCCACCTCGCGCGCCAATTGCGCCGTGCGGCTCGATGTCGGGACGCCGCGGATTTTCAGACCGTCGTCGCGCACCATCTCGCCCAGACAGCGCACCAGCCACGCGGCGGTCGATCCGGTGCCAAGGCCGACGCGCATGCCGTCCTCCACAAATTGCGCCGCGCGCTTGGCGGCCACGAATTTCGCCTTGTCGATGGGCGACAGTTCTCCGGACATTGAGCTACTCCAAAGGTGCTTATTGCGCGCAGGTATAGGGCCAATCGCCCCGGTGTGCGAGGGGGGCGACGCGGTTTTTACCGCAGCCTTCTGACGCGGGGCGCAGGCGCGGGCGGGGGGATGACCGATTTGCGTGGCGCATGGTCGTATTCCGGCAAGGGCTACGCCCGCAAATGCCGTAGGTGCAGGGCATGACGTACCTGCTCCACTACGCGCCGGACAATGCCTCCCTGATCGTCCGGCTCGCGCTGGAGCATCTGGGCTGCCCCTACCACACATCGCTCGTCGACCGCCGCAGCGCCGCCCAGCGCGGCACGGCGTACCTTGCGCTCAACCCCGTGGGGCTGATCCCGACGCTGGAGACCCCGCAGGGGCCGCTGTTCGAGACGGGCGCGATCCTTCTGTGGCTGGGCGATACGCACGGCGGTCTCGGCCCCGGCCCGCAATCGCCCGCGCGCGCGGCCTATCTGAAATGGCTGTTCTACGTCTCCAACACCCTGCATCCCCTGCTGCGCATGATGTTCTATCCACAGAATTTCGTCGGCCCCGACAGCGCCTGTCACGCCCGCCTGCGCAGCGGCGTGCAGGAACAGGTGCAAACGGCGCTGGGACATCTCGACCGGTTGGCAGCCTCCGCGCCGGACTGGTTCGGGCACGTCCACGGCGCGCTTGATTTCTACGTGGCCTGCTGCCTGCGCTGGTGCGCGCTCTACCCCGCCGGGGTGTCGCGCGACTGGTTCGACCTGTCGCAGACCCCTGCCCTTCGCGCCATCTGCGCGGCACTCGAGGCGCGCGAGATAACCGCCGCCGTGCAGGCCGCCGAAGGCCTGGGCCCGACACCTTTCACCTCTCCCCGTTATCCCGATCCACCCGAAGGCAGTGCGCTCTGATGTTTCTATCCGTTTTCGAGATGTTCAAGGTCGGCATCGGCCCCTCGTCGTCCCATACCATGGGCCCGATGGTCGCGGCGGCGCGGTTTCTCGACGCGATGCGCGCGTCGCCGTTCAGGTTTTCGGGCCTGCGCGCGTCGCTGCACGGCAGCCTCGCCTTCACCGGCGTCGGCCACGCGACCGACCGCGCCACTATCCTCGGGCTGGCGGGGTTCACCCCCGACACCTATGACGCCGACCGCGCCGAGGAGATCCTGAAAAGGATCGAGGAGGCCCGAGTGATCGACGTCGACGGCACGCCGCTGCGTTTCGACCCGTCCACCGACATCATATTCGACTACGACACGAAACTGCCCGGTCATGCGAATGGCATGATGCTCATGGCGACCGATGCGCAGGGTGACGTGACCCTGCGCGAGGTCTACTATTCCATCGGGGGCGGTTTCGTGATGACCGAGGCGGAACTGGCCGCCGGCAAGGACACCGACGAAGGCGCGCCGGTTCCCTACCCGTTCAAATCCGCCGCCGAGATGCTCGAGATGTCCCGCGCATCCGGCAAGACCATCGCCGAGATGAAACGCGCCAACGAGGAATCGCGCGGCGGTGCGGAGAACCTGCGTGCGGGATCGAAACGGCTCTGGCAGGTGATGAACGACTGCATCCAGCGCGGGCTGGAAACCGATGGCATCCTGCCCGGCGGGCTTGGCGTCAAACGCCGCGCCAAGAAAATCCACGACGCGCTGCAGGCCGAACGCGGGATGAACCAGCAGGCCCCGCACACCATCAACGACTGGATGAGTGTCTACGCCATGGCCGTGAACGAGGAAAACGCCGCCGGCGGGCAGGTGGTGACCGCGCCCACCAACGGGGCGGCGGGTGTCATGCCGGCGGTCCTGCGCTACTACCTCGACCATGTGCCGGGCGCGTCCGAGAACCGGATCGAGGATTTCCTGCTCACCGCCGCCGCCATCGGCGGGCTGGTGAAATTCAACGCCTCGATCTCGGGGGCCGAGGCGGGCTGCCAGGCCGAGGTCGGCTCGGCTGCGGCGATGTCGGCGGCGGGGCTTTGTGCAGTCCTCGGCGGCACCCCCGAGCAGGTCGAGAACGCTGCCGAAATCGCGCTGGAGCATCACCTCGGCATGACCTGCGATCCGGTCAGGGGTCTGGTGCAGGTGCCCTGCATCGAGCGTAACGGGCTGGGCGCGATCAAGGCGGTCTCGGCGGCGTCACTGGCCCTGCGCGGCGACGGCACGCATCTGGTGCCGCTCGATGCCTGTATCGAAACCATGCGCCAGACCGGCGCCGACATGAGCGAGAAGTACAAGGAAACCTCGCTCGGGGGGCTTGCGGTCAACGTTCCGAACTGTTGACGCCCCGTCAGGCGGAACGCCCGCGGCCGCTTTGCCGTTGGGTCTCGTGAAGGCTGCGCACCGCGCGGCCCAATTTTCACGACCTACCGGAATCGGAGACACCATGAACATTCTTATGATCCTCACGTCCCACGAAGATCTTGGCAACACCGGCAAGAAGACCGGCTTCTGGCTCGAAGAATTCGCGGCCCCCTACTACAAGCTGAAAGACGCGGGCGCGCAGATTACACTGGCCTCTCCCAAGGGCGGCCAGCCCCCGCTGGACCCCAACTCGGACAGCGAGGATGCGCAGACGGACGCGACACGCCGCTTCAAGGACGATGCCGCCGCGAACGCGGCGCTGGCCAACACGCAAAAGCTGTCCGAGATCGACGCCGCAGGTTTCGACGCGGTGTTCTTCCCCGGCGGTCACGGTCCGCTGTGGGATCTGGCCGAGGACGCCGACAGCATCCGACTGATCGAGACTTTCGCAGCCTCCGACCGTCCCATCGGCGCGGTCTGTCACGCACCGGCGGTGTTCAAGCACCCCAAGGGCACGGACGGCAAGCCGCTGGTCAGCGGCAAGCGCGTCACCGGCTTTACCAACACCGAAGAAGAAGGCGTGGGCCTCACCGAGGTGGTGCCTTTCCTCGTCGAGGACATGCTGAAGGCGAACGGTGGCAACTATCAGAAGGGCGACGACTGGGCGAGCTTCGTGCTGACCGACGGCAAGCTGGTGACAGGCCAGAACCCCGCCTCTTCCGAGGAAGCCGCCGAGGCATTGCTGAAACTTCTCTGAGCACTTGCCAGAGATCACCTACGAAAGCCGGGCCCGCGCGCCCGGCTTTCTCATTTTCCGCCCCCCTCTTGTGGCTCAGATGGCGCGCTCCTAGTGTCGTCCGATGATAGCGGACAGACCCACCCTCGGCATCGCGCTGATGCTCGGATTTTGCATCCTCGCGCCGCTCGGCGACGCGATCGCGAAGCTTCTGGGCGATACCGTCCCGCTGGGGCAGCTTGTCCTGCTGCGCTTTGCCGTGCAATCGGCGCTGCTGCTGCCGCTGGTCTGGGCGAGCGCACGGCCGATACGCCTGCGGGGGCGCGTGTTGCGGCTGGCGTGGCAGCGCACGGTGCTGCACATCCTCGGCATCGGCGGTATGTTCACAGCCCTGCAATATCTGCCCCTCGCCGACGCCATCGCCATCGTTTTCGTCATGCCTTTCGTGATGCTGCTGCTTGGCCATTACGTTCTGGGCGAAGAGGTCGGCCTGCGCCGCGCCATCGCCTGCGCTGTCGGCTTCGCAGGGACGTTGATGGTGGTGCAGCCCAGCTTCATCGACGTGGGCTGGATCGCCTTTCTGCCGATGGCCGTTGCGGTGAACTTTGCGCTCTTCATGCTGACCACCCGCCAGATCGCCCGCGAAACCGACCCCATCGCCCTGCAAGCGCTCAGCGGGTTGATGGCCTGCGGACTGCTGGTGCCGATCCTGATTGTCGGCAGCCTGTTTGACATGCCCGCCCTGCGGCTCGCGCCGGTGCTGGGCGACTGGCCGCTGCTTTTCGCGCTGGGGGCTCTCGGCACTTTCGCCCACCTCATGATGACATGGTCGCTGCGCTTTGCGCCCAGTGCCACGCTGGCGCCGATGCAGTATCTGGAAATCCCGTTTGCCACGCTGATCGGCTGGTGGCTGTTTGCCGAACTGCCCGACCGGATCGCCGCCATCGGCATCGCGATCACCGTGGGCGCGGGCGTCTACGTCATCGCGCGCGAGCAGGCCATCGCGCGCCGCCTTGCAAGAAGCACGCCACCACCTGTCTGAGATACGCGCGCCCGAGGATCAGCACCATCCCCGGCCCGTCCATCGTCACCGTCACAGCCCCGCCCGTGGCGCGGTTCGAGGTTCCGATAAACTCACCGGGGGCGAACGCCAGACCGTCGATGGGCCAGTCGAGCCCCGTCGAGCGCCCCGTGCAGTGCACCAGCGGGAACAGCGATACCGCCGCCCCTTCGGGCAAGGACAATGTCACCGCAGGCGGCGCCAGCACGGCGATCTGCGTTCCGGCGATCAGGATACAGGGACGGTCGGGATGGGCCAGCAGCGTGTGATAGGCCGCAAGCTGGTGGTCGATGCGACCGCCACAAAACCCGACACCGATTGCCAGCGGGGTCTCGATATGGCGCAGGGCCTTGTCGAAATCCGTGGTTTGTTGTTCACTGAATAGATGTTGCCGGTCCTGCGGCATCCGGGCAAGCGCCTCCGGGGGGACGCTGTCCATATCGCCGATCACCGCGTCCGGCATCATGCCTGCGGCCAGCGCCCGCGACAGCCCGCCGTCAACCGCCACGATGGTCGGCGCCAGGGTTAACGCCTCGGCAATGTCTTCGGATGTACCTTCCCCCCCACCTACAAGCGTGATTGGATCGGAACTGTGAACAATAGCGTGGGACATGAGCTCTCTTTGCCGTTTTTGGGGACAGACCACAATATGGACACAAAAACACACCGTAGGCGGCTTTGTTTCGAGCCGCTAAAGACTTGACCATCATGGTAAACCGCTCAGTGCAAAGACGCAGAGGACGAGCATCCGATGATCAATAACAACAAGATTCTTACCGTTTCTTACGGCACATTTTCGTGCACCCTCGAAGGTTTCGATGATTCTTTCGGGACGATGAAAGCAATTGCCGAATATTTCCGTGATCTGGCAGCGGATGACCGCTACTTCGGCGCGGAACCGCCACAACCCGATGCTCAGATGCTGGCCCGTATCGCCCAGCGCGAAATATCGCGCCACGTCGAGGCGCGCAATGACGAAGGCCGGATCGTCCTGTCCGCGCAGCGTGATGACGATGCGCGGAGCGAGAGCGCCCGCGCGCCAGCCGCCGCGCCGGCCCTTCAGCACGATGCGCCCGCAGCCGTTCAGGACCGGGTGGAGCAGAACGCCACGGCGCTGGCCACGTCGGAGCCTGACGATGCCGGGGACCAGTACGAAGAGGTGCAGCCGGCTCCTGCGCCAGCTCCGGAAGCGGTCCAGGATGTGCCAGCCGATGCCGCCCCCGAAGCCGCAGCGGAACACCCCGCTTCCGCGCCCGAAATCGACGTGGCGGATGCGCAAGAGGCCGCAACCGACAACACCGAGGCAGATCAAGCCGCCCCCGCACCGGACGCCGATGCGGACGCCGACATCGTGCCTGACCTGCCCGACGACAAGGTCGAGGCTTTCTTCGCCGACGCGGACCTCGCAGAAGAGGCAGCAGACGATATCGCGGATGCGGCACCCGAAGATCAGGACGCCGAGGAAGACGCCCGCAGCGCCGCCACGATGGGCAGCATTGCAGAAAAGCTCAAGCGCATCCGTGCCGTGGTCTCCCGTCAGGAAAGCGACGAGGAAGCCGACGGCTACACCGAGGACGAGCACGCCGAGACACCCGGCGCCCAGTCTGCGACCGCCCGTGTCGAACCGACACCGGTTGAAGAGACAACAGCGCAATCGCGCGCCGACATCGTTTCCGCCACCGTGCGCGACATCGAGGATGCCTTTGACGCGGACGACATGGAATACGCCACCGACGAGGGGGACTCCGACAGCGAAGAGGACGATCTGGCCGCGCTGCTGGGACGTCTGGATGCGGATGCCGGTGACGAGGAAGAAGACGATGCCGGCCTTGCGGCAGCCGCCGATGATGCCGTCGACAGCGCCTACGAAGTCGACTTTTCCGACAGCATCCTCGCCAGCCTCGACGACGAAGAAGACGACGAGGAAGAGGACGACGACTTCGACGCGCGCGCAGAGGCCGAGGACGACGACGCGCTGGACGACGAGTACATCGCCGATGCCGACGTCGCGCAGGCCGACGCGCCCCAAGACGGGGACGACGACGACACGGACAATATCCTGTCGGCGCTGATGGAACACGACACCGATGACACCGCCTCCGACGAGGCCGAAAACCGGACCACGGGCGAGAATGTCTTCGAAGACGACACCGCCCCCGAGGCGCCCGCGGAACCTGCGGCGCAAGCGCCCCGCGCGCCGCGCACCCGTGTGCTCAAGGTCAAGCGCGCCACGCTGGAGGCCGCCATCGAGGCCGGCCAACTGGAGGAATACGACGACGAGGACGACACCGCCGAAGAGGTTGCCGAGGCGGCTGCACCCTCCGCCGCCCCGTCGCGTGAAGTGCTGCGCAAGGCACCGCTTGCCGACCGCTCGACGCTGAGCGACGAAGCCGAAGCCGAACTCGCCCGCGAACTGGCCGAGCTTGAAGCCGAAATCGGCGGTCCCGCGCAGGCGCAGCATCTCGCGTCACAGGATGCCGGGGATCACGATGCGCAATTCGACGATGCGGACGATTTTGCGGACAGCCGCGAGGAAGCGGCCGACGAAGAGGACGCATTCGGCGGCACAGCCGAACCGGCCGAAGATGACCTCAGCCGCCTGATGGACGAAGCCAAGAGCCAGATGAGCGAGCCCGAAAGCGCCACGCGCCGCGATGCCTTTGCCCACCTGCGCGCCGCGGTTGCCGCCAAAAAGGCGGACGAGGCCGTGGGCGCCGCGCCGTCGGAAGACAAGAGCGACGAGCCCTACCGCGACGATCTGGCCAATGTGGTGCGCCCGCGGCGTCCCGTTGCCGGGGCCCAGCGCTCCGAGCGCCCGCCAGAGCCGCGCCCGGCGCCGCTGAAGCTGGTTGCAGAACAGCGCATCGACGTCGACAAGCCGCGCCTGAGCGGCCCGGTGCGTCCGCGCCGCGTCGCAGCGGTGGTCGACAACACACCGACGGACACAGGCACCGACGCGGAAAGCTTCGAAAGCTTTGCCGAGGAAATGGGCGCGCAGGGTCTTTCCGAACTGCTCGAAGCGGCAGCCGCCTACCTGTCGTTCGTCGAAGGTCACCAGCAGTTCTCGCGCCCGCAGCTGATGTCCAAGGTGCGTCTGGTGGAGCAAGAGGAATTTACCCGCGAGGACGGCCTGCGGTCGTTCGGAAAACTGCTGCGCGAGGGCAAGATCGAGAAGATCAAGGGCGGCCGTTTCCAGGCCTCCGAACAGATCGGGTTCAAGCCGGACAACCGCGTGGCGGGCTGAGCGGTCTCGCCGGAACCGGCACAAAGGGCGCACCGATGGGTGCGCCCTTTTGCGTTTTCAGAACACCGCGCCGGACAGGCAGGCCGCAAGACCCGCGCGTCCGCTCTCGCGGTGTCAGCGGTCGTCCGGGGTTTGCGGCGCGTCGGGATCGGCCTGCCCGACCCCCTTGAAGATCGCCTTCATCGGGAAGGCCCAGATCACCCCCGACGCCACGTAGATCGCGACTTCGAGCGCGAAGGGCGGCCTGTCGAACTGCGCAATGATCCAGATGACCGCCACGATGTAGACCGGCAGGCCGACCAGCAGAACGAACAGCGACCAGCGGCGGCGGGCCTTGTAACTCAGAGCCATGATATTTCCTTTCGGTGCCTCTGCGTCAGAGATGTCGCAGATCGCAGCGCGATCAATTGCGACACCGCGTCGCCCGCGCTGCCGTCCGTCGGACGGGCTCAGTCCGCGAAGGGGTCGGTGACAAGGATCGTGTCTTCGCGCTCGGGCGAGGTCGACAGCAATGCCACCGGACATTCGATCAACTCCTCGACACGGCGCACGTATTTGATCGCCTCGGCGGGCAGATCGGCCCAGCTGCGCGCGCCTTCGGTCGATTCCGACCAGCCCGGCATTTCCTCGTAGACCGGCGTGCAGCGCGCCTGCTGGTCCGCTGCCGTCGGCAGATAGTCCAGCCGCTTGCCGTCGAGCTCGTAGCCCACGCAGATTTTCAGCGTCTCGAACCCGTCGAGCACGTCAAGCTTGGTCAGCGAGATGCCGTTCACCCCCGATGTCGCGCAGGTCTGGCGCACGAGGACCGCATCAAACCAGCCGCAGCGGCGCTTGCGTCCGGTGACGGTGCCGAACTCGTGCCCGCGTTCGCCCAGCCGCTGGCCGTCGGCATCGTGCAGCTCTGCGGGGAACGGGCCTTCGCCCACGCGGGTGGTATAGGCTTTCACGATGCCCAGCACGAAATCGATGGAGCCCGGTCCGATTCCGGTGCCGGTTGCCGCCTGCCCCGCGATCACGTTCGACGAGGTGACGAAGGGATAGGTGCCGAAATCGATGTCCAGAAGCGCACCCTGCGCCCCCTCGAACAGGATGCGTTTGCCCGCGCGGCGTTTTTCGTTGAGCACTTTCCACACCGGTGCGGCATATTCCAGAACCACGGGCGCGATGGCGCGCAGATCGGCCAGCAGCCTGTCGCGGTCCACGGGATCGAGGCCCAGACCCCGGCGCAGCGCGTCGTGATGTACCAGCGCGCGGTCCACGCGCATCTCGAGCGTGGCATCGTCGGCCAGATCGGCCACCCGCACGGACCGGCGCCCGACCTTGTCCTCATAGGCGGGGCCGATGCCACGGCCCGTGGTCCCGATCTTGGCAACGCTGTTTTGTGCTTCGCGCGCGCGGTCGAGCTCGCCGTGGATCGGCAGAATCAGCGGCGTGTTCTCGGCGATCATCAGCGTTTCGGGCGTGATGGTCACACCCTGCCCGCGCAGCTGCGCGATTTCCTTTTCCAGGTGCCACGGATCCAGCACAACGCCGTTGCCGATCACCGACAGCTTGCCGCCGCGCACGATGCCGCTGGGCAGCAGGCTCAGCTTGAACACCTCGCCGTCGATGACGAGAGTGTGGCCCGCGTTATGGCCGCCCTGAAAGCGGGCGATCACATCGGCCCGCTCGGACAGCCAGTCGACGATCTTGCCTTTTCCCTCGTCGCCCCACTGTGCGCCTACGACAACAACATTGGCCATGATGATCCTCTCAAAAAGACGGGGAGCGCCCGCGCGCGTTTTCAAACCCGCGCCCCTCATAGCGGCCCGGCGCCGCCGGGAAAACCGCAAAAGGTAGACTTTCGGCGATGGGGCGCGGATAGTCCCCGCCGAGGTACGGGAACGGAGGGGATCGATGGGCTTTCTACTGCGCTGGCTGGGGGCGTTTTTGCTGCTGGCGGCGACGTTCAACCCGACCGAGTACAATTATGTGCAGTGGGTGCGCAGCTACGGACACATGAACCTGTCCATCGCGGTGCTGATCGGGCTGATTCTGCTGGTCGGCTACATCATCTACCTGCGCGCCTCGCTGCGCAGCATCGGCATCCTCGGGATGATGCTGGTGGCGGCGCTCGTCGCCGCGCTGATCTGGGTGGCGGCGGATCTGGGCCTGATCAATCTCGACAATCCCAGCTTCAATCTGTGGCTCGGCCTTGTGGTGCTCAGCCTCGTACTCGCCATCGGGCTCAGCTGGTCGATCGTGCGGCGCACGCTGTCGGGTCAGGCGGATGTGGATGATGTCGACACCTGACCGGGACGGTGGGCGGGGCGCCTCGGCCCCTCAGGGGCCGACAGCGTCGTCCAGCGTCACCGGTGCGCCATGGGGCGTCGTCAGATAGGCGCGCTCCCAGGCGGCGCGCATCTCGGCCAGCGCTTGCGCTTCGGCCATGCCGCGCTCGGCCATCATGTGCTCCAGCGCCTCCAGCCACGCCGTGAAATAGTCGTCCCCGCCGTTCAGATCCCGTTCCAGCCCGTGGCGCTTCAGCGTCGCGCCGAACCGCGCGGCCCAGTCCGGCCAGCCGAAGTGCCCCGCTTCGTTCAGATGAACGGTCAGCGCGAACAGCTGCGCGTGCCAGGGCGCTTCGAAGACGGGCTCCGGCCGGTCGCTCATCGCGCAGGCTCCAGATAGCTCTGCCACAGGTCCAGCACCACCTCGTCGCCGGGATGCTCGGGATGCAGCCAGAGCTCGGAGGCCGCAAAGACCACGGCGTATAGCGGCTCGGGCGCGTCGCCCAGACCGTGGGCGCTGCTGTCGGGCAGCACATGGGTGCCGTGGTAGCGCAGGATGCGCCCCCGCGCGGCCGCGGCGTAGGCGGGCAGCCGCGTGTGCCCGCCCGCGACCATCACATTGCCGGCCCGCGCGCGCGTCTGCACCGCGTCGCCCGCGGCAAAGGCAGGTGCCACCGCGCTGTCGCGGTCGGCAGGGCCCCCTTTGGCCAGCACGCCCGCCACCTGATCGGAAGTGAGCTTGCGTTCGGCCAGATCGCTGATCGCACCGGCATCCGCACCGGCAAGCTCTTCACGGGTCAGCACACCGGTATTGACCAGCAGGTCGGCAAGCCCGCCAAGCCATTTCTCGTAATAGCCGAAGGCGGTATAATCCTTCGGGGCCAGACATTCGCGCGCGTGGCGCGATACATCGATGTTCCATTTTCCCAGACTGCCCGCCGCCAGGGTCAGCGCCAGCGCCCGTGCGTGCCAGTCCTCGTGAAAGACCGGGTCCCCTTCGCCTTCGGGCCGCACCGCGCCGTCACCGAAACGCCCGCCCATATCGTGCACACGGCTCACGCGGGCGCCGCCCCGGCCAGCGCCGTGCCGATCATGCTGTCGCGGCTGACCAGCCCGGCCAGCGCCTCTTCGTCCAGATCTTCCGTCCCCGCAGGGCGCATCGGCAGCACAAGATACCGCACCTCTGCCGTCGAATCCCACACCCTTACGGATGTGTCCTCGGGCAGGTGCACGCCGAAATCCGCCAGCACCGCGCGCGGCTCGCGCACGGCGCGGGCACGGTAGGCATCAGATTTGTACCACCCCGGCGGGATCCCCAGCAGCGGCCACGGATAGCAGCTGCACAGCGTGCAGACGACCATGTTGTGACGCTCAGGCGTGTTTTCGACCACCACTAGATGCTCCCCCTGCCGACCGTAGTAGCCCAGATCGGCAACCGCCTGCGTGGCATCGTCACGCAGGGCCTGCGCGAAACCGGGATCGCTCCACGCCTTGGCCACCACGCGCGCGCCGTTGCGCGGGCCGATGCGGTTCTCGTAGGTGTCGATGATCTCGTCGAGGGCGGCGGGGTCGATCAGACCCTTGGCCGTCAGGACAGTCTCCAGCGCCTTGACCCGCAAGGCGGGATCGGACGGGAGCAACGAATGCGGGTGATCATGGTCGTGATCGTGGTCATGGCTGTCATGGGGCATGGCGCCAACCTGCCGCGAATTCCGGGCGCTGTCCACTGCTTCCGACACCGTCTCGTGTTCCTCCCTTGCTCCTGCGGGCAAACTTGCCTAGATACCCCCAAAGCCGAATAGACACCCCGAAAGACAAGAGCAGCCGTACCGCCATGGAAAACGTCGTCCTGATCATCCACCTCCTCCTCGCGCTTGGCCTTATCGGGGTCGTGCTTCTGCAACGCTCCGAGGGTGGTGGCCTGGGCATCGGCGGCGGTGGCGGCGGCACGTCGGGCCGCGCGCCTGCCACCCCGATGAGCAAGCTGACGTGGCTTTTGGGAGCGGCCTTCGTGGTCACCTCGATCACGCTGACCATCGTATCGGCGCAGCGCTCGGCGGGCGTATCGGTCATCGACCGGCTGACACAATCGCCCCCCGCGTTGAACCAGATCGACGACGACGGCCCCGCGGCGCCGGATCTCGATAACCTGCTGCCTCCGGCCCAGGGCGACGATGCACCGTTGGTTCCCACGGTCGACTGACAACAATAAACTCAACTGATTGAGGCGGATGGCCCGCGCGCAACATCATGTTGCGTCCGCCGCCTTGCCTTGGCCTTGCGAATCCTGATAGGCTTAAGTCCCGTGATGGTGCGTTTGCAGCACCCCTCCGGGCGGTCGATCAGGCCCCGGAAAAACAACGAGCAGACGCATGATGCGCACGGGAGTTCCTGACTGATGGCACGCTATATTTTCATCACCGGCGGTGTGGTTTCCTCATTGGGCAAGGGGCTCGCCTCCGCGGCGCTCGGGGCCTTGCTGCAAGCCCGCGGGTTCAGCGTGCGCCTGCGCAAACTCGATCCCTACCTCAATGTCGATCCCGGCACGATGAGCCCGTTCGAGCACGGCGAGGTCTTTGTCACCGATGACGGTGCGGAAACCGATCTCGATCTGGGTCACTACGAACGCTTTACCGGTGTGCCCGCGCGCAAGACCGATTCCGTCTCATCCGGCCGGATCTATTCGAACGTTCTCGAAAAGGAACGGCGCGGCGACTATCTGGGCAAGACCATACAGGTCGTCCCGCACGTCACCAACGAAATCAAGGACTTCCTGCACATCGGCGATGACGAGGTCGATTTCATGCTCTGCGAGATCGGCGGCACCGTCGGGGACATCGAGGGCCTGCCGTTCTTCGAGGCGATCCGCCAGTTCTCCCACGACAAGCCGCGCGGCCAGTGCATCTTCATGCACCTGACCCTGCTGCCCTATCTGGCCGCCTCAGGCGAGCTCAAGACCAAGCCGACGCAACACTCGGTCAAGGAACTGCAAAGCATCGGCATCGCGCCCGACATCCTCGTGTGCCGCTCGGAACAGCCGATCCCCGAAAAGGAACGCGAGAAGATCGCGCTCTTTTGTAACGTTCGCAAGGAAGCGGTGGTCGCCGCCTACGACCTGTCGACGATCTATGACGCGCCGCTGGCCTACCACGCGCAGGGGCTTGATCAGGCCGTGCTCGACGCCTTCGATATCTCCCCCGCCCCGCGCCCCGACCTGACGGTCTGGAACGATGTGTCCGACCGCATCCACAACCCAGAAGGCGAAGTGCGCGTGGCCATCGTCGGCAAGTACACCCAGCTCGAGGATGCCTATAAATCCATCGCCGAGGCGCTGACCCACGGCGGCATGGCGAACCGCGTCAAGGTCAAGGTGGAATGGGTCGACGCCGAGATTTTCGATACCGAGGCTGCGGCACCGCACCTCGAAGGGTTCCACGCGATCCTCGTGCCCGGCGGGTTCGGCGAGCGCGGCACCGAGGGCAAGATCAAGGCCGCCCAATATGCCCGCGAGCACAAGGTGCCCTATCTGGGCATCTGTCTGGGCATGCAGATGGCGGTGATCGAGGCGGCGCGCAACGTCGCGGGCCTGACGGCGGCGGGATCCGAGGAGTTCGACCACGAGGCCGGCAAGAAACGCTTCGAACCCGTGGTCTACCACCTAAAGGAATGGGTGCAGGGAAATCACAAGGTCGAACGCAAGGTCGGCGACGACAAGGGCGGCACCATGCGTCTGGGCGCCTATGACGCCTCGCTCAAGGAAGGGTCGCGGGTGGCCGAAGTCTACGGCACGACCGCCATCGACGAACGCCACCGCCACCGCTACGAGGTCGACATCGCCTACCGCAAGCAGCTTGAGGAAGCGGGGCTGTGTTTCTCGGGCATGTCACCGGACGGCAAGCTGCCCGAAATCGTCGAATGGTCGGATCACCCGTGGTTCATCGGTGTGCAGTTCCACCCCGAATTGAAATCGAAACCCTTCGATCCGCATCCGCTGTTCAAGGATTTCGTGCGCGCGGCCAAGGAAATGTCGCGGCTGGTCTGATCCCGCGCGGCCCGCAGGCCGCCGCCCCATCCAGCGTGCAGGAAGGTTGCGCGCAGGGGCGTCGATCGCTAGCGTTGACGTAACGTCACCGACGCGCGAGGCCCGACCGCCATGAAGCTGTTCCAGACCGGCCCGGATCGCTACCACGGGGCGACACCGCCCGCAGCCGACCGCTATGCCACCATCAACCAGCGCCAGCTGACGTTCTTCGTGGGTCTCGTGGCGCTTGGCCTGCCGACGATCCTGATCGTGGGTGCCTTCAACCCTTTCCTCGAAACCTGCTTTCGCCACTCCATCAGCCACTACTATTACGCGCCGTTCTGGGGCGCGCCGTTCATCGGCGCGCTGATCTTTATCGGCACCTACATGCTGGTCTACCGCGGCGAGACCGCGGCAGAGGCCAAGCTGTCTTCGCTGGCGGGATTTTTCGCTTTCGGTGTCGCGCTGTTTCCCACCTCCGGCTACGGCTGTGACGAGACCGCCTTCGTGGCCCGTGCCATCGTGACCTTCGGCCCCGCGCCGGAGGCGCTGGACCTGATCAAGGTGCCACCGCGCGACGGCCTGCCCGACCTCGTCGCCTATTTCGAGCTGACGCCGTGGTCGGCCACGGTCCACTATACCTCGGCGATGCTGCTGTTTTCCTTCCTTGCGTGGTTCGCGCTGGTCATCTTCACCGCCGCCGAGCCGCACCAGATCAATCCCGACAAGAGCTATACCCGAAACAAGCAGATCCGCAATTCGTTCTACATCCTGTGCGGTAGCGTGATGATCCTGTGCATTCTCGCCATGGGCGCCTATGCGGTTGTCGCCCATCTGACCACGCTCGACGTCGGCTGGTGGAACGCCAACCACATGACCTTCTGGTGCGAGGCGGTGGCGCTCTGGGCCTTCGGCCTCAGCTGGATGGTCAAGGGCCGCTTCGGCGGGGTGATCTTCAACGATCCGGTCGAACGGGCGGCCTAGCCCGCGCCCGCATTGCCCATTGCGCGCCCGCCGCGATCGTCTACACCTGCGCCATGCTCAGCTACCAACATATCTATCACGCGGGAAACCTCGCCGATGTGCACAAGCACAGCCTGCTGGCGTGGACGCTCGATTATCTGACCCGCAAGGACAAGCCGCTCAGCTATATCGAGACGCACAGCGGCCGCGCGCTCTATGATCTGGACGACGCCGCCGCGCGCAAGACGCAGGAGGCCGCGCAGGGCATCGCCCGCGTCAGCGACTGGTTCACCCCCGATCATCCCTATGCCCGCACATTGGCGGCGGTGCGCGCAGCCCACGGGCCGGAGGCCTACCCCGGATCCCCGCTGATCGCGGCAGAGCTTCTGCGCGACACCGATCACCTGCATCTGGCCGAGCTGCACCCGCGCGAGCATGCGGCCCTCGATCTGGCGATGTCGCCCTACCCCGCCACCTGCCATCTGCGCGACGGGTTGGAACTGGCCTTCGCGCTCTGCCCGCCGACGCCGCGTCGCGGGCTTTTGCTGATAGATCCCAGCTACGAGATCAAGACCGACTACGACACCATCCCGCGCACCGTGGCCAAGCTGGCGCGCGCGTGGAACGTGGGCATCATCGCGCTGTGGTATCCGATCCTGACGAGCGGGGCGCACAAGCCGATGCTGAACGCGCTCAGCGGTGCGCATCCGCAGGCCCTGCGCCACGAGGTGCGCTTTGCCCCCGCCCGGCCCGGCCACGGTATGGTGGGATCGGGTCTTTTCGTGCTAAACCCGCCCTACGGGCTGGATAAGGAAGCCGCCCGTATCGCTCGTAAATTCGCCGCGCTGGCCTAGACCGGCAGGGCGACAATTCGGAGGAAGACATGGCCCCCAAAGGATACTGGATCGCAAATATGGATGTCCGCGACGCGGAGGTCTACGACAAGTACCGCGCCGCCAACGCCAAGCCCTTTGCCGATTACGGCGCAAAGTTTCTGGTGCGCGGCGGCACCCAGCAGACCCGCGAAGGCAGCGTCCACCCGCGCACCGTGGTGATCGAATTCCCCAGCTACGCCGAGGCGGTCGCCTGCTACGAAAGCTCCGCCTACCAGTCCGCCAAGGAAATCCGCCTGAACGCCGCGGACGGCAGCCTGATGATAATCGAGGGCTACGAAAACTGATTTTCGTGATATGATCGCGCGATGAGATTCCTCTGCGCGGCCTTCTTCTGGATCCTGCCGCAGGTCGTGTCGGCCTGTGACACAGCCGTCTGCATCGTCTCCGCCAGTGATCTGTCACTGCCGCGCATCATCACCTTCGACGAAACCCGGAAGGCCTACGGGCCCGGACATCCTGTGGACGAGGTGCTGCGCCTCGACGGGGCGCAATTCGCCGAACGGTTCGCGGGCCACCGCATCGCGCCGAACGGCACCCATGACGCGATCACCGGCAGCGCCTTCGGCCCGCTGACCCTGATCCCGGGCGAGACGGGCCAGAACCTGTCGGTCGTGGGGTTCATGGGGGTCAGCGTTCTGAACGGCTACGGCCCCGCCGGCTTTCCCAAGCGTGAGGCACAGGGCGAAGGCGCCATCGCGATGCTGTTCGACGACGACCAATACGCCCTTGTGCTGCACCTGCGCGGCGGTGAAGAGGGCGCCGCCGAAGTCACCTTCCTGCGCCGCGACGGCGCCCTGCTTGCCAGCCTTGTCCTCAGCCCGCTGGGCGAGGACGCGATCGGGTTCGTGCGGCAGGGCGGCGTGGACGACATCGCCGGTGTCGTCATCACCAACACCGACCCGCAAGGTATTGCTCTCGATACAATAAGGTTTGGCAAGCCGCTGGACCTCAGCTAATCATCGCACCATGCTTGAACGTCTCTTCCCCCGCCGCGCGCCCGCGCCCAAACCGCTGCCCCAGCCCAACGCACAGCTCGCACTCGGTGCGCTTCTGGTGCGGGTAGCACTCGCCAACCGGCAATATGTCGTGTCCGAAGTGGCGCAGATCGACCGTATCCTCGCCGCGACCTTCGGCCTCAAACCGCTCGACGCGGCCAAGCTGCGGGCGGAGTGCGAGAGGCTCGAACGCCACGCCCCCGGCACACCCGAATTCACCGCGATCCTGCGCGAGGAGGTCGATTACGAACACCGCCGCGCCCTCGGTGACGCGATGTGGAAGGTGGCGCTGGCCGACGGCATCCGCGACGACATGGAAGAATCGCAGCTGATCGCGATCGAGGAAGCGCTCGGCCTGTCCGACGACGATATCGAGGCCGCCCGAAAAAATGCGCTCGGTTCTTTGTAATCCGGCTCTGGCCACCTAAGTCTTGTCCATGTTCGCAGATCTTCTCAAACGGCTGACCGATCCGGCCCCCGCTCCCCTGCCCGACACCGACGCGCGCCGCGCGCTTGCAGCGCTTCTGGTGCGCGTCGCGCGATCCGACAACGACTACAGCGCCGGTGAACGCGCCCGCATCCGCGACATTCTCGCTGCGCGCTACGCGCTGGAAGACGCCGACCGCGACGCGCTACTGGCCGACGCCGAGATACTCGAGGCCGAGGCCCCCGATACGGTGCGCTTCACCCGCGCGATCAAGGATGCGGTCGCCTACGACGAACGCCGCGCGGTGGTCGAGGCGCTGTGGAAGGTCGCCCTCGCCGATGGCAAGCGCGCCAAGGAAGAGGATGCGCTGCTCAGGCTGGTGGCCAACCTTCTGGGTGTGACCGATGTGGACAGCGCCAATGCCCGCAAACGCGCCGAAACCGGTTGACGCAGGGATAGTTTGCCCCCTTTTTGACCATTCCTCGTTGCACCTCGCGGCTTTTTGCTCTCAAATCCCCGCTGCAACAGGAGAAGTTGGCCAACCGTGACCACTCAAGACCCGGTGATTGAAATCCGCGACCTGCACAAGGCCTACGGGCAGCTGGAGGTTATCAAGGGCGTGTCGATCGCGGCGCCCAAGGGGCATGTGATCTCGCTGATCGGGTCGTCGGGGTCCGGCAAATCCACGCTGCTGCGCTGCTGCAACCTGCTCGAAGACAGCCAGCAGGGCGATGTCCTGTTCAAGGGCGAACCGGTGAAATGGCGCGGTGACGGACACGCGCGCCGGCCCGCCGACCCCAAGCAGGTGCTGCGCATCCGCACCAACCTGTCCATGGTGTTCCAGCAGTTCAATCTGTGGTCCCACATGACGATCCTGCAAAACGTCATGGAAGCGCCGGTCACCGTGCTGGGCCGCGACCGCGCCGAGGTCGAGCGCGCCGCGCGCGGCTATCTCGACAAGGTGGGCATCGGTGACAAATGCGATGTCTACCCGGCCCAGCTGTCGGGGGGCCAGCAACAGCGCGCCGCCATCGCGCGCGCGCTCTGCATGGAACCCGAAGCCCTCCTGTTCGACGAACCGACCTCGGCGCTCGATCCCGAACTGGAACAGGAAGTGGTGCGCGTGATCAAGGATCTCGCCACCGAGGGGCGTACGATGATGATCGTGACCCACGACATGAAACTGGCCGCGGATGTATCGGACACGGTCGTGTTCCTGCACCAGGGCCTGATCGAAGAACAAGGGGCGCCCGACACGCTGTTCGGCAGCCCCAAATCAGAGCGACTGCGCGGGTTCCTTTCGGCAACCCAAGCTGCGTAACCCAAAACAAAGAAACGGGAGTTACCATTATGAAAACCATTATCCTTGCCACCGCGGCACTGGCACTCGGCGCCGGCGCGGCCTTCGCAGACGGCCACGCGAAAACCATCCGCATGGGCACCGAAGGCGCCTACCCCCCCTACAACTTCCTCAACGATTCCGGCGAAGTCGACGGGTTCGAGCGTGAAGTGGGCGACGAGCTCTGCGCGCGCGCCGAGCTGACCTGCGAATGGGTCACCAACGAATGGGACAGCATCATCCCCAACCTGACATCGGGCAACTACGACACGATCATCGCGGGCATGTCGATCACCGACGAACGCGACGAAGTCATCGACTTCACGCAAAACTACATCCCGCCAGAGGAATCGCGCTATGTCGCGCTGTCCGAAGACGCGGATCTGGGTGGCGTGATCGCGTCCCAGACCAGCACGATCCAGGCCGGGTACATCGCCGAGAGCGACGCGACGCTGCTCGAATTCGCCACCGCCGATGAACTCATCGCCGCCGTCAAGAACGGCGAGGCGGACGCCGTCTTCTTCCAGGGCTCCTTCCTCGAGCCGATCGTGGCGAACGATCCCGAACTGATGTTCGTCGGTGAACCCGTGGCCCTCGGCGGCGGCGTCGGCATGGGCCTGCGTGAATCCGACACCGAGCTCAAGGACAAGTTCAACGCAGCCATCACCTCCATGAAGGAAGACGGCTCGCTGAACACCGCGATCAAGAAGTGGTTCGGCGACGAAGCGACAGTCTTCGAATAAGCCTGACGTCAGGGAGGGTGCGCTGCGCCCTCCCTCCATTTTGCCCATAAACTCAATCCCGCCCCATCCGCGAGCGCCGTCATTTTCGAATTTTGCACAGATCCCGGCCAACTCGACGGCCTCAGGTGGCTGTCGTGCTATCTGACCACGGGCAAGCACATGAACCTCTACTGGTCCGTGCTGACCGTGCTGGTGCTGCTTGCGATCACGGCACCGACGGCGCTGGCCTTCGGCTTTGGCGGGGCCTCCGCCGCGCGCTCGCGCCTTGCGCCGCTGCGCTGGTTCGGCAAGACCTACATCGCGCTGGTGCGCGGCGTGCCCGACATCGCGTTCTTCCTGTTCTTCGTCATCGCGCTGGATCAGGGCATCGAATACCTGCGCCACAAGGCGCTCTGCCCGGACTGGGATCAGGCGATCCGGCAGGGCAATGATTTCATCGTCTGTCAGGCCGCGAAGATGCCGCTGGGCTCCTCGCCGCAATGGGTCCACGAAACCTACGGCTTCTTCCTTGCGGTGCTGACCTTCGCCATCGTCTTCGGTGCCTTCGCGGCGAACGTGCTTTTCGGGGCCATGCGCGCCGTGCCGCGCGCCCAGCTCGAAACCGCCGAAGCCTACGGCATGTCCCCGCGCCAGACCTTCTGGCGGGTACTGGTGCCGCAGATGTGGGTCTACGCGCTGCCTGGTCTCGGCAACCTGTGGATGGTGCTGATCAAGGCCACGCCGCTGCTGTTCCTGCTCGGTGTCGAGGATATCGTCTATTGGGCACGCGAACTCGGCGCGAACAAGACACCGCGCTTTACCGACTATCCGCACCCCGACTGGCGGATGTGGTATTTCCTCGCGCTGCTGGTCTTCTACCTCGCCTTTACCCGCGTGTCGGAAATCGTGCTCGACCGGCTGATGCAGCGTCTAACCCTCGGTCAGGCCACCTCGGGCGGCGAAGCGCAGAGGAAAGCGGCATGAGCTGCCTGCAAACCATCCAGGACTACGGGCTGCGCGCCATCGGCATCGGCGAACGCCTGCTCCCGCGGGAGGATTTCACCCTCTGCGAGCAGTTCACCCTGATCGGCTCGGGCATGATCTGGAACATCTATTTCGGGGTCTTCGCGCTGGCGCTGGGGTTTGTCCTTGCCACGGTGCTTGCACTGGGCAAGGCCTCGCCACGGCGCTGGCTGCGCAAGCCCAGCGAATGGTTCATCTTCGTCTTCCGCGGCTCGCCGCTCTTCATCCAGTTCTTCTTCGGCTACTTCCTGTTTCTCAGCCTCAAGTCCGTCTCGCCGGTCTTCGACCCGTTCAGCGCCGCCTGGCTGGGCGCGCTGGTGGTGCTGTTTTTCAACACCTCCGCCTACTCGGCCGAGATCTTCTTCGGCGCGTTGCAATCCATCCCCAAGGGTGACACCGAGGCGGCGGATGCCTACGGCCTCTCGGGCACACCGCGCTTCCGGCGGATCGTCTGGCCCACGATGCTGCGCCTCGGCTGGCCCGCCTACACGAACGAGGCGATCTTTCTCTTCCACTCGACAACGCTGGTCTTCGTTTCCAGCTTTCCGGCGTGGCAGCAACGCGGGGACGCGCTGTACTACGCCAGCTATTTCGCGGACAAGACCTTCAACCCCTTCATCCCCTACCCGATCCTCGCCGGCTATTTCATTCTGCTGACTTTGGCGGTGATCGCGATCTTCGGGGCCATCAACAAACGTCTCAACCGCCACCTGCCCGCCGAAAGACGGCAAAAAATGCGCTTGCGTCCCAATCTGATCAGGTAGTAAATTTGATCAAATTTCGCGGTGTGGGCCCACAAGGGCTCTGACATGTCCGGCATCCTGTGCCGGATGCATCGCCCAAACGGTGAATTATGCACAACTGGCTTAGAAAAAATCCATCCGTCCGCACCATCAGGGTCGCGGCGGCCGACCTCAATGGCGTGCCGCGCGGCAAGCGCATCCCGACACGCTTCGCGGACAAGGCCTTCGAGGAGGGCACGCGATTTCCCTTCTCAGTGCTGAACCTCGACATCTGGGGCGAGGATATCGACGATAGCCCGCTGGTCTTCGAGATGGGCGACCGCGACGGTGTCCTCAAACCCACCGAACGCGGCTTCCTGCCGATGCCCTGGCTCGAAGCGCCCTCGGCGCTGCTGCCGATCTGGATGTTCCACGACGATGGCCGCCCCTTCGCGGGCGATCCGCGTCACGCGCTCAACGGGGTGCTGCAACGGTTCAAGGCCCGTGGCCTGACGCCGGTCTGCGCGGTCGAGTTGGAATTCTTCCTGATCGACGATTCGGGGCGCAAGCTGCAGATGCCTCTGTCGCCGCGTTCGGGCAAGCGCCGCAAGGGCGCCGAAACGCTGTCGATCCGTGCGCTGGACCAGTTCGACGAATTCTTCACCGATCTCTATGATGCCTGCGAGGAAATGGACATTCCCGCCGATACCGCGATTTCCGAGGCGGGTCTGGGCCAGTTCGAGATCAACCTGATGCACGGCGACGACCTTCTGCGCGCGGCGGACGATGCGTGGCTGTTCAAGATGCTGGTGCGCGGGCTGGCGCGGCGGCACGGCTTTGCCGCCAGCTTCATGGCCAAACCCTATGCCGATTATCCCGGATCGGGCCTGCATACGCATTTCTCGGTGCTGGATGCCGAAGGGCGCAATGTTTTCGACAACGGCGGCCCCGAAGGCACGGACACGATGCTGCACGCCATCGCCGGATGTCTTGAGGCGATGCCGGGATCGGCGCTTCTGTTTGCCCCGCATGCCAATAGTTTCGACAGGATCGTACCGGGCAGCCATGCCCCCACCGGCGTGTCCTGGGCCTACGAAAACCGCACCTCCGCGATCCGCATCCCCTCGGGCAGCCCCAAGGCACGGCGGATCGAACACCGCGTGTCGGGAGGCGACGTCAATCCCTACCTGATGCTGGCCGCCGTGCTGGGGGCCGCGATCAACGGGATCGAGGACGGCAAGGCCCCCCCGCCCCCGATCACCGGCAACGCCTACGAGGCAGACCTGCCGCAGATCCCCACCGACTGGAAAACCGCCATCGACGTGTTCGAAAAGGACCCTGCCATCGCCCGGATCTTCCCTGACGAGCTGATCCGCAACATGGTGCTGACCAAGCGGCAGGAACTGCACTACATGGAAGAACTGACACCGGCCGAACAGGTCGAAATCTATCTGGACACGGTATAACCCATGAAAATCGGACTTCTTCGCACGGGCCATTCCCCCGAAGGCATGATCGACACACTCGGCAACTACGACGACATGTTCAAACGTCTGCTCGACGGGCATGACTTCGAATACGAGACATTCTCGGTCGTCGACGGCGAATTCCCCAGCGGCCCCGAGGCCGCAGACGGCTGGCTGATCACCGGCTCCAAACACGGCGCCTACGAGGATCACGACTGGATCGCGCCCCTCGAAGCGCTGATCCGCGACATTCGCGACAGCGGCAAGCCGCTTGTCGGGGTGTGTTTCGGCCACCAGATCATCGCGCAGGCGCTTGGCGGCAAGGTCGTGAAATTCCCCGGCGGATGGTCCGTGGGCCGTACCGAGTACACGCTCGGGGACGAACGTCTGGCGCTGAACGCATGGCATCAGGATCAGGTCGTGGAACTGCCCGAAGGGGCCACCGTGATCGGCAGTTCGGATTTTTGCGCCAACGCGATGATGACCGTTGGCGACACCATCTGGACGATCCAGCCGCATCCCGAATTCGGTGCCGATTTCATCGACGGGCTGATCCGCACACGTGGCAAGGGCGTCGTGCCCGACGACCAGCTTGATGCCGCGACAAAGGCACTGCCGCTGGCAACCGACAATGACAAGATCGCCGACTTCATGGCGGATTTCTTCAAAACCAAAGCGAGGACCTGATGGCCGACTGGACGGAAAACCTGCCCCCTGCCGCACAGGAGTACCTGACGGACAGGCGTCTGGACGAGGTCGAGTGCATCATTCCCGATCTGCCCGGCATTGCGCGCGGCAAGGCCGTGCCGGCGACAAAATTCGCCCGGCAGGAATATTTCCACCTGCCCGACAGCATCTTCTACCAGACCATCACCGGCGAATGGGGCGAAGCGGCGGGGGATGAAGGCTTCATCGAGAAGGACATGATCCTGCGGCCCGATATGTCCACGGCGACCGCAGCGCCCTGGACCGGCGACTGGACGCTGCAGGTCATCCACGATGCCTATGACCGCAACGGCAACCCGGTGCCGTTCAGCCCGCGCAACGTGCTGAAACGCGTGGTCGAACTCTACCGCGATCAGGGGTGGGAACCGGTCGTCGCACCGGAAATGGAATTTTTCATCGTCGCGCGCAATCTCGATCCCGCCAAGGAGATCGAGCCGATGATGGGCCGCTCGGGCCGCCCCGCCGCCGCGCGGCAGGCCTATTCGATGACCGCGGTCGACGAATTCGGCCCGGTGATCGACGACATCTACGATTTCGCCGAAGCGCAGGGCTTCGAGATCGACGGCATCACGCAGGAGGGCGGCGCGGGCCAGCTCGAGATCAACCTGCTGCACGGCGATCCCGTGCGCCTCGCCGACGAGGTGTTCTATTTCAAGCGCCTGATCCGCGAAGCGGCGATGCGCCACGACTGTTACGCCACCTTCATGGCCAAACCGATCGCGGACGAACCCGGTTCGGCCATGCACATCCATCACTCGGTTCTCGATATGGAAACGGGCAAGAACATCTTCTCGGGTCCGCAGGGGGGCGAAACGGATGCCTTCATGCATTTTATCGCCGGTCTTCAGAACCACATGCCAGCCGCACTCGCGGTGATCGCGCCCTATGTGAACAGCTACCGGCGCTATGTGAAGGACCACGCGGCCCCGATCAACCTTGCCTGGGGGCGCGACAACCGCACCACGGGCATTCGCGTGCCGCTGTCCGGTCCCGCCTCGCGCCGGGTGGAAAACCGGCTCGCCGGGATGGACTGCAATCCCTATCTGGGGATCGCCGCATCGCTCGCCTGCGGGTATCTGGGCCTGATGGAACAGCGCAAACCCCAACCCGAATTCAAGGGCGACGCCTACGACGGCGACGGGGATATCCCGCGCACCATGGGCGAGGCGCTGAACCTGTTTTCCCAGGCCGATGCGCTGCACAAGGTGCTGGGCACCGAATTCGCGCGGGTCTACGGCATCGTCAAGGATGCGGAATACGACGAGTTCCTGCAGGTCATCAGCCCGTGGGAGCGCGAGCATCTGCTTCTCAACGTCTGATCGCCGCCGCCGCCGCGCAGCAGAAAGGAAGCCCCTATGAACCTGCTTCACGCGAACGACCGTCGCGGGGCCTACCCCGACAGCTGGTACGCCGCCACCGCCGACGCACTGCCCCCCTTCGCGCCGCTGAAGGGGGCGCAGCGGGCGGATGTCTGTGTCATCGGAGCGGGCTATACCGGCCTGTCGGCGGCCCTGCATCTGGCCGAGGCCGGGCGCGACGTGGTGCTGCTGGACGCGCAGCGCGTGGGGTTCGGCGCATCGGGGCGCAACGGCGGACAGCTGGGATCGGGCCAGCGCATGGATCAGGACGCACTCGAAAATCTGGTGGGAGAGCCCGAGGCCGCCAAGCTCTGGGCGCTGGCCGAAGACGCCAAGGCGCTGGTCAAGGGGCTGATCGCGCGCCACGGGATCGACTGCTATCTCAAACCCGGCATCGCCTGGACCGGATCGACGCAGAAAGAGGTGCGCGACCTGCACGCCTACGCCGATCACCTGTCCACGCGCTATGGCTACGACCAGCTTGAAGTGCTCGATCATGCCGCCCTGCAATCGGTCTGCCCCTCGCCCGACTACCGTGGCGGTGTGCTGGACCACGGTGCGGCGCACCTGCATCCGCTGCGCTACGCGTTGGGGCTGGCACGCGCGGCGGCAGCGGCGGGCGTGCGGATCCACGAGCGCAGCGAAGTCCACGGGATCGACCACGGCGCGCGCGCTACGGTGCGCACCGATGGCGGGCACATCGTGGCGGATCATGTGGTGCTGGCCTGTAACGGCTATCTCGGCGGGCTCGACCGGCGCGTGGCGGGACGGGTCATGCCGATCAACAATTTCATCGCGGCAACCGAACCGCTCGGCGAGCGGATGGCCGATGTGCTGCCGCGCGACGTTGCGGTGGCCGACAGCCGCTTTGTCGTCAACTACTTCCGCCGCAGCCACGACGGGCGGCTTCTGTTCGGCGGCGGCGAAAGCTATGGCTACCGGTTCCCGAGCGACATCGCGGCCAAGGTGCGTGGGCCGATGTCGGTCATCTTTCCGCAGTTGCGCGACGTGAAGATCGACTATGCCTGGGGCGGCACCCTGGGCATCACCATGAAACGCCTGCCCTATCTGGCGCGGGTGGCGCCGAACGTGCTGTCGGCCTCGGGCTATTCCGGCCACGGGGTGGGCACTGCAACCCACGCGGGCCAGTTGATGGCACAGGCCATCGCGGGCGACAGCGACGGGTTCGATACGCTGGCCGCGCTGCCCTCCACCCCCTTCCCCGGTGGCCCCGCCATGCGCAGCCCGCTTCTGGTGCTGGCGATGACATGGTACAGCCTGCGCGACCGTCTGGGCTTCTGAACGCTGCGCCCGTCACAAAACCGTAATGCAATCGCTCTTGGTTTCTGCGGCCATTCGATTTACCATTTTGAAAACCTCTATTTGGGATTTCAAAATATGACCATGCCGGACATGCACGCCGCCGAACCGCTTCCCGACAGCCTGCGCGACGAGGTCGAGCGCCTTCTCGCCACCGGGGACCTGTTTCGCTACACCGCTGACGAAGGTGCACCCGTTTCGCTGCTCGAGCAGGAATTCGCGGCGATGATGGGAAGCGCCTATGCGCTGGCCGTGTCGTCATGTTCCGCCGCGCTTTTCCTGTCGCTGAAGGCGCTGGATCTGCCCGACGGCGCACCCGTGCTGATCCCCGGTTTCACCTTTGCCGCCGTCCCCTCGGCGGTCGTCCATGCGGGCTGTCAGCCGGTGCTGTGCGAAGTCGGCGCGAACTACCGGATCGACCTTGAGGATTTCGAGGCCAAGCTCGGCTCGGTCCGCGCGGTGATCATCAGCCACATGCGCGGCCATACCTCCGATATGGACCGGATCATGGAGCTTTGCGATGCGGCGGCTGTGCCGGTGATCGAGGACGCGGCGCACAGCCTCGGGACCACATGGCACGGGCGCAAGATCGGCACGCTGGGCCGCATCGGCTGCTTTTCCTTCCAGAGCTACAAGATGGTCAATGCCGGCGAAGGGGGGATCCTGATCACCGACGACGCCGATCTGGTGGCCCGCGCGATCATCATGTCGGGCGCGTATGAGCATAACTGGAAAAAACACCCCGTCCTGCACGACGCTTTCGCGCGCCATCAGAACAAGCTGCCGCTCTATAACCTGCGGCTCGGCAACCTGTCTGCGGCGCTGGTGCGCGCGCAGTTGCCCGAGCTGCCCCGCCGCGTGCGCGACGGGCTGCGCAACCACGATCTGGTCGCGGGGATCATTAGCGCTTCACCGCAGATCGACGTGCCCTCCCCCCTGCCGCCGGAAGTGCGCGCGCCGGATTCCATCCAGTTCAATCTGGTGGGTCTGTCGGACGCCGATGTGGACGCCTTCGTGGCGCAGTCCGCACAGCGCGGCATCAAGGTGCAGGTATTCGGCCAGAGCGCGGATAACGCGCGGGCATTCTGGAACTGGCAATTCATCGAAGACCTGCCGGATCTGCCGCAGACCCGCCGGATGCTGACACGCGCCTGCGACGTGCGCCTGCCGGTGCACCTGACCCCCGAGGACTGCACCCGCGTCGCGGACGCGATCCTGTCCGCGATGGAGGCGACGCAACGCGCCGCCGCCTGACCGGGGGATTACTTCAGCTTCGACAGCTTGTCCTGAAGTTCGGCGAGCTGTTTCTTGATGGCATCCAGATCCTCGCCGCTGTCGGCCTCCGGTTCGGGATCTGAGGACGCGGCGGCGCTGCGCTTGCCCGCGGCAGCACCGGCGGCCCATTTGCCGGTCATCGCGTCCATGAACGCCCGTTGCTGCGCCTGCATCGCGTCGAACCCCGGCATCTTGGCCAGCGGGTTCATCGAGTTCATGTTCTCGACCATTTTCACCTGTCCGTCGCGCAGCATCGCAAAGCTTTGTTGCAGGAACTCGGGCACAACGCTGACGCCTCCGGTCATGTAGCTGCGCACCAGATCGTTCAGCACATCGACCGGCAGCACGCTTTCGCCACGGCTTTCGTGTTCGGCAATGATCTGAAGCAGATACTGACGCGTCAGGTCGTCGCCTGATTTCAGATCGACGATCTTCACCTCGCGGCCATCGCGGATGAAACCCGCGATATCCTCCAGCGTCACGTAATCGCTGGTCTCGGTGTTATAAAGCCTGCGGCTCGCATACCGTTTGATGAGCAGAGGTTTGCCTGTTTCAGCCAACTGTCGTCCTCCCCGGAGCTTTGTGCTGCATTGCAGCCTAGACCCCCCTTTCCCAAAAAGAAAGGGCGAGCTGTTTCCAGCCCGCCCTCGAAAAATCGTTACTTTACGGAAGGCACGATGGTCTCGCCGATCCTCTTACTTCGCAGCCGCTTTCTTGGTGGCGGCTTTGACGTCTTCGCCCGCTTTGCTCATGGCGGCGGTCGCTTCGTCGGTCATGTCCTTGCCCGCTGCCATCATCAGTTCGATGGTGTCGGTCTGGACCTTCTTCGCGACTTCGGCGAACTGGGCCATGTGCTCGGCTGCGGATTCGCTATAGGCGGTTGCGAAATCGGTCATCGCCTTGGCGTAATCTGCTGGCTCGGCTTTGGCTTTCGACATTTCCTGCAGCTTCGCGACAGTGTCTTTTGTCCATGTCGAGGAGATCTCGGTGGATTTCTCGACTGCGTTCAGTGCAACGCCGGACAGTTTCTCGTTCAGGGTCGCGGTTGTCTTGAACGACGCCTGCATCGCGGATGTGTCGACTGGGAATGCACCCATCATGTCTTTCATCATCGCGGTGATATCTGGTGTGTTGGTAGCCATTGTAACATCCTTTCGATTGCCCGCCGTCTTCTGACAGCGGTTGAATTTCGTTCGCATCCCTGTGGCTCATCCACATTTCTGCGTCTGCAAACAACATAGATGCTGCGTCGCGGCATTTCAAGTATTTTCTGCACTGCAGCACAGAAAAAGTGACCTAGCGGAAAGCGCCGCTGAATCAGCCCCTTGCCTTCACCGACACGTAGGTTCCCGGTGAATCGCACAGGATTTCGCGACCGTCATCGCCGGGGGTCCGGGCGGGAACCATCTTGCCCGACCGCTTCTTCAGCCATGTTTCCCAGCGCGGCCACCACGATCCCTTGGTGAATTCGGCGTCTTTAAGCCATGCCTCATGGTCGAGGTCCAGATCGTCGTTGGTGTAATGGCCATATTTGCCCTTGCTGGGCGGGTTCACGATGCCCGCGATATGGCCGGATTCGGTCATGATGAAGGTCTTGTCCTTGCTGCCCATCTGCTGGATGCCGCGATAGCTGTCCTTCCACGGCGCGATATGGTCGGTCTCGCAGGCGATGGCACAGAGCGGGATGTCGACATCGTCCAGCGTCGCGTGGTGGTCGAGAATGTCGTAACCGCCATCGGCCAGCTTGTTGCCCTGACACAGGCCGCGCAGGTACTCCATCGCCATCTTCGCCGGCAGGTTCGATCCGTCACCGTTCCAGTAAAGCAGATCGAACGCGGGCGGCGTTTCGCCCAGCATGTAGGATTTCACCGCCGGCCCGTAGACCAGATCGTTCGAGCGCAGGAACGAGAAGGTGCGCGCCATGATGACCGAGGGCAAGATCCCCTTGTCCTTCGTCTCCGCCTCGATCCCGTCGATGAAATCATCGGTCAGGAAGGGCTGGAATTCGCCCTGATCCGAAAAATCGGTCAGCGCGGTAAAGAAGGTCGCCGATTTGACCGACTTGTCGCCGCGCTTTTTCAGCAAGGACAGGGTCATCGCCAGCGTGGTGCCCGCAATGCAGTAACCGACCGCGTTGATCTGTTTCTCCCCGGTGATTTCCTTGACCTCGCGGATCGCGGCCAGATACCCGTCCTCGACATAGTCGCCCATGCCCACGTCGCGGTAGGTGCTGTCGGGATTGACCCAGGACACCATGAACAGGGTGTAGCCCTGATCGGTGATCCATTTCACCAGCGAGTTCTGCTCCTTCAGGTCGAGAATGTAGAACTTGTTGATCCACGGCGGGAAGATCAGCAGCGGCGTCTTGTGCACCTCTTCGGTGGTCGGGCTGTACTGGATCAGCTCCAGCATCCGGTTGCGGAACACAACCTTTCCGGGTGTGGTGGCGATATTGCCCCCGAGCTCGAAGGCGTCCTCGTCGGCCAGCCGCACGACCATCTCGCCGTCGTTGGCTTCGAGATCTCGAATCAGGTTCTCCAGCCCCTTCACAAGGCTTTCGCCGTCCGTCTCGATCGCCCGCTGCAAGGCGTCGGGGTTGGTGGGCAGGAAATTTGTCGGGCTCATCATGTCGATGATCTGGCGCGAGAAGTACTTGAGCCGCTGCTTCTCGCGCGGCTCCATATCCTCGACGTCCTCGACCGCCTGATGCAGCGCCTCGGCGTTGATCAGATACTGCTGTTTTACAAAGTTGAAATAGGGGTGCTGTTCCCACATCGGGTTGGAAAACCGCCGGTCCGTCGGCGTCCGGTCCTCGGGGGCGGCCAGCGGGCCGCGCGCAAGCGCTTGCTGCGCCTCGACAAAGTGGGTGACGGATTTCGTCCAGTATTCCAACTGATGTTCGATCAACTTGGCCGGGTTCTGCACGGCCTCGTGCATGTAGGCCTGCGCCGCGCGGGTGAACAATTCATGCCCCGGCGCGTCCAGTGTCGGCTGGTGCGTCGTGCGGTTGGTCAGCACCTTGGTCAACCGTTCACGCAGCTCATCCACCTTCTGCAAATTCTGCGTCAATTTCGCCATGGACTCTGCGGATGGTTGATCGCTCGACGTGGTTTCAGTTGTCATCTCAAGTCTTCCGTCCTATGTTTGCAGTTGCAGCATTTGTTGTTCGTCGCCTTTTTTCGGGTTCAGCGACGGAAAGCCCCGGCTATTCTGGGCAATTTGGTTACAGGAGTTCCCCTATGCGTTACATGGCATCCTACGATATGATGGAAACGGTCCGAAACACTAATCAGTGGCTCGGCGCTTCCGCGCTCGCCATGGCATCCTACCCTGCTTTTTCCATGTTTCCAAACCCCGCGCTTCAGTGGATGGGCGCTTGGGGCGAAGTAACCGAACGCACGTTCAGCCGGATGGTGGTCAAGCCCGCGTGGAACATCCCCGCCCTGCCGGGCAAGGACGGTCTGGATCACACGGTCGTTGAAGAAGTCGAACTTGCCGGTCCCTTCGGCGACCTGCTCCATTTCACCGTGCAGGGCCGCGAGACGCCCAAGCGCAAGGTGCTGCTGGTGGCGCCCATGTCGGGCCACTACGCGACGCTTCTGCGCTCGACCGTCATCAGCCTCTTGCCCGATTGCGATCTCTATATCACCGACTGGCACAATGCGCGCGACATCCCCGTCAGCGCGGGTAAATTCGACGTCGAGGATTATACCCTCTACCTCGTCGACTACATGCGCCATCTGGGGCCGAACACCCATGTGATCGCCGTTTGCCAGCCCGCACCGCTGGCGCTGGCCGCTACCGCATACCTGGCCGAGGAAGACCCCGAAGCGCAGCCAAGTTCGCTGACCCTGATCGGCGGGCCGATCGACCCGAACGCCGCCGCGACCGAAGTGACCGATTTTGGCCACCGCGTCACCATGGGCCAGCTTGAGCGGATGATGATCCAGCGTGTCGGCTTCAAATACAACGGCGTCGGCCGCAAGGTCTATCCGGGCCTGCTGCAGCTGTCCTCGTTCATCTCGATGAACATCGACACCCACCGGGACGCGTTCATGGGCCAGATCCAGCGCGTGATGTCCGGCGAGGCGCACGAGCACGACAAGCACAACAAGTTCTACGACGAATACCTCGCCGTGATGGACATGCCCGCCGAATTCTACCTCACCACCGTGGACCGGATTTTCAAGAAGGCGGAAATCGCCGCCAACGAATTCGTCGTCGCGGGCAAGAAGGTCGATATCGGCAAGATCACCACAGTCGCCGTCAAGACGGTCGAGGGCACCAAGGACGACATCACCGCCCCCGGCCAGTGCATCGCGGCACTGGATCTGTGCACCGGCCTGCCCGACAGCAAGAAGGCGAGCCACGTCGAGGAAGGCGCCGGACATTACGGCATCTTCGCCGGCAAGAGCTGGCGCAACAATATCCGGCCTCTGGTGCTCGATTTCATCGACGACAACGAAAGCGCCACACCTCCCGGCTATCGCCAGAAAAAGCCGGCGAACAAAAACACGGCGGCCTGATTACGGTGGCGGACGTCCCTTTCTCCTGCGCCTGCGGAGAGATCAGGGGCACGCTGCACGGTGCGACGCCGCGCTCGGGCAACCATGTGCGGTGCTACTGCCGCTACTGCCAGTCTGCCGTCCTTTATACCACTGGAACCGATCCCGGCGATGCCGGGGTCGAGCTCTACCAGACCACACCGGACAAGCTCAGCTTCCTTCAGGGCCAGGACAAGCTGCGGGCCTTCTCGTTCAATCCGACATCGCTGTTGCGCTGGCGCGCATCGTGTTGCGGCGTGCAGATGTTCACCATGCTGCCGACACCAAGGTTTCCGCTCGTCGGCGTGATGACGAACATTCTGGAAAATACCGATGCGATCGGCCCCGTCGCGATGGAGGCCTTTACCCGTTTGCCCGACGGGCGCTCGCAGCACTCCTCGCGCCTGCGCCTCTACGGCGGCACATCCTGGCGCGCGCTCAAAGCGCTTGCATCAGGGCGCTGGAAACAAACGCCTTTCTTCGACGTCAAGACCGGCAAGCCCGTCTCGGACGTCTATGTCCCGACCTACAAAGAACGCGAAGCGCTGCCGCTCTGAACAGCTCAGACCTGTTGCAGCATCATCGGCTGGCGCATCCACGCGCGCAGCGCATCGGTCACCTCGCCGGGCTGCTCGAGCGTCGGCAAATGGCCCGAGCCCTGCAGAACCTCCAGCCGCGCGTAGGGGATCAGTTCGGCCATGAACTCGTGCCGCTTTACCGGATAGATCGTGTCATAGGCACCGCATAGCACCAATGCGGGCACCTTGCATTTGCGCAGGGTCGCCTGCTGGTCCTTGCGGCGTTGCATGGCGCGCGACTGGCGGATGAAAACCTCTGCGCCCAGCGTCCGGCCCATGTCCATCATCAGCTCCTGCACCTCGCCCCGGTAAGGACCGGGGGCCAGCGACTGCGCGGGAAACTCCGCCTGCATCACCTCGTCCATCCGCCCCGCCCGCGCCCGGACGATCCGCGGTTCGCGGTCGGCGGCAATGGCCGGTGTCTCGGGCAGCGGTCCGGTGTTGATCAGCGCGATGCGGCTGACGCGGTCGGGCGCGCGGCGCAGGATCTCCATCGCGACGATCCCGCCCAGCGACAGACCGGCCAGCGCAAACCGCTTCGGCAGCACGTCCAGAAGCGACGAGGCGATCTCCTCGATCCGCTCGCCCTGCGTCACGGGGGCGACCATCACGGCAGTATCCGCCGACAACTCGGCGATCTGCGGACCAAAGAGGCGCGCGTCGCACATCATTCCCGGAAGCATAACCAACGCCTCGCGCATTGCGTCGCCCCTTCTTGCACTGTCACCAAACTGGCCTAGCAATGCCCGCTCGCTCCCGGCGGCGCAAGGGGCCAGCCTCAGGAGGGGTACGCGATGCCCCGAAACGGTGGAAAATCGCTGTAGCGCGCCGCCCGTGCCTGCGCACTCTCCCCCGGATCATCGCCGGCGCGCAGCAACATCCCGCGCGGCGCGATATAGCTCGAGATCGTGCGCAGCGGGTCCGGCCGCCAGACCAGATTGAACGCCGCGAGCCTGGGGAAAAACCACATCTCGGAATATGGCAGGTGGTCATGGATCCACCACGCCAGATCGCGCCAGTCGCGCCCTTCGGCGTAGCGGTCGGCGAACCATGGGATCACGACCGAGGCACCGGCGACAGGCTTTTGCGGGATGTCCCAGATGTGACACTCGATCGGGTTGTCGCTGCGCGCGCAGTTCAGCCCGTTCCGGTTGCCATAGCTGTTCAGCGCTTCCGAGCGGTATCCCGACCGCACGGCCACGCGGCCAAAGGTTTCTTCCAGCGGATCCAGCAGCGCCTCGCAGAACGCGCGGCCCCGTTCGATGGCCAGCGCGGGTCGGTCGGGCACATTGGGCACCGCGTGGAAGGCGCTGATCTCGCTCATCAAGAAGTCGCGCATGTAGAAATGGCGCGACAGGCGCACGCGGCCGAAGGTCTCGAGGCTCCACATGCTGCGGGGGCTGCGCATCAGCTCAGAGGCCCCCCGCCCAGTCCAGAATGCGGGTCACCGTTGCCGCCGTCTGCCCGGGCGAGACGATGTTGCCCGCGATCACATGGCGCGACGGATCGTCCGCATCGGTCAACTGCGGCGTCCAGCGCGCCACCGCGCCGCCCCAGTCATCCATGACCGCCCGCGTGGCGCGCGCATCCACCACGCGGTCCGCGTCCGAAAAGACGAACAGTACCGGCACATCCGTGCGCGACAGGTCCAGCCGGCGCACCGCGCGGACCAGCGCGGCCAACGGAAATACCGCAGCGGCGGGGTATTCGGTGGTCCAGTACTGCGCCTGCGCCTCGTTCAGCGGCTCGAAGTTGCGCCGGTCTCCGGCAAGCGCGGGCAACCAGTACCGCGCCGCGGGCCAGGTCAGCAGCGGGGCCAGCGGGTTGTTGATCGCGAAATTGGGCGACACCATCACGATGCCCGCCACGTCCTCCGCCAGCGCCCCGTCAAGCGCCGCAGCCGCCGCCAGCGTGCCGCCCGTCGAGGTCGAGATCACCAGCGTGCGGTTCGAGATATGGCGCGCGATGGCCAGCGCTTCGGCGGTGTCGTCCATCCACGCCGCAACGCTGCCCTCGGCCATGGCATCGCCGCCGCGCCCGTGGCCGCGCAGGCGCGTATAGATCAGGTTCGCGCCCAGCGCCTCGGCCACGCGGTCGGGGACAGGGCGGATTTCTTCGGAGCTGGCCGAAAAGCCGTGCAGGTAGACCACCGCCCATTCGGTCGCCGTTTCGGGCCCGTCGGCCCAGACCACCCGCTTTTCGACGCCCGGCGTGATATCCGGCACCCGCGCCTCGCGCCAGCTGAGGTAGGCGGACACGCCGCCGTCCAGCACGCTGTCGTCGAAATCGGTGCGCAGGTCTGCAGGCTCGTAGGGGCCAAACGCCCAGAGCCCCCCTGCGAGCAGCACCAGCGCGAGGATGATCCGCACCGGCCATCTGCGCGCACGGCTCACGCGTCCAGAACCTCTTCGACCGCCCGCTCGATCAGCGACAGACAGGGGCCATCCGAAAACCGGTGGTCCGCGTCCTTGACCAGAAGCAGCTGCATGTCGGGGCTCTGTGCGTGAGCCAGCAGCGCGGTCGCCACATCGACGCTGACGGCGGTGTCGGCCGTGCCTTGCAGGCAGCGCACCGGAAACGGCAACTCCAGCGGCGCGCGCAGCACCAGCCGCTCGCGCCCGTCCTCGATCATCCGCTTGGTCACGATGTAGGGCTCCATATAGTCCGAGGGCAGCTCGACCCGGCCTTCCCTTTCCAGCCGCGCGCGTTGGTCCGCGTCAAAGCCTGCCCACCACCCGTTTTCGGTAAAATCGGGGGCAGCTGCGATGGTGACCATGCCCGCGATCCGCTCGGGGCGCGCGCGCGCCAGAAGCAGCGCCTGCCAGCCGCCCATGGAGGATCCCACCGGCACGATCTGCCCGTCGGTCAGGCTGTCGATGGCCGCCAGCGTGTCCTCGTGCCAGTCGCCGATACAGCCATCTTCGAACCGCCCCGACGATTCGCCGTGGCCCGAATAGTCGAACCGCAAAAAGGCCCGCCCCGTCGCGCGGGCCCATGCCTCGAGATGCACGGCCTTGGTGCCTTCCATGTCGGATTTCAGCCCGCCCAGAAAGACCACGCAGGGCCCCTGCCCCTCGGTCCGGTGATAGGCCAGCCTGCGACCCTGTGGCGTGTCAATCGTATCGGCCATGCTGCCCTCCTGTGTTGCCGCGATCATGCGCGGGCACGGGGCGTCATTCAACGGAGGAGAGACAAAATAATTACGAGATACCCGCCGGGCCGGATGGGGTCCGCGAAGGCCGGGCGCGGCCCGCCGCGTCGTTCAGATCGTGGCTCGCGACCGCAAGCCCCCTCAGGATGACCGCGGCAGGCTGACGGGATGGGCTATCCAACCGAACTGGTCGTCCTGACCAGCCTGAAGACCCTCGCCGCCTGCCTGTGGATCCCCCATGTGGTCGGGGTCAATAGGGCCCCTGCGGGGTCTCTTCCGCCGGATGCGCCGGACTGCTTCGAGCGAATCGCGGATCAGGCAGTCAGTCGCTCTTGGCTCCAGCGCCCGTGACGCGCCTGGCCGAAGCTGCTCGAACGCGGGGTGCGCTTTGCGATCCTCGTGCTGCTGGGGGCCGCCGCGACGCCTTCACGGCGCTGACCTTTTGGACCGCGATCGCCTTCTTCTGGCTGCGGGTCCGGTCATCATTCCGCGGGGCCGGTTGTGCCGCCTGCTGACGGGCTACGCGATCTTCGCCGCCCGTCTGTGGCAGCTAGCCGCCGATATAGGGCGCATCGCTGGGGCGGTAGAAGATCTTCTGATTGTGGAGCCGCCCCAGCAGATCGTCGATCTCGCGCATGTGGTCGGAGCCCTCTACCTTCGGCAGCAGGGCGCGCGATCCCTCCCGGCCCAGCGACAGGTCGCGTTTTACCACCTGCAAAGCGGCCTCGATCAAGTCGATATCACCGAGGGTCAGGTCAAAATTCCGGTTGTACTTGGGCATGGCCATACCTTTCCTATGCCCTCCCACGTTACATGGGACGCGCCGTCATTCAAGCGTCCTGCGCTTCGGGCAGACCTTTGGCCACTGCTGCCGCCGCCACCGCCAGCGCCGCATAAAGGATCAGCACCGCCTGCGGCCCGATCAGCGCGGCACCGCCACCCGCCAGACCCGCCAGCAGGAGCAATCCGCCGATCACCGTGTTGCACACCGCCGCATAGGCCGACCGCTTGTCCTCGGGCGAGATGTCGACCAGATAGGTCGACCGGCCCTGACGCACGCCGTGGTAGGCGATCATCAGCACGAACAGCGCCGAAGGCATCGCCCAGACCGCCTGTGCCAGCCCGATCTGCGCCAGCCCCACGGCCAGCAGCATCGCCGCCGCGCCGATCACGCCCGTGATCATCAGCACCCGTCGGCTCGACTGGTCGGAAAACCGTCCCCAGACATAGGAGCTGAGAAAGGACGCCGCCGCCGAGGCCAGCACCAGCGCGCCGAGCTGGCCCAGCGCGCCTTCGCCCTCGCCGCCCCCGAGGATCACGAAATAGGGGGGTGCAAGCGCGGTGGAGACCAGCAATCCGCGCACGATGATGAACCGCCAGAGCACCGGGTTGTCCTTGAGCACACCGAAGGACGCGCGCAGATCGCTCTCGCCCTCGCTGTCCACCTCGCTGAGCGTCGAGAACAGCAGCGCCGCCAGCATCCACAGGGCCGCCGCCAGACCGATGGCCGCGATCACCGCCCCCTTGGTCTGCAAGACACCCGACATCAGCAGCAGCGCAAAGACCAACACCCCCACCGAAGAGGCAGAGCCCGCCAGACCGGTGATCGACCCGCGCCGCGCCTCGCCCACCGTCTTGCCCAGAATGTCCTTGTAGGACACCGAACACAGCGCCCGGAACAGCGCCAGCACCGCCAGCGCGGCGCAGACCGCGATGCCTGCCGCCGCCCCCTCAAGCGTCAGCGCCGCCAGCACGATGGCCGCCGCCGCAACGCCCTGCCCGGCCGAGCCGATGACCCACGCCCAGCGCCGCTGCGCCAGCGACTGCACCCACCCCGCATAGAGGATCTGCGGCAGCAGCGCCCCTGCCTCGCGGATGGGCACCAGCGCACCGGCATAGACCGCAGGCGCGCCCAGCGTCGTCAGAAGCCAGCTCAGCACCAGCTTGGGGTCGATCAGCCCGTCCGCGATCTTGGTCATGCTCAGCGACGCGGCGTGGCGCAGACCGTTGGCGGCCTCGGCCTCCTGCGCGCCTTCGGGAAGATCCTCGGCCGGCGCCTCCGCGCCCGAAATCTTGCGGAATGCTTTTCGTGTCGTGTTTGTCTGCGCCATATGTCCCCCGGTCCGCGCCGGACAATGCCGGGCCCGCAGTCGCGTTATCTTGTGCTGTTAATGTTTCATGCTATTGAAAACCATGGATGCCAACGCACAAGACCGCCTTTTGATCCCCGTTCTTTCCGCCTGCAACTTTGTGATCGGGATCGGGGCCTTTGTCATCATCGGACTTCTGGAGCCCCTGGGCGAAGATCTGGGCCGCTCGACGGCGCAGGCGGGCCAGCTGATTACCGTCTATGCCGTGGCCTACGCGCTGCTGTCGCCGGTGCTGGTGTCGCTCACCGGATCTGTGGGCCGGCGCCGCGTGATGGCGGGTGGCATGGCAATCTTTGCCGTTGCCGCGGCGGTGTCGGCGCTGGCACCGGGATACGCGACGCTAGCGCTGGCGCGGGTGCTCGCCGCGGCGGGCGCGGGCATTTTCACACCCGTCGCCGCGGCGGTGGCGGCGGGCCTCTTTCCGCAAGCGCAGCGTGCGCGGGTTCTGGCGGCGGTCTTCTTCGGTCTGACGCTGGCGCAGGTTCTGGGTGTGCCCGCCGGGAGCTGGATCGCCTACACCTTCGGCTGGCGGTGGGCGCTCTGGGGCGTGGTCGCACTGTCGCTGCCCTGCATCGTGCTGATCTGGACGCGGGTGCCCGCGGGCCTGCGGTTCGACCCCGTCAGCATGCGCGATCTGGGCGAGGTGCTGCGCGAGGGGCGCATGATGCTGGCGATCCTGTTTACCGGCACCTTTCTGGGTGCGATGTACGTGCTCTACACTTTCATCGCCCCCCTGCTGAGCGAGACCATGGGCTTTGGCCGCGATGGCATCACGCTGACGCTGGTGGTTTTCGGACTTGGCGCGGTGGCGGGCAACATCCTGGGCGGTGTGCTGGCCGACAGGCTGGGGTGGTACAAGACCCTGACCGCGCTGTGCGTGTCACAGGTGATCCTGATGCCGATGTTCACGCTGCTGCCGGTGGCGGCCCCCCTGTTGTTCCTTTTGTCCTTCGTCTGGGCGGTCTGCGGGTGGTCCTTCATGGCGGGCCAGCAGTTGCGCCTGATCGGCTTGGCCGGGCCGCTGGCACCGGTGGTGCTGGCGCTCAACGCTGCGGCCATCTACGTCGGCGCGGCCCTCGGCTCCGCGCTCGGCGGGCTGATCGTCAGCGGCTTCGGCCTTGCCGCCACCGGCATCGGGGGCGGGATCTGCGCCTTTGCCGCCCTTCTGCACATCCTGATTTCGGCCCGGCTGACACCTTTGCGGCCCCAGCCCTCTTGACGCAGGCCGCCGCTGCGGTCAGACACGCGCCACATAACCCGCAACCGGGCGTCTCGTAGGCGCCAAACCGACGAGGAGGCCCCATGGCCCAGATCACCCTTACCCTTCCCGATGGCAATTCACGCAGCTACGACGCAGGCATCACTGCGGGCGAGGTCGCTGCCGACATTTCCAAATCGCTGGCCAAGAAGGCCATTTCCGCCACCGTAGACGGCGCGCATTACGATCTGGCATGGCCGATCGAGGCCGACGCCGACATCGCGATCCACACCATGGCCGACGAAGAGCAGGCCAACGAGCTGGTGCGCCACGATCTGGCGCATATCATGGCCCGCGCCGTGCAGGAAATCTGGCCCGACACCAAGGTAACGATCGGGCCGGTCATCAAGGACGGCTGGTACTACGATTTCGACCGCGCCGAACCCTTCACGCCCGAAGACCTCGGGCTGATCGAAAAGCGGATGAAGGACATCATCAACAAACGCGACCCGGTGCGCACCGAGGTCTGGGACCGCTCCCGCGCCATCAAGCACTACGAGGATCTGGGCGAGCCCTACAAGGTCGAGCTGATCGAAGCGATCCCGGGCGACGAGCCGCTGCGGATGTACTGGCACGGCGACTGGCAGGACCTGTGTCGCGGCCCGCACCTGCAACACACCGGTCAGGTCCCCGGCGACGCGTTCAAGCTGATGTCCATCGCCGGTGCCTACTGGCGCGGCGACAGCAGCCGCGCGATGCTGCAACGCATCTATGGCGTGGCTTTCACCGGCAAGGAAAAGCTGCGCGCGCATCTCAATATGCTGGAGGAAGCGGCCAAGCGTGACCACCGCAAGCTCGGCCGCGAGATGGACCTGTTCCACATGCAGGAAGAAGCCCCCGGTCAGGTCTTCTGGCATCCCAACGGCTGGATGATCTACACCCAGCTGCAGGACTACATGCGCCGCAAGCAGCGCGCGGGCGGCTACGTCGAGGTGAACACACCGCAAGTCGTGGATCGCAAGCTCTGGGAAGCCTCCGGCCACTGGGAAAAATATCAGGAGCACATGTTCATCGTCGAAGTCGACGAGGAGCACGCCCGCGAAAAGGCGGTCAATGCGCTCAAGCCGATGAACTGCCCCTGTCACGTGCAGATCTTCAACCAGGGGCTGAAATCCTACCGCGACCTGCCCCTGCGCATGGCCGAATTCGGCTCGTGCAACCGGTACGAGCCTTCGGGCGCGCTGCACGGGATCATGCGCGTGCGCGGATTTACCCAGGACGATGGCCACATCTTCTGCCGAGAGGACCAGATCGAGGCGGAAACCGCCGAGTTCATCGCCTTCCTCTCTGCCGTATACCGCGATCTGGGGTTCGAGAAATTCAGCGTGAAGTTCTCCGACCGCCCCGAAACCCGCGCCGGATCGGACGAGGTCTGGGACAAGGCCGAAGCCGCCCTCCTGTCGGCCACCCGCGCGGCGGGGATCGAACCCACGCTCAACCCCGGCGAAGGGGCGTTCTACGGCCCCAAGCTGGAGTTCGTGCTGACCGATGCCATCGGACGGGACTGGCAGTGCGGGACCCATCAGGTCGACTTCGTGCTGCCCGAACGGCTCGACAGTACCTACATCGGCGCTGATGGGGCGAAACACCGTCCCGTCATGCTGCACCGCGCGACGCTGGGCAGCTTCGAGCGGTTCATCGGCATCCTGATCGAGGAACACGCAGGCCGCCTGCCCTTCTGGATCGCGCCGCGTCAGGTTGTCGTCGCCTCGATCACCTCCGACGCCGACGATTACGTGCGCGATGTGGTCGCGGCACTGCGCGCCGCCGGCGTGCGCGCCGAGGCCGACACCCGCAACGAGAAGATCAACTACAAGGTCCGCGAACACTCCGTCGGCAAGGTGCCGGTCATCCTTGCCGTGGGCAACCGCGAGGTCGAGGAACGCACTGTCTCCGTCCGCAGGCTGGGCGAGAAACAGACCTCCGTTCAGGCGCTCGACGATGTGATCGCCGCACTGCGGGTCGAGGCGACGCCGCCCGATCTTCTGTAACATTACCGGCGAAAAGGGGGCTTCGGCCCCCTTTTTTGTTTCAAACCCGCAGAAAGTTGCCGTTTGCGCTGACAGTGGCGTGAAACACGCATCCGTGAGTCGAAATTGCGCGACCCAATTGCTCAACTGCGTGTACAAACAGACCAATTGTCACACCAAAGGGAGAGAGAGACGATGTCTACAACCATGAAAACCCTCGCGATCGCAGGCGCTGTCGCCGCATCCTTCGGCGGTATCGCCACCAACGCAGAGGCCGCCGCCAAGGAAAAATGCTACGGCGTGTCGCTGGCGGGCGAAAACGACTGCGCCGCCGGCCCCGGCACGACCTGCGCGGGCACGTCGACCGTCGATTATCAGGGCAACGCATGGACACTCGTTGATGCAGGCACCTGCGAGGAGATCGAACTGCCCCAGATGGCCGACGGTTCCGAACGCAGCGGTTCGCTGGAAGCGCTGGACCGCGACCTGCCCGCGTGATCTTCGTGCCGGACCCTGTGGATAACCGGGTCCGGCACACCTCAACTTACGCGGGAATGTGATTGATATGTTTGACGAAACGTCCGAACGGTCAAATCTTCCACAGGCTGTGGGTATCGGCTACAAGCCGCGGCATTTCGCCGATCTGCTGGCGGCCCCCGGCCCGGTGGCGTGGATCGAGGTGCACGCGGAAAACTACATGGGTGATGGCGGGCGACCGCATGCTCAACTGCGCGCGCTTTCCTCAGAATTCGCGATCTCCGTTCACGGTGTCGGCCTCAGCATCGGAGGCGACGCTCCGCTGGACCGCGACCACCTCAAGCGGTTGAAAAAACTGGTCGACTGGGCCAAACCGGCGAGCTTTTCGGAACATCTCGCGTGGTCTACCCACGGTGCGGAATTCCTCAACGACCTGCTTCCGCTGCCCTACACGGATGCAACGCTGGCGACCGTCTGCGACCATATCAACGAGGTGCAGGATACGCTGGGTCGGCAGATGCTGCTCGAAAATCCGTCCAGCTATCTCGCCTTCGACGAAAGCACCCTGTCGGAAACCGACTTTCTTGCCGCGGTTATCCACAGAACATCCTGCGGTATGCTGCTGGATGTGAACAATGTTTTCATTTCATCCACAAACCTCGGGCTCAGCCCGCAGGACTATATCGCCGCCTTCCCGCTGGAGGCTGTCGGCGAGATCCACGTGGGCGGCCACGACGAGGACACGGACGAGCACGGCGCGCCGCTTCTGATCGACAGCCACGGCGCGCCAGTGGTCGATCCGGTCTGGTCTCTGCTCGAACAGACGCTTGCGCTTACCGGGCCGCGCCCAATCCTCGTGGAATGGGACACCGATGTGCCCGACTGGCCCGTTCTGCGCGCCGAGGCCGAGCGCGCGCAGGCGGCTCTGGCAGGCGTGGACCGCTGATGCCATGACAGTGTCCCAATCCGAATTCCGCGCAGCGCTGCTGGACGCCGGCCGCCCGGCACCACGGGGCCTGTCCGGCCCCGACGGGGCGCAGGCGGGGCGGCGCTACGACGTCTATCGCAACAACGTCACCGTCTCTCTGATCGAGGCGATGAAGACGGCATTCCCCCTCGTCCGTGGCCTTCTGGGGGCGCAGAATTTCGATACGCTGGTGCCCCTCTATGTGCGGGCGCACCCGCCCCGCTCGCCGCTCATGATGCACTACGGCGCCGAGTTTCCGGAGTTCCTCGACGGGGTCGCGCAGCTGCGGCATCTGGGCTATCTGGGCGATGTGGCCCGTCTCGATCTGGCGTTGCGCGAGGCGTATCATGCGGCGGATGCACGGCCCTTCGATGCCTCCGTGCTCCAGCGCCCGCCGGAACAGCTGGCCCACGTGCGGCTGACGCTCGCGCCCGCAACGCGGATCATCCGGTCGCGCTGGCCGCTCTTTGATCTGTGGCGCCGCGCCCGATCGACCGACGCCCCCAAGCCCCGGCCGCAAGGTCAGAGCGTGCTCGTGACACGGCCCGAATACGATCCCGAAGTCCACCTGCTGCAAGAATCATCAGCGGTCTGGCTTAGCTCGCTGCACGATCTTCCGCTTGGCGAAGCGGTCGAGCGTGCAGAAAAACAGCACCCCGATTTCGACTTCACGCAGTCGCTTAGCCTCGCCCTGCAAAGCCATGCTTTTACATCAGAATAGGCAATCCATATGACCGGCCTTCTCTCCAGATACCGCAGCCTTTCTGCCTCTCTTGATCGGGCGGATTGGCTTTTGCCCACATTGGCGCGGTTTCTGTTCGCCGCGATCCTTCTGCTTTACTTCTGGGTCTCAGGGCTGACGAAAATCGGCGACGGGTTTGCCGGCCTCTTCTCTCCATCGGCGGGTGCCTACGTCCAGATTTTCCCCCGCTTGATGGAGGCCGCGAGCTACGACACCTCGCAATTTGCGTGGTGGCAGACGCTCGTCGTCCTCGCGGGAACCTGGGCCGAATTCATCCTGCCCGCTCTGATCGTTGCCGGTCTTTTCACGCGGCTCGCGGCACTGGGCATGATCGGCTTTGTCATCGTGCAATCGCTGACCGACCTCTACGGGCACGGTGGCTGGACCGATCCCGCCGTCACAGGCGCGTGGTTCGACCGCCTGCCCGACGGAGTGATTCTGGACCAGCGCGCGCTCTGGATCTTTCTGCTGCTGGTGCTGGTGTTCAAGGGCGCGGGCCCTCTGTCACTGGACCGTGCCGTGGCGCGCGGACTTTAGACCGCAAATCTGACCTGCGCCTCGATCTCGGGCGACCAGCCCAGCGACAGCCGGCCCCCTGCCCGGATCAACGGGCGCTTCATCAACGCGGGATGGGCCGCGAGCAACTCCAGCGGCGGTGCCTCGCGCTCCGCGCTGTCGAGCCCGCGCCATGTGGTCGAGCGCGTGTTGATCAGCTGATCGCCGAACTGCTCAAGCGCGTCTTTCAGCAGCGCCTGCGGCACGCCATCCTTGCGCACGTCGACCAGCGTCGCCTCCGGCAACGCCTTCATCGCCTTGCGGCAGGTATCGCAATTCTTCAGCCCGAAAACTTCGATCATTTGTGCAAATCCCTCAAAAATCGATCACATTCTGGGAATTGAGCGGAAATTTTCAATGATATTCTTGATTTTTCGGCCAACCGGACAATGCTTTTATACGTGACGGTGTGTCCGCATTCCGGCCGCACAATCACCCTGCCTCGCGGCGGGAACTAGACTGGAAAAGGAGGCTCGGAAACGATGCCAACGGGAACCGTTAAATGGTTTAATACCACCAAGGGCTACGGATTTATTGCGCCCGACGGCGGGGGAAACGATGTGTTTGTGCACATCTCTGCGGTCGAAAGGTCGGGGCTGACCGGCCTGGCTGACGATCAGAAGGTCAGCTATGAACTGACCGAGGGGCGCGACGGGCGCCAGATGGCTAGCGATCTGAGCCTGCTGTAAGCCGAGCGGCGTGCCCCGGACCCGCGCCGGGGCTCTGCCTCAGTCGAACCCACATCCTTTCGTCCCGACAGGACAATGCGACTGTGAGACATGCGCCCTGCGGTGTATGGTCTGCGCGTGGCTTTTGCGCGGGGCGGGATGGGCCATTGCCTGCTGGTAGGTCATGCTCTGGTTCGGCGTGCCGCAGCAGATCGTTCCGTCGATTGTCACCGGCTGAAGACCGGCGGGGCAATAATTCGCCGCGTGACCGTAGGCGAATACCTTGGCCTCGGCCGATGCCGCGACAGGCAGCAACAGTGCGGCCGCAGAGGCCAATGCGAAAATTCCGTTTCGTGCAAACATTTTGAATGTCCTCGTGGCTGTAGCCTGTTCAGTTTTGCCGAGCGGTATTTTCCTGTCCAGCTTTTTCACCCCAGCGTTGCGGGGAGCCGTGCGTACCCGCGAAAGCGGATGCGCCCGCCCTGCGCGCGGTCATCGGACAGCGTGTATGCCGGATAGCGCGCCAGAAACCGTGAGAGCGCGACGCGCCCTTCCATCCGCGCGAGGGTCAGGCCGACGCAAACATGCGGGCCGCCGGCAAAGGCGAGGTGCCGGTTGGGGCGGCGGGTGATGTCGAATGCCTCGGGCGTCTCAAACACCTCCGGATCGCGGTTGGCGGCACCGATGCACAGATGCAGATTTGTCCCTTTCGGGATCTCGTGCCCGCCGATCGTCACGGCTTTTGCGGTCTCGCGGTTGCCGAACTGGTTGGGCGAGGCCACGCGCAGCACCTCTTCGACCGCGGGGGCGACCAGATCGGGATTCGCCAGCAGGCGGGCGCGCTGGGACGGGTTGTCGTGCAGGAGAGCGAGGCCGTTGCCGATCAGGTTCGTCGTCGTCTCATGGCCCGCGTTCAGGATGAAGATGCAGTTCTGGATCAGCTCGATCTCCGTAAGCTGGCCGCTGTCGTCCCCCTGGATCAGACGGGTCAGGACATCGGTTTCGGGATCGCCCGGGGAGGCGCGGCGCCGCGCGATCAGATCGGTCAGATAGGCCGAAAAGTCGCGCACGGCGGCGTGGCCGGTTTGCAGCTGCGCATCGCTCAGCGTGGGTTCGAGCGCGCCGAGGATGGCGAGCGACCAGTCGCGCAGCGGCGCACGCTCGGACATCGGCACATCCAGCAAGTTGCCGATGATCTGGATCGGGATGGTCGAGGCGAAATCATCGATCAGGTCGGGCCGCTCCGGCATGTCGTCGAGCAGCTTGTCCACGGTCGCGATCAGGCCCGGCTCCATCCGCGCGAGGGCCTTGGGGGTCAGTGCCGAGGTCATGATCCGGCGCACGCGCGTGTGCAGCGGCGGGTCGTTGAACACGAGGCTGGTGGTGTGATGTTCGTAAAGCGGGCTGCCGGGGCCGAATTTCGGCGCGAAGGCCTGACGCTTGTCCGAGATGAAGGTATCGGTGTCGCGGTATATCGCGTTGAGGTCCGCATGGCGCGAGATCACGAAGGATCCGTCGGGCTGCGGGCAGACGGGGGCCTCGCGCAGCAGCCGGTCGTAATGGGGAAAGGGGTTTTCGATGAAGCCTGCGGGGGGATGTGCGAGATCAAACATGTGGCCGAGTTTGGGCGCTTTGCGGCGCGTGTCAATCGCGGGCTGCGCGGTTACCCGTGGGTAACCGCAACTATTTGTTAATATTCACTTATTTTTGCTGAACGCCCCGCACGGTCGCGGGCAATGGCGCCGCTCAGCCCCGCGCGAAGCCTTTGTGGAACGCCATATGCTCGGCCCCGAAGGCGGCCACCCCCGCGCGCAGGTCCGCCCCGGCCGGGCCGAAGACGCTGAACCGCAAGGGGGCGAAGGTGGCAAGGAAACGCTCGGCGAACTGCGCGCCGAAATTGGCGAGGTGGGTCATCGCGGCGGCGTTGTCGGCGTAGCGTTCCAGAGAGGTGACGCGGGTGCCATCGTCGCTGATGTAATATTCGTAGTGCAGCGCGCCGGGCTCGTTCGCCTTGGTGGCCGCGACCATTTCCTCCAGCAGATCGGCCATGCCGTCGGCCTGCCCTGCGGAAACCTCAAGCTCCAGCACCCATTCGATCACGTCGCTCATCGCGGTCCCTCCCCTGTAAGAGGCCGAGCGTAGTCGATGCGGATGCCGCGTGGCAATGGCGGTTAGCGCGCCAGCCAGACCTCCTGCGCGGCATCGTCCCAGCCCAGCGTGTAGGTGGTGCCGTCGGTGAGGACGGGCCGCGCCATGAGGGCGGGCTGGTCCAGCAGCTGCGCCTCGGCCTCGGATTCGCGCATCCACGCGTTGAGGTTGCGGTAGGTCTGAGAGGAGCGGTCGACGAGGGTGTCGCCGAATTCGGCGAGCAGCGTGGCCCATTCGGCCTCGCTCAGCCGGTCGGCGCGCACGTCGCGGAAGGTGACGGTGTGGCCCGCGTCGGTGAGCGCCTTGAGGGCGGTCTTGCAGGCGGAACAGGTGGGCAGTCCGTAGAGGATCATGGCGGGGGCTTTCGGGTTGTGGGCTTCGGGGTGCGTCCGGTGTAGCGCCTCCCCCCCGGCGAGGAAATGGGAGATGCCCTGATCTGGATCGCCGCGCCCGCCCCGTGTGGGGGTGAGGTATGGTCCGGCAAAGCCGGATCAAAAGGTCCGGCGGACCTTTTGAAATGCCGAACGCGGATTTCGAAAGAACTTCGCCGGGCATAGAAAGTGTGACATCATATTAGAGCACCGCGCCCGAACCGAGGGGTGGGCGTCAAGCGCCCGCCCCGTGGGGGCGGTTCGGGCGCTGCCCAATCGGAGATTGGGCATGGGTCGGATGGGTTTTCAGGAGGATGGGTAAAACCCATCCTGCGCGTGGAATTCTCCTACGCTATGCCAACTTCACCTAGTTCATTCCGCTGGAATTCTGTCGATCCACCCCTTAACCAGCCAACCCTTTGGCAACACTTCCACTGTTCGTCTTCGTTTATCGCCATCGTCTTGAGTACTTACTAAAAGTCCGGCTGTTTCCAGTTCCTTAACATGGGATCGCAAAGCCTCTTTGCTTGTAAAACCAAAGTCCTCAAAGTCGCTTGGGGAAAATGACTCTTTACTGCAAGCAACATGGAAAACTTCGATGGCGCGCTTTCCAAGGAAGTCTTTACTCGCTTCGTAAACATCTTCCATCTTGGACTTCAACCAATCATTGAATAACTCCGGGCTCCATTCTTGCCCATCATCTTCAACGTCGGATGCGTGCATGCAGAAGTTATCGGCTTCGCTAAGTACCGCACGAAGGTTCCCTCTGAGCATAGCGAATAACTCTTCGAAATTATCAGCAGTTATTGGTATCCGTGTTTCCTTTTTTTCCTTATAAAAAGAAACCCTTTTATTGAATATTTCAGCAGCTGCTTTTCGATCCAAATCATCAATTTTTATAGAGCTTTGAAGATATCCTGCCATTCTTGGTGACGATGCAACTCCTTCGACAATCCCCATGGCTCCGCAGAGAACCCATTTGAGACCGGGTATCGCGAGAACATCATCCCTCATTGACTCAAGAGCTTCACGCACTGCCTTTGAGGTTTGCAGTAACTCCAAATTATCAATTATACATACTACACCACCCTCAGCTTCGCTTGGAAAAATCAGCTGGACCCAATCGACTATTGCTTTCTCAAGCCCGCTTTTCGCAAAACCCTCGGTGTTATTCGGAATGCCCTGATAGCTCAAACCGCCAATGGGAGTTGAAAAACCGCCGGCGTCATCCCTAATCGAATTCAACCAACGATTAAGCCTTCTATTGTTAGGTGCCCTTGTATAACCCTTTGGAATTGGGAGAATATCTCGTGCCTGAATTAAGGTCTGAGCAACCTCTAGCAATACACGCGTCTTAAATTCATCTGCGGATGAGTGTGCTTCAAGCTGAAAAATCTTCCTACAAGGAATAAACAGGGGGCCATCATTTTCTTTGATTTGCTTTTCGGCTGATTTGTAGACCGCTACGTTAATCACACTCGTCTTACCGACGCCGTTCAAACCCTCAACAGTGACATATTTTGAACTACTGCTAAGACCTTTAATTATTTTTTGCGTCGCTTTATCCCTCCCTACCATCAGGGCTGCACCCTGCCGATTTGCTGGAAGCGCCTTGGTTTCAAACAAATTGTCTTTGAAACCCCAATTACGATATATACTCACCCCAAAACCCCCTCAAATTCCCGCCATTCCCCCTTGCTCATCCCGCTATTCTCCTGCGTGACCTCTTCGCCCGCCAGCATCCGGCGGATGCATTCCAGCGCCTTGCCCGAGAGGGTCGCGCCGCCCAGACGGTAGTCCTCGAAGGCGCGGTAGGCGGCGGGGACCCAGTCGGCGACGACCTTGCAGATGGCGTCGGCGTAGACGCGGATCTCGTATTGGGCGTGTTCGTCCGCGCGCAGGCGCAGGAAGTGGAAGAGGTTGTGCAGGTCCACCTTCCAGTACCATTGCGTGTAGATGTTGGCGGGCAGGTTCATGCGGGCAAGCTCGCGCGCCAGACCGTCCTGCCCGTCCTGGGAGATCATCTGCTCGTAGTGGTCATAGGCGCGGGTGCTGTCGGATTTGAGGATTTCGAGGACGCGGGCGGCCTCCTCCCCCTCCAGCACGCCGCCACGGCCCTGATTGTTGACGACCGATTGCGCGTTCACGTGTTCGGGCGCGGGGATATAGAATTCGCGGTCGAGGATCGAATAGCGGGCGGAGTATTCGTTGACGTTGGCGGTGCGGTGGCGGATCCACTGGCGCGCCACGAAGACGGGCAGTTTGACGTGCAGCTTGATCTCGCACATCTCGAAGGGGGTCGAGTGCCAGTGGCGCATCAGGTAGCGGATCAGCCCCTCGTCGTTCTGCACCGATTTCGTGCCCTTGCCGTAGGAGACGCGCGCCGCCTGACAGATCGCGGCGTCGTCGCCCATGTAGTCGATGACGCGGATGAACCCGTGGTTGAGCACTTCGTGCGCGGTGTAGAGATGCGCCTCCATCCCGTCGGATACGGCCCGCAGGGTCGGGCGGGTCTGGCTGCGCAGGGCGTCGATTTCGGCTTGTTGCTCGGGCGAGATGGGCATGGCGGGTGTCCTTTGAGCGGGGGCGAGGATTCGGTTCTGACTATATCTGGCGGATGGTGCCAGATGAACCGCGATATAGGGTATTGTTTTTTCGCCATGGTGCGTGCGTTTTCTGGCGCGGCCGGGTTTGCTGCGTTGACAAAGCGACGCGGTGGCAGTGATTGTCGTGCAAAACGAATGACAGGCATCGAGGGCAGACCCCATGAAAACAAAGATACTCAGCCTCGTGCTGGTGGCGGGATTGGCCGCGTGCAGCGGCGGCAACCCGTTTGACGAAGGCACGACGGCCGAAGAGGAAACACCGGGGACACCCACGGACGGAGAGACCATCGGTGACGGTGAAGGCACCGGGATCAACCGCGACGGCATCCCCCCCGGAACCGTTTCGCCCTCGCCGGATTCGTCGCTGTTTCGCGCCGAGGCCCGTTCGGAGAGCGAAACCGGCATCGATGCCGGTAACGGCTATGCCACCGGCATCACCTACAACAGCCGTAACGATACCTTTACCGTCGACAACATCGCCTTCGACGGCGACCGGCCTTACGATCGTGGCACGCGCGTCAGCAGCCTGAACCGCGGCGAGTTCGCGGTCTACGAAGGCCCCCGTACCGCGACCGATCCGGTGACCGGCGAAGAAGTGGACCAGTTCGTTTACCGCGCGATCTATGGCGTCAGCCGCAACCGTGTGCGCGCCGCCGACGGCACGGTCACCGACGTGCCGACCACGCAATTCGCGATCGTCCGGACCGGTTCGTACATCGACTACGGGTTTGGCGGTTTCATCTACCAGCGTGACACCGATGTGTCGCTGCCCAACAGCCTTCAGGCGCGTTTCAGCGGCAAATCGGCGGGTCTGCGGGATTACGCCGGACGCGCGGGTCTGGAGTATTCGACCGCCGATGTCACGGTCGATGTCGATTTCGAGGATTTCAACGATGGCGAGTCCATCCGTGGGGACGGTGTGAAAGGGCGCGTGTTCAACCGCCGTGTCATCGACCTGAACGGCAATGACATCACCGCCGCGATTGCCTCGACGATCAGCGAGGACGAAACCTCGATCCCGGACGCGATTTTCGAGGTCGGGCCTGATGCGCTGGACAACAACGGCGATCTGATCGTCGATATCCAGAGCCAGTCGGGCGGTGACGTCTACGAGGAAGGCAAGTTCTACGCCATCGTGTCGGGCGACGCACCGGACGAGATCGTGGGCGTTTTCGTGCTGGAGACACAAGGGACACAGCGGACACGCGACACCGGCGGCTTTATCGTGTACCGGGACCCTGCTGTACGGCCATGATCCATCACACGATCCGGCGTGTCGGGTTTGCTTTGGGCGTTGCGGCATGGGTCGCGGCGCCCTTTGCCTATGCGCAAGATGCCGGCCCTCTTCAACTGAGCCCCGCGCAGATGCAGGAGGCGGCCAAGCTGGCCGCCCAGAGCGGGGATATGGCGCGGGCCGTCGCCTTTGCCGACGCGCTGCTGACGCGCGACCCGCAGGATGTGAACGCCCATCTGATCCGCGCCTACGCGCTGCGCGCGCAGGGCCGCTATGCCCCCGCACAGGAGGCGGCGCGCAGTGCGTGGCGGCTGGCCGGGAGCGCAGAACAGAAATACAACGCGGCACTGGTGATGGCGCAGGCGCTGTCGTCGGACGGCAAGCGCACGCGGGCGCAGTTCTGGCTGCGCCGCGCGGTCGAGCACGCACCCTCCCCCGGGCACGCGCGCCGCGCCACGCGCGATTTCAAATACGTCCGCCAGCGCAACCCGTGGCAGACGCATCTGTCCTTCACGCTGGCCCCCAATTCCAACATCAACAACGGCTCGTCGCGCGATAGCTTTCTGTCGGATTCCGTGCTGGACAGGCTGGTGGGGGGCGGCCCCACGGTGCGCGAGATCAACCCGGAAGCGCAGGCGCTGTCGGGCATCGAGATCGGCGGTCAGGTCCAGTCGCGCTACCGGTTCGCCCAAAGCGAGCGGCGCGCGCATGACCTGCGCCTTGGCCTGAGCTATCGCACCTACGCGCTGTCGCAGGACAGCAAGGATCAGGTGCCCGACGCCCGCGGGCGCGACTATGCCTTTGGCAGCGCCAGCATCGGCTACGGGTTCAAGCATCTGCGCGCGGACCGGCGCGGCGAGCTGTCGCTGGGGGTCGATCTGGGGCAGACATTCTACGGCGGCGCGCGCTATGCCAGCTTCCTGCGCGGGCATGCGGATCAAAGCTATTTCGTCGATCAGCGCACCAAGCTGCGCTTCGGTCTGGTGGCAGAGGTCGAGAACGGCCAGCGGGTGTCGGACAGCGAGAGCGTGAGCGTGAGCTTCGGCGTCGACAGGGCCCTGAGCGGCGGCAGCGGGGTGCATCTGGGTCTGACCGTGGCGGACCAGAAATCGCCCAACGCGCTGCATGAATACAGTCTTGTGCGCCTGCGCGGCGGGTATCTTCTGGGCCGCGAGGTGATGGGCGCACAGGTGCAGATCGGCCTCGGGGCGGCCCTGCGCGATTACGATGTGCATCTGCTGAGCGTGGACGGGCGCCGCGACGTGGAGATCTCTTTCGATGTGACCGCGACTTTCCGCGATATCGACTACTACGGCTTCACCCCGCAGGTCAGCCTGACGGGAGCCAAGACCAATTCGAACATCGGCGTCTACGACAGCAACCGTCTGGGCCTGAACATCGGGATTGTCTCGGCTTTTTGAAGTCGCGAGGCCCGGCGGCGGCTCGACAGGGGCGCGCGGCGCGCTAGGGTAGCGATCAGTTCAATTACGATCAAAGGAGCCCAAGATGCCAATCGAATATCTGCACACGATGGTGCGCGTCAAAGACCTGGAAAAGTCGAAAGCGTTCTACGAAATGCTGGGACTGGTGGAACGTCGCCGGCTGGAGAACGAGGGCGGGCGGTTCACGCTGGTGTTCATGTGCCCCCCCGGACAGGACGATGGGCGCGCGGACGTGGAGCTGACCTATAACTGGGACGGCGACGATGCCCTGCCCGACGACAGCCGCCATTTCGGGCACCTCGCCTACCGCGTCGATAACATCTACGAGATGTGCCAGAAGCTGCAGGATGCGGGCGTGACCATCAACCGTCCACCGCGCGACGGGCATATGGCCTTCGTGCGCTCGCCCGACAATGTCTCGGTCGAGCTGTTGCAGGCCGGTGACAGCCTCGAGCCGCAGGAGCCATGGGCGTCGATGGAGAACACGGGGCACTGGTGATCCGCTCTGCGATCCTTTGGGCGGGGCTGTCACTGGCAGCCCTGCCCGCTGCGGCACAGGAGTGCCGGCTGGCGCTGGCGCTGGCCATAGATGTGTCGAGTTCGGTCGACGCGCGCGAGGATGCGCTGCAACGTTCGGGCACGGTGGCGGCCCTGACCTCGCCCGAGGTGACCGAGGCCTTCTTTGCCTCGGACCTGCCGGTGGCGCTGGCTGTTTACGAGTGGTCGGGGCGCTACAATCAGGAAATCATCCTCGACTGGCGGATCATCGACAGCCGCGCGGCGCTGTTGTCAGCCGCCGAAACCGTGGCGCAGTCGAAGCGCAGCCACAACGATTTTCCCACCGCGATGGGCTATGCGCTGGGGTTCGGCGCCAAGCTGCTGGAGCGCGCGCCCGATTGCCTGCGCAAGACGCTCGACATGGCCGGTGACGGCCAGAGCAACGAGGGCTTCCCGCCCGCCAATGCCTATCGCGAGTTTCCCTTCGACGGGGTGACGGTGAACGGGCTGGTGGTGAATGCGGCGGATTTCGAGGGCGAAGTCGGCCTGATCGCGTTCTACCGCCGCGAGGTGATGTTTGGTCCGGGCGCTTTCGTGATCGTGGCGGACGGGTTCGAGGATTACGAGCGCGCGATGCGCCGCAAGCTAGAGCGCGAACTGGCCCCACCCGCCATCGGATCACTGGGAACCGACGCGGAGACTGCCGGGTGATCCGCGCAGCGGCCATGGCGGCCTGCCTGCTGCTGGCGCCGGTGGCGGCCACGGCACAGGACTGCCGGCAGGCGCTGGCGCTGGCGCTGGATGTCTCGGGGTCCGTGGATGCGCGGGAATACCGGCTGCAGCTGGACGGGGTGGCGCGCGCTCTGGGCAGCGTGGCAGTCCGTGCGCGCCTGCTGGAGCAGCCCGAGGCGCCGGTTGAGTTGCTGGTCTTTGAATGGAGCGGCCCGCAGGACCAGCTGACGCTGGTCCCGTGGACACGCATCGACAGCGCCGCCGCGCTGGAGCGGGTGATCGAGACACTCGGCACCGTGGAACGGCGGGCCGACGCGACGCCCGGAACGGGCCTTGGCGTGGCGATGAGCGTCGGTGCGCAGCATCTGGCGCAACGCGCGCAATGCGTGAAACGCACGCTCGATATTTCCGGTGACGGCAAGAGCAACCTTGGCCCCCGTCCGCGCCATGTCAAACCCCTGCTGGAGCCGCAGGGCATCACCGTGAACGCGCTGGTGATCGGCGCGGACGACGCCGCCATCGGTGACGCACGGCAGGCGGAGATCGCCGAGCTGGTGCAATATTTCAGCGCCGAGGTGATTCTGGGGCCGGAGGCCTTCGTCAAGACGGCGCTGGGGTACGACGGCTATGCGGAGGCGATGGAAGCGAAGCTTCTGCGCGAGCTGGACGTGCTGGTTCTGTCCGCCCGCTGAGCGGTCACTCAGGCGTGTCTGTCGCCCGGGCGCGCAGGGTGATAGGAGATGGCGCAGTACACCCTTTCTACCGGAGCCTTGAGATGACCCGCCTGCCCCGCCGCCAGTTCGTGATCCTTGCCACCGCTGCCGCCGGTGTCTGCGCCTCGGGCTTGAGCGCGCGTGCGGACGAGGCCACCCGCGTCTCCGTCAACCGCGCCGGTCAGGCGATCGACGGGTACGACACCCGCGCCTACTGGACCGTGGAGGCCGCGCGCGACGGGACGGACGCGCATCAGGTGGATTGGAATGGCGCGATCTGGCGGTTTGCGACGCCCGAGGACGCGGCGGCATTCGCCGCCACACCCGACCGCTTCGCGCCACGGTTCGGCGGGTTCTGCACCCGCGCAATGTCCATGGGCCGCTTGACAGACGGCGACCCGCAGGTCTGGCGCATCCACGACGGCGCGCTGTACCTGTTCGCGGCACCGAAGGGCGGGCGGGTGTTCGACAAAGACCCCGAGCCGATGATCGCGCTGGCGCGTGCGGAATGGGAGACGCTGGGCCGCGTCTGACCGCGCGCTGCGGCTGATCCGCGATCAGTAGATATAGCGGATCTGGTCGGTCCAGTACCGTTCGACCCGTTTGAGCGATGCGGTGATGTCCACCATACCGTCCACGCCCAGAACGCCGCGGTCCTGCAATCCTTCGGCGTGACGGGAGAAAAGCTGCTGGACCACGGTGCGGATCTGGCGGCCCTTTTCGGTCAGGCGCACCCGCACGGACCGGCGATCGATCTCGCAGCGCTGGTGGTGCATGTAGCCCATTTCGACCAGCTTCTTGAGGTTGTAGCTGACGTTGCTGCCCTGATAGTAGCCGCGGGTTTTCAATTCACCGGCGGTGACTTCGTTATCGCCAATGTTGAACAGAAGCAGGGCCTGCACCGCGTTGATTTCCAGCACGCCGACGCGTTCGAATTCGTCCTTGATCACGTCCAGAAGCAGCCTGTGCAACCGCTCTACCAGCGACAGCGCCTCAAGATAGCCAACCATGAAGCCGCGATCGCTGGTCAGGCCCGGCTCCACGGACCCCAGCACATCAATGCTGTTCTGTATGCTCATACTACTCTCCGACTCTTATTTGTTTGCGAGCCGGAGATTGCCTGTAAAATCAGAACATTTGGTTAAATGCCAAGGGGTTTGAGAGAGGTGCCTGTCAGGTGCGCGCGGCAGCGATATGGGCGCGGATATCGCCGATCATCGCCCCGTAGCGGTCGTCCGGTGCGGTCTGGCCGGTGACCCACTGGTAGAGATCGTGATCGTTCTCGTTCAGCAGATCGTCGTAGAGGTCGAGATCGGCCTCGGACATGGCGGACACGCGGTCTTCGGCGTAGGCCTGCAGGATCAGGTCCATCTCCTTGATCCCGCGGCGCATGGAGCGCATCCGCAGCCGTTTCTCGCGGGTCTCGCGCGGCTCGTTTGCGGGGGGCTTCGGCTGTGGCATCTCAAGCATCGAAGGGGGCTTTCATCATCTGGCGCAGCCGTTTTTCCAACTGGCCGAGGCGTTTGGAGGAGGCTGTCATTTCGAGGCGGATCTTGTTCAGTTCGGCAAGCAGGTCTTCGGCGCCATCGGGCAGAACCGTCTGGTCCGCAGGCGCATCGAGGCCCTCGCCCTCGCCGTTGATCAGCCACATCATCGAGACATTCAGCACCCCCGCGAGGGTTGCAAGACGATTGGCGCGCGGCTCGGAGGTGTCGTTTTCCCAGCCCTGCAGGGTCGCCGTGCGCACACCCAACCGGCGCGCCAGTGCGCTTTGGTCCATCTGAGCAGCCTCGCGCGCGGCGGCCACACGGTCGCCGAAAGTGGCTACTTCGGGGCTGTACCAGTCTGTCTGCTGTTCGGTCTGGGTCATGGGTCGTCTCCTCCGGTCGCGGAATCGCGCTTGTATGGGTGGGGATTGTCCCCGTATTGAGGGCGTACGAACAGATATAGATCATAGAGGTCGAAATGAAACTCCTTTCCGAAACACTCGCCCGCGTGAAGCCGTCCCCGACCATCGCGGTGACCACCAAAGCGCAGGAGCTGAAGGCCGCCGGGCGCGACGTGATCGGGCTGGGCGCCGGAGAGCCGGATTTCGACACGCCGCAGAACATCAAGGACGCCGCCATTGCCGCCATCGCGGCGGGCAAGACCAAATACACCGCCGTCGACGGCATCGCCGAGCTGAAGCAGGCGATCTGCGCGAAATTCAAGCGCGACAACGGGTTGGACTATGAACCGGCGCAGGTCAGCGTGTCTTCGGGTGGCAAGCAGGTGCTCTACAATGCGCTGGTCGCCACGCTGAACCCGGGCGACGAGGTCATCATCCCCGCGCCCTATTGGGTCAGCTACCCCGACATGGTGCTGCTGGGCGGCGGCACGCCGGTGGTCGTGGAATGCCAGATCGAGCAGAATTTCAAGATGACCGCCGCGCAGCTTGAAGCGGCGATCACACCGAAAACAAAGTGGCTGATCTTCAACTCGCCATCGAATCCCACCGGCGCAGGCTATTCGCGCGAGGAGCTGCGCGCGCTGACCGACGTGCTGCTGCGCCACCCGCATGTCTGGGTGATGACCGACGACATGTACGAGCATCTGGCCTATGACGATTTCGAATTCTGCACACCGGCCGAAGTCGAGCCGCGGCTCTATGACCGCACGCTGACGGTCAACGGCGTCAGCAAGGCCTATGCGATGACCGGCTGGCGCATCGGCTATGCCGCGGGCCCGAAGGAGCTGATCGGGGCGATGCGCAAGGTGCAGTCGCAGTCCACCTCGAACCCCTGCACGATCAGCCAATGGGCGGCGGTGGAGGCGCTGAACGGCACGCAGGAGTTCATCGCGCCCAACAACGAGATGTTCGTGCGGCGCCGCAATCTGGTGGTCGAGGCGCTGAACGCCATCGACGGCGTGACCTGCCCGGTGCCCGAGGGGGCGTTCTATGTCTATCCGTCGATTGCGGGGCTGATTGGCAAGACCTCCAAGAGCGGCACCCGCATCGACAGCGACGAGGCATTCGCGACCGCGCTGCTGGAGGAAACCGGCGTCGCGGTGGTGTTCGGCGCGGCCTTCGGGCTGAGCCCGAACTTCCGCATCAGCTATGCCACGTCGGATGCGGCGCTGACCGAGGCCTGCGCGCGGATTACGGCGTTCTGCACCGATCTGAAGTAGGCGCCGGGCGCGGGAGGGGAATTTTTTCCTTTTCCGCGAAGGGCCTCTGGCCTACACCGGTGGGCAGGCGAGACAGGGGCACTTCGACCGATCATGGCAGGCACGCTTCCAGAATATTTCTTCCGCGTGCGTGAAAATGGCGCTTTCGTGTTCCGGATCGATACCGAGAACCGTCAGCGGCGGATCGAGATGGACCAGATCGCCGTGGTCAACATGCGCAACGGCGAGATCAAGCCGCACGGCGACCGTGTGCTGTCGGAAGCGGATGTGGCGGAGATCAAGCTGTGGATGGAAGACCGTGCCGCGACGCTTGCGCGGCGCGACATCGACGACATCCACCGCGCCATCGACCATCTGAACCTGACCGCGCAATGGGCGCAATCGCGCGCGACGGACGAACAGCTGGAAGCGGTGACCGACCGGTTGCTGCTGGCCATGCACGATCTGCGCAGCGTGCTGGTGCGCAAGAAGGCGGACCGGCTGACGCGGGAGTGAGCGCTGGCGTGCAACCGCGTCCCGGGGCGGTCGTTGCAGGCTGCGGGAATGAGTTTAAGGGCAAAATGGAGACGCGCGGGGACGCCCCTTTCAGGCGGCTTGCGCGTGGTGCAGACCGGGCAGGACCGTGCGCCAGAACCGCGCGTTGAGCAGGACCGCGGCGACGCCCAGACCGATGCCCAGCCCCGCCCAGACTCCGATCCCCTCATACCCCAAGACGAAGCCGAGCACGTAGGAGCACGGCACGCCGATCACCCAGTAGCTGACGGCGGCATATACCATGGGCACGGTGGTGTCCTGAACCCCGCGCAGCACGCCTAGGCCGATGGCCTGCGCCCCGTCCACCAGCTGGAACAGGCCTGCCATGAACAGGATGCCGACGCCGATGCCGAGGATCTGCGCGCGCGCCGGATCGGTATCGAGAATGAAGATGCCGATGAAGAATTCGGGGTAGAGAAAGAAGAAGGTCACCGTGACGACCGAGAAGACCAGCGACATCGCCGTGACCACCCCTGCCCCGCGCGCCAGATGGGCGCTGTCGCGCCGCCCGAGGGCGTTGCCCGCGCGCACGGTGGCCGCGTTGCTGAGGCCGAGGTGCACCATGAAGGTGATCGACGCGAGCTGCACCGCGATGCCGTGGGCCGCGAGCGGCACGGTGCCGAGCCAGCCCATCATTACCGCCGAGGCCGCGAAGAGGCCGACCTCGCTGAGCGAGGTGATCGAGATCGGCCAGCCGAGGCGGAAGACGCGGGCGAACATCTCCCAATCGGGGCGCCAGAGGCGGCGGAAGAGATCGTGCTGCGGCAAGGCCACCACCGCGTAGACGACAACGCCCACCAGTGACACGATCTGGGTGGACAGCGAGGCAAGGGCCGCGCCGCGCAGCCCCAGTTCCGGCGCGCCCCAGTTGCCGAAGATGAGCGCGTAGTTGACCAGTGCGTTCACCACCGCGGCCAGCACGGTGATCCACAGCACGACCTGCGTGCGCTCCAGCGCGGCGAGGTAGCTTTTGAGCACCATCACGAACAACGCAGGGATGATCCCCCAGCCCGCGACCGTCAGATACAGCGCGGCATCCGCTGCGACCTCTTCCTCCTGCCCCATCAGGCGCAGGATCGGCGCCGAGAAGATCAGCAGGGGCAGCACGCAGAGCCCGAAGCCGAGGCTGATCCACAGCCCCATGCGGGTGGCACGGCGGATCGAGACTTCGTCCCGCTCGGCCTGGAAGGTGGCGACCATGGGCATCACCGCCCAGGCAAAGCCGGACCCGAAGATGAAGAGCACGAAGAAATAGGTGGCGGCGAGGGTGACGGCGGCCAGCGCCTCGACGCCGTACCAGCCGAGCATGACCGTATCGGTCACGCCGATTGCCATCTGCGCGAGGTGGCCGCCGATCAGCGGAAGGCCCAGCACCGCGATCGCGCGCGCGTGGGCAGGAAGGGTCATGGTGGGATGCATGCCCTTCCCTTAGTCGCAATCGTGCGCCGTCACCAGACAGGAATTGTACCGGAACAATCGCGGCCGGGGGCCGGCGCCCCGGCGCGTGTGTGCCGTTACGTCAAGCGGATTGTCCAGTTGATGCGCGCGCCGCGATGCGCCTAGGCTGGCGGCATGAAGATGAGCCCCCCTCTGACCGCGCGGACCGCACCGTGAGCCGTGAAAATCGCATAGATCTGGTCACGCCCTACGCGCCCGCGCTCGCCGCGCGGCGCGGCCCTTACCCCGTGGGCGTGCGCACGCAGCGGATCGTGCTGCACGATCAGCCCGATATGGGCAGCGGCCAGCAGGCGGGACTGGACCGCCCCCTGACCGTGGAGCGCTGGTACCCGGCTGCCGAGGGTACGCAGGCCGGCGGCACATATGACACGCTGCTGCGTGACGGTGTGCGCCGCGCCACGCTGCACGGGCGCGCGGTGCGCGATGCCGACGCAGCCGGAGGGCGGTTCCCGCTGGTTCTGATCAGCCACGGCTATCCCGGCAACCGCTACCTTATGGTGCATCTGGCCGAGAGCCTTGCCGCGCGCGGCTTTGTCGTGGCTGCCGCCGACCATGCGGGCAGCACCTATGACGCGCCGGATGATTTCGGCATCACGCTGCTGCACCGCCCTCTGGACCAGATGGGGCTGATCGATGCGCTCTGTGCCCAGGCCGGAAAGTTGGGCATCGACGAGACCCGCGCCGGCATCATCGGCTATTCGATGGGCGGCTACGGGGCGTTGATCGCCGCGGGCGCGGGGCTGGCGCGCACCGCGCTGGATTATCCACGCGCGCCGCGGGGCGGGATGCTGGCGCGGCATCTGGCAGGCTCGGACACGCACGCGGCCCTTGCCGACAGCCGGTTGCGCGCGGTAATCGCCATCGGCCCCTGGGGCGGGCTCTATGATATGTGGGACGCGCAGGGGCTGGCGGGGATCCGCGTGCCCACGCTGGTCATGGCGGGCACGCAGGATGACGTGTCGGGCTATGCCGCGATGCGCGGGCTCTACGAAGGGGCCACAGGCGTCGCGCGGCATCTGCTGAGCTTTCACCGCGCGGGCCACAACGCCGCTGCCCCCTATCCGGCACCGGCGGAGAGTTGGGACATGTCGGATACGCTGGGATGGCCGCCCTTCCAGCACTACGCCGATCCGGTCTGGGACAGCGTGGTGATGAACAATATCGCGCAGCATTTCGCCGCTGCCTTCATGGGGCGGCACCTGCAGGAGGACGCGGACATGGAGCGGTATCTGACGCCCGCGATGGCGGGCTTTGCCGAGGGCACCGCCGCGGGGCTGACATTCGAGACCCTTGGGCCCTGACAAGGGGCCAGCACGGCGGACAACACACAGCGGGAGGGACGCAAGCGATGGCGGCACATTGGACAGAAACGGTCGAGCTGAACGGAGAGGCGTTCCTTGTCCGCCACTGGGGAAACAAGGACGCGCCACGGCTGCTGATGCTGCACGGCTTTCCCGAATATTCGGGCGCGTGGAACGATCTCGCGCCCCTGCTGGCCGAACGGTTCCACTGCATTGCACCGGACCAGCGCGGATACGGGCAAAGCTGGCGGCCCGCAGAAGTGGACCAGTACAAGACCGCGCTGCTGGTCTCGGATCTGGTGGCGCTGATCGGGGACGAGCCGCTTATCGTGTTGGGGCATGACTGGGGCGCATCGGTTGCCTATGCGCTGACCATAGGGCGGCCCGATCTGGTGGAAAAGCTGATCATCCTGAACGGCGTCCACCCTGCCCCCTTCCAGCGCGAGCTGGCCAAGGGCGGCGCGCAGACGGATGCATCGCAGTATATCCACTTCCTGCGCCGCGAGGGATCGGAGGATATTCTGGCGGCGGATGATTTTGCCAAGCTGATGGGCCTGTTTTCGGCGCATATGGACATGACCTGGCTGAAGGGTGAAACGCTTGCGGGCTACAAGGCCGCGTGGCGCGATGCGGCGGGCCTGCGCGGGATGGTCAACTGGTACCGCGCCTCCCCGCTGAAGATCGGTGGCCCGGGAGAGGCGATCGAGGGGCTGAACTTCGACCCGCAGCGCTTGCAGATCCGGTGCCCGCACCTGCTGGTCTGGGGCTCCGACGACACCGCGCTGCTGCCCCAGACCACCGAGGGGCTGGAAGACTACGCGCCCGATCTGACGCGGGTGGAGATCCCCGGCACCGACCACTGGCTGCACCACCAGAAGCCACGGGAGGTGGCGCGCGCGATCCTCGACTGGCTCTAGCCTGCGGGCGGTGGTGCTTGTCCTTCGCCTGCCAGCCCCCTAAAGCTGAGCACGAAGCAAAAGCGAGCACCCGTCCAGATGACCAGCACCCCCACATCGCAGTTCACGGGCTACGCCGCCGCCTGGATCATCGTCTTCGTCTGGTCGTTCTGGCTGGTGGTGAGCCGGATCGCGGAGAATTCGGGGCTGACCATCTATGACCTTGCCGCGCTGCGCTACGGGCTGGCGGCGGTCGTGGCGCTGCCCTTGTGCCTCTATTACAAACCGTGGCGGGGGATGGGCCTCGGGCAGATGGCGGTTTTGTCCTTCATCCTCGGGCCCTTGTATATCCTGTGCGTTTTCGGCGGGTTCCTTTTTGCCCCTGCCGCGCACGGAGGCATTTTCATGAACGGAATGCTGCCGATCTTCGGCATCGCGATCGGGATTGCCGTCTTCGGGAACCGGCCCGGCCTGCGGCAGGCGGTGGGCGCGGTGATGATCCTCGCCTCCGCAGTCGTGCTGGTGTGGGACGCGGCCCAGATCAGCGGCGATGCAGTATGGGTGGGTGATGCGCTGTTCATGGTGGGGGCGCTGTTCTTTTCCGTCTACGTGATCCTGTCGGAGCGCTGGCAACTGGGCGCGATGCAGATCATCTTTTGCGGGACGATCATCAACGCGGTGATCTATCTGCCGGTCTGGGCGCTGTTCCTGCCGTCTGGGCTGGCCGATGCGCCGACGGGGCCGTTGCTGTTGCAGGCCATCTATCAGGGGTTCGTGCCCAACCTTGCGGGGCTGTTGCTGATCGCGCATGCGTCGCGGCGGATCGGGAATGCCAATACCTCGTCCATCCTTGCGGCCGTGCCGGGAATGGGGGCGGTGCTGGGCGCACTGATCCTTGGCGAAGGGATCGGCCCCATCGGCATCGCGGCACTGGGCATCCTGACGCTGGGCCTGCTGATCAGCGTCAGGCGGCGCAAACCCCTGACGCCGCCCACGCCGGTCTGACGCCTACTTGCGGGTGCGGGTGAACACCATCTTCTGCTCGTGCAGGTTCTCACGCTCGCCCATCCACGCATAGGCCAGCAGCGCGGGTTCACTCTTGCCCACGGTGATCCGGTGCAGATGCTCCGGCGGGTTGTAGATCATCGAGCCGGGCACATAGACGCCCGCGTGATTTTCCGACACCGCGCCGGACAGGATCACATAGCTTTCGGTGATGCCCTTGTGGGCATGGGCGGGATAGGTACATCCCGGCGCAAAGAGCACCACGCCAAGGATGATATCCTCGGCCACGACGGGGCCGCGCGTTCCCGCGAGTTCGGCGTAGGCATAGTTTTGCGACAGCCCCTTTGGCACCTTTTCGTAGCCGTATTGCCAGCTGAGATCTTCTGCCACCGCGTCAAGCGCGCGCACGGCGGGGGCGAGGCTGGCCGTGCGCCCCTCGTCCAGCGCGCGGCGCAGATGGGCCGTCACCGGTTTGACCGCACGCGGCTGCAGGCGCACGTCGGCGTTGCGTTTGAGCAGACGCGCGATGGCTTCGCGGACGCGACGCTGGTGGCCCGCGATCTTGTCACTGCCGCCTGCGGGGAGGTAGCGGTACAGCTCGTCGTATTCCTGAAGCATGTAGCGCCAGTTGGGCGCTGTGTTCACTGTCAGACGTTCAGCCGTTTCGGGAAGCGTTTCGGTCATGGCTCACTCCATCTGCGCTGCTGTCATCTAATCGCGAATTTGCACGAAAGAAAGCCCGTGCAGATGCGTTGCAAGCGCGCGCGCCGCCAATTCGCCCGGCTCTGCGCAATCTGGATCCGGTCGTTGAAAGTTGACGATACTCTTCTGCCGGTTTCAAGAATTCATGCGGCATTTTCACGGTATCTTAATCCCGGGCGGTGCCTATTTCCGGTTCTGGTGGATGCCAAGACTGGAGTGCGCATGGCCGCTGTTCAAAACCTGATCGAAGAACGGATCGACGGTGATGTTGCCAAGGCGATGCTGGGGCAGTCGCCCCAGTGCATCAAGCTGCTGGACCCGGACGGGGCGCTGCAATTCATGAGCGAGAACGGCAAGGCGATCATGGAGATCGACGATTTCGCGCCACTGGAGGGCACGCCGTGGTGGTCGCTCTGGCCCGAACAGTACCGGGAGACGTTGCAAAATGCCGTCCGGGCCGCCAGCGGCGGCGTGACGGTGGAGTTCGAGGCCGAATGCCCCACGGCGTCGGGCACACCGAAACACTGGGCCGTGCGGGTCAGCCCGATCAGCGGCGGAGAGCTGGACGGCATGATCATCGCCGCCTCGGAGGATATATCCGCCCAGGTTGCCCTGCGCGAGAGCCAGCTGGAACTGGAGAGCGAGAATCTGGCGCTGCGCCGCTTCGGCCGCTTTGTCGCCCATGATCTGCGCGGACCGATCCGCCAGCATTGCCTGCTGTCGGAAATGATCGTGGAGGCGGTTGAAAACATCTCGGCGTGCAGTGAGGCTTCTGGCTTTGCGACCCAGATCCACGAGTCTGCCAACAGCCTTCTGGCCCTGCTTGGCGGGCTGGAAAACCTGCACATGATCGAAACCGCCCCCGAGGAGGATCGCGTGTCCGTGCCCCTGCACCAGCTGATCGCGGAAGCGCGGGCCATGCTGGACCTTGGCAGCCTTGCCGTGCGTGTGGCGCCGCCCGCGCTTTCGCTCCATGCCAATCGCGAACAGATGGTGTCGGTCTTTTTCAACCTCTTCGACAATGCGCTGAAATACGGGAGCGGTCCGGCGGGTGCGGCGATTTCCGTCCGCGCGCGGCTGCGCAAGGACGGTCCGATTGAGATTGAGGTCAGCGATACCGGCCCCGGCTTTCCCGCCGACCGTAGGGAGGATGTGTTTCAGCCGCTCGTGCGGCAGTCGAACAGCAGCAACATCGCCGGCTCGGGTCTTGGCCTGGCACTGGTCGCGCGGATTGTCGCGGCCCACGGCGGCACCGTGGACATCGCCGGGGACGCCCGCGCAGGCAGCGGTGCCACGATACGGATTGTTCTTCCCCAAACGCACCTCCAACAGAAAGCAGAGGCCCGTCATGGCTGAAAAGCGCATCCTGATTATAGACGACAGCATGGTCGACCGCATGATCCTGAAACGGGCCTTCGGCAAACTTGCGGACAGCACCGTATCCCTCAGCGAAGTCGACAACGCCCTCGCCGCTGTCGAGGCGTTGGACGACGTCCCTTTCGACGCCTTGTTTCTGGACATCAACATGCCGGGCTACAACGGCTTTCACGTCCTGCGCGCCGCCCGCGAGAAATTTCCCAGCCCGCCGCCGCTGGTGTTCATGTATTCATCGTCAGAGCATCCCGACGATGTTTCGCAGGCCTACGCCGAGGGGGCGGATGAATATATCTGCAAGCCCAATGATCTGCTTTCGGTCGTGAAGATGGTGGCCAATTGCACGCGGAAGATAGACGACATGCTCGGCGCCGCCTGACCCGCCCTTCGACCCTGAGAGCTGCGACCGGGGCCGAACCGAGCAGTGCAAACCGCCTGTTTCCGGCAAACATCCAAGATTACTCCGGCAATCGGCGTTTTAGATGTGGATAACCGCAGGCGGCGATTGCCCCTGCGGCCCACGCCTGTAAAAATGGCCGCCAATCAAAAGCAACAACAGGCGTAACCCATGTCCGATCTCCTCTCCGGTCACGACAGCGAACCGACCGACTACGACGCGTCTTCCATCGAGGTGCTGGAAGGGCTGGAACCTGTCCGCAAACGCCCCGGCATGTATATCGGCGGCACCGACGAGCGGGCGCTGCACCACCTCGTCGCCGAGGTTCTGGACAACTCGATGGACGAGGCCGTCGCAGGCCACGCGAACCGTATCGAGGTGGAACTGCACGAAGATTTCAGCCTGACGGTGCGCGACAACGGGCGCGGTATCCCGATTGATCCGCACCCCAAATTCCCCGACAAGAGCGCGCTGGAGGTGATCCTGTGTACGCTGCACGCGGGGGGCAAATTCTCGGGGAAGGCCTACCAGACATCGGGGGGCCTGCACGGCGTGGGCGCCTCCGTGGTCAACGCTTTGTCGGATTCGATGGTCGTTCAGGTCGCGCGCAACAAGGAGCTCTACGAGCAGCGATTCTCGCGCGGGGTGCCGCTGGGGCCGGTGGAAAAGGTGGGCGCGGCCCCCAACCGGCGTGGAACCACGGTCACGTTCCACGCGGATGAACAGATTTTCGGCACCCACCGGTTCAAACCCGCGCGGCTGTTCAAATCGATCCGGTCGAAGGCCTATCTGTTCTCGGGCGTGGAGATCCGCTGGAAATCCGCCATTGACGATGGCGAGACGCCGCGCGAGGCGACGTTCCACTTCCCCGGCGGCCTGTCCGACTATCTGACCGAGACACTGGGCAAGGCCACCACATACGCCGATGCGGCCTTTGCCGGGACGGTGGATTTCAAGGAAAAGTTCGGCCAGCCCGGCAAGGTGGAATGGGCGATCAACTGGACGCCGTCGCGCGACGGGTTCATCCAGTCCTACTGCAACACGGTCCCCACCCCCGAAGGCGGCACCCATGTCGCGGGCTTCTGGGCCGCGATCCTCAAGGGCATCAAGGCCTACGGCGAGCTCAGCAACAACAAGAAAGCCGCGCAGATTACCCGCGAGGACCTGATGTCGGGCGGTTGCGCGCTGGTGTCGTGCTTTATCGCCGATCCGGCCTTTGTCGGGCAGACCAAGGACCGTCTGAGCACGGAAGCCGCCCAGAAGATGACCGAGGGCGCCGTGCGCGACCACTTCGACAACTGGCTGGCGGCGGATACGAAATCCGCCGGTGCGATCCTCGATTTCCTCGTCCTGCGTGCCGAGGAACGGTTGCGGCGGCGTCAGGAGAAGGAAACCGCGCGCAAGACGGCCACCAAGAAGCTGCGCCTGCCCGGCAAGCTGACCGACTGTACGTCCAAGGACCGCGCGGGCACCGAGTTGTTCATCGTCGAGGGGGATTCGGCGGGTGGTTCCGGCAAGGGCGCGCGCAACCGCGTGAACCAGGCGCTGCTGCCGCTGAAGGGCAAGATCCTCAACGTGCTGGGCGCCGCGTCGGGCAAGCTGAATACCAACGCCGAGATCAACGATCTTTGCGAGGCATTGGGCGTGGGGATGGGCACGAAATTCAACCTCGACGACCTGCGCTATGACAAGATCATCATCATGACCGATGCGGATGTGGACGGCGCGCATATCGCGGCGCTGCTGATGACGTTCTTCTTCACCCAGATGCGCCCGCTGATCGACGCGGGGCATCTCTATCTGGCCTGCCCGCCGCTCTACCGTCTGACGCAGGGCGCCCGGCGCGTTTACGTCGCCGATGACGCGGCCAAGAACGATCTGCTGGAAAAGGGTCTGGGCGGCAAGGGCAAGATCGACGTGCAGCGTTTCAAGGGCCTCGGCGAGATGGACGCGAAGGATCTGAAGGAAACCACGATGGACCCCACCACCCGCAAGCTGATCCGCGTGACAGTGGACGAGGACTTCCCCGGAGAGACCGGCGATCTGGTCGAGCGCCTGATGGGCAAGAAGCCGGAGCTGCGGTTCGAATACATCCAGGAAAACGCGCGGTTCGTGGAGGAGTTGGATGTTTGAGAGAGTGAAATGTAGTGCTAGTTGAATACCTAGAGCGCGTTGCGACCGAATATGTATACCAACGGGGAAAGTCGTTTTCCGAGAACGACTTTGCAAATTTCATTCGGAAAGATTTGAATCTCGAAGCCAAAAAAAGGCTCCTATTCCTTCCATTTGACCTTCAGACCAAAGCAAGTCCCGGCGCCGGAAACTGGGCGGCGGTGCCTTGGCTAGCATTCTTTGATCCTCTTGTTACAGTTTCAGCAACTAAGGGATTTTACGTCGTATATTTAATAAACGCCCAAACAAACGAAATCTATTTATCGCTCAACCAGGGAACGACAGCAGTTTACAGAGAATTTGGAGAATCTAGGGGAAAAGCCGTTTTGAAGCGCAATGCACTAAACATGGCGGATAAAATTCCCGAGTTCGCGAAAATCTTCAGCAGCGACAGCATTCAATTAGGTTCCGAGGAAGCCCTTCCAGCTGGGTACGAAGCTGGACATGTATTCGGTCGAAAATACCTGCCAGGCCAAATCAATAAGCATCAATTTTATGACGATCTCGAGAAGATTCTATACGCATATCAGGCCTTAGTCGACAAAGGACATATTAGCTCTGCAACTGAGCTTGATGTTGATAATTTTTCGAAGACAGTGGATGAGACACGCAAGTACATAGTTTCCAGAAGAATCGAAAGAAATAATAAAGTTAGAAAAGAAGTATTGCGCGCGCGCGGGAGTAAATGCGAAGCCTGCGGGTTAGATCCAGAAATACATTTTGGGTTTGAAGGCCCGATCGAAGAATTCCCCTTGGACGTCCACCATCGGACCGCCCTTTTCCAGCTAGATGAGGGAGAGACTCGCCGGTACCATATACCCGAAGATTTTTTTGTTCTCTGCCCTACGTGTCACAGAATGATACATAAGCTCGCAAAATCTGACGAACTTGAAGGGCTTAAAAATTCGATATCTTTTAGTTATCGTGTCGAAAAATAAAATTTTTATTTCTTAAAAATATACATGACCATACTTCAGAGAAGCACCGTACGGCAGGACGAAACGGAGCACTTCCTTAAATTTCCTTAAAAGATCTTACTTGATGCCTAGCCCTACTCCTGCACCGCTTCCAGATACGCGACCATATCCACGATCGCGCGGCTGGTCAGGATCGGCTGGCCGGCGGGGGTTTTCAGCGGGGTGTTCTCGCCCTCGAAGAAGTCACCGTAGACCGGCATCTCGGAGCCGTGGCTGACCAGCGGATCGCGGCCGTCGATGCGCTGCACCACCCGCAGGGTCGGAAACACACCGCCGTTGCGCGCCGCGAGCGTACTGAGCTCCGAAGGCTGCACCAGCAGCACGGGCGCCATCGGTCCGTTTCCGTCGTGCCTGACCCCGTGGCAGGTCGCACAGAATTGCGCGTAGATTTCGGCGCCCCGTCCGGCGCCCTGCGCGTGGGCCGCGCCGGCGAGTGCCCCGAGCGCGATCAGACTGAACACAAAGTATCTCATCCGCGTTTTCCTTTCCTTGTCAGACCCCCAGCCTAGAGCGCTTCGCGACCGCGCGACATGATCTGCATCAAACCGGGCCTTCCCCTTGCGTCGCTGCCGCAATTGCCAGAGGCTGGCACGACACCGACCGGAGCCTGCCGATGACCCCTGCCCTCGCCCAAACCTTCCTAGACGAGAATTTCGCGCCCTGGGTGCTGGCCCTGCGTCCGCAGGTGACCGAGATCGGGGCGGATCGGACGGTGCTGCGCATACCCATCACCGATGCCATCAACCGCACGGGTGGGATCGTGTCGGGGCAGGCTCTGAGCGCGCTGGCGGACACGGCCATGGTGCTGGCCTGCGGCGGTCACCTGGGGGAAATGGTGCCGGTGGGGACGGTCACGCTGGACACGCAGTTCCTGCGTCCGGCCAGTGGCGACAGCATCCGTGCGGTGGCGGAGGTGACGCGCGCGGGGCGCAGCATGGTCTTTGCCCGCTGCACGCTGATCGCCGATCCGTCGGGCAAGCCCGTGGCACTGGCAACGGCCACTTTCGCACGTTGATTTGACTTGCACCGCGAGGGCCATCGCCCCCTAATGGCCCCATGCGATTTGCCCTTCTGATCCTGCTGTTTCTCGCCGCCTGTGGCCGTCCGCTGACCGACAGCGAGCGGGCCTTCGCACGCGGTATCCACGGCGATACGCTGGACCTCGACGCGGTGCGGCTGGTCGAGGGCGCACCGACCCGCGCGGTGACATTCCGGCGCAAACCGCGCCCACGCACCACCTGCCGCGAGCTGATCTTTCCGCCGGTGGAGGAGGAAAAGATCGTGACCTCGAAGCCCGCCGCGATGGCGCTGTGGAACCGCGTGCTGTTCGACCGCGACTGGTTTCTGGAGGATTACCTGCCCGACTATCCCGACCGGATCGGACTGGTGGCCGCGATGCTGCTGAGCCACGAGCTGACGCATATCTGGCAGTGGCAGAACCGGGCCGTCACCGGCTATACCCCGCTGCGCGCCGCGTCCGAGCATAACCCCGGCGACGATCCCTACCTCTTCGAGCTGGAAGACCGGCGGTTCCTCGATTTCGGGTATGAACAGCAAGGCTCCATCGTCGAGGAGCTGGTCTGTTGCCGCGCGCTGAACCCGCAGGGCGCCCGCACGCAAAGGCTGCACGCGCTGGTCCGTCAGGCGATGCCGGTGGCCCCCCTGCCGCAGAGCCCGGCCTATGACGTCGGTCTGCCGTGGGACGGTGTGGATCTGGAAAACATCTGCACCTGAGCGGCTGCGCGCCTCAGCGCTCGGACAGTGCCAGAATGGTGCGCCAGACGTCTTCGGCCACCTCGACAGGGTCGCAAAGGGTGCGGTTGCGGCCCGGCAGGCGGGCGCCCGCGTCCTGTGCCACAAGCGATGCCAGCGCCTCCATCCGCTCGCGGAAATCCGGCTGCACGGCGGGATCGATGATCAGGTAATACTGGCCCAGATCATGCGGCGCGCCTTCGGGAGCCTTCAGGGGCTTCACATCGTGCGACATCAGCGATCCCGTCATCGCGGCGGCAAGCACCTCGACCATCAGGCCCAGCCCCCAGCCCTTGTGCCCGCCCACGGAGACGAGCGAGCCCTTCAGCGCGCTGGCCGGGTTGGTGGTGGGATTTCCCCGCGCGTCCAGCGCCCAGCCTTCCGGGATCGCCTCTCCGGCGGCCTGGGCCATGGTGATCTTGCCCAAAGCCACGGTGGTGGTGGACTGGTCGAACTGCATGGCCAGCCCGCCGCGCCCGTCGGGCACCGCAAAGGCCATGGGATTGGTGCCGATCATCCGCGTCTTGCCGCCCGGCGGTGCGACGATGGGCGTGGCGTTGGTAAAACCGATCCCGATCATGCCCGAAGCGGCGATTTGTTCGGTGAAATAGCCCAGCGCGGTACAGGTATGGGCGTGCATGACGGCAAGTGTCGACACCCCGTATTGCCGCGCGGCATCGAGCGCCACCGGCAGCCCGTGGGCAAAGGCGGGCTGCGCAAAACCGAAGCCCGCGTCCACCTGCACCGCCGCCGGCCGCACCGTCCGCACGTCGGGCGATACGGTGCCATCCACCCGCCCGCTGAGCAATTGCTGACAGTAGCTTTCGACGTAATAGAGCCCGCAGATCTTGTTCCCGAGGCCCTCGGCCTGACGCACCGCACGCGCGACTTCGGCTGCGGGAAACTCGTCGGCGCCATGCGCCCTGAGAGCGCGGCGCACGGTTTTTTCGATCGTGTCGAGAGATATTCGCGGCATCGGCACTTCCCAAACGTCAATCTACGTAAAGGAGCACCGGAAACCGGTTCGGTCAAGCAATCATGCGTCGGCGATCGGATCGGCCCGCACGAATTGGAAGCTGTCTTCGGAGAGCGGTTCGCCAAGGCCGGTCAGGCGCAGGGTCAGCCCCGTCGAGAGGCGGACGGACAACCCTTCCTCGTCCACTTGCTGGTCCGTGACGGTCTCTGCCTCGGGGTCTTCGACCTCGATGGCGAGCGCGTCTTCGGCGGGGTCGAAATCGGTGATCGTCACGGTTTCGTCCGCGTCGGCGACCATGGCGAAGACATCGTTGCCGGCCCCGCCGCTGCCGATATCGCCGTTGCCGAGGAAGAGCGTGTCGTCGCCCTCTTCGCCAAAGATCGTATCCGCGTCGTCATCGTCGGGGCGGGTCTGGCGGTTGTGGCCGCCAAACAGGGCATCGTCGCCGTCACCGCCCGAAATCGTATCGCTGCCTTCACCGCCGACGAGCGTGTCGGCCCCGTTAGACCCGATGAGCGTGTCCTCTCCGCCCGATGCGTCGTGGGCCACGCGCTGGTCAAGCGGCGTGTCGAACAGATCCGACCCATCGCCGCCACGGGTGCCGATGGCTTCGCCGTCTTCCACCGAGAATGTACGGGCGTTTTCGATGAAACTGACCACATCGACGATCTCGACCGGATCGCTGGTGTCCTCGCGGGCGGTGTCATCGGTTTCTTCATCGTCGGTTTCGGGGTCGCTGCTGACATCGAGAAAGCCGACCATGAGCGGCCCGAGGGACGCAAGAAGCAAGACGATCAAGGGGGACATGGTTCTGCCTGTTAACTTATTCTGCCTGCGGACAGGATGCGCCCGGAATGTGGCGTGAAGATGGAAACAGGGCGTTGATTTCCGGCAGAAGACGCCTCTTCAGCCTTGCACCAGCAGGCCCTGGTCCAGCCGGATCTGGCGGTCCATCCGTGCGGCAAGCTCGAGATTGTGGGTGGCGATCAGCGCCGACAGGCCGGTGCCGCGCACCAGCGCCATCAAGGCGCCGAACACGGTATCGGAGGTCGCGGGATCGAGGTTGCCGGTCGGCTCGTCCGCGAGCAGAAGGCGCGGGCCGTTCGCCAGTGCGCGGCAGAAGGCGACGCGCTGCTGTTCGCCGCCCGACAGCGCCGCGGGGCGGTGCGACGCCCGGGGGGCCACGCCCACCTCGTCAAGAAGCGCGCGGGCGCGGTCCTCGGCCTGTGCCTTGGGCACGCCATTGGCAAGCTGGGGCAGCACGATATTCTCCAGCGCCGAGAATTCGGGCAGCAGGTGGTGGAACTGGTAGATGAAACCCACATCGCGCCGCCGCACGCCCGTGCGCTGGCCGTCGCGCGCGCCTGTCAGGTCGGCGCCCGCGATCTCGACCGTGCCCGCATCGGGCGTATCCAGAAGCCCCGCGATATGCAGCAACGTGGATTTGCCCGCCCCCGAGGGCGCGACCAGTGCCACGACTTCGCCCGCGGCGATCTCGAGGTCGATGCCGCGCAGGACCGTCACCTCGGCGGGGGTGCCGTGGTTATATGCCTTGGTGATGCCTTTCAGGCGCAGGACGGGATCATTCATAGCGCAGCGCCTCGACAGGGTTCATGCGCGCCGCACGGCGGGCGGGAAAGATGGTGACGATGAACGACAGCCCCAGCGACAGCGCCACCGCCGACAGCACATCGCCGAGTTCCAGCTTCGCGGGCAGGAAATAGATGCCACGGATCGACGGATCCCAGGCGTTGCCGCCCGACAACCAGTTCACGATGCCGAAAATCTGGTCGACATAGAGCGCGAAAAGACAGCCCAGCACCACGCCCAGCGCCGTGCCGATCAGACCGGTGAAGGCCCCGCAGATGAAGAACACGCGCAGCACCGATCCTTCGCTCAGGCCCATGGTGCGCAGGATCCCGATGTCGCGGCCCTTGTTCTTGACCAGCATGATCAGCCCCGAGACGATGTTCATCGCCGCGATCAGAACGAGGATCGACAGGATCACGAACATCACGTTGTCCTCGATATCCAGCGCGCTGAGGAACCCCGAAGACGCATCGCGCCACGTCCAGATCAGTCCCGTGTCCCCCGCCACCGACAGGATGCGCATCCCGATCGCGTCGACATTGTCGGGATCGTCGACCATGACTTCCAGCTCGCTCGCGGCGCCTTCGCGGTTGAAATAGGACTGCGCCTCGGTCAGGGGCAGATAGGCGCGGGTGCGGTCGATGTCGTAGCGCCCGGCGGTGAAGATATAGACGACCTCATAGGCGTTGACGCGCGGGCTGGTGCCGAAGGCCGTCTTGACCCCGTCCGGCGAGATGATCTTGATCAGATCGCCCACCTGCGCGCCAAGCTCGCGCGCGACACCTGATCCGATTGCGATGCCTTCGGCAAAGCGGTTAATATCGCCCGAGGACGCATCGGGGTTGGCAATCCGCGGGATGGTCAGCAGGTCTTCGGGGGCGATGCCGTAGACCTCGACCCCTGCATTGTCCCCCCGGAAGGACGCCATGACCTGTCCCCGCACCAGAGGAGCCACGCGGGTGACGCCGGGCACCTGTGCCACCTCTGCCGCGAGCGCGTCATAGTCGAGGATCGACCGGTCGACGGCACCGTTGGGCTGAACGGTGCCCATGTCATAGACGGTGATATGCGCATTCGCGCCAAGAATGGTATCGACGAATTCGGCCCGGAACCCGGACCGCACCGCCAGTGTCGCGATCAGCGCGAACACGGCCAGCGTGATCCCGATCAGGCTGATCCACGTCATCGTGCTGACCCCGCCCTCGGCGCGGCGCGCCCGCAGGTATCGCCACGCGATCATCCATTCGAACGGGGCAAAGGGGGCGGTGCGGGCTGACATCGGATTTCCTGTTCTGCTCTGGCGCGCAACGTGGCGTCTGGCGCAGGTGGGGTCAAGGGCGCGCGCCACGCTCAGGCGATCTGGAAGATCCCCGTGGCGCAAAACCGCTTCCAGTGGTCGAAGGCGGGCCGCTCGGCTTCGGTGAAATCGAGTGCCGAGATTTCGGCAAGGCTGTGAAAGCGCAGCGCGCGCGCTTCGCCGTCGTTGGCAAGGGGCGCGGTATCGTCGACACCGCTGTGCACCAGAAGCGAGATATATTGCACCCGGTCCCCGTTGGGATATTCGTGGGTCTCTGTCGCCGGATCCGAACAGAGGCCGAAGGCGACCGGGTCGTGAAGGCGCAGGTTCGTTTCCTCGAAAAGCTCGCGCGCGGCGGCGTCCATCAGGCTTTCGCTCAGTTCCATCGCGCCCGCCGGCAGCCCCCATTTTCCGTCATCGGCGCGCCGGATCGTCAGGAACCGGCCCTCATTGTCCTCGACCAGCAGGCGCACGCCGCCGCTCATCAGCGTATCGGACCCGACAAAGCGGCGCAGGCGGCCCAGATAGCTGTCCTCGAAACTCATCGGTGCGCCGCCCGTAGCGCAGCACCCCTGCAGCGTGGTGCGCGCGCCGGTCGGACGGATATGGCCTGCGCGGTCGGTTTCATTCCATCTGTCCTGTCGTCAGCCTTGCGGTATCGCCGCCACATGACACGGACGCCCCCCGGGATACAAGCTTGCGCGCCAAAGCCCCCGGTCAGCCCGGCGTCAGTCGCAACAGCCGCCCCCCCGCACCGTCGAGGATCAGGATCGCGCCGTCGCGGTCGATCTCGACATCTCGCACGCGCATCTCTCCGTCGAAGAAACGTTCCTCGCCCACCACGCGATCACCGTCGAGCTCCAGCCGCACAAGCCCGCCGGGGTTGAGCGAGGCGGCAAGAACATCGCCCTGCCACCCGGCGAACATATCACCCTCGTAAAAGGCAAAGCCGCCCGGCGCGATCACCGGATCCCAGTAATAGCGCGGTTCGGTAAAGCCTTCGGCGCGGGCTTCGCCCGATCCGACCGGCGATCCGCCGTAGTTGATGCCGTAGCTGACCACCGGCCAGCCATAATTCGCGCCACGCTCGATCAGGTTCAACTCGTCACCGCCCGCGGGCCCGTGTTCCAGCGTCCACAACGTCCCGTCGGCGCGGATATCCGCGCCCTGCACGTTGCGGTGACCCAGTGTCCAGACCTCGTTGCCGAATGGATTGCCCGGCGCCGCCCCGCCCTCCGGCAAAACCCGCACGACCTTGCCGTAGGTCTTGTCGCTGTCCTGTGCGAACTGGCGCTCGGCCTGCGTGAAATGCTCGCCCGTGGTGACATAGACGACATCGGCCATGGGGATCACGCGCGCGCCGTAGTGCATGGCATTGGGCGACGGCGGATCCTGCACGAAGATGTCCGACACCTCGGTCAGCATGGTGCCGTCCTCGCTCAGCCGCGCGCGGGCGGCGGCGGTGGCCGACCGGTTGCCGTCCATCGGCTTGGCGTAGGTCAGATAGATCACGCGGCTCTGCGCGAAATCGGGGGCCAGCGCCACGTCCAGCAGCCCGCCCTGCCGCTGGGCCAGCACGTCGGGCACGCCGCCGATCGGATCGCCCAGCGCGCCGCCCTGCAACAGGCGCAACTGTCCGGGCCGCTCGGTAATCAGGTACCCCCCCTCGGGCAGCACCGCGACACCCCAGGGCGTGTCGAGCCCGGTGGCAAGCTCACTCACCGCCAGCGTCACACCGCTGTCAGAGGCAGGCGCGCGGGTCTGCGTGTCCCAAGCAGGGGTGAATTGCGGTGCGTTCTTCGCGCCCTGTTCGACAGGTTGCGCGCAGGCAGCGCTCGCCCCGAACAGGGCGGCTGTCAGCGGGATCATCCATTTCATCACCAGTCTCCTCTCCTACGGTCGTGGTAGAAAAACTGGTGCAGTCAGCGGCGCTGTCCAGCCCCGCGCGGCGCGATGCGCGGACTAGAGCCCACGCACCTCCATTCCGGCATAGATCTCGGCGATCCGCGCCACGGCCTCGCGGGGGGGCAGCTCCTCGCTCTCGCCGGTGCGGCGGCAGGTCAGTTCGACGACCCCGTTCTTCAGGCCGCGCGGACCGACGGTGATCCGCCACGGCAGGCCGATCAGGTCCATGGTGGCGAACTTGCCACCCGCACGCTCGTCGCGGTCGTCATAGAGCGGCTCCAGACCCAGCGCCGTGATGCTGTCGTAGAGGCTCTGACAGGCGGCATCCGCCTCGGCGTCCCCCTGTTTGAGGTTGACGATCCCGCAGTGGAAAGGCGTGACCCCCTCCGGCCAGATGATGCCCTTGTCGTCATGGCTCGCCTCGATGATCGCGCCCACCAGACGGCTGACGCCGATGCCGTGGCTGCCCATGTGGACGGGGACGACCTTGCCGTCGGGCCCCTGCACGGTGGCGCCCATCGCGTCGGAATACTTGGTCCCGAAATAGAAGATCTGCCCGACCTCGATACCGCGCGCCACGCGGCGGCGGTCTTCGGGCACCTGCGCGAAAAGCGCCTCGTCGTGGGTCTCGTCGGTGCGCGCGTATTTGCTGGTGAATTCCTCCATCACCCCCGCGCATTGGGCCTCATCGTCATAGTCGATGTCGCGGTCGCCGAATTTCAGGTCCGTCACGGCGCTGTCATAGAAGACTTCCGACTCGCCGGTCTCGGCGAGCACCAGGAACTCGTGCGTGTCATCGCCGCCGATCGGGCCGCTGTCGGCCCGCATCGGGATCGCCTGAAGGCCCATGCGTTCGAAGGTGCGCAGATAGCTGACCAGATGGCGGTTGTAGGCGTGCAGCGCGTCTTCCTTCGTCAGGTCGAAATTATAGCCGTCCTTCATGAAGAACTCGCGCCCGCGCATGACGCCGAAGCGCGGACGCATTTCGTCGCGGAATTTCCACTGGATATGATAGAGCGTCATCGGCAGATCCTTGTAGGATCCCACATGGCTGCGGAAAATGTCGGTGATCATCTCCTCGTTGGTCGGACCATAGAGCATGTCGCGGTCCTGCCGGTCGCGGATGCGCAGCATCTCCGGGCCGTAGGCGTCATAGCGCCCCGATTCCTTCCAAAGATCGGCAGATTGCAGGGTCGGCATCAGCATCGGGATGTGGCCCGCGCGGATCTGCTCCTCGTGGACGATATTTTCCAGCTTGCGCAGCACCTTGAACCCCAGGGGCAGCCAGGAATAGATCCCCGCCGCGTTCTGCTTGATCATCCCGGCCCGCAGCATGTAGCGGTGCGACACGACCTGTGCCTCCGAAGGCGTCTCTTTCAAAACGGGCAGAAAATATCGGCTCAGCCGCATGGCTCACTCCTTGAAACAGTTACCCGCTGCCTAAGCCAAAGCCCGTGCCATGACAATCACCATCACGCCGCGGGACGGGGCGGTTTTCTCCATTTTGCCGGCTAAACTCCGGGGAGCGCGAGGGGCTGGCCCCTCGCCCTCTCAATTCGTCCGCGCGCCCGCGCGGCCCGCAGCGCTCAGCTCCGCGCCGCGCGCTCTACCAGCGTCAGGGCCACCCGCGTCGCGGCCCCCATGTCCTGCACCGACACCCACTCGAGCGGGCCGTGGATTTCCTGCATGCCGGTAAAGATGTTGGGACAGGGCAGCCCCATCTCCGTCAGGCGCGACCCGTCGGTGCCGCCGCGGATCGGCACCGAGCGTGGCGCAAGGCCAGTCTCGCGCACGGCCTCCTGCGCCAGATGCACCGGCGTCATGTCCTTTTCGAGCCAGTAGCGCATGTTGCGGTACTGCGGGGTGATCTCGCACAGGATCCGCGCGCGCGGCTCGGTGGCGGCGACGGCGTCGCAGACCTTTTGCAAGAGCGCCCCCTTCTCGGCCAGCCCCTCGCGTTCGAAATCGCGCAGGATCAGGCCGATGCGCGCCTGCGCCGCGTCCCCCGACAGGTCGGTGACGTGCAGAAACCCTTCGTCGCCGCTGGTGGTTTCCGGTGTCATCGTGGCCTGCGGCAGCGTGTTCACGATGCGGGCGGCCAGATGCAGCGCGTTGACCAGCTTGTCCTTCGCCCAGCCGGGATGGATCGACACGCCCGTGACCGTCACCACGGCGCCATCGGCCGAGAAGGTCTCGTATTCCACCTCGCCGGGGCTCGCGCCGTCGAAGGTATAGGCAAAATCGCAGGCCATGTCGCGCGGCAGCCGTTCGTCCACGCCGCGCCCAATTTCCTCGTCCGGGGTGAAGGCGATGCGCAGCTCGCCGTGGGGGATATCGGGAGTCTCCAGCAGGTGGCGCGCGGCGGTCATGATGATCGCCACCCCCGCCTTGTCGTCGGCCCCCAGCAGCGTCGTGCCGGAGGCGGTGATGATGTCGTGGCCCACGCAGTCGGCCAGATGCGGCGAGATATCGGCGCCGAGCCGCAGATCCGGCGCGTCGGGAAAGCTGATGTCGCCGCCGTTGTAGCCCTCGATCAGCCGTGGCCTGACCCCGGTCGCATTATATTGCGGCGCGGTATCGACATGGGCACAGAGCCCGATTGTCGGCCCCTCGGTCGTGGCGGGCACGGTGGCAAGCACCACGCCGTAGTCGGTCAGCCGCACATCCGATGCGCCCATCGCCTCCAGTTCGTCCACCAGCATCCGGCTGAGATCGAGCTGGCGCGCGGTGCTTGGCTGGCTGGCGCTCTGCGCGTTGCTCTGGGTGTCGACGGCGGCATAGCGCATCAGGCGGTCTTGCAGTTCCGTGTCGAAGGGGGTTCGCATGTGGGTCTCCTTTGCGCTCTGTGCCAAAGGTGGGAATGTCCCGTCCGGTGTCAACCACCGCTTGCGCCGCCCGCGCGCACCGTGCCTCCCGGCACATCGGCGGTTTTTCGCAGATGCGTCGATCTGCAACGTACACATCCGCGCGGGTTGCGGCGATCATACCGCAGACTTCACCTCTTCGCCGTGGAATGCGGCGCAACCGGAAGGATACGCAAATGCTCAAGACACCTACATACAACCGCCGCGGTTTCCTGATTGGCGCGGGGCTCGTCTCGGCTTTCTACGCGGGCGGCCTGCCACATCTGGCGCATGCCTCCGGCGCACTGGCGCCCACACAGACCATGCGCGGCGGGGCCAACAACTACCGCCCCGGTGCGCCGCTGGTGGACCGCCTCGGATCGGGTTTCGAGATGTCCGGTCTGGTGCGCCGGTCCACCGACGGCGCACCGCTGGAGGGCGTGCGCATCCAGATCTGGGCCGCAACCACGCTGGGCGGGGAGCGCGAGCCGCGCAACCACGGATCGGTGCTGACCGATGCGCAGGGCCGCTACCGGCTGGAGATGGAGCAGATCGTGCCGAATTTCGGCCAGCCCCACGCGCATCTGGCCTATGACGATCCCGGGTACGAGACCGTCTTCCTGCGCCCCGTCATGCCCTCGCCCAGCGACACACGGCTGAGCGCGGATTTCGTTCTGGCCCCCGCCTGACGCCGGTGCCGGCCCGCCCTTCCCCGCGCGCGGCGGCCCTCTGGGGCGCCGTCGTCCTTGCGATGGCGGTGCCGCTGGGGTTGGCCGCCTTCAGCCCCTACCTTGCCTACCGCGACGCGCCATATGTCGTTGCCGGTTTCGGCGGCATCGCGGCGCTGGCGCTGCTGCTGCTCCAGCCGCTGCTGGCGCGGCGCGCCCTGCCCGGCCTGCGCCCGGCACGCGCGCGGCGGTGGCATCTGGGCGTCGGGCGACTGATCGTGCTGGGTGTCGCACTGCATATCGGCGGCCTGTACCTGACCAGCCCGCCCGACACGCTGGACGCGCTGCTTCTGGTGTCGCCCACGCCCTTTTCGGTCTGGGGCGTTCTGGCGCTGGTGGCGGTGATCGCCACAGCGCTGCTGGCGGCGGCGCGGCGCTGGATCGCCACACGGGTCTGGCGGGTGCTGCACAACACGCTGGGCCTCGTGATCGTGGCGGGCAGCGTGGTCCACGCCTTGCAGATCGAGGGCACGATGGAGCCGGTCACGAAAGCGCTGCTCTGCGCGGGCGTGGTCGCCGTGGCCCTCTGGACGATGCTCTTTCGCGGTCTGTTCAAAACAGGCCCCACGCGCCTTGCCCCTTGAAACGATACCCGCCATGGGCGATGTAGCGGGACCCTCTATGTGGAGTTCGCCATGGGCCTGCCGATCCGAGACCAGCTGAAATACTGGGGCCTTGTGGCCGCATTCTTCCTCGTGCTGCTGTGGTTCATGGGCGACGTGCTGTTGCCTTTCGTGCTGGGCAGCGCGGTGGCCTATTTCCTCGATCCTGTCGCCGACCGGCTGGAACGGCTCGGCCTCAGCCGTGCCTTGGCGACCGCTGTGATCACCATCATCGCGGTGGTGATCTTCGTGCTGATGGCGCTGCTGGTGGTGCCGACGCTGGTGGGACAGGCGATCAACCTGTTCGAGATCGCCCCCGACGTCACCCGCCGTCTGGGCAATTTCCTGACCGAACGCTTTCCGTCGATCCTGATCGAGGGATCGACGCTGCGCAATTCCATCACCTCGCTGGGGACAGTGGTGCAGGAACGCGGCGGCGAGCTTCTGAATACCGCGCTCAGTTCGGCCGCGGGGCTGATCAACGTGATCATGCTGTTCGTGATCGTGCCTGTCGTGGCGGTCTACATGCTGCTCGACTGGGACCGGATGGTGGCAAAGATCGACACGATGCTGCCGCGCGATCATGCGCCGACGATCCGCCGTCTGGCACGGGACATCGACCAGACGCTTGCATCGTTCATCCGCGGGATGGGCACGGTGTGCCTGATCCTGGGGAGCTATTACGCCATCGCGCTGATGCTGGTGGGGCTGAATTTCGGCCTCGTTGTCGGGTTCATCGCCGGTCTGGTCACCTTCATTCCCTATCTCGGCGCGCTGATCGGCGGCGCGCTGGCGCTGGGGCTGGCGTTGTTCCAGTTCTGGGGGGACTGGGTCTCCATCGGCATGGTCGGCGGTATCTTCGTGCTGGGTCAGGTCGTCGAGGGCAACGTCCTGACGCCCAAGCTGGTGGGCGACAGCGTGGGGCTGCACCCGGTCTGGCTGATCCTGTCGCTGTCGGTATTCGGCACGCTGTTCGGCTTCGTGGGCATGCTGGTCGCGGTGCCGCTGGCGGCTGCCATCGGCGTGATCGCGCGTTTCATCGTCGAACGCTACCAGCAGAGCCTCCTCTATCGCGGCACCGACATCACCGCCGACCAGACCCAGACCGGAGAGTAACATGGCCGAACAACTGGGCCTTGATCTTCCCGTGCGCACCGCACGGGGGCGGGACGATTTTCTTGTCGCGCCGTGCAATGCCATGGCCGTCGCGATGATCGAGAACTGGCGCAACTGGACCTCGGGCAAACTGGTGCTGAGCGGCCCCGAAGGCGCGGGCAAGACCCATCTGGTCCACGTCTGGGCCGATGCCACCGGCGCGCGGATCGTTGAGGCCGCGACACTGGGCGATGCGGATGTGCCCGCCTTGGCCGACGGGCCGGTCGCGGTCGAGAACGTACCGCTGATCGCGCGCGACGACGCCGCCCAGACCGCCCTGTTCCACCTGCACAACCTGACCCTCGCCAACGGCCACCCGCTGCTGCTGACCGGCACCGGCAGTGCGGCGCATTGGGATCTGGGCCTGCCGGACCTGCAAAGCCGGATGCGCGGCACGCTGGAGGCCAGCATCGCCGCCCCCGACGACGCGCTGCTGGCCGCGCTGCTGGTCAAGCTTCTGGCCGACCGGCAGCTGACGCCTCCCGCCGATCTGGTGCCCTACCTGCTGCGCCGCATCGACCGTTCCTTTGCCGCCGCAACCGAGGTGATCGAGGCGCTGGATGCCCATAGTCTTGCGCGCAAACGCCCCGTCACCCGGGCGCTCGCGGCCGAGGTTCTGGACAAACTGGGCGGCTCTGCGCGATAGTGCCCCTTGCCTGACAGCGCGGATGTCACACGCCTGTTACATCCCTCAGCGATGGACGCCCCATGAGCAACGCAGACTTTCTTGACGCCCCCTTTCCCGATGCCGTGGACCTGCCCGGTCTCGACCTTCAAGGGCCGGGCCGGTTCCAGAACCGCGAACTCAGCTGGCTGGGGTTCAACTGGCGGGTGCTGGAAGAGGCGGAGAACCAGCGCGTGCCGCTGCTGGAGCGGCTGCGGTTCCTGTCGATCTCTGCAGACAACCTCGATGAATTCTACACCGTGCGCGTTGCGGGCCTGCGCGAGCTTGCGCAAGCCGGCAACACCACCCCTGCCGCCGACGGGCTGACCCCCGCAGAACAACTGGTGCTGATCAACGAAAACGCACGTGCGCTGATGATGTCGCAACAGCGCGTGCTGGTGGACCTGCTGCGCGAGATGGACGCGCAGGACATCATGCTCGAAGGACCGGACGACCTGTCCAAGGAGGATCTCGACGCGCTGGACGACGTGTTTCTGAACCGGGTCTTCGCGGTGCTCTCGCCCCTGGCGATCGACCCCGCGCATCCCTTCCCCTTCATCCCCAACACCGGCTTTGCCATCGCGATGCAGCTTGAGCGGACCCGCGACAAGCGCCCCCTGCAGGCGCTGCTGCCGATCCCCGCGCAAATCGACCGCTTCGTGCGTCTGCCCGCGCCGGACGGGTGCCGCCGCTATCTGCCGCTGGAGGATCTGCTGGTGCTGAAGATCCCGGACCTGTTTCCGGGCTACAAGCTGAAGGCGCATTTCGAATTCCGCGTGCTGCGCGACAGCGATCTGGAAGTCGAGGACGAGGCCGAGGATCTGGTCCGCGAATTCGAGGTGGCGCTGAAACGCCGCCGCCGCGGCGAGGTCGTGCGCATGACCCATTCGGCGGGTGCCCCCGAGAAGCTGATGCGCGTGGTCATGGAAGAGCTTGGCACCAAACCGCAGGATGTGATCGAGATCGACGGCATGATCGGCATCGACGATCTGGCGCAGCTGGTCACCGACGAGCGGCCCGATCTGCTGTGGCCGGTCTTCACGCCGCGCATTCCCGAACGCATCACCGACCACGACGGCGATATGTTCGCCGCGATCCGCCAGAAGGACATGCTGCTCCACCACCCCTACGAGACATTCGATATGGTGGTGCGTTTCTTGCAACAGGCGGCGCGGGATCCCAATGTGGTGGCGATCAAGCAGACGCTCTACCGGACCTCACGCGACAGCCCCATCGTCGAGGCGCTGTGCGAGGCGGCGGAAGACGGAAAATCGGTGACCGCGCTGGTCGAGCTGAAGGCGCGTTTCGACGAGGCCGCCAACATCCGCCAGTCGCGGCGGCTGGAGCGGGCGGGCGCCCATGTGGTCTACGGCTTCATCGACCTCAAGACGCACGCGAAGATCTCGACCGTGGTGCGCCGCGAGGGTGACGAGCTGGTGACCTATACCCATTACGGGACCGGCAATTACCACCCCATTACGGCGCGGATCTATACGGATCTGTCGCTGTTCACCATCGACCGCAAACTGGGGCGCGACGCGACCAAGGTGTTCAACTTCCTCTCCGGCTACGCGCCGCCCGACGGGCTGGACAATCTGGCGATCTCCCCCATCACGCTGAAGCCGCGCCTTCTGGAGATGATCGCAGCCGAGGCCGAGCACGCGCGCAACGGCAAGCCTGCGGTGATCTGGGCCAAGATGAACGCGCTCGTCGACGCCGAGGTGATCGACGCGCTCTACGCCGCCAGCCAGGCAGGCGTGCAGATCAGCCTCGTGATCCGTGGCATTTGCGGGCTGCGCCCCGGCGTGCGCGGCCTGTCCGATAACATCCGCGTGAAATCCATCGTCGGCCGGTTTCTCGAACATTCGCGGATCGTGTGTTTCGGCAACGGTCACGGCCTGCCACACAAGAAGGCGCGGGTGTTCATCTCCTCCGCGGACTGGATGGGGCGCAATCTGAACCGGCGGGTGGAAACGCTGGTCGAGATCGGCAATGCCACGGTGCAGGCGCAGATCACCAGCCAGATCATGGCCGCCAATCTTGCGGATGTGGCGCAAAGCTGGGTCATGGCGCCGGACGGAAGCTGCACCCGCCCGCCCCTGCCCGAAGGGCAGTTCGCGTTCAACTGCCACCGGTTCTTCATGGAAAACCCGTCCCTGTCGGGGCGCGGATCCGCCGGGGCGTCGGATGTCCCGAAGCTGACCCATACAGAGGACTGACCGCGTCCGGCCGCCCGAGCGATGAACGGCTGAAAGCCAATGAAGAGCGCCGCTTGGCCCCTACGGAACGGGCCGCGCGGCATTGACCTCGGGCCCGCCGTGGGCCAGTTTCACCCGACACCGTGACCGGAGCCTGCATGACCACTCAATCGCCATCAGCCCCTGAGGTGCCCGAAACCGGCGTTGCCGATCTGGGGTTGTTCGGCAAACCTCTGTTCGAGGATCCCGGCGCGCGCAAGCTCCGCCGCGTGGGTGTTGTCGATGTCGGCTCGAACTCGGTCCGGATGGTGGTTTTCGACGGGGCCGCGCGGTCGCCGGCCTATTTCTACAACGAAAAGATCATGTGCGCGCTTGGTGCGGGTATGGCCGAAACCGGCCATCTGTCGCCCGAGGGGCGGGTCCGCGCGCTATCGGCCATGCGCCGGTTCAAGAAGCTCGCCGACGGTATGGGCCTGTCGGAACTCAGCGTCGTGGCCACCGCCGCCGTGCGCGACGCCAGCGACGGCCCCGCCTTTTGCGAGGAAGTGCGCCGCGAGACCGGCCTGCGCATCTGGGTGATCGACGGCGAGGAAGAGGCCCGGCTGTCGGCGCAGGGGGTGCTGCTGGGCTGGCCGGGGGCTTTCGGGCTGGTCTGCGACATCGGCGGCTCGTCGATGGAGCTGGCCGAAATCTCCGGCGGGCGGGTCGGGCGCCGGGTGACATCGGGGCTGGGCCCGCTCAAGCTGCGCGACATCAAGGGCGGCGCCAAGGCCCGCGATGCGCTGATCAAGCAGACGATGCAGGATCTGGCCGAGCGGATGGGCAAGCAGCGCGACCGGCTGTTTCTCGTGGGCGGCTCATGGCGGGCCATCGCACGCATCGACATGGTGCGGCGCGGCTATCCGCTGATGGTGCTGCACGAATACCGCATGACCCGCGAATCCGTCCGCGAGACGCTGAAATTCATCAAGAAATCCGATCTCGAAGCGCTGCGCGTCGAGGCCGGTGTGTCCTCGGCCCGCGCCGCCCTCGTGCCGCTGGCCGCCGAAGTCCTCAGCCGTCTGGTCAAGACCTTCAAGCCCAAGGATATCGCCATTTCCAGCTACGGGATCCGCGAGGGCATGCTCTATGAACAGATGCCCCAGCGCCTGCGCGACCGCGATCCGCTGATAGAGGCCTGCCGCTTTGCCGAGGCCAAGGACGCCCGCGCGCCGGGTTTCGGGCGCACGCTCTATAATTTCATCCTGCCGCTCTATAAATCCTCGTCGCCCCAGCGCCGCAGGCTGGTGAAGGCCGCCTGCCTTCTGCACGACGTCAGCTGGCGCGCCCACCCCGATTACCGTGCCGAGGTCTGTTTCGACAATGCCACCCGCGCCAATATGGGCGCGATCAAGCATTCCGAGCGGATCTTTCTGGGGCTGGCGCTGCTGCACCGCTATTCCAACAAGCGCGAGAACAGCCGTTTCGCCGATCTGATCGAAATGATCGACGACCGCGCCAAGCAGGAAGCCGAGATCCTCGGCAAGGCGATGCGCTTCGGGGCGATGCTGTGGATGGACCGGCTGGGCGAGCTGGGCGAATTGCGCTGGTATCCCAAGAAGAAAGAGCTTCACCTGCGGCTCAGCGCCGACATGATGCCGCTCTTCGGCGAAGTCGCCGAGGCGCGTTTCCAGTCGCTCGCCGCCTCGCTGGAGGCGCAGGCGGTGATCAAGACCGCGCGCCGCTAGAACAGGCCGCCGTCAGAGGTCGATCGGTTCCCCGCTGTCGGGGCTGCCTTCGGGGCCAGCCTCCGGCAGGTCCGGCGCCCGCGGTTTGCGGCGGATGATGATGTCGCCGTTTGGCAGCACCTCGGGGGCCTCGTAGACGCTCCAGTCCTCGACCTCGTCCAGCACGGCTTTCAGCTTCGGCCCCATCTCGGCCACGAACTCCTGAAGCGCCGGGCCTGCCTCTTCCAGCAGGCGCGCCACATCTTCCATCGCCGGTGACATTTCGTCGAGCAGCCCTTCGAGAAACATCTGCGCGCCCCGCTCCATCAGCGAGGGCGGGTCGTCCTGCGCGTGGAGAGGCGCGGCAAGGAGGGCAAGGGCAAGAAGGGCGGCAATGATCTGTCTCATCCCCCTGATATAGGGCGCACGCGCGACGAATCTACCCTAGAGGTCGATCGTCAGCAGGACCGGAAAATGGTCCGAGGCATAGATCAGCGCGTCGCGCAGCACAGGATCGGTCCAGCATTCGGGATCGTCCATGGGGTGGAATATCCGCCAGCGCGGATTGTGGGCGCGCAAATCGGGGCTGAGCATGATGTAGTCCAGAAGCGCTTGCAGATACCGGCCTTCGGGCCGGATGAAGAACCGCGAGGTGCTGGGCTGCGCGCCGACGCGCTGGCGCAGGGCCACCGCGGCATGGGGATCATAAAGCCCGCGAGGCCCCTCCTCCCCGAGCACGATCTCGACCGAGGACCGGCCGAAAAGGTCCTCGAAACTGTCGAGGCCCGGACCATCGTTCAGATCGCCCAGTACCATCAGCGGCGTGCCCGCGTCGAGATGCGCCTCGATCCGGCGGCGCAGCCAGATCGCCTGCGCCAGCTGTTTGCGGCGGTTGGCGATCGCGATGCGCATGGCGTCGCGTTCGTTGCGGGCCCCGTGGGGGGCTTTCGATTTCAGATGAACGCCGATCATGTGAAAGACAAAGCCGCCGCGCGTCTCGACCGACAGTTCCAGGGGCGGTTTGGAGAACACCACCTGGTCCTCCACCGCGTCCACATCCAGATCGATCCTCAGCACCCCGTCGAAACGCGGGGCACCGCGCGCGCCGTCGGGGCCGCTGGGGTTTCCGTTCGGGGCGTGCTGGACGCGCAGCACATCGGGATCGTAAAGCAGCGCGATCTCCTGCTGGGTGTCATTGGCAAATCCCATGACGGCGGCCCTCGCGCGCAGGCCGAAGACTTCGGCGAAATGCACGAGTGCGGCGACACCGTTCTGTTTGCGGCTGGTATCGGGGGCCTCGATCACCATCACCGCGTCCGCGTCGAGGGCGCGGAACACGTGACCCAGCGCGGCGGTCTGCTCGCCGCGCGTGATGTTCCAGCGCGCCGACCACGCGCCATCGTCGAACAGCCGGTTGTCGTCGTCGAAAAGGGCCGCGAACCATTCCACGTTGTAGGTCGCGATGCGCAGGCTCATGCCGCCTTGCCCGAGATCGTCTCCCACGCGCGGTTGATGTCGATCATGCGCTTCTCGGCAAGGCGCACCGCCTCTTCCGGCAGACCGCGCGCGGCGAGCGCGTCGGGGTGGTTGGCGCGTACCAGCTTGCGCCAGGCGGCGCGCGCCTCGTCGAGGCTCGCATTGGGCGCGATGCCCAGCACCGTATGCGGCAGGGGCGATGTGTTGGGCACGAACCGGGCGCGCAGGCTCTCGAAATCGCCCTCCTGCAGGTCAAAAATCCGCGCGACCTCTTCCAGAAAGGCATCCTCCATCGGGTGATATGTCCCGTCGGCCATCGCGATATGGAACAGCCCCTCCATCAGGTCGGTCAGCAGCGAGGTGTCGTTGCCGAACATGTCCTTGATCCGGCGGGCGTAATCGTCGAAGCCGGCGACATCCGTGCGGGCCAGATTGAACACGCGCGCGGCCCCTGCCGCGTCGGCGTCGGCAATCTGGAAGACCTCGCGAAAGGCGGTGACCTCGTCGCGGGTCACCTGCCCGTCGGCTTTCGCCATCTTGGCGCCCAGCGCGATCACGGCGATGGTGAAGGCGACCGACCGTTCGGGCGGCGCGCGCAAACGGTCGAAGACCGCTGCAAGCCCCTCCCCTTTGGTCAGCGCCGACAGCGCCTCTGATATGCGTGTCCAGATCGACATGGCGGTAGTGTAGCCCTTCGGCGCGGCGGTGTCAGCGTGGTGCAAGCGCGCGCGTCATCAGGACCAGGTCCAGCCGCCGCCCCCACTTTTGCCCTACCTGCGGTAAACGTCCGGATTCTGCAAACCCCAATCGGGCATGAAACCGGATGGCGGCCGGGTTTTCGGCGCTGATCCCGGCCACGAGGGTCAGCAGGCCCTGGCCGGCTGCCCTGTCAAAGGCCGCTTCCAGCAGCGCTCGACCCGTCCCGCGACCGGGGGTGGCGGTGATGATCGTATGCTCCGCGGTGCGCGCGTAGCCCGGACCGGGCCGGAACGGCCCCCATGTGACAAAGCCCTGCACGCCCGCGTCCTCGGCCACAAGGAACGATCCGGCCCGCGCGGCGAGCAGGTCCTGCAGATCCTGCAGGGTCTTGGGATCGCTGGTAAAGGTCGCCAGCGTCTCCTCGATCATCCGGTTCCACAGGGCCTGCACGGCGGGCAGGTCCTGCGGGGTGGCTGGACGGATCAGCACTGCAGGCGCTCCGCGCGCGAGGAGCGCCCGACGGGCAGCGAGGAGCGCCGCTCGATCCTAGCCGCGCGCATCGCGGATCAGCTTGAGGATATCCTGCGCCGCCGCCGGGATATTCGTGCCGGGCCCGAAGATCGCCTTTACGCCCGCGTCGTAGAGGAACTGGTAATCCTGCTGCGGAATGACGCCGCCACAGATCACGATGATGTCCTCGGCACCCGCCTCTTTCAGCGCCTTGACCAGCTGCGGTGCAAGGGTCTTGTGGCCGGCGGCCTGCGACGAGATCCCGATGACGTGCACATCGTTGTCCACCGCATCCTGCGCGGCCTCGGCGGGGGTCTGGAACAGCGGGCCGACATCCACGTCAAACCCGATGTCGGCAAATGCCGTCGCGATCACCTTGGCGCCGCGGTCATGCCCGTCCTGCCCCATCTTCACCACCAGCATGCGCGGGCGGCGGCCTTCGGCCTCGGCGAAGTCCTCCACCGACTTCTGGATCGTGGCGAAGCCTTCGTCGCCTTCGTAGGCGGCGCCGTAGACGCCCGCCAATGTCTTCACCTCGGCGCGGTGGCGTCCGAATTCCTTTTCCATGGCCATGCTGATCTCTCCTACCGATGCCCGCGCACGGGCCGCCTCTACCGCAGCCTCCAGCAGGTTGCCCCCCTCGCGCGCGCGGCGGGTGAGTTCGGCAAGCGCCGCCTCACAGGCAGCCGCGTCGCGCCCGGCGCGCACGGTCTTCAGCCGCGCCACCTGGCTGTCGCGCACCTTCACGTTGTCGACGTCCAGAATGTCGATCTCGTCTTCCTTGTCGCGGCGGTATTTGTTGACACCGACGATCACCTCGGTGCCGCGGTCGATGCCCGCCTGACGCTGGGCTGCGGCCTCCTCGATGCGCAGTTTCGGCATGCCGGAGGCAACCGCCTTGGTCATGCCGCCCATTTCCTCGACCTCCTCGATCAGCTTCCACGCGGCGTCGGCCAGATCGGCGGTCAGTTTCTCGACGTAGTAGGAGCCCGCCAGCGGATCGACCACATTGGTCACGCCGGTTTCCTCCTGAAGGATCAGCTGGGTGTTGCGGGCGATGCGGGCCGAATGGTCCGTGGGCAGGCCGATCGCCTCGTCCAGCGAATTGGTGTGCAGCGATTGCGTCCCGCCCAGAACCGCGCTCATCGCCTCATAGGCGGTGCGGACGACGTTGTTGTAGGGGTCCTGTTCGGCAAGGCTGACGCCGGAAGTCTGGCAATGGGTGCGCAGCATCGAGGATTTCGGGTTCTTCGGCTTGAACTCGTCCATGATCCGGCTCCACAGCAGCCGCGCCGCGCGCAGCTTGGCCGCCTCCATGAAGAAGTTCATGCCGATGCAGAAGAAGAAGCTGAGGCGCGGAGCGAATTTGTCCACGTCCATGCCCGCGGCAATCGCCGTGCGCACGTATTCGCGTCCGTCGGCAAGGGTAAAGGCAAGCTCCTGCACGAGGTTCGCGCCCGCTTCCTGCATGTGGTAGCCGGAGATCGAGATGGAGTTGAACTTCGGCATCTCGTTGGCGGTATATTCGATGATGTCCGCGATGATCCGCATCGAGGGTTCGGGCGGGTAGATATAGGTGTTGCGGACCATGAATTCCTTGAGGATGTCGTTCTGGATCGTCCCCGACAGCGCCGCGCGATCCACGCCCTGCTCTTCTCCGGCGACGATGAAACTGGCGAGAATCGGAATGACCGCGCCGTTCATCGTCATGGAAACAGACACTTTTTCCAGCGGGATACCGTCGAAGAGGATCTTCATGTCCTCGACGCTGTCGATGGCCACGCCGGCCTTGCCCACATCCCCCTCGACGCGCGGGTGGTCGCTGTCATAGCCGCGGTGCGTCGCGAGATCGAAGGCCACGGACACGCCCTGCTGCCCCGCCGCAAGGGCACGGCGGTAGAAGGCATTGGATTCTTCGGCGGTGGAGAATCCCGCGTACTGGCGGATCGTCCACGGACGGCCCGCGTACATCGTGGCCTTCACACCGCGCGTATAGGGCGCCTGCCCGGGGATGGAGCCGAGGTGATCCACCCCTTCCAGATCGGCATCGGTATAGAGCGGCTGGACGTCGATCCCCTCGAGCGTCTTCCACGTCAGATCGTCGACAGAGCGGCCGCGCAGCTCGCCCTCAGCCAGTGTGCGCCATGTATCCTTGGGGGTGTCGGTCATCGTGATGTCCTTTTATCCATGTCCCGTCCGGCAGGCTTCGGCCTGCTCTGTCACGGGGTGTTTCCTCTGTCAGTCGTGCCAGCCCGTCCGCCCCTGCGGTGAGCCACATCATGTCGTCGGCATAGGCTTCGCGCAGGGCGCTGACCTGTGCCGCATCGAAGGGTTGCCAGCGGCCCTGCCACAGGTCGTCGCCCGGCATGGCGGCCTGCTCCAGCCGGTCGGCCAATCCGCGCCGGTCGGGCGAGCGGTTCAACCAGACATCGGCAGCCTCTGTCGGGGCCGGACGGCCCGTCGCGATTTCCAGCAACCGGTCGCTGCGGCCCGCCATCCGTTCGAACGGGGCCACGACGATCTCGGCCCCCGGCAAGGCGCAGGCCATGTCGGTGATCACGTCGCGCCAGCTGCGCGGGTTCTGTGCGATGTCGGCACGGCGCGCGGGATGCGGCACCGCGTGCCCCTTGCCCACCGCGTAGGCCGCCACCGAGGCCCACCACAGATCCTGCGATCGCACGCCGATCACGACCCGTCGCACGCGCCCCTCCAGCGCCATGCCGAGGCGCGCCAGACGTTCGCCCGCTGCGGGATAGAGCGTCGTCGCGCGCAGACAGGCGCGCGGCGCGCCGATGATGTTTTCCTCGCTGATCACCAGCCGGTCGGCACCCGCGCGCAGGGCCTGTACCGCGTGCAGCCGGACCCGTCCCATGGCGCGCCGCTGAAGGTTGCGCCCGTTCAGCACCCTTTCGCGCGGGAACAATCCGTCGAACATGCCCCGGCGCAGCAGCGATGGCTCCCAGATGACGGTACGGTCGGCCAGCAACCTGTCGCGGTTGTGGCGCAGATAGTGCTGGAAACTGGTGGTGCCGGTGCGATGCGCGCCGACGTGCAGGATAATGTCCATGAAGCTCGCCATGCCTTTTTGCCAAAGGGCCGCTGAGCGCGACCGTGGAAGGGAAATCCCTACGGTCATGCGACAAATTCCCTTGCAACGGGCTTAATGGCCGAAAACGGTGTCCGAACATTCGCAATCGGGGCCAAAGCGCTTATATTGGGTCCCGAAGGAGAGCATATGAAATCTATCTTATCCGCTGTTTTCATTGGCGCATTCGCGACCATGGCACAGGCGCAGACGGCCGCGGAGCCAACCGAACCGCTGGCCATTCTGAACGCTGTTGATACGGATTTAAACGAATTCAAGTGGATTAAACGCCCTGTCGTCATCTTTGCCGACAGCGAATTCGACCCGGCCTTCGTCGAGCAGATGGAGTTGATCGTGTCCGAGGCCGACCGGCTGGTCGAGCGCGATGTGGTTGTGATCACCGATACCGACCCCGACGCGCGTAGCGAAATCCGGCTGCGCATGCGCCCGCGCGGCTTCATGCTGACGCTCGTCGGCAAGGACGGACAGTTGAAAATCCGCAAACCCTTTCCGCAGGACGTGCGGGAAATCACCGCGAGCATCGACAAGATGCCGATGCGGCAGCGCGAGATCCGCGAAGCGAAAGAAGCGGCGCGCAATTGACGCGCAAAGCGCCCGCCCCGGATACCGGGACGGGTTAGTGTCCTGATCCGGTCTGCCCGGATCACTCGAACTCCATGATGACATCGTCGACCGCCAGGCTGTCGCCCGCGCTGGCGTTGATCTTGGACACGACGCCCTTGCGTTCGGCACGCAGGATGTTTTCCATCTTCATCGCCTCGACCGTGCAGAGCGCCTGCCCCTCCTGAACCTCGTCGCCCTCGGCCACGTCGATTTTCACCACCAGACCCGGCATCGGGCACAGCAGCATCTTGGAGGTGTCCGGCGGCACCTTGACGGGCATCTTGCGGGCCATTTCGGCCTGGATCGGGGTGCGCACGTGCACTTTCAGGTCCGCGCCGCGGGTACGGATGCGGAAACCGCCCGAAATCTTGCCGACCTTCAGCACCAGCGGCGCGTCTTCGACCGTCATTTCCGCCAGCGGCATGCCGGGCGTCCACGCCCCCGAGACGCGCAGTGTCGCGCCGTCGTCGAAGGTCACGCTCGCGCCGGTCTGATCGGCGTCGATCTTCACGTCAAAGCTGTGGCCCTGCAGCGTCACGTTCCAGTCGCTGCCGACCTTGCGTTCGTGGTTGTCCATACGGCCCGACACCCGCGCGCGGCGGATTTCGCCGACGCGGTGCATCGCCGCCGTGGCCGCCGCGATGCGGCGCAGCTCGGACTCGGGCAGTTCGACACCGTCGAACCCGTCGGGATACTGTTCCTCGATGAAGGCGGTTGTCATGGTCCCGTCGATGAAGATCGGGTGATCCATCACCGCGCTGAGGAACGGCAGGTTGTGGCCGATCCCTTCAACCTCGAAACTGTCGAGCGCGACGCGCATCCGCTCGATCGCCTCGGCGCGCGTGGGCGCCCATGTGCAGAGCTTGGCGATCATCGGATCGTAGTACATCGAGATCTCGCCGCCCTCGTAGACGCCGGTATCGTTGCGCACGGCCATGTCCGCGCTCGGCGCGTCGCCCTGCCATGTGCCCTTCTCCAGCAGCGGGCCTGCGGCCTGTTCCTGCGGCGGGCGGTAGCGGGTCAGACGGCCGATGGACGGCAGGAAACCGCGATAGGGATCTTCGGCATAGAGACGGTTTTCGATGGCCCAGCCGGTCAGTTTCACATCGTCCTGCGTGATCGTCAGCTTCTCGCCGTTCGCCACGCGGATCATCTGCTCGACCAGATCGACACCGGTGATCAGCTCGGTCACGGGGTGTTCCACCTGCAAGCGGGTGTTCATCTCGAGGAAATAGAAGTTCTTGTCGCCGTCGACGATGAATTCCACCGTGCCCGCGCTGGTGTATCCCACGGCCTGCGCGAGGGCGACGGCCTGTTCGCCCATGGCCTTGCGCGTCGCTTCGTCGAGGAAGGGCGACGGGGCCTCTTCCACGACTTTCTGGTTGCGGCGCTGGATCGAGCATTCACGCTCGCCCAGATAGATGCCGTTGCCATGCGCGTCACAGAGCACCTGGATTTCGATGTGGCGCGGCTGGGTCACGAATTTCTCGATAAAGATACGGTCGTCGCCGAAGCTGTTGGCGGCTTCGTTCTTGGACGACTGGAAGCCCTCGCGCGCTTCGGCGTCGTTCCACGCGATGCGCATCCCCTTGCCGCCGCCGCCGGCAGAGGCCTTGAGCATCACCGGATACCCGATCTCCTTGGAGATTTTTACCGCCTCGTCGGCATCGGAAATCAGGCCCATGTAGCCCGGCACGGTGCTGACACCGGCGTCCTGTGCGATCTTCTTGGACGTGATCTTGTCGCCCATCTTTTCGATGGCCCCTTTGGGCGGTCCTACAAAGGCGACACCGGCGGCGTCCAGCGCATCGGCGAAATTGGCGTTCTCCGACAGGAAGCCATAGCCGGGGTGAACGGCCTGCGCGCCGGAGGATTTGACCGCCTCCATCACCTTGTCGATGACGATGTAGGACTGGTTCGCGGGGGGCGGGCCGATGTGCACCGCCTCGTCCGCCATCTGGACGTGCAACGCGGAACGATCCGCGTCGGAATAGATCGCAACAGTCTGGATGCCCATCTTGCGCGCGGTCTTGATGACCCGACACGCGATTTCGCCGCGGTTGGCGATCAGGATCTTGTTGAACATGGCGATGTCCCTTTTGGTAATTGAAAACGGAAAAAGCCCCCGGCCCGGCAGATGCGGGACGATGGCTTTGAAGCGGCCTTGGCCGCGCTGGTCAGACGGGGGGTGTCAGCGACACTTGCCCGGGTTGAGTTCGCTATAAAGGTTGTTGCGGGCCGCAGCGACGGTGACAAGGCTGCCCTGGGCGATGGCCGCGCCGCTGGTGTCGATCGCGCCACGCACGGCCCCTGCCGCCCCTGCGCCGACGACCAAAAAAAGACGGGCAGCAGGGAAAAGGGACAGGCCTGCCACCCGTCCGAGGAAGGGGTATGGTCATGAGGCGATGAGCGCACCGGGGTTTGGGCCGGGCGTGTCGCACCTGTCACCCTGACCGCGCGACGGCCCGCTGGGAAGCCCGGAATGGGCCCTGCCGGAACCTCGGCCAGAGTTTGCTTATGGCGGGAAGTGCTGCGCAACATTCTGCCGATCAATCCTTGAACACGTCAGGGAAGGAGGCGCGCGCGACCCGTGCGTCGATGACAAGCATCGCTTCGTAATCGGCGGGATCGAAGGGGTCGGTCGCAGGGATCACCTCGCGCTCGAAGAGCCACGACAGCCGGCCCGCGTCGAGGTTGCCGCGCTCGAACGGCTCTTCGCCGAAATGCTCCCACAGGGCCTTCATGAAGGCCTCGTCCGCGCGGCGGTCGGGCGCACGGCGGTCGGAGCGGCGTTCGCGACGCGTCAGCGCTGTCGCCCCCTTGGGATTGGCGCGGCGGAGGGTGAACTGGAAATCGGTACCCGGCAGACGGCCGGGGAAGCCGCGGTGTTTGAGCATGTAATCTAGTGCCATGCCGTGCCCCCCGCGACAGGGGCATTCAGGACGGGCGCAATCGCCCGCCCTGAAGTCGCATTATTTGTACTTGCCGGTGTAGACGGGTTCCTGGCTGATCGGTTCTGGATCAACCACGACGAATTCTTCGACCTGCTGCTCTTTCGCACAAGCAGCGACTGCGGCGACAAGGCCGAGGGCTGCGAGTAGTTTGATGCTCTTGGACATCTGTTTCTCCTGTCTCGTGTTACACGGGACTGACGCTTGGCACGTCCGATTGTTCCCGTTTTCTGGTTCGGCGACACGCAGGTGTCGCCACCGCGCATCATACCGCAGACCGGGCGGTGTGGATATGTGGACAAAATCGTAACGGCATTCTGTGACGCCAAAGCCGCAAAAATCTGTCCACATGAGTATCGAGCCGCAAGATATTGTGTAGCCATCAGAAATCATCCCACATACAGGTTCCGTCCACAGGGCGGAAAGCCTCGAAAACCTGGGTCGCATCCGGGTCGGGCACGGCGAATTCGGTGACCCGGTCCATCATGGAGATGATGATCCGGTCGCCCTCGAGCTGGAAGTCGGAGATGTAGGGCAGTGCCAGCGTTTCACACAGAAACAGCATGTCCGCGCCGGTCACCTCGTAATCCACACCATCGGGCGATGCGCCGATCATCGGCGCCAGAAAGCGGAACCGCAGATAGGTGGTGCCGGGATGTTCGTCCACCAGCACCTCGTGCAGCGTCACGGACTGCCCCGACGGGACATCCGCCGCCCAGAGTGGCGTGGCGACAAAGGCGAGAAGAAGAGCGATGCGGCTCATGGGGCTGCGGCCTCCTCGGTGCGGAATTCGGCCGGCGAGACGATCTCGATCAGTTCCATGTCGTCGGAATGGCGCAGCTCTCGGTGGCGAATGCCGGGCGGTTGCAGCACGCAGGATCCCGCGCGCAGGATATGTTCGCCCTCGCCCTCGTATTCGAAGACGACCCAGCCCTTGGTGACATAGACCATCTGGAAAGCCAGATCGTGCGTGTGCCATGTGCCGGGGCTTTCCGCGCCGGGTACGGCGCGGATGACATGTGCGCCGAACGCGCCGTCCGTGGCCGTGTCGATGCCCAGCTGCCGATATTCGAAAAACGGCCGCAGGCCTGCGCCCTCGAACTGGCCCGCGTCGGCGTGGCTGATGGTAAAGCCGGGGGTCTTGAACAGGCTCATCCCCGGCCTCCGCGCGTCAGTGGTTGCGCAAGGCCTCGATCAGCGCGTCCTTGTCCATCTCCGAGCGTCCGTCGATGTCCAGTTCCTGCGCGCGCTCGTAGAGCTCGTCCTTGGTCCACTCCTCGTAGGGCGGTTGCTTGCCGCCCTTCTTGCCCGGCTCCTGGCTGTCGCTGGCCTGCGCATTCGCGATGCGCGCGGCCTTTTCCTTGGATGCGCCATCCTCGCGCAGCGCTTCGTAGGTATCCTCGTCCTTGATCGAGTTCGAATGTTGCTTGGCCATGATTGTCTCCTTTGTCACAGAACAGCCCGGCGGGCCGGGAAGTTCCCGGCACGCGGCCCCGGACGGGGCAAGGGCAATTCGTGATCTGGGCAGTCAGGCACATCTGGTCTGGCTCACAGCGGAATGTTGTCGTGCTTTTTCCAGGGGCGTGTCACCTTCTTGTTGCGCAGGCTGGCAAAGGCGCGGGCGATGCGCTTGCGCGTGGTGTGCGGCTGGATCACCTCGTCGATGAAGCCCCGTTCGGCGGCGACGAAGGGGTTGGCGAACCGCGCCTCGTAATCCGCCGTGTGCTTGGCAAGCTTTTCGGGGTTCTTGAGGTCGGACCGGTGGATGATCTCGGTCGCGCCCTTGGCGCCCATCACGGCAATCTCGGACGTGGGCCAGGCATAGTTGAAATCCGACGCCAGATGTTTGGACGCCATGACCACATAGGCGCCGCCGTAGGCCTTGCGCGTGATCACGGTGACCGTCGGCACGGTTGCCTCGCCGTAGGCATAGAGCAGTTTCGCCCCGTGCTTGATGACGCCGCCGTACTCCTGCGAGGTGCCGGGCAGGAAGCCGGGCACATCCACAAGGGTCAGGATCGGGATTTCGAACGCATCGCAGAAGCGGACAAAGCGCGCGGCCTTGCGGGCGCTGTCGATGTCCAGCACGCCGGCCAGCACCATCGGCTGGTTGGCGACCACACCCACGGTCCGCCCCTCGATCCGGATGAAGCCGGTGATGATATTCTTGGCGAACTCTTCCTGGATCTCGTAGAAATCACCCTCGTCGGCAAGCTTGAGGATCAGCTCTTTCATGTCGTAGGGGGTGTTCGCATTCTCGGGCACCAGCGTGTCGAGCGATGGCTCGATCCGCTCGGGGTCGTCGAAGAAAGGACGCACGGGTGGTTTCGACTGGTTGTTCGACGGCAGGAAATCCACCAGACGGCGCACTTCGGCCAGCGCTTCGACATCGTTTTCGAAGGCGGCATCGGCGACGGAGGATTTGCGCGTGTGCGTGCTGGCCCCGCCCAACTCCTCGGCGGTGACCTGTTCGTTGGTCACGGTCTTGACCACGTCAGGGCCGGTCACGAACATGTAGGAGCTGTCTTTGACCATGAAGATGAAATCGGTCATCGCGGGCGAATAGACCGCCCCGCCCGCGCAGGGCCCCATGATGACGGAAATCTGCGGCACCACGCCCGACGCCTCGATGTTGCGCTGGAAGACCTCGCCGTAGCCCGCAAGGCTGTCGACGCCCTCCTGGATGCGCGCGCCGCCCGAGTCGTTGATACCGATGATCGGCGCGCCGTTCTGGACGGCCATGTCCATGATCTTGCAGATCTTGCGCGCGTGGGTTTCGGACACCGACCCGCCCAGAACCGTGAAATCCTGACTGAACACATAGACGAGGCGGCCGTTGATCGTGCCCCAGCCGGTGACGACGCCGTCGCCTGCGGGCTTTTGCGCGTCCATGCCGAAATCCGTGCAGCGGTGGGTCACGAACATGTCGAATTCTTCGAAAGATCCCTCGTCGAGCAGAAGCTGCACCCGCTCGCGTGCGGTCAGCTTGCCGCGACCGTGCTGCGCGTCTATGCGCGCCTGTCCGCCGCCCAGCCGCGCGGTTTCGCGGCGATCGTCGAGCTGTTGCAGGATATCTTTCATGACAGGGCTCCTCCCAAAGGACTTTGAGGTGTTGTATCGGAGCGGCACGACGAGACAAAGGCCGATTTAGCAAATTTGCAAATTGTTTTCACGGCCCGCGCAGCAAATTGCAAAACACGAAAAAAGCAAATCGCGTTATTAATAATCCTCGCGAAACATGGACAACCTGAACTGATCGGTCTACTTCTCGTTCATGAACAAGATCCGTGATGATCTGCCCCCTGTCCAATTTGGCAACCGCAGGTCCCCGCCCCACATTCTTACCCTGATCCTGCTGGCTGGCATGTCCGCCTGCGTGATGAACATGTTCCTGCCCAGCCTGCCCAAGATGGCGGACCATTTCGGCACGGACTACAGCGTCATGCAGCTGTCCGTGGCGGTCTATCTGGCCGTGTCGGGCGTCTTGCAGATCTTTGTGGGGCCGCTGTCGGACAAATTCGGTCGCCGGCCCGTCATTCTGCTGGGGCTGGTGATTTTCTTGATCGCGACCGTGGGATGTATCTTTGCCCCGACCATCGAGGTCTTCCTGTTCTTCCGCATGTTGCAAGCCGCGATCGCCACGGCGATGGTGCTCAGCCGTGCGGCGGTGCGCGATATGTACAGCCAGGACGTGGCCGCATCGATGATCGGCTATGTCACGATGGGCATGGCTGTCGTGCCGATGATCAGCCCCGCACTGGGCGGCATTCTGGATGAATGGTTCGGCTGGGAGGCGGTCTTCTGGGCGCTGTTTGTCGCCGGTGCGCTGACGCTGGTTCTGGCATGGTTCGACATGGGCGAGACGGCGATCCGCTCGGGCAAGACGCTGACACAGCAGTTCGGCGAATACCCCGAACTTCTGCGCAGCCCGCGGTTCTGGGGCTACGCGATGGCCGCCGGATTTTCGTCGGGGGCGTTTTTCGCCTATCTGGGCGGTGCGCCCTTCGTCGGCAAAGAGGTCTTCGGCATGTCGCCCTCGACGCTCGGCTTTTTCTTCGGTGCGCCGGCGGTGGGGTATTTTCTGGGCAACTTCATTACCGCGCGCTTCTCGGTGCGGTTCGGGATCAACGCGATGGTGTTCTGGGGCTGTATCGCCAATGCGGTCGGCAGCACGATTTCGCTGCTGATCTTCATGGCAGGCTACGGATCGCCCTTCAGCTTCTTCGGGATGATGACGCTGGTCGGTCTGGGCAACGGTCTGTGCATTCCCAATGCGACGGCGGGGATGTTGTCGGTGCGCCCGCATCTTGCGGGCACGGCATCGGGGCTTGGCGGCGCGCTCATGATCGGCGGCGGTGCCGGGCTGAGCGCGCTGGCGGGCGCGCTGCTGACGCCGCAATCGGGGGCCTTCCCGCTGTTGTGGATCATGCTGATCACCGCCATCCTCGGCTTCCTGTCGATCGCGATGGTCGTGCGCCGCGAACGCGCGCTGATGCTGGCCGGAAAGCCCGCCGAGTAGCGCTTGCCGCCCGACCTTTGCAAAGATACTTTGCGGTATCTGCTAATCTGCAAAGGGCCGCGCAATGGCGACACAGAAACTCTACGCCGGTGCGAAGCTGCGGGAACAGCGGCTGAAGCTGGGGCAGACCCAGAAACTCTTTGCCGAGCGGCTGGGCGTGTCCCTGCCCTATCTCAACCAGATGGAGAACAATAACCGGCCCGTGTCCACAACGGTGGTGCTGGCGCTGGCGCGCGAATTCGGCATGGATGTGACAGAGCTGTCGGCGGGTGACGGCGAGCGGCTGGTGTCGGACATGCAGGAGCTTCTGGCCGATCCGCTGTTCGAGGGCGATATGCCCCCGGTGGCGGATATACGGCTTGCGGCCTCCAATGCGCCGTCGCTCGCGCGGGCCTTCATCAAGCTGCACCAGAGTTACCGGCAGGCGCACGAACGGCTGGCCTCGCTCGACGAGGCGCTGGGGCGCGAAGACGCCCGCGCGACCCCTTCGCCCTGGGAAGAGGTGCGCGATTTCTTCCACTATTGCGACAACTACATCGATGCCGTTGACCGCGCGGCGGAACGTTTCGCCACCCGTGACGCCGGTCCGATCCGCGCGCGGGCGATCGACGCGCTCGCCGAGGCGGGGGTCTCGGTGTCGTTCACCGATATGGATTCGCTGCGGCTTTTCGATCCCGAAACCCAGGTGTTGCACATCTCTTCGAGGGCCACGTCGCAGACGCAGACCTTCCAGATCCTGCTTCAGGTCGCGCTGCGGCGTCAGGACCCTCTGCTGGAGGCGACGCTGGATCTGGCGCGGTTCCATTCCCCTGCCGCGCGGCAGATCGCCAAGATGGGGCTGGCGAATTACTTTGCCGGTGCGGCGCTGCTGCCCTACGGCGCGTTTCTGGCGCAGGCGCAGTCCTACCGCCACGATCTGGAGGCGTTGTCGCAGCATTTCGGCGCGTCGATCGAACAGATCGCGCACCGCCTGTCGACGCTGCAACGCCCCGGCGCGAAGGGGCTGCCGTTCTTTTTCGTGCGCGTGGATCAGGCAGGGACGATCACCAAGCGCCATTCGGCCACGCGGTTGCAGTTCGCACGCTTTGGCGGCGCCTGCCCGTTGTGGAACGTACACCGCGCGTTCGAGACACCCGGCAGTTTCCTGCGGCAGCTGGCCGAAACGCCCGACGGCGTGCGCTATATCTCGATCGCGCGCGATATCTCCAAATCACCCGGGCGTTTCGGCGCGCCGGTCCGGCGCTTCGCGATTGCGCTGGGGTGCGAGGTGAAACATGCCTCGGCGCTGGTCTATGCCGATGGGCTGGACCTCAGCCGCGACACCGCCTTCGAACCTATCGGGATCTCGTGCCGCATCTGCACGCGCAAATCCTGCCACCAGCGCGCGGTTCCCCCCCTGGAACGGCATCTGGTGGTGGACCCTGACCGGCGCGATATCCTGCCCTACCGTGTGGATTGAGCCCTGCGAGGCAGAGGGCGCACAGCCCTCGACGAGCCTGCGCCGCTATCGCCGCGCCGCGCGCCAGCCCGCCGCCTGTGCTGCACCTTCCGAGCAGAACCAGCGTTCGCCGCGGCTGCGGCTGATCCGCGTGGCGTCATAGTATTTCTGGCCCGGACGATGATAGATCCGCTCGCCGGAGCGGCCGATATTGCCCTTGATCACGCAGTCCTGCGGCTGCGCCGCCTGCCGTTGCTGCCCCTGTCGCTGTTCCGCGCGATAGGCGTTGGGCCGCTGCACGCGGCTGGCATGCAGGCCCTTCTTGCGGTCCTCCGCCACGCGCTCGAGGGCGGCATAGTCGCGCCCGTATTCCACATAGGCAAAGGCCAGCCCCTCGCGCACGAGCCACGCGCCCACATCCTCGCCCGACACGGCACAGCGCGCGACGGTGCGGCCGTAGCGGTCCGTGTCCAGCTTGGTACAATCCGCGCGCAGGCCGTCCAGCCGGTCGGCGACGACCTTGGTGACCCATCCGCCACAGGCCCATTCGGTCCCCTGCGGCGTCTCGCAGGTCTGCGCCGCTTCGGGCGCATCCACAGCATGCAGCCTGATCCGCGTGCCGCCAACGTCGAGCGTATCGCCGTCGATCACGCGCACGGGCCCCGTGATTCGGCCCTCGACGGTGACCGCCATCGCCCCTGCCGCAAGCACGAGCAACGCAGCCATGCCCAGGAGCACCGCCCGCCCCGATCTGCGCTTCTGTTGAAAACGAACAACCGCCATGGTTGCACCATGGCACGGGAATGCGTCGCGAATTAAGGAGAAAAGCGGAAAAGGTTAAAATTTCGTTAACCAATTCCGCTTTTTCTGCCCGGGACGGGGTCAGCGCTGCGCGGTTTTCCAGTCCGGATGGATCCACGGCGTATCATTCGACGGCGCCAGCGGGTCGCGGCCCAGCACATGGTCGGCAACCTTCTCGCCCACCATGATCGACGGCGCGTTGAGATTGCCGTTGGTGATGCGCGGAAAGACCGAGCTGTCCGCCACGCGCAGCCCGTCCACGCCGATCACCTTCCCCGTTGCGTCCACCACGGCATCGGGGTCGTCGCGGCGGCCCATCTTGCAGGTCCCGCAGGGGTGATACGCGCTCTCTGCGTGCTCGCGCACGAAATCGTCGATCTCGTCGTCGCTCTGGACCGACGCGCCGGGCTGGATCTCATGTTTGACGTAGGGCTTGAAAGCGTCCTGTGCAAATATCTCGCGTGTCAGCCGCACGCAGCGGCGCCATTCCTGCCAGTCCTCCTCGTGGGACATGTAGTTGAACAGGATCTTCGGCGCGGCGTCCGGATCGCCCGAGGTCAGCGATACCCGCCCGCGCGATTTGCTGCGCATCGGCCCGACATGGGCCTGGAAGCCATGCCCTTCGGCGGCGGCCTGCCCGTCATAGCGCACCGCCATCGGCAGGAAATGGTACTGGATGTCAGGATAGGGAATCCCTTCTTTCGAGCGGATGAAGGCGGCGCTTTCGAACTGGTTCGAGGCCCCCATCCCTTTCTTGAAGAACAGCCACTGCGCCCCGATCACGGCCTTGGAAAAGACGTTCCAGTGCTTGTAGAGCGTGATCGGCTGGCTCGACGCCACCTGCATGTAGACTTCGAGGTGGTCCTGAAGATTGCCGCCCACACCGGGGCGGTCGGCGATCACGTCGATGCCGTGCTCGGCAAGATGCGCGGCAGGGCCGATGCCCGACAGCATCAGGATCTTGGGCGAATTGATGGAGGACGCGGCCACGATCACCTCGCGGCGGGCACGGATCACCTCGGTCCGGCCTCCGCGCTTTACCTCGACACCGGTGGCGCGCCCGTCCTCGACCACCACTTTCTGCGCCAATGCGCGGGTCAGCTTGACGTTCGCGCGCTTCAGCGCGGGCCGCAGATAGGCATTGGCCGCCGACCAGCGCCGCCCGTTCCAGACGGTCTGCTCCATCGGGCCAAAGCCTTCCTGCTTTTCGCCGTTGTAGTCGTCGGTCGCCTCATAGCCGGCCTGCTTGCCCGCCTCGACGAAGGCCTCGAACAGCGGGTTCACGCGCGGGCCGCGGCTGACGTGCAAGGGGCCGTCGGTGCCGCGCCACGCGGGATCGCCGCCGTGCCCGCCGTCGTGCCAGTTCTCCATCCGGCGGAAGTAGGGCAGCACGTCCGCGTATCCCCAGCCGTCGGCGCCCTGATCGCGCCAGTGGTCGAAATCCATGGCGTGGCCGCGCACGTAGACCATGCCGTTGATCGACGAGGATCCGCCGATCACCTTGCCGCGCGGGACGACCAGCCGCCGCCCGCCGAGGTTGGGCTCGGGCTCCGAGTTATAGCCCCAGTCGTAGCGCTTCATGTTCATCGGATAGCTCAGCGCGGCGGGCATCTGGATGAAGGGCCCCGCATCCGACCCGCCGTGTTCGATCACCAGCACATCCTTGCCCGCCTCGCCCAGCCGGTAGGCCATCGCACATCCGGCGCTGCCCGCACCGATGATTACATAATCCGCTTCCATCTTTTCTCTCCACATCGTCGTCAATCCACGAAGGCTCACAGCCGCCCCCTCGCGATCCGGCGTTGGCCGGTTCGGTCCTTGGGGCGTCACGAGATCGCATCCATTTTCGGTAAGGTGTGTTCGCGCGTGCTGCGCGCCCTGACACCTCGCGGCGGGCCGGTCCGGACGTTCGGCCCGGCGGGCCCTCAAACTTTCCGGGGGGAACGCCGGCCACGGACGCCAGAAATGGCGTGCGCGGCCAGCGCCCGATCAGATCACGCCCCGGTCAGAAGGGCGCCTCTACATCCCCCATGCGCACGTAGACAGATTTCAACTGGCTGTAGTGCTCGATCGCGGCCTTCGAGTTCTCACGCCCCACGCCCGAGGCTTTCACCCCGCCAAAAGGCGCCTCGACCGGCGCGTCGTTATAGGTGTTGATGTAGCAGGTTCCGGCTTCGAACCCCGCGGCGATACGGTGCGCGCGGGTCAGATCGTTGGTGAATACACCCGCCGCCAGACCGTATTCCGTGTCATTGGCGCGGGCCAGCACCTCGGCTTCGTCCTCGAAATCCAGCACCGCCATGACGGGGCCGAAGATCTCCTCGCGCGCGATGGTCATGTCGTCGGTCACGTCGGCAAAAATGGTGGGCTGCATGTAGAACCCGTCGCGGTCGATCCGGCGACCGCCGTAGACCAGACGCGCACCTTCGGCCTCGCCCTTGGCGACGTAGTCGAGCGCGATGTTCATCTGCCGCTCCGACACCATCGGGCCGAAGTTCGTGTCGGGATCCATCGGATCGCCGATGACCGCCGTGTCCAGACGTTCGGCCAGACGGCTGAGGAATTTCTCCTTGATGTCCTTGTGCACGAACACCCGTGTCCCGTTCGAGCAGACCTGACCGGAGCTGTAGAAGTTGCCGTTGATCGCACCGGAAATGGCGTTTTCGATATCGGCATCCTCGAACACGATCATCGGGGATTTGCCGCCCAGTTCCATGGTGACGTGCTTCATGCCCTCGGCGGCGGCGGCATAGACCTTGCGGCCCGTGGGCACCGACCCTGTCAGCGACACCTTGTCCACGCGCGGATCGGTGACCAGCGATGCGCCGACCTCGCCCAGACCCTGAATGACGTTGTAAAGCCCCTTGGGCAGGCCCGCCTCGACAAGGATTTCCGCCACCTTGAGCGCGCAGAGCGGGGTCGTTTCGGAGGGTTTGAACACCACCGAATTGCCGCAGGCGAGCGCCGGAGCACCTTTCCAGCAGGCAATCTGCGTGGGGTAGTTCCACGCGCCGATGCCGACGCAGACACCCAGCGGTTCGCGGCGTGTATAGACCCAATCCTCGCCCAGCGGGATGTGCTCTCCGGTCAGCGATCCGGCAAGACCGCCGAAATATTCCAGCGCATCCGCACCGCTGGTCGCATCGGCCACGGAGGTTTCCTGATAGGGTTTGCCCGTATCGTAGGTTTCCAGAATGCTCAGGTCATGGTTGCGCTCGCGCATGATGTCTGCGGCGCGGCGCAGGATGCGGCCGCGTTCGGTGCCGGTCATCTTCGCCCATTCGGCCTGCGCGCGGCGCGCCGCATCCAGCGCGCGATCGACGATTTCGGGGGTCGCGGCGTAAACGGTCGCGATCCGCTCTCCGGTCGCGGGATAGATCACCTCGATCGGGGTTCCGTTGGTGTCCTCGACATAGGCACCGTCGATGAAATGGCTCGCTTGGGGTTGGGTCTGCATGTCGTTCTCTTTCTGCGGTTGCGCACCGCCCGGCCTGTCCGGGCGGTGCATCTGGTTTCAAATTGAAGGGTTCAGTTCAGCGGCGACGCCTGCCCGTCGAGCTTTTTCAACGAGTGGTTGCGTCCGAAGAACATGTAGGCAAGCGCCAGAAGGTAGATCACGATCACGACCGTGCCGACCCACTGGATCTGGAGCCACTGGCTCTGGAACAGGAGCGTCAGCACGAAGAGGCCAATGGCGTTGCCAAAGACGTAGCGCACCGTGCCGAAGCGTTCGCTGGTCAGGTTCAGGTTGTCGGTATACAGGCGGATCAGGCTGTCGAAGCTGTTGATCACGAACACGATGCCGACGATGGTCATCGCCCAGTTCGGGAAGCCGGCCGTACCGATGCCGTTCAGGTGGTAGTAGTACAGAACCGTGAACCACAGCGCGAGCGGGATCGACGGGAACACCAGAAGCGACGCCAGCAACTGCCATGTCTTCAGGCCGCTGACAAACCGGCTGACGAACTGGCCGATCATGATCGACCACGCAAACCACCAGAACAGGTAGAATTCGTGGTATTCGGTCAGGGGGACGACGAACTTGTGGATATTGGCGAAGTAGCCGCCGATTTCGCTGCCCGTGGCCGCGAACTCACCGAAGGTCATGCCGGCATTGATCCACATATAGGCGATCAGAACGCCGAACAGCACGGTCGAACTGACGGACAGCACGCGAACGAACTTGATATCCGTGGAGCTGAAGGCCGCGATCAGGATGACGAGGAAGCAGATCAGGTAGAAGACCGGCAGGATCGTCTCGCCGTCGCCGACTTCGGCGATGTAATAGGGCATGTAGATCAGGAACAGCGCGCCGGTGAAGGCACAGGTCGTGATGATGACGATGTTGTTGAGGATCTTCACCGCGGGGATTTCAAAGAACCGCGTGCGGGGTTCGATCGCGCAGAAATAGAACGTCGTCAGGAAGTAGAACGCCCAGATCAGGAAGCCCCAGAAACCGAACTCGAGCGCCAGCGGGTTGGTGAAACCATAGGCGGGTTCGGCGGCCGTGTCGGCGTAGAGCGGATAGTCGAAGGCCAGCGGAAACATGATCAGCCCCACATCGAGGCCCGAGGTGAACAGGATCGCGATGAACACGAAAAGCGATTGCGGCTGGGTGCCTGTCAGTTCGAGGTTCCAGTACCGGATCGTGGCGAAGATCACGAGCGCGAAGGCAAGGATCACCCCGAATGAGATGATGGAGGTTAGCATGTTGTTGTCCCTATCGATTGGTTCGAGTGCTGTTTCGCATCAGGTGCCCCGCACTCTTGGGCAGTCGCAAGCTTATCATTCCCCTCTGGGAAAGCGCTTGTTTTCTTCCAGAACGTTCAGGTCCATGTGATTTCGCATGTATGCTTCGGAGGCATCGCGCAGCGGCTGGTAGTCCCACGGGTAATAGCCCCCCTTGCGCAGCGCTTCGTAGACGATCCAGCGACGGGCCTGGCTTTTGCGCACATCCGCGTCGAAGGCATCGAGATCCCAGCGCGCCTCCGATTTCGCGCGCAGCGTCCGCAGGGTGCCCGCGTGCTCGGGGCTTTGGGCGAGGTTGATCAACTCGTGCGGATCGGCGTCGAGATCGAACAGCTGATCGGGATCCAGCGCGCAGCGTGTGTATTTCCATTTGCCGTAGCGCAGCGTGACCAGCGGCGCATAGGATGCCTCGGCTGCGTATTCCATCGCGACGGGTTCCATGCGCTCGCCGCCCTGCCCCAGCGGCACGAGGCTCTGGCCCGTGGTCCACGGCATGATCTCGGACATGTCGACGCCGGCGAGGTCGCACAGCGTCGGGCAGACGTCGATGTTGCTGACCGGCGTGGTGTTCAGCCCCGGCGCCATCTGCGGCGCCGCGATCATCATCGGCACCCGTGACGATCCCTCGAACGGGCTCATCTTGAACCACAGTCCCCGCTCGCCCAGCATGTCCCCGTGATCCGACACGAAGAGGATGATCGCTTCTTGCCGGGTGTCTTCCAGCGTCTGGAGGATCTCGCCGATCTTGTCGTCGAGATAGCTGATGTTGGCGAAATAGGCGCGGCGCGAGCGGCGGATGTCTTCTTCGGAGATGTCGAATTCGCGCCAGTTGTTCGCGTCGAAGATGCGCTGCGAATGCGGGTCGTGGTCGTCGTAGTCCATCGCCGGCACCTGTGGCAGAAGATGCTCGCAGTCCTCGTAGAAGTCCCAGTACTTGCGGCGCGCGACATAGGGATCGTGCGGATGCGTGAAGCTGGCCGTCAGGCACCACGGACGCGGATCCAGACCGCGCGACAGATCGTAGATCTTGCGCGTCGCCTCGAAGGCGACGGCGTCGTCGTATTCCATCTGGTTGGTGATCTCGGCCACGCCGGCACCGGTGACGCTGCCCATGTTGTGATACCACCAGTCGATCCGCTCGCCCGGCTTGCGGTAGTCCGGGGTCCAGCCGAAATCGGCCGGATAGATGTCGGTGGTCAGGCGTTCTTCGAAGCCGTGCAGCTGGTCGGGGCCGACGAAGTGCATCTTGCCCGACAGGCAGGTCTGATAGCCCGCGCGGCGCAGGTGGTGGGCAAAGGTCGGCACGGATGACGGGAATTCGGCGGCGTTGTCGTAGACACCCGTGGCCGACGGCAACTGCCCGGACATGAAGGCCGCGCGCCCCGGCGCACAGAGCGGCGAGGCGGTATAGGCGTTGCGAAACCGCGTGGAGCGCGCCGCGAGCTTCTTGAGGTTGGGCGCGTGGAGCCAGTCGGCGGGGCCGTCTGGAAACAGCGTGCCGTTCAACTGGTCGACCATCAGGATCAAGATGTTTGGCTGGCTCATACGTCCCTCTTCAGTAGCAGGTTGAGCGCGCCCAGCGCGGTGTCGAGCGCGGTCGCACTCGATCCTTCGTCGGACAGCGCGGCGCGCAGGTACAACCCGTCGATCAGCGCGGCGAGCGCTTCGGCATGGGCTTCGGGTGTCGGGCTGATGGGCCGCAGCGCGTGGGTCAGGTTCGACCGCAGCCGCGACTGGTAGAGCGTCAGCAGGCGTTTCGTCTGCGGATTGGTACGCGCGCCCGCGTAAAGCGTCATCCACGCGCTGACGACACCGGGGGCAAATCCGGTCTTGGCAAAGCTGGCTTTCAGGATCGCCTCGGCGCGTTCGCGCGGCGTGGTGGCACGGGCCAGTGCCTGACGCACCTCAGCCCCGTATTCGGTCAGGATATGGCGCATCGCGGCGAGGAATATCTGATCCTTGCCGCCGAAATAGTGGTGGGCAAGCGCCGTCGACATGCCCGCCGTCTTGGCGATCTGGCCCACTGTCACGTCAAGAGACTGCGCACGGCCCAGTTCTTCGATCGTGGCGCGCACCAGAGAGGCGCGGCGCATAGGTTCCATCCCGACTTTCGGCATACGAATCGTTCCCCCTATTGCGTGACGCTAGGGGTGCCAGCCTTTGACTGATCCGTCAATCAATAAAAAATCAGGTCTTCGGCGCGTGGCTCAGCGGGGTGATCTGGCGCTTCATCATCGCCTCGCGCCAGGTGATGAAGGTGACCGATCCCAAAATGACCGCACCACCGATAATGACCCAGATATCAATAGGTTCGGAGAACCATATCGCGCCCAGCGCCGTCGCCCAGACAAGTTGCAGAAAGGTGACCGGTTGTGTCACCGTCAGGGGTGCCACCGAAAACGCCAGCGTCATGGTGTAGTGTCCGGCGGTGGCGAAACAGGCAACACCGAAGAGGAACATAAGCTCCCGCGGGGTGGGCGTGATCCAGTCGGCGATGGCAAAGGGGAACAGGCCGATGGTCACGAAAACCGACAGCATGGCCACGACGACAGTGGGCTTGACCTCGTCCGCCAGAACCTTGGCAACCAGATAGCTGCCCGCAAAGACCACCGCCGCAACGAGCATGCCGATATGGCCGGGGCTGACTTCGCGAAATCCCGGCCGCAGGATGATGACGGCCCCAAGAAGGCCCATCACGACCGCCACGATACGCCGCCCGGCCAGACGTTCGCCCAGAAACAAAGCGGCCCCCACGGTCACATAGATCGGCGCGAGGTAGTTCATCGCGGTCACCTCGGCGATGGAAATGCGCACCATGGCGTAGAACCACAGGATCACCCCGCCCGCGTGGCAAAAGCCGCGCAATCCGAACAATCCCCATTGCCTTTTGGTCAGATGCGCCTCGCGCAGGGCCCGGATCGAGGGCAGCAGGAACACAAGACCCATGGCATAGCGGATGAACGCCGCTTCGCCCGGCGGAATCCGCGGGCCCATCGTTTTGACCAATGCGGTGACCATAACGAAACAGATGCCGGTAACGAGCATCCAGAAAACGCCGAGAACCGGACGTTGGGGGATTTTGGAAGCCATGACCGGACTTGACCCCATGTCCGAAGGACTGGCAAGGGCCGTCGCGAAATAATTGCCTAATGAAGGATCAGCGACAGCGCGATCCCCCACATCGTGAGCGCGATCACGGCATCCAGAACGCGCCAGCTGGCCGGGCGCGCGAAGAGCGGCTGCAACAGCCGTGCGCCGTAGCCCAGGGCGAAGAAAAACACGAAACTGGCGGCCACCGCCCCGATGCCGAAGGCCAGCCGGTCGGGGTACTGTGCCGAGATCGAGCCGATCAGCACCACAGTGTCCAGATAGACGTGCGGGTTGAGCCACGTCAGCGCCAGCAGCGTCAGAAGCGTCCGGCCCAGCACGGCGCCCCCACGCCCGCCCGCATCGAGGACCGCCCCCCCGCGCCACGCGCTCTGCGCGTTGCGCCAGCCGTAGACCAGCAGGAACGCCGCCCCCCCGTAGCGCATCACCGTCTCGAACCACGGCAGCTGCGTGGCCAGCGCGCCGAAACCCGCAACGCCGGCAGAGATCAGCAACGCATCCGACAGCGCACAGGTCAGGCAGACCCAGAACACATGCTCACGGCGCAATCCCTGCCGCAGCACAAAGGCGTTCTGCGCCCCGATGGCGAGGATCAGCGACAGGCTGAGCAGGAAACCGGGTACGAGCGAGGCGAGCATGCAGGACTGTCCTGTTCAGGCGGGTGTCGCGCGTGGATAGCGCCGGGAACGGCACTTGTACACGCGCGACTGCGCGGGGCAGCGTTCGCGAAACGCTCACAAATTGTTCACGCCAATGCGTTTTGCGCGTGTGTGGGTGCTTGGGTTAGCTTTCTTCAAGGCCGGACGACCCCGAAAGTTACAGAAATAACAGACCGATATCCGAAAGTTCACATTGATGTGAAAATTTAGGCGGATCTCATATGAAACTGATCGCCCCCCACTGGCGTATCTCATTGCAAGCACCTATCTGATGCGCAGATATGAAGGATACGAGACAGATGTTCGACACAACAAAGAAGCTGGAAATCAGCCCCGATGATGTCGCGTTGATTGAGCGCGCCCTCGAGACACAATCGAAAATCCTGCGGGTCGAAGCCTCTGCCGGAGGCCGCGATGCGACGGACCGACTGAACGAAGTGAAACGGGTGCTGGCCACGGTATCGGCACAGCGCGACCGCGACACGGGCAGCCGCCGCGCCAGTGGTGGGTCGTGGACCGGATTCCTGCGGATGATGGGCCAGACGACCTGACGCGAAACACCTCTGCCGGCCTTCTGGTCAGACCGTTGAAACCGCCCCTCTCGGGGCGGTTTTTTCGTTTGAACTCTGACCGGGCTTTACCCATCGTGACCGCAAAGCCATCAGGGGAAATCCATGTCCGACCGCACCTCCGCCCTCGCCGCCATTGCCGACTATGCCACCGACCGGTTTGAACAGGACCTGTCCGAACTGGTTGCGATCCCGAGCGAAAGCCAGAACCCCGAGGCCGCGCCCGCCCTCATGCGCTATCTGACAGAGGCGATGACACCGCGCTTTGCCGCCGCAGGGTTCGAGACGCAGATCCACGACAATCCGGACCCGCGCGGCGGGCCGTTCCTCGTGGCGCGCCGCGTAGAAAATGCCGACGCGCCCACGGTCCTGGTCTACGGCCACGGCGATACGGTTCTGGGAATGCAGGGACGGTGGGCGCAGGGGCGCAATCCCTTTCGGCTGACGCGGGACGGTGACAGGCTCTACGGGCGCGGCAGCGCGGACAACAAGGTGCAACATCTGATCAACCTCGCCGCGATGGAGGCGGTGATCTCCACGCGCGGCAGGCTGGGGTTCAACGCGACGTTCCTCATCGAGATGTCCGAGGAAACCGGATCACCCGGTCTGGCGGAATTCGCCGCCTCCCATCGCGACGCGCTTGCGGCGGATGTGCTGATCGCCTCCGACGGACCGCGGCTGCAACCGGATGTGCCGACTGTCTTTCTGGGTGCGCGCGGGGCGCGCAACTTTGACCTGCGTGTCGATCTGCGCGAGGGCGCGCATCATTCGGGCAACTGGGGCGGTCTGCTGGCGGATCCCGCGATCATTCTGGCGCAGGCGATTTCGTGCATCACCGATGCCCGCGGGCAGATCGCCATCGCCGACTGGCGCCCTGACAGCCTGACGGACGCGGTGCGCGCGCTCTTGCGCGACTTGCCTGTCACCGGGCCGGACGGCCCGACAGTGGACGAAGATTGGGGCGAAGCATCGCTCAGCCCGGCCGAGCGCGCCTACGGCTGGAACAGCTTTGCGGTTCTGGCGATGACCAGCGGCACACCGGAGGCACCGGTGAACGCGATCTCGGGCAGCGCCCGCGCGACCTGCCAGTTGCGCTTTGTCGTTGGAACGGACCCGGATCGCATCGTGCCCGCGCTGCGCGCCCATCTCGACGCGCATGGATTCGAAGCGGTGGAGATCGTTCCGGACGAGAAAGGCGCGTTTCAGGCCACCCGCCACGCGCCGGACCATCCGTGGGTCGCGCGCGTCATCGATTCGATAACCGACACTTCCGGCAAGGCGCCCCATGTGCTGCCGAATCTCGCGGGCTCGCTGCCGAACGAGGTTTTCAGCGAGATCCTGGGCCTGCCCACGGTCTGGGTGCCGCATTCCTACAGGGGATGTTCGCAGCACGCGCCGGACGAACATGTTCTGGCCCCGCTCTGCGCCGACGCGCTGCAGGTGATGACGGGCCTGTGGTGGGATATCGGCGCCAAAGACGCCTGAGCGGGCCGCCGGCCCTCTCGTCGGGCTCGATATCGCTGCGCCGCGCGCGCCCGGTGCGTTGCCCCGGCGCGCGCCGCCTGCCCTGCCTCACGCGTCGAGCTGAGACATGACCTCGTCGGAGGCTTCGAAGTTCGCGGTCACACGCTGCACGTCGTCGTCATCCTCCAGCGCGTCGATCAGCTTCATCAGCTTCTGCATGCTCTCAAGGTCCATCTCCGTCGTGGTGGTGGGACGCCAGATCAGCTTGGTGCTTTCGCTCTCGCCGAGTTCGGCCTCGAGCGCCGTTGACACCTCGTTCAGGTCGGTATCCGCGCAATAGATCACGTGACCGTCTTCGGAGCTTTCCACGTCTTCGGCACCGGCCTCGATCGCGGCCATCATGACGGTATCGGCATCGCCGACCTCTGCCGCATAGACGACCTCGCCCTTGCGGTCGAACATGAAGCCGACCGAACCGGTTTCGCCCAGATTGCCACCGTTCTTGGTAAAGGTGGACCGGACCGTCGACGCGGTGCGGTTGCGGTTGTCGGTCATCGCCTCGACGATAACCGCAACGCCGTTGGGGCCGTAACCCTCATAGCGGATTTCCTCGTAGTCCTCCGCGTCACCGCCGGTCGCCTTCTTGATCGCGCGTTCGATGTTGTCCTTGGGCATCGACACGGCCTTGGCCTCTTTCACCGCAAGCCGCAGGCGCGGGTTCTTGTCGGGATCGGGATCGCCCATCTTGGCGGCGACCGTGATCTCCTTGCTCAGCTTGGAGAAGAGTTTGGAGCGCAGCTTGTCCTGCCGCCCCTTGCGGTGCTGGATGTTTGCCCATTTGGAATGGCCGGCCATGTGGTGTCTCCGTCGGATATGTCGTGCTTGTCCCGTCTATATGGCAGCGCCACGGGCAAGGGCAATCCCCCCTCGCGCGCCTTTCATTCCGCTTGCATCCGCCCCCTCCCCCGAGCGAGATGAGCACCAGACAAGGAACGCGGAACATGACCAGCGAACAGATCATTCTCTTCTCTCTCTTCGGCGGAGTCTTCGGGATGCTGCTCTGGGGGCGGCTGCGCTACGACATCGTGGCATTCTCGGCGCTGATGCTGGGGGTCGTGCTGGGCGTGGTCGACAGCAAGGACGCGTTCTCGGGGTTCGGCCATCCCGCAACGCTGGTGGTGGCGCTGGTTCTGGTGGTGTCCGCGGGGCTGGTGCGGTCCGGCGCCGTGCTGCTGATCACCCGCACATTGGTCGATGCCTCGCGCAGTCTGGGCGCACATATCACCCTGATGGGGGCGGTGGGCGGTATCCTGTCGGCTTTCATGAACAATGTCGCGGCCCTTGCCCTGCTGATGCCCGTGGATATCCAGACCGCGCGCAAGGCGGGGCGCGCGCCGGGCCTGTCGCTGATGCCGCTCAGCTTTGCGACGATTCTGGGGGGCATGGTCACGCTGATCGGCACACCCCCCAATATCATCATCGCCAGCATCCGGCAGGACGCGCTGGGAGAGCCTTTCCGCATGTTCGATTTCGCGCCCGTGGGCGGGATCGCGGCGATTGCCGGCCTGACCTTCGTGGCGCTGGTCGGCTGGCGGCTGATCCCGCAACGCGCCGACGCGACCCTCAGGGCCGAGGATGTCTCCAACTATATCGCCGAACTGGTGGTGCCCGAAGACAGCAAGCTCATCGGCACGCGGCTCTACGAACACGAGGAGGTCGCAGAGGCGTCCGATGTCGCCATTCTCGGCCTTGTCCGCGACAACAAGCGCCGCTTCGGCCGCGCCCGCAACACCGCGCTTCAGGCCGGTGACGCGCTGGTGATCGAGGCGACACCGGACGCGCTCGACGAATTCCGCTCGACGCTGGATCTGGCCGTGGCCGACGCCGGGCGCGAGGAGACCCTGCGCGCGGATGGTGACGGCGTCGAGGTGATCGAGGTCGTGGTGACGGATGCCTCGCGGCTCAACGGGCGGTCGGCGCAATCGGTGGGTCTGGCATGGCGGCGCCGCTCCGTGCTGCTGGGCATTTCACGCCGCGGCCGCAAGATCACCGAACACCTGCGCAAGACCCCGCTCAAGACCGGCGATATCCTGTTGCTGCTGGTGCCGCGCGATACCGCACGCGATGTCGCCGACTGGCTGGGCGTTCTTCCGCTGGCGGACCGGGGGCTGGCCGTGACGGAGAACCGCAAGGTCTGGCTCGCGATCGGCCTGTTTGCGGGCGCGGTGTCCGCGGCGTCCTTCGGGCTGGTATATCTGCCCGTGGCGCTGGGTCTGGTGGTCGTGGCCTATGTGCTGGTCAAGATCGTTCCGCTGAACGAACTCTATACCCACATCGAATGGCCGGTGATCGTGCTCTTGGGGTCGATGATCCCGCTGGGCGCCGCGCTGGAGAAATCGGGCGGCACCGAACTGATCGCGGGCACGCTGGTCGACCTGACCTTCGGCATGCCCGCCTGGGCGGTGCTGACGGTTTTGATGGTGGTCACGATGTCGCTGTCGGATGTGCTGAACAACACCGCAACCACGATCGTGGCAGCACCGGTGGGCATCCAGATGGCCAACACGCTGGGCGTGTCTGCCGATCCTTTCCTGATGGCAGTGGCAATCGCGGCCTCGTCGGCCTTTCTCACCCCTATTGGGCACAAGAACAACACGCTGATCCTCGGCCCCGGCGGCTACGGGTTCGGTGACTACTGGCGCATGGGCCTGCCGCTCGAGATCATCGTCATCGTCGTCTCGATACCCGCGATCCTGTTCTTCTGGCCGCTCTAGCGCGGCCTGCGGACAGCACCCAAAGGCTGTGTGCGAGCGATCCACCGCACCGCCCCCTTTGATTGAGAAAATATCAACTCAAACATGATTATTTAGAATTTCCCTCATACAACTGAAAGGCGTAGAGAGAGCGCAGCAGAGATGCTTCCGATCCGCTTTCCGGATCGGGTCACCTTCGGGAAAGGAATGACCCTTGAACACTCTAAAGACACTCACAGCCGCCTCCGTGGTCACACTGATGGCCGCAGCACCGGTTTTCGCGCAATCTACCATCACAGGTGTCGAAACCCTCAACGACCAGATCGACGACATCACAGATGACGTGAACGACGACCTGACCGCAGGCGACGACGACGCCCGTTTCGGCCCCAATGGCGTGGCACAGGGCTTCCGTGGATCGATGGCGCTGTCGGCCTCCGGGACCAATGGCAACACCGACACCGGCGCATTGTCGGCCGCGGGTCGCCTGACCTACGGCGTGGGCGCGTGGAACCACCTTGTCGGCCTCGCTGCCGAATACGGCGAAGACAACGGTGACACCAGCGAAGAGAAATTCTTCGCAACCTACGAAGGCAGCCGGTATTTCACACCCAATGTCTACGCCTTCGGCCTCGCCCGTTACCAGTATGACGGCTACCTCGAAGACAACGCGGGCAACGAAATCGACGGCTCGGAAACCGACGCCTTCCTCGGCTTCGGCCCCGGCTACCGCGTCCTGAACCAGCCCAACCACACATGGCGTGTGCAGGGCGGCCCGGGTGCGCGCTACTTCAAGGACGTGAACGGCAATTCCGACACCGAAGTCGGCTTCATCGTCTCCTCGCGGTACTACATCGCGATGAGCGAGACAGTCTCCTTCACGATGGATACCGAAATCCTCGGCTCGGATGTGAACACCGTCCTGACCAACGACGCGGGCGTGAACTTCAAGGTGTCCGACAACCTGTCGACCCGGGTCAGCTACCGCACCGACTACAACACCGATCCGGTGGCCGGTCTGAAATCGACCGACAACACCATCGGCGTGTCGCTGGTTCTGGGCTTCTGAATCCGCAGCGCCCGCGCGTGTGAAACCTCGTCACGCAACGGCACTCCGGCAGATGGGGGCGGCAAATGTCGCCCCCTTTTTACGTCCCGCCCCCTGTCTCCATTTTGCCGGAAAACTCCGGAGGTTTGGAGGCAGCGCCTCCAAAGGGCCGCTTGCGGGCCTTCCTGCCCTACCAGATCAGCGGGATCACAAGGCTGACGATGACCGACATCGAAAGGTTGAGCGGCATCCCCACCCGAATGAAGTCGGTGAACTTGTACCCGCCCGGACCGTAGACCAGCGTGTTGGTCTGATACCCGATGGGAGTGGCAAAGGCACAGGACGCGGCAATCATCACCGCAACCACCAGCGCGCGGGCATCCATTCCCAGTGCGGTAGCCAGCGAGATGGCGATCGGCGTCATGATGACCGCGACCGCATTGTTTGACACGATTTCGGTGAACAGCGTGGTCAGCAGGAACACACAGAAGATCACCGCACCCGGCGGCAACTCCCCCAGCGCGGGCGAGATACTGTCGACGATCAGTTGCACGGCGCCCGTGTGTTGCAACGCGGCCCCCACCGCCAGCATCGAGAAAATCAGCGCCAGCAACCGCCCGTCGACAAAGGAAAACGCCTCGTCCGCGTCGATACACCCCGTCACCAGCACCACCGCCACCGCGATGACCGCCAGCATCAGGATCGGTGCCACGTTGAAGGCCGCCAGCACCACGATCGCGCCCAGCGCTGCAATCGCGATGGGCGCGTGGCCGCGGCGGTAGGCGCGCTGCGAGGGCTGGCTGACGTCGACCAGGTCCATGTCCGTGGCAAGGCGCTGGATATCCGCCTCTGCCCCTTCCAGCAAAAGCGTATCGCCCACCCGCACGACCAGCTCATCGAGTTGCAGGCCGATGTTCTGGTTCCGCCGGTGGACGGCCAGCGGATAGACCCCGTAGCGCCGCCGCAGACGCAGCGACCCCAGGCTGCGCCCGACCATCTTGCACCCGGGCGAGATCAGCGCTTCGACGGTCACCGTCTCGACCGCCGATACCTGATCGACGCGCTTGAGCTCGGGCGTGGCCTGCAGGCTCAGCAATTCCGCCATCTGGGTGCGCAAGACCACGCGGTCGCCCACTTTCAGGGTCACCCCCTTGAGGTCGCGCCGCAGCGATGCATCGCCGCGGATCACGTCGACCAGCCGCACGCCCTGACGCTTGAACAGCTTCACATCCAGCACTTCGCGCCCGATCAGGTTGCTGTCGGGCGGGATCACCGCTTCGGAAAAGAATTTCATCCGCGACCTGTCGCCCAGCCGGCCCGCGAGGCTGTCGCGCACCGGCAGCAGGCGCCGCCCAATGGTGGCCATATAGATCAGCCCCCACGCGCAGACGACCAGACCGATGGGCAGGATCTCGAAAATGCCGAAAGGCTCCATCCCCTGCGACCGGGCGACACCATCAACCAGCAGGTTCGTCGAGGTGCCAATGAGGGTCAGGGATCCGCCCATGATCGCCGCATAGCTGAGCGGTATCAGCAGTTTTGAGGCGGCGGTGCCCAGTGTCTTGCTCAGCTGGACGACAACGGGGATCATCACCACCACAACGGGCGTGTTGTTCATGATCGCGCTGGCGCCCATGACCGACAGGATCACACCGATGACAGCCAGTCTGGGGTTGGTGCGGGCATAGTGTTCGGCAAGCTGGGTCAGAACCTCGAGCGCACCGGTACGCACCAGTGCCCCCATCACGATGAACATCGCCGCAATCGTCCAGGGCGCGGAGTTGGACAGAACCGCGCGGGCGTCCTCGTAGGGCAAAAGCCCCAGGGCCAGCAACACCGCCGCGCCGGCCAGCGCGACCACTTCGGTCGGCAGCGTCTCGCGCAGGAACAATGCGAACATCGCACCCACAACACCCAGCGCCAGAAGCGATTGCGTCAGTTGCGAAAATTCGAATAGCGCCATGGTATCCCCCGACAGGCCCCGTCCGATCAGCTATCGCGCATCGGCGGCTCTGCGGCAAGAGCCGCCTTGGGGCGGGGCTGTACGAGGTACATGCCGGCGAACATCGCCGCAAGCGCCAGCCAGATCGCCGACGAAAACGCCTCGCCCAGGATGGCCCATGCCCAGAAGAGGCCGAACCCCGTCACCAGATAGCTGACCTGCACGGCGAAGACCGCGCCCGCGCGGCCCACGACCCAGACATAGGTCGCGTAGACCAGAACATGCGCGACGCTGCTGCCGATCAGGGCCGCCTGCGCCGGCGGCAACGGCCAGACCGGCGCGATCGTCTGGCCGCTCCACAGCATCAGCGGCAGCACCAGTGCAAGCCCCACGATGGACGACCCCAGCATCAGCTGGAACGGATCGAGCCCCGCCACGCCCCAGCGGGCGACGTAATTTCCCTCGAACGCGTAAAAGAGCGCGACCAGAACATAGAAGGCTGCCCAGCCCACCGGTACATCCGCCCCCATATCGACCGACGGAGCGACGATGATGAGCACACCGACCAGCCCGAACCCCAGCCCGATCAGCCGTCGCCACGCGAACCGGTCGGTTCCCAGAACCAGCGCGATGGCAAAGGCGAACATGGGAATGACGCTCAGCAGAAGCGACATGATGCCGGACGGCAGATACACCGCCGACTGGTAGGAGATCGTGTTGGGAAAGACGGTGCCGATCAGCGCGATGGCGATGTAGGCGCGCAGGGCGTCCCGTCCGCGCGGCAGGGGCCTGCGCCGCAGAAGGCACGCCGCCCCCATCAGGACCGCACCAAGCACCAGTTGCCAGAAGATCAGGCCGAAATGGCCGTAGCCGGTGCTGACCGCGATCTTTGTCAGTGGCTGGGACAACCCCCACCCCGCCCCCATCAGCACCAGAATGGCGCTGAAAAACAGGACGTCAGCCCTTGTCATGGCAGGCTGGGCTGAAGCCGCCCGCCCACGCGGACCGGCTGTACCCGGGTGGCGCGACCGGTGCGGTCATCGGTTTCGATGTAGACACCGCTCAGGGTTGCCTCGTCCGTCGCAGGGGTAAACCGGTCCTTCGGCATGCCTGTGATAAACCGGCGCATCGGCTCGGTTTTCTCCATACCGATGACGGAGTTATAGTCGCCACACATGCCCGCATCGCTCAGATAGGCGGTGCCCGACGGCAGGATCATCGCGTCCGAGGTGGGCACATGGGTGTGGGTGCCCACGACAAGCGATGCGCGCCCGTCGCACCAATGCCCGACCGCCATCTTTTCGGAGGTCGCCTCGCAATGGATATCGACAACGATTGCCTGCACCATGCCGCCCAGCGGATGCGTCTTCAGCACCTGATCGAGCGCCGAGAAAGGATCGTCGTAGGGCCGTTTCATGAACACTTGGCCCAGCGCCTGTGTTACGAGGATTTTCTTGCCGGTGCGCGTCTGGAAGATGCGCGCGCCCTTGCCCGGCGCGGTTTTCGAGAAATTGAGCGGTCGCACGATGCGGCTGTCCTGTTCGACGAAGGCCAGCATGTCCTTCTGGTCGAACGCGTGATCGCCCAGCGTCAGGCAATCGGCCCCCGCGTCCAGCAGGGTTTTCGCATGTGCGCCCGACAGGCCCATGCCCGAGGTCGCGTTTTCACCGTTGACCACGACGAAATCGAGCTTCCACTCGTCGCGCAGCCGTGCCAGATTTTCAGTGATCGCCCGACGCCCCGCGCGGCCCATCACATCCCCAAGAAACAGAATTTTCATAGGTTCAAGCGGTACGGTGTCCCGCCCCCGACGGCAACCCCCGCGCAGGCCGCTTTGGCCGCGACAAAGAGCTCATCGCGCGGCGGCGGAGGCAACCTCGATCACGCCCGCTTCGGTCACGATCAGATCCATCGGCTGGTCCAGAGGTTCGAGCGGCAGCGACGGATCCTCCTGTCCCGCGAAGGCAAAGCCGATGGCCAGCGTGGCGCGTTTCGCGCGCAGCCCCTCGAGGGTACGGTCGTAGAACCCGCCGCCGTATCCCAGACGCCCCCCCGCCCGCGAGAAGGCCAGCAGCGGCACGATCAGGATTTCCGGTTCGAAATACGCAGGCTCTTGCGGGATGGACGCTCCGAACGGCCCGTCGCGCATGGGCATGTCCGGCTCCCAGCGGGCAAAGCGCAGGGGCTGGCCCGCACCAACGATCACCGGCACTCCGACTGGCCCGCGTGCCGCCGCTTCGGCCATGGCATCGCGGGGGTCGATCTCGGTCCGGATCGGCATGTAGCCCGACAGCGGCACGCCGCGGTATCCTGCCAGCACCTCGCTGAGGTAGCCAGACTGCGCCGCAGGGGCGTTATCGAACAGCGGCTTGCGCCGTGCAAAGGCCGCCTTGCGCGCGGCGTCCTTGCGCGCGGCAAGGGTCACAGCAGCACCAGTGCCGCAAGCCCGAGAAACGCGAAGAAGCCGACCACATCGGTCACCGTCGTCACGAATGCGCCCGAGGCCAGCGCCGGATCGATCCCGATCCTTTCGAGGATGATCGGGATGCCGGTGCCCGCCAGCCCCGCCACCACCATGTTGATCACCATCGCCGAGGCGATGACGTAGCCCAGCGCGGGCGAGCCGAACCAGATCAGACCGACTATGCCCATGACCACGGCAAAAATCAGCCCGTTGATCAACCCGACCAGCACTTCACGGCGGATCACGCGCCAGACGTTGGAGCCGGTCAGATCGCGCGTGGCGAGTGAGCGCACGGCCACTGTCAGGCTCTGGGTGCCGGCGTTGCCGCCCATGGATGCGACAATCGGCATCAGCACCGCCAGCGCCACGATTTGCGCAAGGGCGACTTCGAACTGAGCGATCACCAGCGACGCGGCAATGGCGGTCACGAGGTTCACGGCAAGCCACGGCAGACGCTGTTTCGTCGTCTCGATCACGCGGTCCGACAAGGACCCGTCGCCGACACCGGCGAGGCGCAGGATGTCCTCTTCGTGTTCCTCGTCAAGCACGGCCATCGCATCGTCGATGGTGATAACCCCGATCAGGCGGCCCTCGTCATCCACAACCGGCGCCGAGATCAGGTGGTACTGGTTGAACGCATAGGCGACATCGCCTTCGTCCCGCATGGCCGGAATGACCTGAAAGGTGCTTTCCAGCAGATCCTTCAGCGGCGTCGCGCGTTTGGAGCGCATGAGCTTGCCCAGAGTGATGTTGCCAACCGGATGCAGCCGCGGATCGACCATGATGATATGGTAGAACTGGTCCGGCAGATCCTCTTCGGGCGTGGCACGCAGGAAATCGATCGCCTCGCCCACGGTCCAGTGCTCGGGCGCCATGACGACCTCGCGTTGCATGAGGCGACCGGCGGAATATTCGGGATAGGTCAGCGCCTGTTCGACAGCCGCACGGTCGCTGTCTTCGAGCGCGCCGAGAATGCTTTCCTGCTGCGCGTCCTCGAGATCCTCGATGATATCGACCACATCATCACTGTCGAGTTCGCGCACCGCATCCTGCAGCACCGAGGGCGTCAGAAGGCTGACCACCTCGTTACGGATCGATTCGTCGAGTTCGGACAGGATCTCGCCGTCGAATTCGCGGTCGTAGAGCCGGATCAGGCGCATCCGCTCGAACCCGCTGATCTGTTCGAGAAGGTCTGCGATGTCGGCGGCGTGCAGCGGCTCCATCAGCTCGACCAGCTTTTCGCGGTCGTCGATTTCGACCGCGTAGAGAATTGCCGACACGTCCCGCTGCGACAGGGTGTAGGCTTCCTTCTCGGTGTCCGGCTCTTCGGTTTTTTCGTCCAAAAGCTGTTCTGACATCGCGCGCGCCCCCTGTTTCAGCGGACCTTAATCGTGCCTGCCGTCAGGCACAATGGCGCGAAATACGCGGCCCGCCCTGTCGAAGACAGATGCCCCCATTGCGCCTTTCGGTGAAGATATTCATAACGGCGTGCATGACCCAGAAAACGCTTCTTACCGGCCAGACACTTCTCTTTTCGGGGGATCCTTTGGTCCTTCCGTGGGAGGACTGCGTGCATGTCGACAGCTCCGGTGGCGTGCTGCTTCTGGGAGACAGGATCGCGGCGGTCGGCCCGGCCGAAGGCCTGCGCGAGGCGCATCCCGAGGCCACCGAGTTCATGTACGGCGACAATCTGATTTGCCCCGGCTTCGTAGATGCCCACGTCCATTTTCCGCAGACCGCCATGATCGCGAGCTGGGGCAAACGGCTGATCGACTGGCTGCAGACCTATACATTCCCCGAGGAAATCCGCCTGTCCGACCCCTATTGGGCCGCAGAGCTGGCGGCGCGCTACCTCGATCTGACACGGGCGCACGGCACCACGACGGTCGCGTCCTTTGCCACGATCCACCCGCACAGCGCCGCGGCCCTCTTCGAAGCGGGTGCCGCGCGCGGGCAGTGCATCGTCACCGGAAAGACCTGCATGGACCGCAACGCCCCCGAGGCGTTGCTGGACACGGCGCAATCGGCCTATGACGACAGCAAGACGCTGATCGAGGCATGGCACGGGCATGGGCGCGCGCGCTACGCGATCACGCCAAGGTTCTCGCCCACCTCCACGCCCGATCAGCTCTCCGCGCTCGGAGCGCTCTGGGCCGAGTACCCCGACTGCCTGATGCAGACCCACCTGAGCGAACAGCCCGACGAGGTCGCATGGGTGCGCGAGCTGTTTCCGCAGGCGCGCGATTATCTGGACACCTACGAGGCGCACGGGCTTCTGGGGCCACGCGGGCTCTACGGTCATGCGATCCATCTGGAGCCGCGCGAGATCGACAGGCTGGCCGATGTGCAGGGGGCGGCGATCCATTGTCCGACCTCGAACGCCTTTATCGGATCTGGGCGGATGAACCTGCCCGCGCTGGCCGAACGCGGCATCCCCGTGGGGCTTGCCACGGACACCGGCGGCGGATCGTCGTTTTCGATGTTGCGCACCATGGCAGCGGCCTACGAGGCGGCGCAGCATCACGGCCGGCCGCTGCACGCGGCGCAGCTGATCTGGCTGGCGACGGCCGGTTCGGCCCGGACGCTGCATCTTCAAGATGAAATCGGATCGCTGCGACGTGGATATTTCGCCGATATCACGGTGCTGGACCTGAAATCGACACCGGACATCGCCCAGCGCGCCAACCGGGCGCACGACATCTGGGAAGACATCTTTACCACCGTGATGATGGGGGACGACCGCGCCGTGCGGGCCACGTGGATCGCGGGGCGACAGGCCGACGAGGTCTGACCCACCCCGGCTGTGTCAGCAGTCGCGCGCGCCCAGCACCATCACGTTATAGCTGCCGACCGAGGCGATGCCGAACTCCTTCGCGCCGCGCAGCGTCATGTTGCGGTAGTGGCTGCGCGATGTTTCCCATGCGAGAATCGCGGAGCGGATGTCGGGGTAGCCCTTGTTGATGTTCTCGGCGATCACGCACCAGTCGTATCCACCGCGCCTTGCCCGGTTGCCCACGCTCGATCCGTCGCTGCCGCTGTGCGAGAAGAAGTCGTTCTGCGCCATATCGCGCGCCTGCATCAGTGCCACACGGTCGAGCCGCGCCGACCTTCGCACCGGCCCGAGCCCGGTTTTCGCGCGGATCGCGCTGACGATCGCGCTGGGGCTCTTGCCTTTCAGGCGGGCGGTTGTCGCATTCTCCGGTGCCGGGACCGGCCCGTTTGGCGAGGTTGCCGCAGGCATGTCGCCGCAGGCGGACAGCGCGGCAAGCACTGCAAAAATTGCAACAATACGTATCATGTATCCATAAGGGCCTTTGCGTATGCTCTCTGCCGGGCGGCCAGTGTGGCCAGATCGACACCGGTCACCTGCCCGTCCCGCACCACGCCGCGGCCCTCTACAAAGAGATCACGCACAACGCCCGGCCCGGCGAGCAGTATGGATGCAATATCCCATGATCCGGCCATTTGCACCGTTCGGGTGTCCCACAGGGCAATATCGGCACGTTTCCCCACTTCGAGCCGCCCGCAATCGGGGCGGCCCAGAATATCGGCACCGCCGCGGGTGGCGATCTCCAGCGCCTCTCGGGCGCTCATGGCATCTGCGCCCCGCGCCACCCGTTGCAGCAGCATCGCCTGCCGCGCCTCGGCCACGAGGCTTCCGGCATCGTTGCTGGCCGATCCGTCGACACCGAGGCCCAGCGGCACGCCCGCGTCACGCATCGCACGCACCGGCGCGATCCCGCTGCCAAGGCGGCAATTCGAGCACGGGCAATGGGCGACACCGGTGCCGGTACTCGCGAAAAGGTCGATCTCTGCCGGATCAAGCTTGACGCAATGGGCGTGCCACACATCGCGCCCGACCCAGCCCACGCTTTGCGCATATTCGCCCGGACGGCAGCCAAAGGTGGCAAGGCTATAGGCAACGTCCTCGTCGTTTTCAGCCAGATGCGTGTGCATCATCACGCCCTTGTCCCGTGCCAGCACCGCGGCATCGCGCATCAGTTCGCGGCTGACCGAGAAGGGCGAACAGGGTGCCACCCCGACACGGCACATCGACCCTTCGGCGGGGTCGTGGAAGGCGTCGATGACGCGGATGCAATCCTTCAGGATGTCCGCCTCGCGTTCGACCAGCGCATCGGGGGGCAGCCCGCCCGCGCTCTGGCCGATGCTCATCGCGCCCCGCGTGGGGTGGAACCGCAGCCCGATCTCGCGCGCCGCTTCGATGGTGTCCTCCAGCCGCGTGCCGTTGGGATAGAGATACAGGTGATCCGAACTCAGGCTGCACCCCGACAGCGCAAGTTCGGCAAGGCCGATCTGGGCGGAGGTAAAGATGTGATCCGGCGTGAGCCGGGACCAGATCGGGTAAAGCGCGCCGAGCCAGCCGAACAGCGGCGCGTCCTGCCCCGCAGGCACCGCCCGTGTCAACGTCTGGAAGAGGTGGTGATGTGTGTTGACCAGCCCCGGCGTCACGAGGCAGCCCGTGGCGTCGACAACCTCTGCCCCCTCCGGCACCGGCAGATCCGGCCCAAGGGCCGCGATCCTGCCGGCCTCGATAAGGATGTCGGCATCCGCGATCTCGCGGCGGGCATCGTCCATTGTCAGGATCAGCTGTGCCTTGCTGATCAGGATCGCGCTCACGCCGCGCCGTCCGGCGTGGTGTGCAGGATCTCCAGCGCCTCGGCGTGGATCTGTGGGTTCGCCGCCGCGATCACGCGGCCGCCATCGTGCGCCGGTCCACCCTGCCAATCGGTGACAATGCCTCCCGCCGCGCGAACCAGCGCCAGGGGGGCCTGGATGTCATAGGCCTGCAATCCCGCCTCGATCACCAGATCCACCTGCCCCGATGCAACCAGCGCGTAGGCGTAGCAATCCATGCCATAGCGGGTCAGATTCGCGCGCTCTGCCACGGCGCGGAACGCCGACCCTTCGATGTCGGTCCCGACTTCGGGGAAGGTGGTGAAAACCGTCGCCTCGCGCAGCGGGCGCGCCGGGCGCGTGTGGATGGGCCTGCGTTGGCCCGCCCGCAGCAGTGCCGCACCGGCAGGGGTGCCGATGAACCGCTCGCCCGTATAGGGCTGATCCACGATGCCCAGCACCGGCCCGGATGCGTCGCCAACGGCAATCAATACCCCCCAGGTCGGCGTCCCCGAGATGAACCCCCGCGTCCCGTCAATGGGATCGAGAACCCAGGTCAGGCCGCTGCTGCCGGGTGTATGCCCCGCCTCCTCCCCGAAGATCGCGTCGTCGGGACGGTGGCGGGCGAGCACTTCGCGCATCGCCTCCTCGCCCGCGCGATCGGCGACGGTGACGGGATCGAAACCCTCGCTCAGCTTGTTTTCAGCGTCGAGAGACGGCGCACGGAAATACGGCAGGATCACAGCACCGGCTGCATCCGCCATCTGATGGGCGACTGTTTCCAACTCGCCCAGAAGGTCAGGATCAATTTTCATCCCGAAGTGGTGTCACCACAGTGCCGGTCGCGCAAGTGGCCGAACGCAAAACCCCCGCCCGAAAGGACAGGGGTGTGCCGGTCTGACCAGATGATGTGCATGGGGGTCAGGCGACGTCGCTGAGCACCCGTGCGAGTTCGAACAGACGGCGGCGCTGGTTTTCGGGGATCGCGTAGTAGGACCGCACCAGATCCATCGCTTCCTTGTCCGCGATCAGGTCTTCGGGCAGGTTGTCCGATTTCGGCGCCACACCGGCGTCGCCGGCATTCACCCCATCGAAGAAGAAAGAGACAGGTACGCCAAGCGCCTCGGAGATATCCCAGAGCCGGGATGCGCTGACGCGGTTCGCGCCAGTCTCGTATTTCTGGATCTGCTGGAACTTGATGCCGACAAGCTCTGCCAGTTTCTGCTGGGTCATACCGATAAGCCAGCGGCGCTGACGTATCTTCTTACCAACATGGGTATCAACGATATGGGGCATTCGTACTTCACTTTCACTTTCAAAAATAGGCGGCCAGCCTCGGCTGGTGTTTGCATGTCCAGCTCTGCTTGCCACGCCTCCACCCCAATTCCTTTCGTAGATAATATACCATGCACCTTCATCAATGTGTTAATTTTGTGAGAAAATCGGCAGCAGCCCGAAAAAATACTAAAATCCGGGAACCAGACGCCATGATCGGGCGTTGTTTTATCCGCATATCCAAGCGGGAAAGCGTCCGCTTTTTCCCGGCATCACACAGATTATCAATAAAATTTCCCGCCAATCGCGAATCCGGACTTCGTGCGTTTTCGTCGCGCCTGCGCCTCTGGCGCCAACGCCCGCTGGCCCACCGGCAATAGGCGAAAAACCGCCGATAGGGTTTTAGCGCGGATCCGTCTCTACCCAGACGTGAACGCCTCCCCCAGCAAATCTACCATACGGGTTTCGAACGCGGCGAGCTCACCGGCGCGCCTGTAGAGGTTGATGTACTGCACCGGCAAATCGGGCAATGTGCCGTCGTGTTCGATCCGGGCCAGATGCGGCGGCTGCGTCCCCTCGATCATCGCGTGCACCGCAAGGTCGGCCCCCACGGTCGCGTGGATCGTGCTGTCGTTATCCGCTTCGGCCGCGACCTGCCAAGCGATCCCTTCCGCATCCAGAGCACCGATCACCGAGGACCGGAAAAGGCACATGCGCCAGAACGCGATGTTGAGCGGCCTCTGGCGCCACGCCGCGCCACCCGGTGCCCCGACCCAGTCGAGCGGACGCTTGGCCAGCGTTCGCCCGCCGTTGCCGATGTCGGTTTCCGTCGTCAGGATGATGTCACACTCGCCCCGGCCGAACATCTCCTGCAGGACGCGGGTGTGGCTGCTTTCCAGAACCACCCGAACTCCCGGGAATGCCGCGTTGAACTGCCTCAGAACGCGCGGAATAGCGGGATAGACGATATCATGCGGAACCCCCAGACGAAGCGTGCCGCTATGGCTGCGGGTGGACAGGTGAGTGATCGCCTCGTCGTTCAGCGCAATCATCCGCCGCGCGTAGGCCAACAGCTGCTCTCCCGACGTGGTCAACGCGATCGTGCGACCGCTGCGGTCGAGCAGTTCCGCGTCCAGAACGTTTTCCAACCGCTTGAGCTGCATCGACACCGCCGACTGTGTCAGATGCAGGAAACGCGCCGCGCGGGTCACACCGCCTGTTTCGGCGACAGCGACGAAAGAGCGCAGGGTCGCAAGATCAAGATTCCGCATTCATCAAAACCCGTGATTTCTTTCGCAATATACATTCGATTTGATTATGTTTTGACCGGTGCCAGAGATCAATCGGACGCATGCATCCGGTCGAAAATATGACGGATGTCTGAGGGCCTGCCACGGCACATGCGTCGAAACGGCTTGTTTTCAAAGAAATAAACCACATCATGGACAGTGATCAGGCATCGCTTGCCCGCAGCAGATGCACCGTGGCCGCTCTGCGCCGCGATTGCAGTCGAGGCGTCCAATCGGCCCCGGAACAGCCCCGAAAACAGGCAAAGCGGACTATGCGGGCCCCACCCGTCCATTCGCGGTGCCAGCACCGGGGCGAAACCACACCGAAGAGGCTTGAAAAGACAGGGGTCTCTTCCGATATACTAGGCGAAGCCGCAGTGCGTTCCGCCTGCGGTCCAGCTTTAGGGAGAACTAGATGGCAGACGTGAATACAATCCGGACGCGTGCCGGAAGCCGCACAGCCGCGATTGATGAGGGCCTGCGCGCACATATGAGCAAAGTCTACGGCACGATGTCCGTAGGCATGTTGATTACCTTCGCCGCCGCCTGGGCGATTTCCGGTCTTGCAGTGACATCGGATCCTGCTGCCGCATCGGTACAGCTGCGTGAAGGGCAATATCTGACGTCCCTCGGTTACGCGATCTACGCGTCGCCGCTGAAGTGGGTCATCATGTTCGCACCTCTCGCGTTCGTCTTCGGCTTCGGTGCCGCGATCAACCGCATGTCGGCGGCCACTGCGCAGGTCGTATTCTACGCCTTCGCGCTGGTCATGGGCCTGTCCATCAGCTCGATCTTCCTGGTCTATACCGGTTTCTCGATCGTGCAGGTGTTCCTGATCACCTCCATCGCCTTCGCGGGCCTCTCGCTCTGGGGCTACACCACGAAGAAGGATATCTCCGCATGGGGCAGCTTCCTGATCATGGGTGTGATCGGGCTGATCATCGCCTCCATCGTGAGCATCTTCTTCCCCAACCCCGCCTTGACCTTCGCGATCTCGGCGATCGGTGTTCTGATCTTCGCGGGCCTGACCGCCTACGACACGCAGCAGATCAAGACAGAGTATATCGCCCATGCGCAGCACGGTGACAGCGAATGGCTGGGCAAGGCTGCCATCATGGGCGCCCTGCGGCTCTACCTGGACTTCATCAACATGTTCATGTTCCTGCTGCAGCTGCTTGGCAATCGCGAGTAACCTCGCAGCGGAGTAAAGACAGCCAAAGCCGCCCCTCACCGGGCGGCTTTTTTCGTTAATCCACAGAAGGTACCCAGATGCTCGAACTCAGACCGAATTGTGAAAGCTGTGACCGCGATCTGCCCCCTGACAGCGATCTTGCGCGTATCTGCAGCTATGAATGCACCTTCTGCGCCGATTGCGTGGCGCAGGTCCTGCACAATGTCTGCCCCAATTGCGGCGGCGGCTTCGCCCCGCGCCCGATCCGCCCCAGGACCGCCCACCGCCCGACCACCGGCCTCGGCCACGATCCCGCTGGCACAAGGCGGCGCAGCCTCAGATGGAGCGCCGATCAGATCGCGGCATTCAGCGCACAGCTGCGCGAGGTGCCCCCGGAGCATCGCTGACCCCGCCAGCAAGGGCGCCCCCCGCCCGCCGCGCCCTTCTCCATTTTGCCCTTAAACTCATATCCGCCATCGCCACCAGAACCACGGCCGGCGTCCGGCACCACATCCCCCAAAAAGCAAAAAGCCGCGCAGAGCTGCGCGGCTTTTCAAAACTCCGGTCGAAAGGCGATCTTACTTGATCTTGCCTTCCTTGTATTCCACGTGCTTGCGCGCGACGGGGTCGTATTTCTTGATGACCATTTTCTCGGTCATGGTACGCGCGTTTTTCTTTGTGACGTAGAAGTGGCCTGTGCCCGCGGACGAGTTCAGACGGATCTTGATCGTGGTTGGCTTTGCCATCTTATCTTCTCCTGTGCGGCGGCGGCCCGATGTGGCACACACGCCCGAAATCCTTTGAAGCTGCGTTCTACCGCTGCCAAGGGCCGAGTCAACCCCTGTCGGCGCCCGCAAAGGCGCAAGCCGTGCGAAATTTACGGTTTCGCCCCCCGAACCCGCGCAAAACCACGCCCTTCGGGCGTGAAGCGTGCGGAAAGCCTGTAAGCCGGATTCTGTCCAAAAGGCCCGAAGACCTCTCTGGATGGTCATTCATCTTGGCCCGCCGTTACCGACGCGCCTCTAGCTGCCAACCCGGACCTGCTGGGGCGAAAGCGGCCCCGCCCTTAGCCCGAAGGCATCGGGCGCGCGGTCCCTATTTGGCATTGCTCCCGGTGGGGCTTGCCCTGCCGCCCCTGTTGCCAGCGGCGCGGTGGGCTCTTACCCCACCGTTTCACCCTTACCCCTGGCCGGTTTCACTCACGTGACCTGTTCCACGGGCGGTTTCATTTCTGTGGCGCTCTCCGTCGGGTTACCCCGCCCGGGCGTTACCCGGCACCGTCTCTTCCTGGAGTCCGGACTTTCCTCCGCGCCTGCGGTTGCCCGCAAGAACGCAGCGACCATCCAGCCTTCCGCACAGGGCATCGCCTATGCCGCGGGCCGCGCGCGGTCAATGGGCAAGGCGTCTAAAACCGGTAGTCATCCACCGTCAGCGGGCCACGGCGCCAGGGCGCACGCCTGAGCCGGACAGCGGCAAGCAGGACATCGAAGGCGACATCGGCGGTATAGCCCGCCTCCCGCGCCGCGGCGCGGAAACTGTCCTCTCCGATCTCCTGCGGTGCGACGGATTTCGCGGGCGCCGCAAGCCCGCAGCGTTCGAGCCGCCCCCAGTCAAACCGCGGGCCGGGATCCACCTTGCGGCCCGGCGCCATATCGGAATGGCCGATGACGCCACCGGCGGGAATATCCCACCGCGCCATCACACCGCCCAGAAGCGCGCAAAGCGCATCCATCTGCGCGGCGGGAAAAGGGTGCGTGCCGCGATTGTCAAGCTCGATCCCGATGGAGCGGGAATTCACATCCCCCGCGCCGCACCAGTGGCCCGCACCCGCGTGCCACGCGCGCTGCGCTTCGTCCACAAGGCGGACCACCTTGCCGGACAGGGTGATGAGGTAATGCGCCGAAACCTCGGCCTGCTGATCGCACAGGCGATCCAGCGCCGCTTCGGCGCTTTCCATGGCGGTATAGTGGATGACCACGAGTTCGGGCTGCAACCCATCGCGCCGTGCGCCGCAGTTGGGCGACGGCCGTTCTTCGATCCCGATCAAATCAGCCGTTCACGTTGCGGTAGATCGTCGGATCCCATGTGCAGGCATAGCCGTCGCCGTCGGGGTCCATCCCCTTGGGGTCACGCTCGGGCCCGCCCGCTTCGAGAAAGGCGATCTGCGCCTGGTCCTGGTGCCGGTACTGACCGCAGTTGCGATTGTATTTGCCCGACGCATTCAGGCTGAACCGGCTGTAGAGCTTCGTGCCGACCGGATGCGATGTTTGCAGAGCGTAGGCCACGATATTGGGGCCTGCACTGGTCCGCTCGGGCAAGGCAGTGGGCGGGATCACCGTATATTGCGCACGGTTCGCGGCGACGCGCGCGGCATCGGCGTCGATGCTGCGCTGGCTCGACACCGCGTCGAAGTTGTTCTCGCGGCTGATGCCTGTGTTGCTGTCGACCACAGCAGGGGGCGGGTTTCCGGGGGCGGCCTCTACCGGTGGAACGCCGGAGTTCAGCGCCGCCGCGCGGGCGGATGCGTCCTGATTGGCGGTGCGCGCCAGAATGGCGGAGGTTTCAGCCGCTGTCGCCTCGGCGGAGCCGGGCGCCGGCAGGGGCTGTGCGCTTACGCCCGGCGCGGGCGGCACACCGGTCCCGGCCAGTGCCGCGTCACGGTTCGCGCGCTGCGCATCAAAGGTCTGGTCAAAGCCCACGCCAAAACGGGTGTCATCGGGTGGCGCCGGTTGGCAGGCGCTCAACAGGGCAACAGCGCACAAACCCGCGAAAGAACGATACATCATCTATACTGCCTGCAATTCATGTCACGATCGCGGGGTTTTACCACCATTTCTCGGGCTTGGCCACAAACCCCGCCGCGCGTTCCAGCGCATAGGCGGAAGACAGCAGATCGGCCTCTTCCCACGGGCGGCCGATCAGTTGCAGACCCAATGGCAGCCCCTTGGAATCCTGCCCCGTGGGCACCGCGATACCGGGCAGCCCGGCAAGGTTGACCGTCACCGTGAACACATCGTTGAGATACATCTGGATCGGGTCCGCATCGACCATCTCGCCCAGAGCGAAAGCCGCCGAGGGGGTGGCCGGTGTCAGGATGCTGTCGATCCCGTCGGCGAAAACATCGTCGAAGTCTTTCTTGATCAGCGTGCGCACCTTGCGGGCGCGGTTGTAATAGGCATCGTAAAACCCTGCGGAGAGCACATAGGTGCCCACCATCACGCGGCGCTGGACCTCGGCGCCGAAACCTTCGGCGCGGGTTTTTTCGTACATCTCGGTGATGCCGTCGCCCTGATCGATGCGCGCGCGGCGTCCGTAGCGCACGCCGTCGTAGCGCGCGAGGTTCGAGGAGGCCTCGGCCGGGGCGATCACATAGTAGGCGGGCAGCGCGTATTTCGTGTGCGGCAGCGAGATATCCACGATCTCGGCGCCAGCGTCCTTCATCATCGCGATGCCGTCCTGCCACAGCTTTTCGATCTCGTCCGGCATGCCGTCCATGCGGTATTCGCGCGGGATGCCGATCCGCTTGCCGCGGATGTCACCGGTGAGCGCCGCTTCGAAATCCGGGACCGCCAGATCGGCGCTGGTGCTGTCCTTGGGGTCGTGCCCGCACATCGCCTCGAGCATGATGGCGGCGTCGCGGACGGATTTGGTCATCGGTCCGGCCTGATCGAGCGAGGAGGCAAAGGCGACCACGCCCCAGCGCGAACAGCGCCCGTAGGTCGGCTTGATCCCGACAGTGCCGGTGAAGGCGGCGGGCTGGCGAATGGAGCCGCCCGTATCGGTGCCGGTTGCCGCAAGGCACAGATCCGCCGCCACGGCGGATGCGGAGCCGCCCGAAGAGCCGCCGGGTGTGAGTGCCGTATCCTCGTTGCCACGACGCCATGGATTCACGGCGTTGCCGTAGACCGATGTCTCGTTCGACGAGCCCATGGCGAATTCGTCCATGTTGAGCTTGCCCAGCATCACGGCACCGCTGTCCATGAGTTTCTGGCTGACGGTGGATTCGTATTCGGGGCGGAACCCTTCGAGGATGCGGCTTGCCGCCTGGCTCGGGACACCCTTGGTGCAGAAAAGATCCTTGATCCCGATGGGCAGCCCGCACATGGCCGGGGCCTCTTCGCTGCCTTTCAGGCGCTCATCGGCCTGCACCGCGCGCTCCATCGCGATTTCCGGCGTGTGGTGCACGAAGGCGTTGAGCGCGCCCGCGCCCTCGATCGCCTTCAGGCAGGCTTCGGTCAATTCGCGCGACGTGGTGTCGCCGCTGCGCAACGCATCGCGTGCCTCGGCCAGACCCAGTTTGTTCAGTTCCGTCATGTCAATCTGTCCTGTAAAGCTTGGCGCGCGCGCCGATCACTCGACCACTTTGGGCACCGCGAAGAACCCCTCGCGCGCGTCCGGTGCATTCTTGAGCACAGCGTCCTGCTGGTTGCCGTCCGTCACTTCGTCCGTGCGCTTGGTCAGGCGCTGCGGGGTCACCGCTGTCATCGGCTCGACGCCCTCGATATCCACTTCGGCCAGCTGTTCGATAAAGCCCAGGATCGTGTTGAACTCCTGCGCGAGCGCGGGCAGCGCGTCCGGCTCGACCTTGATGCGGGCAAGTTTCGCCACGCGGGCTGCGGTGGTTTCATCAATCGACATGGGCGTCCCCTCTCAGTGCTCTGGATCGTCTACCCCCATGCCACGCGGCCCGCAAGTCGGCAGGCCGCCCCAGCGGCCGCATCGCCGCGAAAACCGCCACCATGGCGTGCAAACGGGCGCCCAGCGCCGCCCCCCGATCCGCGAGAGAGCGCAAAAAACACCCCTCGCCCCCTCGCCACGCGGCTCAACTCGTCTATCCTGTCCCGAGCTTAAGAAACACAGCGCACAGGAGATCCTGCACATGAATATCATCTGGCTTGGCCACGGCTCTTTCCGCATCGAGATCGAGGATCAGGTCGTGCTGGTCGATCCGTGGCTTAACGGCAATCCCATGCTCGACGAAGAGCAGCACACCGCCGCGACCACCGGAGCGACCCATATCCTCGTCACCCACGGGCATTTCGACCACACCGCCGATATCGTCGAGGTGTCGAAAGACACCGGTGCGCCGGTATCGGGCATGGTCGAGCTTGCCCAGCACCTTCACGGGCTCGGCGCGACCGAGGGCCAGGCCTTCAACATGGGCGGGACGATTTCGCTGGGCGACAGCGTGAGCGTCAGCATGGTCCCCGCCAGCCATTCGTCGAGCATCGATGTGGAGGGCGCGAAGCGGTACATGGGCAACGAAAGCGGATTTATCCTGCGCGGCAAGGGCCGCTGTATCTACATTTCGGGCGATACCGGCCTGATGGCAGACATGGCGTGGATCGGCGAATACTACAAACCCGATATCGGCATCCTCTCTGCCGGCGGCCACTTTACCATGGATATGGAAATGGCGGCCTTCGCGGCACGGAAGTATTTCGATTTCCGCGTCGTGATCCCCTGCCACTACCGCACCTTCGGCGCGCTGGAGCAATCGGCAGAAAAGCTGTCGTCGGGCGTGCTGCCGGGCACAACAGTGATCGAGCCGCAGGTGATGCACCCGATCAAGCTCTAGCCGGTCGGCATAATGACGCAGGGCGGGAACATCGCCGCAGGGCCGGCGTTGGCCGGTATGACAAATCCCGCAGATACTCCCGCCCCCTCCCCGCTCACCCTTGCCATATTCGGCGCGGGCGGCGTCACCGGTGACGCTGCCGTCAACATCGCACTGGCGCGCGGGCACCGTGTGTGCGCGCTGGAGCGCGATCTGCCAGACGCGGCGGACCGGCGCCACGGGGCGGAGTATCGCGCCGCCGATGTGCTGTCGGACGATCTGGCACCGCAGCTGCGCGGGGTGGATGCGGTTATCTCCTGCCTCGGCGTCGGCAACGATGCGAAAACGCTGCTCGATCCGCCGCCTCTCTACACCAAAGGCACCTCAGCGATCTGCGATGCGATGGACGGCGTGGGATGCAGGCGGCTGGTGGTCATCTCGGCCAGTTTTGTCGAAGAGAAGAATCGCGGTCCGCTGTGGTTCAAGCTGCCCGCGATGGCGGGGCTGAGCCGGATTTTCGACCAGATGGCACAGATGGAATCGAACCTTCTGGCGCGCGACACCATCGATTGGACCGCCGTGCGCCCCGGCTGGCTGATGGAGGGTGCGCGCACCGACGATTATACCGTGCAGGCCAATGTGATCCCCGAAGGCATGATCCGCACCCGACATGCCGATCTGGCCGCCTTCATGGTGTCGCTCGCGGAAAGCGGAGACTGGCTGCGCCGTACCCCCGCGATCGCCCGCCACGAGGCCGCCGAATGCAGCAGCCCCGAAGCGGTCGCGAAGGCTTTTCTGGGCTAATCGCCCTTCCCGCGCCGCGCCGCGAAGAAATCCTTCAGCAGCGTTGCGGCCTCGGTCTCACCGATTCCATCGAAAACCTCCGGCGCGTGGTGACATTGCGGATGCGCAAAAACGCGCGCGCCCTGCGCCACGCCGCCCGATTTCGGGTCGCCCGCGCCGTAGTAAAGGCGTGCGATGCGGGCCGCGGCGATGGCGCCCGCGCACATCGCGCAGGGCTCCAGCGTGACATAGAGATGCGCGCCGACCAGACGCTCCTGCCCCGATCCCGCACAGGCCGCGCGGATTGCCAGCATTTCGGCGTGGGCCGTCGGATCGGCCAACTCGCGGGTACGGTTGCCTTCGCAGGCCAGAACCTCGCCCGTGGCCGAGACCACCACCGCGCCCACCGGCACCTCGCCGCGGGTGGCGGCATCGCGCGCGGCGTCGAGCGCGCGCGCCATATGAGAGGAAAATCGCATCCCCCTTGATGGCGGCAAACCACGCTCTTTCGCAAGGGGGCGCAGTAGTCTATGGGTCGCGCATGTCACAAACACCCCCTTCCCCGCCGCCCGGCGACCGTATTGCCAAGGTGCTTGCCCGCGCCGGTGTCGCCAGCCGCCGCGATGCGGAGCGCATGATCGCCGATGGCCGCGTCGCGGTGAACGGCAAGATCATCGAAAGCCCCGCGCTGAACGTCACGGAGAGCGATCGCATCAGCGTCGACGGCAAGCCGGTGGGCCCTGCCGATCCTGCGCGGCTGTGGCTGTTCCACAAGCCTGCGGGTCTGGTGACGACAGCCAAGGACGAAAAGGGCCGCGAGACGATTTTCGACGCGCTGCCCGAGGACATGCCGCGCACGATGAGCGTCGGACGGCTCGACCTCAATTCCGAAGGCCTGTTGCTGCTGACCAACGACGGTGCGCTCAAGCGGCATCTGGAACTGCCCTCGACGGGATGGCTGCGGCGCTACCGCGTGCGCGTCAACGGACGGCCCACCGACGAGGTCCTAGAGCCGCTCCGTCAGGGGGTGATCGCGGATGGCGAGCCCTTCCAGCCGATGGAAGTGACGATTGACCGCCAGCAAGGGGCCAATGCGTGGCTTACGGTCGGGCTGCGCGAGGGCCGCAACCGCGAGATTCGCCGCGCGATGGAAGTCGTGGGGCTGAAGGTGAACCGCCTGATCCGCGTCAGCTATGGCCCTTTCCAGCTGGGTGAAATGGCGCAAGGGGCGGTGGAGGAAGTGCGCCGCAAGGTTCTGCGCGATCAGCTTGGCCCTGCCGCCGATACGCTTGTGGGCGATCCTCCGGCCGCGCCGACCGAAGTGCGCCGCGCCCCCAAGCGCCGCCCGCCCCGCAAGGGACAATACGGCGGCCCCGGACAGCCCGGACTGCCCCGCCCCAAGACCGATGACGACGACGCGCCCTCCAAACGCCGGGGCGCCGGGAAAAAGCCGACAGGCAGCAAACCCGCCGGCGGGCGGCGCGAAAAACCGGCAGGCGGCAAACCCGCGGGCGCGCGGCGCCCCAAGTCGCCCCCGCGCAGCCGAAAGACCTGATCGGGGCGCAATAAACGGGGGAAAACAGCCCGCGCATTCCCGCCGGGGAGACTGGTAAGCCCCTCGGGATTGCTTATCTAGAGAGGGGAAAGAGGGTATCGTGGGCAGATTGCTGTTAATCTTGGTCTTTGTTGGCGTGATCGTTGCCTTTGCGGCGATTATCGGGTCATTCTTGGCGCGGACGACGGCATCGGCCCGGCGCGCGCATCGAAAGAACGCGGAGGAGAATATCTTGGCCCCGACACAGTTGCAGAAGATCGCCTATGTCGCATTGCTTGTGCTTTTGACGGGCGTGTCCGCCGGTTGGCTCGGGGGGCTCTGAGCCGATGGCGCAACGTTTTGGCGGCAAATACAGCCCCGGTGGGCCCGGCGTGCCGCGCGCCACGCCTTCGGCACCGCTGCGCACCGATCCGGTGGGCGCGCGGGCCAACCTGCTGTTCATTCCCCCTGTCATTCTTCTGGCCACCACCCTGACCGGCGGTGCGACGGCACTCGGGCTCGGGCTTGTCGGGTCGGGTGCGCTTGCCCTGGGCGCATGGCTTTTGCGCGACGGGATGCGGGCCGAGGCAGCCTTTGCCGAGCGCAAGGTGGCCCGCCGCCCCGCGATTCCGCGCAAGATTTTCGCCGCAGCCCTTGCGGGGATCGGTGCCGCCTTGGGTGTGGCGGCCCATGCCATTACCCTCGAGCCGCTCAGCCCGGTGATCTACGGGCTGGCCGCCGCAGCACTGCATGTGGCAGCCTTTGGCATCGACCCGCTGCGCCACAAGGGGCTGGACGGTGTCGACACCTTCCAGCAGGACCGCGTGGCGCGCGTCGTCGACGAGGCCGAACTGCATCTGACCACCATGCGCGAGACCATCGCGCGTGCCCGTGACCGGCAGGCGGAAGAGCGGCTCGATGCGTTCATCGGCACCGCGCGCAACCTGATCCGCACGGTCGAGGAAGACCCACGCGATCTGACCGGCGCGCGCAAGTATCTGGGCGTCTACCTGCAGGGCGCGCGCGATGCGACGGCCAAGTTCGCCGACATCTACAGCCGCAGCCGCGACCCGCAGGCAAAGGCCGATTATCTTGCGCTTCTGGACGACCTCGACCAGAATTTCGCCGCGCGCAATGCCAAGTCGCTGCTGGAAGACCGCAGCGACCTGACCGTGGAAATCGACGTTCTGCGCGAACGACTTGCCCGCGAGGGCGTTCGTCTGGAGCGGAGCACAGACAGCTAATCAACAGGAAACCAGCCCATGTCCAACGAAACACGAGAAAAGGCCACGCAGACTTTGGCCATGGTGGATGAAGTCAACGCGATCGTGCTGCCCGAACCCAAGGAGGCGGGTGCCGTGGTGCCGCTGTCAAAGGCAAGCCCCGCCGAGGGCGCCGAGATCCGTGCGCGCATGGAAGAGATCGATATCGCCGACACGCAGTCCATCATCTCCTTCGGTTCGGCGGCGCAGGCCGAGTTGCAGGAAATCAGCCAGTCGATGCTGGCGGACGTGCGCAACAAGGACGTAGGCCCCGCCGGCGACAGCCTGCGCGGGATCGTCAGCACGATCCGCGGTTTCTCGGTCTCGGAACTGGACGTGCGCCGCGAACGGTCCTGGTGGGAAAAACTGCTGGGCCGCGCCGCGCCCTTCGCCAAATTCACCGCCCAGTTCGAGAAGGTTCAGGCCCAGATCGACCGCATCACCGACGATCTGCTGAGCCACGAGCATACGCTGCTCAAGGACATCAAGTCGCTCGACATGCTCTACGAAAAGACGCTTCAGTTCTATGACGAACTGGCGCTCTACATCGCCGCGGGCGAAGCCAAGCTCGAAGAGCTGGACGCGACTGTGATCCCCGCCAAGGCCAAGGAGGTCGAGGACGCCCCGGAAGAGCAGGCGGTGATGAAGGCGCAGGAATTGCGCGACATGCGGGCCGCACGCGACGATCTAGAGCGCCGTGTCCACGATCTGAAGCTGACACGTCAAGTCACCATGCAGTCGCTGCCCTCGATCCGGCTGGTGCAGGAAAACGACAAGAGCCTCGTGACCAAGATCAACTCGACCCTCGTCAACACCGTACCGCTGTGGGAAACCCAGCTGGCACAGGCGGTGACGATCCAGCGGTCGGCAGAGGCCGCGGCGGCCGTGCGCGAAGCCAACGATCTGACCAACGAATTGCTGACCTCGAATGCGAAGAACCTGCGCGACAGCAACAAGATGATCCGTCAGGAGATGGAGCGCGGCGTCTTCGACATCGAAGCGGTCAAACAGGCCAACGCCGATCTGATCGGCACCATCGAGGAAAGCCTGCAAATCGCCGACGAAGGCAAGGCCAAGCGCGCTGCGGCGGAAAAGGACCTCAAGGAAATGGAAGCCAAGCTGCGCGACACGCTGGCCTCCGCCAAGTCCCACAAGACCGGCCTCGGCGAGAACGCTGGCGGCAGCGTTCCGCGCTGATCATGGGACGCGGGGCACGTATCAGACATGTACTGGGCGCGCTGTGCCTGTCGGCACTGGCGTCCGGCTGCACCGACCTCATGCCGCCCGATCCGGTCCTCAAACCGGTCGCGCGCCCTGACAAGCCCGCGCCCGAGGTGCCGGTGGAGGTCGCGCGCCCCACATCCCCCGAAAGCGCCGCGCTGCGCAGCTATCTGAACGAAGTGCAGCGCGCCCAGATGGGACAGGGCCTGCTGCGCCGCGACGGCGGCGGGTCAGACACGCCATTTACCGCGACGATGCTGGCCCGAAATTTCGAGCAGATCGCTTTTTTCAACGAATACGACGGAAACTTTGCCGGTCGGGGCGGTGCAAGCCCGTTGCGCCGATGGGCCGGTCCGGTGCGGATGCAGATCATCTTTGGCGACGGTGTGCCGCCCTCGCAAGTGCGCAGCGACACGGCAGCGATCCGCAATTACGCGGCCCGGCTTGACCGGGTAACGGGCCACCCCGTGGCCATCGCCGCGCGCCCGAATTTCATCGTCATCGTCGCCGGCGAGGACGACCGCGCCGATGCGTTGGCCGAAGCGGCGGCGCGGGTGCCGGGGATCTCCTCCGCGAGCCTTGGTCCGTTGACCAACATGCGGCGCGATACCTACTGTGTTGTTGCGGCCTATGCCGCCGGTGTGGGGGCGAACACCTATACCGCCGCCTTGGCCGTGATCCGCGCGGAAAACCCCGATCTGCTGCGCCTGTCGTGCATTCACGAGGAACTGGCGCAGGGCATGGGCCTTGCCAATGACAGCCCCACAGCGCGGCCCTCGATCTTCAACGACGACGACGAGTTCGCGCTTCTGACCCGCCACGACGAGCTGCTCTTGCGGATGCTCTACGACCCGCGCCTGTCGCCGGGGATGAGCGCCGCCGAAGCGCGCCCCATCGTGCAGACCATCGCGACCGAGCTGACCGAAGCAGGGCCCGTCTAGGCGCATTTTCTTGATCCCGCCGGCGCGCCTGCACTAGGCTGCCCGCACCGCTTGCAAAGGACCACACCCATGAGCATCTTCGACTTTCTCTCAGGTGAATTCATCGACGTCATTCACTGGACGGACGATACCCGCGACACGCTGGTCTGGCGGTTCGAACGGCACGGTCACGCGATCAAATACGGCGCCAAGCTGACGGTGCGCGAGGGGCAGGCAGCGGTGTTCGTGCACGAAGGCCAGCTCGCGGACGTCTTCACCCCCGGTCTTTACATGCTTGAAACCAACAACATGCCGATCCTGACGACGCTTCAGCATTGGGATCACGGTTTCAAGAGCCCGTTCAAATCCGAAGTCTATTTCGTCTCCACCACACGGTTCAGCAATCTCAAATGGGGCACGAAAAATCCCGTCATCGTGCGCGATCCCGAATTCGGCCCCGTGCGCCTGCGCGCCTTCGGCACCTACAGCGTGCGCGTGACCGACCCGGCGGTTTTCCTGCGCGAGATCGTGGGCACGGACGGCGAATTCACCATGGACGAGATCAGCTTCCAGATCCGCAACATCATCGTGCAGGAATTCTCGCGCACCATCGCGCGGGCGCAGATCCCCGTGCTGGACATGGCTGCAAACACCCGTGAACTGGGCCAGCTTGTCGGGCGCGAGATCGAGGCGACGCTGGCCGAATACGGCCTCGCCCTACCCGAGCTTTACATCGAGAACATCTCGCTGCCACCGGCTGTCGAAGAGGTGATGGACAAGCGGACATCCATGGGGGTGATCGGCAATCTGCACGAATACACCCAGTTCCAGACTGCCGAAGTGCTTGGCCGTGACGGTGCCGCATCGGCCGCGATCCAGACCGGTCTTGGCGCGGGTCTGGGGATGCAGATGGGCGCGCAGGCCGCAGCCGCCGGTCCATGGGGTGCCGCCCCCGCCGCGCGGGCAGCAACGCCCCCGCCGCCACCGGTCGAACACGTCTGGCACATCGCAGAAGGCGGCGAGACGAAAGGCCCGTTCTCCAAGGCCCGGATGGGCCGCATGGCCGCCGAGGGCGGGCTGACCCGTGAAACCTATGTCTGGACGCCCGGCCAGGACGGCTGGCTGCGGGCCGAGGACGTGGCCGAGCTGGCACAGCTCTTTACCGTGCTGCCACCGCCGCCGCCCGGGGCGTAACCCCGCGCGGGCGGCCTCCGGGCTGGCAGCAGGGGCGAGGCTTGCGCGGATCCCGCGCTACCGGCCCTTGCTTGCACACGCCGCGCTGCATCGCGGTCGATTGAAACTCTGCCCCCCGTCGCTACGTGATCGGTCATATGAAACGCTTGGCCAGATATCTGCCCCCACGTCGTGTGGCGCTGAAATGGATGCACGGGCTGATGATCCCGCTGTTCATCTGGTTTCTTCTGGTCACGCCCGATGTGGTGGTGCCGATGGGGCGCGGGTGGTTCGCGCTGCATTCCAACCTCGCGCTGATTTTCGTGTCCCTGTGCCTGTTGTGGACCGCCGACCTGATGCGCCGTGGACTGGCCTCGCGGCCCGGCCCGAAACTGCGCGGTATAGCGCGGGCGATCCATCGCCCGTTGCACCTGACAATCATCTGGGGGCTGTTCCTTGTGGCGTTGGGCGGGTTCCTTCTGGGGCTGACCTCGGCGACGCAGTTGCGCGCGGGCATGTGGCTGCCGATCGCACCGCCGATGGGGTGGGACCGGGCGAACGACATCATCGGCACCCTGCATATCTACCAGTTCTACCTTCTGGGTGTGGTCATCGCATTTCACGCCGCATTTCACATCTGGCGGCACATCAGGCTGCGTGACAACGCGCTCAGGATCATGGCGCCGAAAGTCCTGCACCGGTTTCTCTGAGCACACCTTGACCCTGTGCGCGCAAGCGCCATTGTAGAGGCCCAGACCGATCGAGAGGCCTCGCCTTGCCCGACATGCCAGCCCCCCTACAGGAACACCGCTTTCCCTGCGACATGTGCGGATCGGACCTGCGTTTCGATCCTGCCAAGGCCGTGCTGCAGTGCGACCACTGCGGCAATGTGCAGCCCGTCGGCCAGGGCGATACGGCGCGCCCGAAGATTGCCGAACTGGACCTACGGCGCGGACTGGCCCAGAACATCGACGCCGCCGAAATGGAAGAGACGCGGGTGACGACCTGCCCCAACTGCGCGGCACAGGTCGAATTCGATCCCGACGCCCATGCTGCGGAATGCCCGTTCTGTGCGACCCCCGTCGTGATCGACACAGGGACCCACCGGCACATCAAACCGCGCGCGGTGCTGCCTTTCGCCCTGACCGAAGAGGTCGCGCGTGACGCGATGTCGGACTGGCTGGGCAGCCTGTGGTTCGCCCCCTCGGGGCTGAAAGCCTACGCACGCAAGGGCCGGAAGATGAGCGGCATCTACGTCCCCTACTGGACCTACGATGCCCAGACCGACACCCGCTATACCGGCGAACGCGGCACCGTCTACTTCGAGACACGCACCGTGATGCGCGACGGCAAGCGCACGCAGGTGCAGGTGCCGAAGGTGCGCTGGCGCCCTGCGTCGGGCCGGGTCTACCGGTTTTTCGACGATGTGCTGGTTCTGGCGTCGCGGTCGCTGCCCAAGCGGTTTACCGACGCGCTGCAACCGTGGGACCTGACAGCGCTGGAGCCCTACGCGCCGGAATACCTCGCGGGGTTTCGCGCCGAGGGCTATACCGTCTCGCTCGACGAAGGTTTTGACGAGGCGCGCGCGCATATGGATGCGATGATCCGCCGTGACATCCGCTTTGACATCGGCGGCGACCGGCAGCGCATCCACGCCATGGACGTCGATCTGAGCCATATGACGTTCAAACACATCCTGTTGCCGGTCTGGCTGGCGGCCTACCGCTACCGGGGCAAAAGCTACCGGTTTGTCGTCAATGGCACCACGGGGCGGGTGCAGGGCGAACGGCCCTACTCGGCTATCAAGATCGCCGTGGCCGTGGTACTGGGTCTGCTCGTGGCCGGTGCCATTGGCGCGGTCATGGCCACACAAGGATAAATCCATGCGATACGACACGCTTTCAGACCTCCTGAAGGAGCGGTATTCCTGCCGCGCGTTCCGGCCCGATCCGGTCCCCGACGACACGCTGAGGCGCATCGTCGATGCCGCCCGTCATGTGCCCTCGTGGTGCAACGCGCAGCCGTGGCAGGTGACGCTGACCCGTGGCGCGGGGACCGAAAGGCTGCGGCAGGCGCTGATGGAGGCGGCAAGCAACGGCACCGCGCCCGCGCCCGATCTCGACTGGCCCACGAAATACACCGGCGCCTACGCCGAGCGCCGCCGCGCCTGCGGCTTCCAGCTTTACGATGCCGTGGGGATCGAGAAATCCGACCGGCAGGGGCGGATGCAACAGATGCTGCGCAACTACAGCTTCTTCGATGCGCCCCATGTGGCGATCGTCCATTCCCCCGCCGAACTCGGCCCTTACGGCGCGATGGACACCGGCGGCTTCGTGACCGCCTTCACCCTTGCGGCGACGGCGCTGGGTGTGGCGACGGTGCCGCAGGCGGCCATCGCGGCCTACGCGCCACTGCTGCGCGAGGCTGCGGACATCGGGGAGGACCGGCTGATCCTCTGCGCGATTTCGCTGGGGTTTGCGGACGAAGACCACCCCGCGAACGGCTTTCGTACCGCGCGGGCGGATACATCGGATATCATCGACTGGATCGACACATGAGAGCGCTTTTGCAACGGGTGAGCGAGGCGTCGGTCACCGTCGACGGAACCGTCATCGGACAGATCGGTCCGGGGATGCTGATCCTTGTCTGCGCGATGCCCGAAGACGACGCAGCCACCGCAGAGGCGCTGGCCCTCAAGATTTCGAAACTGCGCCTCTTCAGCGATGCGGACGGAAAAATGAACCTGTCGCTTGTGCAAACCGGCGGCGCGGCGCTGGTGGTCAGCCAGTTCACACTGGCCGCCGACACCTCGCGCGGCAACCGGCCCGGTTTTTCACAGGCCGCAGCGCCCGAACAGGCGCATACCCTCTACGAACATTTCGCGCAGGCCCTGCGGGATCTGTCGGTGCCTGTGGAAACCGGGCGCTTCGGTGCGGATATGGCGGTTGCGCTGGTCAATGACGGGCCGGTGACACTCTGGCTCGACACCGAAAGCTGATCGGGTCGGCGGGCGGGCGATCTGCGCGTCCGCGCAGGAGAGCGCGCGCCGGCCCTACGGTTCGCGAAAGGCTTCCTTGGACTTGTAGAGCGGCTTCAGCAGATATTGCAGGACCGTTTTCGATCCGGTGTGCAATTCCACGCTCGCCTGCATCCCGGGCCGCAGTTCGAGGGCGCGCTGGCGCGGGGTCAGGTTTTCGGTATCCACGGCCAGCGTCACCTTGTAATGCGGGTCGCCGTCCGGATCGCGCGCACGGTCGTCCTTGTACGTATCGGCCGAGATCAGCGTGACCTCCCCCTTCAGCGTGCCGAAGATCGTGTAGTCATAGGCCGACAGCTTGACCGTCGCCGCCTGCCCGCGCCGAACGCCCGCGATATCCTCGGGCTTCACGCGCGCCTCGACAAACAGCGCTTCGCCCACGGGGATGATCTGCATGATCTCCTCGCCGGAGCGGACCACGCCCCCGATGGTGGTGACCGCCAGGTTGTTCACCACGCCCTTCATCGGGCTTCTCAGCACCGTGCGATCCAGCTGGTCGAGGCTTGCGCGCAGGTTCTGGCGCAGCGTCGACAGCTCTTTCAGGACATCGGAATACTCCTGTGCGCGCTCCAGTTCGGTCTTGGTGACAACCTCGTCATAGCGGATCTTGGCGTCGGCATAGCCCTTGCGCGCGCGTGTCGCCTCGAGCAGCGACACGATGTTGTTGCCCAGCAGACGCTCCATCAGGTCGCGCTCGGCCTGTGCCTCTGCCAGCACCTGCCGTGCGCCCTCCACGGAGGACCGGTAATCCGACTGCCGCGCCTGCAACAGCGCCGCCTCCGAGGTCACGATATCCGGTGTCCGGCTGGCCCACTGGTCGGGGACGGTGAAATCCAGATCGCCCTCCATCTCGGCCTCCAGCCGGAGCCTGCGGATCTCGAAGGCGCTGATCTGGTCCTGCAGATCGTCCACCGCAGACTGGAAGCCCGTCGCGTGCAGCCGCGCAAGAGTCGCGCCCGCCTCGACAATATCGCCCTCGCCCACCGCAAGATCGGCCAAGATGCCGCCTTCGAGGTTCTGGATGATCTGCGGACGCGAGCTGGAAATCATCGCGCCTTCGGCGCGCACGATCTCGTCCACCCACGCAAAGGCGGCCCAGAGCACGAAGACCACCACGGCACCGGAGGACAGCCAGACCACCATCGACGGTCCACGCATCCGGCCGCCGATTTCGTCTTCGAACGGACCGGTCATGCCGCGCCCTCCCTCGGTGCGCTCAGATGGGCCAGCACCTCGTCACGCGGGCCGTCGACGCGCATCCGGCCATCGGCCAGCACCAGTGTCCGCGAGGTCAGCGACAGGATCGGCGCGCGGTGGGTGGCGATCACCGCCGTGCGACCGCTCAGCCATGTCTCCAGCCGGCCAACCAGTGCCGTTTCCAGCCGCTGGTCCAGCGCCGCAGTCGGCTCGTCCAGCAGGCAGACCTTGGGATCCTGAAGCCACAGCCGCGCCCAGCCGATGGACTGGCGCTGACCGATGGACAGACCCGCGCCCGCATCGAGGATCGGCAGATCCAGCCCCTTGGGGTGACGGCGCACGAAATCACCCAGTCCCGCGAAATCCAGTGCCGCCATCAGGCGTTTGTCGTCGCGTTCCAGCAGGGTCAGGTTCAGGTTGTCGCGCAACGTCCCCGAGAAGAGCCGCACGTCCTGTCCCAGATAGCCGACCAGCCTGCGCAGGTCGCGCGGGGCGATCTGGCCCATCTCTGTCCCGTCGATCAGGACCCGTCCGGTTGTGGGCGCGTAAAGGCCGCTCAGAAGCTTCAGCAGCGAAGACTTTCCCGATCCGTTCGCCCCCAGCACCGCAACGCGCTGGCCCGCAACGATCTGCAAACCGCCAAGTTCGAGGACCGGTGCGCTTTCCTCGTCGTAGCGGAATGTCACATCCCGCAGCTCGAACCCGCCGGCCAGTTCGTCACGCCGCAGATAGCTGCGCCCTTCGGCGGCATCCTGATCCGATCCCGCGATATGCTCCAACCCGTCGAGGGCCGATTTCACGTTGCCCCAGCGCGCCATCGTGCCCGCCAGTTGCGTCAGCGGCGCCAGCGTGCGCGACGTAAGGATGCCGGTGGCGATGATCGACCCCACGGTGAACTGCCCGGCGAACACAAGGTACGTCCCCATGATGACAGCCGCGACATAGGTCGCCTGCTGGACGCCCTGGCTCCAGAAGGTAAGCGCAGAGGCAAGCTTGCGCTGCTCGGAAGATTTGAGAGCCGAGAGCGTCGTCAGTTCAGACCAGAGCCGCTGCACCCGCTCTTCGCCGCGCTGGGTCTTCACGGTGTCGAGCTCGAAAATCGTTTCCTGCAACAGCCTTGAGGATTTGGCCGTCGCCCCTTGGGTTTCCTGCGTCAGGCGGATCATCCGGCGCTGCATGAAAAATCCCGGCACCACCATCAGGATGCCGCCCAGAACCAGAACCCAGACCACGTTGCCCGCAATGGAGGCGACCAGCAGCAGAAAGACGAAGATGAAGGGAATATCCGCGATGGTCCCGATGGTTGACGCGGTGAAGAACTCGCGCACCGACGAAAACTCGCGCATGGACGAGAACAGATCGGACGGTGCCTGCGGGCGCCGGTCCGACCGCATCCCCAGCACGCGGTCCATCAGCAGCCGCAGCACGCCCAGTTCGATCTGGCGGCCCGCACCGTCCATCAGCTGCGCGCGTGCGACCTTGATGAAGCCTTCCAGCAACAGCGCAAGGCCCGCCCCCGCCGCGAGCACCCAGAGGGTCGCTTCGGATTGGTGCGGAATCACGCGGTCGTAGACCTGAAGAGAGAATAGCGCGACAGCCACTGCCAGAAGGTTGGCCACAAACGAGCCCAGCGCCACCTCTCCCAGTTGGCGGCGGAACCGCGCAAATTGTCCCCAGAACCAATGCGCCGGTTTTTCCTTGGTCTTGTGGATATCGTCCAGCGTTGCAACCGGCATCCGCGCTTCGAGGACATGACCGGAAAAGTAAGGCAGGAAATCGGCGGCGGGCACCCGTGCGCGGTTGTCCTGACAGGTGGTATCGAAAATCACCATGTCAGCATCGTCGCGGGACAGAACCAGCAACAGCTGGCCCGACGTCATGTAGACCAGCGCGGGCAGTGCGGCGTCTTCGATGGTGGCAACGGTGCGCGGTGCGGCGGTCAGCCCTGCGTGTTCCAGCAGGGACGCGATCACGCGTGCCTCCTGCCGGTCATCGGTGTCGGGCGTGATCTGGCGGCCAAGCGCTTCGGCCAGATCCGATTGCGCCGTCTCGCGCCCCAGAACGCCCGCGTAGGCCGCTACCAGCGCCGCGCGGGCGCGCAGCTTTTCGTCAAAACCCGATGAAGGCTGGCCGGGCGCGCCCGTGTCCGGAGTGGCGGCGCGCAGCCGGGCCGACGCACCATTGACGATGGTAAGGGTGAAAGCCTTGCTCATATCCGCGATCCGTCCGCCAGCAGGCCGAGCCGTTCGGCCATTTCAACCCGCAGGCGCAGGGCGTCGTATTTCAACGCGATCTCGGTTTCGGCCTGACGGGCGTAGGTCTCGTAGACGCCGACCACATCCATGACCTGCCTCTGGCCGCCATCGTATTGCGCCTGAAACAGATCGAGGTTGCGTTTCGCCTGTGCGGTCAGCTTCGCCGCCTCTGCCGCCTGCCGCTCCTTGGAGGCGATGGCCCCGTCGAGGCGGCGCAATTCGCGGTTCGCGTCTTCCTGCGCCTGCGCCACGCGGCGGGCCGCCGCCTCGCGCGCTGCTTCGATGGCGCGCAGGCGGTCGCCAGTGCCCAAGCCCAGCAAGGTGCCGGACGTTGTGGTCAGACCCGCACCGCCGTTTTCGCCAACCTGTGCGGTGGCGGAAATGCCCGGCAACTGGTTTGCACGGTCGACCTTCGCGGCGGCCACGGCGCGGATTTTCTCGGCTTCGGCCAGCGTGACCGACAGCGGCTGCGCCGCATCGGGGCGCACGTCCACGGCGGACAGGCCGCTGACCCCCGACAGATCCCCGATGGACATCGCGCCAAGCTCGGCCCGCGCGGTGGCCGCAGCTTCGGACTGCGCGGCCCGGTCGGCGGTAATCTCGCCCAGCTTCTGACGCAGGATATGCAGATCGGACGGATCGGAAACACCACCCCTCACCCGCTGCTCCATCACCCATGCGAACTGGCCGATGTCCTTCGCGGTCCGTTCGGCAAGCGCGTGTTTCTCCTGCGCCTCGGCCGCCGACAGGTAGAGCGCCAGCGCTGTCGCAACGCGGTCGTTGGTATCGGCGGCGAGCGTGACAGCGGCCACTTCGACGTCCGCCACGGCGAATTCGCGCTCGCCCTTGCGGCGCCCGTTGTCATAGACGACCTGTTCGATGACCAGATTGGCCACCACCGTCCCCAGCGACGTCAGGCTGACATTCGGCCCGATCTGGGGCAGCCAGTTCTTTGAGGCCGCACGGGCCCGCAGTTGCGCGGCCCGCAACTCGCTTTCCGCCGATCTGGCGTTTGCCGCAAGCACGGAGGTCGCGACGCGGTCGAAGGCGCTGTTTTCGTCCAGCACCGACCGCCGGGCCATCAGGTTCTGGATGATAATGCTCTCGGCGTTGATCTTTTCCGCATGGGTCGGTGTGGCCGCCACGCTTGCATCCGGGGCGCGCAGACGGGCGACAAAATTCCCGTCCTGCGCGGCATGCTCCGCGTCAGACAGGCAACCGCCAAGACCGAACGCCATTGCGCACAGTCCCGCTGCCCTTTTTGTCAACTGCCCCATAACCCGCCTTTTTAGGTGCCTGCACTACATTGTTTTTATTATTATTTTTGCTTGCGGGTGCGGCGATGATTTTGCCCCGCCGCATCCCGTTTTCTGGTGTCTGGCCGTAGCGGCCCTGCCCCGTCAGATTGTGACGGGGATTTCCGGATCGATCAGCAGGGTGCCTTCGGCGCCCACGCTGTAGACGTTGTAGGTCTGCCCATCCACGTCCTGCGTCCCCTGAAGCGTGCCGTCGGTGATCGTCACCTGATCCTCTGCCGATCCGCGGATCGTGAGGGTGTTGGTTTCGGTCGAAAGCGCCACCAGGCTTGCCTCGTCGATGGTGACGGACGCGGCTTCGGCAAAATCGAGATCGAGGTTTTCGATCTGGTACTCGCCAAGTGCGACGCTGCTGAGATCCACGGTATTGGTCGTGGATTCGTCATCCAGTACAAGGAAGGTGCCGGAGGTATTGCCCGCCGCGTCGGTGGCGTTCACGATCAACTGCGATCCGTTCGGTACATTCTCGTCAAAGACGAAATCGGTCTCGCCGCGCAGGGTGTTGTAGCCCTGCATGCCCGCAACCTCGGTGATGCTGCCATCGGACGCTACCTGCACGACGCTTTGTACATCCTCGGTCGGTGCGCCGTCTTCCATCACCGTCTCGATGGAGATCCCGCGAATACCGTCACCGCCGCGCGTGAAGGAGGCGATGACCGGCCCGTCGGGGGCTTCGGTATCTATGGAGAGGGTGTCCTCGATCACGGCGGTATTACCGACATGATCCGTCGCCTCGACCACGATCTGTGCCGCATAGGCACCTTCGCGCACGTCGGAGGCCGGCACTGTCAGCGACCAGTTGCCCGCCGCATCGACGCTTGCCGCGTAGGATGTACCGTCGAATGTGACTTTGACAGTCGATCCCGGTTCGACTTGGCCGCCAAGGTCGATACCCGCTGCCGCCTCATCCGCGTTGACGATCCCGTCTGCACCGGCAGAGTTGGACGTCATGGCGAATGGCGCAACTTCGGTGTCGACATCGACCGACCCGCTGATGGTTTTCAGGTTGCCCGCGCGGTCGGTCGCCGTGACTGAGATGTCCGCGCTGTATGTCCCTTTCGCCAGAGCGGCGGCGGAGAAATCCGCGCTCCAGTTGCCATCCGCATCGACGCTGGCGACGACCGTTTCCGCGCCCAGCGTCACCTCGACAAGGGTCGATCCGATTTCGGTGGTGCCGGTGACCGCAAAACCGTCATCGCTTTCGGCAAGGTTGATGATGTTGTCGGCGGTGATCGGATCTGCGCCCACGCTCAGGTTGTCGACACGGGTATCGACCTCGACACTGTCCGAAGCCGAGCGGCTGTTGCCGTAGTCATCGGTCGTGGTGGCGGTAATTTCGGCGGTATAGACGCCGGGTGCCACGTCGGACGCGCTGAAGAATGCCTCCCATGTGCCATCGGCGGCAGTGACCACATCGTGGCTGACCCCTTCGAGCGTGACAGTCACAATCGCGCCTGCGTCTGCGGTGCCTGTCAGAACAACACCATCGGAGGCTTCGCTCTTGTTCACGATGTCATCGCCTTCGACCGGATCGGGGTCGATGGTCAGCGTGCCCGCGTCCGTATCAACCACCACTCTGGTGCTGGCGGTGTCGATATTGCCCGCCGCGTCCGTTGCGGTCGCTGTCATCGTGGCCGTGTAGGTGCCCGCCGCGATGGAGCCCGCAGCAAACGTGGCCGACCAGCTGCCGGAGGCCGAAACCGTCGCGGTCTGTGTCACGCCACCGAGTTCGACCGTCACGGTCGATCCGGGTTCGGTGGTGCCGGTCACGGTCAGCGGCTCGCCCGCTTCGCTGGCGTTGATGACACCGTCCGCGCCGCCGGTGGACGAGGTGATCGCAAAGTCGCGCACGAAGGTATCGACGTCGAAGCTGCCCGATGCTGTCGCCGTGTTGCCATGCACGTCCGTGGACAGAACCGACACAACGCCCGCGTATTCACCCGTGGTGATCTCGCTGCTGGTAAAGGACGCCTCCCAGGTGCCTTCGGCGGTTGCGGTCACGATATGCGTGACGCTGCCGACTGTGACCTCGACGGTCGAGCCGGACTGCGCCGTGCCCGCGAAGGTCACGCCGGCGCTGTGTTCGACGCCGTTGATGACCCCGTCGCCGGTGACGGATGTGCTGTCGACGGTCACGGTTGTGACGGTATCGACGACCAGAACCTCGGTATAGCTGCGGCTGTTGCCGAAGCTGTCGGTTGTCACGATCGCGACGTCGGAGTTGTATTCACCCGCGTCCAGCGTGCCGGCCTCCCAGGAGACCGACCAGCCGCCATCGGCGCCGACTACCGTGCTTTGCGTGATGCCCGCGATGGTGACGTCGACGGTTGCGTCCGCTTCGCCGGTGCCGGAGATGCTGACCCCGGTTGCAAAGCTGACACTGTTGAAGAAATCACCGACGGATTCGGTTCCTTCGGTCACGGTGATTTCGGGGGCGATGGTGTCGATCAGGAAGGTCGGACCGTCGAGTTCGATCTCGTCGCCGTCCTCATCCGTAACGATCACAACGGCCTCGTGCTCGCCGTCCACGGGGAATGTCTCGCCCTCGAAAACCGCTTCGAATTCGCCTTCTTCATCGATCTCGGTTTCGATCACCTTGTCGCCCACTGTGACCTTCACGGCTTCGCCGGGTTCGCCGCCGCCGGTGATGGTCAGGACCTTTTCGCCCTCACCGTTGATTTCAACACTCGATTCAGGGTCGTTGACGTAAGGGGCGCGGGCACTGCTGCCACCGCCGCCACCGCTCGCCCCGCCGATGAGCGCGGCGCCGCCAAGGCCCGCGGCAATCGCGCCGCCGGAGCCCAGAAGGCTACTGCCGCCCAGCAGGGCCGCGCCGAGCATCGAGACGTCTTCGCCTTCGCCTTCGGCCAGTGGCACACCGGCGACATCGCTGTCGCCAAGGAAGATCAGGTTATCCGACGGGCTCCATTTGCCCCATTCGGATGTCGGCCCGTACTGGGCATAGAGGTTGCCCTCGCCCGCTTCGGCAAAGCTGACCTCGTTGAGGTAGCCATCGGTCGAGATGAACAGGCGGTTCGCCTCGCCGGTCTCGTTGAAGAAATTGTCGATGGTCAGCACACGTCCGTCGGACAGCGTGATGATCAACTGATCCCCCGAGCGCACCTGGCTTTGGAAGTCGGTCTGACGTACGTTAATGGAGATTTCCTGGCCTGCGCCGGCCACGATGGTCTGGTTTTCCGTTTCAGCGGACATCGTGCCACGCTGCAAACCGCCCGCACTGTTGCGGACGACGAAATCAATCGCCTTCATTGCTCTACCACTCTACCTCAAAACGCCCGTCTTGCCGCGGGTCGCCTGGTTATTGTTTTTGTGTTTCTGATACCCGGCCCGTTCAATCGTGCCGTGATTTCACCTTTATGTCGCCACAATAGGCAGGAACGGGAGGCTTAATCCAGTGTTTATTGAACGAGAATTTCCCCGTATATTCAGTGGTGTGCGATGAATGTCACACGCTCAACCGTGGCGGTAGTTGAAAGATCAAACATCTCGCCGCCAGCTTTACGCAACTTTTCAGTGGGTTAACCTGCAGTTTGCCTTAATCCGGTTGACAGGCTGCGCCGGGTGACCGTTACCTGCCCGCATGACCGACACACCCAATACCCTGCCCGCCCTGATCGAAGATCCCGACCACCCCATCGTGATGTCCGATGGCACCCGCCTGTCGGCGCGGCTGTGGCGGCCGGAAGGATCGGACGAGACGGCGGTGCCGATGATCCTCGAGTTCCTGCCCTACCGCAAACGCGACGGCACCGTCGTCCGCGATGCGCTGACCCACCCCTATTTCGCGCAACGCGGCTATGCCTGCCTGCGCGTGGACATGCGTGGCAATGGCGACAGCGAAGGGCTGATGGAGGACGAATATACGCCGCAGGAGCTCGCAGATGCGGTCGAGGTCATCCATTGGGCCGCCAAGCAAAAGTGGTGCAGCGGCACGGTGGGCATGATGGGAATCAGCTGGGGCGGGTTCAACGGATTGCAGGTTGCCGCCCTCGCGCCCGAGCCGCTGAAGGCGGTGATCACGCTGTGCTCCACCACGGACCGCTTTGCCGATGACATCCACTACAAGGGCGGCTGCCTGCTGAACGAAAATCTGGGCTGGGGGGCCACGATGTGGAGCTTCTCCAGCCGCGCACCCGATCCGGCCCTGCGCGAGAACTGGCGCGAGATGTGGCTGGAGCGTCTGGAAGCGGAGCCGTTTCTGCCCGCCACCTGGCTGCGCCACCAGACCCGCGACGCCTATTGGCAGCACGGATCGGTCTGCGAGGATTTCAGCGCGATCAAGGCAAAGGTTCTGGCCGTCGGCGGCTGGGGGGACGCGTACAAGAACACCGTGCCGCGCCTTGTAGAAGAGGTGCCGGGCAGCAAGGGTATTGTCGGGCCATGGGTGCACAAATACCCCCATTTCGCCGTTCCCGAACCGCGCATCGGCTTTCTTCAGGAAGCTTTGCGGTGGTGGGACCGCTGGCTCAAGGACATTCCCACCGGTGTCGAGGACGATCCCGATTACCGCGCCTATCTGATGGACGGATTGCCCCCCGCGGCATGGTACAGCGAACGCCCCGGGCGTTGGATCGCCGAAAAGGAAGGCGCAACGAGCCATCTGCCGGTGCAGACCCTGCACCTTGGCGCCGAGGGGCGGTTGAGCGATTCGCCCGAGGCGATTGCAACGGATATCTCGTCGCCCGCCCATTGTGGCGCGGCAGCGGGCGAGTATTGCGCGATTTGGCTGGGCCCTGAAATGCCGGCGGACCAGCGTGGCGACGATGCGCTGTCGGCCACCTGGGACAGCGCGCCGCTGTCGGCGAACATGGATATCGTAGGGGCACCGCGGATCACGCTCCAGATGACCTCGGACAAGCCGCAGGGGCAGATTGCCGTGCGGCTCAACCACGTCCAGCCCGATGGTGCCACCGCGCGGATCACCTACGGGGTACTGAACCTCAGCCACCGCGACAGCCACGCCAATCCCGCCCCGCTCGAACCCGGAAAACCTTTCGAGATCACGCTCGATCTGGACCATATCGCCTACCGCGTGCCCGCCGGCCACCGGTTGCGGGTGTCCGTGTCGACAGCCTACTGGCCGCTGTTGTGGCCCGCGCCCGAAGCCGCGACCCTGAGCATCGCGCAGGGCAGCATCGCGCTGCCGCAGCGTCCCGGTTCGGACGCGGACGAGATCGGCTTTGCGCCGCCCGACGCCGCGCCCCCGCACCGCAGCGAGACCCTGCGCGAGGAAAACCACGTCAGACGGCAGGAAACCGATATGGTCACCGGCGTCCACAGCCTTGTGATCGAGGATGGTTTCGGCAAATCGCGCGATCTGGAGCACGGTTTGATCACCGGCTCGATCGCCCGCGAGCGGTGGGACATCCACCCCGACGACCCGCTGTCCGCACGGGGCAATTGCCACTGGAGCGACGAGATCATCCGCGATGACATCCGCCTGCGCACCGAGACAACCTGCAAGATGTGGTCGGACCGCGAGAGCTTCTTTCTCGAGGCGCGCGTGGAGGCCTACGAGAACGATACCCTGATCTACAGCCGCGATGTGAGCGATACCATAGAGCGCAACAATCTCTAGGCGCGGCATAACATCTGCGACGTAAAGGGCGGGCATTAAGCCTTGCAGCGTAGTGTGAAATGCGCAAGTTTGACGCATCATTCAATAAAATTGCGCGACATCAGACGCAATAACTCAACTAATGGGAGTACGACCACCATGAACGAACAACTGGAACAGATGAGCGCCCGCGTCGCGACAGGATCGATGACGCGTCGCGAATTCGTCACCCGCGCAGCTGCGCTCGGGGTGACAGCCGCCGCCGCCAACGCGATGATCGCGGGCCATGCACAAGCCGCGGCGCACGAAGCGCCGAAGCGCGGCGGCATGCTGCGCATCGGCTCGTCCGGGGGCGAGAGCACCAACACCCAAGACCCCGCACTGACCGCATCCGAAGTGCCCCTGAACAACCTGCGCGCATGGGGTGAAACGCTGGTCGAGGTCGACCCCGAAGGTCAGATCGAATACCGCATGGCGGAAAGCGTCGAAGCATCCGCCGACGCCAAGCAGTGGGTTTTCAAGATCCGCAAGGGCATCCCCTTCTCCAACGGCAAGGACATGACCCCCGACGACGTGCTGAAAACGATGCAGCGCCACTCGAACGAGGAAAGCCAGTCCGGTGCTCTGGGCATCATGAAGGGGATCTCGGGCATGAAGGTCGATGGTGACAACTTCATCGTCGACCTCGACACGCCTAACGCCGACCTTCCCTATCTGATGGCCGACTACCACCTGATGATCCAGCCCAATGGCGGCATGGACGATCCGGCCGCCGGCATCGGCACAGGCCCCTACACGATCGAGATCGACGAGCCCGGCGTGCGCCACGCCTTCAAGCGTCGCGAAGATTACTGGGACAGCGAAAACCGTGGCTGGGCCGACGAAATCGAGCAGCTGGTGCTGAACGACGCAACCGCACGGACCGCCGCGCTGCAGTCCGGTCAGGTGCATATCATCAACCGCGTCGATCCCAAGGTCGCGGACCTTCTGGGCCGCGCGCCGAACCTGCGGATTGAATCGGTCGCCGGTCGTGGTCACTATGTCTTTATCGCGCATAAGGACACGGCGCCGTTCGACAACAACGACGTGATGCTGGCGCTGAAATACGCCATCAACCGCGAAGAAATGGTCGACAAGATCCTGCGCGGCTTCGGGTCGGTGGGCAACGACTTCCCGATCAACGCGGCCTATCCGCTGTTCGACGAATCGATCCCCCAGCGCGAGCATTCCATCGAGAAGGCGCGCGAGCACTACGAGAAGTCCGGTCACGACGGATCGCCCATCGTGCTGCGCGTCGCCGACGGTGCCTTCCCCGGTGCGGTCGATGCGGCGGCGCTGTTCCAGCAGTCCGCACAGGCGGCGGGTATCCCGCTGGAAATCAAGCGTGAGCCAAACGACGGCTACTGGTCCGAAGTGTGGAACGTGCAACCCTTCTGCGCGTCCTACTGGGGCGGTCGTCCGGTGCAGGACCAGATGTATTCGACAGCCTATCTGTCGACCGCAGACTGGAACGACACGCGCTGGAAGCGCCCCGAGTTCGACCAGATGCTTCTGGACGCCCGTGGCGAGCTCGACGCGGTCAAGCGCGCGGAGATCTACTCCGACATGGCGAAGATGCTGCGTGACGAGGGCGGCCTGATCCTGCCGATGTTCAACGACTTCGTTGCAGGTGTCTCCGACAACATCGGCGGCTGGAACAACGATCCGAACGGTCCTGTGATGAACAACCGGTCGCACATCAAGTGCTGGCTGAAAGACGCCTGATGCACCCGGTCGTAAAATTGGTAGCCCAGCGCCTCGCGCTGGGCTTCCTGCTCCTCATCGCTGCGTCGATCCTGATCTTTGCGGGCACCACCATGCTGCCGGGCGATGTGGCACAACAAATTCTCGGGCAGTCCGCGACACCCGAATCCCTTGCCAACCTGCGCGAGGAACTGGGCCTGAACACGCCGCCTGTGACCCGCTATTTCGAATGGCTCGGCGGTGTTCTCCAAGGCGATCTCGGAACCGCGCTGACCAATGGCCGCGACATCACCGAAAGCATTTCGGGACGGCTCGGCAATACGCTGTTTCTTGCCTTCTGGGCTGCGGTGATCTCTGTCCCGCTGGCGATCTTTCTGGGGTTGCTGGCCGTGCGCTACAAGGATCGCTGGCCTGACAAGCTGATCTCGGCGATCACGCTGACAACGATTTCGATCCCCGAGTTCATGATCGGCTATATCCTGATCTACTTCCTCGCCATCCAGCTGGGCTGGTTCCCGTCGGTGGCCCTGATGAACGATTCCATGAATCTGTTCCAGAAGCTCAACGCCATCGCGATCCCCGTCATCGTGCTGACCTTCGTCGTTCTCGCCCATATGATGCGCATGACACGCGCGGCGATCCTGAACGTGATGCAGTCGGCCTATATCGAAACGGCGGAACTGAAGGGCCTGCGCCTGCTCACCATCATTCGCAAGCACGCCTTCCCCAATGCCATCGCGCCCATCGTGAACGTCGTGATGATCAACCTCGCCTACCTTGTCGTCGGCGTGGTCGTGGTCGAGGTCGTCTTTGCCTATCCCGGCATGGGCCAGTACCTTGTCGATCACGTCAGCAAACGCGATGTTCCGGTCGTGCAGGCCTGCGGGCTGATCTTTGCCGCGGTCTATATCGGTCTGAACCTGATCGCGGATATCGTGTCGATCCTTGCCAATCCGCGGCTGAGGCACCCCAAATGAAGACTGTGCCTGCCCCGACGTTCCCCGCGCGCCCCCTCCCCCTATCGCAGAGGGTTTTGCCATGATCCGTATCCCCCCCGCCGCCCTTATCGGGCTGTTTTTCACCATCCTGTTCTTTTTCTGCGCCATCTTCGCGCCGTGGATTTCCCCCTATGGCATGGCCGAGGTCGTGGGCGACGTGTGGGAGGCCCCTTCGGACCAGTTCCTGCTGGGCACCGACAGCATCGGCCGCGACCTTCTGAGCCGGATGATCTACGGCGGGCGCACGACCATCTTCATCGCCACGATGGCGACGGCGCTCAGCTTTATCACCGGATCGGTGCTGGGCTTTTTCGCCGCCGTATCGGGAGGATGGGTGGATCAGGCGCTCTCGCGCCTTGTCGATCTGATCATGTCGATCCCGTCGCTGATTTTCGCGCTGGTCGTGCTGTCGGTGATGCCGACCACGATGACCACGCTCATCGTGCTGATGGGTCTGCTGGACAGCACCCGAGTCTATCGCCTCGCCCGCGCGGTGGCCGTGGACATCACCGTGATGGACTATGTCGAAGCAGCACGCCTGCGCGGCGAGAAGATCGCCTGGATCATCTTCCGCGAGATCCTGCCCAACGCGCTTTCGCCACTGGTGGCGGAAATGGGTCTGCGGTTCATCTTCATGGTTCTTTTCGTGTCGACCCTGTCGTTCCTCGGCCTTGGTGTGCAGCCACCGCAGGCGGACTGGGGCGGCATCGTGAAAGAGAACAAGGAGGGCATCAACTACGGCATCGCCGCGGCCCTCTATCCCGCCTTCGCCATCGCCACCTTGTGTATTTCGATCAACCTTGTGGCTGACTGGATCCTCGGGCGGACAACATCACTGAAAGGCGGTCGCGGATGAGCGAGAAAGTTCTCAAGGTTCGCGGGCTGAAGATCGGCGCAACGGTGTATCCGCCCGGCGAGAAGCCCCACGATATCGATATCGTTCATGGTGTGGATTTCGAGCTTGAGGCCGGAAAGGTGCTGGGCCTGATCGGTGAATCCGGCGCGGGCAAATCCACCATCGGTCTGGCGACGCTCGCCTACGGGCGCGGCGGCGTCGAGATCACCGGCGGCAAGGTGGAACTCAACGGTCGCGACATCCTGAAATCGCGCATGGGCGACGTGCGCCGCCTGCGCGGCGGCGAGGTGACCTATGTCAGCCAGTCGGCTGCCGCGTCGTTCAACCCCGCCAAGAAGATCATGGAGCAGGTGACCGAAGCCGCGATCAGGCAGGGCAAGTTCTCGAAGAAAGAGGCGGAGGCGCGTGCCGTCCGCCTGTTCGAGAAGCTGGGCCTGCCAGAGCCCGAGATCATCGGCAACCGCTATCCGCATCAGGTGTCCGGTGGCCAGTTGCAGCGCTGCATGACGGCGCTTGCGCTCTGCCCCGAGCCCGATCTCGTGGTCTTCGACGAGCCGACGACCGCATTGGACGTGACCACGCAAATCGACGTGCTGGCCGCGATCAAGGAAGCGATCGCCGATACCGGCGTTGCGGCCCTCTACATCACCCACGACCTAGCGGTGGTCGCACAGGTCAGCGACCACATCATGGTTCTGAAAATGGGCGAGATGATCGAATACGGCACCGCCGACCAGATCATCAACAACCCGCAAGAGGAATACACGCAGGCGCTGGTATCCGTGCGGTCGATCCGCCACGAGGAAAAAGCCCCGACAGAGAGCCCGCTGTTGCGTGTCGAAGGCATCACCGCGCGGTATTCGGGCACCAATTTCGACGTCCTGAAAAACATCAGCGTGGATATGTATCCTGGCCAGACACTGGCCGTGGTCGGCGAAAGCGGATCGGGAAAATCGACGCTGGCGCGGGTCATCACCGGCCTCCTGCCGCCCACGCAGGGGCAGATCACCTTTGACGGTCGCGTTCTGTCGCCCGGTCTCAAGACGCGCAGTCACGAGGATCTGCGCGAATTGCAGATGATCTACCAGATGGCCGATACCGCCATGAACCCGCGCCAGACAGTCGGCACCATCATCGGCAGACCGCTGGAGTTCTACTTCGGCATGAAGGGCAAGAAAAAGCAGGAGCGCATTCAGGAGCTTCTGGACGAGATCGAACTGGGCGACGGTTTCCAGGACCGCTATCCGGCCGAGCTGTCCGGCGGGCAGAAGCAGCGCGTGTGCATCGCCCGCGCACTGGCCGCCAAGCCCAAGCTGATCATCTGCGACGAGGTGACGAGCGCGCTCGATCCTCTGGTGGCGGATGGCATCCTGAAGCTGCTGCTGAACCTGCAAAAGATCGAGGACGTGGCCTATCTGTTCATCACCCACGATCTGGCGACGGTAAAGGCCATCGCAGACAGCATCGCCGTGATGTATCAGGGCGAAGTGGCGCGCTACGGCCCCAAGAGCCAGGTGCTGTCGCCGCCCTTCGACGCCTATACCGATCTGTTGCTCAGCTCCGTGCCCGAAATGCGCATCGGCTGGCTGGAAGAAACGATCGAGAACCGCCGCATGGAAAGTGCGGGCAACTGACCGCCGGCCCCTCTAGCGCGGCGCGGTTTCCAGCATGTAGGTAAAGCTGCTGCCGTCGATGTGCTTGTGCGCGTCGGCGGACATCTGGGCGGGAAAGATCGTGGTCAGGATCTCGCTGCCAAAGCCGGTGCGGGTGGGCGGTGCGCCAAGCGAGAGGCCGGTTTCCTTCCACTCAAGGCGAAAATCCTCTTCCGGCACGCCGGACCATTCGATTTCCAGAATCGCCCCCGCCGTCGCAAGCGCGCCGTATTTCGCGGAGTTTGTCGTCAGCTCGTGCAGCGCCATCGAGATCGCCTGCGCCTGCGGCGCGGTCACGTTCAGGCGCGGACCGCGCATGACGATCTCAGAGCTTGCCGACGCAGAGCGGTAGGGCGCGAGATGTTTCTCTGCAAGCTCCTGCATTGTGACTTGACGCCAGTTTTCGCCGGTCAGCAGCTTCTGCGTGGCGGCCAGCGACATCACGCGCGCCTCGAAGCGGGGCATGAAACTGTCGAAATCACCGGAGGCGCGGCCGATGCGCTTGGCGATGGTCAGCACCAGCGCCATCAGGTTGCCGATCCGGTGTTCGAGTTCGTCCAGAATGGCAGCGCTCAGCTTTTGCGCGCGGATCCGTTCGGTGATCGGTTCGGCAAATTGGACGACATGGGTGATGTTGCCGTCGGTGTCGCGCAAGGGGCGGTGGGTGGCACGCCACCAGACATCGCGCACAGCGCCCGGGCCGGCATCGGGGTCGGGCACCGGATAATACAACTCCTCGACATGCGTCTCCTCCCCCTCCAGCGCCGCGCGCAATGCTGTTTCGATCGGTTCGCGCAGGTTGTCCGGTGACGGAAGCACATCGAACACATAGGCCCCGATCAGGGCGTCACGGTCACCGATGGTATTGTCCACGAAAGTATCGTTTGCGTCCGTCACCCGCAGGTCGCGGTCCAGAATGATCAGCTGCGCCGGAAGTGATCTGAAATGGCGCCTGTAGTCAGCATCGCTGAGACCGGTGGCACGTCCGCTGTCGTTGTTGGTCACCCGTGATGTCTCCGTACGCGGGCCGAAATCGGCACGCATCCCCCTTACAACCATACATAGCAGCGACGCAGCAATTCTCAAAGCGATTGAATGGGCCCTGTCGCATTACGTCAACTTGCGTCCGGTGGCCGGTTCAGGTCAACTGCGCAAAAATCCGAAGGAGACGGGAATGAAACGCAAGCTGCTTCTGATCATTCTGGACGGGGTTCCATGGCGCAACTGGCGCAGGCTGTTCGGCAACCTCGAAGGGTGGGTCGACAGCGGCGATGCGCGGGTCTGGAAGGTGCGCGCCGTGCTGCCCTCGATCTCGGCCTCGTGCTATGCGTCCATCCACACAGGTGTCGCGCCTGCCGAACACGGGTGCACCGGCAACGGCAATGTCTTCCGGCTGGATCATCCCGATGTCTTTGCGCAGGTGCGCAAGGGTGGCGGCGTGACCGGCGCGGTGGCCCACAGCTTCTGGTCGGAATTCTTCAACCGCGCGCCGTTCGATTACGTCCGCGACATCGAATACGACGAGCCGGACAGCGACACGATCAATCACGGGCGTTTTCACACGATGACCGGCTACGGTCTGGTCAACCAGATGACCCCGTCCGACGTCGATCTGTTCGCGACGCTGACCAACCTGTGCCAGCGGTTCGATCTGGACTACGGCATGCTGCATACCTGCACGCTGGACAGTATGGGGCATCGGTATTTCCACGACTGTCAGGAAATGGATCATGCCTGCGCCGTGATGGACGAAATGCTGGCGCCCTTCATCCGCCAGTGGCGCAAGGCGGGCTACGAAATCATCGTGACCGCCGATCACGGACAGGACGAACGCGGCCACCACGGAGGGCGCGGTGCGCTCCAGCAAGAGGCGGCGCTGTATTACTTCGGCGATGCGCAAGGGCCAGGCGCCGATGACGTGATCGACCAGCTGCAACTTGCACCGACCATTCTGGACCGGCTCGGCGCACCGATCCCCGACACGATGAAGGCCGCCCCTTTCCTGACCTGACGCCGCGTCGCGCGCGGTCAGTAGGGCCACTCCCCCTGCCCCAGCGCCCGCGTGGCGTCGACAATCCGGTCAAAGAATGCGGCGGCGCGGCGGCTCATGGTGCGGGCCCGCAGGCAGCCGTGCACCAGACCGGCGTGTTCGAACCAGACGGCCCGCCCCCCGGCTGCGAGGATCGCATCGCGGTAGCTTTCGCCGTCCGAGGACAGCGGATCACATTGCGCCGTAACGATCACCGTAGGCGGCAGGGCGCTGAAATCGCTGTCCTGCAACGGTGCATAGCGCGGGTCACCGACCGGTGGCGCGGCCCCGCCGGTGCGGACGGTCTGGTAGAATTCCATATCCTGCACGGTCAGTTCCGGCGCGTGGCTGTGGGTGACATAGCTGCCCCGCGTGCGGTCCCCGCCCAGACCGGGATAGATCAGCACCTGACCGGTCACCCGCGCCCGCGCGCCGTGGGTCACCGCCGCGGCCAGATTGCCGCCAGCGCTGTCGCCCACCATCACCACAGGGCCGGAAAAGGCGGTCTGGATCGCGGTGAAGGCCGCGCGCGCGTCATTGTAGCAGCCGGGAAAGACCACTTCGGGTGCCAGACCGTAATCGACCGAGATCACGCGGTATCCGGTCCGGGCACAAAGCTCGGCACAGACGTCATCGTGGCTGTGCAGGCCGCCCACGACAAAACCGCCGCCGTGGTAGTAGATCACCGTGACATCGCTGGTCCCGCTTTCGTAGCGGCGGCAGGCAACGCCGCCCCATGTCTCGTCCTGTGTGCGGACACCCTCGGGGCGGCCCGCGTGAAACGCTGCGCACATCGCATCGTAGGTCGCGCGCTGATCTTCGATCGTCAGTCCGACTGCGCCGGGGGGATAGAACTCCGCCCCCCGCGCGATATAGGCGCGCACCTCGGCATCGAGGAGCGCGCCATAGTCCGGTCCGCTCAAGCGGGTTCCCACTTGAAGACATGCCCGCCCAGAACACCGCCGACGGCTTTCTCGTCGGCGCCGTTCATCGCGATGATCGCCACAAGACCCCGTTTCTTGTCATCGATGACATGATCGACGCGCGCCGGTACGCCCGCAGCCTCAAGCTCTTCGTTGAAGACACGGTTGATCGCGTGGCGGCGCAGATCGGGTTTGAAGATCTTGCCGACCGCGGTCTTGGGCAGTTCTTTCATGATCGTCATGTGTTTGGGATGCGCCGCGCGTTCCTGAACCTTGGACTTGGCGAACTCCAGAAGCTCAGCTTCGGTGACCGACGCGCCCTCCACCAGTTCGACGAAGGCGCAGGGCACCTCGCCCGCGTGGGCATCCGGCTGGCCGATGGCCCCTGCAAAGGCCACCGCGTCGTGACCCAGAAGCGCCTCTTCGATCTCGGCGGGGTCGATGTTGTGGCCCCCGCGGATGATCAGATCCTTGGCGCGGCCCGTGATCCAGATATAGCCGTCTTCGTCCTTGCGCCCCAGGTCGCCGGTGCGCAGGAACTTGCCGTCATAGTAGAGGTCCTTGTTCTTGTCCGCCTCGGTATAGGTGTGGCCGGGATAGACGCCGGGGTTGCTGACGCAGATCTCGCCGATCTCGTCGACGTCACAATCGGCGTGGCCATCGGCGGTTTCCTTGATGATGCGTACCTTGCAATAGGGAAACTCGACCCCGATAGAACCGATCTTCTTCAGCCCGTCGGTGGGGTTGCCGGACACCAGAACCGTCGCCTCGGTCAGGCCGTAGCCTTCGACGATGCTGACGCCGGTTGCTTCCTCGAAGCGGCGGAACAGCTCTACCGGCAGCGGCGCAGAGCCCGAGAAGGCGGTTTTCACGCTGGAGACATCGGCGTTGATCGGGCGCTGCATCTTGGCGGAGATGGCCGTGGGCACCGTGATGATGAACGTGACCTTCCAGCGCTCGACCAGCTTCCAGAAATTGTCGAACACTCCTTCGCCGCGATAGCCCTGCGGCGTCGGGAAGATGATATGCGCACCGGAATAGATGACGCCCATGAAAACCGCGTGGCAGGCCATGACGTGAAACAGCGGCAGCGGGCACATGGCCACGTCGTTTTCGGTATAGAGCAGCCGCGCGCCGGTCCAGCCATTGTAGATGACGCCGGAATACTTGTGCTGCGCGACTTTCGGCATGCCGGTGGTGCCACCGGTATGGAAATAACAGCACACGCGGTCTTCCTGCGGGTCCTCGAACTGGAGCGTCTTGGGCTGCTTGTTGATTTCCTCGTTGAAGTTCTTGTACGTCGCCTGGTTCTGAGTGTTCCGCTTGGGGCGGATCATCGGGATGATGAATTTTTTCAGACCGGTGATATAGCGCAGAAGGTCAACTTCGAGCACGGTCTTGACGTTCGGAGCAAGCGCCACGGCCTCGGCCGTTTTTTCGGCGACGTCGGTTTTGGGGAAGGGCCGCAGGGTCACGACGACCTTGGCATTGGTCTCGCGCAGGATCGCGCCGATCTGTTCGGCTTCGAGCAGCGGGTTGATCGGGTTCACGATGCCCGCGATTGCACCGCCCACGAGGCTCAGCGCGGTTTCATTGGCGTTCGGCAGTACATAGGCCACGACATCGGTCGGCCCCACGCCGAGCGAGCGGAACAGGTTCGCCGTCTGGACGCTCTTGTCGTGGAACTGCTGCCACGTCAGCGTTTCGGCAGGGTCCGTCGGCCCCGAAAACAGCTGGTAGCTGATCGCGTTATGGTTTGGAAATTTCGACGTCGTGTTGGCCAGCACGCCGTAGAGTGTTTTTGGCAGATCGCGATCTTCCCACGCGCATTCCGCCTCGATCGCATCACGATCGGCAATTCCTGAAAATCCCATGGTGTCTCCTCCCCCGGGGCCGCTTGGTTGCGGCTTTTACGTTTATATTGACGAAAGATGCAGTTTCATCAGGCGAAATACAAGCGATCGCTGGCAGGCTACGCAACGTCATCGCCCTCCCCGCGGACGTGCGAGCGCTAACGCCCAGCGACCGTAAGTGACCTGTTCGCGCGGTGACGGCTGCACCGCGCGAAAGAGCGCTGTCAGGCGACCGGAATACGCAGCACCTGACCGGGATAAATCTTGTCCGGGTGCGACAGCATCGGCTTGTTCGCCTCGAAGATCTTTTCGTATTTCGCGCCGTTGCCGAGCGTCTTTTCCGCAATCGCCCAAAGCGTATCGCCTTTTTCGACCGTATGGAAAACCGGATCGCCCGTGCCGCCTTCGATGTCGTCTTCGACTTCTGCCACACCTTCGACGTTTCCGACCGCAAGGATCACTTTCTCGCGTATCTCCTGACTGGCAGCCTTGCCGCTGACCTTCACCTTGTCGCCTTCGACGGTGATGTCCAGCCCCTCGGCCTCAAGCCCGAGATCCTTCAACTCGTCCTGAAGGGCGGCACCCGTAACCTCGGCATCGTCATCGCCGCCGAAAACCTTCTTGCCCGCGCCTTTTACGAAACTCCACAATCCCATCACACTCTCCCTGTTTGGAATGATGCGCGATGTTCGCCGTCCGCAAAGGGCAAGGCAAGCGCCTTCTACTCTGCGGCGAGCCCGTCGGTGAATTGCAACCGCGCCAACCGCGCGTAGAGGCCGTTCTTCGCCACCAGCGCATCGTGCGTTCCCTCATCGACGACCCTGCCCGCGTCCAGCACGACGATCCTGTCCGCCTTCTTTACCGTGGCAAGCCTGTGCGCGACGATCAAGGTGGTGCGCCCGGCGCTGAGGTCTTCGACAGCGGCCTGCACGGCACGTTCGCTTTCGGCGTCCAGCGCGCTTGTCGCCTCGTCCAGCAGCAACACCGGCGCGTCCCGCAGGATGGCGCGGGCGATTGCGATGCGCTGTTTCTGGCCACCCGACAACATGACACCGCGCTCACCAAGGTAGCTGTCGTAGCCATCGGGCAGCGCGCGGATGAAACCGTCTGCCGCAGCCGCTTGCGCCGCCGCTTCGATCTCGGCGTCGGTGGCGTCGGGGCGGCCGAAGCGGATGTTTTCCCGCGCCGACGCCGCGAAGATCACCGGATCCTGCGGCACAAGCGCGATGTGGCTGCGCAGCTCGGGCCGCGAAAGGGCCGTCAGATCGACGCCATCAAATGTGATCCGTCCCGATTGCGGATCGTAGAACCGCAGGATCATCTGGATGATCGTGGTCTTGCCCGCACCGGACGGGCCCACAAAGGCAACCGTCTCTCCCGGTGCGATGTCCAGCGTGATGCCATCCAGCGCCGGGATTTCGGGCCGCGCAGGATAGTTGAACGCCACGTTGTGAAACTGGATATGGCCGCGCACGGGCGCCGCAAGCCTCTGCGCGTTGGCAGGGTCGACGACGGCATCGCGCGCCTCCAGCAGGTCGACCAGACGTTCGGTCGCGCCGGCGGCGCGCTGGAGTTCGGACCAGATTTCCGACAGCGCCGCGACGGCACCGGCGACCAGAATCGCGTAGATCAGGAACTGCACCAACATGCCCGGTGTCATGTCACCGGCGCGCACATCCCGCGCCCCGACCCAGAGCACACCAACCACGCCCGAGAAGACGAGAAAGATGATGATCGTGGTCAGAAATGCCCGCGTGCGGATCCGCGCCCGCGCCGCGCGGTAGGAGCTTTCGGTCATCTGCGCGAACTGGGCGCGGCTTGCCGCCTCGTGCGTGAAGGCCTGTACCGTCTGTACCGCACCGAGGCTTTCTGAGGCGTTGCCGGAAGACGCCGCGATCCAGTCCTGGTTTTCACGGCTCAGCACCCGCAAACGACGCCCCATGATCAGGATCGGAAACACGACAAGCGGCACGATCAGCAAGACCAGCCCCGTCAGCTTGGGAGAGGTCAGAAGCATCAACGCCATCCCGCCGAAGAAGATGAGCACGTTGCGCAATGCAACGGAGACGGACGAGCCGATGACGCTGAGGATGAGGGTGGTGTCTGTGGTGATCCGGCTCAGGACCTCACCGGTCATGATCTTCTCGAAGAACACCGGGCTCATCGAGATGACGCGGTCGAAGGTGGCCTTGCGGATGTCTGCCACGACCCTTTCGCCCAACCGTGTGACCAGGGCGTAGCGCAGCGCGGTGCCGATCGCCAGAAGCCCCGCAATGCCCAGCGCGGCCAGAAAATACTGGTCCAGAAGCGCGATTTCCGCCGTTTCGAAGTTGTCCACCACACGGCGCACAGCCAGGGGTAGCGTCAGCGATATGATCGCCGTGACGACCAGTGCCGCCATCGCCGCGACCAGCAGGCCCCGGTAGGGCCGCAGGAACGGCATCAGCGCACGCAGCGCGCTTATCTGGCGCGATTTCTCGCGCTCTTCTGACTGTGTGTTCGGCAGCGTGGGCGAACGGGCCATGCGCGCTCCTCGTTGGGTTTTGCCCGCGCTACTTGGCGCACCGGCTGGCAAGGGTCAAGCGCAGCGAAGGTCGCAGGCGTCCCTTCCGTCCCGCGCGCGACGGCATAGACGCCCCGACACAGGCCGCAACGGCCCCTGCGTCGGGGTCGGAATGGATGCTGTCCAATGTGTCGGAGTGGTCTGGAGCGGGCGACGGGAATCGAACCCGTATCATCAGCTTGGAAGGCTGAGGTCTTACCATTACACAACGCCCGCTCAACGAATTCAGTTAGTATTTCATACCTATGGAGGCGTCAAGTACAGCTGGCCAGCCAAGTGGTATGTGAGCGTATCGAGGGGCGGCCTCAAGCTCTTAGCCGACCGAGGGCTTCCGCATTCTGGACCTTCGCTGCAGGGGCGCAATGCATCAGCGCCGGGAGGTCAGGCGCGCAGGGTAAAAGTTGCGTTCGCTGCGTTTGTGCATGCATCCGCATCAGTGCGCTTTGCGGAGCATTGGGCGATATAGCCAAGGGGGACTCGCCGAACAGGGGCATGTTCGTGCGCCCTGAGCAAAATGAAGAAACCGGACTGGTTTGGCAGAGGCATCTTCACGGCCCTGCACTCGATCGCGGCTCAAGCCATCCCGGCGCCTCACGCCGGGATGGCCCATTCGCAAAATTTAGCTCGCAAGTTTCGTCGCGATTGTCGCGACATGCCGACCCTGATCTGCCGCCAGTTTCAGCTCTTTCTCGCTGGGCATCCGCGATCCGTCGGGCCCCGCGATCGTTGCGGCCCCATAGGGCGATCCGGCGCGCACTTCAGAGATATCCATGAGTTCCGACGAGGAGTAAGGCAGACCGACAATCACCATGCCGTGATGGACCAGATTGTTCCATGACGATGTGATCGTGGTTTCAGAGCCGCCGCCGGTGCCTGTCGAAGTGAAGACCGAACCCACTTTGCCAATCAGCTTGCCCCCTGCCCAGAGCCCTCCTGTCTGGTCCCAAAAGCTTCGCATCTGCGAGACCATGTTGCCGAAGCGCGTTGGTGTTCCGACAATAATTGCATCGTAGTCGGGCAATTCATCGACTGTGGCGACTTCAGCTGCCTGATCCGTCTTGAACCCGGCAGCGGAGGTCTGCTCGTCTGTCATGATTTCGGGCACGCGCTTGATCACCACATCCACGCCATCCACCTCGGCTGCACCTTTGGCAACCGCTTCAGACATGGCTTCGATGTGGCCGTAAGACGAATAATAGAGCACGAGTACTTTGGTCATTTTCATATCCTTTCAGAGGTTTTGGGAAAGCGAACGCGTTCTTTGATCCAGGCTCACAGCCCGGGAAGTTGTCGAGCCGTTGCAGCATCTGCAACGGGCCGTTGGTATGGCTCGCACGAGGACACGCACCGCCCTACAACGGCGGCGCTGCATGGTGCGAGAGCATGTTTGTCGAGTTGCACATTGTCCTTTAGTCCGGTGCAGGCGTGGTCATTTCTCTGGCGCCAGCACGAAGTCATGAATGACTTCGTAGAATGGGCCATCAACGCCTTCGGCTACGATCCGACCGGGATCTTCGATCTTTTCGAATTTTGCCATCAGCGATTCCTTGACCCCGAAGACCGCATCGGAGTGAATATAGTCGTCGTCGGGATCGAATATATGCGTCACAAGCCGCTCATACCCGTCAGCTTCGACAATATAGTGCAGGTGCGCAGGTCGAAACGGATGCCTGCCAAGCTGGCCAAGAAGCCTGCCGACCGGACCGTCATCCGGGATGGGATAGAAGCGCGGCTTGGCGCCCCAGAACCAATAGGTCCCGTCGTCACCTGTTCTGAACACACCGCGCAGGTTGAAATCGGGCTGTATGCCTTTTTGCTGAACGTCATAGAATCCGTCGTCATTGGTCTGCCAGACATCAATCTTGGCGCCCGCGATCGGGTTGCCATCAACGTCAAGGATCCGGCCCTTTACCAGCATCTTCTCGCCTTTGCCGTCGAGGCAGATGTTCGACCCCATGGGCCGATCCGGCGCGTCGGGCACGTGGAACGGACCCAGCACGGTGCTTTCTGAAGCACCGGACGGCTTGCGGTTGTTGATTGCATCCACCAGCATCGACACCCCCAGCACATCGGACAGAAGGATGAATTCCTGCCGCCAGTCATCGCTTTTATGGCCGGTTTCGGTGAGGAACTTGATGGCTTCGAGCCATTCTTCCTGCGTTGGCTCCACTTCTTTGACCATAGCGTGAAGGTGCTTGATAATCGACGACATCACCTCCGCCAGCCGAGCGTCCTTGGCCTTTGCATTCCGGCTGACGACGACCTCAGCAGAATTTTCCTCGGTGAAATAGCCTTGTTCTGTGGGATTGCTCATGCGGCACCTCTGATATCCTGGGCTTCTCCCGGTTGCAGAATTGTCGTCAGCACCCGGCGCAGTTCGGTTTCCGGATCCTTGACCATCTCGTCCGCACGCCATGCGACGTGGTGATCCGGGCGCACCAAGATACAGCCGCTGTCGCGGATTTCGCTCACACGCGCCCAATCGCCTGTATGATCCTGAATGGCGCGGCGGGGGCCGATCAAATGGACATTCACGGTCACACCAAGCTCGGCGCTGATTGCACGGGCTGCGTCTTCCCACGCTTCACCGCCAATCCCGGTGAGCAGCGAAAAGGCACCGTGCCCCGCAAGGTCAAGCGTCGAGACCTTCTGCCCTTGGGACGTGAACACCCAGACATGCGGCAACCGTGCGCCCGGCCAGGTGGTCGGGTGATAGTGCAGTTCCTCGTCCATCGAAAACGCGGGCTCCAGCTGCCCATCGGTGACCACGGCATCTGAGCTGTAGCGCTGGTTCATCTCGACACCGTGGCAGTCGAACTCGTACTTCTTGAAGGCGATGGCCTCGCGCAGCGCGGCGCGTTGCTTTTCGGCCGCCGCATTCGCTTCGGTCCTTGCGTCCATGTTTTGCTGCATCTTCACCGGATCCACCGATCCTGTCAGGCCAAGTGCGTCGAAGATCGGACCAAACTCCCCGATCGATTGGTTCGCGCGGGTCACGATCTTTTTCGCGACAGGGGCGCGCTCTGCGGTATAGCTGTCCAGCAGACCTTGGCCGGCCTGCCCCTTCAGGACAGCCGCCAGTTTCCAGCACAGATTAAACGCATCCTGAATCGAGGTGTTCGAACCGAGCCCATTCGAGGGCGGGTGCCGGTGTGCGGCATCCCCCATGATGAACACGCGACCGTTTTGCATCTGCGTGGCGTAGGCGTTGTTGACGGTCCAGGTATTGGCGCTCAACAATTCGATCTCGAGCTCCGGATCGCCAACCAGCTGGCGGGCGACCTCGGTTGCATATTCTGGTGTGACGTCCGGTGCGGGCTCGTTGATGTCATAGCCCCAGACGATCAACCATTCGTTCCACGGCCGGATCATCCGGACCAATCCCATGCCGATCCCGCCGACATTGGCACCGGGTTGCATGACCCAGTACAAAACCGACGGGCGGTGGGCGACGTATTTCGTAAGGTCCGCCTTGAACAGAATGTTCATCGACCCGCCTACGCCCATCTGGCCTTCGATCGGCAGATTCTCATTCTCGGCGACCAAAGAATTGCCGCCATCCGCGCCGATCAGGTATTTGGCACGGATCGTCAGTTCCTGCCCGGTAAGACGGTCGCGCACGGTCGCAGTGACGCCATCGGCGTCCTGTACGTGGCTCAGATACTCTGTGCTCATCCGGGTCTGGCTGCCGCGTTTGGCAGCGGTCGTGAACAGCAAGGGTTCCATATAGGTTTGGGGCAGATCGTTCATGAAAGTGGGCGAGGACAGTAGATGCTCGGCCTTGGACATCGGATGTGTTCCCCAGCTCTTCATCCGTCCGATTTCCTCGCCAGCGAGGCTTTCGCAGAACACGTTCTCGCCCATGAGCTCCTGCTCGGTGGCATGCATGTAGGCCTCCGTCTCGACCTCGCGGCCCAGATCGCGCAACACCTCCATCGTGCGTTGGTTGGTGATGTGGGCGCGCGGCGTGTTGGCCAGCCAGCGATAGCGGTTGATAGCGATGTTCTCGATCCCGTAGGTCGACAAGAGCGCCGCACTCGCTGATCCGGCAGGTCCCGTCCCGATGATCAATACATCTGTTTCCATATCAGCCATGAAAGTCTCCCTGATGGTACAAGTGCCACCGGTTCCGGAACCCGGCCGGTGGCACGGAATTATTAGGCGTCAATCCAGTCGTAACGCTCTGTATCCCGGCCCGCGTAGTCTGGGTCGAGATAGATGAACAGGCGGGTGATCTTGCCGTCGGTTACCTCGAAGCAGTCACACCAACGGCCCGCGCCCCATTTGACCTCGTCTGCCCTCCACGGGCCATCGCGATGCTGCCCTTCGCTTGTTCCCTCGACGACAAAGCGGTCGGTGCCGGTCATGTACCAGTTGAACCCCTCGTAGTGGTGGGTGATGGACTTCAGCGTTCCGCCGACATCCGAGAACATCTGCACAATTTCGTCCATGCCGCGGGCGATGCCCCACTTCGGAAAATAGACCTCGGCGTCTTGGGCGAAGTGATCGAACAGGCCCAGCCCTGTGGTTGGCGACACGCCGCCGGCATCCAACGCCTTGAGATAGCTTTCGGCGACCGCCTTGCGGGCGTCCTCCGCAGCATCCTGCGCTGTGGCAGGGCCGGAAACACCTGCCGCGACAGCCAAGGTTGCGGCGCCAACAATCAGTGCACGACGGTCCGTGCTGTCGATTTCTTTCATGTCATCGGTCATTGCAGTCTCCTCCTTGGTTGTTGTGTGAATAACGGTCACCGCGGCCGCCGGAGCGTGCGCCTGATGGGAAACAACTGGATGCCTGATTTATCCGAAATCAGCCCCCAGAGGCCGCGTGGCGCGAAGAGCATCACGACGATCCCCAGACCGCCGAGGATCATCAGATACCAACTGCCGAAATCTGCCAGAAAACGCTGGAGGACAAAGAACACCAGCACGCCGATGATCGGCCCTTCGATCGTGCCGATGCCGCCGATCACGACGATGAAAATCACATAGGCGGTCCAGTCCGTGACGCTGAAGGCGGCATCCGGGCTGATCCGGGATTTTTGCAGATAGATCAGGCCACCGGCGACACCGGTCCCGAAGGCGGAAACCAGAAACACCTGCCACTTCATCCGCACCGCGTCCACGCCGACGGATTTGGCGGCTTCGATATTGTCGCGCACCGCAGCCAACGCCAGCCCGCGTTTGGTGCGCAAAAGCCAGTAGATGCCCCCGATGGTCAGCAACGCCAATACCAGCGCCAGCCAGTAGGTGACGATGTCCCGCGCGGCACTGGCGCGCACGTCGAACGCGGCCTCGACCCATTCGACCCCAAGAAAATCGCGCGCCTCCCGTGGCAGGGATGTGCCTGTCCCCCCGCCCACAGTTTTCCATTGCGCCACGGACAGGCGCACGACTTCAGCCACGACCCAAGTGCCGATCGCGAAATACGCCCCTTGCAAACGGAATGCGAAGAAGGCTGTGGGCACAGCGACGATGACGGCAGCAACCCCCGACAGAAGAAGCGCCAGCACCGGGTCCATGCCCCACAGGATCGCCGCCCCGAAAAGCGCGTAGGCGCCCAGCCCGACAAAGGCCTGCTGACCAACGCTGACCAACCCGCCATAGCCCGCAAGCAGGTTCCAGAATTGCGCCAGCGTCAGCATCGTCAGGATGAAGAACAAATCCTGTATCAGACTGCGGCTTGCAAAGATCGGCATCGCAAAGGCCACGGCCAACAGGATTAGACCGGCAATACCAGCCGCTTGAGATGCCTTCGTCCTGGTCTCGACCAGATAGCGCGATTGATTAGCCATCCCCATACCCTTCAGTCATAAGCACGCGGGAACAGCCCGCGCGGCCGGAACAGCAACACCACCAGAAACGCGACGTGACCCGCGAGGATCTGCCATTCAGGGTTGACGGCCGCTCCAACGGTCTGCGCCACCCCGATGATGGTCCCCCCGACGAGCGTCCCCCAAAGGGACCCAAGGCCGCCGATGATGACGGCCTCGAACGCGTAGATAAGCCGCGCAGGACCAATCGTGGGGTCGAAATTCGCGCGCATTCCCAGATAGAGCGCCGCAATCGTCACGACGATCATCGCGATGCCTGTCGCTGTGGCAAAGACGCTGGCAGGTTTAATCCCCATCAGGCTTGCGGTCACCGGATCGTCCGACGTGGCCCGAAACGCGCGACCAAGGGCCGTGCGGTAGAACAAATGGTTCAGCGCGACGATCACCAGAATGGCCGACGCAAAGGTCAGAACCGGCATCACACCCAGCGTCACCGGCCCCAAATCCACCGATGCGGTTTCAAGCGCCCCTGCACCGACCCTTTGGCTGTCGGCCGAAAACCCCTCTAACAAGACGTTCTGCAAGACGATGGACAGACCAAAAGTCACCAACAGGGGTGGCAGAATATCCTCTCCCAACACCCGGTTGAGCACGACACGCTGCAAGATCCAGCCGAATGCGAACATCACCGGCATCGCGATGGCCGCGGCCAGAAAGGGGTTGATCCCAAGAAAGGATACAACCAGCAGAATGATGTAGGCCCCCAGAACGATCAAATCGCCATGGGCCAGATTCACCAGCCGCATGATCCCGAATACAAGGCTGAGCCCGGCGGCGAAAAGCGCGTAGAGCCCTCCCAGAAGAATGCCCTGCACGATTGTATCAAGCCAAATCATACTGTTGCTCCAAAATAGGCGTCGTGAATGGCCTGACGGCTCAGTTGATCGGGCGTGCCTGTCAGCGTGATGCGGCCTTCCATCATACAATAGACCCGGTCAGCGACTTTCATCGCCTGCCCGATATCCTGCTCAACCACGATCACCGAGGCGCCTGACTTCTGGATCTGCGGGAGCGCCTTGTAGATGTCGCGGATGACCACCGGGGCAAGGCCAAGGCTGATCTCGTCGCAGAGCAGCACACGCGGGTTGCTCATCAGTGCGCGCCCGATGGCCACCATCTGTTGCTGACCACCCGACAACGAGGTGCCGGGGGCGCTGCGTTTTTCACGCAGGATCGGGAACAACTCGTAAACTGTGTTCAACGTCCAATGACCATCAACCTTCCGGCTGTGGGCCCCGATCAGCAGATTTTCCTCGACACTGAGGGACGGAAAGAGCTTGCGCCCCTCGGGCACCATCGCGATCCCGAGGCCTAGTATCTCATTCGCTGGACGCGCGCCGATCGGACCGGATTGAAACGCAACCATCTCAGGCGCATTGGTCAACACGCCGGCGATGGACCGCATCAGGGTAGTCTTGCCTGCCCCGTTCGCGCCGATGATGGCGATGGTCTCTCCCTCGTTCAGGGTGATATCGACGCCGAAAAGGGCCTGAAAGTCACCGTAATGCGCGGTCAGGTTGCGGGTCTCCAGCAGGCTCATATGTCGATCCCCAGGTAGATTTCCTTGACCTCGCGGCTGTCCATGATCGCCGCCGGTTCGCCCAGACCGATGATCTTGCCGAAATCCAGCACCAACAGACGTTCGACCACGGAATTGAGCGCATGCAGGACATGTTCGATCCAGATGATCGTGACCCCTTCGGCGTGGATGGCGCGGATCGTCTGGATCAGGGCCTGACACTCCGCCTCGGTCAGCCCGCCCGCGATCTCGTCGAGCAGCAAAAGCCTGGGGCGGGTCGCCATCGCGCGGGCCAGCTCCAACCGCTTGCGCTGCAACAGGCTCAGGGATCCGGCAGAGGCATTTGCGCGGTCCATCAACTCGGTCCGCTCCAGTATCGCGGCGCAGTCATCCGTCACTTCTCGTTCTGACAGATTGCGGCCGTGGGTCGCGGCCACGACGAGGTTTTCGAACACTGTCAACTGTGAGAACGGCTGCGGGATCTGGAAGGACCGCCCGACCCCCGTCAGACATCTTTGCATCGGCGACACGTTGGTCACATCTATGCCGTCGAATTCAATGCGACCCCGATCTGCCGGAATGTTGCCGGTAATCAGGTTGAAGAGCGTTGATTTGCCCGCGCCATTCGGTCCGATGATGCCCAAGGCCTCGCCCTGCGGCACGTCAAAGCTGACGTCGTCGGTGACCGTCAGGGCCCCGAAGGATTTCGATACATTTTGCAAGGACAGAATAGTCATGGGCCGCTTTCAGGATGAGGTGCCGGCCCCGCGCAGAACACGCGGGGCCCGCTGGTTCGAGCGCTAGCTGAGCGCTTCCATGACGCCACCGGTCGGAATGTTGGGGGCGGTGGTGTTATCGACAACGACAAGCTCGAACGACCCGTCTTCCTGCCGCCGCCACTGCCCCCCTACGAGCGGTGTCTTGCACACGTTTTGCGCGGCGAAGGGTGGGACGCCTTCGCCGTTCCAGGCGATCTTGCCAACCATCGTATCCAGATCGGTGGCGCGGATCGTTTCCACGACATTCTCCGGATCGGTCGGATCATCGGCCCGCTTGATCACGTCCGCCGCCATTTCAAACAGCGAATGAACAAACCCGATCGGCTGGGTCCAGGGGCGCCCCGTCGCATCGGTGAACCCGGCGGCCAGATCGGCACAGCTTTCACCGGTCAGCGACGATGTGAACGGATGGCTGGCCGACCACCACACCTCTGACGACAGATTGTGCCCGGCCTCCCCCAAGGTCTCGACCGACTGCGGGAACAGGATCGCCTTGGCAACGGTGATCGCCTTCGGGCTGAACCCCTGCTGGATCGCCTGATTGCGGAACGTGGTGAAGTCCGGCGGGATGACCACACCGGTGACGATCTCTGCGTTGGCGGCCTTGAAGGCGTTGATCTGCGCACTGAAATCATCGGTCAGGTTCTGATACCGGCCCGGATCGACCGTATCATAGCCTGCAGCCGCAAAGCCGGGCGCGACGCCGACATTTGGATCACCCCATGCGTTGCCGTCCGCATCGTTGGGAAACAGCCCACCCACCTGTTTGTTGGTGTCCAGCTGGTTCCACATATTCGTGAACACGCCGATGACGTCCTCGAGCCCCCAGAAATAGTGGTAAGCGAACTCGAACGGCTGCCAGGACGACGGATTCCCCGGATTGCCCTGCTGGCCGATGAAGAACGGCTGCCACGGGGCTTTGGTGGAGATCACAGGAATTTCTTCGCCCTCGCAGACCGTGGCGACAGGGTTCGTGGTTTCCGGCGTCGACGCCACCAGCATTAAATCAATCTCGTCGTCGATGATGAGTTCCTGCGCGACCGATGCGGCGCGGTTCGGGTTCGACTGGCTGTCTTTGACAATCACCTCGACCGCGATGCCCTGTTCGGCCATCACGCGGTTGAACATGTCGATGGTAAAGCTGTCAGCCTCTGCGAAACCGGCAAGCGGCCCGGTTTGCGGGCTGACATAGCCGATGCGGACCGCCCTGCCCTGCGCAATCGCCGGCATCGCCAGCCCAGATGCACCTGCCAGAAGTCCGGTTGCGGTGGCTGTCTTGATCAATTTGCGCCGTGTAATCATCTGAGTTCCTCCCTCTGTGATTTTCGTATTCCTAGTTATCGGGACGCGTCCCCTCCCACGCGGCCTCCAGTAAGTCTCGGATATCGGAGCGGTCAAACGCACGGGGGTTGTCGTAGGGATTGCGCGTTGCGATTTCGGCGGCCCGGTCAAGGTCGTCCGCGCTGAACCCCAGATCCGCGAGCCTGAGTGGCGCGCCATGGGCCTTGGCGAAATCCCACAAGCCCCCACCGACGCTGCCACCGAAAATCTCGGCCACAGGGGCAAGCTTGTCCGGCACGGCGACCGCATTGAAACCGGCAGTATGGGGCAACATGATCGCATGGGTGTCCGCATGCGGCAGGCCAAAAGACCCGCCAAGAACATGGCAAAGCTTGTGATGCAGCGCCATGGACACGTACCCAAGCGCCGTGGAACACAACCATGCACCATACAGCACCTTGGATCGGGCCTCGGCGTCGTTCATGTCTCTGACAACATCCGGCAGCGCATCCTTGAACGCCCGCATCGCGTCCAGCGCCATCATATCCGTGATCGGATTGGCGTCGGCGGCATAAAGCCCTTCGATGCCATGGGCGATCGCATTCAGCGCCGAGGTGACAGTCATGTCCACGGGCAGGCTGAGTGTCAGGTCAACATCATAGATTACGACCTCGGGCCGGATGGATGCATCGCGGCGGGTCGTTTTTTCGCCGTCGGTCGTTTCTCCCAGAATGTCGGTCATTTCAGATCCGGCATAGGTGGTCGGGATCACGATCTGATCGGCCCCCGTACGCGTGGCGATAGCCTTGGCCAGCCCGACAGTAGATCCGCCGCCGATCCCGACCACGCAGGTTGCACCGCTTTTTCGGAAGGCCTCGATGGCGCTTTCCGTCACGTCAACCGGCGTATGCATCGCGGCCTGCGTGAACAGCCCCGCAGCAGCTTTTCCCAGATGGCCCGCGACTGCTTCGGCCTGATTCAGCTGATGCGGAGTGGAAAGCACCAATGCGCTTTCATGCCCCAACGCCAGAAGTTCCTCACCGACACTGGCAAGCGTTCCACGGCCAAAGACCACGCGGGTCTGGATGCCCGGAAAGACGAAACCGCCGAGACCCGTCATACAGCCGCCCCCAGCAATGGGCGCTTCTGCGCAAGATTGGCCAGCATGTCAGAAATGACTGCAATCTCTGTGTCCGTCACCTCATGGGGTCTGCCGGGGAAGAGATCGGAACGGATCCGCGCGCCTGCGCGGGTGAGATCGCCCAGCATATGATGATAGGCATTTTCCGGGATCCACGGATCTTCATCACCGCAACTGGCGTATACCGGCAAATCGGTCAGTCGCGCCTGCGGCAGCTTATCGCTTGCAGCGCCAACCCGGCAGGCGGTCAGCAAACACGCCGCATCAGCGATTTCAGGCTGGCGCATCAAGAGTTCGACCGCCAGACAGGCGCCTTGGGAAAACCCGCAGAGCAGGAGCGGACGGTCCGGCGTTTCGGCCCTCGCTTGCGCGATCACTTCAGAGACCGCATCGATCGCCGCCTCCAGTTCCCGGGATGTCTCATCCGTCAGTGGATCAATGGCGCGGGCGGCATACCAACCGACGTCATCGGATTTGGGCAGGACAAAACGCACCTTCGGCAGTGACAGACGATCGACAATCGATGCCATCATGTCTGCCTGTGTCTGCCCGCGTCCATGTATGACGATGCAGATTACCTCTGCATCGTCGGAACTGGCCCCACGAAAAATGGTTTCCGCCATAATCGGGCTCAGAATTCGGCTGGTTCGAGACCAGCTTCCATCTCGGCGCGGCGATCTTCGAACCAGGGCGGGAACACCAGCGTCTGCCCAATTGCATCGGCCGGTTCGTCCTTGGCCCAACCTTCGGGTACGGTCCATGCCAGTTCAAACAAGGCACCGCCGGGGCTGCGCACATAGCAGGACTTGAAGTACATCCGGTCTTTCTGTTCGGAAATATCCGTGAACCCCAATCCTTCGATATGCGCGCGCAGCGCCATCTGGTTTTCTTCGTCACCGGTGTTCAGCGCGAGGTGGTGAATCGTGCCCCCCGACAGCGTCCATGTGCCCTGGGGCACTTCGGGTTCATGCAACACCTCGACGATGGACTTGGCACCGTCATTCGTGGGCACTGCAAAAGCCAGACCTTCATGGTTGTCGGCGATCTTTTCCATGGGCAGCGCAATCGTCAGGAAATCGTCCATGGCCGACCGGTCCATGACGGACACCGCACCCCCGTAAATCCCCTTGATGCCATGTTCGGCGCTCACGCCCTGTGCTTCATTGGCGATCGGTGTGCGGTTGTCGTTTGGGTTTTCGACCAGTTCATGCGGAATGCCGCAGGGATGTTCGAAGACCACGCGGTCAGCGCCAAAGCGCGTTGTTTTGGTGGCAGTAACGCCCATTTCATTCAGGCGATTCACCCAAAAATCGCTCGCGCCGACAGGAATGGCCTGCATGACGATTTTTGACTGGTTCGAGCCACGGCGGCCATAAATACCGGGCTTTTTGAACGGAAAGGTCGTGATGATCGTCGATGCGTCGCCGTTCTTGGCCCCGTAGTACAAGTGATAGACAGGTAGCACGCCGTCGAAAAGCACTGTGCGCTTGACTGAATAAAGCCCGAGCATCTTGGTGTAGAAGTCGAAATCTTCCTGCACGCCGTGTGTGCTAAGCGTTAGGTGATGATAACCACTGATCTGTGCCATGATCTCTCCTCCAAGAGCGTCAGTTTTTATTTGGGACCGTCTGTGATCGGTCAGTTCTGTAAGGGAGGTTTGAACACGAATGACGGTAGCGCCTTGTGCGTACCGCAACCGCTCGTTTGCTCACATAATGAACAAACGAATCTCCTCCTGATAAAATTATGCGCACCGCAATCATATGATAGTATCGAAATACTATAGTCTGGTATAACATATTGTTATGAAGATCGATGAAAGACATCTGGCCCAACTCGCCGCCGTGGTCGAGGCAGGCGGCGTCACGGAAGGGGCGAAGATGCTGGGCCTCAGCCAGCCAGCCGTTTCGCGCACATTATCGACGCTTGAAAAGCGGCTCGGTGAGCCGCTGTTTCTGCCGGGGCGCAGGCCGCTTGTGCCGACAATCATCGGCCAGCAACTGGCCGCGAGCGGCAAGGTGATCCTGGAGGCAGGGCGCAAGGCATCAGAAGCCGTCGTCGGGTTTCAGGCCGGTTCTGCCGGCACGGTGCGCCTTGGCGGTGTCCCTTTCTTCATGGATGCGATTATTTCACGTATGATCGGCCAGTTCCAACAACAGGAACCGGACATCCGCGTTGACCAGTCCTACGGGAACCTCCCGGAAATCCAAGCGGGGTTGCGATCGGGGCAACTGGATCTGGCGGTCTGTCCGCTCGGCGTGGTCGACGCCGGGTCAGAGCTGCAATTTACCCAGATCCTGCCGGGCAGAAACGTCGTTGCCGCCCGCGCAAGGCACCCCCTGTTCGGGAAAAAGGCGGTCACGACAAATGATCTGCTGCGCTATCCGTGGATCGGACCATTACCCGGCTCGCCGCTGCTGTCCGACCTGCATTCAATTCTTCTGGCCATCGGCATGAGCAAGATCAACGTCCGCTACACGGGCGGATCCCTGATGAGTGTGCTGAACTATCTGGAAGAAACAGATGCGTTGACGGTCCTGCCGCAAAGCGTGCTGTTCGCCTTCCGCCAGTCGCGGCTGTTCAGGACGATACCAATCAAGATCCCGCAGCCGGACCGGTCGCTGGGTTTTCTGCGGCTGAAAGATGCGCCTGTCTTGCCAGCGTCGGAGAAACTTCAACGTTTCATAGGCGTGGCCTTTGACGATTTGCGCGCCATCATCCTGCGTCACGAGAATTCGGTGATTTGGGGCACGTAAGGCAGGCGGCAGAACCGAAAGCCTTGTACGTTCCAGTCCGATATGTCCCGCGCAGTGCCTGGGCGACCCATCTTGCCATCGTGGTCGCGACTGACAGTCGATCCTTCATTGCGCGGCCGAGGCCTCGGCAAGCATATCGATGCGCTCTGCAACTTTCCGCAGCACAAGCTCTCGCTGCGGAATCGAAGATGGAATTTGTCGCACAGGACAATGCTCCCTCTCGCGCAATGCTGGGAAGCTGCAGATTGAGGCAGATTGCAGGCAAATCGGTTGTGATGTTTTCAAGAAGAACGAAATCGCAGATCCCTTCCCCGCCACGCGGATACCCCAGCACCATTTGCCCGACCCTTGGCACGCCAGTTCATCTTCCAATCGTACGGAAAATTGTAAGCGACGTCGTTTCAGCAAATGCCCGCTTTGGGTCGGTGTTACGGTAAAACTGCGCCGCTGCATTTCAAACATGGGCCCCTTGGAATTGAGGTTTCTTCATTTTGATAATCCGGTTGATGCAGATACCCGCACTTTTCCACATATCCTGATTATACTTTCCTGAGCGGAAAAAACCTCCTAGCCTAAATCCAAAGAAAGCTGCTGAGACCGTACCATGCGACCAAAAATCATTTTATTAATCCTTTCACTGGTTCTTTTCGGATGCGGAGGCGTGACCAAGATCCACAATCCGACTGGCGACGATATGCTTCTACTGCGGTCCACCGATGGCCAAGACCCCGCAGATCATTCACCGCGCAGCACCCCGATCAACGTGGCGATATTTTTCGACGGTACGGGAAACAATCTGAATTCGACCACAAATGTGGGCCGTCTTCATCAACTCGTCGTCAATCAGGATCGAACTGACAATGCGGTTTTCTACACGTCCGGTGTAGGGGCGGACAGGACTGGCGCCATTGGTCTTGGTACTGGCTTGGGATTTCGCAACGATGTTGAAGAGGCGTACGGGTTTCTGTCCGATAGCTATGAACGGCCCGAGGATGTCATCCACCTTTACGGATACTCCAGGGGCGCATTCGCGGCGCGCGCTTTGGCCGGATTGGTTCACACGGTAGGATTGGTCGATCTTTCGGTACTCAAGACCCAAAAGGAACGCGAACAGTTTTTGTCTGATCTGTTTACCGCCTATAAATTTCCGGCAAGAGGTCTAACGGCAAGGGACTGCACCGCCGGCGTGGATAGACTACAGGAGTCGATCGCCCTTCGGCGCTGCGCCACCAAAGCGGTTCGCAAAGCCTACGGGGTCAACGTCAAGCCAAGCGGCGCGCATCAGGACGTCAGGTTTTCCATCGTCGGCTTGTGGGATACGGTCGAAACTCTGGGATTGCCCAACGGCACGCAAGACCCGGACGAATACAATCACCGGTACTCTGACCAGATTTGCAATATGGACAGAGTTTTGCACGCCGTATCGCTACACGACAACAGGGCCACAACATATACGCCGATCCTGATGACCAGAAACAGGCTGGTCCGCGATTGTGAAGGGGCACGCGATCCTGGCGTTCGGGAGGCGCTTTTTGATCGGGTTGAGGAAGTCTGGTTTGCCGGCGACCATGGGCAGATCGGTGGAACCGAGGATCTAGGTTATCTGTCGGGCGTATCTCTGAACTGGATGTTGAGCAAAGCTGCCGATGTTGGTGTGAACAATCAGCCCCTGTTTCCAAAGCACGCGCGCGTGTATGAACAACCTCTGGACTTCGTGAAAGACGCAGAGCGGCAAGATCTATTTTTCCAAACGGTGTTCAAGCGGCAACTGCGTACCGTCAGCCTGTTTGTGCAACCCGCGGAGCGGCCTGTAACCGCCCCACTCGACAATGCCGAGATGTTGTCCACGGGGTCCGGGCGGCCTTGCGAGGTGAAAATACACACGTCTGTCGAGCACTGGCTGAAGGCTCGAAAAACCATTACAAGCAGGGACCGGCAGCCAATTGCCAAAAAGGCGCTGCCAATGCTGAGCCGGAAGGTCGTCGAAAAACAAATCAGCGACCTTGAAGACGCGAAATCAGATGGCTGTCCGTTGATCAACATAGAATACGTCGACTGATTGCCGCGCTATTGGGTATAGGGCTGGTTCAAAACGGATCGAAACGTTCGGCCACCGGCGCAAACACGATGTCCACCCGATCCTCCGCCGCGAGGAACCTGAAGTGTTTGTAAACCGCGTCATGGTTCTCGAAAACGGTTGGCGTGAGCCTGTAGTCAGGGGCTTCGAGCGGTTTTTGATGATTGTCCCAGTGGGTCAGATAGACCCGTTTGGCCCCGGTCGCGCGGACAACATCCGACCAATACGCATCCCACTCTTCACGCGGTCGCAGCGACAGACCGCCGATACTCAGAAAGACAACATCAGCTTTGATATCTGCGTCGGAAAAGACCGTCCCAATCTTTCCTGCGCTTCCAACGAACAGGATTCTTCTGCGATCGTGTTCGATCCAAACCGACAGGTTATGACCAAGACCCATGTCCCAGATGGGACTGGGAAACCGGAAACTGCTCGGCGTTCTGTCTTCGATCAAGCCCGAAATAAGGTTCTCGTTATGCTCTGTCTTGAACAAACGAACCTTCATACTCTCCAACGGGACCGGTGCTGCGTCAGAGCCTACATATTCGCCAAGTGAGAGCCGGCTGGCCTCCGCCTGAGGCCAGTTGAATTCCTCGGCCCGGTTTTGCGTCACTCTTCGGGTTTCGTTCCAAAGCGGCACCGCAGACTGGTCCAAAAGCATAGGCGCCCCAGCCCAGCCAGCAATATAAGGGGCGTCCATGACGTGGTCGTAATGGCCATGCAGTGTCAGCACCAGTGACAGGCGCTGATGTTCTGGTACGAGGCAATTTACGTTTTGGCCCGACAGGTTTCGGGCGCTCGCAGACTTGCAGATCGACAGGTCATGCAAAAGGGGATCCAGGCGTTCAGCCGACGGCTGAATCGGGAGGGTCAGCAGGTGACGAGAACGGCTGAGATACCCATCCAGCAAGAATTGTTCAGTCGAGGTTTCAATCAAGAAAGACGTGGTTCCAAGGAAAGTAACGGACAGAGAGGAAGGCTGCTCGGATCGCTCAACAGGTTGCAGGGCGGCCGTTCTGATTTCGTAATTTGCACATCCCGAAAATATGCACGCGATTGCAAGCCAGCGGAGTATTTTCATAACAGACATCTTCATCCCGATCCGATAAGCGTTAATCAGTCAGTTTCAGCGCAATCACATCGACAATAGGTGCCGGTCGTTGGCTGTTTCAGCAACCCGCCCCTGCCCGGCAAACAATCGTTGGCGGCACGCCTTTCATGCCGCACTACTCGGGCAACCCGGCCAGTTCCAAACCTTCAAGCAACCTTTGCCTGTCACTCTCGCGCTGTAGCCACATCCGATCCTCGTGTTTGGTTCGCGTATAGCCCGGAATGATATCCAGCAGTCGAGAAACCGCCTTTCCTGCTTCTTCGAGCTCCCCCAAAAACGCGCAGGAGGCTGCAAGAAACGTGTAAACACCAAACCAGTTGGGTTTGATGAGAACATATCTTTGGCATTCTTGCTTGGTGATCTCGTAGTTTCCGCTAACGAAATTCGCGATAATAATCGCTATTTCGCGCTGAGACCGGTCTAGTTTGACCGAAGCTCGTTTATGGTGTCATCAACCTTTGCATACCCAGTCCGAGACAGATGAGGAAGAGTTATTAGTTTTCCGTCAGTCCAGCCTTCAAGATACCTTGTTGATGGCACGCCATGCGAAATGATTACCCGGGGTTTGAACGCTGCCAGCAATAGATCAAATGCTTCTGTATTACTCTTTGGCATATTTGTCATTTTGGTTGATGGCGTGGCGAAAATATTGGTTTCCAATATATCGGGTACCGATGCTTTGAAGCGATCAATACGGCGGCGCGTTGCTGAAGTTCCTTTGCCACGTTCTGCCCGTTCAGCATTGTAATCATTGCGCCATGCTGCAAGATCGAAGCCGTCCTCAGAAGACCAGAAGCGCCACCAATCGCCTCCTTCCGTTGCCGCGTTGTAGCCCACGATCCAAACCGAGCAATCCGATGGATGACCGTCGCAAACAAAAGGTCTTTGCGTAGACGGCCTTCCAATGATTGCCGCAAGACGTTTTTCAAAATTGGTCATAGGCAAGTATTCTCTGGACTTTCGAATGCGCGCAAGTTGGGCGTCTGTGGACAACGACAGCTTCCTCCGTATTGCTGGCTTTCGCGAGTTGATTGAAGCTGCTGCAGCCGACCGCTGAAAGGCCACCGAGCACCTCTGAAGACAAGTGTGTGTGGACGTACTTTCGTCTTGGCTCCTAGAACTGTGCCACTGCACGAGATGCCAGCGGTACCGGGCGAGTTTCGGCGCGTGGCGGTGCGCCCCGCGATGCATGCAACCTGCGTCCCGTGAACGTGAAGAACCGGCTAGTGACAAACCATCGTGTCACCAACAAGCAGTGGCGGGCCGAAACCAGAACCACGCGACCTGATACCTGCGACCTCCAAGGGGGCATTTCAGTCCCAGAAACTGCCCCGTATGCAGGAAACGCGATACCCAAATATCCAGCTCTTTGAGGACCGCAGCGAAGCGCCTGATCGCAAGATGCAGGTAGGGAAGCGCCGATAACGGCACCTCACCTACCCGAAAGCTCTTTATCTCTTCGCTTTAGACAAAAAACGGCCAACCGGATCATGACGGCTATCGGTTCAAATGCATCCCGGCATCGACGAGCAGGAGTTCACCGGTCACGTGGCGTGATGCATCCGACACAAAAAACAGTGCGGCGTCCGCAATGTCATCCGGCCCCGAAGCAACGCCCAGAGCGGCCTTTGCTTCGACTGCGCGCACCGTCTTTTCGAATGCCTGCTCATCCATTGCGTCCTTGAACCAACGTGTGCCGATGAACCCCGGACAGATGGCGTTGACACGAATGGCCGGGGCAAGGGCACGGGCCAGAGAAACTGTCATGGTGTTCAGCGCACCTTTGCTGGCGGCATAGGCAACGGAGGATCCGATGCCCTTGATACCGGCGATGGAAGAGGTGTTGAGCACAGCGCTGGCGCGTCCTGTGGTTTGATGCGCCGTTTCGAGAAGGGGTTTGGTCGCTTGCAGCATCATGAAAGGGCCGACGACGTTGACTTCGTAGGTGTCCATGAAATCATCCTTGGACAAGGCATCCAGATCGGAATGATCGCGCGCGTGGCGTGTTATTCCTGCGTTGTTGACAAGGATGTCCAGTCGCCCCCGCCGCGCGGCGGCCTCGGCGAGTGCCTTGCAGCCCGCCGGATCGGCAACGTTCGCCTGGATGACTTCGACCTGCGACCCCGCTGCCCGACACAGATCAGCGGCTTCTTCCGCTTCTGCAGAGGAACGTGAGTAGTTGATGATCACATCCGCACCACGTTCCGCAAGCTTGACCGCGATTGAGCGACCAAGTCCCGTGGCGGACCCCGTTACCAAAGCGATGCGCCCGTCCAGATCAGTCATCGAATACTCCTCCTCACTTCTTGTCGTGGCTTCAATTATTCAGTTTCGCGAGCGAAGCCGTTTCCGCAGACGTCATCACCGCCTTGCCGTTTATGCAGCATAATTACGCCAGTGGACTGCCCCGTCGATTGGTCCGGTTCAAGTGTTAATGCATGCGCGGACTTTGGTCTATCGGGCCGGTGATTTTGCGCATTGCCCTCCGGTAGCCCTCGGCGCGTTGCGATGTGATCATATCTCAATGGCGACACTTTTCGATCAGGATTTCGATTTGGGGCAACGTGGTGAAGGATTCTCCACCAAGCAGCTCTCCCCGGAAACGGGCGCTGCTTGTCGTTTTAAAGAGCAATTCGCGAGCCCATTCATCCCGTCGATCATTCAAAAGTTCATAGCCTCCGCACCGAGCTCAAGTTTGACAAAGTTTTCCCGGCACTGACGTCTGACCCATCCCTGTGCCGCTGCGGACAGTGGCGAGCGGAGCACAGCAACGTGACGGTGTCTGGGCAACGCATTTGTCGCGGTCCTGGCCAGCACCGCACCGCACAAGGGCCTGTGCCGGTTTGCCAAGCCAAACGCCGCCCCCCTTTCGGGGAGCGGCGGGTGTTTCGCGTCGGGGGCGGAGTCGGTCGGGGATCAGACGATGTCG